>NZ_VISE01000001.1:1415035-2830070 GCF_007827275.1 Gillisia sp. Hel_I_86 | reverse complement strand
TGAGCCTTTTGTTGGGTATGTCCCAGAAGGACATCGATTGGCCGCAGATAATAACCTAAATGTTGAGAATTTAGATATAGACGATATTTTGCTTTTAGAAGATGGGCATTGTTTTAAAGATGGCATTATTAATCTATGTAAAGTCTCCAGAAACTACGATGGGGACCATTTCCAATTAGAAAGTGGGAGTTTCGAAACCCTTATAAAATTGGCAAATGAAGGTTTAGGAATGACGTTGCTGCCCTATTTGCACACCATGGATCTAGGAGAGAAAGAGCGCAAGAAACTAAAAATGTTTGAAGAACCTGTACCAGCAAGGGAAGTGAGTTTAATTTACACCAAAAGCGAATTAAAAATGCATATTATAGAAGCACTTCGCACTACGATAGCAGGTGTTATAAAAGGAGCTATCGCTTTCCAAAATGTAAAAATCATAAGCCCTTTGAACAATAGAAAGAATGTTCTAAACTAAAAGATCGGCCAATGGCCGATCTTTTAGTTTAGATATATTAGACATTGATTTAGCTCGGGATTCTGTCGAGTTAAAGAAAGTATCCAAATTTTTAATTCCTCTATTTCATGAGGAAGAAGTCGTTGGATTGCTTTCTTAACTTCTTTACAGAACAACACCGCATCAAAACTTACTTTATGAAGAATTGTTTTGGTGTATTCAAACATCGCTCTCGCCATATTTTTATACTGTTTTAAGTTGTTGATTTAATTTAAGTAAAAGTAGAATTATACTATAGGCAGGTTTTATAAATCCTCTTCAAGATAGTAATAATTCATCAATAATGCAATTCGATTCCGAAATTTAAACCCTCATTTAGGGTTTAATACCCCGATGCCTGCCATGAGGCACTTTATTTAAATTTAAAACCTATTATCTCCACTTAAAACATCTCCTATACCTCCTAAAATACTTCCTTCCCCTTTATCTTTCCCACCTCCTTGAGGAGCAGCTTGCAGTACCCTATTCGCTAATCTACTAAATGGTAAAGATTGAACATATACTACTCCAGGCCCTGTTAAGGTTGCAAAAAACAATCCTTCGCCACCAAAAATGGTGTTTTTGATACCCCCTACAAATTCGATATCGTAATTAACGTCTTGCGTAAAACCGATGATACAACCTGTATCCACACATAATTTTTCACCAACTCCCAATTCCTTACGAGCCATAGTGCCACCGGCATGTACAAAGGCCATTCCATCCCCTTCTACTTTTTGCATAATAAAGCCTTCTCCACCAAAGAAACCTCTCCCTAATTTTCTGCTAAATTCGATTCCAATAGAAACTCCTTTGGCAGCGCATAAGAAAGCATCTTTCTGGCAAATGAATTTTCCTCCATATATACTAAGATCCAAAGGGAGTATTTTTCCAGGATAAGGCGATGCAAAACTCACCTTCTTCTTTCCAGAAACTTCGTTGGAAAAAATGGTCATGAATAAACTTTCTCCTGTAAGCAGTCTTTTCCCTGCGCCAAGTACTTTTCCGAGAAACCCTTCATTTTGCTTAGAGCCATCCCCAAAAATAGTGTTCATCTTAATCCCACTATCCATCATCATAAAGTTACCGGCTTCGGCAATTACTGCTTCATTAGGATCTAACTCCAATTCCACATATTGCATTTCTTCTCCAAATATCTGATAATCTATTTCGTGTGCATTCATAATTACTTATTTATAGAAATAGGTAAGTAAAACAATGTAAACGTTACAAAAAATAGGTGGAAATATGTAAAAATGGGTTGAATGCCATAAATTGCAGAAAAGTGTTCAATTGCAGAATTATGCAAACGTTTTCCAATCCCTTTTAGCAAATACATGACCATCTCGTCACCCTGTTCCAAAACATCCTTTAAATTTGTAATACACGAGTTGCCCTATTAGGAAAGTTTAATGATTATTTTTTTTAGGAGATTCTTCAGTACACTACGTTCCCTTCAGAATGACAAACATTTTATATTGTCATCCCGACGGGAGGAGGGATCTTTACTTAAAATAACCATTCCATTAATTTCCATCAATTCGTTAAATCATATTCAGAATGATAATTGTATACTCTAACTTCAAACTGTTTAAAGGAATAGAGGATATTATTTTTTTTAAGATCCTTAGACGCTGGAACAAGTACCATTGACTTACTTTTTAAATATGTCAATTCCTTATAAAATATCTAAAATATTATAGAAAAATTATTGCTTTTTCTGTTTTATTCGAACCGTCCACTCAAATTCGAATGTAGACACTGCTGCCCCATCTTCATTTAAACCAACAGATTTCATCCAGAAAATTTGTCCTTCTCCTGTTTTGATGGTTTCCTGAATTGCTTCAGATATTAAATGCCCATCATTACAAGTGAATTCTAACTTACCAGTGGCTTTTTTAGTAAAACTGGCTTTGTTTTGTGCCACTAACATAGAAATTTTTTGCCCGCTATCTTTTATTTGTGCTATAACCATAGCTCCGGTACTTAATTCGGCAGCCATAGCTTGCACTGCGAAATACATCGAATTAAATGGGTTTTGGTTGATCCATTTATGCCGAACTCTTACCGTACAGCCTTCTTGGTTAAGATCCTTTACCCTCACTCCACACAGCCATGCGCTTGGTAATTTCAGCATTAAAAATTTATTAAGTTTTCCGGGAGTCATTTTCATTTTAAGGTGTAATTTTTTATAAAAGTATCTAAAATATATTTAACCTCTAAATGTTAAACTTTTCTTAAAATTTATACCATACAGTACTTTGTTTTGCATAATACCATCTTAAAGATATATATTTGTATAAGAAAATCAATCAACTATGGAAACCACATCATCAAATCCAGACAAAACAGTAGCAGCTTTTATTCATCTCTCTACGTTTAGCAAATATTTTATTCCGCTAGGGAATTTTATCCTTCCCTTAATATTTTGGAATGCAAAACAAAAAGATCCATTTGTGGATCATCATGGAAAACAAGCTCTAAATTTTCAAATAAGTATGTTCCTGTATTTTATACTATTGGTATGTATAGCAATAGCAGGAGTTATTTTTTGGGGAGTCCACTTTAATTTAGACGATCCATTTATTATTTCTGACGACTTTATAAGCACAGGACATCCACGAAATTTAATTTCCCTGCTCGTGTTCGCTACAATTATGGGTCTATTATTTTTGGGGTTGTTTATACTGGATATTGTAGCCGTAATTCTTGCTACCATCAAAGCAAGTGAGGGACAATTATATAAATACCCTTTAACCATCAATTTTATTAAGCCAACTCAGGTTGGTGACCATCAATCAAAAAATGAACAGTTTAACAACATTCAAAACCAAACGCTATGAAGATTGAAAACACCAAAGCACAAATGCGTAAAGGAGTGCTGGAGTATTGCATTCTGTCGGTGTTGCGAGATAACGATGCCTACGTGGCAGAGATCTTGGACACCCTTAAGGACGCAAAATTATTAGTGGTGGAAGGAACAATTTATCCTTTGCTTACCCGGCTTAAAAATGCTGGATTACTAAGCTATCGCTGGGAGGAATCTACCAGTGGGCCACCAAGAAAATATTATGGCTTAACAGATACCGGCCAATTATTTTTAACAGAACTCACCCATACTTGGAACGAACTACAAACCGCTGTAAAAGTTGTAACCACTCAAAAAAACAAGAATCATGAATAAGACAGTAAATATTAACCTTGCCGGCATTTTCTTTCATATTGATGAAGATGCATACGCTAAACTACAGCATTATCTAGAAGCAATTAAACGCTCGCTTACGAACACGCAAGGCAAGGAAGAGATAATTGCGGATATTGAAGCTCGTATTGCTGAACTTTTTAATGAAAAAATAAAAGATAAAAAGCAGGTAATAGGAACTACCGAAGTAGAAGCAGTAATAGCTACAATGGGACAACCAGAAGATTATATGTTGGACGACGAGATCTTCGAGGACGAACCTAGTTATACTAAATCTTCTACTACTGGAAAACAACTATTTAGGGATACCGAAAACTCGTATGTTGGCGGAGTATCTTCAGGATTAGGTCACTATTTAGGAATACAAGCCCTTTGGGTACGTTTGTTATGGGTTATTTTAACCATCGCATCCAGTGGTGCATTTGTACTTATTTATATAGCACTATGGATTTTTGTTCCTGAAGCTAAAACCACGGCAGATAAACTTTCCATGCGTGGAGAAGAGGTTAATATCTCCAATATAGAACGCAAGATCAAGGAAGGTTTTGATGATGTTGCAGGAAAAGTTCGCAATGCCGATTTTGACAAATATGGCAGACAAGTGAAATCTGGAGCCAGTTCTGCTGCTACCGGGATTAGTTCTGCTATTCTTGCCATACTAAACGTCTTCGTAAAATTTATAGGTTTATTAATCCTATTAATTGCAGGATCTACCCTTATAGCTTTATTTATAGGCCTGTTTACTGTAGGAACATTTGGTATTGTAGAAGCACCTTGGACAGATTATATTGAAATGGCCGCCATAGGCGCACCAATTTGGGTGATCTCCCTCCTTACATTCTTTGCCGTTGGAATCCCATTTTTCTTCCTTTTTATCCTAGGATTGAAAATCATGGTAAGAAAACTAAAATCTATTGGTACGCTGGCAAAAATGGTATTACTGGGATTATGGTTGTTATCTGTAATTGGATTGGCATTCTTGGGAGTTAAACAAGCCACCTTAAGAGCATTCGATGGAGAAATTGTAATTACCGAAAAATTACCGATCACGCCACAGGACACCTTGTACTTATCAATGAGATCTAATCCAGAGTATTCTTCCAATACCCGAAGAAGGGGTTTAGAGATCAAGTATGATGACAATGACACTAAGATCATGTATATCACAGATATAAATGTGGTAGTAAAATCTACAAAAGATTCTATTGGTAGAATCGAAATCATTAAAACCGCAGATGGAAGCGACTATAAAGATGCTAAGGACAGAGCGAAAAATATTAGCTACAACACTAATTTAGATGGCAACAAGCTCTATTTGGACTCTTACCTAACCTCTAATTTAGATGAATACTATAGGGATCAAGAAGTTAAAGTAACTGTCTATGTACCTGAAGGAAGTGTGTTATTTGTAGATGATAATGTTGGGGACTATTATAGATATTCAGATTACGCCGGTGGAATTTTAAAGTACGACCAAGAAGAGCACTTTGTAAAAGTAATTGAGAATGGTACCATTTGCGAAACCTGCCCAATAGAAAGTATCGATTCCAGCGATGGCTCTTGGGACAATGATGATAACTGGGACGAATCAGATTCGTTTGATGACGATGAAATTAATGTTCGTATAAATTCTGATGGGGTACAGATCAATAACAAGAAAAAAGATAACTGGGAAGAATCCAGCAAATTTAGTGACGACGATAACGTGAAGGTTCGAATTAACTCGGATGGGGTTCAAATAAATAAAAACAATGACAAGAAAATTAAGATTGATGAAAACGGAATAGAAATTAAAAAGAACTAGTCATGATAGCATTAATTAAACTTATAATCATTTTGGTTTTATCCATTTTCCCCGGAGAACCAACCGAAGAAAAAATATCTGTAGACTCCAATCATCTGGAACAATTTCAATATCAAAAAATGGATATGTTAATTAGATGTAAAAAGTCTTGTGTACCGAGCTAAAAATAAGCCTCCAATAAATGGGGGCTTTTTCTATATTTGTTTGAATTTTAATCATTCATATATGCATAAATATATATTTATTGCTTTTCTATTAATCGGGTTAAATTCTCAGGCACAAAAAAGTGTAAAGGGAAGCCGAAATGTTACCACAGAGCAAACCGAAATCAATTCATTTACAGCTATAGAATTGGATGGGGAATTTAAAGTGGGGCTTTTAAATGGGAACCGCTTTATGGTGGAGGTTGAAGCCGATGATAATTTGCATGACCTAATCCAGATTGAAGTTGTGAACAATGTACTTTACATAAAACCATCAACGAAAATCTCAAACAGCAAATCCCAAAAATTAAAAATCACTTTTGCAGATACCTTGACCAAGATCACAGTAGATGGAAAAGTAGAATTTGAGGCCCTTGAGGAATTCTATTTGCATGATTTTGAATTTATAGCCAAAGGAAGATCAAAAAGTGAATTCTCGGCTACCACCAACACTTTCAAATTAAACAATTCGGGGAAAGCCAAAGTTGATGTTGAAATAACTTCTGAAGAAATTTCTCTTGAATTAAACGAATCCAGTGACTTGGAAGGGTCTTTAAAATCCACTTTATTAACTGTAAACGCACTAGATGATTCTTCAGCAAAATTAAAAGGGTCTATTGAAGAACTATACCTTAGCGCAGCAAAATCTTCTAAATTTGATGCTGAAAAACTAACATCTGAAACTGCGGAAGTGTTTGCTACAGGGAATTCTAAAAACAGTATAAATGTTTCCAAAACCTTAAAGCTTTCAGCAAAAGATAAAAGCGAAGTGGATCTTTATAACACGCCCAAAATAGATTTAGTGGAATTTTCACAAAAAGCCGTACTTTCTAAAAAAAATTAAATAACAGACAGACATTCTTGAAATTAGAGTATGTTTACAGCTATTAATCCCTAAATAACAATAAAATGAGAAATATTTTGAGAAATGGCTTGATCCTTACCATGCTATCTATAGCATTGGTTTCCTGCCGAGATGAAAATCGTGAAGCAAATGATATGGATGATGAAAGTGCAATTCGCGAAGAAATGAACCTGAATGCCGATGATAAAGTAGAAATAAGTGAAGACGGGGATAAGATAAAAATTGAAACCTCTGAAGGCGACGAAATTAAAATCAAGAAAGACGATGGAGAATACAAGAAAAAAGTTGACAGGGCAGACGGAACTGAATCGAAAATAAAAATTGATGATGGGGAAGTAAAAATAAAAAGGGATAATTAGCCATGACTTAAAAGCAATAAAGCCTCAACATTTGTTGAGGCTTTATTGTTTAATATAAATTGTAATTATATAGTAGCTCCTACCTTCTTTTCTTTGATCTCTTCAATAGAACTTAAGTAACGCTCTGCATCCAAGGCAGCCATACATCCAGTTCCTGCCGCAGTCACAGCTTGTCTATATTCTTTATCTTGAACATCCCCAGAAGCAAAAACACCAGGCATATTGGTCTTGGTGGATTTTCCCTTGGTAATTAGATATCCCATATCGTCCATCTCCAGTTGACCTTTAAAAATCTCGGTATTTGGCTTGTGTCCAATAGCGATAAATAACCCGGTAATTGCAATTTCTTCTTTCTCGCCAGTTTGGTTATTCAGCATTCTAAGTCCCTCAACTACTTGTTCCCCTAAAACTTCATCAACTTGAGTGTTGTATTTTAGGTCTATATTTTTGGTATTTGTAACTCTGTGTTGCATTGCCTTGGATGCTTTCATCTCATCTTTACGCACCAACATGGTCACTTTATTACAAATATTGGCAAGGTACGTCGCCTCTTCAGCAGCGGTATCCCCCCCACCAACTATGGCAACATCCTGATTTTTATAGAAAAATCCATCACAAACGGCACAGGCAGAAACTCCTCCCCCGCGTAAGCGTTGCTCACTGGGCAATCCCAAATATTTTGCGGTAGCCCCAGTAGAAATAATAACGGTCTCGGCTTCTACCCATGTAGCATTATCTATACAAGCTTTATGAATACCTCCTGGTTTTTCATTAAACTGAACCTCTGTAACCATTCCAAATCTTACTTGTGTACCAAAGCGCTCTGCCTGTTTTTGAAGATCTACCATCATGGCCGGACCATCTATGCCTTCTGGATATCCAGGGAAATTATCTACTTCTGTGGTTGTCGTTAATTGCCCCCCTGGTTCCATCCCAGTGTACATAATTGGTTTCATGTCTGCTCTAGCTGCATAAATAGCCGCTGTATAACCAGCAGGTCCCGAACCTATTATTAAACATTTTATTCTTTCTACTGTATTTGACATTTCAATATTTATTTTGTCCTGTAAAAGTAGGTAGTTTAGTTAAAAACTTACAGGATTTGTTATTAAGATTTACTATTTGTTTATAATTCAAATGAATTCCTCAAGCCTAAAATAGTAATTTAATCCCTGTACCTCATAAATAGTATTATAAAAAGTAACTTTGCCGCCAATTATGGATATATCCCTTTTTAGTACGTTCGATGTTTTAGGAACCATAGCTTTTGCTATTTCTGGTGCTTTAGCAGCTATGACCAGAAAGCTTGATTTATTCGGTATTTTTATAATTGCATTTGTTACTGCAATTGGTGGCGGGACAGTACGAGATATTTTAATTGGGAACAATCCTGTAATGTGGATGGAGAACAGTTTTTATATTTATTTAATAGGTGTGACCACTTTTCTTACCATAGTTTTCCGGTATAGGATAAACCACCTAAAAACTTCCCTATTTCTCTTTGATACAATAGGATTGGGAGTTTTTACGATTACCGGTGTAGAGGCAGGCATCAATAATGGTCTGGATCCTATAATTTCGATAGCCCTGGGTGCCATAACAGGTACATTTGGGGGTGTAATTCGCGATATCCTCTGTAATGAGATCCCAGTGATCTTTAGAAAGGAAATTTATGCCACCGCTTGTATCGTGGGAGCTTTAGGTTATGTGATATTGTATAATTTAAATGTAGATAACGATGTGATCTACGTAATCACTTCGCTTATCGTGATTAGTATACGGCTGGTTGTGGTGAAGTTTAAAATATCGCTTCCCTCCTTTACCATGGATCCTTCTGAAATTAAACCACCTAATATTTAATGCGGTAATTTCTTCTGAAGCAATCCATATAGAAATGTACCAAGAATAGCTCCTATTAGAACAACAATAATAGAGATATATCCAGCTCCAATAAGTGTATAAATTGGCCCAGGACAAGATCCAGCCAACGCCCAACCTAATCCGAAGATAGTTCCACCAGCAATATATCTAGTAAATCCTTTTTCCTTCGGAACAAATTTTATAGGCTCTCCAAAGAAGGAGTTTATATTGTTTTTATTGATCAATTGCACCCCTAGCACTCCCAGTACTAAAGCTGAACCTATAATTCCGTACATATGAAACGACTGAAACTGGAACATTTCATAGATCCTAAACCAGGAAGCGGCTTCAGATTTATACATTACAATTCCAAAAATGATTCCTATAAATAAATACCCAAGTGTCCTCATTCTAAAATATTAAGGGAAATAAAACATGGATCATAAATAATCCACCTATAAAAAATCCAATCACCGCAATTAATGAAGGTAACTGCAAGTTGCTTAACCCATAAATTGCATGTCCGGACGTACAACCACTTGCATATCTAGCTCCAAAACCAATAAGAAAACCTCCAATTAAAAGGATTCCTAAAGATTTTATATTGAATAGGGCATCTAAACTAAAGAGCTCATCTGGTAAATAAGCATTGCCTGCACTATTAAAGCCTAATTCTTGAAGTGTGGCTACTGTTGCTGGATTTATAGCTACAGTAGCATCATTGGACAAGAAGTGAGCTCCATCCAATATAACCTCCAATAACAGCTCCAACTACCACCGTTAAATTCCATCGCTCCGTTTTCCAATCGAAATTGAAATAATCGGATGCATTATCTGCACCACACAAAGTACATATAGTCCTAAGGCTAGAAGACATTCCAAACTGTTTCCCCACAAAGATCAGGAGAAACATGATCACTGCTATTAAAGGCCCAGCCACATACCAAGGCCAAGGCTCAAAGATCCATTCCATAGATTATAATTTCATTGAGCTGCAAAGAACTCATTTTTAAGATTTGGTTGCAGTAACATTTATTACTGTCTAAAAGAATAGAAAAAACTTAAAACCCAAGACGGCTCATTAATTTTGACCCACCCTCTACCAGTTCCATAGTTAATATTATAATGGGATATTTCCGTGTTTTCGATCTATCCTTAAAACCGACTTTTTCTCAAGCATACTGAATGCTTTCAGCAATTTCTTTCTAGTATCTCTTGGCATGATCACCTCATCTATAAACCCGCGTTTTGCAGCTTCAAAGGGGTTGGCAAATTTATCGGCATATTCTGCTTCCTTTTCAGAGAGTTTTAATTCAGGGTTTTCCGCTTCTTGGATCTCTTTTCTGAAGATGATCTCACTAGCTCCTTTTGCACCCATCACCGCAATTTCAGCTGTTGGCCATGCAAAGTTAAGATCGGCTCCAATGTGTTTGGAATTCATCACATCATAAGCTCCCCCATAGGCTTTTCTTGTGATCACTGTTACTCTGGGCACGGTAGCTTCACTTAATGCATATAAAAGCTTTGCGCCATGCAAGATGATCCCGTTCCATTCCTGATCTGTTCCCGGCAAGAACCCTGGAACATCCACCAAGACCAAAAGTGGGATATTAAAGCAATCACAAAATCTCGTAAACCTGGCTGCTTTTTTAGATGAGTCTACATCCAGGACACCTGCCAAGCTCATTGGTTGGTTGGCAACAATTCCAATGCTTCTTCCTCCCAATCGTGCAAAACCAACTATAATATTATCGGCATAATCTTTATGGATCTCAAAAAATGAATCCTCATCGATGATCCCTTTTATCACCTCATGCATATCATAAGGTTTATTGGCACTATCAGGAATCATATCGTCCAACGCCCCTCTTATTTCATCTGTTAATTCATAGGGAAGTTTATCAGTTGTTTCCTTATTGTTTTGAGGCAGATAACTCAATAAATTTTTAATATCCTCCAAACAAGCGATATCATTGTTGGAAGTTAAATGGGTAACCCCAGATTTAGTGGAATGTGTACTTGCACCACCCAGTTCTTCTGAAGTCACTTCTTCATTGGTTACGGTTTTTACAACATTGGGGCCGGTTACAAACATATAGCTGCTTCCTTCCACCATCACCGTAAAATCTGTCATTGCTGGAGAATAAACAGCACCCCCTGCACAAGGTCCCATAATTGCTGAAATTTGCGGAATCACTCCTGAAGCTTGGACATTTCTATAAAAAATATCGGCGTATCCACCTAGAGAACGAACTCCTTCTTGAATACGGGCACCTCCGGAATCATTCAACCCGATAATAGGCGCTCCAACTTTCATGGCATGATCCATCACTTTACAGATTTTTTCGGCATGGGTTTCAGATAACGCTCCCCCAAAAACAGTAAAATCCTGAGCGAATACATAGACCAATCTGCCATTTACAGTTCCATAACCAGTAACCACTCCATCTCCATAGAATTGTTGTTTCTCCATCCCAAAATCTGTGGTTCGGTGGGTGACCAAAATTCCTATTTCTTCGAAAGAACCCTCATCGAGAAAATAATCCACGCGTTCCCGAGCGGTCAGTTTTTTCTTTTCGTGTTGTTTGGCAATGCGTTTTTCGCCTCCCCCTAAATGGGCCTCAGCAATTTTATTGTTTAGGATCTCTATATTCTGGCTCATGATTTTATTATGATTTTATTTTTTATTTTCAACTAGTTATAACCAAGTTTTTCATCATGTTGTCCCCAACATTCGGGACTGGGTGACGAGATAATCATTAAGCCTGCTTGCTGGGTTAAAAACAGACATAAATTTCAATTTAAACAGACAGAGATCAGTAGATAACTTTATACTATTTTTATTCTTTGTTTTTCCGGTTTTCCAACAATTAAAAATATCATTTTGTCTGTTCGAGCGCAGTCGAGAACTTTTTAGTGGAAAAGGAGGTTTCGACTCCGCTCAACCTGACATCCCTATTACTAAATTATAATTTTAATATGAACATGCATACTGACCTCTATAAAGTAGAAATTAATTGTGCGGTAACCTTGTTATTTGTTGATCTTTTAAATATTGCTTTAGGGCTATCAAACCTGCAAGCTTTGCTTCTTCTTCGGTTCTATCTGCCAGTTTTGCTGCCGAATAGTAGTTTTTCACGAAATGTGTATCGAAATTCCCACTTCTAAAAGCCTCATGTTCAAAAACGAATTTCCCAAAAGGAAGTGTTGTTTGCACTCCTTGTACTTCATATTGGTCTATAGCCGAAATCATTAACTGAATAGCTTCTTCCCTAGTCTTCCCATAGGTAATGAGCTTTGCAAGCATAGGATCGTAATAAATTGGAACTTCCATGCCCTCCTCGAAACCATCATCAATTCGAATCCCTTCTCCTTTTGGAGTACGATATCGTTCCAATGTTCCCACACTCGGCATAAAATCTGCCATAGGGTCTTCTGCATAGACCCGTAATTCTAGGGCATGTCCATTTATTTTTAGATCTTCCTGGCCAAAAGCTAACTTTTCGCCCCTTGCAACTTTTATCTGTTGTTCTACCAGATCTATTCCTGTAATAAATTCGGTTACAGGATGCTCTACTTGGAGCCTGGTGTTCATTTCCAAAAAATAGAAATTCCTGTTTTCATCCATTAAAAATTCCACGGTACCAGCACCCACATAATCACAAGCCTGAGCAACTTTAATTGCTGCTTCTCCCATTTCCTTTCTAAGCTTCTCATCTAAAACTACCGATGGTGCTTCCTCTACTACTTTTTGGTGTCTCCTTTGTATGCTGCATTCACGCTCAAAAAGATGCACATAATTGCCATGAGTGTCTGCCAATACTTGAATTTCTATATGTCTTGGAGAACCCACATATTTCTCTATAAAAACCGAGCCATCCCCGAAAGCAGATTCTGCCTCGCTGATCGCCCTTTTCATTTGGTCTGCAAGCTCAGATTCTTTTTCCACAACTCGCATTCCTTTTCCCCCACCTCCGGCAGAAGCTTTTATTAAGATTGGGAACCCAATTTCCCTGGCGATACCTTTTGCCTTCTCTACATCTGTAATCGCTTCATCTATTCCTGGAACCATAGGGATATCGTAAGCTTTTACTGCATCTTTTGCTGCGAGCTTACTTCCCATAACCCTTATTGCCTTTGAGCCGGGGCCAATAAAAGTAATTCCGTTCTTTTCTGCTTCCTCAGCGAAATCGGCATTCTCACTTAAAAAACCATAACCAGGATGAATGGCATCTACTTGATGTTCTTTTGCTACTTTAATAATATTGCTGCCCATTAAATAGGATTGGTTAGAAGGTGCTTCTCCAATACATACCGCCTCATCGGCATATTTTACGTGGGGGGCATTCCTATCTGCAACAGAAAAAACAGCAAGGGTTTTAATTCCCATTTTTCTAGCTGTTTTCATCACCCTTAAGGCAATCTCTCCCCTATTGGCTACTAATATTTTTTTCATTTATCTAAATTGTATATGAACTGATCTTTCAATCAATTAAAATTTTGATTTGCCCCCTTTCCGAAGAAATTATTCCATTTCTATGAGCAACTGATTTTTATCTACTGTCTCTCCTTTGGTTACTGTAATAGATTTTACCACCCCGTCTCTTGGCGCTGTCAAGGTGTTTTCCATTTTCATGGCCTCCAGAACCACCAAATAATCTCCTTCACTTACTGAAGCACCTTGTTCTACCAAAACATCCAAAATGAGTCCCGGCATTGGCGCCTTGATATCATTCACCTGTTTGGTAGCGCTAATGGCCAATCCCATATCCTCTATCAAGAGATCCAACTCATTGGAGATCTCGACTTGATAGGTATTGGAATTGATCTTTATGGAATATGTTTTTTTTAGGAAATTTGAATATAAGATCTCGGAATTAAATGATTTCCCATCTTGAAGTACATGGTATTTGGATTCTGAAATTTTCTGGGTATCCAAAGAAAGAACTTCCTCATTGCTAAATCGATGCTCATAAGAATCGTTCACCTTAACTTTATATTTTTTGTCCATTATGCGGTATTTATCGACCTAATGTCATTGAAAGTTGTAAATATAGAAAAATGCGCAGGGAACTTATGGTTTTTTTAAACGAAAAAACCTCTCAAATATAAATACTTGAAAGATTTTTATGGTTTCTAATTGGGGGTGGAAAACGTTTAAAAACAGAATAATTCCATCTTTTCAACATTAGCTAAAATCCTCAATGGCATCACTAAGATCAAAGACTTTAACGTTTTTAAGTTCATTCTCCAATATGCTGCTTCCTGCTGCCGAACGATACCCTCCAGCACAGTGGACCACGATAGGTTTTGTAGTAGGTATTTTGGAAGCGGCCTCACGCAGTTCATTTAGTGGAATGGCAATGGCACCTTCAAAGATCTTTCCTTCCGCTACTTCGGCATTATTCCTAATATCGACGATGGTATAGTTATCCTGATTTTGTTTGAAGTCATCTAAATAGAGTTTATCCGACTTCCCAGAAACATCTTCAGATAAAGTAATAACTCTTTTCAGCTGTTTTTCATATCCAATTTTGGCAATTCGTTCTAAAATTTCTTCAACCTGTGAGATACTTTCAACTACCAAATAAAAAGCTTCTTTGGGCTCGATAATAGCACCTAACCAAGTTTCAAATTTCTGAGTTGGGGTAGTTGCCATGATATTAATAGAATTTGCTAAATGTCCATTCTTATATGCTTCTCCACTTCGAGTATCTACAACTGTAACTCCAACTTCTATTTTGGATACTAACAGTTCTAGCTTCACTCCAGCTTTAGCGACTTGTACATTTTGTGCTCCGGCTTTGTTAAGATCTACATCAAATCCAAAGTATGAAGGTATAAATGGTTGATCTTTCAAGATCTCTTCCACGAATTTCTCTTCAGTTTGATTTTTAAACGCCCAGTTTCCTAAACGTTCATTTCCTAAAGTGCTAAAAGAATCGGTGCTCATGTTCTTACCACAAAGTGAACCAGCACCATGCGCAGGATAAACCAAGGTAACATCAGGTAGATGGTTGTATTTATTTTGCATGGTGTGGTACATGTCTTTAGCCAACTCTACTCGTTTAGCGGTCATATTTCCAACACTTTCACGTAGATCTGGTCTTCCCACATCTCCAATAAACAAGGTGTCTCCTGTAAAAACAGCTGTTTTGCCTTCTGCCTCGGCAACTATACTAATGCTATCTGGAGAATGTCCTGGAGTATTGATAGCGCTGAATTTTATATTTTCCATTTGCAGGGTATCTCCATCATCAAAAGTTTCATGTTTATAATCGGCTCCCAATAATTTACTCACATAAATCTTAGCTCCCGTTTGCTCCTTTATTTGTAAATGGCTACTTACAAAATCTGCATGCGGATGCGTTTCAAAAACTGCAACAATTTTGGCATTTTCCTCTTCGGCATATTCATAATACTGCATAGGGTTCCTACTTGGGTCTACAAGTGCCATTTTACCTTCACTAACAATTGCGTAGGAATAATGTGCCAATGGAGCATCATTAAATTGTTTTATTTTCATTTTACTGCGTTTTTATGATTCGTAACTATTTATTTTGATGTTTAAAAGGAAATAACAACTGGTTCCCAAAATCTTCAGGAAAATCTTCATCTCCCTTAAATCCTATTTCTATGTTTTTTCCGCTCTTCGGAATATAGGCAGAGCCAAAAATATAATCCCAAACACTTAATGTTAGCCCGAAGTTCATTCCGTAGGGATGTTCTTTTGGCAATTCTTTTGAATGATGCCAAATATGCATTTTAGGATTATTGAAAACATAACCGAAGATGCCATAGCTCCATCCCACGTTCGCGTGGTTTAAATGACCTACAAATACAGCGAACATGTGCACTACAAAGAATTCCTGGATCCCAAAGCCAATCATTGCCAAAGGTACATATTGCACTGTTTTATACACAATGGTTTCCATAAAATGAAACCTGAATTGCGCGGCAAAACCCATTTCCTTTACACTGTGGTGCACTTTATGAAATTCCCATAGCCAAGGCCTTCTATGTAATTGCCTGTGCACATTCCATTGAATGAAATCTGCAATAACAAACATAATAAGCAATTGTAGCCCAACAGATAAATTTTGAATATTAACAGCTACCAAATTTTCTATGCCAAACAAGCCCAAGAAATCATTAAAGAGTTCTACAGCAACATTGGAAAGAGCATTATATCCTATGAGGGAAAAGAGGAAAAAATTAAATAGGATGTAAAATGAATCTAGCCAAAAACCTTTTCGAAAGGCGGATTGATGCTTCCTCCATGGAATTAAAACCTCCAAGGCCCAGACCAACAATGAAAGCCCAATTAACCAATAGAAATAGTTGGTCCAAGATGGATTGGTTATTTCCTGAACGAGGTAATTAAAATATCCAGAAAACGAATCTTGAATGATTTTTAAGTATTTATCCAACTTTTTTAATGTTTACCGTGCAAAAATAAACATTTGAGTGGGTTGTTCCGGTAACAATTGTTACAGATCTTAAAATGAAGTAAGTGTTTATTATTTATCATTAGTGTCCGATTAAAGATTAAAAGAAGTGTCGGGGCTGCTAGAGACAAGAAGAAAGACTTGATTGTAACTAACTGATGACCAATATGAAATTTATTTGATTGTTTTTTAAAACGAGTATAGCCAAAATAGTATCTAAAGCATGCTCTTAAATAAAAAAGCAGCTCCTAATCATTACCCATATGGGATCTCTCAGATTCTCGAAATTTTTATCGGACAACAAAAATAGTTTTTTATAGAAACCAATTAATTATTCTACCCATAGAAAACAGCGACTTCATCTAGTGTTTTCCTGTGAATTTCTGGAACATAGGCAGGTTCTTTTGCGTATCCAACTGGTAACAACAAAAATGGCCTTTCATTTTCTGGCCTTGCCAGCACTTTGGTCAAAAAATTCATGGGGCTTGGCGTATGGGTCAAAGTTACCAATCCGGCATTATGAATGGCAGCGATCAACATCCCACAAGCGATCCCAACCGATTCGTTTACGTAATAATTATTGTGCTTCTTACCATCTTCAATTTCGTATACCCTTTTAAAAACCGCAATCAGCCACGGAGCTTCCTCCAAAAATGGCTTTTCCATCGTTGTCCCAAGAGGAGCGAGATCTTGGAGCCAGTTTTCGCTCATTCTTCCAGAATAATTTTCTTGCTCTTCCACCTCGGCAGCTTCCCTGATCTTGAATTTTATTTCCGGATTGGAGATGGCGCAAAACGTCCATGGTTGTTTATGTGCTCCAGAAGGAGCCGTAGATGCCGACTTAATTATATTTTCAATAATTTGTCTTGGCACCACTCTTTCTGAAAAATCCCGAACAGAACGCCTTTTATCCAGAAACCCAAAATACTCCTGGCTGCTTTTTATCATTTCTCTTTCGGAAAGAGATTGAGTTTCGTACAACGTATGCTTGAAACCGTTGATGAGCTTGCTTTGTTCTTTATTCATGTTTAGATATGAGGTTTTAGGTTTCAAAATTACCTGTTCTTCCATAATCATCGGCATATTTGAGTCCGGTTATATTTAATGCTTGTACATGCAGTTATAAATTTCAAAAAAATATATGGCTTCTTTTATTATTAGGATTATTAAGGATCAGGACTTCATTTTATCAGGTATTTTGGACATCGCCCTTTCTGCTATTGCTGTTATGGAAAGGGATGGATTAACACCAGGGTTTGCAGAGATCATAGATCCATCTATAATATACATGTTCGGGTATCCATAGACTAAATTATCCTTGTTAATAACCCCTTCTTCAGCATTTATCCCCATAACCGCGCCTCCTAAAATGTGGGCCGTGGTTGGAATTCCTCCTAAAGCCTCTAAAGCAAAAGAGGTTGCTTTCCCATTCACTTTTTCACTGAATTTCTCAGTCAGAAATTTAGACTCCGGAATGTAGGAACTTGTTGTGCCCGTACCAATAGTTGTGCTCATTCCAAAAAGTCGGTTTCTTTTAAATTTAAGGGTACTGTCCAAGGTTTGCATAAAAAGTAAAACGCTGGTGCTTTTAGACCAGCTATTTAAAAAATAAATTTTAAAGTAGCTCAATGGAGCACTGATAAATTTACTAAGGATTCTTAAGATTCTTATACCTGGATTGCCCCTGCTTACATAAGGGAGATGCAGTAATTTCCAAAATCCCGAACCTTTGGAATATCTAACCACCTCCAAATGGCTATTTGCGTCTGTATACAATAAGCTTCCAATTGCCACTCCCTTGGACATATCTTTGGTATTGTCTAAAGTAGAGACACTAATTAGGGTTTCATTATTTGTTCTAATATCGTCTCCTAATTTATTGGATAAAGCAGGTAGCGATTTTAATTTCAATTTTAAAAGCAATTTTATGGTACCTAAAACGCCTCCTGAAAAAATCACAGCCTTTGCGGTGTATTTCTTTTTAGGAGCTATAAATTTGGTGCTTGATTTTACATGAACTGCATATCCCGAAATTAATTTAGAATCATTATTTAAAGGGATCACATCATAAACTTTATTCTCAGCTAAAATAGTTGCTCCCAATTTCTGGGCTAAATACAAATAATTTTTATCCAATGTGTTTTTAGCGTTATGTCTACAACCCGTCATGCAGGCGCCACAAAAGATACATCCAGTTCTGTCGGGGCCCTTACCTTTAAAATAGGGGTCGGTTGTGGTTTTACCTTTTTCTCCAAAATAAACTGCTACTTTGGGTCTTTCGAAAACTTGTTCTTTTCCAAGGTCTTTTGAAATTGACTCCAAAGCAAGATCGGCATCAAAAAGTTTGGGGTTTTTGGTTGCACCCAGCATTTGTAATGCTATTTGGTAAAAGGGCTTTAATGTTTCTTCCCACTTTTCCAGGGCCTTCCAGCTCCCTGTATTAAAAAAAGCAGATTTTGGTATGGGCAATGTATTGGCATAAACCAGCGAACCACCTCCAACGCCGGTCCCTGAGATCACCGCAATGTGTTTAAAAATACTAAGTTTCATGATGCCAAAAAAACAAAAATGTGGCATCCATAACCATTTTCGAAGATTCCAATTGGTTTTTGCAAAATCTTTCGAATTATACCATTTTCCTTTCTCTATCACCAAAACTTTATAACCCTTCTCAGAAAGTCTCAAGGCGCTCACAGAACCGCCAAAACCGCTTCCTATTATAATATAATCGTAATTATATAGCATGAAATAGTATCTATTTTAAAAATAGAAAGATATAGAAATGTTCCCCACGAAAATAAAAGTGATTTACTTTATCTTCTGAAAGTAGCAAAATATAAAGCTCTGCGAAGTTTTAAAAGGCGTACTATGATCTACATTTTGGCATTCCACCGTAAGAAAATTAGCTGAAAGGAATTGGGACAGCTCTCTCTGGGAATATTGTTTTATTTCTATCCCACTGCATTTGGTGGGGCCATTCTCAGAAAATGTTCCAATAATTACCTTGCCATCTGCAGCAATGGAATTTTCGAGAATTTGCTTATACTTATCTATCTCCCTTACTGAAGTTAAAAAATGTAGGGCTGCCCTGTCATGCCATATATCGTACTTTTCTTCTGGCTCAAAAGAAGTAATGTCTGATAGGATCCAGGTTACCTCATCGGATTTCTGGCCTAATCTGGTTTTAGCCCTTTCTATGGCCGTAGCAGAAATATCTAAAACAGTGATATTTGTATATCCTTGAGAAAGTAGGTTGTCTACCAAAAAACTATCGCCCCCACCAATATCTATGATCGAAGCTTTTGTGGAGACAGCAGCAGCCTTTATAAAATCCAATGAAGTTACTGGTACCGGTTGATACCAACTTACTTCTTCTAACTTTTTGGTTTTATAAACAGTTTCCCAGTGCTTTTTTTTTGACTCCACTTCATCCATAAACAGTCTATTTATTTCTGCGTTGCTTCCCAGCCCGAGTATCCACCTTTTAAGTCATAAATCTTCGTAAACCCTAATTCAGCTAACTTTTTTGAAGCTTTGCCGCTTCTATTTCCACTTTGGCAATATATATAGATTGGCTCCTCTTTATTGTACCCATCAAAAGAAGTGATAAACTGGGGATCAAAAAAATCGATATTTACCGAGTTCTTAATGTTGCCCTGCTTAAATTCTCTTGGAGTTCTTACATCTACTAGAACAACCTTTTTATCATTTATTTGTTCTTTGAATTCAGTAATATCGAGCACCTTGATATTGCTGTTTGTTTGTGCTTTAACCCCAAAGATGGATGCAAAAAATCCCATAATTATCAATACTTTTAATTTAGACATATCTTTTTTATTTAATTGATTCTTTTTATTTACTCAATTCTTTCCAGAATATATATATTCCCATTACCAGAACAAACCAGCCAAAAGATTTTTTTAATTTCTTACCGTTTATAAATTTACTTAAATAAATTCCTGCAAAGATACCTATTATAGACAATCCTGTAAAGATCAGTAGAAATATCCAATCTATTTCCATATTTTGAATATCTCCAATAAAACCAATAAGGGATTTAATTGCAATGATCAAAAGCGAAGTAGCTACCGCTTTTTTCATAGGTAACTTTGCGAACAAAACCAAAGCTGGGATTATAAGGAAGCCCCCGCCTGCTCCCACAATACCTGTTAACAGTCCAACACCAACTCCTTCAATAATTATAAGGGGATAATTGTAAGTAACCTTACCCTCTATATTATTGTCACCACTTTTATCAAGAATCATGGATATGGCAGAGACAACCATGATAATTGCAAAAAAAAGCATGATACCAATATTCTTGGTTACTTCAAAGCCGGCAATACTGAACAAGGTATCTGGAATCGCCGGAACAACAAACATTCTGGTTGCATAAACAGCTATAAACGCAGGCACTGCAAATACAAATGCCGTCCTAAAATCCACCTGCTTATTTTTAATGTTCTTTATAGCACCAATTAAGGAGGTGGCACCTACCACGAACAAGGAGTAAGCAGTTGCAGTTACAGGATTAATAGCAAGCAAATATACAAGAATAGGCACCGTAAGTATAGATCCCCCACCACCAATTAAACCAAGTACCAATCCTATTATTAATGCCCCAATATATCCAAGGATTTCTATAACATCCATTTTTTTAGTTTAAACTGAGGCAAAAGTATTCTTCTCATAATATGTGTACAGTAACATTGGTTACATTATAACCTAGGTCTATAAATCTATGATTTGAATGCTGTTTCGTTGCAAGCTGATCTTCCCTTTCAACTCCAGTTTTTTCAATAACCTGGAAATAACTACTCGGGAAGTATGCAAATCGTACGCAATTTGCTGATGGGTAATTTGTACAGTTTCATTTTGATTGATCTTTGCTTTGTCCCTCAAATACTTCAGCAAACGCTCATCCATATTTAAAAATGCGATGGTATCTATAGTGTCCAGCATTTCTAAAAGCCTTGAATGATAGCTTTCAAAAACAAAGTTTCTCCAAGTCTTGTATTTCGAAGTCCATTCCTCCATTTTTGCAACAGGAATCATAATAAGTCTAGTTTCCATTTCTGCAACTGCCCGTATTTCACTGGTGGTATGCCCAAGACAGCAAGAAAGTGTCATGGCACAAGTATCCCCCCTCTCTAAAAAGTACAAAAGGAGCTCATCTCCATCTTTATCTTCCCTTAAAATTTTAATTGCTCCATCTATAAGTAAAGGCATTGAAGAAACATTATCTCCTATTTCTATAATCCGTTCGTTTTCTTTAAAGGATTTTAAGGTTCCTACTTCCTCTATCTCCTGTATCAATTCTTTTTCAAAAACAAATGAATAAGCATCTTTAATTTCCTTTGTCATATACTACAATTCTGAAAGATTAAAATTAAGATTAAATTTGAGAAATCAATACTATTGGGATTTATATTGGTCATTAATTTAGGAATTCTATAATTCTCGAGTAAAAAAAGAGGCTGTCTAAAAAGTTAAATAGCATCAAGCTGTTTGATACCTATTGGCTCAGTTTGGCGAAAAGAGGACTTTTTAGGCAGCCTCCCTATGTATTGGGAATAAGAAGATCTCATTTTTAAAGACCATCGGCCTTCGGGCAACCTGCCCAGCTGAGGAGGTGGGTTTTAAACCCTCAATGAGGGATTAAATCTTTCTTTTGCCGCTTTTTCCAAGGATTCACGATGGTCTGGATGTGCAATGGATATTAAGCCTTTGGCACGTTGTTCCAAGCTCTTGCCAAATAAATTTACCACGCCATACTCTGTAACCACGTAATGAACATGTGCTCTTGTAGTTGTAACGCTTGCACCTTGCTTAAGAAAAGGGGTTATTTTTGAAATTCCTTTGGCCGTTATTGAAGGCATCGCTATAATTGGTTTTCCATTTTTGGAAAGGGAAGCTCCTCGAATAAAGTCCATTTGCCCACCTACCCCGGAATATTGATAGGCGCCAATAGAATCGGCACACACCTGCCCTGTTAGATCTATTTCTATAGCACTGTTTATAGCTGTAACTTTGGGGTTTTGCCTAATAATCGCTGTATCATTTGTATAGCCCGCTTCCTTAAAATGAACTATGGGATTATCGTCTATAAAATCATATAGTTTTTGAGTGCCCATTGCAAAACAAGTAACAATCTTTCCTGTTTTAATTTCCTTATCTTCCCCGGTAATAATACCTTGTTCTACTAAAGGCAAGATCCCATCGCTAAACAATTCGGTATGGATACCCAATCTTTTATGGTTGGTAAGATTGTTAAGTACAGCATTTGGTATATTGCCTATTCCCATTTGTAAAGTTGCACCATCCTCTACCAATTCTGCAACATGCTTACCAATAGTTGTTTCTATTGGAGATGGCTTTTCTAAAAAAGATGCATGGATGGGAACATCCACTTCCACGGCCAAATTAATTTGGTTGATATGAATGATCCCATCCCCATGTGTTCTTGGGACTTGAGGGTTCATAAGGGCTACCACGGTTTTAGCCGTTTGTATTGCTGGCAAAGTAATATCTACTGAAACTCCCAAAGAACAATACCCGTGCTTATCTGGTGGGGAAACTTGTATAAATGCCACATCCAGGGGAAGGATATTCCTTCTAAAAAGCCAATGTATTTCACTTAAAAAAACAGGGATATAATCCCCCGTGTTCGTATCTACCCCTGCCCTTACATTAGGGCCTACAAAACAACTGTACAGTCTAAATGACTTGCAATAGGGATGCTGGGTATATTTTGCTTCTCCATGGGTATGTATCTGAATGATTTCCACATTATTCAATTCCTGATATCTTTCACTTAGCATATCTATCAATAAATTTGGAGTCATCGCAGCTCCCTGAAAAAATATCCGATCATTAGACTTTACTATGGATACCGCTTCTTTTGCGGTTACAATTTTTAATTTGTTCATTTTTAATTTATTTTCAGCAAAGATTGATGTCCAGCCATAATAATTATATGATTCTCATCATGTTTTAATGGCTTTTCTGTTAATAAATGGTCTGTTCAAAGTCCAAGAAGTCCTAATTATTCTGTAATTCCAATTCTCTTGAACACCTGGATTATCACTACCGAAGATATCCCTGCAAAAAATACAATTAGATATTGTTCTATAGTTAAGGGTAAAAGGGATAATGCCTCTCGAACAGCAGGGATCAAATAAGCAATAACAACTAGAAGTACAGAGAGTACCATGGCCGCCCAAACCCATTTATTGTGCACTACTTCATTATTAAAAAAAGAATGAATACGAGATGGAATATTAAAGACATGAAGTAACTGTGTCCACACCAGGGTATAAAAAGAAATATTATTTACTACGCTACTTGGCAATTTTAAGACAAAGTGCGTATACAAAGTAACACCCGTCACAATGAACGTAACACATAGCCCATACACTATTACTGATCGCCAGAGCAAAGGAGTGATAATTTGCTCTTGAGGATTTCTTGGAGGTCGCTCCATGATCACTTTTTCGCCTTTCCCCATTCCAAGGGCCAATGCCGGAAATGTATCTGTTACTAGATTGAGATAAAGAATTTGTAAGGGTAGAAGAGGTAGCGGAATATTTATGAGCGCAGCGATCACTACTGAAAGTATTTCAGCCAGGTTACAGGATAAAAGATACACAACGAACTGCCTAATATTCCTAAAAATAGTTCTTCCCTGCCTTATCGTTAATTCTGTTGAAGCAAATTTATCATCCAGTAAGATTACATCTGCCACCTCTTTTGCCGCATCTGTACCTCGAATACCCATGGCGATTCCTATATCGGCCTTTCGAAGCGCAGGAGTGTCGTTGATTCCATCTCCCATCATTCCTACTACATGATTGTTCTTTTGGAAAAACGCTACCAATTGTAGTTTTTGCTCTGGAATTATCCGTGCAAAAACATTTGCGTGCAGCAGTTTGTTTTTAAAATCCAGGTCTGCACTATCCAAATCCTTTATCATGTCGCCATGAATAACCTTCTTTTCATTATCCTCGCCTGGAACCAATAAATTAATCTCTTCAGCAATCTTTTGCGCAGTAGCCAATTGATCCCCTGTGATCATGGTTACTTTTATACCGGCTTTTTTATAGGTTTCTATTGCTTGTCGAACATCAGATCTTGGAGGATCCAAAAACCCAACGATCCCAATAAATATGAGATCATGAATTTGTCCCTCTATAGTGGTTTTTTCAGTTTCCTTATATGCAAAGCCTAATACCCGTAATCCCCGGCTTGCAATTTCTTCCGACGCTTGAAGCCACTTACCCCTATCTAGTTGGATCTTATCCCCATCTTCGTCCAATCCCGAGCTGCACCTATTCAAAACGATTTCCAGTGCTCCCTTGACACAAATTTGAAAGGTATCTCCATATTTATTTAAGGTAGCCATGAATTTATCATTTTCATCAAATGGAATTTCATGGACTTTTGGGTATTTAGACTTAAAATCTCGTGCGTTATGTCCCAACTCTTCAGCAAAAACAATTAATGCAATCTCTAGGGAGTCTCCACTGGAATTTTCATCTTGAACGAGGGCATTGTTGCACAGAATACTCACTTCAATAAATTTTAGAAATGAAAGTCCCGAGTTTTTGGAAGATTCTCCATCCCTGTTAGGGTTCAATGACGATGCCATGATAGTTTTGTCTTCCAAAACCACTTGTGCCACATTCATTTTGTCCAGTGTAAGGGTTCCTGTTTTATCTGTACACATCATTGTGATCTCGCCAAGGGTTTGCACGGCTTCTAGTCTTTTTATAATTACCCTTTGCTTGGATAATTTTACCATACCGTGAGCAAGGGTAATTGTGGCGACTATGGGCAACCCTTCTGGAATTGCAGCAACGGCAAGTGCTATGCTGGTTTTAATCAATATTTCCCAATCTTCCCCTTCTATATAACCAATGATTATAATTATCATGATTAAGAAAATGGTGAGAAAAATAAGCCTATGGCTTAAACGATTTAATCGTTTACCCAGCGGGGTATCTTCTTTAATTGCTTCTTGAACTAATTTATTGATGGAACCCAATTCTGTTTGAGACCCGGTTGCAGTTACAATTGCCTTTGCATGCCCTTTATTTATGATGGTGCCCTTAAACACCATATTGCTTCTTTTATAAACAGGGGTATCTACCTCTAGTGCTTTTTCTGATTTTGTAACTTGGTCACTTTCCCCTGTTAGAGCCGATTCGGTAACGGCAATACCCTCCTGATGGATAATACGGGCATCTGCACCTACAATAGTTCCCGGAGAGAGAATGAGCACATCCCCTGGAACCAAATTGGCGGCTGCAATACTGTGAACCTTCCCATTTCTTAATACTGTAGACAACAATTGAGCGCTTTTTTGCAAGGACTCTATCATTCGGGTTGCTTTTAGCTCCATAGTAAATCCAATTACAGCATTTAAGAGGATTACTATTATAACCGCAATTCCTTCTAGCCAATCCTGAAACAAAAAGGCTAAAATTGTGGCTGCTACCAGTATATAAACTATCGGATTTAAAAATTGGTTTAAAAGTATGAGAGCCCAACTTTTAGCTTTTTTAACTTTAAAAATATTGGCGCCATATTTCTTCGTTCTATCTTCAACTTCTTTCTCGCTTAATCCTTCCAAAGGATCTACTTCCAACTGTTTTAAAAGGGATTCAACAGTAAGTGTATAAGCATTTCCCATATCGTTAAAATATATTGAAAATATAAAAATTAGTGAAACGTTTTTGAAAATCAGAGAAATAGTAACGCTGAAAAACAACACGTATGGAAGTTAAAACATGGATTAATGTAGTCTCATGACCGTCCAATTTTTTGTTGTTTTACTTGGAACAGCAATTAATTTTTCATTGAGCACGGTAGATTTGATCTTTGGAAGTTTCCTTAAATATTTTTTATCCAACGTTACGTGTTGGGGATCTGTAAGAAAATATAAGAGCTTTCCAGACTTGTCTATAGCTATTTCTGAAAAACTGTAGTTTACGACCCTTTTGTCCAAAAGATCATTCCTACCAAGGCTCTCTTTGGTAAGCTCCCCTACTATTGCCATGCCATCTTTAAAATTAGTGGCATTTATATATACGGGATCAATTACAATTGTTCCCGATGTATCCATAAAACCATAGAAAGGAATGTCTTTTACTGTTTTTTGGATAAGGCACATCCCTTCTTTAAAATAGGGGAATTTTGATTTGCCTTCTTCCTCCACAGGCAATATCACCACATCTTTTCTAAAATCTATCACCAAAGCTCCAGACTCATCTATAAAACCCCAATCCCCATCCCTCTGAACAGCCGCCAAGCCCTCCTTAAATGGAGCTATAAAATTTAAATCTTTAATATCCTGAGCAAAACCCAGACAGCTTAAAATAATTAACCCGAAAGTAAATACTGTTGTTCTCATAACGCAAGTGTTTTATTTTCCTAAAGTTAAAAGCATCGCGTCACATTTTAAATGATATTGATCACTTTTAATTGAAAAACTAGAGGTCAACATTCAACTTCGCTATGCTTTTAGAAGAATTTTAAATTATTAGGGATCCTTCACCTCCAAGGCTTTTATAATACCCTCTACCCAAGGTTAACATGACTTTTATCATTCTTTTATACTTGGTTTACACCTACTTTTATTCTTATAATCTACTGCGATGAAAAATATCCTATTACCTACAGATTTCTCTGAGAACTCTTTGAATGCTATAGAGTATGCGCTTGAATTCTTTAAAGGAAATAGCTGTAATTTCTATATTCTGAATGTTCAAAAATCTTCAGATTTTCTATCTGCAGATTTGGTAACAGCAGCACCGGAAGCTTCAATTTATGAAACGATCGCAAATGATAACAAGAAGCAGTTGAAAAAATTGATCAAAAAATATAAACTGCAATTTCTCCACGAAGCCTATACATTTAAACCGATTTTTGATTTTGATAATCTTGTTAATGCTATAAACGAAACCTTAGCCTCCCATAAAATAGATCTTATTATAATGGGTACAAATGGGACCACAAATGCTAGGGAAATAGTATTTGGCAGCAATACCATACGGGTAATAAGAAACATCCAATGTCCGGTATTAATTATTCCTGAAAAATTTAAATTCTCGAAAATAGAAAATATACTTTTTTCAACTTTTAGATCTGAAGATTTTAGTAGTGCTGGAATTTCAATTTTAAAGGAAATAATAGCGAGGCATGAACCCAAAGTGAATGTGGTAGAGCTAAACAACAACCCCATTACCACAAGCGTCAAAAAAGACAATGCTAGAATCAAAAGACTTTTTAAGGATATTAATTACAAATTTTCTGTTGTTAATAGAATTCCAGCCGCGATGGTCATAAGTACTGTTGTACAACTTTTACATATAGATCTTCATGCCATGTTCCTTGATGAAAAAGAATCTTTTCTGGAACGCTTTATTTTTGGTTCCGAAAGAACAAAAATGAGCTATGGATCCAGTGTCCCTCTTTTGATACTGCACAAATTGAATTCTTAAGATACTATTTTGTAGTGTTCCTAATAGGTTATTAAATAATACCAATGAAAAAGGATTGTGTAGCTTTTATCAATTGAGTCTTAATTGATACTCAAAAATCTTACTGATTGTCCGTTTTTGTACCGTACTTACTATTACCTATCTATATTCAGGGGTTTGTCACACTGTTACCTATCTTGGGATTGTTCAGCATCCAGTAAGTCCAAACGAGACCCTGAAACTTTCCGTAGCGTCGGGACTGGGTGACTAGAGGAGAAGCTGCCGTGTTGGATGAAAAATGGATATAACCAAATGTTATTTCAAAAGGACCCGGCCATCCTTCAAACTTTTAAATAGCACTTTTATATAATCATTTATATTCTTAACCAAACGTTCCGTATCAACGATATCTATAGTTGCCTTCCACAGTACTTGCCGTTCGGTTGCAGGACACAAACAATAAAGTGCAGTTTCTGTGTGGTAAAGCACATAATTTTCAGATTCCTGACTTCCGTAAATTTCCTGATTGTAATAATAGTAATCTGTAAAAGAATTAAAATCCCTTAAAAAATCCCTGTAGGCTTGGGCCACTCCCACTTTTTCTTCTTGTCCTGTAACTTTGGCCAACAAAACAGCATCAAAGTTTGCTTCTATTAATTGTTCTTGAATTTGATTTAATTGCTCCTCGGATTTTTGGTTTTCTGCAAACGATTTTTCAAAAAAATCGATACTCTCTACGGCAATCACATCCCGCTTATAGAATTCGTCTGCTACCTTTTTTTCAAAGATTCTTCGAACCTCTATATCAGGGGTCATTCCAATAACCAAAACTTTTTTGATTTTTAAATTTTGTAGAGCTGGATTTGTGTATTGTTCTACTAAATTAGTGGAGGAGCAACTTATAAATAGAAAGCATAGTAGAATTCCAACTATATGAACTTCATTTTTTCTGGGAATTGGTACAGCTTTCATATATCCTGAGTTCAACTATTTTAGCAATCTTTTTTGTTTGCTAACTTTCATGATTTCTTTTATAAGGCCAAAAATTTTAGTTTTTAACTTTCTTACTTTTAAGTTATAGGCCCTAGCTTCAGATATAAGTTTGTCATGAACTATTTGGTAGTCATCTTCTTCATCTGGAATATCTATATCGTCTAAAAGGGTTTGTAGGTCGTTTTTATGAATTTCAATTTCCTTAAGCAAAGGTTTCAACGCTTTTTTATAAGCGCTAAGATCATTTATAATGGCTTTGCTTTCTTCAAAATTTTTACCGGAAATAAGTTCTAGTGTAAACTCTTTTATAAGATCACTTAAAAACTGAATTTCATCATCTATAAATTCAAGTTCAGAGATGCATCTTATGGTTTCTTCGTGTAAACTACTGGGATTACGCCATTCTTTATATTTCATTTTATATGAGTTAGTGTTCATCTTGTGTTTTTTAACGGGGGGATATAAATATTCTATTTATCAGGTATAACTAAGAAATTTTAATGACCTTCTTTGGGTGCTCTATAACCGAATTCTTTTTTGCGAGTTTCAGTTTAAGGATTCCATCTTTATAACTGGCCACTACCTCTTTACCTTGATCTACCGTAGGTGGAATTTGCAGTTTTCTGTCAAAGGAGCTGTATTCAAACTCTTTTCGAGTATAATCTTCGTCTCCTGTTTTCTCTTCTTTACTCTTTTCTGCAGAAACATGGAGGATACCATTTTCTAATGATACTTCCATCTCCTTTTTTGAAAATCCTGGGACGGCCATTTCAATTTCAATGTTTTTTGGATTATCTTTCACATTCATTGCTGGAAGGTTTCTTGAAGAAGCGATAAAATCGTTTTCAAAAAAATTATCGTTATCCAACCAAGGAAAACCCCTTCTTTTAAATTTTACTAAAGACATAATATTGTTTTTTAAGATTAATAATTAATTTCATTTGAAAGTACAATTGGAAAAAGGAAAATGCAATGATAATTATCAGTTGAAGTCAGTAATTATGTTATGATATTCATTCGCTTTTGCATCGCAATAAATTCATCCAACAGAAGTTTGTGCCAACCCGGAAATTATTGAAAAACAGCTACTACATTATTGTTCAATGGACCATCTATAAAAATTGAAATATGAGGAGTGCGATTTTCGTTGTAGGGTTTTCATAGTATGAACATTAAGATTTGTAATCTTTCCGAAGCAAACAATAGAATAACAAGCGTCGCTCTATTGTGTATGGTTTCATTAATTAGTTCGATGAGCTTTACCGAAACTCTTTCTTTAGGCTTAAAAAAAAACCCTTTATTTGTTCTTTCTCTACCTTCTTCATGAATTTTGGCACTATCCCTCAAAATGATTTCAGTGATGGCTAGGATGGATCCTGTTTCAATGATCTTTCCCACGATACCTTTGCTTCACCAACTTTGGCAAATACCGGTATATCTAAATACCCATGGGTTGGTTGCACACAATCCATGGTGAAAGCATTCAGTGGGAAAGGTTCCCAATTTTGTATTCGTAACCCTTTGAGTGCTTGAAAAATCTGCAATCAGTTTAGATAGTGCCCACTCAATTTCAATAAAATTTCGAACCAGTTAGCGTACAATACACTCCTGAAAAATGAATTTTTATAGATGGCATCAGTGAATTTTCATATGGTTACAAAGCGTATTAATTTCTTTAAAAATCTTCTCTATTCTTTTTTCTGAAATGCCCAAATGGTCCAAATAAAATTTATCCTTTAAAAGCTGTCGTAGCAAGACTATATCCCTGCTTAAAAGGAATTGTTTTTCTCTAATGGTTAAAAGGGTGGAGACTGTAACAGGATATAATCTAAGCCGGTCTATTCTATCCTTTATCCCATTGTCCAGAGGATAATCCCAACTTAACAAATGCAAGCCACTGCACTTCCCGTAAATTAAAGCATCTTTTGTAAACTGCGTATTGGTTACTACCCAACCTTCATTAGGACAGCTTTTGGAATTTTTATAATTTACCAGGATGTCTTGATATCTGGAATGGATATAGAGGGGGACTTTCACATCGCACTTTTTGCTGCGATCGCTATGGAATTTACATTCTGCTACGATGTATTCTTCCTTCTTTTTTGCAATTACATCTACCTCATGTGTTACACATTTACCTTGTAAAATCGAACCAATTTTTATGGAGTATCCAGAAAATTCAAGTAAAGCACCAATAAATTTTTCAAAAGGAAATCCCGTGGGACCAAGTTCATAAATGGCATTTTTAAGCTTGTATCTTGAGGCATATATTGGTTTGTTCTTTTTTAATAATGCGAAGGCTCGATTATAAATTTCCTTTGTGGAAATTCCTTGATACAATTCATTGCTCACAACGTCTATAATTTTCTTTATGGTAGCCCTATCTGCCCCGCTCCTCTTTAACGAATTATGCAGTTTTGAAATTGAAAACTTCTCTCCTTCGCCCGAAGATTTCTCTATAAAAATTTCTTCATTGCCCATGGGTTGTTTCTATAAAAACATGCAGTTAAACCTTGTAATAATTGGAAACCATTGCCTTTATTTGATTCTCAGTCATACTATCGGCTTTTAAGACGTCTATTACGTTCTTGTGTAGTTTGGGATAATTTGTTTCCAACTCCTTGTTAAAAATCAAGGGCATATCTGCCGGGCCATAAATTACGATGCTATCCAAATCTTCTAAATACGAAACAATTTGCTTAAAGTAATTTTTAATAGCATGCTTTTTAATCTCCAATACTTTTCGATCTTTCACTATTTCTAGCGCCCCGCTTTTGTCGAAATCTTTTAATCCGCTAAAATCACTATCTGTATTTTCAACTTTAGAGACCACTTTTTCTATTTTTGTCCCCCTATTTTCCAGCGTAATAATAATTGCTTTTTTTCGGTCTATCCAAATACCTGCCCTTTTCATAATTCATCATTTTAATTGCGCAGATCGTGTAGAACCAAAACAGGAACCTTCGCATGTTGACCAAGATCTTTTACCATTGGTTTGGAAAAGAGCACATCAAAAAAAGCGTGTTTTTTATTTATAAAAACAATCATTTCACTGCCCCGGCTTTGTACAAATAAATGCAAGCCTGTTTGTACATTATCATGTTCTAACCAATGAAATGTATATACCACTCCATCCAAATATTCTTCCAGCAAAGCTCTTTTTTCCAGTTGTTTTTCATCGAGGGAAGCTGATTTATTTACATGTAAAATTCTCACGGGGGAATTGGTTATTTTCGAAATTTCAAAAAGATATTCCAGTTCCCGTTTTTTATAATGAGTCTTATAACTTGTTGGGAACACAATCTCTTTGGGATCCTTATATTCAAAATGACTAGGAATTACAAGGACTGGACAATTTCTAATTTTTTCCATAATAGTGATAGCGTTACTTCCATACACTATATCCAAAGCGTCCGTCTCTCCTTTATTTCCTACTATTATTAGCTCGATATCTTTGGTTTCCACAAACTCTTTTATTGCGTTTATTGGATTATTATTGACCGCATGGGTAGAATAGGTGTGATTATACCCCGAATTCCTTATAGCAAGCATTTTTATGAGTTTTTTTAATTGCGCTTCAGATTTGGATTTAGCCATATTATAGATACGATCTTCTGAATTAGCTGGAGTATTAACTCCTAAATCAACTACCTCATATTTAAATGCATTCAGCAAATAAAAATTACATTCTTCATTTTTGAATAATTCACTTGCATAAACTATTGTGTTCCATGAATGCTGGGAAAAATCTGTTGGTAATAAAATTTTCTTTTTCATCGTTTGCATTTTAAATTCCACCATTAAATGTACTAGGCAAAGACCATGATTTCTATGATAATTATCAGTTGGCTGCCGGAATCACCAAATAGGGACGATTGGAATATAATCCCATCATCTTGATTACAGGTTCCCTTAAAAGGTCTTTTAAGAAACTGTGCTTATAATGTACCATTGCCAAAATATTAAAATCATATAACATAACATATTGTAATAAGCTATCTGTTTTATTGTATAATACTCCTTCTTCAAAAAGCTTGTAATCTATCTCGTAAAGCATCTCTTTAAGCTCATGTATGTTTTCACGCTGCGTTTCGGTAATTATCTCTTGTTCCCCTAGGAATATTATCCTTAATACCGCATTATGGTTTTTCGCAAACCGGATGATTGGAGCTATTTCCTCGGGCATGAATTTTCTGGTAAAATCTGTAGCAAATCCAATTCTTTTAACCTCCACATATTCCATTTCATTAGGGATCATTAAGAGTGGTGCTCCTTTTAGTTTTTTGATCGCTTTAACCGTATTGCTCCCAAACAATACATCCTTTGCCCCGGTTGCTCCTTTGGTCCCCATCACTACATAATCTATTGCTTTGGATTTAATAAGATTGTTTATGGTTTTTTGGAAATCTAAAAAGGTGGAAATAATTTCAAACTTATGAAGTTTGTTTTCTGTATCCAGAATTATTTTATGCCTTACCTGTTTGGCCTTATCTTGAGATTCATTATTTAGCCGCGCTATTATCTTTTCACTCTTACTTGTTGGAATTCCTTTTGTTTGGGCGATCACATTGGCTTCAAAGGAATTCACCAAATAAAATGTCGCCGTCTCATTTTTAAATAATTGTGTTGCATAGTGCAGCGCACTATAGGCATTCTGGGAAAAATCTGTTGGTACTAGTATATGTTTCATCGGTATCAGCTTTTAATTCATCATTCTTTCTTCTGAAGGAATGACCAAGAAAGGAACTTGGGTATGAAATACTATTTTATTGATAACAGGCTTGAACAACAAGTTTTCAAAAAAGGAATGCTTGTTATGAATCATAATTAATAAATTGATTTTGTTCTTTAACTCGAATGCCACTATCGCTTCTTGAAGATCTTTGTTTTTAGCGATATGAAATCTATGAAAATTATCTTCGAAATATTTGTCCAAGAAATCCATCATCATATCATTTTTAGAAGCTGTGGTTTCTTCTTTAACAACATTGAATATATGCAGTTTAGATGTATGTGTTTTGCACAGGTCCCTTATAAATGATAAGTACTTGTTTTTGTAGGAGAATTTAAAATCGGTTGGAAATAAGATCTCTTTTGGTTCTTCATAACTAAAATTTGCCGGCACGGCGATTACTGCACATTTAACATTTTTAATGGTATACATGGTGTTGGTGCCCAGAAAAATTTCTTTTGCCCCAGTTGCTCCCGTGGTACCCATCACAATAAGCTCTATGTTTTTCTCTTTAATTAGATCCTGCATTTCGTTGATCAGTAAATTGTAAGTGCCTTTTTTTTGAAAAGTATGATTTGGGTTCTTGAATTTCCCTTTTAACAGCTCCTCGGTTTTATCCAGGTTTTGCCCCACTGTCGACTTCAAAACTTCCAGTAATTCGAATGTAGAATAACTATCTGCTACGGTTCCCACATTATAGGTAACAGGAGTATAAGTATGTAACAGCGTAAACTCGCATTTCTCCTTCTCAAAAAGTTGAACTGCATAGCACATCGCATTGTATGCCGTATCGGAAAAATCTGTGGGTAGTAAAATACGTTTCATATCTATTATTTTAATAACGTTGTAAATTTTGGAGTATTAAAAATGGAACCTCTAAATGAAGTCCCATTTTATCGATGGTAGAGGTGTACAGCATGCTTTCTAGATAAGAGTGCCTTGAGTTGACCATAACCACCATATCGATTCCATTGGATTTTATTTGGTTATTTATTGTAGCGGTAAGATCACCCCCCTTAATGTTCATAAACTCGGTCTTATTATCTTCTACACAGCTCTCTAAAAAAGTTTTATTATCCTGCTGCCTGTAGGATGCTTGTTCAAATTTGGAAATATGCAGAAAAACAATACGGGCAGCAAAACTATTTGCCATGGTGCTTAAAAGTTTTATCTCTCTACGCTTATACGGCAGCAGGTAATCTGTAGGAAATAGGATTTTAGAAGGTGCCCCATTTTTAAAAGTATTGGGAACCGCTAGGACCGGGCATTTAACATATTTAACAACTTGAAGTGTATTGCTCCCAAAGGTTAATTTTTTATCATTGGATTTACCTCTGGTCCCCATAATAATTATATCTATATTTTCTTTATCGGCGAGATCATTTACGGCATCTACCAATATTTCGAATTTAGAAAGTGTAATTATCCGATGTTTTGGGTTTGGGGAAAATAAAAGGATTTCCTTCTCCAGTTTTTCTAGTTCTTTTTCGGAATTTCTGAAAGTTTGCAGCTTCAGCTCCTCAAACCCTGCACGAACCAGAAGGCCTTTTGTATTGTACACCTCATCTGAATATGCATGGATAAGGTATATTTCACAGAGCTCATATTTAAATAGTTCCAGTCCATACTTTATGGCATTCAAAGCATTTTCAGAAAAATCTGTGGGTATTAGTATTTTTCGCATGAGACTAGATTTAAATAGTATTTAAAACTACAATAATGATTGTAAACAAAAAATGATAAGAATCATCTATTCAATGTATTATAAACTGTAAATAAGTGATTAGAATTTGAAAGTATCTGCATTTTTTATAAGACTCGTTCCCAAGAATTATGAATTATTCATGCAAAACCAAAAAAGGGATTTCCCTATGGTAATTAAACTGAGTTACGGATGGTTTAAATAAAAGCCTTTGGGAAAAGTTGATGTTTTTTGCCACCATGGCGACCATATCCACTTTCATTGTATTTATAAAAAACTGAAGTCCTCTTTCCAGATTTGGATTGTCGATAACATGAAAACTATAAGGAACATTATCTAAATTTTTCTTTAAATAATCCCTGTTTTCAACCTGATAGTCATTTAGTTTTTTTTGATTTTGAGCTACCCTTAGAATTTTTATTGATGCATTTTGGATATTCACTATATCTATAAGTGAATTAATTATTTTACTCTTATAGACAATATTAAAATCTGTAGGGAACACCAAGCTTATTGGGATTTTAAATATTGCTTTTTCCGGGATAACAAGAATTGAGCATTTTACTTTGGTAATTACCTCCAAGGTTTGGTTGCCAATAGGAAATTCATGGTAATTGGAAGCGCCTTTGGTGCCCATTATTAGTAAATCTATATCTTCGTTTATAAGATATAGGCGAATACCTTCTATAACTTTGGCACTACGAATAACTGTTAAAATTTGGCTTCGGTTTTCAGGAAAAAATTGATTGATCTTATCTAATAATTTTTTAAAATTGGGACTTTCCATTTTAGAGTTGGACTCATTTAATGAAGTTTCATTTTCAAATGAGTGTTCTCCATGAGAATTATCGCTTGGCAAAGTAAAATGAATAAGATGAAATGTAACCTCTTCTTTTTGAAAAAAAGAAAATGCATAAATAATAGCGTTCCAAGAATTCTCAGAAAAATCTGTAGGTATTAAAATATTTTTCACTTTCGTATTTATAGTATTTATAGATAAAAAGCTAAAATATTTTAGTTTGGTGATTAAAAGAATGATAATTGTCAGTTAACCAAAGTCTATTCTATTGCATTCAATTTTTCTAGGTCGAGTATTCTAATGTTTCTGCCTTCAATTTCAATTAAGCCCTTTTTCTTAAAGCCAGAAAGGGTTCGTATTAAACTTTCGGTAGCAATACCAGCTACACTTGCCAAATCGTACCGCGAGATTTTAATGGTATCTTGCGGGTTTTTATCGAGAATCTTAACAAACTGCAGAATGGTTCTTGCTGTTTTTTTGCGCACCGAACCATATGCCATTTGTAACAATTGCTCTTTAATCTCGGAAATATCACCTGTTAGTAAGTTTAACACCTCTATGGACACCTCATTATTTTTGCCCAAAATTTCCTTTAGGTCGCTCTTGGATATTCCAGCAAGTTTTACCTCTTCTACTGCCATTACAGATTCTTGATAGGTTATGCTCTCAGCAAAAGACGTAAAGCCTAAAAAATTATCTGCCTTATAAAGCGCCGTAATTAATTCTTTGCCCTTCTCGTCCATTTTATAACTTTTAACTACTCCTTTCAGGATTAGGTAAATAGTATTGGAGCGTTCTCCTTCCTTATAAATTAGCTCCCCTTTATTAAAGCTTAAAATATTACCCTTGGTATCAAAAAAATTCTTTAACTCGTTAAGGTTCCTAAGTGTGGAATTTCCATTTTGATCCTCTTGTACAGCTCTGTTATCTGAAGTTTGGGCTAATATTTCAGCTTTAGCCAACCGGCTTTGTATTGCGCTAATTAATTCATCCTCCTCAAAGGGTTTGGTAATATAATCGTCTGCACCAAGATCCATCCCTTTACGAACTTCCTTGTGCTCTGTTTTTGCTGAAAGAAATATAAATGGGATGTGGGAAGTTTTAGGATCTTTAGAAACCAGGTCCAATACCCCATAACCATCTACTTCTGGCATCATGATATCACAAACAATAAGATCGGGTATATGCTCATTGACCTTTTCTATTCCAATTTGGCCATTTGAAGCAGTAATAACCTGGTAATTGGACAATTCCAACAGCTCTGCAGTATTTTCCCGTAAAGCAGCATCGTCCTCGATCAATAAAATTGTTTTCATATCTCTTTAATTTGTGGAAACTGGAATTGTTATCGAAAAAGTACTACCCTTATTTTCTTCACTTACAAAGGTAATTGTACCTCCCAAGTTTTCCAAGTGGCTTTTAACTATATTAAGCCCTATTCCCGTACCTTGGTTTAAAAGAGCATTTTCTGCCCTAAAATACCTATTGAATATATACTTTTGCTCGTTAACAGGAACTCCTATACCTTCATCTTTTACAACAATACTAAGCCTTTTAGTATCAAGAACAGCTTCAATATCTATAGTGGAATTTTCTGAGGAATATTTAACGGCATTATTTAAAAGATTTGTCATTATGAGTTGTAAGATTTTTTCGTCAAAACTTATAAAAATGCCATCAATATTTTCTGGATAATTAATTTTTTGCCCATCTTTAAGAAACATATTGGCATCATAAATCACTTCGTTTATGATCTTGCTCAAAGGAAACGTTGAGAATTTATAATTTACCTTTCCACTTTCCAAACGCTCTATAGACAAGAAATCATTAATTATATTATTTAGGAACTTAACCTTATTTTGAATGGTTTTAATATGCTTGTCACGCTTATCTTGTTGCCCTGTATTGGGATATTTACCAATTAGGGTAGATGAAGTGAGAATACCGCTCAACGGGGTCTTGAATTCATGAGACACCAACGAAAGGAATTTTGTTTTTAATTCATTTAGGTCCTTTTCCTTATGCAGGGCTTCCTTTAACTGATAGGTTCTCTCTTCCACCTTTTTTTCCAGATCGGCATTCAAGTCCCTAATTTCCTTTTCTGCCTCTTTTCGCACGGTAATATCTATAACAAATGCCATGACATACATGTTCCCATTTATATTAAAAGGATTTAATCCTGCTTCTACCGGAAATTGGGAGCCGTCTTTCCGCAACCCATATAGATCCCTCCCATGGCCCATTTGCCGTTTATCGCTATCTTCTAAAAAAGTCTTCACCTGCTTAGGATGTGAATGACGGTACTTCATGGGAATTAAAACATCCAAGGATTTTCCAATAAGCTCATTTTTTGCATAGCCAAAAATTGCATCGGCAGCTTTATTAGTGGTTACAATTTGCTGGGCTTTGTCAACCACAATAATACCTTCTGAAACTGCTTCAGAAAGAATCCTGAATACATCACTCTCCCGTTTAAAACCTTCCATAATTCAAAAATACCCATTATTATTATAATGAACTCCTCTCGACTTTTTCTTTTACCTACGAATTTTACATTTTGCTCCTTAATCTCATCTTTTTAGTGTACCGTAGGTATGGCTATGCTACTCAATAAAGCCTTCTTTAATAAATAAAATCCTTAATTCCCGGTTCCAAACAGAAAGTCAAAATGAGTCCAATATTCCACTGGTATTGTACTTAATGATAATTATCATTGTTACTATCCATAGAGGCTGGTAAATTTATAAAATAAAATCCTTTAACCATGCAGAAAATTATAGAACCAGAATTAATATTCTATCAAAAATTGGGGGAATTATTCTATGCCATTGCTGCAGTAGATAAAGTAGTTAGGGAGCAGGAATATGAACGCTTATGTGAACTTGTTATATCCAATTGGCGAAAACCGGAAAATTCCAAAGATGAATTTGGTACAAATGCAGCCTATCAAATTGAAATTGTTTTTGAATGGTTTGACCATGAACAAGCCGATGCGAAAGAATGTTATGAGAGCTTTAAAGACTATTTTGAAAAACACCCTAAATTATTCACTAAAGAACGAAAACAGCTCATTTTAAAAACCGCAAATGCAATTGCAAATGAATTTGCAGGAAAAAACAAGGCAGAACTTATGATCCTTGCTAAACTTAAATTATTATTTGAAGGAAATCAGTAAAGTGATTATTTTAATATTTCGAGAGAAGACAGCCTTTCGAGTTGCCGGTATCACTAAACAAAATCGATATGACACTTTACACAAAAATGAAAATCGACTTTTCTGAGAACGTAATCGGGTATTCTTCTATAGGAATTATTGCCTCTACGGGTATAGGCTCCATTGCTGTAGTGACCTCCCTAATGCATGGCAATGGATTTCTGCATAAGTTTATGGTGGTTATTACAGTAATTGTATGCAATACCCATAATGCTGCTATTCTTACGATTCAAAAACCAAAATTAATATTAGACCTGCTCTTGTTAAGTGTCGTTGTGAACAGCCTAATAATCATAGTAAATGGCCTTTATTGATTAAACAGAATTTGAATTTTATAAGTACCTAAAAACGTACATAGAATTTTAACGGCGTTTTTAGAATCAAGAATCCCCTTACAAGCCCACCCAAACATTACGGGCAGGCCTCGGGAAATTAAACCTCAATAAAGATTAAATACATCTTTTATGAAAATCCTGATAATACTGGTAATCTGCATAAGTTTATTGGCATGTAAAAAAGAGACGTCCAAGCAAATGGAATACAAGCGTATTCAATTAGAGAAACAGCGCGATACAAAAAGCAATGACTCTATAACCGGCTTGGACGAAATTGAATTTCAGAGAGAACAATCTTTAAAAATCAAAAGAGAATCAATACTTAAAAAAGAGGATGACCAAGAGGAATTGAAAGAACTCGTTTTATCCAAATCATTTTTAAAAGATGAAGACTGTTATCTAATCACTTTTAAATATCCTTATTTAAATGAAGGAATCAACCAGTCCCACGCCAATTTCAACAGCTATTTAGAAAAAGATTATTTGGATATAGAAGGCGTGGAGAAAGCTATTTTGGAAGAGGGAGAAGTGGTTTGTGATTCTACACGAACGCGTGATGATAGATCCAAAAAGATGGTCGATTATAAAATTTTTAGCCTAGATGATAAGTTGATCAGCGTGCTCTTCTATAATGAGACCTATTACCACAGAAAGCCCTATCCTTCTTATTCTTTCGATAGCTTTAATTATGATTTGGTGAATTCCAAGTTTATGAAATATGAAGATTTCTTTAATACAGGATCTGAAGAAGAGCTTAGGGAAATATTAAATGAAGTGCTCTCCAAAAAAATAAAATCTGGAGAAATTTATTATGACTGTTGGGAAATTTCAGCAGAAGATTTTTATAGCAGTAAAGATAATTTTGTGATCAACAATTTAACCGTAGAATATTTCTTTGATGATTGTGTTATCTGTCCGGCTTATACGGGAACTTTTTCTGTTAGCATTCCCCTAGAATTATTGAAACCTGTATTAAAACAGCATAATTCCAATCCATTGTTATTATAATGGGTGTCCGACCTAATTGATTTAAGAAAAACTAGATAGCCAAAAGCAATTCTATTTTTTAAAAGTCATGATGGGTATATCTGAATGGTTCACCAAGGATTCCCCTTTATTTGCTGAAAAAAAGTGAGCTATCCCCCTTCTCCCACGTGTAGGGATTGCAACGACATCTGCCTCGAACTTTTTGCTAAAACGGTAGATCCCTTCTTCTAAATTATAATCGTTGTAAAAAATGATGTCTTCTAAATAATTTAGATCCTTTATCCCGGCCTGTTTAATAAATTCCATCGCTTTTTCCTCCATTTCTTGATTGCTCAAAAAGTTTTCTGGATGATTTATATAAAGGATCTTAAATAAACTTTTATAAGGTTTAAAAAAGTTCCAAGCCTTGCAAAATGGTTCAATATAATCTTCTTTGAAATCGCAGGCAAATACAACTTTTTTAAATTTAAAGTTCACCACAGGACTCTTAATAACTAAAACAGGCAAACTAGATGTGCGCACTACTTTCTCTGTATTAGATCCAACAAGAACCTCGCTTAAGCCTTTACTGCCATGGGAACCCATAACTATTAAATCGGCTCCAAACTTTTTTGCAATAGCATCGATTTCAAAAAAATCTTTATTTCGCTGCACCGCATGCTGAATTTTAACTCCATTTAGATATACACGGTTCAGGAAATCTGTAAACTTACTATCAGAAAATTTTAAATTTAAAATCGCTTCTTGCAGTTCTTGGGTTTCCACCTTGGTAAGACCTTCATCGGAGAGCCCTAACATATGGAGTGCTACGATTTCACGATTATTTTTCCTTGCAATAGCCGCTGCTACCCGCAATGCGAATTCTGAGTGCTCGGAAAAATCTATAGGCACAAGAATTTTATCCATTTTATTAGAATTAAGAAATGATTTTTTTTTTAGAAAATCTATAGTTTTTTATAGGGTAAAGTATCTTGGAGGGAAATATTTGTTAGATATTCCATTCATTTACACTAGGTATAACCTTATCTTTTTCCAGTTTTTTAATAATTGCTTTGATATAATCGTTTAGAGTAGAAGTTATGGTTTGTGGGTTTACAATATTAAATGCTCCTACCCAAACTAAAGATTTGCCCTCCGTCTGTTGCAATTTATAGATAGATGTTTCTACATGAAATACTTTATAATTATTGTAGTAACCTGGATTATAATATATATCCTGGTATCTATAGTAGTACCTTCCAAACCTTGTCCATCTATAATTGGTGATATAATAATCTGGGTTATAGTTTTTCTTATCTTCCACCCCTTTTAAAGCAGTTACTATAACGGCATCGAAACCTGCATCTGAAAGTCCCTCAATCATCCGGTTTATTTCCTCTTCCGTTTTTTCCGAATTTATAAAAGATGGTTCCAAAACAGATAAACCCTCTACAGCTGGCAACCCCCTTCTCACTAATTCCTTTGTTAAATTTTCTTCAAAAATTTTACGCGCGGTTAAATTCTGGGTAACCCCTATTACCAATGTCTTTTGAGGTTGAAATTCCCTTAGTTCCTTATTTTTCCAACTATCTACAAATTGCGTGGAAGAACAGGAAGAAAGCATCAAAATATTCAAAAGTATAAAGATCTTTTTCATAACAACAACTATTAAATTTTTATAATATCTGTAGGGGTTTCTATAAGTATGGTTATGTCACCTCGCAATGCAACGGGTTGCTTCATGATTTCTGGTTGATGCTGTATCATTTTCACCCAATCCTCCCCAGAAAGTTCATGGGGTTTAAAATGGGAGCTGTAAGAGGGATGTTCTTGGTTAATTAGATCCTTAATCTCCAAATTCAGTTTATTTGCCAATTCTGCAATTTGTGTACCTGTAAGTTTGGTTTTAAGGAGGTTTACTTGCAGGATAGGAAAACCTTCAGCTTTGGCAAATGCCAATGTTTTCTTTGCCCGAATAGAATTGGGATTATAAAACAAGGTGATTTGTCTTTTTGATGTGGCTATTTCTCCCATTTTTTAACAATGATTTTTGTTGAATATGCTCTTCTCCTTTAAACCCGGTTTTTTTTTGTTTTAGGACTTCTACCATTAATAAACCAGACTTTAAACAGGTATTTAAAATTACTTACTATCCCGCAATTTCCATATGATTAAAGTCATATGAATCCAGATACATGAAAATTATATTTAATAGGAGTTAAAAAAAAATAACCATTTAATTAAATAGTCATGGAAACTGAAGAAAAGCAACTGTACTACATGCCTCGAATTGGCGATAATGCTGAAGATTTTGAAGCAATAACGACCCATGGAAAACTCCAATTTTCAGATTTTGCCGATGGGAAATGGGTGATCTTATTTTCACATCCTGCAGATTTCACCCCAGTATGCACCACTGAACTAAGTGGCTTTGCAGAAAGAAAAAATGAATTTGATGCGCTCAATACAAAACTAATAGGTTTGAGCATAGATAGTATCCACTCTCATTTGGCGTGGGTAAACAATGTAAAAGAAAAAACCGGAGTCTACCTGGATTTTCCAATTATTGCAGATATAGATATGAAGGTGGCAAAGTTGTATGGAATGCTACAACCAAATGAAAGCGAAACAGCAGCAGTAAGAGCTGTGTTTTTTATTGATCCCTATTTCAAAATCAGATTGATAATGTACTATCCTTTGAATGTAGGACGAAATATGGATGAAATCTTAAGAGCGCTAATGGGACTACAAATTTCCGATGAATATAGTGTGGCCTTACCCTTAAACTGGAAAAAAGGAGATAAAGTAATTGTACCACCACCAAAAACGTTGAAAGAAATGGAAAAAAGAATCAAGGATGACTCCTACGAGAAAGTAGACTTCTATTTGGCTAAAAAAGATCTGAAATTAGACTAAGTAATTCTATACGCAATAAAGAACCTTGACGCAAGTACGCCTAAACATTACGGGCAGACCTCGGGGGAACTTGCCAAGCTGGCCAGAGGGATTAAAAAAAAACAGGGACCTTAAGTAAGACCCCTGTTTCTTTAAAACGAACTGCAGTTGATTAATTATCTTGACAACCTCTACAAATTAATCTAGAAATCAAGAAAAATGAATCTTTACAGACGTTTCAAAATCGGCTATTATATAAAATTTAAGGCTTATAATTTTAAATCGGGGAAATCCCTAAAGACTCCCCCGATTTATAGAAGACTAAAAATGTCCTATTAATAGAGAGTATGTTAGACACTCCATTACGAAAATGCCTCATCACTTCTTCAAGAACAAACTTGCCTCCTAATGATTTTTACTGCATTGCTGCAATAAGAACCAATGCTTTTATAAGTATCAAAGAACTATTATTTTCAACTAGATTACTAAGATACATAAGCTCTTCTATTTAAAACATGACAATTGTCATGTTTTGAAAAATAATTTAATCTTTAAGTCGTTTGTTGATTTTAGTCCCCAATTTTATAGCCATTTTCACAACTAAAGCAACATTAGATTTTTTTATCCTATTTTCATTGTTTGGTTTTAATAACCAATAAGTTTTAGAGGCTATCACATTACTGCTTTTCTTCCTTATAATTTTTTCAAAAATTCGTGGGATCCTATGGTAGAACACGGTGGCTTAGAAAAGTTTGCTGAAAACAAATAGTATATTAGGGGCAATATCATTATATTATTTCCAGCGCTTAAGCTATGGAGGCTTTATTAAAGAAGGGCTCTGGACTTAATCAAAAAAAATAAGCGCATAAATTTTTAAATATGGGAACTGGATTGGTTCTATCGGGTGGAGGTGCGCGCGGTGTCGCACATATTGGAGCGCTCAAAGCCTTTGAGGAGTATCATATTGAAATAACCCACATTTCGGGCACCAGTGCTGGAGCAATCGTTGGAGCAATGTATGCTGCTGGAAATTCCTGGCAAGATATTTTTAGATTCTTTAAGGTAGTTCCTGTTTTCAATTATCGGCGCTATGCGATAAACAAACCAGGGTTTATAGACACGCTAAAATTTTATAAAGACTTTGAAGGCTTTTTTAAAAAAGATGATTTCGCTTCTTTGGAAAAAAAGCTATTTGTTACCGCTACCAATTTGTTGGATGGTAAAATTAAGATTTTCAGTTCTGGAGAATTAATAAAACCGGTATTAGCTTTGGCCTCTTTTCCAGGCGTGTTTACTCCTATTTCTATTAATAATGGGGTTTATGTAGATGGTGGGATCCTTAATAATTTCCCGGTGGAACCTCTAAAATCTATTTGCGACAAAATAATTGGAGTGTTCGTAAATCCAGTAGAGACCATTCAAATTAAAGAATTAAGCCATTCCTATAATATAATAAATAGGTCCTTGCAAATAAGTTTGGGAAATCAATCACGGCATAAATTTAAAGATTGTGATTTCGTTATTTCTCCAACAGGCCTTACTAAGTACGGAATCTTCAATTTAAAAACTTTAGACATTATTTTGGATATAGGTTACAATGCCGCAATAAAAGAATTGGAAATGCACAAACACATGATATAAATCCTATTTAAAATTTAAGCAGATTGATTAAAACCCAACTTTCTAGGTTTATTTGGAAGCTCCCAATTGATCATCTCCTTCAAAAATTCATCTACTTTTTCTATAAGAAACTTTTCATTTATATCTATTGGATTAAATAGTCCCATCTCTATAATATTGTTTTCTGTGGGCAACAAATCAATTTCAGGAAAAAGGATGAATATAAATACATCCCCACTATAGGTTTGGGAAAAAACCAAAGCACCTCCCGGGATAAATTGAAATGCAGGGATCTGGTTTGTACAATCTATGAGGTCTTTAGGAAAGGAATCGAACGAAATATTTATAGCCTCGTTATTATGAATCCAGTTTAGCTCCTGTACTCTCCATCCCAACTCATATCGGGCTGTAATACCCTTTAAGGTTTTATGTAAAAGTGGTTTTGCTCGCTCGGTCCAGTACACTTTTTTATCTACTACTGTCTTGATGGACTTTTTATAGTCGGCAATTCGTTCCTCTAGATGTTCTATTTTCATGTTCATCGAATTAATTGCGTTTATTTTCTCTCTTTTTTTGTCTTTCCAACTTTCTAAAATACCCCCTAAAGAAAAAATTGTGTTTTAAGGCTTCCATATTTTGGTTCAACTTAAAAGTCGATTCTTTTATATATAGCATGGTGGAGTCTATATCCTTCACCAACTCCTCATCTGTTGTTAGGTAATTTAGAGCGCCTTCCCCATTTTTTATTTCCGCAACAATCCCTTCTAAGTTGTTTGTCGTACCATTTATATCGTCGCTGGATTGCTCTAAATTATTGAGCACTGTTTTTAATTGTTGCCCAGTGACCGTATCATTAAGAAGGACACCGGCCACACTTCCCTCCATATTTATTTTAGCAATCACTTTATTTAATTTGTGCATGGTATTAGAAGTACTTATAGTAGTTGCTTTGAGTTTCTCTATGGTTTCTTTAATGTTCCCTGCCATTGTGGTGTCTGCGATCAAAACCCCAAGCGTTCCTTTACCTTCCAGGATTTTATTGGTGATCTTCAATAAATCCGAAGTAAGCAATGCTGCATTTTCATTGGTGACATTTAAAGTAGATAGCATATCGTCTGCCCCAATTTTACTATAGGATACAATAGTATCGCCAGAAGTTACAAATGGAGCCTCTCCTTTTCCGGGAAGTATATTCACTACCATACTTCCAACCAAACCATCTGAACCAATAGTAGCAATAGCATTTTTCCGAATAAAATTGCCCGTCTTTTCTTCCACCACCATCTCGATAATGATTTTTGATTCCCCTAGCATTTCAATTTTACCTACCGTTCCCACATTAATTCCAGAATAGCGCACATTATTCCCTAGTTGCAAACCATTCACATTGGCAAATTCCGCATAGATCTGAATGTTATTACTGAATAAATACTGTCTATTTCCTATAAAATATAGGGCAGCAAAAAGAAGAAGCGATCCTACAACTACAAATACCCCCAATTTTATTTTTTGTGAAGTTGACTTGTTCATATCTATTAATTTTTAAAGAATGCTTTCACTTTTGGATCATTAGAAGCTAATAATTCCTGATAAGTGCCTTCTACATAATTAATCCCATCTACCAATAATATCATCCTATTGGAAATTACTCGTGCACAGTCCACATCATGGGTTATGATTAACGAAGAAGTATTATATGTATCTTGAATAGTTCGCATAAGCTCAATTATTTCCTTGGACGTTATGGGGTCCAGACCCGTTGTGGGCTCGTCATACAAAATTATTTTTGGCTTTAAAATAAGGGCTCTTGCCAAGGCTACCCTCCTCTGCATTCCGCCAGAAAGTTCTGCTGGCATAAGATCTATGGCATGCGCCAGCCCTACGCTATTCAATGCTTCCAAAACCAGGGTTTCTGTATGTTCTTTTAATTTAAGCATTTTTTTATGGCGTCTCAAGGGGAATTCCAGATTTTCGCGAACCGTCATGGAATCATAAAGGGCACTTCCCTGAAATAAAAATCCAATCTCTGTTCGCAAAATATCCAATTCTTTTTGACCCAACTTGGTAATGTCATGATCTTTGATCTTAATACTTCCACTATCGGCTTGTATTAAACCAACCAGGCACTTTATCATTACAGATTTCCCCGAACCCGATTTGCCCATTACCACCAGACTCTCACCTTTAAAAAGTTTCAAGTTAAAACCGTTGAGCACTGCTTGACCGCCAAAAGATTTTTTTAAATCCTTTACTTCCAAGACGGGTGCTATGTTGATAGGATCTTGCATTATCCATAAAATATATCGGTTACAAAAACAGCTATAAAATCTATTACAAACAATAACATGGATGTATAGACAACGGCGGCATTAGAAGCCTCTCCCACTCCTACTGTACCTTTGGAACAATAATATCCCTTATAACATCCCACCAAGCCTATAGCGAATCCAAAAAAGAAGGATTTTATGGTGGCGGGAATTAGATCGGCAAAGCTAAGTGCATCAAAAACCTGATTGAAATAGAGCTGGAAAGAAACTTCACCTTTTAGATTTTCGATGATCGCTGAACCGAAAAGTGCTATGGCATCACCTATAAGAATCAGTAATGGCAACATTAAGGTAGTAGCCAATATTCGAGTAACCACCAGGTATTTGAATGGATTGGTGCCCGAAACCTCCATAGCATCAATTTGCTCTGTAACCCTCATGGATCCAAGTTCTGCACCGATGCCTGATCCTATCCTTCCTGCAGAAATAAGAGCGATTATAACCGGGCCTATCTCCCTAACGATTGAGATACTAACCATGGAAGGCATCCAAGATTCTGCGCCAAATTCCATTAGCGTTGGCCTAGACTGTATGGTAAATACCAAACCTAAAATAAAGCCCGTAACCCCTACCAATAATAGCGAACGATTGCCCATGTTATAACATTGCCGCAATAATTCTTTAAACTCAAAAGGTGGCTTAAAGGCCTCCCGAAAGAATCGGGCAGTGAAATAAGTCATGTCACCTATTTCAGCAAAAAACACTTTTGAACTATCCATTATGGTTTTCTCTCTCCCCATAGAACTAAATTTATTCCAAACTCAAATATAAAAGGGGTTGGTGCCAATAGAAATGATATAGATCATATGAAGGGAGAATAGGTGGGCTTATGATAAAACATGATCCAAAAACAGAAGGGAATGTGGAATTCTAATACAACAGTCTTGTTTACTTGCGAAAAAAGAATTATTCAACAAAGATGAATGGGTACTTCACCAAGCTTATGCAGTTGTTTTATAAGAAATAAAATGACCCTTATGATATTTATCATATTCCCAACCAGCACAAAGCGATACTTTAGACAATAAATATAAAGCTATCAAATTACTTGCTTTCTTTAATGAGGTGTTTGTAGGGTGATACTTCGTTTTAGATTCTGGTAATGGGGTTCAGGATTATTTTAAAATAAAAGACATAATAAAAGGGACACCATACATATAAAAACAAATTTAATTTTAATGGACTCCCATGGAGGGAAAAAGGTAATGCGCGGCTCCAACACCGTAAAAAACAACTAGAATATCGAATGTTGCTATATAGATCAGAATGAAAAAATGATGATATGGATAAGAGCAACAATTAATAAACGATAATTTTATCTTTAATATGATTATCGTCATATTTTGTTCTATTCTATACTTTTAATTTTGGTTCCTAATTAATCTATATCATTATGAAATATGTATTTAAAAGCCTCTTCCTCTTCGGATTTGCACTGCTTGTTAGTTGCGGCGGAAAAGGGGACAAAAAAGAAAAAGAAGAAATCCAATTGGGCGATTATGAAAAAAATGTGGTAAAAGAACCAGAGGCCGCTCCTCCGGAAGCAGATCTTATTGATATGTCCAATAAAGGTATTGGGCCTGTTAAGAATTTGGAGCTTCCTGAAAATATAGATCAGGGAATGGTGGCTAAGGGAAAAGCGATATTTGATTCTAAATGTCTTGCCTGTCACAAACCAACTAAGAAATTTATAGGTCCGGCGCCCATTGGTGTTCTAGAAAGAAGATCGCCGGAATGGGTAATGAACATGATATTAAACCCCGTGGAGATGGTTCAAAACGATCCTGTGGCCAAACAATTACTTATTGACTATAACGGAGCTCCAATGGCTAATCAAGGGTTAACCGAGGAGGAAGCTAGACAAATTTTGGAATATTTTAGAACACTAAAATAATGTTCAACTAAATATAACTAACCATGAAAACAACACTTCAAACCTTCTTTCTTCTTGCGATGATTTTATTGTTCATCTCTTGTGGTGAGAAAAAGGAATCGGGACAAAATGATGATACAAACCCTACAGAAGTTTCAAATTCTGAAGCTCCTGAAAGACAAGGCCAGGCATTTATTAAAGACGATGAGTCTCAACCTACCGTATTGGATATTGCCATTGGAAGTAAAGATCATACCATATTGGTTAAAGCGGTGCAGGCCGCCCAATTGGAAAATGTCCTTGTAAATGCCGGGCCACTTATGGTGTTTGCACCTACTGATGCAGCTTTTAAAGAGTTGCCCGAAGAAACATTGAACGATTTAATGAAACCAGAAAACAAAGAAAAACTGGCATATATCCTTAAACATCACGTAACCCCTGGGAATTATAATAAGGAATTCCTTAAAAAGTTCAAAAAATTAGGCCAGGCCAGTGATCAAAGTATTCCGGTGGAAGTAAAAGGCGATGATGTATATGTGGGCGGCGCAAAAATATTGGCAAGTGTACCTGCGGGAAATGGAATTGTACACGTAGTAGATAAAGTAATCCTACCCGAAAATTCAAATTAAATTTTAAATCATGAAAAAATCAATAAAAATTATAGCATCGCTCTTGCTTACAATTGGTCTCTTTGGTTGCGATAATGACAACAAGAAAAAGGATGGCAATCGTGGGGCTTTAGCTTCGAATGCAGCCGAAAAGGTATATGTGGCACCAGGGGACCATGATGAGTTCTACGCCTTTATTTCAGGTGGGTACAGTGGTAACTTAACAGTTTACGGATTGCCATCTGGTAGAATGTTCAAAGAGATTCCCGTTTTCTCTCAATTCCCCACCAATGGGTATGGTTATTCAGAAGAAACAAAACCAATGCTTAATACTTCCCATGGTTTTATTCCATGGGACGATTCCCACCACCCCGATATTTCACAAACCAGTGGAAAGCTGGATGGGCGCTGGATTTTTATAAACGGGAACAATACCCCGCGTATCGCAAAAATAGATTTGAAAACTTTTGAAACCACCGAAATTATCGAGGTTCCAAATTCTGCGGGTAACCACAGTTCTTCCTTCGTGACAGAAAATACCGAATATGTGGTCGCAGGGACCAGGTTCTCGGTACCGGTACCCCAACAAGATATGCCTATTAAGGAGTATAAAGGAAAATTTAAAGGTGCGCTTTCCTTTATTAGTGTAGCTCCGGAAACAGGCAGGATGAACATTAAGTTCCAATTATTGATGCCTGGGTTCAATTATGATCTTGCCCACCCGGGACGAGGAAAATCCCATGGTTGGTTCTTTTTTACTACGTATAATACCGAAGAGGCCAATAGCCTTTTGGAAGTAAACGCTTCTCAAAATGACAAAGATTTTATTGCAGCGATAAACTGGAAAAAAATCGAAGAATATGTAAACAACGGTGGTGGAAAAACAATGCCAGCAAATTATGCGCACAATGTATATGACGATGAAACGCACAATGCCACTTCAACCATGATGAAAGAAGTCTTGGTAGTAGATCCACTAGAAGTTCCAGGTGCTGTATTCCTACTTCCAACCCCTAAATCCCCACATGGCGTAGATGTAGATCCATCGGGTGAATATATTATTGGGAACGGAAAACTTTCTGCCGACCTAACGGTACATTCCTTTACTAAAATGATTGATGCCATAGAAAACAAGAAATTTGACGGGGATGCTTATGGAATTCCAATCTTGAATTTTGAGGATATTTTATCGGGCACAGTAAAACAAGCTGGATTAGGGCCCCTACATACAGAATTTGATGGAAAAGGAAATGCTTATACAACATTCTTTATCTCTTCAGAACTTGTAAAATGGGATGTGGAAACGCGTGAGGTGATAGACCGTAAACCAAATTATTATTCTGTAGGACACGTAATGATTCCTGGAGGGAATTCGGCAGAACCGTTTGGCAAGTATGCAGTTTCTATGAACAAAATCACGAAAGATCGTTATTTGCCAACAGGACCGGAATTAGAACATTCAGCTCAATTATTTGATATCTCTGGAGAAAAAATGGAGCTCTTATTGGATTTCCCTACCCATGGGGAGCCTCATTATGCAGCAGGAATTCCAGCAAGCATCATTAAAGAAAATTCTCAGAAGATCTTTAAATTGGCCGAAAACAAGCACGAATACGCAGCGCTTTCTGTTAATGATGCCAAGGTAGAACGGGATGGTAACGAAGTACATGTTTACATGACCATGATACGTAGCCACTTTACTCCAGATAATATAGAAGGAATAAAAGTAGGAGATAAAGTGTATTTCCATATTACCAACCATGAACAAGATTTTGATGTGCCACACGGTTTTGCCATGATTGGTGCAAACAATTCAGAGTTGCTTATTATGCCAGGTCAAACTAAAACCCTGGTATGGGAACCTAAACAAGTTGGGGTATGGCCATTCTATTGTACAGACTTCTGTTCTGCCTTACACCAAGAAATGCAAGGTTATGTGAGAGTTTCACCAAAAAGTTCCAATATTGAGCTTAGCTGGTCCCTTGGGGACGATTAACAGATAATTAGTTGAAAATCCACATGCATGTTCCCCATGATTTCCATGTGGTACCCAAGACGGGGGTTTTTTGATGATTGCCCCCGTCTTTTTTAAAAATGATTAATAAAGAGCCTCGGGCAAGCCCACGAGGTATGTCTTGATAATTCGGGAGAAATATACTTTTAAAAAAATCAAGGCAGGCCTTGGGGGATTGGATCCTCAATGATGAGGCATTAAGGATCAACCTTTGTACCACTTAGGTTCAAATTTAAAAAGCATGAAAAAAGCAGGTATCATAATGATCATTGGTTCTTTATTGTTATTGGGGCTATTTAAATTTCCCCTTTGGAACATTATGCTGGGTGCTCCACAATATCCAGAACCCCTAGGTATGGATATTTATATTGAAGGAATAAAAGGAGTACAAGAATTCGATATTCAAAACATAGATGGGATAAACCATTACATAGGTATGCAAAAAATACCCAAGCCAGAAGCCATGTGGGAATTCAGGATTTTCCCACTCGTTATCGGGGGCATGGCCGCTTTAGGGGTAATTATAGGAATTTTAGGTTTCTTCGGAAAAATAAATTACTGGGGGGTTTTGGGCTGGCTGGTATTAATGTTTGTTTTGGGAGTTTTGGGAATGTACGATTTTAATACCTGGTTGACAGATTATGGAACTAATCTAGATCCCCGAGCAATTATGAAGATGACGAATCCAGATGGTACGCCAATGTCTTATAAGCCCCCCCTTTTTGGACACCAGAAAATGCTGAATTTTGATGTGGATTCTTTTCCTTCATTAGGAGCTTACCTTATGTTTGCAGGTATGTTACTCACGTTGGTAGCTTTTTTTATAGGGAAAAAAGAATGGAAGCAAATAAAATCAAGATAATGAAGAGCCCTATTTATTTAGTAATAGTCGCACTATTATTGATTTCTTGTGAAATTAGCCCACAACCAATAAATTATGGAAATGAAGCTTGTGAATTTTGCAGAATGACTATTGTGGATAAGCAACATGCCGGCCAACTGGTAAATTCCAAAGGGAAAGCTTACAACTTTGATGCGATAGAATGCATGATCAATTATACTGAAGAAAACAAGGGCACCTCTCATGAACTTTACCTAATCAATGATTTTGAAAATCCAGGAGTTTTAATAAATGCCAAAACGGCTACATATTTGGTCAGTCCTCAATTACCAAGCCCTATGGGTGCCAATCTTTCCGGGTTTGCTTCAGAAGGAGATGCGAAAAGGGCCAAAAATCAATATGGTGGGGAGCTTTATAATTGGGAAGCTATTACTAATAAATAGAAGAATAAGCATGTTGTACAGCATAGAAAAACTTATAGAACTACAATCTTTCGATAAACCAAGGATTGGAAAGATTAAAACTGGTAAAGATTTAGATATTTTATCTAACAGCCTTAGAAAAGGAGTGGTTTATCCCAAACATTGCTCCCCCAGGGCTGCCCATCTATTTATGTTGAAAGAAAAACACGCTTTCATATAATGGCAGAAGTTTATACCTTAGCCAGATACCAACATTTTAGTTTTGAAAAAGATCACCCGCTTTGGGTAGAAGCTATTGAAAATTTCAAATTTTTGATAGTTGGATACAACCTAACTACATAATGTTCTAATTCTTTTTTAGAATACGTCCATCACACACAAACCAAAAAAGCATTTTAAAACCTGTCCGTCGTCATAGGATTAACATATAGCAGCTTGTAATTTGCTCGAAATCTTGAAAAACTTCCTCTACATATCAATTATTACACTGAAGCTTTCGCTTTCACCATCCTTTGCACAAAACCTAGAGGTATGCGCTTCCTGTGAATTTACTTCCATCACGGAAGCTGTAGATAAAGCAACTGCTTTCGATACGATTTACGTAAAAAAAGGAATTTACAATGAATTCAATATAGAGATTATTAAACCACTCACAATTATAGGCATAAACAATCCAGTAATCGATGGGCAAAACAAAGGGGAAATCATCACTGTTCAAGCTAATAATGTTGCTATAGACGGACTAACTATTGTAAATGTTGGAACCAGTTACACTACAGATTTTGCTGCGGTTCGGGTAGTAAAAAGTGAAAATTTCCTACTACAAAATTTAAAACTGGAACGTCTCTTTTTCGGCATTTATCTGGAAAAATCAAAGAATGGTAAAGTTTTTAACAATACTATTGTTGGCGATGCGAAGAATGAATATAGTTCTGGGAACGGAATCCAGCTTTGGTATTGCAGGAATGTAGAAGTTCGTGGCAATAAAATCAAAAAAGTTAGGGACGGTATTTATTTGGAATTTTCAGATGAAATCATAATTAACGAAAATATAAGTTCAGAAAATCTTCGGTATGGTTTGCACTTTATGTTTTCCAACAACGACACGTACACAAATAATCTTTTTGAAAATAACGGCGCGGGCGTGGCAGTAATGTTCTCCAAATTTATAATAATGAAAAACAATACTTTCAAAAAAAACTGGGGTTCGGCTGCTTTTGGATTGTTGCTTAAAGAAATAAACGATTCTGAAATCTCACACAACACTTTTGAAGAAAACACGGTGGGGATCAATGTTGAAGGCTCCAACCGGGTGAACTATGCCCATAATGATTTTAAAAATAACGGCTGGGCGGTAAAAGTACGTGGTGCCTGCTACCACAACATCTTTAAGGAGAACAATTTTCTCTCCAATTCTTTTGATGTTTCCTATAATAGCAGGCTCAACGATAATAAATTCGACCGTAATCACTGGAGCAATTATACGGGCTACGATTTAAACCGAAATGGGATTGGAGATGTACCTTACCGGCCTGTAAAACTGTTTTCGTATATCGTAAACCGTACCCCCGAAACAATCATTTTGTTGCGCAGTTTGTTTATTGATATCATTGATTTTTCCGAAAAAGTATCGCCCATCTTCACACCCAATGACCTGTTAGATGAACATCCACTGCTAAAACCTGTTCGCCATGATTCAAATTGAATATTTACATAAAAAATTCGGCACCAATCAGGTGCTAAAAGGCATTGACCTGGAAATTGAACAGGGTGGAATATTTGCGGTGTTGGGACCTAATGGTTCAGGAAAAACAACCCTGATAAAAAGCATATTGGGGATGGTGATCCCAGATTCCGGGAATATTAAGTTATCGGGCAAAATGGTTACAAACCATTGGAAATATCGCAATGAGATCAACTACCTTCCGCAAATAGCGAATTTTCCTGGAAATTTAAAGGTAAAGGAACTCATTGATATGATTAAAGACCTTCGCACCGGAAAAAAAGCCGAAGACCAGCATTTGATGGAGCTGTTCCGTTTAGGTCCTTTTATGGATAAGAAATTAAGCAACCTTTCCGGCGGCACCAAACAAAAAGTAAACCTGTTGCTTACCTTTATGTTCGATAGTCCGTTGATTATCTTGGACGAACCCACATCAGGATTAGACCCCATCTCGCACCTTCGGTTAAAAGAACTTGTTAAAGCCGAAAAAGCCAAAGGAAAAACCATCCTCATCACTTCCCACATTATGGGTTTTGTGGAAGAAATAGCCGACGAGATCGTATTTCTCTTGGAAGGAAAAATATATTTTAAAGGCAGTATCAGGGAATTAAAGACCAAAACCGAACAGCCCGACTTTGAACATGCCATTGCCTCCATTTTAACTACAAGTGATGCTTAAAATATTAAAATACAGTTTTTTTGACTTGGTACGCAGCCGATGGAGTTACGTATATTTTCTCTTTTACTTATTATTGGGGATCGTACTCTTGTTTCTAAACAACGACCTTTCCAAAGCCGTAATAACATTAATGAATGTGATCATTATCCTGGTACCTTTGATTGGAACCATTTTTGGGGTGATGTATTATTATAATTCACGGGAATTTACCGAACTCCTGCTTGCACAACCGGTGAAGCGTAGTTCCATCTTTTTAGGGCAGTATTTTGGGGTGGCATCCTCGCTGGCCATGAGTTTGGTGATTGGTCTGGGACTGCCTTTTGTTTTCTACGGTATATATAACAGCAGCGCAATTTGGGACTTTTCGTTGTTACTGATAACAGGGGCATTTCTTACTTTTATTTTCACCGCGCTGGCATTTGTGATTGCGCTGGCCAACGAAAATAAAATCAAAGGTTTTGGATATGCAATTTTGTTATGGTTGTTTATGGCAGTAATCTATGATGGCCTGTTCCTAATGTCCTTGGTTTATTTTGAAAATTACCCGCTGGATAAATTCTCCCTTGTTGCCACCATGCTGAATCCCGTGGACCTTTCTCGGGTACTAATTTTACTAAAACTGGATATTTCGGCACTTTTGGGATATACCGGTGCGGTTTTTCAGAAATTCTTTGGCACAAACCTGGGGTTAATAATTTCCATTGGCATGTTGATATTGTGGGTATTGATCCCAACTGGAATTATTTACAGGATGGCCAAACGAAAGGATTTTTAAAGTTCAAGAATTTTTCATGCAAGGTTTATAAAACTTACAGGTATTATAATTTCGGCCCTGTTATTTATGGAATTGTCGATAAGGCGAAGAAATCTTTCGAAGAATACATTCTGGACATACAATTTTTACCTAATTTTTTATCTGGTATAAAATACAAACTAAATAGTGTGAAAGGATCATCATAAATCCGCCAAAATATGACCAACGTCATATAATAGATAGGGAAGGTTGAGCATCTTTACAAATTAAAACTTAATTATAATGCAAATATCATCACCCCACAATTTTCACATACCCGTTATGGGTCTGGCATATTCCATAGATTCCCCAATAAAAGTGGCTTGTTTTGGCATAAATTCAGCCATTTCCATCATTGAAGATAATTTAATAGAGACAATGCGGAAGCATTATACCCAGAAAAATGGCGAAACCTATGTACCTATAAGCACCAAAGAAAAAGATTACCGTATAAAGCGAATTACGAATTACCTCAACCTGATGCAAAGGCTGGTGAATACTGAATTTGAAAAAATCAAGTCTTCTACTTTCACACTGGGTTCAGATATAATGAAGTATTTTGAGATGCTTCCAGATACCGGGGACCTCAAAAAAGCTTTTCAAAATTTTCTACTCACAGAAAGTGCTTTAGAAAAGGAAAACCTGGGGAACCTACTCAAAGAAAAAATGAAGCCCGGGGCAATAGAGGTCAATATAATGACCAAAGTAGACAAGGACAATCTGGGCAAAGATGATCTCCCAATCCCGAATGCTTCAGATGCGCTTACCGCTTTAAAGGCCTATGCTACCAGTGATTTAAAGAATTCTGCTGTTATTTTCTCTGCGGGCATGAACCCCAAATTGTTCAATTATATGGAAGATTTCAGGGAATTTGATGCAATTTCCTGGGGGCATTTTCATAAAAAAGTGGTGATAAAGGTAAGCGATTACCGGTCTGCGCTTATTCAGGGCAAATATTTGGCGAAAAAAGGGATTTGGGTAAGCGAATTCAGGATTGAATCTGGGCTGAACTGTGGCGGGCATGTTTTTGCAACCCAAGGATTACTAATGGGCCCAATTTTAAATGAATTTAAAGAAAAGAAGAAGGACCTTCAGGAAAGCCTGTTCAGCCTATACAACCCAGCTATATTGGCTAAAGGGCAACAAGGCTTTTCCAAGCCCCACCCCATAAAAATTACCGTACAGGGTGGAATTGGCACCTCTGAGGAAGATAGTTTGCTGCACAATTATTACAATGTGGATAGTACAGGTTGGGGAACACCATTCTTGCTTTGTCCAGAAGCTACTACGGTAGATAAGGACACGTTGCAATTGCTGTTAAATTCTAAAGAAAAAGATGTGATTAGGAGCCAGTCATCCCCACTTGGGGTAGGTTTTAATTATTTAAAAGGTACAAGTGCAGAAACGGAAAGGCTCAACCGCATTGAAAAAGGGGTTCCTGGAAGTCCCTGTACAGAGAAATTTTTGGTTTCCAATACAGAATTCACCAAAAAGCCAATCTGCACTGCTTCCCGAAAATATCAAAAATTGAAGCTAAAGCAGTTGGAAGATAGCGGTTTACCTGAAACAGAGTACCAACAACAAAAAGAAGATTTGCTTAGTAAGGAATGCCTCTGCGTTGGGCTTAGCAACGCGGCCCCACTCAATTATGACGTGCCATTCCTAAAAAAACAAAAGTCGGTTACTATATGTCCCGGTCCCAATATTGTCAATTTTTCACAGGTATCCACTTTACGTGAAATGACGGAACATATTTATGGCCGTCGCAACCTTATGTACCAAACAGACAGGCCCCATATGTTCGTTCGGGAGTTGGAACTTTATATCGATTTCCTTGAAAAACAAATTGCCCGTACACAAAATCCTGATAAACGGATGCTTAAAAACTGGGAAGGTTTTTGTAACAACATGTTAGAGGGCATCGAATACTATCGGGAATTGGTGAATAAACAAGTAGTAGGCAGCAATTTAATGGCATTTGAAAAATCTTTGGAAAATGCCGAAAGAACAATTTGCAGCACCAAGACCAATTTACATGAAACCAATTCGTGAAATTCGATAAGTTTTTCAAACCTGGATTTTACTCGCATGCGACACCCGAAGAGAGGAACGCATGTTTTAATCAGTGGAAAAAATTAACAAAAACAATTATATAGGACAACATCGATTTGAAATCTATAACTATGGAACAAATAATAAAAAATTCGGTTGCCAAAGCAATAAGCTATGCCGAATATAATTTGCTTTTTAAACAATTGGTAACTGAAGGAAGGACTACTGGTGAACCTACTTCAGAGAAAATAGACTATACCAAGCTCAACTTTAGCAGGAGCAAACGCCTTGATAAAACCATAAAACTTTTAGAAGCACAAAAGCAATGTTTTCAGGATATCAATGAAAAGCAAATCTGGCTGGTCATTACCGAGCCTTGGTGTGGGGATGCCGCCCAAAGCCTTCCCTTCTTCAATCACATTGCTGAAAGTTCAGAAAATGTGGAATTAAAAATTGTTTTGCGCGATGAGAACCCAGCACTCATGGATGTTTTTTTGACCAATGGTTCACGTTCTATCCCCAAACTAATCGTTCTCGATAAAAATTTACAGCCAATTGCCCACTGGGGACCGCGTTCCAATGCCACGGCCAAAGTGGTGGATGACTATATTCAAGTCCGGGGTGCAGTTGACGACCAACTTAAAACAGAACTTCAAATATGGTACAACAAAAATAAAGGGGAAGCCATATTAAGCGAACTTCAGGCATTAACCCTCTGCGAAGAAAATTCAATAAATGTATAGAGAACTGAATAGTTTCCCTGTTTTTTTTAGGCCAAAATTGGCTTAAAGTGCAATTTTATTTTATTATCTGATGTTACGCAAGGATTCAGATGATTTCACCCATTTTAACAAAAAAGCTGTTGACAACCTCGTTTTTCTTAACTTTTTGTAACATTTTAAGCTGTTTTAACGTTCTAATTTTAGTCTATGATCCAAAGCGAATATAAAAATTAAAAATATTCACAAGTATAATAAATTCATTTTCAGTATCTTATGCAATTATCAACATTAAGTTCTAGTTTTCAGTATTTAAGTGCGTAACATCAGTTATTATTATAAAAAAACTAAAAAGTCTGTGAATACGGTATCTGAGCTTATATATAGCCCAACAATCCAAAAGTGGAATGCGGTCCAGCCTTAATGAAATAGCTAAAGTTGTTAATTTCCCAAAAGTTTTTACTGCCAAAATTATGCGAAAACTTGCCAAAAATGGAGTGCTTGAATCCTAAAAAGGGTCTACTGGCAGGTTATTTTATGACCCTGCCAGCAAAATGAAACTTATAGAAGGTATACAGGCAATTGATGGGAGTATGATCTATAACCCCTGCGGAGTGGGATTGGCAGAATGTTCGGAAGTTCGCCCCTGCCCTTTCCATGACGGATTTGTATCCATTCGCAACAATATAAAAGAAATGATGAAAAAATATTGAAATTATGAGTCTAGCTGGAAAATTAGAATCAGGCCCATATTTTTAAAACTCTAAATCGAAACTAAATTATGGATAATAAAAAACCAATAAAACGCCACGAAGCATTAAAGCCACTTAGCCGCCAACATCATTTTGGCTTGCTGTTTTCGTGGAAAATTCGAAAAGGATTTGCAGAAAATATTTCTGTTGATAGGTTAAAAATTTATGCAGACTGGTTTTTTCTACAAGAAATCAAACCTCATTTTAAGTTGGAAGAAGATTATATTTTTCCAATTTTAGGTGCCGAGCATCCTTTAATAGAACGTGCTTTAAAAGAACACCGGCATATTGAACGCCTTTTCCGCGATCGCGAAGATCCCCAAAATTCCCTAAGTCTTTTAGAAGAAGAACTGGAGGCACACATCCGCTTTGAAGAAAGGGTTTTGTTCACTGAAATTCAAGAGATGGCCACTAAAGAAGAACTCACAAAAATTGATGAAATCCATTTTGATGCAGGTTCAAAAGAAGAATATGCAGATCCCTTCTGGGAGCAAAATTAGATAAAAAAATACCATTCCTATTTTAGATGGTTTTATACTCTTTATTATAAGAAGGATTTTGCACATTCCCGATGTAGTGGAAATTTGAAATATATAATTCTCGAAATACAGCCTTCAAAATAACCAACCCATGAAGGCTTTAACATTTTATTCCTTCATTACGGCCTACCTCCCTAAAGACCACTTCAAATTTTTAAAAGTCCATTTCTACTGAATTATCGGGACATACCTCGTGGATTTTCCCCTCGATGTTCTTGACTATTTGAAGTGATAACTTAGACTAAACTAACTATAAAAATCAATGATTATACATTGCACTTAACTATTTACAGAAAATTAAAACAATAGAGGTCCGTAGATAGTCACCTATTGGAAAATTTATCAATGTCGCTATCTGTCAGGTTGAGCGTAGTCGAAACCTTTATTTGGAGGACGAAGAGTTCTCGACTGCGAACTGACATTGTGGTAAAGATTAAAATACTGATTATTAACAGGATAATCATCTTATTTAGATTAGATATGTGTTTATCTACTGACCTCTGCAAAACAATAAAAGGCAGTAGATAACTGCATTTGATCTTCAGGATTCATTTTGTTTATTTTTAAACAGTTGAAATATTTCGTTTTGTCCGTTCGGGCGCATTCGAGAACTTCTTGGCTTAATAAAAAATGTTTCCAGCCTGCTCCACCGGACGTCCCAACTACACCTTATAATTTTACGATGAACATAACTGATAAATCTCTATAAAATAACATTAGTAGCCTTTATTAATATTCCATGGGATTCTAATGTATCTGGATTTTTCATAAATAATAAGAAAATGGCAATTGGGGAATTTCTAAAATTTATGTGGAAATATAGGGCAATATTTATATTAAAAATTGGCATAAAGAAGTAACCAAAATAAATCCAAGCTTGGAATTGATGCCTGAACCTAATAACCTCGCTACATATCCATCCCTTTGTACTACATCTAAGAAGATTGCCGATAATCGGTATTATTTTTGGAAATAAGGTTTTGTCAGTAAATAGATAAGGATGTTATTCATTCAAAAAAAGAAGATTTTTTCTGAATAAATTAGGTTTTAAAAGACCCCATTGATTGATACTGAATATTTTGTACGTTAAAATATTGCTTTTCAAACTTATTGATAATAGTTTTTAAGGTGATTTTGACAGTCATTTTAGGGATAGACCATGTAATCGCTCCTACAAATTTTTAAATATAAAATCAATAAAAAAGTTAAAAATGTTAAAAATTAACAAAAATGTGCACTTTAACGATTATTTCGTATATTTGATCGGATCAAAAGCTTAAAACTATGAAAGACATTTCTTTTACACTAGATCAAAATAACTTTGTTTCTCACTATATATTAAATAGAGGGCTGTCTCAAGAGACAGAAAATGAGGATGAATCTTCATCGTCTTTTGCTCAAACATTTAATAAAAATTCTCAAAAAGAGAATGCTGGTGGGTCTAACTTTTTATCCAATTTCTGGAATAGGTTGATTTCCACGCCCGAAAGCTTCAGCCAGCACTCTAGTACTTCAATAAGTACTATTCTCGAAGAAGAAAAAGGGATTTCTTCTTCTAATATGATAAATACCGTACTTTCTCAAAAGTTGAATTTAGAACCCAATTCTACAGCTTTATCAGAAGCAGCCCAAGAATGCAATAAAATATATCACGAGGACTTTCCTGGTGATTATATTTTAGAATTTAGAGGAGATAGATTGGGCATTTTCCTAAGGGATCTATGTTATGATGCCAATGGTAAAGCGATGGTCGAATATATATTCAAACCCGAAATTAAAAGTTTTAGAGGACTTTTTTAAGCATTTTTCGGGTATTTATTATTTTAATTAAAAGAATTAATACCCATGGTTTAAGTTCCTTCTGGAATATAAGTACCCCAACCTACTTCCGCATCTATGAAATATTTACCCCTGGTATTTGCTTTACTATTGTATGCTATACCCCAATGTCAAAATACTGGTTTTGCCGGTAATACCAAATCTTCCAATTCTTCTTTGGCAATAATCGATGCCGCTGGCGGTGATGGTATTGGCGAAGGTGGTTCAATCGCTTTTTCTGTTGGACAGGTTTTTTATAATGAAGATATGAACCAAGATTTTTCTATCCGTGAAGGAGTTCAGCAACCCATACCCGTAAATAAGTCCCAGCCGTTAGCTCTACCTAAAACTCAAATAAAAATATCTACCTATCCTAATCCCGTAGACGACTTTTTTATAATTGAAACTTCCGACCTAAAAGACAAAAATATTTCTTATAAATTACTTGATCTTTCTGGTAAATTAATTGTACAAGACAATTTAGAAAAAACACGAACACGAGTAAATGCATATAATCTTCAAGCAGCACTGTATCTTCTTTATCTTGTAGAAGATGGTCGACACATGAAAACATTAAAAATATTAAAGAGATAAAAAATGAAATGGATATTTAGCTTTATACTGATAGCTTTAACAACTGTAGCGGTTGTTGCCCAGGCACCTGAAAAAATGAGTTATCAAGGTGTTATACGAAATAGCTCCAATCAACTCGTAAATGCATCGGATGTTGCCCTTAAAATACTTGTTAAACAAGGCTCAGCAAATGGTTCAGTTGTTTATGAAGAATCTCATTATACAAAAACCAATGGCAATGGACTAGTTTCGTTACAAATTGGAACAGGAACACGTAAAAATGGAAAATTTGGAGAAATCAACTGGTCAGAGGGTCCCTATTTTGTAGAAAGTCGGGTAGATCCTAATGGAGGTGGAAATTATACAATTTCAGGTATTAGCCAAATGCTTAGTGTGCCGTATGCATTGCATGCAAAATCTGCAGAAATCTTCACCGGTACCATTTCTGGATCTCAAATTTCAGATTTGGATTTTAAAGTAAATAATAATTCTGCTTTTAATGGTTGGGATAAAAATAGCGATGATGATTTTTCTGGTGATTATCAAGATTTGACCAATCTTCCCGATTTATACACAAGGGAGGAAATAGATAAACTTTTTATAGATGTAGACGTAGAAGGAGGGCTAGTACAAACTTTGGAATGGAATGACGATCGCCTCTCGATCTCAGGTGGCAACAGTATTACCTTAACCAAATGGGACACCGATGTTACAGATGATTTCTCTGGAGTATACGATGACCTTCAAAACAAGCCAGAGTTGTACAATAAAATTGAAATTGACAATCTTATAAACGGAATAGAAACAACTGGAGGAGTTCCACAAAATTTAAGCCTAGAGAATACTACTCTTAATATTTCTAACGGAAATTCTATCTCTTTCGATAATTGGGACACCAATGTAGCCGATGATTTCTCTGGAGTATACGATGACCTTCAAAATAAGCCAGAGTTATACAATAAGCTTGAAATTGACAACTTAATTGCAGGTATCGAAACCACTGGTGGGGTTTCACAAAACCTCAACCTTGATCAAAATACATTATCCATATCTGGGGGGAATTCCATTTCTTTTGACCAATGGGACACCAATGTAGCCGATGATTTCTCGGGAGTGTACGATGACCTTCAAAATAAGCCAGAGTTGTACAATAAGCTTGAAATTGACAATCTTATAAACGGAATAGAAACAACTGGAGGAGTTCCACAAAACCTCAACCTTGATCAAAATACATTATCCATATCTGGGGGGAATTCCATTTCTTTTGACCAATGGGACACCAATGTAGCCGATGATTTCTCGGGAATGTACGATGACCTTCAGAATAAACCAGAGTTGTACAGTAAAACGGAAATTGACAACTTAATTGCAGGTATCGAAACCACTGGTGGGGTTTCACAAAACCTCAACCTTGATCAAAATACATTATCCATATCTGGGGGGAATTCCATTTCTTTTGACCAATGGGACACCAATGTAGCCGATGATTTCTCGGGAGTGTACGATGACCTTCAAAATAAGCCAGAGTTGTACAATAAGCTTGAAATTGACAATCTTATAAACGGAATAGAAACAACTGGAGGAGTTCCACAAAACCTCAACCTTGATCAAAATACATTATCTATATCTGGGGGGAATTCCATTTCTTTTGACCAATGGGATACCAATGTAGCCGATGATTTCTCGGGAATGTACGATGACCTTCAGAATAAACCAGAGTTGTACAGTAAAACGGAAATTGACAACTTAATTGCAGGTATCGAAACCACTGGTGGGGTTTCACAGAACCTAAATCTGGACCAAACGACTTTATCTATTTCAGGGGGGAATTCCATTTCTTTTGACCAATGGGACACCAATGCCAATGATGATTTTGATGGAGCTTACTCCAGTTTAACCGGATCACCTAAAATCTATACTCAGGACGAGGTTAATAATATCAAGGCAGAAATACTAAAGCAGGTTGAAGACAATTATGCCAAAAAAGCTATTGTTGTACCATTTTCATCGTCTAGAAATATAAACAATAATGATGTTGGCAATACTCTTGCCTGTACTTCCACAGCAACCCTAACTATAAGTTCCGGTTTTTCGGCTATGGAGGTTGGTGATGTGATTAATTTAGAGGTGCACGGTACCACTTTTACCGTAAAAGGTGCTTCAGGTGTTTTGATCAACGGTAAATCAGGTGGTAATACCAGCATTGGAAACAATGAATTTTATACTGGTGGGATCCTTAGAAAAACCGGTAACAATTCTTATATTGTATTATAATGAAATATATCTTTTATATATTATTCCTTTTTTCTGTTAGCGCATTTTCGCAAAACTATCATTATGCATTAGAGGAACAGGAAGAAGCTATTCCTCCCAATGTAACCACGATCAGTAATGTTGGTGAGTTAATTGCCGGACTCAAATCTGATGCAAATTTATATTTACTTCCCGGTACTTATACCTTAAACGCTAGGATTAACTTAAGGAACATCTACAACCTAAATATTTCAGGGGCTGATGGTGTGGTAATTTCGGGTAACCTGGAAACCTTAATACAATTTGAAGAAGACGCAAATAACATTTCTTTTAAGAATATAAGTTTTAATTCCACCTCTACTGCTAAAGCAATAAATTTTGGTGGCCTTGTTAATTTTAGTCAGACAAATGCGGAAAACATCCTTTTTGATAGGTGCAGTTTTTCTTCTCCCAATACAGATACAAATGGTCTAAAATTTGTTTCCCAGGGGCCTTATAGGTCCAAAAAAATAGAAATAATTAATTGTAAATTTCAGGATATAGGAAGAATGGCCATTGAGACCGTAAACCATGACGGAGATGATATTGTGAGGTTTGAAGATATAACAGTAAAGGACTGCTATTTTAACAATCTGGGCACGGCGTCTATTTATGGAATGGCAATAAGTATAAGTGGCACCGGAAATAATGCTGAGATATTGAATAATATTATTGTGGACGCCAAGGATCGTGCAATTGAAAATGTGGCCTGGAATAATGTAGTAATAGCAAACAACACTTTCTCTTCCATAAAAAACGCCTATAATCCTATAACCATGAATAGAAGAGCTGGAGGAAGTCAATATATGACAAATGTCTCTGTAATTGGAAATTCTGGAACTGTCTCAGGAAATGCCCCACATTTGAACGAAATTTATAATTGCGATGGATTGGAATATTCAAAAAATTCATTTTATGCAGATGCCCTACATTTATTTGATGTTAAAAACTCATCTTTCACGAATAACTTTCATTATTCCGATGGGGGAATAGGCTTATATGTGGAGAATAAAAGCACTAACAATTCCTTTTACGATAATACCTTTGTCACCATTAGGGATTACGCAGATACCGTAGCTTTCTTTTCAGGCGCAACAGGCAATACATTACAAAGAAATGAAATTTTAAAAAAGGGAAATGGAGGAATGTCCTATAACGATATGGATGGAGGTAATTATAATTTAGATCTATCCAATTAACATTTTAACACCAAGATTCAATTGGAAACTTCAACGTGTGTTTCCTACGTGTCCTAATCCAGTAAATTAAGTTCAAATTGTTATTTGTTTCGAAAATATAATTGCAGAAGGGCCATCATACATTGAAGATGATAGGATGCATTCAATGTAATTCACTCATCACTATTTAAACGCTAACTTAGTAACTATGCTAATCCTACTTACTTAGGATTTATGTATTTTCTTATAGAATCTATTAATTCATCTGAGGCATATTCCCCCATTCTTTTAGAAACTAATAATTGTTGTTTATTTTTGCCTAGCAGTACTGCTTTTAGCTCGTTTTCATCATCAACCACATTAATATAGTTCAAGGATTTAAATTTTTTGGCTGTATGAAGTTGATGCTCATTCCTATGTTCACCATACTTAATAAGTCTTGGCATTATTATTAAAGTTTTCCCAGTTGTCATTGCAGATAATATAGTGCCCATTCCAGCATGGCTTATAATAAAATCGGCTCGATTGAAAATCATATTATATTTTATGGGATCGATAAACTTAAACGTTTTAAAATGAATGGGTTTGTAGGATTTCATTGGAGCCTGGACAATTATTTCTTGATCCTCCAACTCTGGGATTATTTCATCAACAGCTTTTATAAGTCTATCAAATGGTTCTTGAGTACCAACAGTTACAAATATCATGAAAGAACATTTCCGTGAAACAAACATTTTTTTTTGGCGAGATCGGGCCATTGTGTATAGGTCCTATCGGCAAAAACAGAAGCAACTTTTCCACTAAGGGAAAGCTCTTCTACATTGGCTATGCTATCCACCCAAATTGTTTTTGCACCATACATCTTTCCAGCAAATATGGAGATAAGTCCTGGAAGAGCCCCAGTAGAAATAACAACATTGGGTCGGATAGAATTTATCAGGGAAAATATTTTATATATCGCATTCGGGAGCTTCAATTTTTCATTCCTATTTATATCTGGAATCCTATGAAACTTAGAGAGCGCCACCGTTTCTGCAACACTTTGTTTCGTGGATGCAAATATAATCTCATTGCCCTCGAAAGCTGGTACCAGTCGTAAGAGTTCAACCCAATGTCCTCCTACCGAGGCAACTGCCATAATTTTCATGTTATTTTAATTTTAACCAATTTATTTATATTAATCGCCAATCCCAAATGATAATTGTTATATAATGTGGAACTGGTTATTTAAATATTTGTATATCCGTTTTATGTCCTATAAATGTTTCGTCACCCTGTCCCGAAAGCTTTCGGGATTATTTCAGGGCCTCTATTTACTGCATTGATTCTTAGTGTTATAAGATTCCAAAACAGGTTCAGAATAACGTTATTTATTATTTTATGACAGTTTGCGGATATACAATTAAATATTTAAGCCTTTGGCCAATTGTTTCATTTTTTAATATGTTTTGGGCTGGACACTCATTCCCTAATAAGCTTTAAGAAAAGTAATTATTGGGAATTGGTAAAATATTCCAAAGATTTCCAAGAAGGATCATCTGCTTCTAAAACAGGTCCTTGAGAGTTTTGTTCACTGATAATTTTGTACATTTTATTAAAAACTGGCCACTGACTTATCTTATATTTTATTGAAAGCATCCAAAGAGCCCGCAACCTATACGGATCATTTAAACCTTTGGCATGATAACGCCTTAAAGCATTGCGGAAAACATTATAATGATTTTGCAGTAAATTTTGTTTGGGAACATCCGTAAGGCGGTGCAGATTATGAAGACGAATTACTGTACCATAGTGGACCGCATGAATGCCTTTAAAATTTTCATTGATACGCATCCACATATCCGTATCTTCCGCATTTTTATAGTGTTCATCAAATAAACCGACCTTTTCAAAAACCTCCTTTTTAAAAATAAAACCGTTGGTGTTTGCAAAATGAAAAGTTGAAATGGAAAGATTGTTAATATCCCTGGGTTCGATATTGGTTTTCGTCCAGCGTTTAAATTTATTTTCCTCATCAATATCCAGCATTACCAAAGAATTACAGAGAGCAAACCCTAACTCAGGATCCGATTCTATGGCAATTACCATTTTTTGCAGGTGTCCACGAAGATATAAATCATCTGAATCCAAAAAGCAGATAAAGGCTTGGGTCGCTTTTAAGATTCCTCGATTACGCGCACCAGAAGCTCCTTGTGAATTACAGTCGTTTGGTTTTTTTAGAATTTTCACCTTGTTGCCAAAAGAAGATGCCACGGCCAGGGTCCCATCTGTAGAGCCATCGTCTGAAACGATAATTTCCAGGGGTCCTGGAAAGTCCTGCTCCATCACACTTTGTAAAGCGTCTTTTACAAGTTCTGCCCTATTATACGTAGGTATGATTATACTTATACCCTTCATTTGTGCAACTATAATTTGGTGTGACTATTTGACGCAGGAACTTCTGAATTTTGGAGCACCTTTTTAAATTTTTCTAATGTGGCGGCAAAAGAATAAGATTCTAAAAAACGATTTCTATTGTACATGTTGAACTTTAGCCTCTTTGAAGAGGAGCATTTTTTGAGTACATGGATAAATTCACTTTTGTTGTTGCATTCTGCTCCCGTTTTATTCAAATCCAAATTATAGCCCACAAAAGCTTCTTTGGTGCCCACAATATTTTTTCCATACATTAATGCTTCGCAAATTTTCACTTTCATTCCTCCTCCCTTAAAAAGAGGAGCTAATATAAAATCGGCATTCATTATAACAGAAGAGAGATCAGGAACAAATCCCAAATACTCTATTTTAGGATCAACAAATTTTTTCTTCAAAACATTGGACGCACTTCCCGCTATTTGCAGCTTTATATCCACATTGTCCAGAACTTCTTTCACAAACCACGTAATTCCATGAACATTGGCAAACCAATCGCTCCCTACAAACAAAAAAACCGGTGGTAAATTAGATTGCTCCTGAAGGTCTATTTCCCCAGCAGGAAAACTATCTTTAAAACTTATGGGGATGACATGGGTCTTAAATTTGAGCAACTTTTTATAAATTTGACCCAGCTCCATTAAATCCCTCTCATTTAAGACAATGACTTGATCCGAAAATTTTACGGCATTTTTTTCATTGTAATAGATAATAAAGCTTCTCCAAAACTTTAAGGGGTTTGCTCTCACTTCCTGAAGGTACATCTTGTGCTCTACATTGTGAAAAAAACATAGTATTTGTCCTTTGTAATTATTTTTTTTTAGGTACTTGCAAAGTATTCCATAATAAGATGAATCTATAAAAATATAATTATATTTAAATGCCTGCTCCAGAATACTTGTTACTTGCTGTTTTGATAATCCAGCATTGTATCCTCTAGAATAGTTCCTAAACCTGGACAATATGGAGTATAGGTTTTTTCCTAGCGAAGTGGCAAATTGAACAACATCAACGTTATCTTCTCCAAGGATATCGCAAAACGACAGATAATTCCTATTGGTACATTGGGAACCACCACCTCCAGAATTGGTTTTGAAGTTATTTGAACATATAAACAATAATTTCATTTTAATTTTTTAGGTAATGCCGAGATTAATTTTTTGTTATTTGATTTTGGGAACCCCATTTAAATGAGTAGATATTCTTAGAAGCTAAAATGGAAGCCATTCGAGGTTTTAAAAAATCTTATGTATATCCGTTTTATCTACTATAGTTCTTTCGTCACCCTGAATTTATTTCAGGGTCTCAATTTATTATATTGATTATTAGTGTTATAAGATTCTTAAACAAGTTCAGAATGAGGTTATTTATTATTTTATGACACTTTACGGATAATCTTAATTAATAAATCTACAAAAAAAATATGGATGGAATAATTCTGGAAAAAAATTGAAATTGTTACTCTTGTTTTATAAAATTAGAGGTTGGATTGTTTATTCATAGGTATTCTTTTTTGTTACATTCAAAAGTATTTGTTGAAATTCTCTTCCCACGAGTTCTGAATCATGACGGGTTTCAGCGGTAGTTTTCGCGGTTTTTGCTATTTCCTGCCTAAGGGATTTCTCAAGAAATAATTGCTTTAACTTTTCAGCCAATACGTCTATATTATTATTTGTGACTACCGCAGCCCATTTATATTTTTCAGCATATTGTACCAATGCGGTGTCTTGAGGGGCAAAAACAACAATTGGAGTGCCACTTGCCATATATTCAGGGGCTTTTGTGGGCATGGAATATTTTATATAACTTAAAGATTCTACACTAAAATCGTAAGGGAGGATTAAAAGATCTGCTTTTGCAAAAACGCTTGGAAGTTCTTCATATTTTACAAATTCCCGATGTTCTATATTTTTATCATTTTTCATCCAATCCAGTGCGTCTTGTGCCTGAACCACAAATTTTATATTTGTTTGAAGTTCTTTATTAACCTTTTTTATGGCTTCCGCTATGCTCTTTAATGATTTATCGATACCAAGGCCTAATCTTCCGGCATACAATACTGTTGGAGTTTCAGGGAGCTCATAATTTTCCCTTTGTTCTTTCTCCCAAAATTCCAGTTTTATAGGGTTATGAAAAGTGATGAATTCTTTCCCATATCGTTTTTTATATTCCTCGCACATATAATCGCTTATTCCCATAAGCAAGTCTGCCCTATCCAACAACACTCTAAATTCATTGTTTATTTTGCTTTTCCAAAACTTTTTCAATATACCTTTTACCCCTATTAAGGTTGGCCAATCATCCATCATATGGAAAACCATTCGTCGTTTTAAATAATCACAAATTTCGATTCCAAATAAAACATCTTCCCTATTATGAGCTTGGATATATAAAATATCAGGGTCAAAATCATCTAACCAGGAACAAAATTCTGAAGACAACCTTGTTCTGGCATGAAAATGTGAAAACCCAATGGATTCAAAAATAGGATGCATGTATTGCCTTATAAGCTTTACCCGCAGTTTTGATTTATTAACAACGATCTTGTCTTTAATATTGATTTCGTCACTAATATTTAGAGTGCCGGAATAATATTTTCGACTGAAAAGGTTAAATGGGAAAATCCATTTACGTTCTTTAGAACCTAATTGATAATAGTTATTGCAAAGCGTAGGATCCATCTTTTCGGTAAGCAAGTAACCCGAACAGGCTACTGCAATTTTGTCTCTATCCCATTTTGCAAATAAATTGGATAAAGTAATCCCTCCCCCAGTATTGGTATTAAAGGGTTGGTTTATGATCAAGACTTTGGGTAAGTGCATGTTTTAAATTTTTTAGGTTTGATTTTGCAGGTCCTCAGCTATCTCATGAGTGTTTTTAGAACCTCTAAAATAATCCACAAGAATTTGTTCTGGGATATTTCTTATAGTTTTGGAGTAGCAAATGCCAACAGCTATCCATAATAAAATATACTGCATGGTGAAGGTATGAATAGTTGAAGGGTACATAATTATCAATGCCCATATTATCCACATAGCTGCTGCTTTGCTAAGCAAATTATTTGAATTGAAAAGTCCTTTGAAAATAGCGGGGATTGTTATTAGGAGAAAGAGAGACAAGGAAATTAATCCGCCTTTCAAGATTAGTTGGAGATAATCCGTCTCAATAGTACCTCTATAGCCGGTCACCTCATTAACATCTATTCCCGGACAAAAATATTCCCCCATCAATCCGCGGCCTATTAGCCAGTCTTTAACGCTCATATCCTGATAAAAACAAGTTTCAACAAGCGATCTCGTATCTTCCAAGCCCCGGTCCATAAGATTGCCGAACAGGCCGTCTTGTTCCGCATTAAACAACTCCATTCCGAACATTATTAAAAATCCCCCTAGGAAAATTGACATTAAAACAATAAAAAATTTACTACTATTATTGGAAAGATAGAGAAGATAAACCAATACCAATGGAAGCAATTCCATTAACAACAAACCTCTCCTTGCCCTAACTACTGCAAAGAATAAGGTTATTACCAATATGCCTATTGAAAATACCCTTCTTCGAAAAGTATGATACCTATAGGTAAGCAGTAAAAATAAACTTGGGGTGGCCAAAGTTTTAGAAAAATATTCAACAATGGCCTGACTTTGCAGGTCTTGTCCGGCACGCATGAGTTCTTTAATATATACAAAGTCATAAATAATATAAATTACCCCTAAAATAATAATAACATCAAAAAGCTGCTTATAGCAAATCAATTTCTTGGGCAAGAATAAAAAAAGTGGGACTAAATACAAAAAAACACCAAACCATGCATCAAAGAGAATAAACTTTATAGAATCATAATTAAACTCAACACCCCTTATTACTATTACTAGCAACCATATTAAATATAGGGTATATAATACTTGTAAATAGCTGTTTTTTATAGTATAGCTCATTAAATGAATGGCCGTAGGGACAAAAATAAAAATCCCTATTATTTGAAAAGTCTGAAACACATTATAATTTACAGTATCGGTAGTAGAAATTGTATAACTTGCAGTATATAGTATAAACCCAAACCAGAAAAGATTGAGTACCTGCCTGTCCCTGCGGCCCAAAAATAAATGATCTTCTAAAATTTCCTGGTTCATTAAAAACAACTGTCTGAGTTCAAAATTTGTTCGATTAATCCCAAATGTTTCCCCATAATCAAATCCCCTTCAAACTCCGGCAAGGCATAACCCTTAACATCATTATCAATACAATACTTTATACCAGTAGCTAAATCATGCGAATCCTTATAATTTGCAAGATACCCGTTATTTTTATGGTCGATCAAATCTGGTATTCCTCCTGTATTAAAAGCAACCACGGGAGTGCCGCAATATTGTGATTCTAATATGGAATAAGGAAGATTATCAGCAAGGGAAGGTGCGAGGAATACATCGGCTGCATTATACATAAGGTTTGTTGCATATTCATTAGTAAGAAATCCCATGAATTTTGTTTTAAACGGTATCGCTTCGGCAACCTCTTTGTTGTAACCACTTCCAAATATCAATATACTCACATTTTTAAAATTGCCATCTTCTTCCATTATTTCCAAGGCCTTCTGCAGATACTCCCAACCTTTATAGGGACTACCAATGGAGATGGCACCAAAAGCAATAACAATATCATCTTTATCAATATTAAGTATCTTTTTAGCAACGTTTTTCTCAAATGGTTTGAATATTTTATCGTCTAAATAATTAGGGATATAAAATACAGGTTTTTCCTTTGTAAGTGCAGACTGTTTAGCGCAGTTAAACAGCCATTTACTCGGAGCTATAAAATATACATTATCATATGTTGAAAATAATTTTTTCTTTCTTTTAAATTCACTAGTAGATAAATCATTCTTCTTATCACCTATAAAAAATTTGCAGTTATGGCAGTGTTCCATGTATTTATCACAGCCAAAGCTGTGGTGGCACCCTCCCGTAATAGTCCACATATCATGCATAAAAAATATTATCGGCTTATTGAGCTTAACCAATTGCTCTATATTTTTAATGCTTAAAAAACCGTTGAGCACCCAATGAATATATATGACATCTACTTCTCTAACCACATTCATTTCCGAAATATTGGAACCAATAACTGGATAGGAAAAAATACCAAATTGAGAGGTCATTCTTCTTTTTAAATAGGATTCGACCCAGTTATTCATCTTAGAAACCCAACGAGCCTTTCTCTCTAGACTACAAATATTCTCTTCCGCGTCTATCTCACCGTATAAGGAAAGAAGACTGGAATTAGCCCCGGCTTCTAAAAAGGCCTTATGAAGTCTATTGCCTGGACTGGCCTTGGAAGAGCCATACTGAAGATGAAGTATCTTTAAATTAGCCATATTTAGATTTTATTTAAGCCAGAGCCCTTTTTTATTCTTAACGATTATCATATAATATTGCAGTGGAGCTATTATAAATCCATTGATATTGGCTAAAACAGAAGCTATAAATAGCGCATAAACACCCATCCTAAAATAATTAAGGAACAAGAAAACCAAACCTATGAATATAATGGGGCTAAAAATACTTGCCCAAAACTGTATATATAATGCACTGATTCCATTTAAAAAACTAACATATTTAGAACCAAAGATAATCGTAGACACATATATAAACCCCCAAAGGGAAAGGGGAAAGCTAATCTCAACGGTTCCCGCTCCCAACCAGAGGTCATAGATTTTATTTGAAAAAATTAGCATTACACCTCCAATAAAAACAAATGCGATGTTCAACAAATTGTATTTTCTCATGCTGTTTTTTATCCATTCTATGTCTTTTTTTAAATATGCCTCTGTAGAAGCTGACCAAAATGGGGAAAGAAAAATAACAAACCCCATCGTAAGCACATTAAAGTATTTATAAACAATATTGTAGGAAGTAACCTGTGAGGGACCAAAATTCCTGGCGATTATAATATTTGCAGTTTCAAATTGTACAATAGCAGCAATTTGAATCACAAAAAACATCATACCCAAATTGAAAAGACTTTTGGCATGTGAGAACTTAACCTTAGATAATGTAGGCCTATAAGGTCTATATTTTGTTCTAAACAAAAGCAAATTAGCAGCGATCAGCGTAACTAAGGGGGAAAGGCATAAAGCAAGTCCCAAATAGATCAGTGATCCCGATGTAGTCATCACCAACAAACCAATGATGATCAGGGATAGAATTTGCGATACTAGATCAATCAAAGATGCTTTTGCAGGTTCTTGATCTGCTGTCATTATCGTAGTAATTATCTTAAAAACAAACTGAAAGCAGAAATAGGTAAACACAATCAAAACAAGTATAGAAAGTTCTGATTTATAATCGTTAGCTAAATTAAGCATGTTGCTCCAATCCAAAAACGGATTTATAAAAAGAAATAAAATCCAGACACTTAAAAAAACGATGGTTAAGATCGCGTAGGCCGTACTCACAAAAACCTGGGCACTCTCATCATCACCGGAAGCTTTTGCTTCAGCAAATTTATTGCGCAAACCTTGAGTTAGCCCTATATCAAAAAAACTAAACCAGGCAACTATAGAACTGATTGTCAACCAAATTCCATAACGATCCGCATTAACATAGTTGATCGTTAGGGGCACAAGCACCAAACTGATGACTATACTACCTCCTTTTATTAAGAGCGAGGTAAGAATGTTTTTTTTTGCCTTAATACTGCGTTCCTGACCTTTATTTAGGAATTTCCGGAAAAAAGTAAATAAGGGTATAAGATTTCTTTTAATCATAAATAATAATTACTTTTTTAGGCACCGTAGGCTAATAGATTTCTTCTGACAAATAAAGAAGATATTTTTGTAAACTCGCTTTATTTATTGGAGTGAACCCGGAAATTGAATTTCTTAATTAAGGTATCTGCATGAGTCAATATTTCATTTGAAAATGCAGAATAATTATATATATCACAACTTAACCGCTGACCTTTTTCCCCCATTTCTTTAGCCTTTTGTGGATTATTGATCAAAAAATTGATGGCCTTTTCCCAACCAGTCTCATCATAATAATCAACCAATATCCCAATTCCCTCTTTTTCTATATTAAATGGATAGGCCTTGTTATCTGTAGCTATAATAGCTTTGCCAGCTGCCATTGCTTCAAAAACAACAGTACTGCCAAAAGGTGAGAAAGAGGAGGTTTCTTCAAGAGGTATTGCTACGGCCAAACAATTATAATATTCTTCACGAAGCTGGCCAGTAGAGGTTAAACCAGGGATTATAGAATTATCTACATATACATTTGAGGGGATTTCGGTTTTTAGTTCACTTTCAAAATTAGGCCTGGCAGTTATATGAAGATCAAAATTAATATTTTTAAAAGATTTTAATAGGGTATTATAATCTCGTCCACTCCCGCCAGTTGAATAAATAAAATCTAAATGAGGTGGTTCTACTTGTGCCCTATTATAATTCTGAAAAAAATAATGGTCCACCCCCCAAAATCTTAGATAATCTGTGTTGCCTTCAATTTTGTGTTTTTTGCTTTCTATGAAAATTGATTGATTGATAAAGACAATTTTATCTATTCCTTTAAAATAAACATACCGCGTTAAATATTGCCGGGCACGTTTTAATGGATTTTTCTTATTAACAACATAGGCCCGCTGTGCAATTGTTAATATGGGTTTTTTAAATAAATAGAAAATTTTAAAAAGAGCTATTAAAAAAGTAAATTGCATAAAAGGATCGAAAATCACGTCATATTCTTTTGCCCTACGTATTACCTGCAGTTGTTGTTGAAGGTTATCGATTTTTATAAATTTTCCTATTTTACCAAGGATCCCACTAGGTTTATTTTCAATGAAAAGAACTTCATATCCCTCCTTTTTGAATTGATCGTAACACCACACATGATGCAGCGGCAATAAATCACCGCCATTTTCAAGGTATTCCAATGCTTCGTCCAAAGAATAAAATGGTACTATTTCAAGCAATCGTTTCATAAATTACGCTATTATGTTCAATTCTGGAACTCCCACAACAAAACGCGTCCCGGTATTTTTTAATTCAGCCTGTTGCTGTATAATTTCTTTGCTAATATTCCATGGTAAGATTAAAAGCCACTTAGGTTTATTTTTATTTATAAGGGCACTAGGGTGCAAGATAGGGATATGACTTCCAGGCATAAACTTACCTTGTTTTGAAGGGGCGGCATCACATACAAAAGGTAATAAATCACTTTTAATTCCGGCATAATTAAGTAGGGTGTTCCCTTTTGCTGCGGCTCCATATGCAGCCACAAGTTCATTTTTTTTCTTTTTTTCAATTAAAAAAGAAATCAAATCATTTTTTAAAGTGTTGGCTTTTTCCTGAAATGCATCGTAGATTTTCAGGTCTTGCATTCCTGCATTTTTTTCCTGGTCCATAATTTCTTTTACACTCGGTTCTATTTCCCGGGAGTCTTCAAGGTTACAACCATATACCCTAACGCTTCCACCATGAGTTGGGAGTTTTTCTACCTTAAAAATCCTTAGCCCATTTTCTTCAAAAATTTTAGAAGTTGTGAATACTGATAAATAGGAATAGTGTTCATGGTAAACGGTATCGAATTGGTTGAATTTCAGCAAATTAAATAAATGTGGAAATTCAAGCGTTACTGTACCTCTTTCTTTTAGGAGCATTTTTATGGCAGCTGTAAAATCATTTATGTCGGGTACGTGGGCATAAACATTATTTCCAACAATCAAATCTGCTTTTTGACCATTCCCAGCTAATTGTTTTGCTAGTTTTAGACTAAAAAACTGCTTTATTACCGGGATACCTAAAGAAATAGCTTTATCAGCAGTTCCGGAGGTTGGTTCAATACCCAAAGATGGAATTCCATTTTTCACAAAATTCTTTAATAGGTAACCGTCATTGGATCCTATTTCAATTATTTGGCTTGAAGCATTTAATTCAAGGGAACTAGTTATTTTCTCAGAATACTGGAATGCGTGGTCCAACCATGATTTAGAAATAGATGAGAAATAGGAATAATCGTCCTTAAACAATTCTTCCTTACTTGCATAATCAGCAATTTGAACTAACCAACAATTGCTGCACACATACAATTTTAATGGAAAATACACTTCAGGTTCGTTAAGATTTGCTTCCTCTAAATATGCATTCGAAGGTGGGGCAAAGCCTAAATCCAAAAAAACATGTTCAAGTTTTTTTTGGCAATGACGACAGTTCATAGTTCAACAGATTTGTTATTAAAATTCAGATTATAAATTAGGATGGTTTAAGTCCCTTTCTGAAACAACAGATACAGGAAAAGGCCAGGAAATCCCTATTTTGGAATCATCATAGGGGAAACCCCGTTCGAAATTAGGATCGTAAAAGGAAGAATGCTGATAAATTATTTCTACATCCTTGCTCAAGGTTTGAAAACCGTGGGCAAAGCCCTCGGGCACATATAATATTTGTGGGGAATCTTCTGACAAATTATTGGATATCCACTTTAGAAAGGTATCAGAATCAGGTCTCATATCCACAATAACATCATAAACACTCCCTTTGATTACCCTGATAATTTTAATTTCTGATGCGGTACCCACTTGATAATGCATCCCCCTTATTGTGCATTTTTCCTCGGTAATAGAATGGTTAATTTGTACTATTTTTTTATCAAATCCAATTTCAGCTAATTCTTTTTCACAAAATATTCGTGTAAATGAACCCCTTTTATCTCCTTTTGGATCGAGTGTTATGATATAGGCTCCTTTTAAAGCAGTTTCTATAAATTCCATAGTTGTTATTTATCCCTTGAATCTTTGATTTTCATAAATTCATCAATTTGAAATTCGCATAGCTCACGTACCATTTTACCATTTAAATATTCTTTATACCATTCCACGGTTTTGTCAACCCCTTCTTCTAAAGAATAAACATTCGACCAAGCCAACCTCCTTTTAGCTTTTGAGGAATCGAGTTTTAAAAATTTAGCTTCGTGCTCGTTCGATGTATCTTCTATCGTATAAGAAGCATTTCCTCCCCAGTTTATACATAACTGGGACACCACCCATCCAACGGTTTTATTATGATCCTCTCCCGGCCCAAAATTCCAACTTCCAGCATAATCTTGACCTTCTGTGTATAATTTCTTAACCAGGATCAAATACCCAAAAAGGGAATCTAAAATAAATTGCCAAGGTCTTGTAGCACCCGGATTTCTAATAACCACATTTTCTAGAGCCTGCATCGACCTCATGAAATCTGGAACCAGTCGATCTAAGGACCAGTCGCCCCCACCAATGATATTACCTGAACGCGCTGTAGCAACGGCAATTCCATTTTTATCATTTCCATCTGTTTTAAAAAAGGCATTTCGATAAGAGGCAGTTATAAGTTCTGAACAGGCTTTGCTATTGGAATAAGGATCGTGGCCACCAAGAACGTCATCTTCCCTATATCCCCAAACCCACTCTTTATTTTCATAACATTTATCTGTAGTAACATTTAGAATAACTTTAACAGTTCCTGTGGTCCTGGCCGCTTCCAAAATGTTTACTGTTCCCATAACATTTGTTTCGAATGTAAAACGAGGGTCTTTATATGAAGCCTTTACCAATGACTGCGCCGCCAAATGAATGATGATTTGCGGTTGGGTTTCCTTAATAAAATCTTTCAACCGCTCAAAATCCCTAATATCGCCAATATATGATTGGATGAACCTTTCGCTATATACCAAATCGTATAGATTAGGGGAGGTTGGAGGATTTAAAGCATAACCAAATACTTGTGCGCCAAATTTATTTAGTAACAGACTTAACCAGGCTCCTTTAAAACCAGTATGTCCCGTAATGAGAACTTTTTTTCCCTTAAAAAACTTTTTTTCCAAAAAATTCGATTTAAAAATTTATCTAAAAATTCACTATGCTTTTTCAGGGCTGGATTCCCATTTTATCCAAGGCGCTGTCTTATTTTTAATAAATGCATCTAATTGTCTTTTATCCCTCAAAGTATCCATAGGCTTCCAGAAACCAAAATGTTTATATGAAAAAGCATTTCCAGATTTGGCTAGGTTTCTAAGTGGTTCATTCTCGAATATTGTATTATCATCAGTTATATAATCCATTATTTCAGGCTCACAAATAAAATAACCTCCATTTATCCATTTTCCATCACCCTTGGGCTTTTCGGTAAACTTTAGAACTTTATCATTATTATCTGTAATCAAGGATCCAAACCTTCCTTCTGGTTGCACAGCAGTAATTGTAAGGATCTTGCCGTGGGCTTTATGGAAATTTAGAAGATTATTTATGTTTATATTAGAAACACCATCTCCATAAGTAAGCATAAATGTATTGTGTCCTATATATTCTTTAGCCCGTTTTATCCTACCGCCAGTCATGGTATCTTGACCGGTATCTATTAATGTGACCTTCCATGGCTCTGTTTTATTTTTTCTATATATAGTTTTGTTCTCTGCAAAATCAAAAGTAATATCTGAATTGTGGAGGTAGTAATTGCTGAAGTACTCCTTTATCATGGATCCTTTATATCCTAAAAGGATAATGAAATCATTAAACCCATAATAGGAATATGTTTTCATAATATGCCAGAGTATAGGTTTATTTCCTATTTCTATCATGGGCTTTGGTTTTAATCCGGTTTCTTCCGAAAGCCTAGAGCCTAAGCCTCCTGCTAAAATTAACACTTTCATACTTTTAGTTTTTTTGGACGATTTTCTGTTCCCCTCTAGATTACCTTCTATTATTGTGGTTTTTATAGGGGATAACTTAATACTCCACCTTTAAAAAATATGTCATTCACATAAAAAATAGTTTGATCCTACTCTTTTTTGCTTTTACCATTCACTATTGTATTGCTAAAAAAACAAATAGTTAGTTCATCTTTTTTGTACATAGGCCCCATATCCATAAGCTTGGCCATACCCATATCCATACCCACTATCTTCCTTCACTAAACCTCTTTTTTTCAATCCATTGAAGATTATCCCTATATGTTGCAAGTTCTTATCTCCCAGATTTTGATCCAATCTTCGAACGATTTTTTTAGGAGTAAAACCATGCCTAACTACTAATAGGGTGATCTCACTGAATTCGGCAAGCAAATTTGCATCAGAGATCAATCCAATAGGAGCAGAATCCATAATAACATAATCATACCTTTCAGATAATTTCTCAAAAAGGAGTTCCAATTTACCGTTTAAAAGCAATTGGGTATGGTCACCTCCTTTGGTCCCTGCCGGAAGGATATCTAAATTAGTATCCAGTTCTGAAGTAATTACAATACTATCCAGGCTGGCTTCCCCCTTTAAGTAATCTACTATCCCTTTATGGTCCTTTAAGTTGAAAGCCTTAGTAGCATTAGGCTTTCTAAAATCCATATCCAGTAAAACAACCTTTTTCCCTGTTTGAGCTAAACTATATGCCAGGTTCTTGCTTACAAAACTTTTACCTTCCCCTGACAAACTTGAGGTAACCAAAATTTTCTTTTTCCTAAAGGTTCTGCTATAAAGTCCCAATTGAGCATCCAGCTGCCTAAACTGCTCAATAAAAGGTATATCTTCGGGCTTATTTAAGGATAGTTGTTTATCTCCTTTTAAATAAGACAATTCCCCGATAACAGGTAAATTGGTAGATTCTTCAATTTCTGAACGGAAAAGAATTTTTTTGTTCATCATTTCTTTACCAGTCACATAGGCAATCCATAGGCCTGCTCCAAGAAAAATTGCGATTCCATAAATTTTAATTCCTTTAGGACTTACAGGCTCTAAAGAGGCCTGGGCACTGGTAACTACTATATCCTGCCCATTAGTAGGCATAAAAGACAGCGCTATTTCTTCCCTTTTCTGCAATAAAGAAGCAAAAATTTCTTGTTTTACCGCTCTCCTACGGGTAATTTCCAAAAGTTTCCGTTCTTTTTCGGGAATGGTCTGTAAAGCCGAAGTATATTTTCCGGAATTGCTGTATAGATTGGAAAGGCTTGCATTAAGATTGCTTTTTTGGCTTTGTACATTGTCCAAAATATTGGGACGTATTTTATTAATTTCATCGGCAAGTGAAGTCAACATTGGGTTATTGACCGCCGTGGTTTTTTTTAGGCGTTCATACTCTATTTCAGAATTGTAAAGCTTCTGGAGCAATTGCGTTAACACGGGATCATCTATTCCCAAAGTAGAAGGAACAATACTTCCCCCTCCATCTTTTGATAAGATATAATTTTCTACTTTATCCAATACGGAAAGTTTGAGCCTTATATCGGCAATTCGTTGGTCATTATGCCCGGCATCCTGTAAATATATCCTGCTTTGCTGGCTAAGGTCCACAACACCTTTGGAAGAACGATACTGCTCATTTTCGCTTTCAAGTGTATCAAGTTCATTTCCTATATTGCGAATGCGGGCTTCAATAAATTTCATGGTGTTCGCAGCCAAAATATTCTTGTCTTCAATGCCATTTTGGTTGTAGGCTGCTATTATACCGTTCAAAATATCTTCCCCCCTGTTGGGCACCGCATCTTGCAAATAGAGATTGATTACGGTAGACAATTTTTCTGGCGGGGCAACTTCAAGTGATTTCAGTAAACTTTGGGTAACGCTACGAGGGTTTATCAAAATAAAGTATAGGGGTTTTTTGGCCTGTTGAACTTTATTTTTATTGGGATAAAACATGATTTTTCCAAAAGGACTATCCACCCATTCGTTTAGAGGATAGATTCTTCCATCAACCTTTACATTTTTTTTGGAAAAATCGACTGTAAAATAATGTTCAGCAGGAACATCTTTTTCAATTACGATCTCATCTGGATTTTTAAGCTTAATCTGAATAGGTGAAGAATTGTAAGCAGAAACCGATTTTATATTCAAACCAAAAAAATCCTTTTCTTCATAAACTGGGGCATAAAGGTTCAGGGTATCTACCACCTTTTTCATGATATCGGGGGATTGGATTACCTTGATCTCATTTTCCACGATTTTTTTTGAATCGAAGGGACTCATGGATTCCACCATTTTTGAATTATCTACCCCTTTATTCTCATCTTTGATGATCAATGTAGCGGAAACCTCGTAAATAGGGGTAGCATAATTTTTATAGCCCCAGGCCAGAAATAAAACCACTACCAAAATTACTGCAAGCAACGGCCAAAATGGAAAAAACAAATCCATCATAGAGCTGAACAGGTTCTCGTTTTTGGCCGATTTATTATTGTAGGACATAAAATCTAATTTTCGATATATTATCTAGTAACTGCAATGATCCCAAAAGACAGCGCACTAATTATTACGGGCAGCCAAACTATAAGTCTTGAGGTACTCGCTACTTTAGATTCGTTGGGTTGCACATAAAGTACATCATTCGGTTTTAAATAATAATTTGGAGAAGTAAATATGTCATCGGAAGTTAAATCGATTCGTATAAGATTTTTAACGCCATTTTCTTCCCTGATCAAGAGCACATTGTCCCTTTGAGCATAAATGGTAAGGTCTCCGGCTAAGCTCAAGGCTTCCAACAAACTTACTTTTTCGCTGGGAATTGTCAAAACCGCAGGGTTTTCCACTTCTCCCATAACCGAAACTTTAAAATTCAGATACCTTATATTCACTATAGGTTCTACCAATAATTTTCTTTTTATTAGTTCATTAGTAATTTCTTCTCTTAAATCTTGCTTTGTTTTACCTGCAGCTTTAATTTTTCCTAGAAAGGGAAAACGTATATAACCTTCTTCATCTATTAAATATTCCGGAGCCCAATTGTCATTGTTTTTAGCTGTTTCTGAACTATTCACTGGATTAAAAACCTCTGTGGCCCCTGGATTTAAACTGCTTACCAAAATGCTTAACAAATCATTCTCCCTTAAAACAGGTGCCAAGTTTTCGATGTTCGATTGGAACTGGGAGTCTGGGATATTATTGAAGTAGGTCGCCTTTTTCAGATTTGTACAGGAGGCCAATGATAAAACCGCAACGCATAAGTAAAAATATTTTTTAAATTTTATCATAGCTGAAGGTGGTATATTTTATAAGTACTAATTAAAAACTATTTGATTTTTTGGGTATTCTATATATCCTGAAGATATCAATTATAAATTTATCCATTCCTTATAAGGGAAGACATTATTATTTATTTGGCATGGTATACCCTTATATAATCTATTTCCATAACCGCTGGAAACATAGAGTCATCCACTCCTTGGGCTCCGGCATATCTTCCCCCTACAACCGTATCTATTAAAAGATAAAAAGGCTGGTCAAAGGGCCAATTGAATTCTGTGGCATTGGATGGACGGTCCAGCGTATAAACTATATTTTCTGGCTGGTCCATATAAAATTTAATATAATTATTGGTCCATAAAATTCCATAGGTATGAAATTCTTCCTCCAAAGTCTCCAGCACATTTCTTGAGCTTATTAAATTACCGTTATTTTCGTTGTTCGCTGCAGAATGTACGGTAACATTATAGGTATTGGGCAAAGAACTAAAATATTCCATTATATCAATTTCACCACTGTTTGGATAGCCCACAACATCTATATTATTACCAAGTAATGCTAATTTAAACCAAATTCCAGGCTTTTCACCTGTAGGAAGTTTAGCGTTAATTTCTATGCGACCGTATTGAAATGCAAATTTTCCGCTTAACCTGGAAGAAGTATAGTCTCCTTTGTTTTGACCTACACCAACTTTTTTAGCATATAGTTTTAACGTTCCATTGTTTAACTCTACATTTTCTTCTGTATATTTTTGCAATTGATCATTATTGCCGGGATTGTTGTAATTTTTTTCAAAAACCCAGTTGTCCTTAAAGGAGAAATCATCAAAATCTTGACTCCAAACCAGTGTGGCATTGTTCCAGTTATAACTATCAAGATTTCCCCCGCTGGGAATTTCCATTATTATTTTTGTCCTTTCTTCCCCAGTACCCTCATCTATGGTATCATCCGTCTTGTTGCAACCCAATAAAATAAAACTTAGAGTTACTGCCAATAAGATTGTATTAAATGTTAGTTTTTTCTTCATGAACAACTTATTTTATTTATGTGGGTAAATATATATTATTCCGTCCATTAAATTTGATCTTTTTAATGATTTTAAAACACTACGAATATAGCGATCAGAGGATTATGATCAAATTAAGATTTAAATACCAATCATACACTTTTTTTATACCTTCATCCAGGCTAGTATTAAAGCTCCACCCTAATTTCTTCAATTTTGAAGGATCGGTTAGTTTTCTCATGGTGCCATCTGGTTTATTTTCATTAAAAAAAAGTTCTCCTTTAAAACCAACAATATCCTGAATGGAACAAGCGAGTTCTTTAATTGAAATTTCTTCTCCTGTACCAATATTAATATGGGTGTTCCTAATCTCTTTTTTTACATTTTCCTTTATAGAAGATGAAACTTCTGGAATATCTTTAAAGTTTACTTTTTCCATTAAAAACACACAGGCATCGGCCATATCTTCGCTCCATAAAAATTCCCTTTTTGGATTGCCACTGCCCCAAATTTCAATCTTGACTTTATTATCCTCTTCTATTATTCCATACTGTGCTAAAATCCTCCTAATTTCGGTTTGGGTTGCGTTTTTGGAAATCCCGTTTATCGGAAATTTTTCAAAGTCATTTCGTAAACCACCCCAGTTATTATCTTCCAAGGCTTTTCCTAAATGCATTTTTCTTAACAGCGCCGGGAGGACATGCGATTTTTCCAGGTCGAAATTATCATTGGGCCCGTATAAATTCGTGGGCATCACTGAAATAAAATTGGTTTGGTACTGCACATTATAGCTTTCGCACATTTTGATTCCGGCTATTTTGGCTATAGCATAAGGTTCGTTTGTATATTCGAGGACATCGGTAAGCAGGTAGCTTTCCTTCATGGGTTGAGGACAGTTTTTAGGATAAATACAGGTGCTCCCCAAAAACAATAATTTTTTTACATTGTTTAAATAACTGTTATGGATAATGTTGTTTTGAATCATTAAATTAACATAAATAAAGTCCGCACGGTATTCGTTATTGGCCGAAATACCCCCAACTTTTGCTGCGGCAAGAAAAACATATTCGGGCTTTTCTTTTTTGAAAAATTTTGAAACCGTGCCAGAATTTGTTAAATCCAGTTCCTTATGGGTCCTCAACAAAAGGTTGGAATATCCTTTGGATTTCAATTTGCTCAAAATTGCAGAGCCTACCAACCCTGTATGACCAGCTATATAAATTTTAGAGTTCGTGTTCATTTTTTGAATGATTAAAGAATTAATTACTTAGGAATCCAGTAATTATTTTTTATTCATAATAGTTGTTGACATAATATCCATTTTCCTTTAAAAAATGATCCCTTCCCATGAGTTTCATATCACTTTCCATCATTTCGGTAACCAGATCTTTTAAATCATATTCGGGCGTCCAACCCAATTCGTTTTTAGCTTTTGAAGGATCTCCCAACAAATATTCTACCTCCGTAGGCCTAAAATATATAGGATCTACAGATAGAATTTCTTTGCCATCCTCTATAATATAATCAGGATTGTTACATGAAACGATAAAAGCTTTTTCTTCGACCCCTTCTCCTTCAAAACGTACCGTTATTCCCACTTCATGGAATGCCAATTGAACAAATTCCCTTACCGTGGTAGCTCTCCCAGTAGCTATTACCCAGTCTTCCGCTTTTTCCGCTTGCAATATCATCCACATCATTCTCACATAGTCTTTTGCATGCCCCCAATCCCTTTTTGAATCCAAATCGCCCAAATAGATTTTATCTTGTAATCCTAACGCGATCCTGGAAACGGCACGCATAATTTTTCTGGTAACAAAAGTTTCACCCCTAATTGGTGATTCATGATTAAAAAGAATCCCGTTACAGGCAAACATTCTATAAGCTCCCCGGTAGTTTACGGTAATCCAATACACATACATTTTGGCAACGGCATAAGGGCTTCGTGGATAGAAAGGAGTTGTTTCAGATTGTGGAACCTCTTGTACCTTCCCATATAATTCTGAAGTTGAAGCCCGATAAACCCTTGTTTTTTTTCCATGCCTAGAAGCCTTACTGCATCTAAAATTCTTAATGTACCCAAACCATCTGCATTCCCTGTATATTCAGGAATTTCAAAAGAAACCTGCACATGGCTCATAGCCGCCGGATTATAAATTTCATCTGGTTTGATTTCCTGTATGAGCTGGATAAGGTTGGTGCTATCAGTCATACCCCCATAGTGTAGAATAAATCTTCTGTTCTCTACATGCGGGTCTTGATATACATGATCTATACGATCTGTATTAAAAAGGGAAGCCCTTCTTTTTAGTCCATGTACTGTAGAGCCTTTTCTCAGCAGGAATTCGCTTAAATATGCACCATCTTGACCTGTAACGCCAGTAATAAAAGCAACTTTCATTTATTCTATTTTCTTATGAAATATTAAAAATATTAATAGGCTTTATCATCTCCTTTAACCGAATTGATTATGGTTTCATAAATTATTAGAAGGTCCAACCAAGGAGTCCATTTTTCCAGATAGAAGATATCCATCCGGATACGATTAACAATATCAGATTTTTTCACAATTTCTCCACGGTAGCCATTTACCTGTGCAAGTCCAGTTATTCCAGGCTTAACAAAATGTCTTACCAAATATTTGTCTACATATCTTTGATATTGTGTTGTATGCGCCTCCATATGTGGCCGTGGTCCAACAATACTCATATCCCCTAAAAATACATTTATAAACTGAGGTAATTCATCAATGCTGGTTTTTCTAATAAATTTCCCAATTTTAGTAACCCTTATATCGTTACGGGTGCACATTTGTTTATTGGCATCATTGTTTACTGCCATAGATCTAAATTTATAGCACCAGAAAGATCTTTTCTTCTCACCATGTCGCAATTGCTTAAATATTACCGGTCCTTTGGATTCTAACAAATTCAATAAAAATAAAACCGGTATTAACCATGAAAGCACAAATACAATCATAAAAGAAGAAGCTAGAATATCGAAAATGCGTTTGCCGTATTTAGCATAATTTTTATCCAGTGGGGATTTACGCAAGTTGAGAACGGGCACGTTTTCAAAAAGCTCAAATTCCATGGAACTGGAGTAAAATCCTTTATTATCTGGTACTAATTTTAATTTTATTAAATTATTATCGGCAAAGGTCCTAAGTCTTACTAATTCTTTATAAGAGAACTGACTCACTGAACAATAAATTTCATCAACTCCCTTGTTTAAAATATAATTAAAAGAATCTTCAAAAGGACCTAAATGCATGCTATCTGTTACATTTTCATCTTTATTATGGAAATATCCTAGATATCTATAACCATAATCTGGTTTATTAAATATACGTACAAGACTGGGTAAATTTTTATCTTTCCCTAAAATCACCACATTTAAAAAATTGCCACCACCTTTCCGGTACAATTTGCGGGACTCAAAAAACAACCATCGGTATGTAGATAATAAAATAAGCAGTATTAAAAGAACAAGGATTTGTTCCTGTGGATAGAATTCTGTTTTTGTGAAAGCTAAAAGCGTAAAGTAGGAAAGTGAAAAGACGAAATAATGGCGTAAGAACTTATGAAATTTATTTATAAACTTCTCTTTTCTGTCTATACTATAAAAGTTAAGACCAATTCCAATAAACGACCATGCCAAATTTACAAATATTGCCACCGTATAATTAGCATATGTCTCTGGTGTTAAAACATAGAGTGTTAAATTGATTATCAATAGATGAAAAACAACAGAGAACGGAATTATTAAAAAAGAACCCTTCACAATTTTCGTATTAGATTTATATTTCAGAAAACAAGATTAATATTCTCTTCGGGATATAGTCCAATAAAATTTGTTCTGCTAAAGAAGTAAAACCAACAAAGGGATAATTTTCAAAATCAAAAAGGTCGTAGGTTAGTTCCATAAGTTTTTAACAAATCAATTACTGGAATTGAAGAATAATTAAACTGATATTCAAATGTTCAAAAATCAACTTTTATAATCTATTTTTAAATTATCGTATTACTATTTAATATAAATCTTTTATGGTTTTCATTTTGAACCAGCAAGAAATATTAATTTAAATAATTAAATTTGGGGAAATAAATATAAAAGTTAAGGATGAATTATATGCTAAGTGTGGGGGGACAGCTATAAGTCAAATCAAATATCCATTTATTTTTTTCAACATTCACAATCTTAAATGTTAAAAAAATTAAAATAAAAAAAATAAATATTTTTTTTGATTTATTGTTATAAAAATAAACATTTTTTTAAAAATATTTATAAAAAATTATAAATTTATAAATTTAACGTATATATTTAAGAGTATTTAGATAAATAAATTATTAGATAATATCGTTATTTTGATAAACAGCAGAGAATAAATTATAGCGCTCTCGATGAAGTGTTAATTTTTATCCTTCACTGACACACTTGGGTTTTGCAGATTTTCCCAGAAACGCAGATTTCTAGTTTTTCATGTCAAATATTGCGAAAGACACTAAAGAAATTTAATAATTCACAGAAAATTTTGGGTGAGATAGTGCATAGGAAATAACTTTCAAGTTCAATGGTAGACCGAACGGAAAAGAACCCTCTTCTCTATTACTACTCTCCGAGCCTTCATATTACCTTTCTGGCCACTATTTAAAACTTCTAGGACAAACTGGTTTTTCTTTGTGGGAAATAATTGCGAAAATGAAAAAAAAATCAAGGTTTGGGTTTTAAAAGGGTTTAGGAAGTGTCACCAAGTTTACACCCCGCTAACAAATTTATTGAAGATGGATGCCGTAAGGTGAACATAGGGAAATATAAAAACCTGTGCTAAAATCATTTCTAAATAATAACACGTACTACTTTTTTGGTTTTTTAAATTATATTGCTGCGCACTCTAGTTTGAAAAAGTTGGATGCCTCAAGAAGTGGATATGCCGGCTGTATGTGATGTCTCTCTGAACGAATAAAAAACAATAAAAAACCAGGCAATCATTATCCGCTTAAGGAAAAAGTCGTTTCACTTTCCAAGTAGTATCTTCTTCGAGCTGGTACTGGATGCGATCGTGTAAACGATTAACCCGCCCCTGCCAAAATTCCATGATTTTTGGCGATAAACAAAATCCTCCCCAATTTTCTGGACGGGGGATTGGTTTATTCTTAAATAGCACCTTAAATTCCTTTACCCTCTTTTCTATTTCTGTTCTATCAGCAACTTCATGGCTTTGAGAGGAAGCCCATGCCCCAATTTGACTCCCTCGAGGTCGACTATTAAAATATTTATCTGATTCTTCCTTGGAAATGGGAGTAACCACCCCCTCTATTCTAATTTGTTGAACTAGTTCGAGCCACAAAAAGGTTAATGCGGCAAAATTGTTTTCTCTTAATTCCTTAGCCTTTCTACTCTCAAGGTTGGTAAAAAAAACAAAACCATTTTCATCAAAATCTTTGAGCAATATAATCCTTCCTGCTGGTTTTCCCTGAAGGTTAGCAGTAGATAAGTGCATGAGATTAGGTTCCCTAACTTTATTTTTTACAGCTTTATAAAACCATTTTTCAAATTCATCAATTGGATTTTTAGCAAGAGCTTTCTCATTGATGCCTTTAGAGATATATTCCGTTCTAAAGTTAGCAATCAATTGGTGAATAGAAATGCCTTGTAAATGTTTTTTAATATTTTGGTTAAGTTTCATTACCTCCCATATTTACTGAATTTAATACGAAGAAGTATGGAGTTTTTCTTTTAAATCATTTTTCCGAACTTCTTTGTAAATTCTAAAAAGGTTGGATACCGCACTATAAATTTGATCCATGGTTTTATTTATAAATTTTGGATTTAAGGGTTTAGATATGATATTAGGAAATGATTTTCTCCTGTTTAAAAAAAGTATCTAAATTGCTTGCTGCCTCGAAACATTTACTCACTTTTGAAACTTCATTACAAGATTTTGAATTCCTTAGCTCGGAATTACATTCCATATGGGATAATTCAACTTTCTCAAAATTCTTATTGATGGTTTTACATTGTTGATAAAGACTATCAATTGTTTTATAATTGGTTGGATCTATCCCTTTTTGCAATAGAAATCCTTTTAAATAGTTTTCAATAACATGTTGGGCATTCTTACATACTAAATAAGATACTACATCTTCTTTTGGTTTATACAACTCATTATTTGCTTCATTTAGTTTTTCCCTTCCATCATCAAATAATCTATTGGCTTCCTGTTCCATGGTGAATAATTTTTAAAGTTAAACTTAGAAAGTATTTAATTTCAATAATTCCCCGACACCCCCCGCCTCCAGGAGAGTCGGGTTCAGGAAATATTTTATTTCCCTAAATTAATTTACATATCCCTAAAAAGCTCTAACCTTTCCCATTTGGTTTCTACCTCTTCCTGCGCCTGTGCAAGCAACTGCTTTCCTATTTCCGCATTCTCTTTGACAACCCTTGTAAAACGTGTTTCGTTGTACATAAAGTCTTCTAAAGGCGCCGCCGGCGGTTTAGAATCTAACTTGAACTTTTTGCCTTTAGGTTTTAAAGGATCAAACCTGAACAGTGGCCAGTAACCTGTTTCTACCGCTTTGATTTGTTGGGTAGCTCCGTGTTTTAAATCATAACCGTGTTCTACGCAATGAGAATAGGCTATAATTATTGATGGGCCCGGATACGCAGCAGCTTCTTCAATGGCCTTAAGGGTTTGTAAATCTTTTGCCCCAATAGCTATCTGGGCTACATAAACGTTTTGATAGGAAACGGCCTGTAATGCCAGGCTCTTCTTGCTGGTGCGTTTACCAGAAACCGCAAACTTGGCACTAGCACCCAGAGGGGTAGCTTTGGACATTTGCCCGCCGGTATTTGAATAGACCTCGGTATCCATAACCAGGATATTGATATTCTCCCCCGAGGCCAGCACATGGTCCACACCACCGTAGCCTATATCATAAGCCCAGCCGTCACCTCCAAGTATCCAGACAGCCTTCTTGCGCAAATACTCCGTTAATTGATTGAGCTTACGGGCATTTTCAGAATCCAGGGTATCCAAAATTTTCTTCAAAGATCTTATTTGAGCTAATTTATCGGCCTTTTGTAACTCTGTTTCTTCGGGGTTCTCAATAATTGCCGATACCAGATCACTACCAACCTCAGCTTCTAAAGACTTCAATAAATCTACGGCGATTTCCTCTTTTTTGGTCAAGGCCAGCCTCATCCCTAAACCAAACTCGGCGTTATCTTCAAATAAGGAATTGGCCCAGGCAGGACCCCGTCCCAGTGCATTGGTTTTGTATGGGGTTGTGGGTAAATTACCCCCGTAAATTGAAGAGCAACCGGTAGCATTCGCGATTAAAATACTATCTCCATATAACTGGGTAAGCAGTTTAATGTAAGGGGTTTCCCCACATCCCGGACATGCCCCCGAAAATTCAAACAGCGGTTCTAAAAACTGCGAACCTTTTACATTGGTTATTTGCAGTTCCGTACGGTCATAATCTGGAAGGTTGATGAAATAATCCCAGTTAAGGTTTTCTTGGGCAGCAACATCCAGCTTTTTTCTCATATTGATAGCCTTGAAGTTTTCAACTTCTTTGCTTTCAGCAGGACAAACGACCACACAAAGATCACAGCCCGTACAATCTTCAGGGGAAACCTGTAACACATAAGAATCGGTCGCACTTGTAAATGGCCTTCCTTTTGCAGGGACCGATTTTAAGGTACCCGGGGCATCTGCAAGCTCATCGCTAGGAACTACTTTGGCCCTTATGGCTGCGTGCGGACATATAGCCACACACTTATTACATTGTGTACAAAGGTCTTCCCCTTCCCAAATTGGGATAATGTCGGCAATACCACGTTTTTCATACTGGGTGGTTCCTGTAGGGAATGTGCCGTCTACCGGGAAAGCACTTACCGGAAGTTCATCTCCATGACCCGCAAGGATTTTACCTAAAACCTCTTTCACAAAAGGATCGGCCTCTCCGGTCATCATTGGTTTTAAGCCTCTGGTATTTGTAATTTGTTTAGGATATTCTACTTTTTGCAGGTGCTCAAGGGATTTATCAACAGCGTCGAAATTCATTTTTACGATCTTATCCCCTTTGTGAGAATAAGATTTTATAATGGCATCCTTTATTTTTTGTATTGCTTCATCTTTTGGCAGCACCCCTGAAATTGCAAAGAAACAGGTTTGTAAAACCGTATTGGTTCTTTTGCCCAGTTTAGCTTCATACGCAACTTTAGTGGCATCTACCACATAAAATCCCAACTCGTTTTCTATAATTCCCTCCTGCATTTTTTGCGGCAATTCGTTCCATATCTCTTCTTTTGAGAATGGTGAATTCAATAGAAAGGTGCCGCCTTTTTTAATCTTTTTCAGAATATCATATTTCTGGATAAAATTAAACTGGTGGCAGGCAATAAAATCGGCTGTATTTATCAGGTAGCTGGAATAAATTGGTTCGGGTCCAAAGCGAAGATGCGATACTGTTTGGGCACCCGCTTTTTTAGAATCGTAAACAAAATAACCCTGTACATAATTATTGGTGGTTTCTCCGATAATTTTAATAGAGTTTTTATTGGCCCCAACAGTACCGTCAGATCCCAATCCGTAGAACAAACAATTAAAGGTTGTTTTACGGGTCTTAAATACCGGATTGTACAACAAGCTGGTAAAGCTTACATCGTCATTAATTCCAATAGTGTAATGATTTTTTGGCTGGTCTTTTTCAAGTTCATCAAAAATTCCTTTTACCATAGCGGGATTAAATTCTTTCGATGACAATCCATAACGGCCCCCAACTACTTGTGGCATTGCCCTGTCGCTTTCGGCAAAGGCAGTAATCACATCCAAATATAGGGGTTCACCTGTACTTCCCGGTTCTTTGGTACGATCCAGTACAGATACTTTTTTTACTGTCTTTGGAAGGGTATCAATAAAATGTTTAATTGAAAATGGCCTGTACAAACGCATAATCAGTACTCCCACTTTCTCTCCGTGCTCTACCATAGTATCTATTACCTCCCTTACAGCACCTTCGCCAGAACCCATAATAACAATTACACGCTCGGCTTTAGGATGACCTATATAATCAAACAATTTATATTTGCGACCGGTATGCTGGTAGAACTCATCCATGACTTGCTGAACGGTTTGGGGCACTTTATCATAATACAGGTTTGCCGCTTCCCGGGCCTGGAAGAAAACATCAGGATTTTGAGAAGTTCCCCTTATTACAGGATTATCAGGATCCAGAGATCTCTTTTTGTGCTGCATGATTTTATCTTCCGGCATCATCGCCTTAATAATATCATCGGTAATCCCATCAATCTTGGAAATTTCGTGGGAGGTCCTAAAACCGTCAAAGATATTCAGAAAAGGAACCCGGGAATGCAGGGCGGCTACCTGGGATATCAATGCAAAATCCATTGCTTCCTGGACCGAGCCTCCAAACAACATGGAAAACCCGGTTTGCCTTACTGCCATGACATCTGAATGGTCTCCAAAAATGGATAAAGCATGGGTGGCAATGGTCCTGGCCGCAACATGTATAACTGTAGGCAACAATTCTCCTGCTATTTTATACATATTAGGGATCATTAACAAAAGCCCTTGCGAAGCCGTGAAAGTAGTGGTCAATGCCCCTGCCTGCAGGGAACCATGAACGGCACCGGCAGCCCCTCCTTCACTCTGCATTTCAACAATCCTGGGAACATTGTTCCAGATATTCTTTTTTCCTTTAGAACTATATACATCTACATGCTCGCCCATCGGGGAAGCAGGGGTTATAGGATAAATAGCGCAAATTTCATTTGTTTTATGGGCAACCATTGCAACCGCTTCGTTTGCGTCACAAATAAGTTTCGGGAATTCTTTTGTCATCTTGCATATATTTAGTTCATTCCATTTTATTCACCATGTAACCAGGCCTTTTTCTCCAGTAATTGTTCTTCGGTTTCATCGTGGTCCCCATCAGGTATACAACAATCTACAGGACAAACCGAAGCACACTGGGGCTCATCATGGAAGCCTTTACATTCTGTGCACTTATCGGCCACAATAAAATAAAATTCATCCGAAATAGGTTCGTTTTCAGCATCGGCATCAACATCCTTCCCATTTGGGGTTGTTACCATACCACTTAAAGAAGTTTCGTCTGAATAAGACCATTCCTGGTCCGGTTCATAAATTGCATTATTTGGACATTCTGAAATACAAGCATCGCAATTGATGCACTCGTCTGTTATGATTAGAGCCATTTTACCTTGTTTTATTGATTATAATGAAATAAAATTAAAGTCATTTAAGCTTCTATAATATGACGATTATCATATTTCATTATAAAGTGTAAAATTATATTTGAAGGATATAAATCTTAATTAAAGATTATGATTACAGAAAAGATAATAAACAATCAAGGGAAGCTTCCTGAATCTCTAAAAGCTGTAGTTATCAGGTTTGTTGGTGATTCAGGCGACGGTATGCAGTTAACTGGGACCCAGTTTTCCGATACTTCCGCCATGTTTGGAAACGATGTTGCAACTTTCCCTAATTACCCCTCAGAGATCAGGGCTCCTCAGGGCAGTTTATATGGGGTCTCAGGCTTTCAGGTACATATTGGAAGCGTGGAAGTGAGCACACCGGGAGATAATGTTGATTTGCTGGTTGCAATGAATCCCGCTGGTTTAAAAACCAATTTATATGCGGTAAAACCAGGGCATACCGTTATAGTGGATGCCGATTCTTTTAATAAAAAGAATTTAGAGAAAGCACAATATACAACCAATCCCCTTGAGGATGGCAGCCTTGAAAACTATCGTGTTATTGAAGTGGATATGACTACCCTTACAAAAGAAGCTTTAAAAGGCATTGAGGGCTTGGACAATAAAAGCATTACCCGAAGCAAGAACATGTTTGCCCTGGGCATGGTGTATTGGATGTACAACCGGTCTAAAGACCATACTATCGATTTTTTTAATAAAAAGTTCAAATCCATCCCGCACATCATTGAAGCCAATACCAAAGTATTAAATGCAGGGTATTTTTTTGCTGAAACCTTGGAACTTATACCTAATGCCTATTCTATTTCCCCCGCAAAAATGGCGCCCGGTACCTATAGGATTATTATGGGGAATACGGCTACTGCCTGGGGTTTTCTCGCAGCCGCCGAAAAATCGGGACTAGAATTATTCTTAGGCTCCTACCCCATCACCCCGGCTACGGATATTCTCCATGAGCTTGTTAAGCATAAGCACTTTGGTGTGAAGGCGTTCCAGGCCGAAGATGAAATAGCAGGTATTTCCTCGGCAATAGGAGCTTCTTTTGCCGGTGATCTGGCCATCACGACCACTTCAGGTCCGGGGCTCGCTTTAAAAGGGGAAGCATTGGGATTGGCCATGATGATAGAATTGCCGCTTGTAGTAGTAAACGTTCAACGCGGCGGACCTTCTACGGGCTTACCCACAAAAACGGAACAATCCGACCTTTTACAGGCCATGTATGGCAGAAACGGGGAAAGCCCCGTAATAGTGATTGCCGCCAGTACACCCGCCAATTGTTTTGATTATGCATACCAGGCCTCAAAACTTGCCCTGGAGCATATGACCCCTGTAATTTTGTTGACCGATGGTTATATAGCAAACGGCTCGGCTCCATGGAAGATAAAAAGTATTGCAGACCTACCGGAAATAAAAAATCATATTATCAAGGAGGCTAAAGAAAACTGGCATCCTTATGATCGTGATGAGGATAGCCTTGCCAGAAATTGGGCCATTCCGGGTACCCCTGGATTAGAGCATAGGGTTGGAGGCCTTGAGAAAGACCATATAACGGGAGATGTTTCGCACGTTCCTGGGAACCATGAAGTAATGACTTGGACCCGGGCCGAAAAAATTAAGCGCGTTCAAAATAATATTCCCATTCTAACAACTTCATTCGCCAACCAAGGTGAACTCTTGGTAATTGGTTGGGGAGGAACCTTCGGCTCCCTATATTCGGCCGTAAAACATTTAAATGAAGAAGGATACGAAAATATTGGCTTCGCACATTTCAACTACATTAATCCGCTGCCAAAGAACACAGGGGAAATCCTAAGTAAATTCAAGAAAGTTATTGTTTGCGAATTGAACAACGGTCAATTTGTGAACATTTTAAGAATGAACTTTAGCGGAATTGAATTTTTACAATTCAATAAAATACAGGGCTTACCCTTTGCCAACGATGAACTCATTGAAAAATTTAAACAATTAGCCCAATAATTATGGAAACAGCTGTAAAAAAATATACGTATAAAGATTTTGCAAATGACCAGGAGGTAAGATGGTGCCCGGGCTGTGATGACTATGTTATTCTGCGTTCGGTACAAAAAGCCCTTCCTGAAGTTGGCGTGAAAAAAGAAGATGTGGTCTTTATTTCGGGAATAGGCTGTTCTTCCCGTTTTCCATACTATATGGACACCTATGGAATGCATGGTATCCATGGCAGGGCTCCCGCGATAGCCTCTGGCGTGAAACTGGCAAATCCCCAACTGAGCGTATGGGTTATTACCGGGGATGGAGATAGCATGGCCATTGGAGGAAACCATTTTATACATGTATTGCGAAGGAATATAAACCTTAATATTATCCTTTTTAATAACGAAATTTACGGCTTGACCAAGGGGCAGTTTTCTCCAACCTCGCTAGTGGGCCAAAAAACAAAATCGTCTCCTTACGGAAATACCCAGCCACCATTTACTCCCGGAGAACTGGCCTTAGGGGCCCAAGCAAGATTTTTTGCCAGGGTTGGGGGAAATTCACCCAAAGAAATGACCGATATCTTTATCCAAGCTGAAAAATTTAAAGGCACCTCTTTGGTAGAAGTACTTCAAAACTGTGTAATCTTTAACGATGGTTGCTATGTGAAATATACCGATAAATCTGTTCGAGAGGACAAACAACTTTTCGTGGAACACGGTAAACCTATGTTATTCGGAAAAAACCGGAATAAAGGTCTTGTGCTAAACGGCTTAAAACTGCAAGTGGCCACTATTGGAGAAAACGGAATTACCCAAGAAGATTTTCTTGTCCATGATGCCAAAGAAAAAGACCCTACCCTTCACCAAATGCTGGTGAGGCTGGAATACCCTTTAGTAACCGGAATAATTAGAAGTTTTAACGATGTAACCCTAGAAGAAAGGGAAGATGCACTGACCGCAGAAGTTAAAGCAAATTCCAGTTTCAGAAAAACAGATGATCTGTTCTTTTCAGGGGAAACTTATGAGGTAAAATAAGGAAATAACTGATTTTTATCAGTAATTAAAATCCTAAATACTTTTAATTTTAAACATGTTAAGTCTATAAAAATATGGGATCAGAAGCACTTATAGTATTCCTTATTGCCGGGGTGGTTTTAGTAGCCGGTGCGAACTTTCTGTCAAATTTAATTTCACCAAAATCCGATAATTCTCAAAAGCGGGAACCTTATGAAAGTGGTATGGAAACCATTGGGCCTACCTGGGTTCAGTTTAAAGTAGGTTATTATTTATTCGCCATCTTGTTTTTAATCTTTGATGTGGAAGTCGCATTTTTATTTCCTTGGGCGGTGGTTTACCAAGAAGTGGGCGTCGTTGCTTTGGTTGAAATAATCATCTTCCTGCTCATACTAGGATTAGGACTGGTTTACGCATGGAAAAAAGGAGCATTAAAATGGGAGTAGACAACAACAATAAGACGCCTGAAGGTTTCCCGGGAAAAGTAATTCCGGCAGGAAACGGGGCAAATGTAATTGTCACTTCACTGGATAAAATCATTAATTGGGGGCGTTCAAATTCGCTTTGGTCCCTTTATTTTGGAACCAGCTGCTGTGCCATAGAAATGATGCAAACAGGGGCTGCCCGCCATGATTATTCCAGGTTTGGTTTTGAAGTCGCCCGCCCCTCCCCAAGGCAAGCCGATTTGATAATTATTGCCGGAACCATTGTGAATAAAATGGCCCCGGTATTAAGGCGCCTCTACGACCAGATGGCTGAACCCAAATACGTAATCGCCATGGGCGCGTGTGCAATTTCCGGAGGCCCTTTTTTTTACAACTCCTATTCGGTGGTAAAAGGTGCTGACCATGTGATCCCGGTAGATGTTTATGTGCCGGGATGCCCCCCCCGTCCCGAAGCTTTACTGGAAGGTATGTTAATGCTGCAGGAAAAAATAAGGACCGAAAGCATGAAGCATAAAAAGAACCCTGTAGAAGGCTTTGATGAAGGACTTTAAAACCCGAAAGCTATGACTAACGAAGCATTACAAAAACATATAGGCGGCTGGTTTTCAGATCCAGGTGCTGTAAAACTTGAATTCTCAGAAGAAGGCTCCCAATTTTTAAATATAAGCATCCACCCAGACTATCTCCACGAACTCATGTGGAGCTTAAAACACAATAAAGGAACCCATTTAGATTATTTATTCTGTTTAACCGGGGTTGACTGGGGAAAAGAATTAGGTGTGGTTTATCACTTAGAATCTACTGTCCACAGGCATATCCTTGTTGTAAAAACCCTCACTGAAGATCGTGAAAATCCTGAAGTGGATTCGGTTCAGGATATCTGGGCTACTGCCAATTTCCATGAACGGGAGGTCTATGATTTCTTCGGAATAAAATTCAATAGCCATCCTAACTTAAAAAGGCTCTTCCTTACCGATGAGTGGGAAGGCTTTCCGCTAAGAAAAGATTATGTAGATGAAGTTAATATGGTCGTTAAATAATGGAATATGGAAACAACGATTGTCAATAACAACTTTAAATCTGAAGAATACTTCATTAACATGGGGCCACAACACCCTGCAACGCACGGTGTGCTTCGCCTCCTGTTAACCATAGATGGGGAGATTATAAAAAAAGTAGAGCCAGACCTGGGATATATACACCGTTCGATTGAAAAAATGTGCGAACGGGACAGCTATCAGCAAATTGTTCATCTAACAGACCGGATGGATTATTTATCGTCACATATCAATAACGAGGCTGTTTGCTTAACAGTAGAAAACGCCCTGGAACTTGAAGTTCCCGATAGGGTAAAAGTAATAAGGACCATTATTGGCGAGTTAACCCGTATTGCTTCACACACCCTGTGGTGGGGAGTTATGGGGATGGATGTAGGTGCCCTTACCACTTATTTTTATGGGTTCAGGGACCGGGAAATGATCAACGATATCTTCGAGGAAACCTGCGGGGCCCGCTTAACCATGAACTACAATATTCCCGGGGGATTAATGCATGATGTTCATCCTAATTTCGTAAAAAGGGTCAAGGAATTTATAACGCATTTCAGGATCAAATTACCCGAATATGACCGCCTATTGACCGGAAATGTGATTTTTCAGAAACGCACCAAAGGTGTGGGGGTATTAACCCGCGAAGATGCCATATCATTTGGGGCTTCGGGCCCGGTTGGAAGGGGATCCAACTATTCCTGCGATGTGAGAAAACACCATCCCTACAGTGCAATTGATAAGGTCACTTTTAATGAAGCCATTAAGACGGAAGGCGATTGTTTTGCCCGTTACCAGGTACGTATCCAGGAAATGTGGGAATCCATGTCTATAATAGAACAATTGATAGATAAAATTCCGGAAGGGGATTATCAAGTTCCCACCAATGCCGTAATAAAATTACCGAAAGGGGAATTTTATCAAAAAGTGGAAACAGCAAGGGGAGAGCTTGGAGTTTACATAATTAGTACTGGGACAAAAAATCCGTATCGCATGAAATTTAGATCGCCTGGCCTCTCTAACCTTTCATTGTTGAACCACATTAGCATAGGGGGGAAAATTGGTGACTTGGTGGCTACCATGGCAACCTTGGATCTCGTAATACCCGATATAGACCGTTAAAATTAATGCAATGAATATACCTTTAAGTATAGCAAACAATATTCACAACTGGCTTCTAAATATCATGCCGGCAATGGCCGTTGGTATTATAGAAATGGCATTGATTGCCCTAGCTTATCTGACCCTTTTTGCTGTTCTGGGCTTATATCTGGTTTTAATGGAAAGAAAAGTAGCCGCTTGGTTTCAATTAAGGATTGGGCCAAACAGGGTTGGTTTTCATGGGTTGTTGCAAACCATGGCCGATGCTTTAAAACTTGTGTCCAAGGAGCTTACAGGCACCGTAAAAGCCGATAAATTTTTATACAATTTAGCTCCTTACTTTGTCATTATTTCTTCATTAATGGCACTGGCCGTGTTTCCATTTACCAAGGATCTACAAGCATTCGATATTAATATTGGTATTTTCTTCCTCATCGCAATTTCATCGGTAGGGGTTATAGGTATCCTTCTCGGGGGCTGGAGCAGTAATAATAAATTCGCTTTGATAGGTGCCATGAGAAGTGGTGTTCAAACTATAAGTTATGAACTTTCCATAGGTCTTTCCCTGCTTACCATGATCTTAATCACCGGAAGCCTACAACTTTCAGAGATCATAGAGGTTCAAAAAAACGGATGGTTGATTGTGCAGGGGCATATTCCCGCCATTATTGCCTTTATGATTTATATGATTGCCGGAACCGCCGAAACCAACCGAGCCCCTTTTGATATGGTTGAAGCCGAATCTGAACTGGGCGCAGGGTTCCATACCGAATATTCAGGGATGAAATTCGCCTATTTCTTTTTAGCAGAATTCATCAACATGTTTATAATTGCGGCAATTGCCACCACCGTTTTCTTTGGGGGATGGCTTTCCCCTTTTGGCATTACCCAATCTATACCCTGGTTGGGTGTTTTCTGGTTCCTGGCAAAAACCTTTGTGCTGGTATTTTTAATGATGTGGTTTAGGTGGACCTTCCCAAGGTTAAGAGTAGACCAGCTGCTTACCCTGGAATGGAAGTATTTGCTGCCCATCAATCTGGTAAACATTGTAATCATGGCGGTAATTGTATGGCTTAATTTCACTATTCAATTCTAGAAATTATGAGTTATTTATCAGAGATATACAACGGAATAAAAACACTGCTCACCGGAATGAGCGTTACGGGAAAATATTTCCTTAATTCCAGAAAAGGGGCAATTACCCAACAATATCCAGACAACCGGGACACCTTAAAAATGTTTGAACGTTTTCGTGGGGAAGTAGTAATGCCCCATGACGAAAAAAATGAACACCAGTGCACTGGTTGCCAGAAATGTGAAATTGCCTGTCCTAACGGCACTATTGAAATTATCTGGGACCGTGCTATAGATGAGGACACAGGTAAAAAGAAAAAAAAGATAGACAAGCACATTTATCATTTGGGCATGTGCACCATGTGCGGCTTATGTATTGAAGCTTGCCCCACCGATGCGATTAAATGGGCACAGAATTATGAAAATTCGGTGTATGACAGGACCCAGCTTACCAGGGTTTTAAACAAACCGGGATCCAAAGTAAAAGCAGGTATAGAAGATTAAGCTTATGGAAAAAATTGTTTTTTATGTTTTAGCACTTATCATGGTGGTTTCAGCAATTGCCTCTGTTACCAGCCGAAAAATGCTCCGGTCTGTGATTTATCTGCTGTTTGTGCTTATTGGAATTGCAGGCTTATATTTTATGGCCGATTACAATTTTCTGGCAGCCATCCAGCTTACGGTCTATGCCGGGGGTATTATCGTACTTATCATATTTTCGGTTTTACTGGTGCACCATATAGAGATGGAGCTGGAAATGGCCAAAAAATCCAAACGGATCATGGCGGCACTTACCTGTTTAATTGGCTTGGCAGTTTTCTTAACGACCATCTATACGCATCCTTTTCAGGCGGTTCCTAATTCAGTGACCACCACTACCGCTGATATTGGGTTTAAATTATTAAACTATGGGGAGGGGGGCTTTATACTCCCTTTTGAAGTAATAAGCGTGTTGTTGCTGGCTACAATGATTGGAGCAATTGTAATAGCCAAGGGCGGAAAGGTTACCAGGGATAAAACCGAAAATATATCCAAACCGGAAAAAGAAAAAGTTCTGGAAAGTTAATTACTGGTTTAAAACCATAGATAATGATATTCAATACAATAATTAAAAGTTAACAATATGATACCCGGAATTAGCATTGCCGAAATCCTTACTGTAACCTCTATTTTGTTTTTTATTGGGGTTTACGGATTTATAACACGAACAAACCTGATTTCCATTTTAATTTCGGTAGAACTGATCCTGAATGCTTCAGCAATAAATTTTGTGGTAATTAATAAATACCTGTACCCCGATGTGCTGCAAGGGGTCGTGTATTCCATTTTTATCATAGCCGTAGCCGCAGCCGAAACTGCCCTGGCAGTATCCATCATAATCAACCTTTACCGGCAAATAAACTCTGTAGAAGTTAAGGACACTGAAACGATGAAGTACTAATATTTGACGTTATGAACTTAAGTTATATCCTCTTAATTCCATTAATTCCCTTAGCGCTGTTTTTGGTACTGGGAATTTTCAATAAAAAAATCAAACCGGCCGTCTCGGGCTCCATGGGGGTATCGGGACTGGCCATTTCTACCATACTTTCTTTTTATTCCGCATATGAGTATTTTTTTGTTCAGGGGAAAGTAAATGGTGCATATCAAACCTTCGTTGAAAAAATGCTCTGGCTGAACTTTACCGATACGCTACATATAGATATGGGAATCCTTATAGACCCTATTTCTGTAATGATGCTTATCGTGGTATCTACCGTCTCCTTAATGGTACATATTTACAGCAGGGGCTATATGAAAGATGACGAAGGTTATACAAAATTCTTTGCCTTTCTGGGATTATTTACTTTTTCTATGTACGGATTGGTGTTAGCTACCAATCTTTTTCAGCTATATATCTTCTGGGAACTGGTAGGGGTTTCTTCATTTTTGTTAATTGGATATTACTACACCAAAAACTCAGCGGTTGCAGCCGCAAAAAAAGCCTTTATAGTGACCAGGTTTGCCGATTTCGGATTTTTGATAGGCATTCTTATAATTGGATTTTATACCGGCACCTTCGATTTTGAAACTTTAAATAATCCTGAAGGCACTGCCATTTTAAACTGGGCTTCTACTTCCTTTATGGGGTTATCGGTTATTACCTGGGCATTAATTTTAATCTTTATAGGAGGGGCCGGAAAATCGGCCATGTTCCCCTTACATATTTGGTTGCCGGACGCCATGGAAGGCCCCACGCCTGTTTCTGCCTTAATTCACGCCGCTACCATGGTAGTGGCCGGAGTTTATTTGGTAGCCCGCCTATTCCCCATGTATTTTATGGTTGAAGAAGGCTTTGCCTTGCAAATTGTGGCTTATATAGGTGCCTTTTCAGCATTGTTCGCAGCAATAATAGCCATTACCCAAACCGATATTAAACGGGTACTGGCCTTTTCTACCATGTCACAACTGGGCTACATGATGATGGCTTTAGGGGTATCGGGTTTCGACGGGCATGAAGGGGTTGGTTATATGGCTTCCATGTTCCACCTGTTTACCCACGCCATGTTTAAAGCTTTACTATTCCTTGGGGCAGGCTCGGTAATCCATGCGGTCCATAGCAATTATTTAAAAGATATGGGCGGCCTCAGGAAATATATGCCCATTACCAATATCACTTTTTTAATAGCAGCTTTGGCTATTTCCGGGGTTCCACCACTGGCGGGATTTTGGAGCAAAGATGAAATTTTGGTGGCGGCTTTTGAGAACAACCTCTTTATTTATGGAATTGGAGTGTTTGTAGCCGGATTGACCGCATTTTACATGTTCCGGCTTTATTTCGGGATTTTTTGGGGAAAAGAGACCAACTATAAGCATACACCCCATGAGCCCCCATCTTCTATGACATTACCGCTAATCATATTGGCAGTACTTAGTGCAGGGGTAGGCTTTATTCCTTTTAGCAAGTTTGTAACAGCCGATAAAACTGGCTTTGAAGCCCACTTAAATTATCCCCTGGCTGCCATTGCCATTGGGGTTGGACTAATAGGAATTATACTGGCCTGGGTATTCTATAAAAAAGAAAATGACCTGGCCAACAGGTTCGCAAATGCTTTTGGTGTCTTTTATCGATGGACCAGTGCCAAATTTTACGTTGATGAACTCTATCTTTTTATAACCCGTAAACTGATATTTAAACGAATCTCTGCCCCCATCGCTTTCTTTGATAAAAAATATGTAGACGGTACCATGGAGGGCATTGGAAATAAAACAGTAGTGGTTTCACAGAAAATAAAAGCTTTGCAATCTGGGAAAGTCCAGGACTATGCCTTTGGTTTTATTGGAGGGGTCGTGGTACTGGCGCTGGTGTTTATTTACTTATGGACCAGCAATTAGAAAAAACAAATGACAAATCTCATGGTGTTTCAAACAAAATAGTTATCGAAGAATTAAATCAGGAGTCAGCAGAATTGAAATAAATATTTTCAGCAATTATTAAAAAATAAAATAGGTTAAATCCTGAAAATCTGGTTGCACATGAATATCCTGTCTTTTGTTTTAAGGCTTGTATCTGGAGTCTATTTGAGTTTTGAAACCTGTTATTTTAAATTATAGAAGAATATGGACATCTTATCACTCTTTGTCATAGTTCCCGTACTTGTTATGATCGTGTTGATCTTTACAAAAGGCTTAATCCAGGCCCGAATGGTCTCTATGTTTGGCGGGCTCATACAGCTTGCCATGGCCATAAACCTGATTTTTGCCTATCTAAAGGAAAAAACCATTAACGATAGTGTCATGGTTTTTACCCGGGACCTTGTCTGGTTTGAGGAGTTCAACATTCATTATCATATTGGGGTCGACGGTATTTCGGTAGCCTTGATCCTGCTCACCTCCATCATAGTGCTGGCAGGGGTTTTCATTTCCTGGAAAATAGATGATCTACCAAAAGAATTTTTTATTTCTTTAATCGTTCTTTCCACCGGGGTTTATGGGGTTTTTATTTCAATAGATCTTTTTACTCTGTTTCTTTTCTATGAAATTGCCGTGATCCCCATGTATTTATTAATTGGCATTTGGGGCTCCGGTCCCAGGGAATATTCGGCTATGAAACTCACTTTAATGTTAATGGGGGCTTCCGCGGTCTTACTGGTGGGTATATTGGGGATATACTTTAATTCCAATGCAGATGGAGGTGCTTTAACTTTTAACATCCTTGAAATTGCTAAAGTAAATATCCCCTTTGAAGCTCAAAAACTATTTTTCCCGTTAACCTTTATAGGCTTTGCGGTCATTAGTGCCTTATTTCCCTTCCACACCTGGTCTCCCGATGGGCATTCCTCTGCCCCTACCGCAGTATCTATGCTACATGCCGGGGTATTAATGAAACTGGGGGGGTATGGTGTATTTAGGGTAGCGATGTTCCTTTTGCCACTAGGGGCTATAGAATGGTCCTGGTTTTTTATCATCTTGTCGGCCACAGGTGTTATTTACGGTGCTTTTGCAGCAATAAGACAAACAGACTTAAAATATATAAATGCCTATTCTTCGGTAAGCCACTTAGGGCTGGTCTTGTTCGCCTTGTTGATGTTGAATAAAACCGCATGGAACGGGGCTATCCTACAATCTTTATCCCACGGTTTCATTACCGCGCTTTTCTTTGCCTTGATTGGGATGATATACAGCAGGACCCATACCCGCGATATTACCAAACTTGGAGGGCTTTTAAAGGTCATCCCGTTTATATCGGTCATTTATGTGATTGCCGGATTGGCTTCCCTGGGATTGCCCGGCTTTAGCGGATTTGTTGCCGAAATGAACATTTTTGTGGGCGCATTTCAAAATGAAGGAATGTTCTACAGGATAGCCACCATTATTTCGGTTTCGGCCATTGTGGTTACGGCAGTTTACATTTTGAGGGTAGTTGGAATTATGCTGATGGGACCTGTAAAAAACAACGAATACCTGAACCTGCCAAAAGCTACCTGGTTTGAAACCACAGGAATACTATTATTGCTTATCCCGATAGTAGGAATTGGAGTTGCACCTTTATGGTTAAGTGAAATGATTATGAAAAGTTTACAGCCTTTCATTCAAGGAGTATTATAATTTAAAGAGAAAACTAAAATGAATTTTAGTAGTTTTTTACTCATGCGGCACGAGATATTACTTTTAATAATAGCATTAGTACTGCTCATAGCCGAAATTTTTATTCCCAATAATAAAAAAAACGGCATTGTACACCTTGCAATCTTCCTGTTCGGGATCCATACGGCCCTTGGTTTTATGTCCATTGATGAAAGCAGCCTCTTTGGAGGGATGTTCCGTACCAATAACCTTATCCACTTCTTTAAAAATGTCCTGAATATTGGCGTGTTTATCCTTTTACTGCAATCTGCCGACTGGCTGCAGGAAAAAATAGTCAAGCAAAACCGGGGCACCGAATTTTTCATCCTGCTCTTCTGTTCTTTACTGGGCATGTATTTTATGATTTCGGCAGGCGATTTCCTAATGTTCTACCTGGGCCTTGAGCTATCGACCCTTCCTGTAGCTGCCCTTGCCGCCTATGAAATCATAAAAAGAAGCTCCAGTGAAGCCGGTATAAAATTAATCCTCTCAGCAGCACTCGCCTCGGGTGTATCCTTATTCGGGATTTCAATGCTGTGCGCCACCACCGGTTCTATCTATTTCAATGATATTATTGAAGTGATAACCTCCAATAACCTGACAATATTAGGATTTATCTTATTCTTTGCAGGCTTGGCCTTTAAAATTTCTCTGGTCCCCTTCCACTTTTGGACCGCCGATGTTTACCAGGGTGCTCCAATAAGCATAGCCTCTTACCTTTCGGTTATTTCAAAAGGGGCCGCGGTGTTCATTTTAATGATATTGTTGTTCACCGTATTAAAGCCCCTTATGCATGTTTGGGAAAACCTGATTTATGTAATAGCCCTGGCTACTATGTTTACCGGTAACTTATTTGCATTGCGCCAGCAAAACATGAAACGTTTTCTGGCCTATTCATCCATAGCCCAGGCAGGTTTTATCTTGCTTGGATTAATCACCGGCACCCAGTTGGGCACAGCTACGGTGGTATATTTTGTATTGATCTACATTTTTTCAAACCTTGCCGCCTTTGGAGTGGTACAGGCAATTTCCCTGGAAACAGGCAAAGAAAACATGGACGACTATAATGGGTTGTACCGTACCAATCCCAAATTAAGCATGATAATGATGCTTGCTTTATTCTCCCTGGCCGGTATTCCCCCGGTTGCGGGATTCTTTGGGAAATTCTTCCTCTATACCGCAGCAGCCAGTAAAGGCTATTATCTGCTGGTTTTCCTGGCGGTGGTAAACGTTACCATCTCCCTGTATTATTACTTGCTGGTAATTAGGGCCATGTTTTTAAGGCAGAATGACCATCCCATTCCGTTTTTCAAAAATAAGATCTACATGCGGTTAGGGTTGATCATTACCGTGATAGGGATTTTAGTATTAGGCCTTTACAGCCCATTGTACGATTATATATATGAACTAAGCGCTGTTTTTAAATAAAAAGTTATGGCATTGGAAGGAAAACATTCTTTTGGAAGTATAGGTGAAATCAGGGTAACTTTTGTTGAAAAGAAGGTTACAGAAAACCGAAAAGATTTTTTGCAAAAATTGCTTGAACACAATGGCTTTGAAGTAATTATTGAGGAAGAAAAAAGAAAAACCGAAGAAGATCCACAGTTGTATACAGTTGCAGTAACCCATATGGTTTTTAATCCTACGATTTGGGTCTATGAGCGTAAATTAAAAACCTTTGATGGGCATAAGGTAACCCCCGATTATTGGAACCAGGTTTCTGAAGATACCAATCCGCATTACTGGAAAAATTCTTAAAAATTTACGTGCGTCAAATCTTAGATGTATTGATGTGACAAAACCAATAGTATGCAAAACCATTACGGATTATGACCATAATGGTTTTACGTTTTAACGTTTCGTTTTAACGTTTCGTTTTATTATTTCCTAAAAGAACGATGTTCGTGAAACATTTCATTTACCCTTTGTTTTAACAAATAGTAAAAAACCACCGTTAAAGACGGTGGCTTCGATTTTCAGATTTAGCTCCAAAGTGGCATAAGACTCATCAGTGATGTTCTTGATATTTCACATACCGTTTTATCATATCCTCCTCTAACCCTACTGTGCTCACAAAATAGCCTCTGGACTAAAAATGATTGCCCCACTAGGGCTTGTGTTTCAAACTTGGATAAGTTTTGAAAAGTTTTATTGCAATCTTTCCTTTCAAAACCCCCATATATTCTGATATTGAAACTTTTGGAGGGATCGAACAAACTAGATGAACGTGGCCTTTTTGTACATTCATCTCTAACACCATTACATCTTTCCATGTACTGATTACTTGCAAATCATGCTCAACTAATGATTTGACCATGCCTTCAAGTATCTGAAAGCGATACTTAGGTGTGAACACAACATGGTAGTCACATTTGTAATACATATATGTTAATTTTCTATATTTACTCATCTTAAAAAGTTTTAGATGGGCAAAACCTTTAAAACATAGCCACCGTCAAAGACGCTGGTTTTTCAATGATAAATAAATATGAAAAATATGAAAACAGCATCTTTAACCAACGATCTTGAATACAATGAAAAAAACCCCAATATCAAAGTATTATTGGATACCAATAGCGGAAAGGAAATTAGAATTGTCTTTAAAAAAGGTCAAATCATGAAAAAACACCAGACTCCCTTCCCCATCGTTGTGGAAATATTCGAAGGCAGTATAGAGTTTGGGGTTAACGAGGAAGTTCATATGGTAAAGAAGGGAGATTTACTTGCGTTGGAGGCTAATGTACCTCATGATCTTATCGCGGTGGAAGATAGCATTGTAAGGTTGAGCTTGAATAAAGCAGATTCCGCTAAGCGTGTAGAAGATGTTGCCAAAAATTCATAACTTGAATTACTGGACATATAGGTCCTGGTTTTGATGATTTTCTAAAGATAATGAACTACCCCGATGCCTCTGCCTCGGGGCATCAAAATAATTTAAGCTGATTTGAATATGCTTTTTATATTCTTTTTGCTCTCCCTGATTTTTCACATATTTCTTCCTCTGGTACTATCTTTTAAAATTTAGCCTTGGCTTACTCAATTTCTATTTTATCCATTTCTTTCATAATTCGGTCAGTTTTAAGTAAAGCAACTATTATTTTTTGATAATGTAAAATATCATCAACCACTAGCGTGCGCCCTCTACGCTCTTTTAACCATTTTTGAGCAGGTTGATAGCCACCAATATAAAACTCCCAAGCTATTAATGGAATGTCATCAAAATACTGATCTTCATTTATCCATATTCTACCAAGTTGGTTTTCCTTATCAAATAACTCCCAGTCTTTTTCGGCAATTTTAGTTTTTATTTGGTTGTTACCATCTTTTGGATAGCTTGCATTGTAATCCTCAACTTTTCGGGATTCCAGCAAATGGATTTGCCTTATTTCCCCGCCCACTTTTATCAGTTTCCAAAATGAATCCGTATTTTTTGGATAAGGAACTCTTGGAAAACCTATTTTCAGGGATTCCTTATATTTTTCCCTGTAAGCATGTGAATGCAAAACAGCATAAATATAATCGAGAATATCGATTGGAGCGAAAGTTTGCCTAAAATCTGGTCGAACGTCTTCATTGTTTGCCATACACACATTACCTTCAACTTCTTTTTTAGCGATAAAGGTCAAGCCTAAATTTTCTGCTATTTGGCCAACAATTTCTTTCTTTAAATTCGGTGTTCTTTCGGTGTGTTCTGGGAGATTTTGCTGTTTGTTGATTTCGGGATATAAGTACAATGGAAAAACATTGCCTGCACCAAATTGAGCTGCCGAACCTATATAGTTTTTATCACAAATATTAATAGTTATAAATATGTGGTTAAACCCGCTAATTGCCTGTTTTGAAACAATAAGCGCTAAATTCCTACCGCTTAAAAAATGATGCATTATGCCATTCTTTGGACAACTATGATACCCTTTTGCATTACCTGTATAAAATGTCCATCTTTCATCAAAAGGTCGGTGGCTCGACTTTAAATAAATTCCCTTATATGGATAATTTGCTTCTAAGTCCTTTTTGGCAAAAGAAACTTTCCAATCACGAGCATCATTTCCCAAATTAAAATAACTTCTTGCCTCTTCATCTTCTAAAGACAAGAATTTCTCTATAGATTTTTTTGATTCGTCCTTTGTGAAATTAAGGGTGAATGCATCACGTCCAGTTACAATAGCAGTATTGTTTTTCATAAAAAGTTCATCGACCGAAAAACCCTGATAATAAATATCACTATCTTCAAAATCCATTTTTATAAAATAATAATTTGGGGCTCATTTTTTAATTTAGTCATTTTATTGAATTAATAGAATTATCATTAAGGAAAGTATATTTATCGCTGCTTTTTCCCTACAAATCAACATGTCAAATTCAGTTGTAATAAGGAGTTGGTTATCATCAAAATTCAGGAAATTGGTTTGGTCTGAAAAATTGCCGAAGTATATAGCATAAAAATCAGTTCTATTGCTTTCTTCAGAAAAACCTGCGTTGTTCAATATAAGTTCAAGGGTTGATAATGTTCTATTTCTTTCAAAAATTCCAATATATTGACCTTCGATATTGGGTTCCAATGCAACATCATTCTTACAAGTAAAATCCGTAATCTATATTCCGATTAAGAATCGGGAACCTCAGGGCGAGCCTACCTTAATGGTACGGGCACGCCTCATGGGAATTTTTAGAATCAAGAACCTCGGGGCAAGCCCACGATACATGCATTGGAAAATAATTTTAAAAATTCGAGGCAAGCCTCGGGGAATTAAACCCTCAATGAGGGATTAAAACCTTGGTCTTAACTTGGAATGGTCCTTCAAGTTCCTATGCAAAATAAAAGAAGTGCCATAGAAGAGCCCAATTAGGAAATACACAATTTTTCATTTCTAAGGATCAGCCTTTCTTAGCAGTCTTGATGATACTTTTTATGGTGTTGTCAGAATTTACTCCAAGCCCTTCCTGTTGGAAAACCATTTCACCTTTTCTATTGAACACGCTGATGATATTGGAATGGGAAAAATCTATTGGGGTAATTTGTTTATAATTTACAGCTAAAACGGCAGCAAATTCCCGTGTATTTTCTTCTGAAGACCTTAAAAACATCCAAGGTTCTTCGTCCAAAAGGTTCTCTTTTGCAAATGCTTTTAGTCTTTCCGGGGTATCTGTTTCTGGATCTATGCTTACAAAAATCATCTTCACTTCAGGCTTGACCTCTGCCGGCAGTGCTTTTTCAATATTCCTCATATCTGCTACCAACCTTGGGCACGCTGCGGTACAAGAGGTGTATATCATCACCATTACAAGAACATCACCCTCTAAGTCGTGTAATTTTATATCTTCCCCATCTTGGGTCGTCCAGGTTGTGGGCAGGTTGTAAATAGACATTTCAGAAAATTCTTCAGATTCTACTTCTGCAATTTCTTCAGACTTTTTCTCTGTGTTTTGATTACAAGAGGTTACCAATAAAGCACTTAAAAATGCCAAAACCAATATCTTTTTCAAATTATGATTATTTTAGATTAATGCTGAGTCGAGTCGGCTTTACACCAGCCATATTATAAATTTTCTATATCCTTTGCACAGCGGAACCCCAAATTTTTGATGGAGTAGGTTGCTTTGATACTTCCTCTAAAGGCATATCTCATAAAAGCCGCATAATTCATTAGATCAGATGCGCCTAACGCCCCACTTCCGCAAAAGAGATTCCTGTCTGCTTCGCTACCAGCCCTGGATTCCCCCGAAATCATGACAGAGTTGAAATCGCTGGTCCATTCCCAAACCAAACCATGCATATCATAGATGCCCCAGTAATTTTTGAAAGTACTTCCTACCTTGTTTTTATGGGAATCGGGACTTTCGTACCAAGAAAGGATTTTTTGATTGTAGCTTTCTTTAATCCTTGCATCTGGGGTGTCTTCATCTGCCATTGCGGTATATTCCCATTCATCCATGGTAGGCAATCGTTTTCCCTGGCACTCACAGTAGTTTTTGGCAGCAAACCAGGAAACGTTTGTAACTGGGGAATCTGGTGATATATTTTTATCGAAACCCTCATCACTTTCCCAGTTGTACAAATAGCGTTCATCTGCAAAAATTTTTATAGCCCTGGATTTTTTCCACTTCGGGTTTTCCTGCACAAATTGCAGGAACTCTTTATTGGTTACCGGGTATATATCCAAAAGGAAACTTTGCACCTTTACCTTTGTAGAATCGGTTCCGTAAAGCGGGATATAAGATCCCCCTTTCACCTGGGCCATTTCTGTTACCTCTTGTGAAAAACCGGTCAAACTTGTAATCCCTATAACAGTTAGGAACATCAAAATTAATTTTCGGTTACCCATTTTTGCTGTTTTTAACCCTCATTGAGGAGTTTACTCTTCCAAAGCCTGCCTTAAATGGCATTGATTTAAAAAGCCTACTTCAAATTTTTACAATTTTCGTCACCGATTTATATTGATAAATACCTCTTGGGCTCGCCTGTAGCTTCTGGTCAGGCTTGCCCAGAGGTTTTTGCTTTTTATTTCCTTTGTGCCTTCACCATGGCAGGGGTAACTTTCGTTTTGTTGTTGCCCCAATTATTATAAATATAGGTCATTACATCTGCAATCTCCGCATCGGTAAGGTTTTGACTTGTCATAACAGAATTATATTTTTCTCCATTTACCGTGATCTCCCCAGTTAACCCATGGATCACTGCATTTATAGCCCTATTGGTATCCTCGTTCAGGTAATCTGAATTTGCCAAAGGAGGGAAAGCGCCTGCAATACCTTGTCCATTTGCTTGGTGACAGGCAAAACATGTTTGCATATAAATTTGTTTTCCCTGCTTCATTTGTTCTTCCAAAGATTTTACCTGCTCAACTTCAGGCTCTGTGGATTTTTCAGCAACTGGCATCGCTTGTATCGTACTACCCTCCGGTAAATAGGTTTTTTCCAGCTGGGTACCGGAATATACCTTTTCATTTTCCTTTCCTTCAACCTTTAGCACACCGAGGGCACCTTTGTTAAAGGCCCGGAATATGGAGTGGTCCACAAGGATAAAAGATCCTGGAACATCCACTTTAAATTCAACTATTGCAGCACCACCGGCTGGGACAAGGGTGGTTTGAACATTCTCATTGATCATATTCCCTCCTTCTAAATACACTTTATCAAATATCTCCCCAATAAGGTGGAAAGAGGATACCAAGTTAGGTCCTCCATTCCCCACAAACAACCTTACAGTTTCCCCAACTTGGGCAGTAAGGGCGTTGTCTCCGCTTAAAGAACCTACGGCACCGTTGAAAACAACATAATCTGGGTTTTCATCTATGGCCTTCTGCATATTGAAAGGCTGAAGGCCTGGTTTTCCATAAGCACCTTCAGTATAGAAATCCCCCTGCATAACGTAGTATTCTTTATCTACAGGAGGCAAACCTCCTTTTGGTTCTACCAAGATCAAACCATACATCCCGTTTGCAATGTGCATACCCACAGGGGCGGTCGCACAGTGATAAACATAAAGTCCTGGATTCAAGGTTTTAAATGAAAATACTTTTTCCTGACCGGGAGCTACAAAAGAGGACTCAGCACCTCCACCAGGACCTGTTACCGCATGCAGGTCTATATTATGAGGGAGTTTATTGTCTGGATGGTTCTTCAAATGAAATTCCACCTCATCCCCCACTCTGGTCCTAATAAAACTCCCAGGTACAGATCCTCCAAATGTCCAGTAGGTATATTTTACGCCACCTGTCATCTCTCCTACTTTTTCAACTATTTCCATATCCACCACAAGCTTAGCAGCCTTTCTGGCTCCCACCGGTGCGGGAACAAATGGTGGTGAAGTCAAATGCGCTTCGATCTTTGCTTCTGTTCGCATATCTTCAGTCTTTTCTTCCTCAGGCTTGCAGGAATAAATACTTAATAAAATTATCAGAGATGCCAATAAAGCAAGTCTAGATTTAAAAATACTTTTTTTGCTGAAATAAGATATACTCTTCATGGATTTCGGTTTAATTGTTTGATGATGTAAAGAAAAGCAATAACCTTCTTTAGTTAGATGACAAAAATCATTTTTATTCTGTTTTTTTTATATAAAGTTTAACAAAATTGTTGCTATTTTGAGCCTTAAGTGCTTCTTAAGCGTTTCTACAGTACTCCTTACATATAATTGAACAAATGACTAATGGAATATCACTAATTATTTTTCGAAGTGAATATTTCCCATCGCGTATTGATTGTAATAAATCGTCTTCGCTTGATTATCCTGGCGCAAGCAACCAATTAACTTAACAACCAAGAACAACAAAATGGCCGTATTCCAATTCCAGTGCACAAAGCCAGAACCAAAAGATATTGTTTGTTTCTAAAGATCCATTTTAGATTTACTTCCCATAGCACCCTATCTTTTCGCTTGTTTTGCTGCTAATACATTTTCAATATTTGGAATTGATCATGACATATGAAAAGAGAAGCGCAACGGTTTATGCAGTCTGTTCAACTTCCGAATGTTGTGTTTTGTTGTCAAAAAAGTGACGGACAGTGGGGGTGCAGGTCTAAAGGCATTTGTAGAATATCAGAACATAGGCAGCGGCACCAAATGAATAATGGAATTTCGGTTTGGCAGATGCCATTCACGATTTTGGATTGGAAATGAAGCATTAGACTACATTGAGCGTCAGCATTCCTGCCTTTTCTCAGCAGGGCTAGTACCATGGAAACTGAAATCCAAAAAAATAACTAAACTACCATCGGCTAAAGACCGATGAGTTTGAAATCGCCTAAAGGGGACTAAAGATTGCATACTTAAAAAAAGAAGCACATCAATAACGAATAACTATTAACCAATAACTATTCTGGGGATACTAAAGTCTTCGCCTGAAGGCGAGGGATTTTCCCCCAGAATGATACATTAATAAAACACGTATGAAAATAAATTAATAAAATTCCTAACCATTTTCACTTCAATAATAACGTTTTCCTGTTCCGATAAAAGTTCGAGTTTGGAAGGAACATACGTGAGAGAAGTATCAACAAAAAATCCAGACTCAATATTCATTACACATATCAAAGAAAATCATTTTCAAATAGAGGCACGACAATGGAAAAATGGTCGTAAAAAATCGAAGAGTACAACAGGAACATTAGATAAGAATAATATCTATTTTGAGAATGGCAATGTTCTATCTCTTACAGAGAATAATAATATTAGGGCAGGGGAAATTGAGTACGTGAAAGTTTATTAGAAATCTTCATTTAAAAAAATTGAAATGATCCTAATCTATCTCTAATTAAGTTATAAATTGGGGATTACAATCCCTGAAAAATGCTATATTTGGGGATTACAATCCCTAACTATGATCAAGAGAGACTTAGAAGAGAAGATTATAAATCGTTTTGGTACTGGTAAAGCGATTCTGTTAATTGGTCCACGACAAGTGGGTAAAACTACACTTTTCAACAAGTTATTGGAAGGAAAAGAATATCTCTTTTTAAATGGTGATGATCCAACTGTCAGAAAATTAATTTCCAATCCGAATTTAGAACAACTCAAAAATATTATTGGTAACTACAAAATTGTGTTTATAGATGAAGCACAGCGCATAGATAATATAGGATTAACACTAAAATTAATTACAGATCAACTAAAATCTGTTCAATTACTTGTGAGTGGCTCATCTGCTTTCGAATTAAATAACCAAACACAAGAACCGCTTACAGGTAGAAAATGGGAATATCAGCTCTACCCTATTTCTTGGGGCGAATTTGAATCGAATGTTGGATATCTTAAAGCTGAACAACAATTAGAACTAAGAGTTATTTATGGGATGTATCCAGATGTCATTAATAATTTTGGTGATGAAAAAGAAATCCTAAAACAACTTACAGATAGCTACTTATATAAGGATCTTCTAAGTTATGGTGGAATACGCAAGCCAGAAATACTTGAAAAATTATTACGTGCTTTGGCTTTTCAGATAGGAAGTGAAGTAAGTTATAATGAATTAGCACAATTGTTAGGTATAGATAAAAAAACTGTCTCCAATTATATTGACTTGCTATGCCAAGCATATGTGGTTTTTAAACTTCCAAGCTTCAGCAAGAACTTAAGAAATGAAATTAAAACCAATCAAAAAATATACTTCTATGATACAGGCGTTAGAAATATGATTATTGGTGATTTAAATCCTCTAGAAGTGCGCCAGGACAAAGGTAATCTTTGGGAAAATTTTTTAATTTCAGAACGATTGAAAAAAAACGCTTACAGTGGCTCACTAGCCAAAGGCTATTTTTGGAGAACTGTTCAGCAGCAAGAAATTGATTATGTAGAGGAAGAAGCGGGAACAATTACTGGTTTTGAAATAAAATGGAATGCAAAAAGTAAGGTGAAAATTCCTAGAACGTTTACAGGGACCTACAATACAGAAGTGAAAATTATTACACGAGAAAACTTTAGAATGTTTTTAAAGTAAAAACAAATTGATGGGGAAAACAATTTCAGAATAAGATACAAGGGCAAATTTCATTGATCCAAAATTTAATGACAATCAATGGGAACCACTTCATATTGTTAGAGAATACTACTTTACTGATGGTAGAAAACTACTTGGGAACAAGAGAGGAAAAAGATTGTTTTTTGGATTACCTTCTAAAATTCAACAATACCAATTTAGCTATTGTTGAAGCCAAAAAAATTACTAGACAAATGGATTGAATCACAAAGTCTATGATGAATTAGACTATTTATGTTTTGAATATCCGCATAAAATATCTGTAGTTTGTGCCGTAGATACATATCCAAGTTATTCTTTTAAAAACGAACCAATTAATATAAATCCTAATCCAGATTTTGAATATTCTAACATAATCACAACAGTAATCCCTTTCTCTAATAACCTGAGTTCGACCTAAGGACTTAGCAGAATAATGCAAGTTGACTACCCACATGAGGTTGTTCTTCAAACTTTATTCCTGGTTTTTTCTCTTGGAAGGAGTAGGCGATCAGGCTGGCCACCAGATTGGTTATAAAATTCCCAAAGCTTCTGTGCCTTGAATGCTCGGCATGGCAAATATTCTTGAGCTGATCGTTTATCGTCCCTATTACCGAACGTTTTCCCAGCAATATCTTGTCCCTCATTGTCATCAGTACGTTTTTCATATTATTGCGTATCCCGGTGACCAGGTGCAGCCCGTCATCAAACAGCATCGCTGTAAGATTCTTTGATATATATCCTTTATCTGCATATAGGCTTCCAAATACCTCCTTCAATATGTTCCCTTCTTTAAGAGGTTCCCTGTCGTCCATATTTCCCTGGGTGATAACGAAATTCAGGATTTCCCCCTTATCGTTCACAATGATATGGAGCTTGAAACCGTGGAACCAGCCAACTGTGGACTTTGCGGTGGTTGCTATCCCCTCAAAGACTTTGTGTGAACCAATGCGCTTGTTCTTGCAGACCCTAACGGGGGTGGAATCGATAAAGGAGATCCCCGTGCACTCTCCCAGGCAACAGGTCTTCATAAATAGAACAAGTGGTAGCATATTGGCCTGCATCAATTCAGTAAAACGATTATAGGAAACAGTATCAGGAAATTCGGCTTTCATATGCTTTTGAACGTAAAAAAGATAAAAGTGTTTGAAGGTCCTGTGTCCGCTGAGTTGAAAGATGACCGTAATGGTGAGGATCTCGCCCATCGACATCGTGAAGGTCATTTTTCTGCGTTTTTTTCCGTCCTCCAGAAGTTTTTGTGTAAAAGCAGGTTCAAAAACCTTACAGACCTCATCGATGTCAAAGAAAATTCCAGTAACTTTATCATTAGAAATCATGGCGGGAATTTTAGTTGAATATTTGGTTTTTAGATACTTGAATATACTAGATTTCCGCTTTTCTATTGCCCAAAAAACACAGTAATAATTGATATTCTTACATCGAACTCAGGTTAATAGGTCAATTGTAATTCTTGCAGCATTTTCTAATGAGCCGAATGGAGTTAAATATTTAACCCGAGTTTCCTAAAAAGGAGGAGCACAATGAGTTTGGTAATTTTAAGGTGTGAACTTTAAAAACATCTCAAAATGCTCCAGGAGAAAGTTATAGCAATTTATTGTTTGGTCGACGACCTATTGAAAGGAATGAACCACAGCGAACACAACAACAGGAAATTCACCGACGGCCAGGTCATTGCCACCGCATTGGTATCGGCCCTCTATTTCCGCGGCAACCAGACGATGTCGCTCGACTATATGGACGGCCATGTTTTCGACCATGTGCTGAAAAAGAGCGGTTTCACCAAACGCCTGCACAAGTTGAAGGAAATCCTGATGTTCATCCTTTTGCGCATAGGCAGGATATTCAAGTACATGTGCTGCGAGATGAGATACATCATCGATTCCTTTCCCGTGAAGGCATGCCACAATATTCGGATAAGCCGTTGCAAGCTCTTCAGGGAGGAGGAGTACAGAGGCTGCAACGCCTCCAAACGGGAACATTTCCACGGCGTCAAGATAAAGTTGGTGACCACCGCCGAGGGTATCCCCGTGGAGATGTACCTGGTCCAAGGTGCCGAGCACGACTCGCAGATCCTCAAAAGGATGTACCACGACCTGCCGCCCGAAAGCTCGTTGTACGGGGACAGCGCATACCCCAACTATGAGATCGAGGATATGTTAAGGGAGGTCGAACAGGTAGACCTGGCAATCAGCAGGAAATCCAATTCAAAACGGAAGGACATCCAGGCGGTGGCCTTTATAAAGGAACACATGAGAAAAAGGATAGAGACCTCGATAAGCCAGATCTGTGCGTTGATGCCAAGACATATAAACGCGGTGACGGCGGACGGGTTCATCATCAAACTTATCCTGTTCGTGATGGCATTTCAGTTTGAAAAAACAGTATTATAATAGGAAACTCGAGTTAATTAAATAAAATTAATAAGATTAAAAGTGAAATTTTCCAACAAAAATTTCTAAGCTATCATCTAATAAATAACGTAGAAAATTGTTACATTTCTCCATAGTATTATGATTCAAAAAATATTAGTTGGAAAAAGGAGTGTATTGCTATATGATTAAGAGCATGTTTAAAAACGATTCACAAGAATCATTCGATTCTATTGAGGATAATCTGACAATTCTGCCACAATACCCAATATTCCTGACTTTCCGGTGTTTTTTCATAATCCTTGTCCAGTCGCCTGAAGAAATTGAAGATCCCGAAGGTCCTTTCGGTGACCCATCTCCACTTTACCGGGACAAAGCCTTTCGAGGATGGCGGGCATGACGAGATCTCCACTTCCAGCCCTATTACCGTCCTCTCGACCCACTCCATGAACACCTTCTTGTAGGCATGGTCGGCCAGTATCTTTTCCATCCGGTCCAGATAGCCCAACAGGGGCTCCACCACCCTCTCGGCCACCGCCCCGTCGGCCTGGTTCGCCGCGCCTACCACAACGCCCCATACCAGGCCGAGGGTATCGGTGATCGCGTGCCGTTTCCGTCCTTTTATCTTCTTGTTCCCGTCGATGCCCTTCGACTCCGAGGTCATCGGCCCCGCCTTGACGGACTGGCTGTCGATCGACAGCATACTGGGCGTTGCCCCCTTTCCCTGCCGCTTCCTCTCCATCATGTTCAGCCCTGCGTTCAGCCTTGAAAGGGTGCCGTCCCGGCCCCACTTCCTGAAATGGTAGTAGACACTCTCCCATTTGGGAAAGCATTCCGGTAGGTTCCGCCATTGGCAGCCGGTGCGAAATATCCAAAGGATGGCGTCGGCAATGTCGCGCAACTTATAGTGGCCCTTGATTTTAACGGGAAGGAATTTTTTCATAATTTCCCACTGTTGGGCAGTCGATCGGGTGTATCTCGATTTCATAAACTCTGTTTTATTTGTGAACTACAAAGTTTATACTGCCCAACTTTTTTTACAAACTTTCACCCAAATTTGTTTTTAAACATGCTCTAATTATATATCCAATAATAAAAACACCGCATTTAAGTTTCAATAAAAAATTTCCAATAAATCACTTTCGACCTTTAAAATTCTAAAAGTAAATAATTTAAAAACCTCATAAACAACACCTAATTCAACACCCCTAAAAACAAAGCCCCGTAAACACTAGTGTTACGGGGCTTTTCAGCGGAGAATGAGGAACTATCCAAATTTTTATTTTTTGAGGTTTTACAGGACTTAAAACGACCCTCTAAAATTAGTGACACCGAATTAGCCCCTTTTTAACAAAAATTTGTGAGTTTTGGGATATTTATGCGAGTTAGGTATACAAACCCACATAAATGAGTTCAAATAAAATTATTAAGAGCGAGTTTTAGTAAATTTTCGAGTAAAGTACCAATTTTTAGTGTTTTTCTCGAAAGTTTACTAAGGTATGTAGTTGAACAATCTCAAATCGGACGAAAGTTAAAAAACCATTATAATGGTATATATGATGCTTTTTAGGAGTTTTTTACCACTATAAAGGTAGTTTTAGAAAGACACCTTCTCTTCCAAAATCGTGATCAAATCAGCATCATAGTATTTGTAGATATCTGGAATATCTAACACCTTAATTTTTGAGTAATACTTTGAGCCTGTATGCTTCTTAATTTGGTCTAAATGTTTCTTTTCCATAACATAGACCTTGTCGGCCCATTTTAATAAATCCTCAGTCAGTTCAGTTGTTCCTTCTTTTCTACAAATTTTAATATTAGTGCCTGCACTTAGAAATTCGTGCCCTGGATATTTTGAAGCCAAATAGTCTTCAGCCGTTTTTGAGCGTTGTTTGTTTGCGGAACAGATGAAGAGCGTTTTCATATAAAATTGATACTAATAGCCTTTATGGAAATCCTTTGGCAAAATTAAAAATTTTTATAGTAGAATAACGAGATAATTACCGTAAAATGGTATCTTTCTCGAAAATTTACTTTTAAGTGGATATTTCAGACTATATAAAGCAACTACAATCCTTTGAGGAATACTCGTTTTCTTGGGATGAACTTGTAAAAAAGTGTCATAAAACTGATACTGCTTTAAAGCAAGAGCTTTCACGTTTGGTAGCCAAAAAGGAAATTGTAAACTTAAGAAAAGGGTTTTATTTAATCATTCCACCAAGATATTCCAAACAAGAACAGCTACCTGTGCAGTTATTTGCACATAAGCTTTTTGATTATTTGGATAGTAATTATTACTTAGGCTTTTATTCTGCTGCAAAGTTTCACGGCGCAGGACATCAACAAGTGCAACGGGAATATGTAATGACAGATAAGTCATTCCCTAATATTAAAAAATCATCGATAGATATTCATTTTTTTACAACTTCAAAATGGCCAACAAAAAACATTTTAGAGAAAAAATCGGATGCAGGTATTTTTAAAATTTCAAGTCCAGCGTTAACAGCTGTAGATTTAATCCATCATCAAAGCAAGTTGGGAGGTATCAATAGAATGTTAGCCATTCTCGAAGAACTGTCAGAAGAAATAAACGTTCAAGATATAGAAGACTTACTTAGTTGGTATCCTCACAAAAGCACCTTACAACGTTTGGGTTTTTTGCTAGAAGACGAACTACAAGTTGAATCGAATTTGTACGATCCCATAAAAGAGTACTTAAAGACATCAAAATACTATCCGGTGTTATTGAGTCCAAAATCAAAAGAGAGACCTGGAGCCATTCATAATAATTGGAAAGTGGATGTGAATATAAAAATAGAGAGCGATTTATGATTCCGAAGCCTTATATAGCGAAATGGCAAGAACAAGCACCTTGGAAACAGTTTTATCAAGTAGAACAAGACCTTGTCATTAGTCGTGCATTGGTAGAAATTTTTTCAGATGAATTCTTAAATGAAAACTTAGCCTTTAGAGGCGATACCGCCCTTCACAAATTGTATTTGAATCCAGCGCCAAGATATTCTGAAGATATAGATTTGGTCCAAATAAAACCAGGTCCTATAAAACCAATAATGCAACGTCTTAATGAAGTAATCACATTTTTTGAGGAACCAAGAAAAACACAAGTTAAAGGACACGGAGCAAAAGCACTATATCGTTTCAATTCTGAATATGAAGAAATTAGATTGCGCTTAAAATTGGAAATCAACTGTAAAGAGCATTTTAACGTGTTGCCTTGGGTAGAGTTTCCTTTTGAAATAAAGAGTGATTGGTTTGAAGGGAAAGCCAATATCCGAACTTATAATATCAATGAATTACTGGGCACAAAATTACGAGCATTATACCAACGCAGTAAAGGCAGGGATTTGTTCGATTTGGATTACTCAAGGTTGAAAATGGAATTGAATATAGAGCAGATCATTAAATGCTTTAAAGAGTACACAACATTTTCAACAGGAAATAGACCGCCAAGTCAAAAAGAGTTTCTACTAAATATTGAAGAAAAAGAGCAAGACCCAAATTTCACCGGAGATATGGAGGCTTTATTGAGAACGGGAATAGCATATAATCAAGAAAAAGCTTTTGAATGGCTAAAGAATAAAGTAATTGCGAAAATTTAAAAAATGAAAAGTATATAGGAATTTGAAAATTCTTGAAAAAATAAAATTTGATGAATAAAAAAGACTTTTCCGAATCTGATATAAAAGCGAAATTCATTACGCCTGCAATACTTAATTCAGGTTGGGATGAGCAAACTCAAATTGGAGAGGTATATGATACCTTTAAACTCTATTTTAATAACCATAAAGATAAATTAGGAACAGAAAATATTGTAAAAAGCCTTTACGAATATTCTCAATACTATGTCGCGATTGCTTTACAGAAAGAAGAAGATAAAACCCTAAAATCTGTATACAAAGAAATTACCAAATTACGAATGGATACTTCATACCCATTCTTATTAGCAGTTTATGGCGATTACAACAATGAGCTAAGAGCATGTTTAAAAACAAATTTGGGTGAAAGTTTGTAAAAAAAGTTGGGCAGTATAAACTTTGTAGTTCACAAATAAAACAGAGTTTATGAAATCGAGATACACCCGATCGACTGCCCAACAGTGGGAAATTATGAAAAAATTCCTTCCCGTTAAAATCAAGGGCCACTATAAGTTGCGCGACATTGCCGACGCCATCCTTTGGATATTGCGCACCGGCTGCCAATGGCGGAACCTACCGGAATGCTTTCCCAAATGGGAGAGCGTCTACTACCATTTCAGGAAGTGGGGCCGGGACGGCACCCTTTCAAGGCTGAACGCAGGGCTGAACATGATGGAGAGGAAGCGGCAGGGAAAGGGGGCAACACCCAGTATGCTGTCGATCGACAGCCAGTCCGTCAAGGCGGGGCCGATGACCTCGGAGTCGAAGGGCATCGACGGGAACAAGAAGATAAACGGACGGAAACGGCACGCGATCACCGATACCCTCGGCCTGGTATGGGGCGTTGTGGTAGGCGCGGCGAACCAGGCCGACGGGGCGGTGGCCGAGAGGGTGGTGGAGCCCCTGTTGGGCTATCTGGACCGGATGGAAAAGATACTGGCCGACCATGCCTACAAGAAGGTGTTCATGGAGTGGGTCGAGAGGACGGTAATAGGGCTGGAAGTGGAGATCTCGTCATGCCCGCCATCCTCGAAAGGCTTTGTCCCGGTAAAGTGGAGATGGGTCACCGAAAGGACCTTCGGGATCTTCAATTTCTTCAGGCGACTGGACAAGGATTATGAAAAAACACCGGAAAGTCAGGAATATTGGGTATTGTGGCAGAATTGTCAGATTATCCTCAATAGAATCGAATGATTCTTGTGAATCGTTTTTAAACATGCTCTAATAACATTTGATGAATTTGTAGAGATATTACACCTTACTAAAAACTACGTTTTTAGACGTGCCATTTGCGGTATTCCTACCAACAGTTTAAACAAAACATTTGCAACACTTTATAAGAATATTAAAAGTGAAACCTATGCAGAATCTGTGAAGGCAGCATTTATTTTAATGGATGGATATAGAAGATTTCCAGATGATGCGGAATTTACAAGAGAAATTCAATTAAAAGATGTGTATAATTTCAGATCAAGAAACTACCTTTTAGAATCCTTAGAGAATTTCAAGCGAAAGGAATTAGTGAATTCAGAAAACTACACCATAGAACACATTATACCTCAAAACCCAAAAACACCTCTTGAATGGCAACAAGAATTAGGAGAGAATTGGAAACTGGTAAAAGAAAAGTATTTACATACGTTAGGCAATCTCTCATTAACAGCTTATAATTCAGAACTATCTGATAGGCCATTTACCAATAAAAGGACCATTGAAGGAGGTTTTAATGACAGTCCTTTATTCCTAAATAAATCGGTTAGAGTAGCTGATATTTGGAACGAACAAGCAATCAATAATAGAGCAGTAGAATTAGGTCAAAGAGCATTAAAAGTATGGCCATCACCTTATATAGATGCTGATATTTTAGAAATGTACAAAGCACCTGAAAGCACAAGAGATACAGTTCAATATACCATAGAACAATACGAGTATTTACAAAATGAAATGTTAGACTTATATCGCTTGTTTGAGAAAAGAGTATTTAATATTGATGCAACAGCAAAAGTTGAATTTAAGAAGCTATACATAGCATTTAAGGCACAAACTAACTTTGTTGATGTAGTACTCAAAAATCAAAATTACGTCTATCCTTAAATATGGATTTTGAGAATATCAAAGATCCTAAAAACTTGTGTAGAGATATTAGTGGTTTAGGTAGATGGGGTAACGGTAATGTAGAAGTCAATTTACGTCACGCTTCAGAATTAGATAATATTATCGAATTAGTAGAACAAGCATTTGAAGAACAGCTTAATTAAAAATTTCACAAAAAAATAACCTAATCACCTCAAAATACCCCAAAAATTGAGCCGAATAGCATTCCTAATCGGCTCATAATGTCAAATTGGTATAGTAATCACAACCCATTCCACCCCATTCCTCTGCATTTCGCGCAAAGCTTTATTCCGAGAAAAGCGGTTCACTACAATGTCTTAAACCCAGTCGCAGAAAAAGCGACCGCGTTCGCCTTGCAAAAAGATTACCATAACCTTTTCTACACAAAGTTTAAAATTCTGACCGAGACGAACTGCATAACCGTTCGCTCGCCCATTCGACTGCGCTCAGGACAGGCTCACTTTTATAAGTTCTTACTCGCTCATAATTTTAGTTTTGGTTACCGAAAAGGTAACGGCGATGGCGCTATGGGAAGTAAGTGAACAAGATTGAAATGAGCCCTAATCTGTATCATTGTGCTACATATAAAATCGGTAATTATATGATAAAATAGAATTCAATATCAAATGAAAAGGAAAACGCTCAAGATATAATAAGTATGTGATTTAGAAAGAAAAAGTATATCAAATTACATTAAAATAAACCATCCAAAATGATTATAGAAATTAGCTTATTTAAATGATTGTCAGTTACTTATAAATAATTAACTTCACTTTATTACTAAAAAATAATGGTGTTAAAAAGTACCTAAAATAGCTTTTCTGCCTTGGTTGAAAAGTATGAAGATCCTGAAATGAAATGAAGGAATCGAATAGCAAGAGGGTAACACGCTGAAGCGATGTTACGGTTATTCGATTTGTTGCAAACCTAGTGTTTATAGGTGTTTCCGTGGTTTTCTATTTTATAAAATTTTGAGCATAAATGCCGCTTTTTACTAAAAACATTTGTTAACCCCTGTAAACAGGCAATTAATTTACTAAAAACCATGGATAAAGGATATGAAAAAGAAGAATTTGAGACTTTAAAAATCAAAAAATCTGTCGCGATGAAATTTAGAAAAATTAGTAAATTATTATCGAAATCCCAATCGATGACATTACTATTAATGATTGATTTTTTTGATGAAAACGGAATTTCACCAGTGGAAACTTTGGGACCTCGGATGGAAACTTTGGAACACAGGATTTCTATTCTGATCAAAAAGCGAATGAATGGAATGATCGCAATCATGAAAGACATTGAAAAGTCACAAACTAAACCAACCATAGCTATGATGCAAGCTCTTTTTCAAGCTACAGAACCACCCAATAAGAAATTGCTTTTGGAAAAGAAACATATAGAAGAAAAGAAGGAAGTGCACATTCGTGAAAAAAAATATTTGAACACCAATATGAATGACTAATGGAGAAGGTTAATTATATAATTCAACTTAACGCCGTATTTGAACGTTTCAATAATGATGACAGGATTAAACAGGGGCATATTACGTTGTATCTGGCATTCTTTCAGAAATGGAATCGAGAATATTTCAAAAAGACAATAACTATAAACAGGGAGTGGGTTATGGAAAAAGCAAAGATCAAATCAAAAACAACCTATCACAATTATCTTAAAGAACTGAATGATTGGAGCTATTTGCAATACTATCCGTCGTATCATCCGGCTCGAGGTTCAAAAGTTCAGATGTCCATTTTTTTTAGCTCAGATAGTCAAAAATTGGCCAACAGCATCCCAGCACCAGGCCAAAATTTGGTACCTTCTTATAAACATAAAACAATAGAAAACTTAAATAAACTGGCAAGGCCAAAAAATGAACTAGTGTTATGTTAAGTTGTAATTGACGGGTAGAGTCTTTTGAGTTTTATACGTGCCTGGTCATTTGTAAACTGCCAATTGATTTTTGAGGTTTTGTTGTTTCTGTGATTTTGCCACGCATCCACTTCTGATTTTATTTCCTTCTCGCTGGCAATATGACGGTTTAAGCATTGGCCATTGAGTACATGCAATTCTATTTCTGCCATGTTCAGCCAGCTCCCGTGCTTAGGTGTGTAAACAAATTCAAACCTGTCCCGGAGCCTTTTGGCTTCCTGCGGTTCAAATGTTTCATAAAAGGCCGATGCATCATGCGTTTTGAAATTGTCCATCACCAGTTTTATCTTTTTAGCCTGTGGGTACACCTCATCAGCTATTCTCTTGATAAATTTAGCCCAGTCTGTTTTTGTTTTACGCTGGGTAATTTCAACCAGCCTTTTACCCTTCAAGGGTTCATTGGCCATAAAAATATTTACCATACCATGTCTGATGTACTCATAGTCCATCCTGGCCTCCTGTCCCGGCTTGATGGGCGTTGAGGCTACCTCTTGGATTAACTGCTTGGGCGATTCGTCCATGCAAACAACCGGAAAGTCTTCATCGTATGGCATTTTGTATACGTCTAGCACATATTCCATATTAGCTACAAATTCACTGCTCTGCTCTGGGGGAATGACCCAGCCTTTTACTTTCCAAGGCTTAAGTTCGTTTTTTTTAATACCTGGCCCACTGTGACGTGCGATATGTAATCGATATATTCCAATTCCACCATCCTGTCCGCCAAAAGTCTCAATGACCATTTCGAAAATCCTTCTGGGGGCTCACTGCAACAGAGTTTAACCAATTTAGCCTCAATATCCCCATCTACCTTTTTTGTGTAATTCTGGCTTGAAACACGTCGTTCCAAAACACTTTCAAATCCTTCTTCAATGAACTTCTTCTTTACCCGGCCTATCGTTCGTTCACCTATTTTGAGAACTTTGGTAATCTCCGCATTCTTTATCGTGGTATCATCGGAAAATTCCCCTTTATCGCAGTTTAACAAAATGTAGGCGGTGCGAAAGGCCTGAGAGGTATGACGTCCTTTACTAATAATTCCGTTAAGCTCTTCAACTTCCGTTTGGCTCAACTTGATGGTGTAGTGTATCATTGGCTTATTTTAAGGCCAAGATATAAATAATAACCGTCATATCATAATTAACTTAACACTAGTTGTTTTAAATTTTTTTAAAGAAAATAACTGGCCAGCTGTGGAAGGAAAAAAGTTCTATGCATATTATCAGGCTAAAAATTGGACACTTAGCAGGGGACTTAAAATAATAAACTGGAAAGAGAGTGCTAAAAATTATGTCGAGAAAGGTTTTAAAATAAAAGAGGAATCCACCAGTCCAATTTCTGGCCATCTCGATAATCTGCGAAGATATGATAACAGAGACAAAAACTACGGGATCCCCCTTTAACGCTTATTTAAATTTTGATCGTAGAATTGCCATATCCTTGCTTACTTTCATATCCAGAATCTTTGCATAGTGCTGAGTCGTTTTAAGATTGGTATGTCCCAGCATTTTGCTTACAGATTCTATGGGAACTCCGTTGGTCAGTGTGACAGTGGTAGCAAAAGTATGTCGTGCCAAATGGAAGGTCAGATTTTTGCTGATGCCTGCAAGCGTGGCGATTTCTTTAATATATGCATTCATTTTTTGATTACTAAGGAGTCTTTTTCTTTCAAAAGCTCGTTATTTTCGTATTTCTCAATGATGGTTTTAGCTATTGGCAAAATTGGGATATTACTCCGAGTGTCGGTTTTAGAGCGTTTTGTTTTAATCCATTCTTCGCCATCAGTGCCAGTACTTATATCGCCTCGATTTAATTTCTTAACATCAGCATAGGCGAGGCCAGTGAAACAACAAAAAATAAAAATATCGCGCACCTGATCTAGGCGTTCCATTTCTAAATCAAGTTCTATAACTTTTTGAATTTCTTCTCCTGTCTTCAGCGTTGCAACACCCTAGAAATTTTTCTCGATGATTTGATATAATTCTGCCTGCTGATCATCCATTTTCAGGAGCTTTGATTTAGTGTGTTTAGAATCAGGAAGGGTATAAGTTATTTGATATATATTATGTGTGAGTTCTGCTGCTTTTCTTAGTGATATAGTAGAGTTTTCTGTGTGCAGCAACCTTTCCAATTCCTTATAGATACTGTAAGCCGTAAATGAGATGCAGATATGGGCTTCGATCCGGTGACGTAATCTGTGGTAAATGGGCCGTATTCGTAAATCGGTCTTTGACATTCTGAAGGCCTTTTCAATATGCCATAAATTTTTGTAATTTTCGACTACGAGTTTATCTGATAGTTCTGTATTGGTTACATAGCCTTTCAATCCATCCCAGGCGTTGTCTTTCCAGAATTTTTCATAATCAATTTCAATGGTCACATCCCCCTGCATTTTTAAATATTTATTGTAACCCTTATTGTTGATGTTGGATTTGGTGAGCTTTCCAGACTTTATCCGCTTTTCCAGGCGCTGCAATCCTCTTTTTCGGTTGTGCTCATCTTTTGCCGCTCGATTGTTGGCATAGGTAACAATCAGACGGGTTTTTTCAGCCTTTGGTATTTTGATCATCTGGCCATCGATAAGCTTTTTTGCCAGTATCTGTTTCTTTATTTTTTCTGGTTCGTTTTTTAACCTTGCCCCAATGATATATTGGTAACCTTTTTCTTCAAGGGCCAAGATGTTGGAATTTGACAATAAGCCAGCATCGGCAACAATCACAGGTTTTTCCAAATTAAATTTTGCTGTTGTTTTTTCTATGAATGGAATCAAAGTATGCCCTTCATAAATATTGCCTTCGAAAATATCATAGCTAATAGCATAGCCTCCAAGCCCCACCAACAAACCAAGAAAGATCTGGGGGTTCTGATGCTTCCCATCCTTACTGAAGCCTGCTTTTCTAAGATCATCCTCATCGCTGGCCTCAAAATAAAGTGTGGTCATATCATAGAAGACAATACTGATCTTACCTCCAAGAACTTTTAAAGTATGTGCAAAAGAAATCTGCTCAACCTGTGTTTTTAAACGGTCATTGAGCTTGTCCAGGAAACGATATACAGCATCTATATCCAGCCTTACACCTTGAAACCGGTACAGGTATTCAATAGTCTTTAATTTGCTCAAAGGAAAGGCCAATCTGGCAATCACCAAATGGCGAAACAGATCTTCATTGATCTCATTAAAACCGATGCCGTCATATATTTTTCCAAAAATAATTTCCGGGCCCGCGGTTTTAATACTGGCATTGCCCAAAGCTTCAAATAACTGCTCAACAACAATGTCATTTTCTGAAACAAACAATTTTCCCTGAGCCTCCAGTCTTTCTATTTCCTGCTTTCCCAGAAAAACAAGTTTTTGGATCTCCTGCTCATTGCTACTGCTGCCAATAGACTTAACAACCTTGTATTTCCCTCTTTCTTTGGAAATAATTTGTACCGATATACTACCAGAACGATTCTTTAATTTTCTTAAAAACATCCTCAAAAATAGGCTTGCAACACCCATTTTCAAAATTCATTCCAGTAAAATCAATGCATCCCAAGCTGATTTTTAAAAAGTGCGGAAGACAGGAAAATATCGCGCACCTGATCTAGGCGTTCCATTTCTAAATCAAGTTCTATAACTTTTTGAATTTCTTCTTCTGTCAGAAATTCACGCTCTACGATTTTGAGTTTTGCCTTCCAATGCAAGAATGGGTCTTTATCTATCCAATCATTTGCGTGAGCAATCCGGATGATCTTTTTAAAATTTGTGATGTATTTGATTGCGGAGTTGTGTGCACACTTGCGTGTGGTTTTTAGATAGTATTCAAGCCCAGTGATGAACTTATGATCAACTTCCTGCACCGGAATATCGTTTTTCTTGTATTTCGACTTAACGAAGGCTGCTACGTGTTTTTTGCACGTACGATACCGTTCTGCAGTTCCGGCAGCGAAATCCTTACCCACAAGACTATCAACTTTGTCATTATGTTCTTGAAAGATTTCCAGAAGCATTTTTTTAGTTTTGTCCTTGCCTAAATACATATCGCGCAGATCATAAGCCGTATAATCTATTTCCTGTCTCTGATAATGTTGCTGAATGGAATAGATTCTGTTTCTAATAACGCTAGTCTCTCGGTTGATTTCTTGAGCTTGTGGGAAATTGCCTAAAGCACGTTGAGTTCTGGAGTCCCATTGATTGATCCGTAATTTTCTATGAATACTGCATTCAGCCCTTTTACCATCAAGGGTTAGACGTAGGTATATATTGGCTTTGCCGTGCTCATCGGCTTTGCTTTTTTTAATGTAAAACAGAAGAGAAAGAGAATGTGACACCGAATAGATTTTAAATTCTCTTCAATTTAGTAAATTTTATTTAAATCGTTTTGATTTTAAGTATCTATTTATCAACGACTTAACTGCAATTCGGTGTCAGTTGGAAAGAGAATTTTAGTGACACCGAATTAGCCCCTTTTAGGATGATATTATATGATATTAAATGAAATCATATAAAATTAAAAACCCTGTAAATCAATGATTTACAGGGTTTTTGGTGCCTTTTGTAGGACTTTTCGCGGAGAATGAGGGATTCGAACCCCCGGAGGTGTAACCCTCAACAGTTTTCAAGACTGCCGCATTCGACCACTCTGCCAATTCTCCAGTGCGCCTCATCAAGTATTCCTTGATTGCGGGTGCAAATATAATGAGCTTTTTTTAAAATAATGAACTATTTATTCCTTTTTTCTATATTTTTTATTTTGAATGAAATCTGTCTGGGAATCGACCTTACTCTCAGGACTATAAGCATATTAGCTCTATTATTCTCCATCCTTCAAGTATTAGTATTTATTTATAAATGTAAATCTTCTAAATATTCACATTTCCCTTATCTTGCAATTTATTTTTAATTAATAAACCTTTATGAAAAATATACTTTTTGGTGCAATAGCATTGGCCTTACTAGGATGTGGTGCACAACAACCTAAAATGGTAGAGAATGCAGATCCTATGGAGTATGCTAACAGCATTACCTCTAAAGAATTAAAAGAACATCTCTATATCTTTGCAAGCGACGATTTTGAAGGTCGTGAAACCGGTGAGCCAGGCCAAAAGAAAGCAGCAGAATATTTAAAGAAAGAATATAAATTATTAAATGTTCAATCCCCTTTAGGTGGGGACGATTACTATCAGGAAGTACCTTCTTCCATGTTTAGAGGAGATGTGAAAGATTCTGAAAATGTATTAGCATATATTGCAGGAAGTGAAAAACCAAATGAAATTTTAGTGATTTCCTCTCATTACGATCACCTTGGTATGGATGATAAAGGGAATATTTATAATGGAGCAGATGACGACGGGTCCGGTACCGTTGCAATCCTAGAAATCGCAGAAGCTTTTGCCAACGCCAGAAAAGATGGATACACTCCTAAACGTTCTATTTTATTCTTGAATGTAACCGGAGAAGAAAAAGGCTTAATTGGTTCTAAATATTATACAGATAATCCCGTTTTTGCTCTTTCTCAAACTGTTGCTAACCTAAATATAGATATGATAGGTAGAACAGATGATGTGCATAAAAAAAAGGACAACTATGTGTATCTTATAGGAAGCGATAAATTGAGTACAGATCTACATAAGTTAAGTGAAGCAGTAAATGCCAAGTACACAAAACTAGACTTGGATTATACTTATAATGATGAGAATGACCCAAACCGTTTTTATTACAGAAGTGATCACTATAACTTCGCTAAAAACGATATTCCAGTTATCTTCTATTTTAACGGTGTTCATGCCGACTATCATAAAATGACAGATACTCCAGATAAAATAAATTACGATCTTTTAGAAAAACGGGCTCGTTTGGTTTTCTTGACAGCATGGGAAATTGCCAATAGGGCAGAACGTCCTGTAGTAGACAAAGGAGCAAAAACTTCGTCTAAGTAATTCTTTCCAAACTATTGATCAAGAACCTCGGGGCAAGCCCGGCTGAACATTACGGGCAGGCCTCGGGAAATTAAGCCCTCGATGAGGGATTAAAAAATCCTGAAGATAATCTTTCAGGATTTTTTTGTTTTTTATATTTTGATTATAACTATTACCTCACCTTAAGCATAGTTGAGAGGCCATACTGAGCCTAGTAAATCGAGGTGATCCTAGAATATATACTGAGATACTAAAACTCCCAATGGGTTTGGATTGTATGAGAAAAATGAGAATGTCATTCTGAAAGTAATGACGCAGATTGAAGAATAGAAGCTATTTTCCTGTAAAAAAGGGATTCCGCCTTCGTTGGAAGGACAAATAAGAGGGTGTAACTAGGTTTTCTGTTTCTTTTTCTTGGCCGCTGGGAATAACACATTATTTAATATCAATCTATAACCTGGTGAAGTGGGATGCAATTCCAGTTCGGTTTTGGGATCCCCTACCCTATGCTGGTAATCCTCTGGATCGTGCCCTCCATAAAAAGTAAAGAAACCACGACCTTTAATTCCGTGAATATATCTTGCTTCTTCATTTAATTTATTTTCAGCGAGAACCAAAATATTGGATTTTATAGTACTTCTATTAAATGCCGTGGTTTGTCCCATGAAACCCTTAACCAACATGGTATGGTTCTGATTTAACATGGTTGGAATAGGATCCCATTTGGCAGAGAACTCCATTAAAGTAAAATAATCTGTATTCATGGCTATTTGCCTTTTATCGGTCATATCAATAGAGGAAAACTCGTAAACCATCGGGTTTCTCTCTAAAGTAAAATCGGTAAAAGCAAAAGTATTCATATAATCGATCTTGGACTGATAACCAGGCTCGCTGGGATCTCCATCGAACATAGGTTCAGCTATATCCACACCTTCAGCTGCAAGGGCAATATCAAAACTATCGGTAGCACTGCACATGGCAAACATAAAGCCTCCACCAATCACATAATCCTTGATCTTTAGTGCAACAGCCAGTTTTTCTTCGGAAACCTTCGTGTACCCTAATTTATTGGCTAATGCTTCGGCATCTGCTTTTTCCTTTATATACCAAGGAGTAGTTCTATAATTTCTATAAAACTTTCCATATTGTCCTGTAAAATCTTCATGGTGTAAATGAAGCCAATCATATAAAATAAGGGCATCTCCCAACACCTCTTCATCGTAAATAGTTTCGTAAGGAATTTCAGCGTAAGTCAACACCATCGTTACCGCATCGTCCCAAGGTTTATTCCCTGTTGGTGCATAAACCGCTATTTTTGGAGCTTTTTCTAAAATAACTGCTTCCATATTTCTGGAAGGGCTTTGAATTTCTTCCAATATAGATTCAGATCTTGAATCACTTAAAACTTCAAAAGAAACACCTCGAATTTTACATTCCCTCTTTAGAGTTTCTGTATCTGAAATAAGAAAAGAACCACCCCTATAGTTAAGCAACCACTGTACATTCAAATTGTTTTGAAGGGCAAAATAGGTGATTCCATATGCTTTTAAGTGATTCTCTTGGGTTTCAGCATCCATAGGAATCAAAATCCAGGAAGCTTGCATTTGAAAAGATGTAATAAAAAAAACCAGTATAAAAAATAAATTTTTCATACTGGAAGGTAATTGGCAACTATATTGGTTGGAATAGAATACACTATCAACACAACATGTAGGTTTTGGTTTAATATAAGATTTGGCAACTACTTTAATGTAGTCATGTAATTTTCTTTTAAAATGGCACGTCGTTGTCATCTTCATTTAAATCATCATTCATCGAACTTCCAAAGGCTTCATCTGCCGTAGGGCTGGGCAACTTTTTTCCTCCAAAAGGATCGTCATTTCCACCATCATTCATTTTAGAGTGAAATTCACCAAATGGCGAGTCAAAGTCATCTAAGTTATCAAATTTACCAAGATGTCCAACAAATTTCAAACGAATACTTTCCAATCCACCATTACGGTGTTTGGCAACAATAAATTCTCCCTGTCCGGCTGTTGGAGAACGTTCCTCATCATCCCATTCATCAATTTTGTAATATTCTGGTCTATAAATAAAGGAAACAATATCGGCATCTTGTTCTATCGCCCCAGATTCCCTTAAATCACTCAATAATGGCCTTTTGCTTCCTCCACGGGTTTCCACAGCACGGGAAAGTTGTGACAGTGCAATTACCGGGATTGCTAATTCTTTAGCCAAGGCTTTTAAGTTTCTCGAAATAGTGGATATTTCTTGTTCCCTATTTCCTCCTTTTACAGAACTTCCAGCGGTCATTAATTGCAAGTAATCTATCATGATCATTTTTATACCATGTTGGGAAGCTAGTCTTCTTGCCTTTGCCCTAAGGTCAAAAATGGATAAAGAAGGAGTATCGTCAATGAAAAGTGGTGCTTTTTCAAGATCTTTTACTTTTACGTTTAATTGCTCCCATTCATGGGTCTCTAAATTTCCTGTTCTTAATTTTTCTGAAGACAATCCTGTTTCAGAAGAAATTAAACGGGTTATCAATTGAACCGCAGACATCTCCAAGGAGAAGAACGCTACCGGAAGGTTATGCCCCACAGCAATATTTCGAGCCATGGAAAGTGTTAAGGCTGTTTTACCCATACCCGGACGAGCAGCAATAATAATTAAATCACTTGGCTGCCAACCAGAAGTAAGTTTATCCAGTTTATCAAAGCCAGACGGTACACCGCTTAAGCCTTCTTTATTGGAAATTTCCTGAATCCTGTTTTTTGCTTGAATCACCAAACTGTGTGCAGTCTCTGAAGATCTCTTGATATTTCCCTGAGTAACTTCATATAATTTAGACTCTGCCGTATCCAAAAGATCAAAAACATCGGTACTTTCGTCGTAAGACTGCTCAATAATTTCATTTGAAATTTTAATCAAGCTTCGCTGAATATATTTTTGGAGAATGATCCTTGCATGGAATTCTATATGCGCCGAAGAAGATACTTTTTGAGTAAGTTGAATCAAGTAATACTCTCCTCCCACTTTATCCAATTTTCCATCCTTTCGCAACTGATTGGAAACGGTTAATAAGTCAATCGCCTCGGTGTTTTCGAAGAGTTTATAGATGGCTTCATAGATGTGCTTATGAGCCGTTTTATAAAATACATCAGCATGTAGGATATCGATAATTTCATCTACCCCTTTCTTGTCGATCATCATGGCCCCAAGCACAACTTCCTCTAAATCAACAGCTTGTGGGGGTATTTTACCTTTCTCAAGGTTTATTACATTGCCTTGTCCATATTTTAGATTTTGGGGGATTGTGACTTTTTCCATATTACGAATGTAAATAAATTGTTAAGATATCCATAATTAAAGAAGGACAACTTAGTACACAGGTAATGAACATTTTACCTGTTTATAACTTGATATTTTTGTTGATAAGGCCAAAAAAATCCGAAGCTGACGCCCCGGATTTTTTGAAAGAGTGACTAAGAAAGAACTAATCTTTAAAGACACCCATATTTGAATATTTATCCATTCTTTTATTAACCAGATCTTTTGGTGATAAGTTTTGAAATTCCCCGAAAGCAGTTAAAATTGATTCTTTTACCGTATTAAAAGTTTCTTCCCTATTGGTATGGGCTCCTCCTAATGGTTCCTTTACAATTTCATCTATCAGCTTTTGCTTTTTCATGTCTTTAGCAGTAAGCTTCAGTGCATCTGCGGCTATCTCTTTATACTCCCAACTTCTCCATAATATAGAAGAACATGATTCTGGAGAAATTACAGAGTACCAAGTGTTTTCCAACATGAGTACCTTATCTCCCACTCCAATTCCCAATGCACCACCACTAGCACCTTCTCCTATAATTACCACAATAATTGGCACTTTTAAGCGGGTCATTTCCAATATATTCCTAGCAATTGCTTCCCCTTGCCCTCTTTCTTCTGCTTCCAATCCTGGATATGCCCCTGGAGTATCTACAAAGGTTACAACTGGAACTCCAAATTTCTCTGCAGATTTCATCAAGCGCAATGCTTTACGATACCCTTCAGGATTTGCCATTCCAAAATTGCGATATTGTCTTGTTTTGGTATTAAAGCCTTTTTGTTGACCAACAAACATAAAACTCTGGTCACCAATTTTACCTAGACCACCAATCATGGCTTTATCGTCCTTAACATTTCTGTCCCCATGAAGTTCCAAAAAAGTATCACCACAAATGGCTTTTATATAATCCAGGGTATAGGGTCTGTTGGGGTGTCTTGAAAGTTGAACGCGTTGCCAAGCCGTAAGATTTTTATAGATGCCTTTTTTGGTCTCTATTAGTTTCTTTTCAATTTGTTTACAAGTGGCAGTAACATCTACATCACTTTCTGCTCCTATATTACAAGCTTTCTGGTATTGTTCCTCTAACTCTTTAATGGGTAATTCAAAATCCAAATATTCCATATTAAGTTATTCTATTTTAATTAGCCTACAAATATAACAAACTTTAAAAGGAAGAATTCCTAAGATATCTTATTAATTTTTCGTTTTGTTTTAAGATACCCATTTAGGATCACGGTAGAAAGAATTAGTAAGGCTCCATAATAGAATTGTGGGTTCATTTGCTCTTTACTGCCAAAAACTAAAAATGCCAAAAATATTCCGTAGATAGGCTCCAAGTTAATTGTGAGCATGATCGTGTACGGACTTAAATGTTTCATCACCGCAACTGCCGCAATAAAGGCATAAGCGGTACAAATAGATGCGAGAACCATTAAATACAACCAATCTTCAGAAGAAACCGTAAAAAATGCAAGATTAAACCCTTTATCTCCACCACTATTGAAGGACATGAAAGCTAAATAAATACTTATAGCGGCCACTCCGGTTAACAATTCATAAAATGAGATCACGGAAGGAGCCGTATCCTTTATCAATTTCCCGTTCATCAAAGTAAAAACAGCCGATAAGAAAGCTGAAGTTAAGCCCAAGATAATCCCCAGAATATATTCTGTTTCTACCTGAAATATAATATATAAACCTACGATCACGAATATCCCAAACAGAATTTCATAACCCACAAACTTGCGTTTATAAAAAATGGGCTCAAGGATCGAAGTAAAAAAAGCACCTGTGGAAAGTAGCGCTAAAGTAATTGATACATTGGATACTTTTATGGCACCAAAAAAAGTTAGCCAATGCAAGGCGATCACTATGCCTGCGATTATTAATACCAATAATTTTCGTTTTGAAACCTTGAGATTTCGCTTTTTCCATTTGATGTACAAAAAAATAAAACCACTTGCCAGCAACATTCGGTACCAAACCAAAGGAACTGCATCTAGGGATATTAATGCCCCTAAAACCGCAGTAAATCCCCAAATAAAAACTATTAGATGAAAATGGAGGTAGCTTTTGAGTTTATCGCTTGGCATTGAACAAGAGATAAATAGCCAAAATTCCAAAGGTCACATTGGGAAACCAAACTGCGATCAATGGTGAAAAAGTAGATTGTTCTGCCAAAGTTCCAAAAACCTTATCGAAGAAAATAAAAATAAAGGCTAGGGATATTCCTAAGGCCAGACTTACTCCCATTCCCCCTCTTCTTTTAATTGAAGAAACAGCAACGGCAATAATAGTAAGTATAAATGCTGAAACGGGTAAGCTCCACCTTTTATAAGCCACAACCAGATACCTATTCATATTTCCAGAACCTCTCCTGCCCTCCTGTTCAATAAAATCATTAAGCTCATTATAATTAAGGGTTTCTGCTATATAAGTAACAGGAGTTAATTCATCAAATTCAAAAGGCAAGATGGTGTCTAGGGTCTGCTCATGAAAAATTTGATCCCCTTCTTCCCCTATAATCCTCTTATCGAAATTGCTTAAGGTGTAGGTGCTATCTGCTTCGTTGTACTGCAATCTGGAAGCGCTTAATTTGAATGTCATTTTATTTCCTTCAAAATGCTCTAAGGTGAAATTCCTGGCAGATTTCGATTTCGGCTGAAAGTTACTCGCGTAGATATATTCATCGTCATTTATCTGTCTATATACGTCACTCGTTTCCTTGATCTCTGTCCCTTTTTTGAGGTACTGGTATTTAAATTCATTAAAACCTTTACTTGCGTTTGGGGCCAAATACATACTTAATACCAAGGCACCTATACAAACTATGGTCGCACCTATTAAATAAGGTCTTAAAAAACGCCAGAAAGAAACACCACTGCTCAAAAAAGCGATGATCTCTGTATTATTGGCAAGTTTAGAGGTAAACCAAATCACCGATAGAAATAAGAATAAAGGAAATAGCAGGTTTGCAAAATAGATCGTAAAATCCAAATAATAGGCGGCAACTTCTATAAAAGGAACCTCATTTTCCAAGATCTTATCGATCTTTTCAGCAAGATTCACAGTAATCCCAATAGGTATAAACAACAAAAGCATCAGGATGAAAGTTCCTAAATAACGTTTAAGTATGTACCAATCTAATATCTTCAACTTACAGTCGCTTATTCATTTGTTGCACCATTTTATTTTTCCAGCTTGCGAAATCCCCGGCTAAGATATGTTTTCTAGCCTCACGTACCAACCAAAGATAGAATCCTAAATTATGGATAGTAGCAATTTGTTTACCAAGTAATTCATTTACCGTAAAAAGGTGCCTTAAATAGGCTTTGGAATATTCGGTATCAACAAAGGTAATAGCCATATCATCTATTGGAGAGAAATCATCATGCCATTTGTTGTTCTTGATATTAATTGTTCCATGTGCCGTAAACAGCATCCCATTTCTTGCATTTCTGGTGGGCATCACACAATCGAACATATCTATTCCCAGTGCGATATTTTCCAAAATATTGATTGGCGTTCCCACTCCCATTAGATATCTTGGTTTATCTTCAGGCAATACAGCGGTCACAACTTCCGTCATCGCATACATTTCTTCAGCAGGTTCCCCCACAGATAATCCCCCAATTGCATTCCCCTCTGCTCCTACAGATGCTATATATTCAGCAGATTGTTTTCGAAGATCTTTATATGTACTTCCCTGTACAATTGGAAAAAAGGCTTGGCTATAATCATATTCAAACGGAGTTTTCTCCAAATGGCTAATACATCTATCCAACCACCTATGCGTCATGTGCATAGACCGTTTTGCATACTTATAATCGCAAGGGTACGGCGTACATTCATCAAAAGCCATAATAATATCGGCTCCAATTACACGCTGAATTTCCATTACATTTTCTGGAGTAAACGTATGATAAGACCCATCTATATGGGACTTGAACTTTACTCCGTTCTCTTTGATCTTCCTTCTTTCTGAAAGCGAATATACTTGGTACCCACCACTATCGGTAAGGATATTTCTATCCCAATTCATGAATTTATGCAATCCACCCGCTTTCTTTAAGATCCCTGTTTGAGGCCTTAAGTATAAGTGGTAGGTATTTCCTAAAATAACATCTGGATTGATATCTTCTTTTAATTCCCGTTGATGCACCCCTTTTACAGAACCCACTGTTCCAACGGGCATAAAAATTGGGGTCTCAATAACGCCATGATCTGTGGTAATTTCTCCCGCCCGGGCATTGCTCTGAGGGTCTTTGGCCAAAAGATTAAACTTCATAGTATATTTTAAATAGCTGCAAAGATACTTAAGTAAAATTCATATAAAAGAGCCAAGATTTTAAAAATTGTTAGCTATTACATACAAATCGTTGATAACTGGTTTCTTCTAGCTTTGTGATGCGTATATAAAAACTTATTTTTGCTAAATTCAAAAACAACAACACAACAAACAATGCCAAACACAAAAGAATTAGAAGATTTTGTCACTCAGGTTCGCCGGGACATTTTAAGGCAAGTTCATAAGGTAAATTCAGGGCATCCTGGAGGATCTTTAGGTTGCGCCGAATTTTTCACAGCCCTTTATCAAGAGGTTATGGATTATAACAGTGATTTTGATATGAACGGAATAGGGGAAGATCTTTTCTTCTTATCCAACGGGCATATTTCGCCGGTTTTTTATAGCGTTTTAGCAAGAAGTGGTTTTTTCCCAGTGGAAGAATTAAATACTTTCCGCTTAATAAATTCAAGGTTACAAGGACATCCTACAACTCATGAAGGCTTGCCTGGAATTCGTATTGCATCTGGTTCTTTAGGTCAAGGCCTATCTGTTGCTATTGGTGCTGCGCAAGCAAAAAAACTAAACAAGGATTCTCATATCGTGTATACCTTGCATGGAGATGGGGAATTACAAGAAGGTCAGAATTGGGAAGCTATCATGTATGCCGCTGGCAATAAAATAGACAACCTTATTTCTACTGTAGATGTGAACGGACAGCAGATTGATGGAGCTACAGATCAAGTTTTACCAATGGGAAACCTTAAAGCTAAATTTGAAGCTTTTGGATGGGATGTCCTAGAAGTAAAAGAAGGAAATGATATTTCTAAAGTGATTGATGGTTTAAATGAAGCGAAAAGCAGAACCGGAAAAGGAAAACCGGTATGTATTTTAATGACCACGGTAATGGGACATGGCGTAGACTTTATGATGCATACCCACAAGTGGCACGGGGTTGCTCCCAATGATGAGCAATTAGAGAGCGCATTGGCTCAAAACCCGGAAACTCTAGGAGATTATTAATCCCCTATCGCCCGAAGGGGGAACTGAAAACTTTAAATGAAACAATAACTATAAATACAACCCACTATAAGCCCCTCCTTAGGAGGGGTTTGGGAGGACTATGAAAAAATACACAAATACAGGAAATAAAGATACAAGATCTGGTTTTGGTGCAGGTTTAACTGAACTTGGGAAAAAGAATGAAAATGTGGTTGCCCTTTGTGCCGATCTTACCGGTTCATTAAAAATGGACGATTTTAAAAAGAACCATCCAGAACGTTTCTTTCAAATAGGGATTGCAGAGGCAAATATGATAGGTATTGCAGCGGGAATGACCATTGGCGGAAAAATACCTTTTACCGGTACTTTTGCAAACTTTTCTACAGGTCGTGTTTATGACCAGATTAGGCAAAGTGTGGCCTATTCAGGGAAAAATGTGAAAATATGTGCTTCTCATGCAGGAGTTACTTTAGGCGAAGACGGAGCAACCCATCAGATACTGGAAGATATAGGCTTAATGAAAATGCTTCCTGGGATGACAGTTATTAATACGTGCGATTATAACCAAACCAAAGCAGCTACATTAGCAATAGCAAATTTTGAAGGTCCTGTTTATTTAAGATTCGGACGTCCAAAAGTGGCAAATTTCACTCCTGAAAACGGAAAATTCGAGATTGGAAAAGCTGTACAATTAACCGAAGGAACCGATGTTAGTATTATTGCAACAGGACATTTAGTATGGGAAGCTTTAAAAGCTGCTGAACAATTGAATGAAAAAGGAATCAGTGCCGAAGTGATAAATATTCACACCATTAAACCTTTAGATGAAGAGGCTATTTTAGCTTCAGTAAAAAAGACTGGTTGTGTAGTTACTGCTGAAGAACATAACTTTTTAGGAGGTTTGGGAGAAAGTGTTTCCAGAACTTTGGCAGAAAATTTCCCTGCTCCACAAGAATTCGTTGCCACTAAAGATACTTTTGGTGAAAGTGGAACCCCGGAGCAGTTAATGGAAAAATACGGATTGAATGCCGAAGCCATTGTAAAAGCTTCAGAAAAAGTTTTAAAACGTAAATAGGATTTATTTTTGAGTGAAGAGTTCAGAGTGAGGAGTGAGGAGTGTAACCTTTTTTGCTTATAAAGCAGCTAAAAATTTCATTACCCTAGCCTGGACGGATGACGAAAAACTGGGCAATCAGTTTAATTATAATGTAAACCCTTCAATCCCAGTGTTTGAAGGCTTTATTCTTTTTAGCAGAAAATAAATGGCACATTTTCTGCGTTATCCATACTCAAATAAAAAAACTTAATTTATGAAAAAATTATTGATACTTAGCCTTATTTTAATTAGTGGCAGTGCTATGGCGCAAGCCACTTATGGACTTAAAGGTGGTCTTAATTATGGAGCTACCGGAGAATATGAAGATTATGGACAAGTAATTGGAGACGCCTCCACGGTGGTGGATGGAAAAGAAAAAACCGGATATCATTTAGGAGCATTTGCAAAATTGGAATTCCTTGGTATTTTCTTACAACCAGAATTGGTATATACTAGGCTTAACACAGATTATGGTCAATTCGATTATAATTTAGACAAGATCGACGCCCCAGTTTTAGTTGGTATACATGTCTTAGGACCCTTAAACATAAAGGCCGGGCCTTCTTTTCAGTATATTTTAAAAAACGAATTGGAAAACACCAATCTTAGTATTTCTGATGTTGAAAATGAAATCAGTGTTGGTTATCAGGTTGGATTGGGAATAGAATTGGGGAATTTAGGTTTCGATGCTAGATACGAAGGAGCTTTTGAAGAAAACAATGCTTTTGGACAAGCTGCAACCGATCAAAAATTTAAGATAGACTCTAGACCTTCACAATGGATTTTAAGTGTTTCTTATACCCTTAACTAGGGTTTAAAATTTAAGAACTGTGAGTCACGTTCAGGAACTTAAGTATTCGAAAATACTTTAAAAAAATCTATGTAGAGCCATGGAGGATTAGACCTCAACAAAAAACATAACAGCCACGAAAATTCGTGGCTGTTTTTTATTGATTTTCATTTACGTTTTCGAACTCATCCTCATCAAGATAGTTTGGAATTCCGTTGCCATTTATATCAGGAAAACTTACTGTACCATCTTCATTGACAGTTATTTCATCCTTTGTTAAAGTCCCATCCCCATCATCATCTACATCTAGATAGTCAGGAATATTATCTCCATCACTATCATCATTTACAACAATCCTATCGTTATCCAGATCTTCTAAATAAGAAGGAATTCCATCTTGATCGTGATCTGCTTCATTTACTTTATATAATTGAAAGCTAAAAATAAGCGGACTATAAGATGGAATAGCCCCTTGCGAAAGATTAAAATATCCTAAACCAGATGGTAAAAACACCGCTCCTACCCCAAAATCATCGGTAAAATTAACTGTATTATCATCATTCAATGTAAAACTTGAAGCTCCTCCAAATTCCACAAGGGTTTCTGTTAAGGCGACAACTATTCCTGGATTTGTCTGGGATAAAGTCCCTGGATGATCAAACCAAACAGGGTTTGCGGTATTATCAAAAGAAACTTGATCCAATAACTCTCCTTTATAATTCTGAAAAGTGGAATCGGCAAAAGTAGGATGTGCCCCAAACCCTTCCCGAATTTTTAGAATATAGATAGTATACTCCACATCGTCTCGAGTAATCATTTTTGTAGATAATAAATCTGAATCTATTAATGGGGTTTTCTCTGAATTTGATCCTGCAATAGAATCCAATTTTATTCTATAGTCAAAACCTTCTGCTGGATTCTGAAAATCTTCTTCGTTATAAAAATGTGTCTGTAAATAGGCTCTCAGTGCTTCGTCATCTGCAATAGCCTGCTCTCCACGATCTCTTACTGGAATTGGCTCTATAGTACTAGCATCGTCTTTTTTACAGGATATAATAGAAATGCTTACAAGAAGCATCAAAATAAACAACTTATTCAATTTCATCATTAGGTAAATTTAAAGCCGCAAGATACAATAATCTTGTATTTTTGCTTAGGATTTAGACAGTTTTAAGAAGCCAATATGAGAGTTGACAAATTTTTATGGTGCGTGCGATTTTTCAAAACACGAAGTTTAGCCACTAATGCATGTAAAACGGGGAAAGTAAAAATTAAAGGAGCAAATATTAAACCTTCCAGAGAGGTGTTTCCACAAGATAAAATTACCATTAGAAAGAATCAAATAAATTATGAAATAGAGCTTCTTGATGTTCCAACAAGCAGGTTAGGTGCAAAATTGGTAGGACTTTATATTAATGATATAACACCAAAAGAAGCGTTTGAAAAAATGGAATTGCTTAAATACTCCAAAGATTACTATAGAAAAAAGGGGGTGGGAAGACCAACTAAGAAGGATCGAAGGGATATAGATGATTGGTTCGAAGAAAAAGTAGAAGCAAATGAAACCAAAGTAGAAGATAAAGGGGAAAGTGAAAAAGAATGATACTAGACAAAAACTATTGGGCAACACGCTACAAGGAAAATAGAATAAAATGGGATATTGGAGAGGCTTCCACCCCGATTAAGGCATATATAGACCAAGTAGAAGATAAATCCTTAAAAATATTGATTCCCGGTTCAGGGAATTCTTATGAAGCCGAGTATTTGCACCTCCAAGGTTTTACGAATGTGTTTGTTGTGGACATTGCAAAAGAGCCCCTAGAGAATTTAAAAAGCAGGGTGCCTAGCTTTCCAGAAGAGCATTTGTTGCAACAAGATTTTTTCGATTTGGATCTACAATTCGATCTAATTTTGGAGCAAACTTTTTTTTGCGCTTTAAACATCAATCTACGACCGAAATATGTTGAAAAAATGAAGGGTTTATTAAAGGAAAATGGGAAATTAGCTGGTTTATTTTTCGATTTTGAACTTACAAAATTTGGCCCTCCATTTGGTGGGAGCCAAGAAGAATATAAAAAACTATTTCAGCCATTTTTCGAGATATTGAAACTGGAAAATTGTTATAATTCCATCTCTCCGAGATCTGGGAATGAATTGTTTTTTATCTTTAAAAAAATTAAATAACCTATGCCAACCTCAAACAAGATCCTCAACAACGAGCAAATCCAGCATAAAATAAAACGTATTGCTTATCAAATCTATGAAAGCAATGTAGAGGAAACGGAACTTATCCTAGCTGGAATTGCAAAGAGCGGATATATTTTTGCAAATAGGCTTAAAACAGTTTTAGAAGAAATTTCAGATTTAAATGTCATCTTGTGCGAGGTAAAACTAGACAAGAAAAATCCGTTAAACGGCGTAAAAACATCTTTGGCAGCATCGGAATACCAAGATAAATCAATAGTCTTAATAGATGATGTCCTTAACTCCGGAACCACCTTGATCTATGGGATCAAGCATTTTTTAGAGGTTCCTTTAAAACAGTTTAAAACCGCCGTTCTTGTAGATAGAAGTCATAAAAAATATCCCGTAAAGGCAGATTTTAAAGGAATTTCCCTATCCACATCATTGAATGAGACCGTAAAAGTGAATTTTTCCAAAGGAAGGGATAAAGTAGAATTACTTTAGTTTCTCGACGATTTCCTTCACTATTTCATTTGGAGAGCGATTTTCTATATTAACCACCAAATCAGCTTGGTTATAGTAATATCCGCGCTCGAACAAATGTTTTCTTACAAAATCTTCAAGATCATCTTCTGTCTCCAAATGACTGATCATAGGTCTTTGCGCCTTTTCCTTAAACAACCTTTTTACCAAAAACTCCACCGAAGCTTTGAGGTACACCATCTTGGATTCAGGAAAATTCTTGATTAGCTCCAAATTGGCGCCATAACAGGGAGTTCCTCCACCTAAAGCTACAATAAGGTTATTAGGGTCTTCCAATACATCTTCTAATATCATGGTCTCCATTTTTCTAAAATAAAGCTCTCCCTTAAACTTAAAGATTTCAGGAATAGTTAGTTCTTCAATCAGGGAGATTTGATCGTCTATATCTATTAGCGGAAAGGACAATTTTGTGGACAATTTTTGTGAAACCACAGATTTACCGGAGCCCATATATCCTGAAAGAAATATTTTCATACTGAAAAAGAGGTGTTTAGATATTAATTTAAAACATTTGCAAATTTATATCAAATTCCTCTTGAAAAATAAATTAATGATAGTATATTTGCACCCGCATTTGCAAAACAACGCAAATCCCGATTTGGTAGCTCAGTTGGTAGAGCATCTCCCTTTTAAGGAGAGGGTCCTGGGTTCGAGCCCCAGCCAGATCACTTTTTAAAATAGGATCTTTCTGGGCGAGAAGCCTGTCCTGAGCGAAACGAAAGTGAAGCCGAAGGAAGCCCCAGCCAGATCACTTAATTTTTGGATTAATTTCCACTAGGTTCTTTACAATTTAGATTTGGTAGCTCAGTTGGTAGAGCATCTCCCTTTTAAGGAGAGGGTCCTGGGTTCGAGCCCCAGCCAGATCACTAAATTTTAGTCTCACTAAAATTATTTTCAAGGCCCTTTAGAAATTCTGTTTCTAATCGTGTATTTTGCCCGGGTGCTGGAATTGGTAGACAGGCATGGTTGAGGGCCATGTGTCCATTAGGGCGTGCGGGTTCAAGTCCCGCTCCGGGTACTTTTTAACTTCCATGCTGCTCCAAAACATTTTTTTATTTTTCCTGCTTTTTTTCTTGAGAGTAGTTTTCTACAACAAAGGTTTCTGTAACTTTATCGTAAAGATTTTGGTTCTCTTTATCCCATAGCAACCATACTACTGGAATAATTAAAAATCCGCCCAAGTATTTTAGCAATTCACGAAGAGCACCATCTGAAGCAAATTTATATTCTTCTCCCGATTTCGAAGAGATAACTTTAAGACCCAGCAATTTGTGGCCTAAATTTCCAGAAAACAAAGGGTAGAAAATGAAGCCGGTTACTATAGCCGAAAGTGCTGAATAAAGAAAATCCGCAAAGTGGATTTCACGGTTTAAATAATCATCTACGGAATTACCCAATAAGGTGTAGTATATTAAAGCGATGAATAAGTAAATAATTCCTTCCAGAAAATGTGCTAAAAGGCGCTTTCCTTTGGATGCTATTTTATATTGATAATTGGGAGTTTGCTCCATTATTATTTAATTTTTATTTCAAGCCGAATAAGGTGCGAAAATATCATTTATTAACTACTATCCTTATTTAAATTTGAACTTCTCTTAACACGATATGGTAATTTTCAAAAATAATACAAGCCATACTTCTAATTTTTGTTTAATCATTTAACAAAATAATTAAACATTTTAACATTACTTATAAGGGTTCTTTTAGTATTTTATGTAGATTTGTCTATCTCGATTCAAGTAGACTATGGAACATATCAAACAAAACTTCAGCATAAAAGATTTAGAGCATCTAAGCGGTATTAAAGCTCATACAATAAGGATTTGGGAGAAGAGGTACAACATTCTAACTCCCGATAGGACCGAAACCAATATTAGGACATATGATCTCGAAAACCTTCAGAAGATATTAAATGTGACTTTTTTGAATGGACATGGTTATAAAATATCCAGAATTGCCAAATTGAGCGACCCCGAAATTGGAAAAATGGTAAAAGAGGTGGCCGCTACTGCAAGCGAAGAAAATAGGGCCATTAATTCTTTTAAGGTAGCTATGGTAAATTTTGATTCGAACTTGTTCCATAACACGTATCAAAACCTACTCGATTCCAAGAGTTTTAGGGAAATATTCTTAGAGATCTTTATTCCCCTTTTAAACGAAATAGGTTTTTTATGGCAAACAGATACTATAAATCCCGTACACGAACACTTTTTGGTAGGATTGATAAAGCAAAAATTATATCTAAATATCGCGCAACTTAAAACACCGGAAGAATATACCGATGATTACCTCTATGTGCTCTTTCTTCCTGAAAATGAAATTCATGATCTAGGAATTTTATATTTGAACTATGAGCTGAGTTTCCATCGTAAAAAAACTATTTACCTTGGGCCCAGTATGCCGCTACACGACATGCGATATCTACTGGAAATCCATCCAAATCCAACTTTTATAAGCTATCTTACTACGGAACCTAAAAACCTTTCTGGATTTATTAAGGAATTTGATGCAACCTTGGGCAACGATTTAAAAATGGAATTGAACCTTTTTGGAAGTAAGGTCCAATCCTTGGATCCCAATAATTTTCCATCACACATCAAGATATTTAAATCTATCCCCGAATTTTCCAACCAATTGATAAGTTAATGAAAAAGACGGTTAGCATAATAGGTTCTGGTTTTGCATCCCTTGCTGCAGCTTCATATTTGGCCAAAGATGGATATGGAGTTACCGTCTATGAGAAGAACAATGATCTTGGCGGAAGGGCCAGGCAATTAAAAAAAGACGGATTTACATTCGACATGGGGCCTTCCTGGTATTGGATGCCAGATGTGTTCGAGCGTTTTTTTGGAGATTTCAATAAAACTCCATCAGACTATTATAATCTAAAGAAACTAAATCCGGCTTACAAAGTTTTTTTTGAAGGTGGAAAGAGTATTACTATTGAAGATACATTGGAAAAAATTTATAGCGCTTTTGAAAATGAGGAAAAAGGAAGTTCTAAAAAACTTAAAAAGTTTATAGATCAGGCTCAAAGCAATTATAATATTGCCATTAAAGACCTTGTTTATAGGCCCGGGGTCTCTCCCATAGAACTTATAACCCCAGCCACAATTAAAAAATTGGGACAATTCTTTGGAACCATTGCTACAGATGTCCGTAAAGAATTTAAAAATAAAAACCTTGTACAAATATTGGAATTCCCTGTGTTGTTTCTAGGTGCTAAGCCCAGTGACACCCCATCGTTCTATAGTTTTATGAACTATGCCGACTTTGGATTGGGAACCTGGCATCCCCAGGGAGGAATGAATGAAGTGATTCTGGCTATGATCTCTTTAGCAGAGTCCTTGGGAGTAATATTTCATACCAATGCTCCAGTAGAAAAAATAAATGTTATTGATGGAAAAGCAAAAAGCCTTTCTATCGGCGGAAAAGAAATAGCATCGGATGTTATTTTAACAGGCGCAGATTATCATCATAGTGAAACTTTATTGGAGCCAAAATACCGTCAATATTCTGAAAAATATTGGAATAAAAAGACCTTTGCTCCCTCTTCCTTGCTTTTCTATGTTGGTTTCAGCAAAAAGTTAAAAAATATAGAGCACCATAATTTATTTTTCGATGTAGATTTTGAAGCTCATGCAAAAGATATTTACGATGTTCCCAAATGGCCTAAAGAGCCGCTTTTTTATGCCAATTTCACTTCTGTAACAGATCTCAACACTGCTCCAAAAGACCGTGAGAATGGTTCTTTTCTTGTTCCGTTGGCACCTGGCCTGGAAGATACCGAAGAACTAAGGGAAGAATATTTTGAAAAAATCCTCACGAGATTTGAAAAACTCACAAACCAAGAAGTAAGAAATTCCGTATTATTTAAAGAGTCTTTTTGTGTAAACGATTTTATCAAGGATTACAATAGTTACAAAGGAAATGCCTATGGCATGGCCAACACTTTAATGCAAACCGCATTTTTAAGGCCAAAGTTGATGAGCAAAAAAGTAAAAGGTTTGTTTTTTACTGGACAACTCACTGTTCCCGGCCCGGGTGTGCCTCCCGCACTAATTTCAGGCAAACTGGTATCAGGACTCATTCAAAAAGAATTTAGCCTATGAAATCGATTTTTGACACAGTATCGCACACCTGTAGCCAGGTAGTAACCAACGCATATAGTACGTCATTCTCTATGGCCACAAAAATGCTGGCTCCTTCAATAAGACAGGATATTTACAATATTTATGGTTTTGTAAGGTTTGCAGATGAAATTGTGGACTCTTTTCATGACTACGATAAAGAACAATTATTGGAAGAATTCTCACAAGATCTTTACAAGGCTATCGAGAGGAAGATAAGCCTCAACCCAATTTTAAATTCTTTTCAAGAAACTGTGCATAAATATAAAATTGAACCAGCACTTTATAATGCATTTTTAAAGAGCATGAAATTGGATCTACATAAATCCACATATCTTACCCAAGAAGATTATGAGGAATATATTTATGGCAGTGCAGATGTTGTGGGCCTAATGTGTTTAAAGGTGTTTGTAAAAGGTGACAATAAAAAATATGAAGAATTAAAAGGATCTGCAATGAGTTTAGGATCTGCCTTCCAAAAAGTGAATTTTTTAAGGGACCTGAAAGCAGATTTTGAAGACCTTAGCAGAAGTTATTTTCCAGGTGCTAATCTTGCCGCACTTGATGAAATTAGCAAACAAAAGATTATTTTTGAAATTGAAGAAGATTTTAGGGCGGGTCTAAAAGGTATCGCCAAATTACCCCTGGAAGCAAAATTTGGAGTATATACAGCCTATATTTATTATAGCAAACTATTGACCAAATTAAAAAAAATACCGTCCCTGGAAATCAAGAACAAGCGTATAAGCGTTCCTAATTATCAAAAAGCAGGTTTGCTCGCTAAATCTTACATCTCATATAGATTAAATTTAATATAATGGAACTCATTCTTTGGATCCTAATTTTTGTCGCTACTTTTTTAATGATGGAAGGGATGGCATGGTTCACCCATAAATATGTAATGCACGGTTTTTTATGGAAATTGCATCAAGATCATCACAAAAAAGACCATAGCCACTGGTGGGAACGAAACGATTTATTTTTCGTTTTCTACGCAATCGTTAGCATTAGCTTTTTTCTTTTATGGAGATATAATGATCTTTGGATAGGATTGCCTATTGGATTGGGAATTCTTGCTTACGGCATCGCATATTTTATGGTACATGATATTTTTATACACCAACGATTTAAAATATTTAGAAACGCCAATAATAGATATGCAAAAGGAGTGAGGAGAGCACACAAAATGCATCATAAGCATCTGGGCAAGGATGAAGGGGAATGTTTTGGAATGCTTTGGGTGCCCTTTAAATATTTTAAAAAGTAATTTCATGTTCCAAAACCCGCGACCAGGTGCCACAAAATTTTGATTATATTATTATTGGAAGTGGCCTGGCAGGACTACAATTAGCATATAAGCTAAGCGAAGATCCTTTTTTTGGGAAATCACAAATTGCCATCATAGATCCCTCTTCCAAAGAAACCAACGATAAAACATGGTGTTTTTGGGAAAAGGGAACTGGAAAATGGGATGAAATAATTACAAAATCATGGGATCAAGCTAAATTTATTTCTACAGAAGCAAATATAGATTTGGAGCTCAATCCATATTCGTATAAAATGTTGAGAGCTATAGATTTCTATAATTTTGTTAGATCTGCATTAAAAGGCAAATCCAATTTTCATTTTATTTTAGATGAGGTTGGGGAAATAGATGAAATAAATTCTCTTGCATTCGGAAAGAAGGACAATTATGCTGCAACTCATTTTTTTGACAGCCGAATTGGCTCTGATTACTTAGAGAACTCAAAATCCACCAAAATTTTTCAGCATTTTAAAGGTCTGCGAATTACAACAACCAATCCTGTTTTTGATGAAGCGATTTTTACAATGATGGATTTCAGGTTAAAATTTCCGGAGAGCACCAGTTTTACCTACGTTTTGCCCTTAAGTGAACGGGAAGCATTAATAGAATACACTTTTTTCACCCCATTTCTTATCGAGGAACCTGTTTACGACACCTATTTGCAGACCTATATTAAAGACATTCTTAAAATAGAGGACCATGAAATTATTGAAACCGAAAAAGGAGTGATCCCCATGACCGATTATAATTTTCATGAAGCCAGTGGTCCAAAAGTGACAAAAATAGGCACTGCCGGATCTTGGGTCAAAGGTTCTACAGGCTATTCTTTTAAACATACCGAAAAGAAAACAGCCCAATTAGTGCAAAATATTAAATCTGGGAAAAATCCTAAAGATGGATTGTTAAACGCACGATCCAGATGGTACGATGCTATTTTTCTAGATGTATTACATAGAAACAATGAACTTGGAGAACAGGTTTTTACTAAATTTTACTCGAACAACACTCCCCAGGAAATATTTAAATACTTAGATGAAGAAACGAACATATTGGAAGAGCTAAAAATAATGTTCAGTATTTATCATCCAGAGTTTGTGCGTTCATTTTTTAGAAAGCTATTCCAATAAAAGTTTATCGATAGTTTTTCTAAGGCTTTCACTGTTCCAATCGGCTGCGCCAATCTTTTTAATGACAATGGCACCATTTTTATCAATTACATATGTTGTTGGAAGTGTTCTTCCATTTAAAGGATCTGGAGCCTTGCTTAAAGGCCTGTATGCAGGAATCGAATATTTTTTTCTGTTTAAAAAACCTCGAACGGTTTCATGGTCTTCAGAAGAAACAAATAAAAATTCCACTTTATCCTTGTAATCTCGATACAGCAATTCAAAACTCGGCATTTCAGCAATACAAGGAGGACACCATGTAGCCCAAAAATTTACAATAACAACCTTATTTTGTAGATCTTCAAACTCCAATCTATCCTTATTGTTTTTTTCCAAAACCCAATTATAATCTGCAAGCGATTCCCTTTCCTCTTCAGAAGTTACAGAAGGACCAAAAGCCAATAACTTATTTACAAAAATTTGAATGGGTCTACGGGTACTGGGAATGATCATCACAAGAATTATTACGGCAATAATAATATTGGACCATTGATTTTTAAAAAGCTTCATCTTAAAATTTTCTATTAACAATTGGTACTCACAACTTAGCAACAAAGTTACTATCTATTTATTAAGATTACTCAACTTTTTGTTCAATATAAACAATTCCTTTTTCAAAAAATCTATAGCTTCTTCCATTTTCTGGATCTTCCCTTTAGAGGTGATTTGATGGTGAGGAAGTATTACACTACTAATTTTGCCTCGTACCACCATAGCTTGATAAATATCGGATTTATTGATTTTTTTGGATTGCTCCTTTTCATCCTCATTATCACTTTCCAACAGAAGGTACTCATTGTTGTTATCCAAACGAATACGTTTAATTAAAATACCGCCTTCGGTTACCAAAAGGATCAAAGAACCATCCAATATATTATCTATTTTAGGTTGCGCTTGGCAAATAATCACATCTCCGTTAAGAAGGGTGGGAGACATACTCTGGCCAGTAACTTCAAATAATTTTTGCTCTATGGCAGGATTAAAACCAGGGATCCTGTACCAGTCGGATACTTCAAAACTATTTTCTTCATGAAAGTTTTTAACAAAACCTGCGTGCGCTTGTGCCCTAATTAGGGGAATGAACCCGTTTGATGGATCTATTCTTATCAAAAACGTATCCCCTTTTAAAATAAAATCAGTGGTCACCTCGTAGAGTTTACTTAAATTGATGATATGATCTACTGCGATCCCATTTTGGGAATTTTCGATCAAAGAATATGCAGCTTGGGAAATAAATAATTTTTCGGCCACAAGAGCTTGTGAAAAGCTGTTTTTCTTTCGAAGTGCCTTAATTCTATCTCCAATAGATGATCTCTTTGTCATGTTCAATTTTCTTTTTATGCTTGGTACATATGGAGTAGGGAATACCTTGGTAAAGGTCGACTATTAAAACTGAAAGAAATAAGTTATAACGAATAATAATAAAACAGTGTGTTGCCAGTTGGAGAATTGTTAATCTTATACTAAAGCATGTTGATGGTATTGACAGGTATTACATTAATTTATATTTTCATGTTGGATTTTAACGAGGTTAAAGTAGTTTTAAGTTTTTGCCTTTTAGTACAGCAATAAATTCTCATTTTAACACCTATTTTAATTTGTTTATATCTATCCAAAAATTACTGGGATTGTTTAATAAATAAAAGATTGGATATCCGCTAATATGCCTAAAAGGCATAATAAAACTTAAAATGTCACGTCGAGCGCAGTCGAGACGTCTTTGTTTAACCCTTCGACTCCGCTCAGGGAGACAAAACCTATTTTTAGGTGTTTAAACGGATAAGCATATAAAAGAAATGCTTTAGTTTTTAAAATGTTTAGTGAAATAAAACAACGAAAAATATTGATTGAGCGATTGTAGGGTGTTGCTCAATCAATTGGAAGAAACTCGGAAATCTTTTCCGAGTTTTTTATTTTTTTGAATATCAATATGATAATGAAATATAATTTCTTGGAATAATTTTAAATTTCCATTACTTAACATTGTTTGTCCGTAAAGTATCATAAATTGAATAATGACGTCATTCTGAACTTGTTTCAGAACCCCATTTCAATGTAAAATCAATGCAAGATTGAGACCCTGAAATAAATTCAGGGTGACAAAAGAACTTTTAGGACAAAAAACGAATATACAAACTTAACATCTGTTATTTTATAGATATGTTAATTACTTGTTAAAGCTTCACAATGCTTTTTTATACCTCAATAAATCCCTAAATTTATTTTTTTAATCGCACAGCGATTTTTAACTGATTTTGCAATCCCTACCTTCTAAAATCAGTTTATTTCAATAATCACTATTCGGAATTAAGCTTTAATACTTGCTGATATTAAGTCTGTTGTACAGAAATAATGTTTTTATAAGGAACTTTATGCGTTTCATTTAAATTGATGCGCATGGACAACCTAACGTCGACAATTGGTTGGTTGGTTAATAGTAGGGTATTAATTCTTCTAACTAAAAAACCCCGGAAAATGAATTTTCCGGGGTTTGCTTTTTAAAAAAAAAGTTTGTCCGTAAAGTATCCTAAACTGCAAAATGACGTCATTCTGAACTTGTTTCAGCATTTCATTTAAATGTAAATCAATGCAATACTGAGATCCTGAAATAAATTACCATTGATGGAGTCCTAAAATATATCAATTTCCTATGCTTTTATGTTTTTATCAAAGGTTTTAGGATGACCAACAATAAACAGGATCCTTGGCCACGAATGCACGAATTATTGCTTTTAACAATCCTGGAAAATTATTCGTGAATTCGTGGCAATATCCAGAGAACCAACAAAACGCCGAACAATGCTGAACTGGTCTCAAAATCTTGAAAACCTGGAAATAAATTTTCTTTAATAGAATTTTAAACACGTCAATTTCCTACGCTAGATAATTTTTTTTATCACAGGTCTCAGGGTGACGATGCGGAATTGTCGTCATGCTGAACTTGTTGCAGCATCCCATCAGCTTATATAAAAACATGTCAATTCCCTACGCTAGATAAATTTTTTATCACAGGTCTCAGGGTGACGAAAAAACTTTTAGGACAGAAAACGGATATACATAAAAAAATACAGAATTATATTACATCTTATGCATTGTTCTGGATCTTGATCAGGTTTAATGCAGAACCTTGCTTAAACCATTCTATTTGAGAATCGTTATACGTATGGTTTGCCTTAAATGTATCCTTACTACCATCTGCATGTACAACCTCTATCGTTAAAGGCTTATCTGGCGCAAATTCAGAAAGGTCCACTAGGTTGAAGGTATCATCTTCTTGAATAAGATCGTAATCCTTTTCATTTTCAAAAGTGATCCCCAACATTCCTTGCTTTTTAAGGTTGGTTTCGTGAATTCTAGCAAAAGATTTCACCAAGACCACCATTACACCAAGATGTCTTGGTTCCATCGCTGCATGCTCTCTAGAAGATCCTTCTCCATAGTTGTGATCTCCCACTACTATAGTTGAAATTCCGGCTGCTTTATATTTTCTGGCCACTGCGGGTACTCCGTCATACTCCCCAGTAATCTGGCTTTTTACAAAGTTTGTTTTTTTATTAAAAGCATTGATTGCCCCAATAAGCATATTATTGGAAATATTATCCAAATGCCCTCTATATCTTAACCATGGCCCCGCCATCGAGATATGGTCTGTAGTACATTTACCAAATGCCTTAATAAGCAATTTCACTCCCATAAGGTTTTTACCATCCCAAGGTTCGAAAGGCTCCAATAATTGTAAACGCTCGCTATCTTCCGCAACCTTGATCACTACTTCGCTTCCATCTTCAGAAGGCGCAATATATCCTGGGTCTTTTACATCAAATCCTTTTGGAGGAAGTTCTATTCCAGTTGGCTCATCCAATAGTACTTCTTCTCCATCTTCAGTCAATAATTTATCCCTGGTTGGATCAAAATCCAATCTTCCGGAAATTGCGATTGCAGCAACCATTTCTGGAGAACCTACAAAAGCATGTGTATTAGGGTTCCCATCGGCTCTTTTAGAAAAGTTTCGGTTAAAGGAGTGCACAATAGTATTTTTCTCATCTCCTTTTCTATCGCTTCTATCCCATTGCCCTATGCATGGACCACAAGCATTGGTGAAAATGGTGGCGTCCAAATCTTCAAAGATCTGAAGCAAGCCATCACGCTCTGCTGTAAAGCGGATAGTCTCTGATCCCGGATTAATTCCAAAATCTGATTTTGCTTTTATTTTCTTGTCTACGGCTTGCTTCGCAATAGAAGCTGCACGGGTTAGATCTTCATACGATGAATTTGTACAAGATCCTATAAGGCCCCAATCTACTTTTAAAGGCCAGTCGTTCTCTTTTGCTTTCACTCTCATTTCTGAAATAGGAGTCGCAAGGTCTGGAGTAAATGGTCCGTTTAAATGTGGCTTCAATTCAGATAAATCAATTTCGATCAATTCATCAAAATATTGTTCAGGGTTTGCATAGACTTCATCATCCCCTGTTAAATGTTCCCTAATTTCATTAGCTGCCGCGGCAACATCTGCCCTATTGGTAGCATTAAGATAACGCTCCATAGAATCGTCGTACCCAAAAGTAGAAGTTGTTGCACCTACCTCTGCCCCCATATTACAAATAGTCCCTTTTCCTGTACAAGACATAGATCGTGCACCATCACCAAAATATTCGATGATAGCACCAGTACCACCTTTAACCGTTAGAATTCCTGCCACTTTCAAAATAACATCTTTTGCAGAGGTCCATCCAGAAAGTTTGCCAGTTAACTTAACCCCGATCAATTTAGGGAATTTAAGCTCCCATGCCATTCCAGCCATTACATCTACAGCATCTGCACCACCAACTCCAATTGCAACCATTCCCAGTCCACCTGCATTTACGGTATGGGAATCTGTTCCAATCATCATCCCTCCAGGAAATGCATAATTTTCAAGCACAACCTGGTGTATAATTCCTGCTCCAGGTTTCCAAAACCCAATGCCATATTTATTGGATACAGATTCCAAAAATTCAAACACTTCATGACTCGATTTATTTGCTGAAACCAAATCCAAAGCTGCTCCCATTTTCGCCTGGATCAAGTGATCACAGTGTACGGTAGTGGGAACTGCAACATTCTTTTTTCCAGCCTGCATAAACTGAAGCAAAGCCATTTGGGCAGTTGCATCCTGACAAGCAATCCTATCTGGAGCAAAATCCACATAATCCTTCCCACGCTTAAACGCCTGCTTGGTTTTGCCCTCCCATAGATGAGAATAAAGTATTTTTTCTGAAAGTGTTAAAGGCTTTCCAACAACTTCTCGTGCTTGGTTTACACGATCTGCCATTTGGCTATATACCTTTTTGATCATATCTATATCGTATGCCATAGTTTGTTTGATTTTATGTTGTAAAAAACTCTTGCGAATTTACGAAATTCAACCGAATTTTAAAAATTAGAACCAAAATTGAACAATAATCAGGAATAGTTTAAACAAATGATCGATTTAAAATCTAAACTTAAATTTGAGATAAAATTGAATAGAAAATTTAAGAATATGATAATTTAATTACATTTGGAATACCAATTTTGAAGCATTATTATCTTTATTATATATGAACAAGGATAGAGCATTTTAATTTAGAGCCAGAGAAAATAAGTCTGATTGTCCCTTTTTGTATGAAATTAATAATCTCTAAGTAAAAAAGATTTCTCTACTATGAAAAGAAAAGACACGTTTGTCATTCTGAAAGAAGTGAAACAAATTGAAGAATCCCAACACAAAATAACCTCTAAATAGAGATCCCTCCTATCGTCGGGATGACAATAGAACCTATTTGTCACCCAGAAAAAAATAGTGAATTTAACAAGTTCAAAAAAATTCAGAATAAGGATTGGATAATCTGACCTTCAGTGATTCCTTCTGCTTCCGCTTTATAATTTCTTATAATTCTATGCCGAAGTATCCCAGAGGCTACCGCTTGAATATTTTCTATATCGGGAGAGAATTTTCCGTTTAAAATAGCATGTGCCTTTGCAGCGAGCACCAAATTCTGTGAAGCCCTGGGACCCGCTCCCCAGTCTACATAATTCTTTATTAGCTCTGGTGCAGCTTCCCCATTTGGCCGACTTTTGCCCACCATTCTAACCGCATATTCAATTACATTATCCGGCACGGGAACCCTTCTAACCAATTGCTGAATTTCAATAATTTCAGAAGCTGAAAATAAAGGATTTACAACTTGCTCTATATTGGAAGTCGTTGTTTTAACCACATCTACTTCTTCCTGAAAGGATGGGTAATCTAAATTAATAGCAAACATAAACCTATCCAATTGCGCTTCAGGCAAGGGGTACGTTCCCTCCTGCTCTATTGGGTTTTGTGTTGCCAGGACAAAATATGGCAAACTAAGCTTATAATGATGTCCCGCAACAGTCACAGAACATTCCTGCATGGCCTCTAGCAAAGCTGCTTGAGTCTTTGGCGGAGTCCTATTTATCTCATCGGCCAGAATAATATTCGAAAATATAGGGCCTTTTATAAATTTAAAATGCCTGTTCTCATCCAGGATCTCCGATCCCAAAATATCACTGGGCATAAGATCTGGGGTAAATTGGATCCTTTTAAAATCCAATCCCAAGGCTTTAGCGATGGTATTTACCATTAAAGTTTTGGCTAAGCCAGGAACCCCTATCAGCAACGCATGTCCTCCAGAAAAAATAGCTAAGAGGATCTGATCTATAACTTCCTCTTGACCAACAATTACCTTCGCTATTTCCTTCTTAAGTAGCCGATGCTTATCGACTAAATTTTCTACAGCGGTGACATCAGACATTTGTGTGTTTTATTTCTTTAACCAATCACTTTCGTAAGAACAGTCTCTATATTTACCATTGATTTTAATATAGGTGTCTGCGATCTTTTCCTTTTGCCATTTGGCAATAGCTTTTAATTGCTTATCCCTTAATGCCAATTCTTTGATCTTCAAATAATCCTGTACAAAATCTGCCTTATGCTCCTTATACCTTTTATTGACCGTAATAATCTTATAGAAAATCTTCCCAGTACGCTCTTGGTCCCTTAATACCAGAGAAACATCGCCTTCCTCCAAATTCACCACTTGTTCATAAACTTCCGGATCTATTTTTGTGAGTTCAAACCTAGTATCTCCATTGGTTGGGTTTATTAACTTCCCATTATTTGCAGCAGTTTGTTCTTCGTCTGAAAATTGTTTTGCAGCAGCTCCAAAGGTGATCTCCTTATTTAAAATTCTGGCTCTTAGGCTATCAATTTCAGCCTTTGCGCTTTGTACAGTTGCATTGGTAACGTCTGGGATCAATAATATATGTCTGATTTCTAAATTTTGACCAATCACTTTTTCAACTTTAATAATATGATATCCAAAGGATGAAGCAAATGGTTCACTAACCTCTCCTTCTTGCAAACTAAAAGCAGTGTCCTTAAAATCTTTATCCAGACCATCTTTTCGAGTGATCACCATTCTACCTCCATCGCTGCTGGAACCTGGATCTTGTGAATAAAGTACCGCCTTCGTTCCAAAGCTCGCTCCATTATCCACAATATCTTCCCTAAATTGATTAAGTCTATCTATTACCTTTTGTTTTTCACCCTGCGGCACTTCAGGTTTGATTACAATTTGTGCTATCTCTACCTCATCTCCAAAAAATGGTCTTTTATCTTCTGGAATCTTATCAAAATAGGAACGAATTTCTTCGGGAGTAATTTCCACTTTCTCAATAATGCTTTGTTGCATTCTTTTAGAAAGTTCCTGGTTCTTGTTCAGCTCGAATAATTCAGTTCTAAAAGCATCTTCTGAATCTCTTTTGTAAAAATTCAACACTTTTTGCATGGAACCAACTTGCCCAACCATTTGGGTGATCTGCTGATCTACATAATTTCGAACCTCCGCATCAGAAACAATAATACTGTCTTGGATTGCATGGTGTGCATATAATTTATTCTCTAGCAAGCTTCCTGCCAACTGGCAGTCTGTAATATCTTCAGTAGAAACCCCTTGGCTTTTAAGATCCTTGTACATAAGGTCTATATCGCTATCCAAGATCACATACGCCCCAACGACCGCTGCAATTCCATCAACTTTATATCGCTGAAATCCTGCCGGCTCCTCCTTAACTTCTGCTACCTCTATTTTAGGCTGAATTGCGGTACTATCTGTCACAATCACTTCTTGTGCCTTGGCATTGCCATGGAACCCTACCAATAGCGCCCCTATAGCTAAACTTTTAATTATATATTTCAAATTGTTTGTTTTCAATTGCATCTCTAGTTATATCTTTTTCTAATTCTTTTACCAAATTGGCCTTTCGCTTATTAAGCAGGATCTGTTTTATTGTGGAAGTCGCATATTCCAAGGGTGCCTGATCGTTCCTTAACAAGACATCGTTTACATACACCAAATATACCTCTAATGAATCTTCAAGCTGAAGAAAATTCGACTTTTTTAAAAGTTGGGACTTATTACCATCGTTTAAGGGAACAATCCTATTGTAAACAGATTTTGTGCCCACCCAAACCGAATCTTTAAAGGAGTAGGATTTAAACTGAAGGGAAATTTTATCAAGATCAGATTTATCCTCTTCGTTAAACCTAATGAACTTCTTTTTTATATCATCAAAATCCAAATTGTTGTTCAGATTGATGAACCTTAATTTTACAAGATCTTCATTCAGCCTAAAGTTTTCGAGGTGTTCCTTATAATATTCTTCAATTTCATTCTGATTAAAGGTAGTGTCCAATCCCTTTGCAACCATAGCATCTGCATAGGCTTTACTATAAAGTTCGTTTTTATAGTTGCTCACCAATTCATCAAATTCCTTTTGCTGTTCGCTGCTTAAATTAAATTTAGCCTTATCTATCAATAATTGCTGGGTTGCCCATCTATTTATAAAGTTGTTTACCATCAATGTGCTATCTTCTTTGGAAACCCCTTCCCCAACCAATGCTTGAACATCTTCTAAATACAAATAATTCTCATTTACCCGCGCAACAACTTCTCGTTCTTCTGCCGTTTGAAAATAATTACAACTTTGTACTAGGAGCAAGCAACCAAGGGATAAAATAAATTTCGAGATATGATTCTCCATTGTAGGCAGATAACTTTAATAATAAACAATATTTCCACGTAAACCAGAATCTGATTATTATAAAAATACAAGCGCAAAAATACTAATTCCTTAAGCTTACACAAGCTATAAACTCTAAACGATTCAAATTTCAAGAAATTATAGTCAAAAAATTTAATTTTCTGAAGTATCTTGATACCAACTAAAATGATACCAAGATGAAATATTCAAAAGAAATTATCATCGATCTACCCAGGGAAGAAGTAATTGCCAAAATGGAAGACCCCAATAATTTTAAGCACTGGCAAAAGGGTTTTATTTCATATAAACACCTAAGTGGAGAACCTGGCCACGAGCAAGCGCGATCCAAGTTAAAGTATAAAATGGGGAAACGGGAAATGGAAATGATAGAAACTATCGAAAAAAACAATCTCCCAAAAAAACTTTTTGTAAGCTATGATGCCAAAAGAGTCTTTAACAGGCAGAAGAATTATTTTGAAGAAGTTGAAAACAATTCGACCAAATGGATCTCAGACAATGAATTTGAATTTTCGGGCTTTATGAAAATAATCGCATTTTTGATGCCCGCTTCTTTCATGAACCAAACCTATAAATACATGAAAGACTTTAAAACTTTTGCTGAAAATGGTACAAGCGTATTAAACGAACAACCCTAATGGAGAGACAAATTAAACTTATCTGGGACTTTAGGGGTCCCCAAGCATTTTCTATTGCCAAACATCACGAGATTCACCTAAAAGATTTTATCAAAGCTGAAAAAATAACAGATCGGGACCTTACAGGTTTTGAAGGATTAAGCGATTTACATGCCATTGCTTTTTGGGTAGTGCCAGAATCCGAGATCAAAAAATATAGGGATGTATTAAAGCCAAATAGAGCAACAGTCTACGAAAAGTGATCTTTTTATGTATCTCTTAATATTTGACATAAAAGTTAACTTGTCACCCTGAGACCCGTGATAAAAAAATTATCTAGCGTAGGAAATTGACGTGTTTAAAATTCTATTAGAGAAAATTTATTTCCAGGTTTTTAAGATGTTGAGACCAGTTTAGCATCGTTAGGCGTTTTGTTGGTTCTCTGGATATTGCCGCGAATTCACGAATAATTTTCCAGGATTTTTAAAACCAATAATTCGTGCATTCGTGGCCAAGGACCCTGTTTATTGTTAGCCATCCTAAAAGCGTTGATAAAAATATATAGCATAGGAAATTGATGTATTTTACGAATCCGTCAATGGTAATTTATTTCAGGGTCTTAATTTATTTTGTTGATTTACAGTGTTATGAGATTCTGAAACAATTCCGATAGTTATCGGAACAGAATAACGCCCATTATCAATTTAGGTTACTGTATGGACAATCAATCTTTTTATGATAAATCTTGTAATTATTTAACTGTCTCCATTATATTTGGAAAAATAAAAAATCATGAAAAACACATTACTGGCATTAGCCCTTTTTATTACAAGTTTAAGTGTTCAATCTCAAACAAAAGTAGGAACAATAGATGCTGAATTTATAATGTCTCAAATGCCTGAAATTGCAGCTGTTGAGGAAGGCTTAAAAACCTATAACACCAAACTTCAGGAAGATCTACAAACAACTATTACAAAATATGAAGATTTGGTGGCCAGCTACCAAACCAATAGCACCACATTTACCGAAGAGGAAAAAAAGAGCAAAGAATCTGAAATTATTTCAATTGAAAATGATATCAAAAACTTCAGGCAAAAGGCTTCCGTCCTTATGCAAGTAAGACGTAACGAATTAACACAACCCCTTTACGTGAAAATTGACGAAGCGATGAAAATGATTATCGCTACAGAAAAGTACACCCAAATCTTCAATACAAGTGTGAATGGATTGGCCTATTCAGACGAAAAGTATGATATCACGGATGCCGTGATGAAAAAGTTAGGTATAGAATTACCAAAAGAGTAAGTTCAATTAAATGTAAAAAAAATGCTGCTTCAAAATTATTGAAGCAGCATTTTTGTTGTATTAATCAAATGTCATCCCGACGCTGGGAGGGATCTCTAGTTAAATTGATGCTGTTTTATTGAGATTCTTCAGTCCACTACGTTTCCTTCAGAATGACAGCTCAGATTACTCGTCATACATAACTTGTTTCAGTATCCCATTTAATCCAGTACAGACCCTGAAAGTAGTTCAGTATGCCAACGTGGTCAAGTGCCTTGTTTGACGAAAAGCGGATATACATTATTTAGTATCTCTCCATATTTCGACATGCCTAATATGACCATAAAATTATCTACTATAGTTAGGAGATTCATTAGTGATGGTTACATCATGAGGATGACTTTCATTGATTCCAGAAGAAGAGATCTTCACAAACTTCCCGGTCTCTTTTAAAGTTTCAATATCCTTTGCACCACAATACCCCATACCGGCCCTTAAACCACCTACAAATTGATGGATGCTTTCTTCTAATTCTCCTTTATAAGGCACACGTCCTACAATTCCTTCTGGCACCAACTTCTTGATATCGTCTTCCACATCCTGGAAATACCTGTCTTTGGAACCTTGTTTCATAGCTTCTACAGATCCCATTCCTCGATATGACTTGAATTTTCTACCTTCATAAATAATGGTTTCACCTGGAGATTCTTTTGTTCCCGCAAGAAGAGATCCCAGCATTACACAATCTGCTCCAGCCGCAATAGCCTTTGGAATATCTCCTGTATACCGAATTCCTCCATCTGCAATTACAGGAACACCGGTTCCTTTAAGAGCAGCTGCAACTTCTAGTACTGCAGAGAACTGAGGGAATCCTACTCCGGCCACAACTCTTGTGGTGCAAATAGATCCAGGTCCAATTCCAACTTTTACGGCATCTGCACCTGCATCGGCCAAATATTTGGCAGCTTCAGCAGTTGCTATATTTCCAACAACAACTTCTAAATCTGGAAATTTTGCTTTTATATTTTTTAATACTTCAACCACTCCTTTGGTATGACCGTGAGCAGTATCTATGATAATAGCATCTACACCTGCTTTCACCAAAGCACTGGCACGTTCTACAGAATCTGCAGTTACACCGATAGCCGCTGCAACGCGAAGCCTTCCGTAGCCATCTTTATTGGCATTTGGTTTTTGGGTAAGTTTTGTAATATCACGGAATGTAATTAATCCAACCAATTTATCCTGATCGTTTACAACCGGTAATTTTTCAATCTTATTTTTTTGCAAGATCACCTCAGCTTCTTCCAAAGAAGTCCCTTCAGAAACCGTAACCAAATTCTCTGAAGTCATAACTTCAGCAATTGGTCTACTATTGTTTTTCTCAAACCTTAGATCCCTATTGGTTACGATACCCAATAACTTCCCATGGGCATCTATAATTGGAATTCCCCCAATACTGTGCTCCTTCATATTATTTTTGGCATCGATCACCTTTGCGGACAATGGCAAGGTAATCGGATCTATAATCATCCCACTTTCCGCACGTTTCACCTTACGAACCTTCAGGGCTTGTTCCTCAATGCTCATATTCTTATGCAACACACCAATACCACCTTCCCGAGCCATGGCGATAGCCATCTTGCTCTCGGTAACCGTATCCATGGCTGCGGATATTATCGGCAAATTAATAGTAATATTTTTTGTGAATTTTGAGCGAATACTTACGTCGCGGGGTAGAATTTCTGAAAATGCGGGAACCAATAATACGTCGTCGTATGTAAGTCCTTCCCCAACAATTTTGGAATCGTGTGCAGTCATAGCAATTAAAGATTTAATTGCGTGCAAATATACGTAATTTAAAACAAGGAAATAGTCTGAAAATCAGCTAATCTTGGATTTATTCTGAAAAGGAACAATCAGCATCTGTTTACAACTTTATTTGTAAAGTAGCATACCAAGTAAGAGGTTGTGCCGGAATTATTCCCGGACCTGGGTATCCTGTTGCCCTCCGCGTAAAATAAGATTTATCCAATAAATTATTAATACCTGTCTCTATTCTAAATTTTCCCAAGGAATAGGAAGTGGAAAGATCCATTATTCCGTAGGCGGGAATGCTTCCTTCAATTCCACGCTGATTGTCATTTAAATCCTGTGGAGCATTGGTTGCATCTGTAAACTGACTGGATAAATAAGTGTATTGCAATCCAGCGAGAAAGTTTTTATATCCAAAGTTCAATCCCGTCTTAAGATTGACTTCAGGAATAAATTCCACTTGATTTCCTTTAACATTAACCTCTTGGGAACTAGTGTATTCCGATTTTGTAAACGCGGCGTTTATAAAAACATTCAATTTGTAATTCTTTGCCGAATCGAAAAAAGTGTTTCTAAGGTTCCAATCAGCAAAAGTTTCCAATCCATAGATAAAGGCATCACCTATATTTCCTCTAAAACGCACGATCCTTCCAGTTTCTTCAACTTCTCCTTGGGCATTTTCCCTAGTTTCAGACTTTAAAACCTCGCCAATCCTTTTATTGTATTTCAAAGCAAAAACACTAAAATCATAAGAAACGAAATCCTTAAGCCTACCACGAATTCCAAGATCTGATGTAAAACCTTCCTCATCCTTGATATTTGGATCTACCTGAAAAACCGGATTTATCACCCGTATATCATTAAAGGTAACAGAGCGATAATTCTGGGAAAAATTAGCGTACAGTTCGTTAGTTGTATTCAAGTTGAAGCTACTGCCAATTCCAAGTAAAACAAAGTTTCTGTCAAATTTCCTGTTATCGGGAATGGTTTGGTTTACAAGAATATTTCCTGCCAAATCTTCAAGTATAAATTTATAATCTCCCTCTGCTTGGGTATTTATATATTCATATCGAAATCCTGGTGTAATGGAAAACCTGTTGGTAATGTTGAAGATATTCTCACCGAAAAAAGCGAGGTTTTTATTTGGAAAAACAAATTCAGATTGTCTTGAATAACTGGGAAATTGCTGTTTAGCAAAATCGAAATCAGGACCTGCAGTCGCACTTCCCGGTCCTTGGCGCTGATTATTTTTTGCATCATAATACTTACTTCCAAATAGTAGAACAGATTCTTCACCCAAGAAATTATATCTTGTTAAAACACGGGCTTCTGCTCCCCAATTGGAGAAATTGTCCACCAATAATTCTCTAGGCGCAGCTGGATCATCTGCTTGGGAAACCCTATTTTCTCGAAATCCCACTGCTTTTCTTGTAGCATCAAGGCCAAATATATTTAAACTAAAATCTGTTCTCTCTGAAATTTTATGTTGAAGTTTTAGCGCAAATAAATTCCAGTTCACATCAAACCAGTTACGTTCCCTATTGGAAAAATTAGGGTTTTCATAAAACTGGGCATCTGTGAGACCGCCGGGTTGCTGAGCCAAATAATCTAAAAAAGTATATTCGAAACTTATTTTAGTTTTTTCATTGAACTTCCAACCTATATAAGCAAAAGCATTATGAGAATCATATTCAGAATTTGGCCGGAAGCCTTCCCCACTTTTATAATTATAGTATGTATAATAACTGAATTTCCCAATGGTACCGCTTAAGCTGTTAAAACTGGTAAACAAATTATACGACCCCACAGATTGTCTGGAGATAAGTTCAATTTCCTTATCTGGAACTGGCTCTTTAAATTTAAAATTAATAAGCCCTCCAAACTGGGTTCCATATTGAAGTGATGCAGCTCCACGTACCACCTGGATCTCCCTTAATGCTTCTGGAGGTGGGGTGTAATAACTTTCCGGATATCCTAAAACATCTGCAGAAATATCATAACCATTTTGCCTAGTATTAAAATTCTGGGTCCTGTTGGGGTCCAATCCCCTACCGCCGATATTTAGTTGGAGACCTGCATCGCCATTGTCATAAATATTTAGTCCAACCACTTGACTGTAAATTTGTCTGGCATTGTTGGCTGCCAAGTTCCCAGCAACCTTACCCAATAGGACTACCTCGCTTTTTTTACCGGCATAAATCGCAGTTCCTTCTACTTTCCTTAGTTGCCTTAAAGCAAAAATCTGTTCCCTTCGGTTAGTAAGTAAAACCTCGCTTAATCTTTCTGCCAAGGGCGACAACCTAAATTCTGCCGTGGTATCTAGATTAATACTAATTTGCCGTTCTTCAATTTCATAATCGTAACTAAATACGGCAAATTGGTAAACTCCAACTGCAAGATCTTTCATTATAAAATTTCCATTCACATCTGCCACAGTCATTTTACCAATTGTTTTGTTCCATACCTCTGCATTCGAAATGGGTTCACCTGAATCTGAAGAAAGTATTTTTCCGCTGAGGGAATACTGCGCTTGAACGAAAAATGTAACTAAAAAAAATATACTAAAGGCCTTTAATTTCATCTTGAAATGGTAATATGAAAGATTTATGTTTAAACGAATCGTCAAAATTTAGCAGATTTAGTTCAGGATCTATATAGGGAGCACTTTTTCTGCCATTTAGCGCCACGTAATTTTCTACATAAACTTCAATATTTTTATGCCCATCTTTTCTAAAATGCTCAGCAAGAAAGTGAGCATACTGCAACATAAAATCGGGTTGAAAAGACATTTGTTTTTCCTGAAATGGCGTTAAAAAGTCGGAATTGTCCACATAAAATCTTCTTCCACTTTCACTGTCAACAATTTTAAACTGCGAATATCCAGCTTTTTCTATCAACATGACCCTCCAGGAAAAGCGAAATCCTTCTTCGGTCCAGAAAAGTTCTCCTGGATACGCTAAATATCTCCACGGAAGCAAGATCTGAATAAAGAAAAATACGGCTACTACAGAAAGGAAAATCTTTCTTTTTACAGGCTGAAAGACTAAGCCTAGAGAATTGTCAAATTTCGATTTATTAATTCCGAAGAAACTAGAAATTTTACGGAGAATCTTATGGTGCACCTTGGGACTAAAAAATATCAGCGCACTTACGATCATTACATACGGGAACATCCCAATAGGAAATAGAACCCGGGTCATAACGTGAAATATAACTACCAAAAGGAATGCAAAAAAACGGGTTTTTCTCCAAAGTAATAAAAATGGAATTGTTAGATCGTACAACATCCCACTCCAACTAAAGGCATAATGCACCCATTCCTGTTGCATAAGATTTCCAAGCAAAGGAAGATCGTATTTGGAAGGCAGCCATATCTTTAATGGCATAGCACGCAGCAACCAATCCGAGTTTAATTTGGCAAGCCCTGCATAGAAATAAACAATAGCCAGCAATAATTTTAAGGAGTCTATGCACCAAGCGGGAATCTGTTGAAAAGCTTTTTTAGGATCTTTCCAAGCATCTAAAGAAAAGTAAGCATTTGCAGGAAGAAAAATCATTAAAAAACTAAGAATACTTATGAAGTAATAATGGTTTAAATAGGTGGTTTTATCCATCAACTCGATGTACGTAAAACTCAAAAAAAAGCTGATGATAAACAGGCGGTACTTATAACCGATGGCAACAAAAAAAGCTGATACTCCGCACAGGATAAAAATTAAATAGGTAAAATCGCCCAGCGGTTTCACCCATTCAAACCCATAATAGGAAAAAAATAATTTAGGATTTATATAAAGCTTTTCGATCCATCCATTCAACCAGAAACGGATAATACTTGCCAACATCATACTCCCAAAAAATAAACGGAAGACTGCCAGAGGGGCAGCTTCCGTATAAGAATTGAAATATTTATTGATCTGAAGCCTCATTTAAAAAAAAGACTAATCCCCATCTGAATCTACATAGTCTACACTAATGGAAAGTGACTGCATCATATCTACTTTCAATAATATAACCTCCTTCTGCAATTCATCAAATGCTTGCAGCATTACGGTATTATTTGTTTGCACCTGAGATTTTAAACTTTGATCCAAACCTGTAGCCTGACTTAAAATAGTATCGAATTGATTATTGATTAAAGTACTTAATATTTGCCCGTCTTTCATAGAATCTAGATAATCCAGATATTGTTTATAACTAGGCCCTGTTTGGCTACTAGCATAATATTTACCGTTAAAAAAATCTTGCACGCTTTTTACCGATTTAATATATAATTCCTTAGAAAGATCTTGAGAGTATAAAGCCTCTACATTTCCTGGAGAAGGCTCTCCAGTAAAGACCCCTGCAGGAAAACCAATTTTACCGGACCTAAGGAATTTTTCAAAATACAAAACGTAATCATTCGTAAACTTATCTACAGAACCAGTACTGGATGAGCTTGTATTATTTACAAAATTATCTCTAAAAGTTCCTTGCCAAGAAGCATTAACTTCACTTGTAAGGTTATTTATCCTTTTAGAAACATCTAATAAGTAACTTTTATATTTTTCTGAAGAATAGATGTTAACTATTTCCTGGTCACTATCAGCCAGCCCGTTTATTAATAAATCCAAGGCAGGAAAACCCTGCTCATTATAAGTGCTTGGAAGTGTAAGATTATAATCCCCACTTTCAATCTTGTTTATAATTGCACTAACATTTGTAGGGTAAGTATTTAAGAAATTTCTGTAGTTTAATTCTTCAGCTTTGCCAATCTCGAACATAGAAACCGTCTGAAAATCAAGATATGCCTTTTTATATGCAGCTCTTAATTGCACCAAGTTCCCTTCAGAAGGATCGGTTGTAAAAGAGTTGGTTTTTTCCTGAAGATTTTGTGTGGAAGATGCAAAATTCTCAAAAGACGGAACAATAATATTATCGGCCCAATTGGCTAACATAGCTTTACGGTCAAAAGAATTTTCACCTCCACTAATTGGTTCTTCGCCATCATTATCTGAAGTGCAGGCAGCAAAAACAAATAGCGCTAAAAATAAAAATTTCGAAATTTTAATCATAATATTGAATTTTAAAATCTGGGGCAGAAATTAATTCGGCCCCAGACGATTATTTTTATTCTGCAGCCTGTGCAACTGTGAAACCAAATGCAGTAGCTATTTCTTCAGAAATGCTATCCAAGGTTTGCGGAGTTACATCCCAAAATCCGTTTCCGGCTAAAAGTTGCGCTTTAAACTCATCTACCTGTGCTTTATTGATATATGGCATATTAGTAGCGGGATTATTAGTAAACCTCAAGCTATAGACAAATCCAAAACCTTCAGATAACTGATTAAATGCCCTACCTTTATTATTGTTTTCAAAAGCTTTTTTTGCATTTTGCAAGTACCTAACGGACCTTACACCAATAACCTTAGAAAGGTTACTACTAATGATACTTACTTGCTCATCGCGAATTTCATAATTTTCAGCAACTATTGCCGCTCTACCTTTTTTGAAGGCATCAAAAGTACTTGTTGCCAAGCCTGCAAAATCTGGATCGGCATCAACCTCGCCTAAATAATCGAATAGTAATTTATCTTGACTCTGGCCTAAAACCGAATTAGGATTTGCAGAAGGAATAGAGGGATCGCCATATAGATATCCATAGGCTTCATCCCATGTATGTTCCATTGTGGTAAAATTTGTTCCATCTTCAACAACTCCATTCGCATTCTTTATCCTATTATCCCCTTCATCAAGAACTGCCGTAGTTAAATAATTGTTTATAATTTGATCCAGCACAAGCCCTCCAATTAAACCTTTCGCAAATGCTTGGTTTAATTCAAGACCTTTTCCATTTACATATCTTACGCCAGATCCTGCGGCAATTTGTCCAGCAACTCCGGGTTCAGCTAATAGATCCTTGTTTGCTTTTACAACAGTCATTTGCTCTTCAATAAATGCTTCAAAGTCTGCTTTTATTTCTGTGCTTTCTACTGTGTTTGATGAAAAATATAAGCTAGATGCTGCTACTTTAGATTTCACACTTTTTGAAGATTCATTTAATGCAGCTGAAGAAAAAGGTGAATTTTCATTGGAGAACATATTGGAAAGTGATTCTGCTGTGGCATTTTCAAAATCAGTGAAAGAAGACAGAATTTCGGCAGACATTTGGAGTCTGGTAGTTTGCCCCTCGAAATTTACGGTAGTTGCATTCCCTCTTTCAAAAGTGTAATTTTGTGGGATTACAAGCGTGTTTTCCATTGGTAATTGTGCGTCGTCTGAGCTGCAAGAGGTTAAAGTTAATCCTGCGGTGAACGCAATTAAAGCTAATCTTTTCATGAATATTTATTTAGACTGAATTAAAATAGTGATCTGTTTCGAGTGCAAATATAAAAACGAATTCTAGTTACACAAAACTTATTTAGATTAATTTTAAATAATATTTAACAATAAAAAACCGAAGAAGTATCGATAATACTAATGATAAGCTGAGAAGATTTTAGTTGCCTCATTATAAGAGGATTCAAAACTGGTCATTTTAATATTGGAATCTGCTTTTTTAGAATTGAAGTAAGAAAGCATTTTTTCGGTAGGCATATTCCCTGTTAATTCATCTTTTGCCATCGGGCAACCTCCAAAACCTTGAATGGCTCCATCGAATCTTCTGCAACCCGAAGTATAAGCTGCATCTATTTTTTCATGCCAAGAGGTGGGCGTTGTATGTAGATGAGCCCCAAACTCTATTTTTGGGTATTTTGGAATTAGATTAGAATACAAATATGAAATAATCTCGGGCGTACTACTCCCAATAGTATCGGAAAGTGATAAGATGCTCACCCCCATATTAGACATCTTTTCAGTCCATTCTCCAACTATCTCCACATTCCATGGGTCACCATAAGGATTTCCAAAACCCATGGATAAATAGGCAACAACTTCTTTATTGGAAGCATTTGCTATTTCTAATATCTGTTTTAAAGTTTCTACAGATTCATCGATGGTCTTATGGGTATTCCGCATCTGAAAATTTTCGGAAATAGAAAAAGGATATCCCAAATATTGTATTTCTGGATGTTGAGAAGCATCCTGAGCACCTCGAACATTTGCAATAATGGCGAGCAATTTACTTTGAGTTGCAGAGAGATCTAGTTTAGATAAAACCTCGGCTGTATCTACCATTTGCGGAATTGCCCTAGGAGAAACAAAACTCCCAAAATCTATGGTATCAAAACCACATCGTAGCAAAGATTGGATATATTGAATTTTCTCCCCAGTAGGAATAAAGGTTTTAATGCCTTGCATGGCATCTCTGGGACATTCAATAATCTTTATTTTATCCATAGCCCAAAGATAGTATTTTAGCATATATATAAAAATAAAGAAGCACAATGGGAAGATGGAAAATCCCATGGGAATTAAGCACTGAAAATTAGGATATTGCGGTGATCTTTTATTCTAAATCAAGATCAATACTCCTATTCCAATGAAAACAACAATCTGGATCCATTTCAACAAAACCCCCGATTGCTTGTGCTGCAATAAATAATGGGAGATCTTCCCTGCTAAAAGGGCAACTGCTCCAAAGATCAATAAAGCCTGCAGCAGGAACAAGATGCCAAGTATATAAAATTGAAGAATAGTATTCCCTTCTGGTTCCCATAAAAAGCCAGGAAAGAAAGCTAAAAAGAAAACAGTCACTTTTGGGTTTAAAACGTTCATGATAAAACCTTGGCGAAATAAATTTCCCATCCTTTTGGCCGCAACATCACGTATCGCAATGGAGCTATCGCTTTTAAAAACCTTATAGGCTAGATAAAATAGGTACAAAGCACCAAATATCTTAATTAAAGTGAACAATATTGGGGAAGCTTTAATAACTGCTGAAACTCCAAATGCAACTAAACTGGTGTGAATTAAAATCCCTGAAACCAAGCCTAAAGTTGTTATTATTCCAGCCTTTTTCCCGTTTGAAATACTCTGCACCAAAACATAAATAATATCTGGTCCCGGGGAGAGGGTCAATAATATGGAAGCCGTTATAAATGGAATAAGTTGTACTAACACTAATACGTGGATTTGCTATTTTTTGTTGGATGCCAATAAAACAGCTTTATTGATCTCTTTAATCAAACTAGGTCCTTCGTAAATAAACCCTGTGTAAAGCTGAATTAAACTAGCTCCTGCTTCCAGTTTTTCAAGAGCATCTTCGGCCGAATGAATTCCACCAACACCGATTATTGGAAATGCTTTATTGCTTTTTTCCGAAAGAAAACGAATCACTTCCGTAGCTCTATTTTTTAATGGCTTTCCACTTAGGCCTCCCATTTCATCTCTATTCCCAGACTGAAGGCTTTCCCTTGAAATTGTGGTATTAGTAGCAATTACCCCTGCAATCCCAGTTCCTGCAACTATATCAATTATGTCCAATAATTGCTCATTAGTAAGGTCTGGAGCTATTTTTAAAAGAATGGGTTTCGATTTTGCTTTGGTTTCGTTTAATTTCTGAAGCGTATTCAAAAGATCCGTTAGCGGTTCTTTATCCTGAAGGGCTCGTAAATTTGGCGTATTTGGGGAACTTACATTAACCACAAAATAATCTACATGATCGAACAATGCTTCAAAACATATTTTATAATCTGAAACCGCTTCTTCGTTGGGAGTGATTTTATTCTTGCCAATATTCCCTCCAATTAGAACATTCTTGTTGGGTTTTAACCGTTTTACTGCTGCCTCCACTCCCTCATTATTAAATCCCATCCTATTAATAATAGCTGAATCTTCCCTAAGCCTGAACAATCGTTTTTTATCATTTCCTGGCTGGCCTTTTGGGGTAACAGTACCAATCTCCACAAACCCAAACCCTAATACATCCAGCTCCTTGTATAAAACCGCATTTTTATCGAAGCCCGCAGCCAGTCCAACCGGATTTTTAAAGCTTAGTCCAAATACTTTTCTCTCCAATCTTGGGTCATTCATTTGAAATTTATTTTTCAAAAGAGACGAAATTCCTGGGGCCCTAAAAAGTAGTTTAAGCGCATCAAAAGTAAAATCATGAACCTCTTCAGGATCAAATTTGAATAAAAGCGGTCTTATCAGGGATTTATACATAGTAACGATCTTTGTGCAAAAGTAGCTTATTTCGCAAAATGGAAGTAATTATTTGAAAGGACTTTAAAACAGTCAACCAGGGAACTTCCATTTGTGTATCCATTTTATGTCCTATAGTTCTTTCGTCACCCTGAATTTATTTCAGGGTCTCATTTTATTATATTAATTCTTGGTCTTATTAGATTCTGAAGCAAGTTCAGAATGACGTTATTTATTATTTTATGACACTTTACGGATATACATACTTCCATTAATCATCTGCATAAAAAAACAGCCCGAAGGCTGTTTTTTAAAATTTATAAATAGTTGTTTTTACTTCAGCGTAAATGCAAGTCTTGCAAAAAGGAATCGTCCTCCAATTCCAAATTGCTGTGCCCGTCTGGACCAATCGAAACGACCATCGCTTCTATTTCCAAAATCTTGTTCTGCCCTATCTGGATACACATCCAATAAATTATTTGCTCCTACTGTAAGCGTAAGAGGTTCAGATACTTTATATCCTAGGGACAAATCTGTCACGATCTTAGAACCAAATACTTGTTGGTTGGCAATAGTGGTGGTAGCTTCGGTAACTTCTCCAAAGAACACATTTCTTAGAAAAACATTGAATTTTCCGGCAGTTAAGCTATTGGTAAGGTTCACTTTTGTTCTTGGAACTGCTTCTTCTAAATACACCCTACTGTCTTCTGGAAAATAAGTGCCTACTTTCTCAGCTCTAATTAATAGGTCTGAAGCTTTAATATCTCCTACTTGCTTTGTTTTGGATAAAGTGGCAGCAAGATCAGATTTCAATCTGAATCCGTTGTTAAATGTTGCATTGTGAGTTAAGACCAAGTCCACACCTTTGGACTCGGTATCTATGGCATTGGCAAAGAATGATGCAGCGGTGGCATTTGCTTGTCTTAACAAATTAAAAAGTTCTAATTGTGCTCCAGAATATACAGCCGGAACACCGTTGGTGCCAGTCCCGGGATCTGGTGTAGGTTGAAATTGCCCCGTATAAACTACCCTATCATCTATAGCTACAAAATAACCATCCACTGTCAAAGAAAGATTTGCATCTGGAATTTGTGCAGTAAATCCAACACTCAAACTTCTAGATGTTTCCTCCTTTAATTGAGGGATCCCTAATAATTTTGCGGCACGACTATCGTTAGAAAAAGTTCCTACTTCTTGAGGATTTCCTTCATTATCAAAAATTGTAGAAGTTGAGTTAAAATTTAACTGATGCAAAGAAGGGGCTCTAAAACCTGTATTGGCTGCTCCCCTAATATTAATATTATCTGTTAACTTATATCTTGATGACAATTTAAAGTTAATTGTAGAACCGAAATCTGAATAATCTTCAAATCTAGTGGCAAAGGTTAACAAAAATTGTTCAGTAAGATCTGCTTCAATATCAAAATAACCAGCAATACTACTTCGTTCTCTGGACAATTCGTTCTTTGGACTAAACCCTGGGAATACTTGTGAACCTCCTGGTCTACCACGACCAAAGAAGTCAGTTGAAGGCGACTGAGAAGCTAATGTTATAGGAGTTCCATTTTCTGTATACTGCTCATAAGAAGCTCTTTCCCCAGCGACTATTTCATAATTTTCCAGCCTATACTCTCCACCAAAAGCGACATTCATTCCAGAAAACATATCCTCGTAAAAATTAGAAATATCTAAATTGGTCGTGTTTTGAGCAAAAGAAAATCCTCCCGCATCAAAAGTAGTAGGGCTTGCTTGTTTTAGCGAAGCGTTCGAGGTATTGGAAATAAGATATAAGAATTCATTTCTTCCCCATGTATTACTAAAATCCACATCCCAGTCCCCAATTTTTCCTTTTATCCCTGCTGCAATGGATTTATCATTGATTTTAGAGTTGATCTCTGGTAAAAAACCATTGATATAAATAGGTGTATATGTCCTATTTTGGTTTGGCAACCTATAGAATCCTGCAGAATTTCCATTTCTTGAACTAATTCCCGCAAAAGAATAAAGCTCGGTTCCAGCATCGTCCAATGGCAATGAAAAATTAGCGAAGAACCTTCCACCCCTAAGTGCAGATTGTCCCACTCTCATATTATAATCGCTTCTTTCTTGCCCACGCGCATTTAATTCATCTTCAGTAACATCAAAGTTTAACAACGACTGTAAAGTTGCTCTATCTGGGGCATTATTAATATCATCTTTTAGTTGCTCACTAAAATAAGGCACGTTTTGAGCATACTGCTGAATTTCAGCATCGGTTAAACTGGCAATATCTGCTCCTGCATTAAATGCAACATTTTCAATGGCGTTGTACCCTTTAAAAATTTCGCCTTCCCATTCCTTCATTCTACTATAATCTTCACGATAGTCAAAATCCCCGGAGAAATTAACAAACCCACCATTCTCACCTAATGGAATCCCATAACTGGCAGCCACATTTACTGTTTCTCCATCTACTCCTCCTGTTTGGTCGTTTGCATTTTCAGTGAAATTTGCCCCCGTAGTCACAGTAAGATTCAATTCATTTACATTTTTATTCAACACAATATTTATAACCCCGGCAATAGCATCAGACCCATATTGCGCTGCAGCCCCATCCCTTAAAACCTCTATTCGTTGAATAGCAGCCGCAGGTATCGCATTTAAATCGGTTCCTACACTTCCCCTACCAAAGGTTCCATTTACATTTACCAGAGAAGTGTTATGCCTTCTCTTTCCATTTACAAGTACCAACACTTGATCTGGTCCCAATCCCCTTAAAGAAGCAGGATCTATATGATCTGTTCCATCTGAAATTGTTTGGGTATTCGATGTAAATGAAGGTGCTACATAATTCAGCATCTGATTTAAATTCACTTGTGGTACTGCTGAAGCTAATTCTTTTATATCCAATACATCAATGGGCACTGTTGATTCCACAACGGTCCTACTTGGATTACGGGAACCTACCAGCATTACTTCACCTAAAGCCATTCCCGAAACCATTGTTACATTCATCACAGCACTCTGAATCTCCATTTTTTTGGTGTCAAATCCTACAAATGAAAACACCAAGGTTTGCCCCATGCTTGCTTCAATAGTAAATTTTCCATCAAAATCTGTAATTGTTCCTCTATTGGTGCCTTCAATAGCAACAGATACGCCCCCTAAAGGTTGTGCTTGGTCATCTATAACAGTTCCCGTGATTTCTTGTGTTTGAGCTTGAGCAGCCCAAGCAACAAAAAACAAACAGAACATTACGTAAAAATTCTTCATAAGTTTATATTTTTGATTTTAATCAAAGATAGTGAAAATTTTGGGCCATTGTTATAAGCCAATGAGTATCCTATATGAACTTATCACTGATTTATTAACATAAATTATTACTAATAATTAAATATTTTAAATGATTTCAAAAAAAAATATCATCAATAGGTTTATTAGTTACGTAACTATAGATACCCAAAGTGATCCAGACAGCAATAAAACCCCTAGCACAGAAAAGCAATGGGATCTCGCTAATAGGCTTGCCGTAGAGCTTAAAAAAATTGGAATGGAGGAAGTGGAAATAGATGAAAATGCATATATCATGGCGACGCTGCCCGCTAATGTTGCCCATGAGGTTCCTGTAATTGGTTTTGTATCGCACTTTGATACATCTCCAGATTTTACCGGAACAAACGTGAAACCCCAAATAATTGAAGATTATGACGGAAAAGATATTATCTTGAATAAAGAACAAGACATTATCCTATCGCCAGATTATTTTGATGATCTTTTGCAATACAAAGGACAAACCTTGATCACTACAGACGGAACTACCTTACTAGGCGCAGATGACAAAGCAGGAATTACCGAAATAGTAACCGCCATGGAATATTTAATAACTAACCCGCAAATTCCGCATGGAAAGATCCGCGTGGGATTTACACCAGATGAAGAAATAGGAAGAGGCGCCCATAAATTTGACGTTAAAAAATTTGGGGCCGAATGGGCCTACACGATGGATGGTAGCCAAATTGGAGAACTGGAATATGAAAATTTCAATGCTGCAGCAGCTGTTGTGAAAATTAAAGGAAAGATCGTACATCCGGGATATGCCAAGGACAAAATGATAAACAGCATGTATATCGCACAGGATTTCATTAATTCCCTTCCAAGATTGGAGACGCCGGAACATACCGAGGATAGACAAGGTTTTTTCCATTTAACGGATATCGATGGAGATGTAGAAGAAACAACCCTAAAATATATTATTAGGGATCACGATAAAAGCCATTTTGAAGCTAGAAAGGAAATGATTAGCAATCTCGCTCAGGAAATTAATTCCCAACATGAAAGGGAAGCGATACGTATCGAAATTAAAGACCAATATTTTAATATGCGGGAAAAAGTAGAACCTGTAATGCATATTGTGGATATTGCTGAAGAAGCTATGAAGCAACTAAATATCACGCCAATCATAAAACCAATTAGGGGCGGGACAGATGGTTCCCAATTGAGTTTTATGGGATTACCTTGTCCCAATATTTTCGCCGGGGGCCATAATTTCCATGGAAGGTACGAATATGTTCCTGTGGAAAGCATGCAAAGAGCTACAGAAGTAATCATTAAAATTGCAGAACTGACTTCAGAAAAACATAAATAATTATTGTTATGGCCAAGATTGAAAATGTAGGGCAATACATAGATGCTCATCCAAAATGGAAAGCTCAATTGCTTAAGCTAAGACAGTTGTTGCTTTCTTGCAACCTATCTGAAACCATAAAATGGGGTGCTCCGGTATACACCAAAGACAGCAAAAACTTGATTGGAATTGGTGCTTTTAAGAATCACTTTGGTTTATGGTTTTTTCAAGGAGCATTGCTTCAAAAAAACACAAAATTATTGGTGAATGCCCAAGAGGGAAAGACCCAAGCGATGAGACAAATTAAGTTTGACGAAACTTCTGAAATCCATTTGGATATTCTAAAACGATATGTGGAAGAAACTATAAGCCTCCACGATCAAGGAAAAACAGCAAAGTTAACCACTCCCAAAAAAGTTGAAATTCCCAATGAACTACAACAGGAATTAAATGCTAATATTGAGCTTAACAAAGCTTTTGATACACTTACCCCAGGGAAACAAAAAGAATACTCCGTATATATTATTGAAGCCAAAAGAAAAGCCACCAAACAAAATAGAATAGATAAAATAATCCCTTTAATTTTAGCGGGAAAAAGTCTTAATGATAAGTACAAAAATTGTTAAATAAAAAAGGAGCAAAATAAAATTTGCTCCTTTTTGTTTATAAAATGCATCTTAATTAGAAATAACAGCTTCCGCCCTTTCTCCGTCTCTTACCTTTGTTTTCAGAATCCCATAATTTCAAAGTAAGGCTAACTATAAGTTGGTTTAATCTAGGATCATCGAATGTTGCTTTATTAATTCCAAAATTCCCACCGTTAAAAAAATCTAAATTCTGTTTTTCTTCAGAAGAAAGAGAATAATCATATCTTACATCTACCCCAATAATTCCGAATTGAGCTTTTGCGCCTATCTGGGCAGAAAAAGGAGTGTTCTGTACAACTAATCCTGAAGGTGGCGTGGCGTTAGGTACATCTTCCAACCCAAATAAGCTAACATCAATTATATTCTTATAGGCTGCCCCCACATAAAGATCTAATGGTCCATATACATTATACCCAACGAGAACCGGCACGCTTAACTCCTCGATATTATATAAAGCATCATAATTCTGAAATTCGAACGTAGATTCAAGATTTGAATAAACAAGTTCTGGCCTTATAAAAAATTTACCAAAATTAACTTGCACCCAACCCCCACCATGGTAACCAATATTTCCTACTGCTTCAAAAGTATCGCTTGTATATTGTAAAGGAAGCCCTGAATCTATTCCAGTAATTTGTCCACCAGATGTTTTATTGATTCCTCCTTTTACACCAACTTGAAATTGTTGGGCATTCATTTGTGAAAAAGAAAAGCTAGTTAAGCTTATAAGGAGGGCGAAAACTAATTTATTCATTATGTAAGAGGTTAGTCTAATAGGTGGCTATATTCGGTAAATATATTGTTTTAATAGCTATTACAAAGTTGTTCTTCTGATAAACGCTTCAAAAATAAAAAAATTATGCAATTCTAAAAAAACCTAAAAAATAATATTCAATAATAAGGCTATCTATTAGAAAGAAAAATTTTATTTGTTTGTCCGTAAAGTATCCTAAACTGAAAAAGGACGTCATTCTGAACTTGTTTCAGAATCTCATTACAATGTAAATCAATACAATATTAAGACCCTGAAATAAATTCAGGGTGACGAGAGAACTATTAGGACAAAAAACGGATATACAAAAAATTTTATTTCATTAGTATCGGTTACAAATTTAAAAGTTATTCTTGTATTGGCAATGGTGCGAAGAAACGATGTATTTGAATATTTACCGCTTGCTTTTTCAATTAGAATTATAATTCTAGAACTTAGTAGTGTTGTAAAATTCGATATGCTTGTTTTTGATGGATTAAGAACAAGCCCAATTTCTATTATCCAAAAGCGAAGCAGTCTGATATCTTAATTGGACATGCCTATTTTTATTTGGCTTCTATCTTTCCCATTGTCCATTTCTTAATTCCCCCATCTAAAATATAAATTTGCTGAAATCCTAGATCTTGTAGGATTAAGGCAGCTTCGTGGGATTTATTTTCAGAAGTAAAATATACAGCAATTGGCAAACCCTTGTCCAGCTTATTTAAACGTTCTCTTACATTTTTCTTAGCAACCAGGCTCTCAGCATTAATAAGATGGGATTTTTTGAAATCTTTCTTAGATTGAACCTCGGTTTTATCGGCTGCATATTTAATTTCAGTCCGAACCTCAGCTGGGGTGATTGCATGAATCTCCTTCGCTTTGGGTTGGACACAGCCTTGCGAAAAAACAGTGATTAACACTAAACTAAAAAAAACTCTAACCATATACAAAAAGTTATTTTTGAATATCACCTTCCCAATCTGTAATACCTCCCATAAGATTGGAAGCATTATCAAAACCTTGTTGTTTCATTAATGCGCAAGCTTGAGCACTTCTCGCACCAGACCTGCAATACACATAGTAATTTTTAGACTTATCCAGCTTTTCAACTTCATCCAAAAATCCTTGTCCTTTATATATATCTATATTTTTTGCGTTTGGAATGTAGCCTTCAATAAATTCTTCTTCTGTGCGTACATCTAGAATTACCGCTTTTTCATCTTCGCGTACTTCTTTGGACCACTGTTCTTGTGTAAGGTTTTTCATATTTTAATTTTTATGCTGAACTAATAATCAATTGAGGCGTAAATATAATGTAAACCAATTTACTTAATTAGTCCTAAATTCAATAATTTTAAACAATCCCATTTTAGTCAAGAACCTCGGGGGCAAGCCCACAAGTAAGCATTGGAAAATAATTTTAAGAAATTCGAGGACATGTCTCGGGGATTTAACGCATATTATTTTCATTTATTTTAAAATTCACAACGCCCCTTGTTCCTCTTTAAAAAACTTTAACAAAAAATTGGATTTTCATTTCATTAATTCAACTACATTTGTATGTACAAATTTTGTCTAAACAAATGAAAATTGAAAAAATAATAAATACTGAAAATGAATTGCCCCCATCAAGGAAATTAATTCTAAGTATTTTACTTTCTACAAATGTGATTAACGATACAATTGCGGAAACCTTAAAACCATTCGAGTTGAGTATCCCTCAATTCAATGTGTTACGGATTTTACGGGGGCAAAAGGGAAAACCCGCCAATCTCTCCACAATTCAGGAAAGAATGGTGAGCAAAATGAGCAACACCACAAGATTAGTGGACAAACTCATTGCCAAAGACCTTGTTTCCCGCATGATTTGCGAAAAGAACAGGCGGAAAGTAGAAATCACGATTACCAAAAAAGGATTGGATCTACTCTCAGAGCTAGATCCAACTATAAATGAAACGGAATCTGAACTTACCGAAAATTTAAGTCTTTCTGAGATCACAACTTTATATGAAACACTACAAAAACTATTAAAATAATACTATGAAAAATTATATCGAAGATTTAAACTGGCGATACGCCACCAAACAATTTGATGCCAATAAAAAAATTTCTTCTGAAGATCTAGAAACCCTTTTAGAAGCTATTCAACTTACTGCTTCCTCTTATGGATTGCAACCTTATGAAATTATCGTGGTTAAAGATGCTGTTCTAAGAGAAAAATTAAAAATGGTTTCATGGAACCAAACACAGATCACAGATGCTTCTGAAGTTATAGTTTTTGCAAATAAAACCTACATTACCCCGGCTTATGTGGATTCTTATTTACAAGATATTGTACAAACAAGGGATCTTAAGATTGAAGATTTACAAGGTCTAAAAGAAATGTTGGAATCTACCATTTTAAAACTTAATCCGGAAGATCAAAGCGCTTGGGCTGCAAAACAAGCATATATCGCATTGGGGAACCTACTATCTGCGGCTGCAAATATGCGAATAGATACATGCCCAATGGAAGGTTTTGATGTGGCAAAATATGACGCACTTTTAAATTTAAAAGAAAAAGGATTAACCACTGCCGTTATTGCGACTGTTGGTTATAGAAGCAAAGAAGATCAAACTCAGTTCGCGGCAAAAGTTAGAAAAAGCAAGAATAATTTAATAAATACCATATAAACCAAAAAAAGAAAATTGTTATGAAAAAGAATGTTTTAAAAGGCCTAGCGGCTTCAGTAATTGTATTATCCACAGTGGCTTTTACAAGTATAAAAAAGGAAATTGATGTTGAAGAAAGTAAAGTTACCTGGAGGGGTGAAAAAGTAACTGGCTCTCATATTGGGACTATCAATTTAAAAAGCGGATTTTTGAATATAGAGAATGATAAATTAATTGGGGGAGAATTCGTAATGGATATGACCAGCATTTCCAATACAGATCTATCTGGTGAAAACAAACAGAAATTGGAAGGACATTTGAAATCTGAAGATTTCTTTGGGGTAGAAAAACACCCAACCTCCACATTGGTAATTACCAGTATCGCTGAAAAAGGAAATGGCTCTTATGGGGTTGTTGGTAACTTGACCATCAAGAATATCACAAAGCCTGTGACTTTCGATCTTAAAATGAATGGAGATACAGCAAATGCCAAATTGACCATAGATAGATCTAAATACGATGTAAAGTACGGTTCTGGAAGCTTTTTTGATAATTTAGGTGATAAAACGATCTACGATAATTTTGATTTGGAAGTGAATTTGAAGTTCTAAATATTAATCATAAAGATCAAATAGCGTTTCAGTTGAAAAAAACCTTTGTCAATTCAATTTGGATACCTATATTTGAACCGATGAAAAATAATACAGTACATACTTGGTGGTGGAACAACTTACGTCAAAACGTCGTGAAGTAACACTGCTATAGTATTTTCTCATACAAGGCTTGTCTCACGACAAGCCTTTTTTATTTAATTTTTTTTGAAGCAATAACATGTATACCTTAAAGACCACTTATAAAAAACTACTTGCAGATACGCTTACTCCCGTGAGCGTGTATCTCAAAATTCGGGATAAATATCCAAATAGCTTATTGCTGGAAAGTAGCGATTATCATGCCAACGATAATAGTTTTTCCTATATATGTTGCAATCCCATCGCCTCCATAAAGGTAAAAAATGACATTATTGAAGAGCTTTATCCGGATGGTTCAAAAAAAGTGACTTCTATAACTTCTGAAATTAAAGTCCCGGCCGTTATTCAAAATTTCTCTTCCTTATTTAAAACAGGGAATTCCAATTTCAAGTTTATAAATAACGGTCTTTTCGGATATACTGCATATGATGGGGTTCAATATTTCGAAAATATTAAGATCACCAAAAAGAAAGGGGATCTTGAAATCCCGGAAGTCTACTACGCAGTGTATCAAAACATCATAGCCATCAACCATTTCAATAACGAAGCTTATATTTTCGACCACAAATTCAATTCAGAAAACAAGCTGGAAGAAATTACGCAGTTAATAAAAGTGAAGAACTTCGCGAGCTATAATTTCAGAAGGGAAAATGCTGCGATTTCAAACTTAACCGATTCAGAATTTAAAGAAAATGTAGCTTTGGGGAAAAAGCATTGTCAGCGCGGGGATGTATTTCAATTGGTATTATCCCGCAGGTTTTCTCAAAGTTTTAAAGGAGACGAATTTAATGTATATCGCGCATTAAGAAGTATCAATCCATCCCCTTATTTGTTCTATTTCGATTATGGCGACTTTAAGATCTTCGGGAGTTCTCCGGAAGCGCAATTAGTGGTTTCAAACGGAAAAGCGGAGATCCATCCAATAGCCGGAACTTTTAAGCGTACCGGAAATGATGAACAAGATGCAGCATTGGCTAAAAAACTCTCTGAAGACGATAAGGAAAATGCAGAACATGTGATGTTGGTGGATCTTGCCAGAAATGACTTAAGCAGACATAGCACCAATGTAAAAGTGGAGAAATACAGGGAAGTGCAATTTTTCTCCCATGTTATTCATTTGGTTAGTAAAGTTACAGGGACGAAAAATGGGAAAATCAGCACCATGCAAATTGTTGCCGATACTTTTCCTGCAGGAACGCTTAGCGGAGCACCAAAACATAGCGCAATGACGCTCATCGAAAAATATGAGAATGTAAATAGAAGTGCTTATGGGGGTGCCATTGGATTCATGGATTTCAACGGAAATTATAACCATGCCATCATCATTAGATCTTTTGTGAGCAAGAACCATCAATTGCATTATCAGGCGGGAGCAGGAATTGTTTCAGAATCTAATGAAGAAAATGAATTGCAGGAAGTATATAACAAGTTGGGCGCATTAACTCAGGCAATTGAAATTGCTGAAGAAATTTAAAATGAAAGTGAACGAAAATAAAAACATAGCACAAAAGGTCGAATTTCAAACTGGTAAGAGAACTTCGGTTTTGGTCATAGACAATTACGATTCCTTTGTATATAATTTGGTGCATTACTTGGAAGAATTGGATTGCGAAGTAACAGTAGTTAGAAATAACGAAGTGGATCTGGACATGATCGCCAAATACGACAAGATCTTGCTTTCTCCCGGTCCCGGAATTCCCGATGAAGCTGGTTTACTAAAAGAGATAATTATTCGCTACGCACCAACAAAAAGCATTTTGGGCGTTTGTTTAGGACAACAAGCCATTGGAGAAGTTTTCGGCGGAAAGTTGATCAACTTAGAATCGGTTTTTCACGGGGTTTCCACCAAGATCAATGTTTCGGTAGAAAATGAAAGCTTGTTTAAAAACATAGCTAAGGAACTAATGGTAGGGAGATATCACTCCTGGGTGGTAGATCCAAATTTGCCGGGAGCCTTGGAAGCCACCTCTTTCGATGAAAATGGGCAGGTAATGTCCTTGCGCCATAGGGAATACGATGTAAAAGGGGTTCAATTTCATCCGGAATCGGTGTTGACTCCTATGGGAAAACAAATAATGAAGAACTGGGTTTTGGAAGTTAGAAAGTAGCTATTACAATTTATAACAATAAAAGATTTACAATGTTGAGTAGGATATCAGGTTGAGCGGAGTCGAAACCTTCTTTTTAAGTTAAAAGTTCTCGACTGCGCTGGAACAGACAAAACGAGATATTAAATGACTGAATAGAAATCGTATTCAGTATCTAAAAACTCTAAATAAATTTATCTAGACAAATGAAACATATACTTAACAGGTTAATCAATCACGAAACCATTTCGAAACAGGAAGCCAGCGAAGTCTTGGTGAATATTTCGAGAGGAGAATATAACGAGAGTCAGATCGCGGCATTTCTAACCGTTTATATGATGCGGAGTATCACTATAGATGAATTGGAAGGATTTCGGGATGCCTTGCTAAATCTGTGTCTTTCGGTAGATCTTAGTGATTATAACGCGATAGATCTTTGTGGAACAGGAGGTGATGGAAAAAACACTTTTAATATCTCTACCCTATCTTCTTTTGTAACTGCCGGTGCAGGAATTAAAGTTTCCAAGCATGGTAATTATGGAGTTTCTTCCATAAGTGGAAGTTCAAATGTGATGGAAGCTTTGGGAATCAAATTCAGCAATAAAGCCGACTTTTTAGAGCGTTGTATAGATAAGGCCGGGATATGTGTTTTACACGCTCCCCTATTTCATCCGGCCATGAAAAATGTTGCTCCTATCAGGAAATCCCTGGCGGTAAAAACCTTTTTCAATATGTTGGGGCCCATGGTAAATCCTGCATTTCCGAAGAACCAGTTGGTGGGGGTTTTTAGTTTGGAATTGGCAAGAATGTACGGGTATCTCTATCAGAACACCGATAAGAACTTCACTATTTTACACGCATTGGATGGTTACGATGAGATCTCTTTAACTGGTGCTACGAAAACTATTTCCAATGCTACGGAAGGAATGTTGCACCCTTCAGATTTTGGAGTGGAAGCTTTGAAAGCTTCAGAAATCTCGGGTGGCAGCTCCATTGAAAATTCAGCTAAAATATTTGTCGATGTATTAAAAGGAAAAGGTACCCTTCCCCAAAACAATGTGGTTTGTGCCAATGCAGGCATGGCTATTGCAACTTCTACGGGATGTACACCCATGGAAGGTTTTACGAAAGCACAAGAATCATTGAATTCTGGAAAAGCTTTGATAGCACTGAAGAAATTACAAGAATTAAGTGCTGTATAAATAAATGAATTGTATACCTGTTTATGTACTATAGTCGTATCGTCACCCTGAATTTATTTCAGGGTCTCAGTTTACTATATTAATTTTTAGTATTATAAGATTCTGAAACAAGTTCAGAATGACGTTATTTATCATTTTACGAGACTTTACGGTTATACTTAATATTGAAAACAATAAAATGAATATTCTAGATAAAATTATTGCTGATAAACGAAATGAGGTTACTCTTAAAAAGAAGCTTATTTCTGCTGAAGATTTAGAACATTATCCCCTTTTCGGTTATAAAACAAATTCTTTGGCAACTGCCCTAAAAAATAGTTCTAGCGGAGTTATTGCAGAGCATAAACGAAGATCGCCTTCTAAATCTGTGATCAATCAGGATCTTAATGTACAGGATGTTGCTTTGGGGTATGAAAATGCAGGGGTGTGCGGAATGTCGGTATTGACAGATGGAAAATATTTTGGAGGTTCGTTGGATGATCTTATTTTGGCGAGAGCAGCTGGGAAAATGCCTTTGTTGAGAAAGGAATTTATAATTGATGAATATCAGATCCTGGAAGCAAAAGCTTATGGTGCAGATGTTATTCTGCTAATAGCAGCTGTGTTGACTCGAGATGAAATAAAAACATTTTCTGAATTGGCTAAAAGTCTGGATTTAGAAGTGCTTTTAGAAGTTCATAACTTGGAAGAATTGGAAAAATCCATCATGCCAAGTTTGGATATGTTGGGAGTGAACAACAGAAATTTAAAAACTTTTGAAGTCAGCACCGATATCAGCAAACAGCTTTCAGAAAAGATCCCAACCGATTTTGTAAAGGTTTCGGAAAGTGGAATAAGCAGTGTGGAAGCTATTCAGGATCTAAAAAATTATGGGTATCAAGGCTTTTTAATTGGAGAGAATTTTATGAAGACCGATGATCCCGGAAAAAGCGCCGCTCAATTTATTCAAGAATTAGCAAGTAACTAAAATGAGCGATCTCAAACTGAAAATATGCGGCATGAAGCAGCCAGAAAACATTCTGGAGGTAGCCGCTTTAAAACCCGATTATTTAGGTTTTATCTTTTATGAAAAATCTTCCAGAAATTTTTCAGGAGAAATTCCGGAAATAGATCCAGCGATCAATAAAACGGGCGTTTTTGTAGATGCCGGGATCAAATTTATTTTAGAAAAGCTTAGAAAATATAATTTTGAAGCCATTCAGCTTCACGGAAAAGAATCAGCTGATTATTGCAAAAAATTAAGAGCAGCATTGGATCAGAATAATTCAGTAGAGATTATAAAAGTGTTTTCCGTAAAGGAAAGCTTCAATTTTGAGGAGCTTAAACCTTACGAAGGTATTGTAGATTTCTTCCTTTTCGATACCCAAGGAAAAAACAAAGGAGGGAACGGAATCACTTTCAATTGGGAGCTTTTAAAAAAATATCCCTCTTCTACTCCATTCTTTCTAAGTGGAGGAATTGGTTTAAATGAAGTTTTAAAAATAGAAGAATTCAATGCACATCTCGAAAAGTTGGGGAAATCACATTTGTTTAACGGACTGGATGTGAACAGTAAATTTGAAATAGAAGCAGGTTTAAAAGACCCTCAAAAATTAAAGTTGTTTAATTTGTATATCCGTTTCTCGTCTTATAGTTGTTTTGTCACCCTGAATTTATTTCAGGGTCTCTATTTACTGTATTGATGCTTAGTATTATGAGATTCTGAAACAAGTTCAGAATGACGTTATTTATCATTATAGGATACTTTACGGATATTCAATTATTTAAAGACAAATTAAAATTAGGCTTGGGCTAATTATAAAATAGAAAATATGACATATCAGGCAGACGAAAAAGGCTATTACGGGGAATTTGGAGGAGCTTATATCCCGGAAATGCTGTATCCCAATGTTGAAGAATTAAGGCAGCAATATATACAGATCATGCAGTCAGCATCTTTTCAGAAGGAATTTAAGGACCTTTTAAAAGATTATGTAGGAAGACCCACTCCGTTATATTTTGCTTCCAGATTAAGTGAGAAATACAACACCAAGATCTACTTGAAACGTGAAGATCTTTGTCATACCGGTGCTCATAAGGTGAACAATACAATAGGCCAAATTTTAATGGCAAAACGTTTGGGCAAGAACAGGATTATTGCCGAAACTGGTGCGGGACAGCACGGGGTTGCCACTGCTACAGTATGTGCCCTGATGGGAATTGAATGCATCGTTTACATGGGTGAAATAGATATTGACCGTCAAGCTCCAAATGTTGCCCGTATGAAAATGCTGGGTGCTACTGTAATTCCAGCAAAATCTGGAAGTAGAACTCTAAAGGATGCCACGAACGAAGCTATACGGGATTGGATAAATAATCCGGTAGACACGCATTATATTATTGGTTCTGTAGTAGGACCTCATCCTTATCCAGATATGGTGGCGCGATTTCAAAGTGTGATCTCCGAGGAAATTAAAGTGCAATTGAAGGAAAAAGAACGAAGGGAAGCGCCAGATTATGTGGTAGCTTGTGTAGGCGGAGGGAGTAACGCCGCAGGAATTTATTATCATTATTTGGATAATCCAGAAGTGGGAATTATTGCCGTGGAAGCTGCCGGAAAAGGTGTTCTATCTGGTGAAAGTGCTGCGACTTCTGCATTGGGAAAAGAAGGCATTATCCACGGAAGCAAAACCTTATTAATGCAAACTCCAGATGGACAGATCACAGAACCTTATTCAATTTCTGCGGGCTTGGATTACCCTGGAATTGGGCCGATGCATGCCAATCTATTCAGATCTGGAAGAGCAGAATTTATTTCTGTAACAGATGCAGATGCAATGAAAGCTGGGCAGAAGTTGGCAAAGCTAGAAGGGATTATCCCGGCAATCGAAACTTCTCACGCGCTTGCTATTTTTGAAGATCGAAAATTCAAGAAAGATGATATTGTGGTTGTAAATCTTTCGGGACGTGGCGATAAGGATCTTAGCACTTATATAGAATACTTTAATTTATAATATAGAGGTCAGTTGTTATCCTCATATAAAAAAAATATGTGAAGGAGGAATGTCAGGTTGAGCGGAGTCGAAACCTCCCTTTTAAGCTAAAAAGTTCTCGACTGCGCTCGAACGGACAAAACAAATTATTTTAATTGTTTAAAATTATTAAAATAAATGATAATGATCGCATTAAGCTATTTACTAAACTCTACTATAATTACACCTATGTAAATTCTGTAACTATGATCATTGGGACACTTAAAAAATTATTTTCTTAGACCCTGAAATAAATTCAGGGTGACGTGATTACTAAATGATAAACAAAAAGGAAACTTTATAAAAGAATTAAAAAAACAGTGATGAATAGAATTCAATCGAAATTACAAGAAGGTAAAAAGCTTCTTTCCATCTATTTTACAGCGGGCTATCCTCAAATTAACGATACCGTATCTATTATTCAAGACCTTGAAAAGAATGGAGTAGATATGATAGAGATCGGCTTGCCATTTAGCGATCCCCTCGCAGATGGCCCTACCATTCAGGCAAGCAGCACTCAGGCATTAAGAAATGGAATGACCACAGAAAAGTTATTTCATCAACTTAAGAACATCCGAAAAACAGTGAATATCCCATTGATCATTATGGGATATTTTAATCCGATACTTCAATATGGAGTGGAGGAATTCTGCAAAAAATGTGAGGAGATTGGGATCGATGGGTTGATAATTCCGGATCTCCCGGTGGATGTATATTCAGAAAAATATCAGGCTATTTTCGAAAAACACAACCTCATCAATGTATTTCTAATTACGCCCCAAACTTCAGAAGAGCGCATTCGTTTTATAGATTCGGTATCCCACGGGTTTATTTATATGGTAAGTAGCGCTAGTGTAACCGGGGCAACTTCTGGTTTCGGAAATCAAACTAAGGATTATTTTAAACGAATAGATAACATGCAACTTAAGAATCCACAAATAGTTGGTTTTGGGATAAGCGACAAGAAAAGTTTTAAAGAAGCTACAGAATATTCCAATGGAGCTATTATTGGAAGTGCTTTTATAAAACACCTAACTAAAAATGGAATTGAGCAAATCCCAGAATTCATTAAAACGATTAAATAGCTTTTGTATATCCGTTTTTTGCCCTATAGTTGTTTTGTCACCCTGAATTCATTTCAGGGTCTCTATTTACTGTATTGATTATTAGTGCTATGAGATTCTGAAACAAGTTCAGAATGACGTTATTTATCATTTTATGATACTTTACGGATATACAAAATAGCTTTAACCATACTCTAACACGCTATTAATACTTTTTATGATTCTTTAGTGCTATCTTTAAATGAATTTAAAAATAAAGTATCATGGAAAAGAAGTTTGAAAGAAAAACCGAACAAACGAATCCTACCAATCCTACTGGTGATAGAAATCAAAAAACCAATAGAGTGGACATCGATGAAAAGACAATTAAGAAACAACAAAACAAAAAGTAATTATGGGGAGAGGAGATAGGAAAACAAAACGCGGAAAAATAGCTTTAGGAACAAGAGGAAGATTAAGGCCTAAAAGAGGAAAGTTTAAAACCAAACCTTCTGCAATTTCAGATCATGATAAGAAAGAGCTGAAATAACCCCGTTTAAAACTTCTTTAAAAATACCCTTTATATTGAAGAATCCTGAAATCGATAGTATTGAATTCAGGATTCTTCGTTTTGGTATTTTTATAGAGCTCCATACTCCCAATGGCTCTATTTGCAGAGCCTGAAGGCGCAGTTAGAGACACCGTTTTAATCAATCTTCCATCCAAAACAAATTGATGCACCCTAGGAACTTCATTGGAAATTACTTTCAACGTAATATCTTCCTCCAAACTTTTTAAATGTCTTCTGAAAAAATATTCAGGACCATTTTTACTGTTTCCTCCGGTAAAAAGTAAGGTATCAATTTTTACATTTGTCCTTAATATCCCAATTAGATCCCGAAGTTCCACTTTTTGCATTCCCAGGTCCGATGCATCTATTTTACTTCTTCTACTGCTTTCCACCACATCACAAATTCCAATTCCGCGTTTCGCTAAAAATTCCTTTCGCTGAATTATTGCTGCTTCGTTATTTTCATACTTCAAGTTTAGATCGAACAATTTATCCAAAACCGGCCAAAGCAAGCCATCTCTACTCCCGTAGCAGAAATTCACGTCGTCTGGTTTTAGTTCCCCGGAAGTAAACCTAGGAGGTGGCAACGTACCAACAATTAATTTAGTTGCATTCTTAGGAATAAATGGTTCGTATGGATGGGTGTGATGAAACATAGTTTATGTATCCGCTTTCGTATAAGAATTATAAATAAATGTCACATCAAGCGGAGTCGAGATGCTTTTTAACCCTTCTACTTCGCTCAGGGAGACAAAACAACTAAACTTATAAAGTTTCTCAATCATCTGCATAAGGTGGATATTTATAATATTCTTAATTTACTTCATTACTACAATTAAATCGTCTGAAAACACCATTTGCCCTTCCGTAAGCACCACTTTATCTACTTCGCCATCGGAATGAGCTGTAATTGTTGTTTCCATCTTCATGGCTTCGATTATAAATAAAGGCTCGTTCTTTTTCACTTTTTGACCCGACTTCACCAATACAGATGCCAAGGAACCTTGCAATGGCGCACCAATTTCAAGATCGTTCCCCTTCTCTTTTTTCTGATGTACAACCTTTTCAACCTTGATGGATTTATCCTGAACTTCGACCGCCCTGGTTTGACCGTTTACTTTGAAGAAAATTGTTGCCATTCCCTCATCGTTAGCTTCACCCACCGAAACAAGCTCTATCAACAAGGTTTTTCCTTTATCCAACTCCACAATGATCTCCTCTCCTATTTCCAGTCCATAGAAAAAATTCTTGGTTGGAATAGATATTACGTTGCCATGATCTTTATGATGATTGTAAGCATCCGTAAAAACTTTTGGATAAAGTTTATAAGATAAGAAATCGGACATGTTCAATTCCCGCCCCATGCCATCTTTGAAAGCTTCTTTAAATTCCATCAACTCCTTATCGAAGTCTATTGGTTCCAAATGTGCATTTGGTCTTTCAGTAAAGGGTTTTTTATCTTTTAATACCAACTTTTGGATCTTTTCTGGAAATCCTCCTACAGGCTGTCCTAAGCTCCCTTCAAAAAAGCTCCTTACAGATTCCGGAAATGAGATGTTTTCTCCTTGTTCCAATACATCATCTATAGAAAAGTTATTGCTCACTAAATATTGTGCCATATCCCCCACCACCTTGGAACTCGGTGTAACTTTTACTATATCTCCAAATAGGTCATTTACCTCTGCATACATCTTTGTAATCTCATGGAACCTGTTGCTAAGCCCCAAAGATTCTGCCTGCGGTTTTAAATTGGAATACTGCCCTCCGGGAATTTCATGTTTGTATACGGCAGCAGATCCAGCTTTCAGACCACTTTCGAATGGATAATAATAACTACGCACTGCTTCCCAATAGTTGGAGTATTCGTTCAATTTATCCATATCAAAATCGTTTGCACGACTTTCAAACTTCATCATTTCCACAATCGAATTGAAGTTGGGTTGCGAGGTCAATCCCGAAAGCCCTCCCAACGCAACATCTACAACATCCACCCCTGCTTCAATAGCTTTTAAATACGTAGCCGATTGGATCGAAGATGTATCATGTGTATGTAAATGTATAGGAATGTTTATCCTGGATTTTAATGCTGAAATCAATTCCTCGGCAGCATATGGCTTTAGAAGTCCGGCCATATCCTTAATTCCTAATATATGTGCTCCGGCATCTTCCATTTGCTTTGCCAATTGGATGTAATATTCCAAGGTGTATTTTGTCCTATTGGGATCTAGAATATCTCCTGTATAACAAATAGAGGCCTCTGCAAGTCCGCCTGTATTTTCCCGTACATATTTTATACAAGGCTCTATGGACTTCATCCAGTTTAAGGAATCAAATATCCTAAAAACATCCACCCCTTGCTCCCAAGATTCTGTTACAAATTTCTCGATAAGATTATCCGGGTATGCGGTATAGCCTACTCCATTGGAACCTCTCAACAACATTTGCAGCAACACATTTGGCATTGCCTTTCTCAATAATTGCAATCGTTCCCAAGGATTCTCTTTTAAAAACCGAAGACAAACATCGAAAGTAGCACCTCCCCAAACTTCCATAGAAAAAATATTGGGATGGTTTTTAGCGAAGCCTTCAGCAACCTTCATCATATCATAGGTCCGCATCCTGGTGGCCAATAAACTTTGATGTGCATCGCGCATCGTGGTATCTGTATATTGAACTTTACCTTGATGCCTTAGCCAACGAGAAAATTTCTCCGGGCCCATTTCTGTAAGAAGATCTTTGGTTCCTTTTGGGTAGTCCGCAAACTCATCGAATTTAGGAACGTGTGGAATAAGAAATTTCGCAGATGGATTTTTGATTTTCACATCTGGATTCCCATTTAAAGTGATATCCCCTAGAAAACTAACAATTTTATTCGCCCTGTTTCTGGATTCCTTAATTTTGAATAGATCGGGGTTCCTATTTATAAAATTAACAGTAACATTTCCTTGTCTAAAGGTTTCATGAGCCAAGATATTATCCAGAAAGCTCATGTTGGTTTTCACACCTCTTACCCTGAATTCTGCCAGGGTCCGTCTCATCTTTCTACATGCTCCATCCAAGGTCCTGCTACTCGCAGAAACTTTTACCAGCATAGAATCGAAAAATGGCGAAATTGTTACCCCTTGGTAAATACTCCCTGCATCCAAACGAATCCCAAAACCAGAAGCACTTCTATAGGTAGTGATCGTGCCATAATCGGGTTTAAAGTCATTTTCGGGGTCTTCAGTTGTAATTCTGCATTGCAGCGCAAAACCATTGGTTTTTAGCTTCTCCTGACTTTCAATTTTTATTTGGGTATCGGACAATTTGTAATTACCAGCAATGAAAATTTGAGCTTTTACCAGGTCTATTCCCGTGATTACCTCGGTAACTGTGTGCTCTACCTGAATTCTCGGATTTACCTCTATAAAATAGATCTCCTCGTCTTCTACCAAGAATTCTACCGTTCCAATATTATTATAATTCACCGCTTTACATATATCTAGCGCATACTTATAAAGCTTGTTCTTTGTTTCATCCTTTAATCCTAAAGACGGTGCAAATTCGATCACTTTTTGATAGCGCCTTTGCACAGAGCAATCCCGTTCATAAAGATGCACCATATTCCCGTGATTATCGGCTACGATCTGAATTTCTATATGTTTTGGATTCTCAACGAATTTTTCTAAAAAAACAGTGTCATCTCCAAAGGCACTTCCGGCTTCCCTTTTAGATTCTGGAAACGCTTTTTTTAATTGTTCTTCATCCCTAATCACCCGCATTCCTCGTCCTCCACCTCCAGAGGCAGCTTTTAACATTAACGGATACCCAATTATCTTTGCTTCTTCTATAGCTATCTCTATAGAGTCTAAATCTTGTGAATTACTTTTTATAATAGGAACATTATTAGCAACAGCAACTTCTTTGGCCATTACTTTATCTCCTAAAGATCTTAAGACACTTACTTTAGGACCAATAAAAATGATTCCATTCTCCTCACATTGTTTTGCGAATTCTGCATTTTCTGAAAGAAACCCATAACCTGGATGGATGGCATCTACCTCGTTCTTTTTAGCAACTTGGATGATTGCCTTGATGTTTAAATAAGGTTTCAAGGGATCGTTGTCTTCCCCAATCTGATAAGATTCATCGGCTTTATAGCGGTGTAGGGAATACCTATCCTCAAAAGTGTAGATCCCGACCGTTTTTAATCCGATTTCGGTACATGCCCGAAAAATCCTGATGGCAATTTCCCCTCTATTTGCGACTAAAACCTTTTTGATCTTCATATGTTGATGTCTTTGAAAATTAAAATTCTATGGCTCGAAAGTTATTAAATAAAACAGGTACGCGGCAAGTAGGGAGCCTGATTAAAACAAAGAATTAACAAAAAAAGCCATAATTTGACAGCTTTTTAAGTATCTGAAAAAATAAGGCCTAATAATTATTGGATCCTGAAAATATCACCTTGTAAATACCAATTCCGTATCGTGTGAAGGTTCCTTTTCGCTGAATTTATAACCCTCATAATCAAAACCTTTTAAATCTTCCATGGTATTTGCTTCTGTATCTACAATATAGCGTACCATAGCTCCGCGTGCTTTTTTAGCAAAGAAACTCACGATCTTAAGTTTCCCTTTACTAAAGTCTTTAAAAACGGGGGTGATCACTTTTCCTTTTAATTTCTTTTCGTTCACCGCTTTGTAATACTCGTTACTGGCAAGGTTGATGAAAAGTTCCTCTATTTCCATCTCCTTGTTCAATGAATCTGTGATCTTTTTTTGCCAAACCTCATAAAGATTCTTTTTTGAATAAAGACCAAGGCTGGTTCCCATTTCCAACCTATAAGGCTGAATGAGGTCCAAAGGTTTTAAAACGCCATAAAGCCCAGAGAGAATCCTTAACCTATCTTGAATGAAATCCAGTTTTTCTACCGGTAAGGAATAGGCATCCAATCCCGTATATACATCCCCATTAAAGGCATATATCGCGGGCCTGGAATTCTGGGAAGTATGTTCTTCCTGAAAATCTTTATAGCGGGTATAATTAAGATCGGCTAATTTGTCGCTAATATCCATTAATTTGGAGATTTCCTTTTTGGATGCTCTGGACATTTTCCTGTTTATCTTAATAGCAGTTTCTAAAAATTGTGGTTGTGTACCACGAGTTGTGGGCAATTTAGATTCGAAATCCAAGCTTTTAGCGGGGGAAAGGACAATTTTCATGATTTATTTTTTAGAGGTTGGTAGATAATTTTGTACGATTCTTATTATTGGTTTTCAAAAAGTTAGAACATCTCGTTTTGTCTGTTCGAGCGCAGTCGAAAACTTTTCAGCTTAAAAGGGAGGTTTCGACTCCGCTCAACCTGACATCCCTAAAATCACCCTCCAAAAATAACATTATATCAAGAAGATTTAAACCGAAGTTTTATTTTCTTCTTGATATAAGTATCAAAAGTTTTTATTTGCGTGAGGGATTGAGGCGTTGTTGGAGCTCTCCCGATTTTTATCGGGAAGCGACCGCCAAAAGCCCGACCCCAATTTTTATTGGGGGCACGCCCTAAGAATCCATATAATCCTTCTGGTTTGAAGAATATTTACGCCATTTTTCGATACATGCCTGCATATCTTGTGGTACTTCGGAATCGAAACTCATCCACTCCCTGGTCTCGGGATGCATGAATCCGAGTGTTTTTGCATGCAAGGCCTGGCGCGGAAGCACCTTAAAGCAATTGTCCACGAACTGCTTGTATTTGGTAAAAGTGGTGCCTTTTAAGATTTTATCGCCTCCATAGCGCTCATCGTTGAACAAAGTGTGCCCAATATGTTTCATATGAACCCTAATTTGGTGCGTTCTCCCGGTTTCCAACTTACAGGAAACCAGCGTTACATAGCCTAAACGTTCCAAAACTTTGAAATGGGTAACGGCAGGTTTTCCTTGCTCCTCGGCATCATCCATATATACGGTGTTTTGTAATCTGTTCTTTGGGTGTCTCCCAATATTTCCTTCTATGGTGCCTTCATCTTCTTCCACATTTCCCCAAACCAAAGCCACGTACTCGCGAGAACTTGTTTTTTTAAAGAACTGCTTGGAAAGATGTGCCATCGCTGTTTCTGTCTTGGCAATCACCAACAATCCGCTGGTGTCCTTGTCTATCCTATGCACCAATCCTGGGCGCTCGCTGCTATTATTCGGCAAATTATCGATATGAAAAATAAGCGCGTTTATGAGCGTGCCACTATAATTTCCATGACCTGGATGCACCACCATTCCTGCCGGTTTGTTGATCACCATTAGGGAATCATCCTCATAAACGATGTTTAACGGAATATCCTCTGGGGTAAGCAAGAACTCATAAGGCGGATGTTCGAACATTACCTGCACCACATCCCCTGGTTTTACCTTGTAATTGGATTTTACCGTTGCATTGTTTACATAGATATTGCCATCTTTTGCCGCTTTTTGGATCTTACTTCTGGTGGCGTTCTCTATATAGTTCATAAGGTATTTATCTACCCTAAGTGGCTGTTGCCCTTTATCTGCCGTAAATTTATGGTGTTCGAAAAGATTGTCGTCTTGGGTGTCTTCCAGTTCTGGACCTATTGATTTAGAATTCGTCATTGTTTTCATTTTCATTATCGCCTTCATCACCATCTATGCTATCATTTTCTTCCAAATCGCCGGTATATCTTCCTGAGCCATCCCCTAGCACCAAATCTATTTTGGCGGTTTTCATAAGTTCATCCCCTGCTTCTACCAGTTTTCCTTTATGCCTCAATTCCAAAACCGCATCTTTGGCGATGTCTGGTTTATAGGTTACAGAACCTATTTCGAAACCTAGCGATCGTAAAGTAGGTTCTACCTGTCTTCTTGTTCTTCTTATAAGATCTGGAACCATTACTTTTCCATAACCGGAAGGATTTAATGTGATATAAATCTTTCTATTTTCTTTTACAAATTTTCCTGGTTGCGGAACTTGATCTATCACAGAGTATTTTGGATAATCGGGATTAAAATTTGCCGAATCCAATATTTCATATCGAAGATCCAATTCCTCCAAGGTAATCTCTACCCTGCCCAACGACAGTTTTGCAAGATCTGGAACTTTTATGCGTTCATCCTGATTGGTAGAATATTCCAACCATTGCATCGTTAAGAACGCTAGCACCACAAGGGCCACAATTGCCAAACCTATTTGGATTAAAAAGGTTTTGCTGAAGATAAATCTAAGTAGGCTCATAAATTATTTATAAAAGGCAAAGATATAAAAACGCCGGGGTTTTGGTCGCACCCAGTATTAATCATATTTTTGTTAACCTCAAATCAAGAGCCTCGGGGCAAGCCCATGAGGTATGAATTGAAAAATATTTTTAAAAATTCGAGGTAAACCTCGAAGAATTAAGCCCTCAATGAGGGATTAAAGCTAATTATTAAATATGAAGAAAAGAATTGCCATCGCCATGGGAGGTTATTCCAGTGAATACAGGATCTCCATTAATAGTGGGAATGTGGTTTATAAAAATCTGGACCGTTCTCTTTATGAGCCATATCGGGTACATATCATGCAAAACGAATGGTTTGTGGTGGCAGATGATGACACCCCTTACCCGATAAACAAGAACGATTTTACAGTAAAGATCAAGGATAAAAAAATTCAGTTCGATTGTGTTTTCAATACTATTCATGGAACTCCCGGTGAAAACGGACTTTTACAGGCATATTTAGATCTTGTTGGCATTCCTCAAACTTCCTGCGGATCTTATCAAGCGGCGCTTACCTTTAACAAACGCGATCTTATAAGTGTTTTAAAGCCCTACGGAATTAAAACTGCTGTGAACTATTTTCTTGATAAAGGCGATGAAGTTGAAGTTGATGAAATAGTCAAGAAAGTAGGCTTGCCTTGTTTCGTAAAAGCGAACAAAGCTGGAAGCAGTTTTGGAATTACCAAGGTGAAAGTTGCGGAAGACCTGGAGCAAGCCGTAAAAATAGCCTTAAAGGAGGATGATGAAGTTATCATTGAATCTTTTTTGGATGGTACCGAAGTATCTGTTGGCGTGATCCTGTATAAAGGAAAGATTTTGGCATTGCCTGTAACCGAAATTGTTTCTGAAAATGAATTTTTCGATTATGAAGCCAAATACCTAGGAAAGTCTGAAGAGATCACTCCTGCAAGAATTTCCAAAGAACAAACTAAAAAAGTACAGGATATTTCTAAATTGATCTATTCGAAATTAAAAATGAAAGGATTTACGCGATCAGAATTTATATTTCATAACAATGAGCCACATTTTATTGAGATGAATACTACCCCAGGACTTAGCGAAGCCAGTATTTTACCTCAACAAGCCGAAAAAGCAGGGATTGGTTTGCCCCAACTTTTTGGAAGCGCGATAGAAGCCGCTTTGAATCTTAAATAATTCTGAACTTGCACTAATTAGCTATATTTGTTGGACATTAGAAACACAACTTCATGAAAAGAGCAGTTTTTCCAGGGTCTTTTGATCCCATTACTTTGGGCCATGTGGATATAATAGAACGTGCGTTACTTCTTTTTGATGAAATTATTCTTGCAATTGGCATTAATGCCGATAAAAAATACATGTTCTCCTTAGAAGATCGGGTTCGGTTTTTAGAAGAAACCTTTAAAAATGAAACCAAGGTTAAAGTAATGACCTACAAAGGACTTACGGTAGATTTCTGTAAAAAGGAACATGCGGCATTTATTTTAAGAGGACTCCGAAATGCCATAGATCTTGAATTTGAAAAGACCATAGGACAAACCAATTATAAAATGTCTGGAATAGAAAGCGTTTTCTTGATCTCTTCTTCCGGAAAAGGACATATTTCTTCCAGTGTAGTTCGAGATGTGAGAAAAAATGGTGGCGACTTTTCTTTTATGGTGCCAGAGGTGGTTAAGTAGTTTTTTTTTAAAAGAGATCCCTCCTGCCGTCCTATCGTGTGGACACATCTTTATGAATGGTCCACCCTTCCATGGCAGCCTTAAAATATTTCAATCCTATCCATAGGGTCGTTATGCCCGGATGCCTTTTGCTTTCATAGCCTTTCCATCCGCCAAGTCTTGCTATCGCCCAAACATATCTCTTTAGCCCTTTTTCCTTATACGGGTTTTTTTGTTTCTCTGTCCTACCTTCCAGTCTTATTATCTGGTGCTCTAAAAACGTTTGTTCTTCTTCCGTGAAACAGCTATCGGCGCTCATCTCTCCTTCTGGTACCGCATACGCCAGCCGCATCAAGAACAGTTTGATGATGACCTCCATTATCAACAAGCTCAGTTTTCTTACCGATGACCCATACTCCAGCTCTGACGCCTCGATATTGTAGCCCTCTTTTTTTAATATCTTGAACACCTCTTCTATGGTCCACCTCCACTTATACCATTCCACGCACATTTCTGCCATTTCCAGAGTCTCTATGGGCAGGCTTGTCAACAACCTCCAGCACACCCTGTCCGGCCCGGTACGGTTCGCCTCTTTGGCCTCTACCAGGTATAGTTTTATGCTGGGTGCCACTGCTTTGCTTGCCGCCCTGGTCCTTTTAAGTTCCACCTCTTTATATCTGATTTCAATTTTTGCAATCCTTTTTTTTCTTCTGGTCTTTGCACAGGCATCCACCTGTACCTCATAGGATCCTTGATAGGGTTGGTCCGCCAGGCAGCTAAACAATTTTGACCCATCCGCCAAGGTCCTATCCGTACGGGCCCTTATCAATAGATCTGTTTGTGCATCTGGTATGGTTGCAAACTGTTCGTAGATATCGCCTTCCCTATCTTGTACGATCACCATTCCCGCTACCACGCCCCTTAGCGAGGCCTGTGTGTTTTTGGAAACTTCTATCCACTTATAGGACTCTTTTTCTTCTATGGGCAGCTTGCCGTACTGTCTTTCATGCTTTGATGCGAACTCCAAGGGCCTGTTCCAGATCTTTATATCAGAATAGCCGTAGGGGGTGCCGCTCACGGCATCCAAGACCAAACTTGGGTGGATGAAGAACCCCAGTCCCTGGGAATTCTTCGCATTGGTCGTGCCCACAAAGCCATCTTTATTGATCCTATTACCATGGCTGCTTAGGTTGACCTCCGTGGTATCTTGGATACAGACAACAAATTTGCCCGCACAAGCCATCTGGCAATTATGTACCAAGTTCTCTACTATATCTCCTTCACTGACCCTATCGTTCTGCAAAAAACGGTAAACGGCCTTTGCGTCTGATTCGTTCCTGCTGAGCTGACGGATCGAATGGACGCTCTTGCTGAACAGGTCCGATAAAATCTTGTTGCCCCGATAAACCAACCGTTTATCCCCTAAGCCTGTGAACCCCCTTCTCATTTTTTGAGTAAAATTAATGCTAATCCCTTAAAATATTAAATAATTGTGTCCACACGATAGCTGCCGTCGGGATGACAAACTACTCAAATGTCATCCTGATAGCTTGTCGAAGGATCCCAAAAAAGTCACTTTCTCACATTAAAGACTTCTCGACTCCGCTACCATTGACGTGTTTTTTATTTATTTGTGAATCCAAGACCCTGAAACCAGTTCAGGGTGACGATGCGGAATTATCGTCATGCTGAACTTGTTTCAGCATCCCATCCCATCAGCTTATATAAAAAACACGTCAATTTCCAACGCTGGATAATTTTTTTATCACGGATCTCGAAGTGACAATTGTCAATGTCATTCTGAACGAAGTGAAGAATCTCATTGAAATCAACATATCAAATTAATGACTTCTCGACTCCGCTCGAAGTGACCAAAGCCTTGAATGTCATCCTGTCGAAGGATCTCAAAGAAAAATATTCTCTCCCGTTAGAGATCCCTCCTTCGTCGGAATGACAAATAGTATTATTAAAAAACATAATTCAGCCCAACACCAACAAAATAATTTCTCGGATTCCCCGGATAATAATATCGCGGGGCAGCACCGCCGAATCCTACCGCGTTTGGCAAGACACTGGAAGCATACTTTTCATCCAATACATTATTGATTCCTGCCGAAATATTTGCTTCAAAATTATTGAATACCTTAAAATCATATCGGGCTTTTATATCGATCACCTGATAATTATCAGTGCTTAGGGAATTGGCATCGTTCAGCATTATTTCCCCAACAGCTAATAGATTGGTGAAAAGTGTGAAATTATTGGCATATCCAATTTCAAAACCTGAATTGAAAGTGCTTTTTGGCACCCCTGGTAATTTATTTCCGCTGAAATCTTCTTCCCTATTTACAAATTCTTCAAATTCAAAATAATTGAAAGCAGCATTAAAATAAGGTTGGATCCTGATTTTAGGAGTTAACTGAACATTATATTTAATAGTCGTTTCAATTCCGTTGTGATTGGTCTTACCGGCATTGATCCCCACATATTGATCTTCCGAAATCCGTTGGGCGACCAATAAATTGTCGATTTGGATAGAATACAAAGCAATTTCAGTATATAATCTATTGTCCAGCCAATTCCCTTTAAAACCAATTTCATAATTAATTCCTGTCTCGGGTTTTAAATCGGTATTGATTTGTCCTTCCGGGGTTAAAGTTTCTTCTACTGTGGGTGTGGAAAAACCATGGCTTATAGCTGTATAAATATTCCTCCCCGGAACAATCTCATAAGAAAGTCCCATGCGTGGCGAAAAAGTGGTTTTAAAGCGATAGTCCCCAGATTGATCGATCTCATCGGCTACATACAAATCCTCTAAACCATAGCTGGTTGTATTTATGTTGAAGCCTGTCTCCAAATTCAGTTTTTTGGAGAGCTCCAAGTTTAGCTGGCCGAAGAAATTTGCATAGTTTCTATCTTGCTCGTTATTGCTTAAAACAGCTCCCAACACGCTTCCTTGATCTTCAAAATCCTGGTATAAATTCTCGAAGGTTTGCATAGAATACCATTCCTTATAATATTCGGCTCCAAAACTCAGTTCTGAATCCAATTTAAATAGCTTTAATTGCAAATTGAACTTTGTCCTTGCTCCGGTAGCCACTCTTTTTTCTTTTAAGATATTGAAAGGTCGCGGCTCATAAGCGTCCCTAAAATTAACAAACAAACTCGTTTGGTTTGCGAAATCTGTTGAAAAGTGATGTATGTATGAAACCCCAAAGAGGCCTCTTTCATAAGACTCATAGCCTCGAGATTTCCCCCAAGTAAAAGCAGCTTTTTCAGGATCGTTTACATAATCGTTTTCATTTAGTGAGCTCGGAATAAACGCTTTTAGTTTTGTGAAATTTCCGAGAAAGGAAAGTTTATTTCCATTCTCGGTAAAAACATTTGCATTTATCAATCCAGATTGTCTTTTATAAGAGCCATTGTCCCGGTACCCATCGCTTTCCAGATCATTAAAAGTGGCAAATAAGGAAGTGCTCTTTGTTCCATGAGAAGCAGAAACCGTTTTTTTATATGTACCAAAACTTCCTACTTGCGAAGAAATTCCGATTTGGGCTTTATCAATTTCAGCATTACCGGCATACATATTAATGACTCCGCCCAAACCTGCCCCATACATGCTGGAGGTAGGCCCTTTAATAACTTCAATTTTAGAGATGGCTTCAACATCAAAATCATCGATCGTTAACTCACCCTCTCCAGATGTTAAGGGAATCCCGTTAAAATAAGCCTGAATCCTGTTTGTGCTATACTGAGATCGTGCCCCAATCCCCCGAATATTTAATTTTGTGGTATTTAAAGCTCCTTGATTTACATACACCCCGGGAACAGCATTAAAAACTTGCGCAAGGTTTGAATTATCAATTTTCTGAAGATCTTTAGTACTTAAAACACTTATTGACGCTGGCGTATTTTGAAGTGTTTTGGAAATAAGCGCGCCGGTTATAACTACTTCAGAAAGATTTTCCCTAGATGGAATTAGTGAAATGCTTTTTACTGAATTAGGGTTTGCCTTAATTTGACGCGTGACATACCCCAAAGCAGAAACTTCTAAAATAATATTTGTAGTTGAAGTTTCTATTTCAAAATTTCCGCTGGCACCGGAAAAGGTAAAAACACCGGAACCAACTTCCAAAACCTTTGCATTTTCGATAGGTCCTAAAGTTGTTGCATCAATTATTTTACCTTTTACCACTTGTGCTAAAGCTTCAGAAATACTAGAAAGTAGGAGAAAAACAAGAATAAATTTTTTCAATATTAATAGTTTTATTCCGCAGAAATTTTCCAGATTACATTGGAGTCATCATCATTTACCAATAATGAACCATCTGGTAAAGTGGTCACCCCAACTGGTCTTCCATGTACTTCCCCAGTTTCTTCGTTTGCTATGAACCCTGTTAAAAAATCCTCTGGTGTCTGTGGTTGTCCGTCTACAAAAGGCACAAAAACAACTTTATAACCAGAAAGCGGATCGCGGTTCCAGGAACCATGCTGACCTACAAAAGCCCCGTTTTTATATTTTTCAGGAAAAGCATCGTGTGTATAGAAAGTCAAACCTAGAGAGGCTGTATGTGGTCCAACAGGCACATCTGGCATGATAGATTTTTCAACTAGCTCATTATGCGGATTATCTTCCCAACGCGGATCCTTGATTTGCCCATAATAAGAATAAGGCCACCCATACCAGCCCCCTTTTTTCACACTCGTAATATAATCTGGCACTAAATTGTTTCCCAACTTATCCCTTTCATTAACTGCAGTCCATAATTCCCCGGTAACAGGGTTCCAGTCCATTCCAACTGGATTCCTGATCCCGCTGGCATATATCTGCTCCCCAGAACCATCAGGGTTAATTTCTAAAATCCCAGCCCTACGAACTTCCTTATCCATTCCATATTCCCCTACATTACTGGCAGAACCTACAGAAATATAGATCTTGCTGCCATCTGCATTTGCAATTAGATTTCGGGTCCAGTGATTGTTATAGCCACCAGCAGGCAGATCCACTATTTTTTCGCCATCAGATTCCAGTTTAAGATCTCCTTGCTTATAAGCATATCTATAAAGCCCATCTGTATTAGCGATGTAGAAATAATCGCCCAAAACCAACATCCCAAAAGGCTGGTTTAAGCCTTCCTTAAAAGCACCGCGATGTTCAAATGTGCCATCTCCATCTTGGTCTCTTAAAATAGTTACCCTGTTAGCACTATTTTTTGTATTGGCTTCTACAACGAAAACATCCTTATTTGGAGCCACATAGGTCCACCGTGGATGCTCAAATCCATCAGCAAAAACTTCCACTTTAAAGCCTTCAGGTGCTTTTGGTGTTTCGCCCTCTTTCCAACCAACAACTTTACTTACTTTTTGGATAGACTTGGAGTGAAACGGTGCTGGAATCCCTAATTTTCCAACTGCAGTTTCAACTACATTGGCAGGGCGCTGTGACAACTTTTGCTTTTCTTGCTCATTAAATTCCTTTACTCCTTTCATTGGTGAACAGGAGGTTAAAATAGTCCCGGCAAGCAGTAAACTAAACGTGATATTTTTCATGGTTTTTCGAATAAAAATTAAAAATAGGCTATAATTTAAATGGATTAAAATATTATGTGTGCATTAGGTTTACTTTAACTACTTCCAAAAAAACGAACTCACATATAATAGTTTTGGCTGCCATTGCAGTTTTAACTAAGTTTATAGCGCAAAATGGATTATTTCTTATGAAGAAAATTTTTATAGCCTCCCTATTAGCTTGTGTTTTTATTTCGTGTGATCTATCTAAATATAAGCTGATAAAAGAGTACGATTTTGAAACAGTTTTCGAAAAATCTGGTGGAACACAAACTCCTACCTATCCGGAAGTTATAAAATATTACGAAGAATTAGATGATGCCTTTACCTCTGTTCAGCTAACGAAATTTGGAAAGACCGATAGTGGAGAACCCATGCATTTAGCTATTTTTAGCCCTACCGAAAATTTTAGCTTAGATGAGATTAGGGAAAATTATACTATTGTCTTAATAAATAATGGCATTCATCCGGGTGAAAGCGACGGCATAGATGCCACCATGATGCTTTTTCGGGATTTGGCACAAGATTCCATACCCATTCCAAAGAACACAATTATTGCAACTATTCCTATTTACAATATAGGAGGTGCGCTTAATAGAAATTCGACCAGCAGGATCAATCAAAATGGACCCGAGGAATATGGCTTTAGAGGGAATGCCCGTAATTATGATCTCAACCGCGATTTTATAAAAGCCGACACAAAAAATACCAGAAGTTTCTCTGAGATCTTCCATAAAGTAAAACCAGATATTTTTGTTGATACCCATGTGAGCAATGGTGCAGATTATCAATATACCCTCTCCCATCTTTTTACCCAACACAACAAGCTTGGTGGGGAATTAGGAGATTATCTCAATAACAAAATGATGCCTGCTTTGCAAGCCTCCTTATGGGAAAATGAATGGGATATCACTCCTTACGTAAATGTTCATAACGAGCTTCCTGAAAAAGGGTTCACGCAGTTTATGGATACTCCAAGATATTCTACCGGCTATGCGGCCTTATGGAATACATTGGCACTAATGATAGAAACCCATATGCTGAAACCCTACAAAAAAAGGGTGATGGGTACTTATAGAACTTTACGATCTGTCATAGATATTGCTGAAAGAGATCGGGCAAAGATCAAAGATCTTAGAGCAAGGGCACAGAGAAAGTATCTTACAGAGCGCTTTTACCCCGTAAATTTTAAAGTTGATAGTACAAATATCACCAAACTTCAATTTAAGGGATATGAAGGAGAAGAAATCACCAGCGAAATTACTGGCAGTTCAAGGTTAAAATATGATGGAAAAAAGCCTTTCAAAAAAGAAATTGATTATTACAACAATTTCATTTCACAAGGCCAGATCGAAATCCCACGAGCCTATATTATCCCTCAAGGCTGGTGGAACGTGACAGCCATTTTAAAGGCAAACAATGTAGAGATGACCGCATTTAAAAAGGATACCACCATGTGGGTGGAAACCTATACTATCGAAGATTATAAAACTTCTCCAAACCCTTATGAGGGTCATTATCCTCATTACGAAACCAAAGTGACCACTACTAAAGATAGTATCAATTTCAGAAAAGGGGACCTCTATATAAAAAGCTTTCAGCCTTCTGTTCGCTATTTATTGGAAACATTAGAACCCACAGCTCCTGATTCTTTCTTTAATTGGAACTTTTTCGATACCGTGCTTCAACAAAAAGAAGGCTTTTCACCCTATGTTTTTGAAGATTTCGCAAAGGATCTACTAGATAAAAATCCTGCTTTAAATGAAGAATTTCAGGAAAAGAAGAATACCGACCAAGAATTTTCCCGAAACTCGTCAGCTCAATTGAATTGGTTGTATAAAAAATCGGGTCGGTTGGAAAAAGCCTATTTACGCTACCCTATCTTTAGGATGAGTCGTTAGATATTCTTTTGGGAACAACAATTTAATATTGGCATACGATTTTGTGAGTGCTTTTTGAGACTTTGCAAAGTTCTTCCATTTAACTTTTTTAATTCCTTCAGAGTGTTCGGGAACCAATTCCCCTGTAAATGAAGTTTTCATCTCGTACCAATGTGTCACTTTCAACCTGTATTTATCCTTGCGCTTAAATATATGATAGGTCTTTCTAAGGAACCTAACAATTTCAAGGTCCTGCACTCCAGTCTCCTCCATCACTTCCCTAATTGCAGACTCTTCTAAACTTTCATCTTTTTCGGTTTTTCCTTTTGGCAAGTCCCAACGCTTGTTACGGTAGATAAATAAAATTTCTTTGTTTTCGTTAAATACCATTGCACCAGCGGCAGTAACCACAGGGAGTTTTTTTAGAAGGTGTTTAAAGAGTTTCTCCTCATTTTTATGATAAAGGTTTACATATACCAATTCCCCATCATTTATTTTCTGGATAACCTGCTTCAGCTTAACCGTTTTAATGGGAAACGCAGTATAATTTTCACCTATTTCTTTCTTGGTTGAAAGAATAATAGGGATATCATTTACAAAAACTTTATACATTTGCAGTATGATTTTAAATAAAGAAACAGCAATTAAAACAGCTGAATTGCTGTTGCAAATTAAAGCAATTAAATTGGAACCACAACAACCCTTCATTTGGGCAAGCGGATGGAAGTCGCCAATCTATTGCGACAATAGAATAACCCTTTCTTATCCTCCCATTAGAAATTACATAAGAGAGCAGTTTGCCAAGCAAATTGAAGAACTTTATGGAAAGCCAGATGTGATAGCTGGAGTAGCTACTGGTGCCATTGGCATTGGAATGCTGGTGGCAGACTATATGAACCTTCCTTTTGTATATGTAAGACCGGAAGCCAAAGGACATGGAAGAAAAAATAAGATCGAGGGACATGTGGAGAGCGGTCAAAATGTGGTTGTAATTGAAGATCTTATTAGTACAGGCGGAAGCAGTATTCATGCGGTAAAAGCCTTAAGAGAAGCCAATGTGAACATTAAAGGTTTACTTGCCATCTTCACGTATGGCTTTGATATTGCTGAAGAGAATTTCAAAAAAGCAAAGGTAGATTTACATACCTTGGGGAATTACGAGCATTTAATAGAAACCGCTTTAAGAACGAACTATATTAATGCCAGTGAGGCAGAAACATTAAAAACCTGGAGACAAGATCCCAGCAAATGGAAACCATAACATGAATTTAGAAAGTCCAAAAGTTACCACCCAAAAAAGTCAGCAAGAATTATATAATTTTCTAACCGATGTAGGGAATTATAAAGAATTGATGCCAGACAGTATCGAGAAATTCGAAGTTACCAAGCCAGACACGTTTCTTTTTAGCTTAAAAGGAATGCCGGAAATAGAATTGGAAATCAAGGAAACCGTTGAACCAGAATTAGTGGTTTTGGGATCCACATCAGATAAATTCAATTTTTCATTGAATATTATTATTGAACCAAGTGGAGATCAAAGTGATGCCCAATTGTTATTCGATGGAAAATTCAATGCGATGATGGGGATGATGGTAAAGGGCCCGTTAAAGAAATTTATTGCCACCTTAAGCGAAAACATGGCTGCTCTTTAAAAGAGCAACTTAAGTTCTTTAAGATCGAACGTCCTTATTTCTTCATCTTCCACTTTTAATTTAAGAAGGCCAGAGGGGGTAACTCCCAAGATAATACCTATAAGCAAGCTTCCATCTTTTAATTGAAAGGTGGAAGCTTTTTTTCTTCGGAATAAATTGGTTTCATAATCTTCTAGGACAGCTTCAAAAAACGAATTATCATTGGATGTTATCATTTTTTCTAAATGTTCCAGAATAACAGAAAGAACTTCTTCAGTAGCATAAATAGTTCCTGTAAGATTTTTTAGGGAAGCTGCCTTTGGGAGCTCTGGGAAGTCAACTTGATTCACGTTAAGGCCTATTCCAATAATACTGGCTCCTATTTGATTGTTTTGCAGGATATTTTCAATGAGCACGCCACCTATTTTATAGCCATCTGCCATAATGTCGTTAGGCCATTTCAGCTTTAAATTGTTAATTTTTAGTTGCTTTAATGCCTTTAATAGCTGTAATCCCACAGCAGCACTAATAAGGAATTGATCTGTAATATCCACGCTTGGCTTTGGGTAAATAACACTAAATGTGAGGTTTTCTCCCGCATTGGAAACCCATCTCGCTCCACGTTGTCCTCTTCCAGAAGTTTGATTACTGGCAATAATACAAATTGGGGAATCATATTTATTAGTATTAAACCATTCCCTAGCCAAGGAATTAGTAGATTCGGTGGCACTAACTTTGATAATATGCATATATAATTGTAGTTAAGAATGGTGTTAAATGTTTGTAACAACAGAGCACTAAAAAGACTAAAAAGTAATAACTTTGCGCAAAGAAATAAATTTAATGGCAAAAAAAGAAACGAACAACGATCAACTTATTGCTCATATCATAAAAGGAATAGAAGAAGTAAAAGGAAACGATATTGATATTCTTGACTTAAGGGAAATTGAAAACACTGTTTGTGATTATTTCATTATCTGTAATGGTACTTCAAACACACAGGTAAATGCCATTGTAAGCTCCGTACAAAAAACCGTAAGCAAATCTCTAAAAGACAAACCTTGGCATATAGAAGGAAGTGATAATGCCGAGTGGATTTTAATGGATTATGTGAACGTAGTCGTTCATGTTTTCCAAAAGCATATTAGGGAATATTATGATATAGAGGGTTTGTGGGGAGATGCCAAAGTAACCTCAATTGAAACAAAGTATTAAAAACTAATTAAAAAAGAATGTCGAAGCAACAACCAAATAAAAAAATAGAGCCTAAAAAACCTAAGTTCAGTGCTTACTGGATTTATGGAGCTATTATTATCATATTCCTAGGTATCAATTTTTTTGGTGGGTCCGGGTTCAATGAACCAACAAAAACAAATCCTGCAGAGTTTGAAAGCTACCTAAGGGACGGTGATGTTAAAAAAGTAGTAATCGTAAATAGAAACCAGGCGAAGGTTTATTTAACTGAAGATGCCAAAGCCAAGGATATACATAAAAAAACCGGTGACGACGAATTATTTGCTACCGGTGATTCCCCAGATTATAGTTTTGAGTTTGGAGATCTTCAGAATTTTGAAAACAAAGTTCAAGAAATAAAATCTGAAAACAATTTAGACACTTTTGTTACCTATAATACTCAAACCAACGTTTGGGGAGAAATTTTAATGACCCTTTTACCTTTTGTGTTAATAATTGGGATTTGGATTTTCATAATGCGTAAGATGAGCTCTGGTGGTGGAGGTGGTCCTGGCGGACAGATCTTTAATATTGGTAAGTCCAAAGCCAAGCTTTTCGACCAAAACACCGATGTTAAAACTTCCTTTAAGGATGTAGCAGGGCTGGAAGGAGCAAAAGAGGAAGTCCAAGAGATTGTAGATTTCTTGAAAATGCCGGAAAAATACACTTCCCTAGGTGGTAAGATCCCAAAAGGAGCTATTTTGGTAGGTCCTCCGGGAACAGGAAAAACTTTATTGGCCAAAGCCGTTGCAGGTGAGGCAAAAGTGCCATTTTTCTCTTTATCCGGATCAGATTTTGTAGAAATGTTTGTTGGTGTAGGAGCTTCCAGGGTACGTGATCTTTTTAAACAAGCAAAAGAAAAATCCCCCTCCATTATTTTTATAGATGAAATTGATGCCATTGGTAGGGCCAGGGGAAAAAACAACTTTTCTGGATCTAATGATGAGCGTGAAAACACATTGAACCAGTTATTAACAGAAATGGATGGTTTTGGGACCAATACCAATGTTATTGTTATTGCTGCAACCAACCGTGCAGATGTGCTGGATAAGGCATTGATGAGAGCTGGCCGTTTCGACAGGCAGATCTATGTGGATCTACCAGATGTAAGAGAACGAAAAGAAATATTTGAAGTACACCTTCGTCCCATCAAAAAAGTGGCAAACGAGTTGGATATTGAATTCCTTGCTAAGCAAACACCAGGTTTCTCTGGGGCAGATATCGCAAACGTATGTAACGAAGCTGCTTTAATTGCTGCCAGAAAGGGAAACAAAGCCGTTGGAAAACAAGATTTTCTTGATGCTGTAGATAGAATTGTGGGAGGTCTTGAAAAGAAAAACAAGATCATTACCCCAGACGAGAAGAAAGCGATCGCTTATCACGAAGCTGGACACGCCACCGCCAGTTGGATGTTGGAACATGCCGCACCATTGGTAAAAGTTACTATAGTGCCTAGAGGACAATCCCTAGGAGCTGCTTGGTATCTTCCTGAAGAACGATTAATTGTACATCCAGAACAAATGTTGGATGAAATGTGTGCTGCCTTAGGAGGAAGAGCCGCAGAAAAAGTGGTTTTCAATAGAATTTCCACAGGTGCATTAAGCGATCTGGAAAAAGTCACAAAGCAAGCCAGGGCAATGGTTACCATTTATGGTTTAAATGAAAAGGTAGGAAACCTAACTTTTTATGATTCTTCCGGCCAGAGTGAATACAACTTCACAAAACCTTATAGCGAGAAAACCGCTGAACTTATTGATAGGGAGGTCTCAAATCTAATTGAAACCCAATATCAAAGAGCAATTGCATTGCTAGAGGCTAATAAAGATAAATTGTCTCAATTAGCAGATATTTTACTTGAAAAAGAGGTGATCTTTAAAGACGATCTTCAAAAGATATTTGGAAACAGGCCATTCCCTGAAAAGGAAGAAGTTCCATTGATTACCAAAAAAACCAATTCCAAAGATTCCGCTTCGAAAGACAGCGAAATTGAGGAAGAAACTCAAGCGAATAAATAATTAAATACCACATAGGAAAAAATCTTAATTTATCTTAATTTAAATTAAGATTTTTTACCTTTGATTTGAAAGGTGCCAAAAAAAACCCCGAATTTTCAATATGAGTCTATTTAGAAATTTTTTAAACCCTAAACCAGACAAAGGTCAGGACGTTTCTGAAAATTCTGACCGGGGCAAGTATATGCCGGATGTTAAACTGCCTACCGATGAGCGGTTCATGCTCAACTTCAAAAACAATGGTGGGAAATTCTTGTACTGCGAGAACGAAGAGGAAGTGACAGACGCCTTCGACAATATTCTATTGGAAAATGATTGGTACGAAAAACCAACATGTTGTTTCGACCCTAACTTAAAAAACAGGTTCGATAAATTCAATTTAGAATTCAATAAATCTGGAGATTCTGCATTTTTTCTCTCTACCTGCGAATATCTGATTGCGAACGACGGATCCATTTTAATTTCTTCAAATCAAATAAAAGAAAAGAGATTTAATGAGCTACCCGAAAATTTTATAATCTTGGCCTCCACGAGTCAATTAGTAGATAACATTGGTGAAGGTTTAAGAGGAATTAAATTCAACAACAAGGAGCGAATCCCCTCCAACATCACCACAATAAAAAGTTTTGAAACCCAAAAGGAAGGTAATTTTATGAGTTATGGAAGTAGTACAAAAAACCTATATTTGCTGCTTCTGGAAGATTTATAAAATATGAGGGAAACTATTATTAGGGCAATATCTGGATTACTATATGTATCCATTTTAGTAGCATCAATTCTTTCTTCCGAATTGATCTTTATTGGCCTCTTCTTTCTTATTGGTTTTGTTTGCCTTTTAGAACTCGAAAAACTATTAAGATTAAAAAGTTATGCTTTATATGGATTGCATGTTATTTTGTTCTTTTTCTTCAGTTATCTAAAATTCAACGCAAATGCGACCTTACTACTTTTAATAATCACACTTTTCGTGAATTTATTTTTAGTGAAGGACTTACTGTTCATTCGGAAAATACCGGTGTTTGAAAAGAAAAAATATATCATCCTTATTTTCTACTTAATCTCTTCTACCATTTTTCTTACCTTGATACCAACGTATTCTGGAACATTCAATCCCAGTTTAATAGTTGGGGTCTTTGTGCTTATTTGGACCAATGACACTTTTGCGTACTTGGTAGGAAAGAATTTTGGAAAAACTAAATTGTACGAAAAAATATCCCCCAACAAAACAATTGAAGGATTTTTGGGCGGAATTGTATTTAATTGTGTTGCCGCATACTTCCTGTTCTATTTTACCCGTTATCTGAATGTTGAATTTTGGTTGGGATTAGCCATTTTATTGAGTATTTTTGGTACTCTGGGAGATTTAATACAGTCCAAATTCAAACGTCAGGCTGGAGTAAAAGATAGTGGAAAATTAATGCCGGGCCACGGTGGATTGTTGGATAGACTAGATAGCATTATATTTTCCAGTCCATTTGTTTATGCTTATTTATTGATTATAGATTATGTTTCATAAAGAAGGTTATAAGATGATGACAGTTACTGCAATTATATTAATTGTAGGGAACGTACTGTCCTATTTATATATTAATACCTATTGGGTAAAATTTTCTATCCTGGCCCTTAGTATCTTGTTCTTTTTATTAATTGTACAGTTCTTTAGAAATCCAAAAAGGCCTACACAACTTAATGATGCTAGTGTGGTTTCACCTGTGGATGGAAAAGTTGTTGTGATAGAGGAAGTAATGGAAAAGGAGTACTTCAAGGAAAAACGCCTACAGGTTTCTATATTTATGTCCCCAATAAATGTACACGTAACCAGGCATCCTATTGGTGGATTGGTGAAATTCAGCAAATATCATCCGGGAAAGTTCTTGGTTGCATGGCATCCAAAATCCAGTGAAGAAAATGAGCGAACTACTGTTGTGGTAGAGAACAAGGTAGCCGGAGAAATACTATACAGGCAAATTGCAGGCGCTTTGGCAAAACGTATAGTAAACTATGCTGTAGAAGGTCAAGAAGTGGTTCAAGGAAGCGATAGTGGATTTATAAAATTTGGATCTCGTGTAGATGTGTTTTTGCCGATCGGTACTAAGATCAATGTAAAGTTAAATGATAAAGTTAAAGGTGGTGTAAGTGTAATTGCCAATCTCGACTAAGAAATTTACAATGACAGATTCTTCAGATCAAAAATTTTTAAAGGCTTACGAAATGGCAAACAACACCAGTTTGAGATTTCCTCCAGACATCATGCTTCATTTTTATGCTTATTACAAGCGAGCTACAACGCTAAATGGTTCCTACAACACAAAAGATGAAGAGGATGTGCGAAGTGGCTTTAAAGCCAATGCGCTTGTACAAGTAGAACAACTCTCCCAATTGGAAGCCAAACAGAAATATATAGAAATGGTGGAAAAATATATTGGGCAAATATAACACGATTCGCCCAATATCTATTTTACTCTGAATCATTTCTTACTCCAGCCCAGCCAAACTAGCCTTTAACATTTGGATTTTCGCCTCGGCATCAGCCTGTTTTGCTTTTTCTATAGCAACAACAGCATCTGGCGCATTCCCTACAAAACGCTCATTGGAAAGTTTTTTCTGAACAGATTTTAGAAAGCCTTCAGTATATTTTAATTCCTCCTGAATTTTCCCTTTTTCAGCCTCTACATCTATCGCCCCTTGAATTGGGATAAAATATTCATTGGATTTCACCCTATATGAAAGAGTTCCTTCTACTTGTTGAGCTACATATCCTAGATGGGAAACATTCCCAAGTTTCGTTATCACCTCATTAAAGGTAGCAGATGTGTTTTCATTGTTCAATATCTGAAGGGAAATTTGATCCTTGAAGGAGATGTTTTTGGATTTTCTAATATTTCTTATTCCCGAGATCACTTCTGAAGCAAAAGAAAATTCAGAAATAATCTTTTTATCTATTGAAACCGATTCTGGCCATTGAGATACGATTAAAGCTTCTTCTTTAGTCCGAGTGCCCAATTGTTGCCATATTTCTTCAGAAACAAAAGGAACAAAAGGATGCAATATTTTTAAATTATCTTCTAAAATTGAAATTACGTCTTTATAGGTCTTTTCGTCTATCGCTTCTCCAAAATTTGGTTTTACCATTTCCAAGAACCAAGAGCAGTAATCGTCCCAAATAAGTTTGTAAGTGGACATTAAGGCATCACTCATCCTATATTTAGAAAAATGATCTTCTATCTCTAATAAGGTTTCCTGAAACTTGGCTTTATACCAGTTTATTGCAATTTCTGAAGATCTAGGTTGCGGAATTTCTTTATCTACCTCCCAACTTTTCAGTAATTTAAACGAATTCCAAATTTTATTTATAAATCCGCTTCCTTGCTTACAAAGATCTATATCGAACATTAAATCATTCCCTGCGGGAGAACTCAGCAACATTCCAACTCGAACCCCATCTGCCCCGTATTCGTTTATAAGTTTAATAGGATCAGGAGAGTTACCAAGCGATTTGGACATTTTTCGTCTTTGCTTATCCCTCACAATTCCGGTTAAATAAACATTCGTAAAGGGTTTTTCACCTCTATATTCATACCCGGCTATGATCATTCTGGCAACCCAAAAGAATAAAATTTCTGGAGCAGTTACCAAATCGTTGGTTGGATAGTAGTAATTTATTTCTGGATTGTCCGGCTCCAAAATTCCATTAAACACGCTCATCGGCCATAACCAAGAAGAGAACCATGTATCCAAAGCATCTGAATCTTGTTTAAGATCTTGCAGTTTAAGCTCAGGATTATTTGTTTGTGCTTTTGCTTTCTCTAGCGCTTCCGCCTTTGTTTCTGCAATTACAAAATCATTTTTACCACTTCCATAATAATACGCAGGGATTTGCTGCCCCCACCATAATTGTCTTGAAATGTTCCAATCCCTCACATTTTCCATCCAGTGCCTGTAAGTATTCACAAACTTGTCTGGAACAAGGTTCACGTCTTTATTAAGCACTGCATCCAAGGCTGGTTGCGCCAATTCTTTCATTTTAAGGAACCATTGGTCGCTTAACTTGGGTTCTATCACCGCACCGGTACGCTCACTGGTGCCCACTTTATTGATATGGGTTTCGGTCTTTAGTAAAATACCCAAACTCTCTAATTCTTTAACGATCTCTTTTCTGGCAACAAATCTATCTTTTCCTTGATAGTGCAGTCCAAATTCATTTAATGTGGCATCATCGTTAAAAATATCAATCACTTCCAGATTATGGCGCTCCCCTATTTCCTTATCGTTGATATCATGGGCTGGGGTTACCTTTAAACATCCCGTACCAAACTCCACATCTACATAATCGTCTTCTATAATTGGGATAGCCCTATTTGCCAAGGGCACGATCGCTTTTTTACCTTTAAGATGATTAAAACGCTCATCGTTTGGGTTGATACAAATAGCAGTATCCCCCAAAATGGTCTCTGGACGAGTGGTCGCAATAGTTACAGTCTCCTCACTATTTTCTATTTTATAAGTTAGATAGTAAAGGTTCCCTTGTTTTTCCTGATAAATAACTTCTTCGTCGGAAAGGGTTGTTTTCGCTTCCGGATCCCAATTTACCATTCTATAGCCCCTATAAATAAGGCCTTTTTCATATAGGTCCACAAATACTTTTATAACCGAAGCAGACATGTTCTCGTCCATGGTAAACTTGGTACGTTCCCAATCGCAAGAAGCACCCAACTTTTTAAGCTGTTCCAGGATAATCCCTCCGTGTTTATGGGTCCAGTCCCAAGCATGCTCCAAAAACTCCTCTCGGGAAAGATCCTTTTTGTTTATCCCCTCTTCCTTTAATTTAGCAACAACTTTTGCTTCTGTAGCAATCGATGCGTGATCTGTTCCAGGTACCCAACATGCATTAAAGCCTTTTAACCTTGCCCTCCTTATAAGGACATCCTGAATTGTATTATTGAGCATATGGCCCATGTGCAGTACTCCCGTCACATTGGGTGGAGGAATAACAATGGTATATGGAGTCCTTTCATCTACTTCAGAATGAAAATAACCTTGCTCCATCCAGTAGTTGTACCATTTCTCCTCTACCTGTTGAGAATTGTATTTTTGGGATGCTGACATAGTTGGTCTGGTTTTTGAAAATATCTGCAAAAGTACTTATAAGTTGAAGATTATAAAAGAAGTTGTTTTGGTTATATGTTTTTGAGTTTATTCAAAACGACTTACCTTTACTTAATTGAAAATTAGAAATCATGAAAACATTCCTTACAATATTGATACTGACAGTAACTGGTTTTTCTACTGTGAACGCTCAAAATACTGCTAAATTTGAATTTAAATCTGAAGTTATAGACTATGGAGATATAGAAAAAGGAAGCGATGGAGTTAGAACATTTCAATTTAAAAATGTGGGCACCGAACCCTTAATTATCGAAAATGTTTATTCCAGCTGTGGCTGTACTGTTCCTACTTGGACCAAGGCGGCAATTGCGCCAGGAAAAACTGGGGAAATCCAAGTAAAATATGACACTACTCGAGTTGGACCTATTAGAAGAACGATTACCATTTATTCTAATGCAGATGAACCTACGAAAGCGGTAAAAATAAAAGGGCGGGTTCTTGATCCTGATGAAAAATCTTAATCCTCATTGAGGGTTTAATCCGCCTGACCGGTTGCGGACAGGTTCCCGGAAGTTTGTCTCGAAATTTTTAAAGTTTTTTTCCTCCCGAGAAATCGGGAGTTTTTATAACACTCTTTTCAACTTAAACTGGATATTTAATAAAACTCCATTTCTCTTAATTTTCAATCTAACAGTTTTTCCCTCTTCAGAACTAAACATTCTATTTATTTCGGACAGCTCATAATTATAAGCAGGTTTTTTATTGATGGTCTCCACCAAATCCCCAACCTGTAATCCTGCCAGGGCTGCTGGCGAATTTGGCCTTATTTCAACAATAATATATTGAGGCTCCAATTTAAATTTAACTTTAGAGTAGCTCTTATAAACTACCACACCCTGAAAATCATTATCCGTTTTACTAAAAACTGGAGAATTGTTGTTTTCAAAATCCTTCACTACAGTATATCCCTCATGCGCAAGTACAATCCCGCTCATATCATACTCGAACGGCTTGCTAAAATTTTTATTGGGCTTTAACCGGAGTCGCTTGTTCTTATAATCGAAGGTAGAATGGAATCGTTTTAATATCTGGGACCCCAAGCTTCCATTACGGGATTTATAGGTTGCAACCCCTTCGAAGTATAGGGTATCAGGAAAACTTGCAGTGACTCTTTCCAATTTGAATTTACCCAGTTTTAAATTATTAACCCTAGCCCGTCTTCCATAAACACTGCCACCCATTCCAAATCCCAGGAAATCTTCAAAATTCTCATCAGGAATTTTTATCCCTAACTTGGGAGCTTCGAAAATCCAAAGCGCATCCCCAGAACCACTATCTATCAATAGATCCATCGGAATAAAATCTTTATTATCTATACTCACTAACACACTTATATAAGGTTTGTTTTTGTGAAGCACCAAATCGAAATCATCGCAACGCTTACACTTATCATAAACATAAGAATCTGCTATATAAGCAACTAGTCGTTCTTTTGTATAACTGAACTCCACGACAAAGTCCTTAAAAAAATCATACCCAATAATTCCGTGAATAGGCAAGCCCATTCTATTGGAAAGGCTAATTTGATGGTCGTACACTATATAAACGGTAAAATTGGAATGCGATGCATTTCCTATTCGCACAGTATTGCCTGTAGATTTAATAGCGGTGATTGCTTCTCCATCCCCCCATCCCCGAAGCAAGATATCGGTGGCATTTTTCACGTTTAAAGAATCTTTCTCTTCCAAACTGAAAATAATGGAGGATTCCACGCCCGTATCCAGCAAGAATGAAAGTTCCACCCCATTTATTTCTATTGGAACAACCACAAGATCGTTTACAGACTGGAATAAAAGCTCGAATTTATTTTTCCCTCCATCTATTTCAAAAACTCCTTGAGCCATGGAAGTATTGAAAAAACAAAGAAGAACAAACAATATGTAAATAGGGTAAGACATATTTTTAATTAATTTACGAAAAATATGAGTATAAATGGCAATCCTAAAAAATTGCATTCTGCATTATATTTCGCATTTTTGCATTGAAAAATAAAAAATTGTTATGCCTAAAATTTCAGTGAAAGGTAATTCCATGCCAGAATCGCCAATTAGAAAATTAGTTCCCTTCGCAGAAGCAGCCATTAAAAAAGGCCGAAAGATATATCAGCTAAATATTGGACAACCAGATATAAAAACCCCTTCGGTAGCACTAGATGCTGTTAGGAAGCACACTATTGAAGTGCTTTCCTATAGCCACTCTGCGGGTTTTGAAGGATACCGCAATAAATTGGCGAATTATTATAAAAATCATGATATCCCTGTAAAGGCTGAGGAAATAATAATTACCACAGGGGGTTCTGAAGCTTTGCTTTTTGCCATGGGGAGTATTGCCGATGCAGGGGATGAAATCATTATCCCGGAACCATTTTACGCAAATTATAATGGTTTTGCTACGGCTTCAGGAATAAAGATCGTTCCTGTTGAGTCTAAAATTGAAACAAATTTCGCCTTACCTCCTATTGCAGATTTCGAGAAATTGATCACTTCAAAAACCAAAGCAATATTGATATGCAACCCAGGGAATCCCACTGGATATTTATATACCAAAGAGGAAATAGATCAATTGGCCGAAATGGCCATTAAACACGATATCTTTTTGGTAGCCGATGAGGTTTACAGGGAATTTGCTTATGATGGCGCAAAGCATTACTCTGTTATGAGCATCGATAAATTGAAAGATCATGCTATTATGATCGATTCGGTTTCTAAAAGATATAGCATGTGTGGGGCTCGAATTGGATGTTTGGTTTCCAAGAATAAGGAAGTAATCAACACTGCAATGAAATTTGCTCAGGCTAGGTTGAGTCCACCCACTTTTGAGCAAATTGCAAGTGAAGCGGCTTTGGATACCCCACAAAGTTATTTTGATGAAGTTATAGAGGAATATACTTCCAGAAGAAACTTACTTATCGAAGGCCTCGAAGCAATTGAAGGTGTAAAGGTTGCCACCCCAAAAGGGGCATTTTATTGTATCGCCCAATTGCCCATTAAAAATGCCGATAATTTTGCAAAATGGCTATTGGAAGAATATCAGCTAGATAATGAAACCATCATGGTTGCACCCGCAGCTGGGTTTTATTCTACACCAAATACCGGTTTAAATCAGGTTAGGATTGCATATGTTCTTAAAAAAGAAAATTTAGAAAAGGCAATACTAATTTTAAAAGATGCACTAACGGTTTACAACGACTAATGAAGGTTTCCCAAAATGCTTCTTTAAAATCCTATAACACCTTTGGCATAGATGTCAAGGCAAAAACCCTGATTTCTGTACGCAGTATAGGGGAGTTGGTTTCCGTCCTTAAAAAAAATTATGCTGAAGATCTTTTTATTTTGGGGGGAGGCAGTAATATGTTGCTTACCCAAAATGTGGATGCCACGGTAGTTCATATAGATATTAAAGGGGTCGAAGTTATTAGGGAAACTGAAGAATTTGTATTTGTAAAAGCGAATGCGGGGGAAAACTGGCATGAATTTGTTTTGTATACTCTCCAACAAAATTGGGGCGGACTTGAAAATCTCTCACTTATCCCTGGAAATGTAGGCACTTCCCCAATCCAGAACATTGGTGCGTACGGCGTAGAATTAAAAGATCATTTTATCTCTTGTGACGCCATTGATATCCAAACCCTGGAAATTATAAATTTCACAGCCGAAGAATGTGAATTTGATTATAGAAATTCTATTTTCAAAAACAAGGCTAAAGGAAAATACATTATCACCAATGTGATCTTTAAACTAAGGAAAACAAATCATACATTGTTGACCAATTATGGAGCAATCAATGAAGCATTAAATGAAATGGGTGTAGCTGATCCAAGCATTCGAGACATCTCTAAAGCAGTGATTAAAATAAGACAGCAAAAATTACCCGATCCCAAGGAGTTAGGAAATAGTGGCAGTTTTTTTAAAAATCCTGTAATTACAGAGAAAGAATTTGAAATTTTAAAAAATCAATTTCCAGAAATACCAAATTATCCTGTAGGGCAAAATAGCGTTAAAATACCCGCGGGATGGTTAATAGACAAGGCTGGGTTAAAAGGGTACCGGGAAGGGGATGCTGGTGTCCATAAAAACCAGGCTTTAGTACTGGTGAATTATGGGGAAGCCACTGGGGAAGAAATCCTTGATCTGGCACATAAAGTTCAGGCAGAAATACGTGCCAAATTCAAGATTCATTTAGAACCCGAAGTAAATATTATTTAAAATAAAAAGTCCCGCAATTGCGGGACTTTTTTCTAAATTAGGGTTTTGTGCCTAATTATGATTTCTTCATTACCACAGCATCAATAATATGTACAACTCCATTGGAAGCATCAACATCTGCTTGTACGATTGTAGCGGTCTTGCCATTACCATCTTTCAGTATTATTTTATCCCCTTTCATCGTAGCTGTTAATTCAGCACCTTCCACAGTTTTAAATTTATAAGTACCCTTGTTATCCTTAATGGCCTTAGCTAAATCTGCAGAAGTAATTTTACCTGAAACAACATGATATTTCAGTACAGTTTGTAAATCAGATTGATTTTCCTTCATCATTAATTTATCCATAGTAGCTTTTGGTACTTTGGCAAATGCATCATTCGAAGGTGCAAAAACTGTAAACGGTCCCTCATCTTCGTTCATCATTTGAGCTAATTCAGCAGATTGCAATGCACTAACCAAGGTACTTAAATCTTCGGTAGCCATGGCTTTAGCAGCAATACTATTGGATTGCATTTCCATGCGCTCCTGCTCTATTTTCATGTCAGCTTCCCTTTTTGCCTCTTCAGCTTCCATTCTTTCCATTTCCATTTTCTCTTCCTGCTCTTTTTTCTTGTTATCTTCACAAGATGTAAAAGCAAATACAGATAAAACAGCAACTATTAACAAATGTTTAATTTTCATAATTTGGTTTTTTGTGTTAATTAATTGATGTAAGTTAACACAGATTCCACGATTATTGCACATTTTGCAATTAAAGTTTAGTTAAATATTGTAAAGGTTATACTAATCTAAAAATGGTTTTTTTTGACCTTTTTTATCCGTATTTTTGTATCATAATTAATGATCATGGAATTACTTATAATTACAATAATATTGTTGGGCCTTGCGTTTGCAGGAATTGCAATTAAGATCTGGGCGAAAAAAGATGGTAAGTTTGCCGGAACTTGCGCTAGCCAGAGTCCGTTTTTGAACAAAGATGGGGAAGCTTGTAGTTTTTGCGGAAAATCTCCAGATGAAATGAAAGATTGCTCAGATTCCAAAGCATAGGAATTATAAAATATGGCAATACTTTTACTCGGATTATTTATTCTGGTTACCCTTGTTAATATCCTATTTTTTATAGGATATTTTAGTTTTGCCTCGGCAAAGGAATCCACTTCCAATGGCACGCCCCCAGTCTCTGTAATGATATGCGCAAAGAATGAAGCTGAAAACCTAAAAGATTTCATTCCATATATCCTTGAACAAAACTATTCTGATTTCGAAGTTGTCCTTGTAAATGATGCCTCTACTGATAGCACCTTGGAGGTTATGGAACATTTCGAGAAACTGGATCCACGTGTACAATTGGTAAATGTGCAAAACAATGAAGCTTTTTGGGGCAAGAAGAAATATGCCCTCACCTTAGGGATCAAAAAGGCAAAAAATTCAACTTTACTTTTTACAGATGCCGATTGTAGACCAGAATCCAATATGTGGATTTCTGAAATGGCTTCAAGTTTTGAGCATCAAAAAACTATTGTTCTTGGGTATGGAGGATATTTAAAAAACAAAAGCTCTTTTTTGAACAAACTAATCCGTTATGAAACCTTGTTAACTGCTATCCAATATTTTTCATTTGCCAAATGGGGCATGCCTTACATGGGAGTTGGAAGAAACCTTGCATACACAGCAAAGGAATTTTACAATCAAAATGGGTTTGCAACGCACTTACACATTAGATCTGGAGACGACGACCTTTTTGTGAACCAAGCAGGCACTCAAGAAAATACTGCGATTAACTTCCATAGGCCTTCTATTACCAGGAGTATCCCAAAAACGAGTTTTTCTACTTGGATACATCAAAAAAGAAGACATATCTCTACGGCGAAATTTTACAAGAAGAAACATAAATACTTATTAGCATCTTTTTATTTCTCACAAATTGGTTTTTGGATTTTGCTGATATCTTTGCTATTATTAAAAATTCATTGGCCAATTGTTCTTGGAATTTTTGCGATAAGATTGCTTGTACAATATATAGTGTATTACAAGTCTGCCCAAAAATTGGACGAGATGGATCTTTTATGGTTAATCCCCTTCCTGGAAGTGTTCCTAATCTTAACACAATTAAGTATCTTTAGCATGAATGTTTTTTCAAAACCAACCAATTGGAAATAAATAGCGAAGCCCTACTTAAAGAAATTGAAAAAGCTAAAAAAGGAGATCAGGCAGCTTATAAATTTTTGTTGGACACATTTTGGATGAAAGTTTATAGTTTTCAACTAAAGAGAACAAGAAACGAAGCAGATGCTGAAGATATTACCATTCAAACCTTTTCCAAGGCTTTTGACAAACTAAACAGTTTTAATGACAGGTACGTTTTTAAAACATGGCTCATCACTATTTCCAAGAATATACATATAGACCTTTTAAGAAAAAAGAAAGCCTCTATTAGAGCAAATACTTCAGACACCATGGTGGAACATGTTCATGAAATCATGGACGAAACCCCAACTATGGAGGATATTTTAATTAATGAGCAACATTTGGCAGAACTGTTAAGTGACATTAAACAATTAAAACCACCGTATCAAGAGGTAATTAATCTTCGGTATTTTCAAGAAAAATCTTATAAAGAGATGGCATTTCACTTACATGAACCTATGAGCAATATAAAGGTGAAACTTTTACGTGCCAAAAAATTACTTGCACAAATAATAGAATCCCGAAAGTCTTAATTTCTATTTTAAGACTGTGCCCTTCTTATTATCGATTTAACCATATTATTGTATCTTTGAGCCATAGATTTTTGATATGACAACAGAAACTTTAGCTACCCCAAAACGCACTCCAAAACCAAAATGGTTGCGCGTAAAACTTCCAACTGGTAAAAAATACACAGAGCTTAGAAGCCTAGTGGATAAATACGACCTACACACCATTTGCACATCTGGAAGCTGTCCCAATATGGGGGAATGCTGGGGCGAAGGCACCGCTACCTTTATGATCTTAGGGAATGTATGCACGAGATCCTGTGGATTTTGTGGAGTAAAAACAGGAAGACCAGACACTATAGATTGGGACGAGCCAGAAAAAGTGGCCAGATCTATTAAGCTTATGAAAATTAAGCATGCCGTAATTACCAGTGTAGATAGAGACGATATTAAAGATATGGGGTCTATTGTTTGGGCAGAAACCGTTAAAGCAATACGGCGAATGAATCCTGAAACAACATTGGAAACGCTTATTCCAGATTTTCAAGGAAACGAGAGAAATATAGATAGGATTATTGCAGTGAAGCCAGAAATTGTTTCCCATAACATGGAAACTGTAAAGAGATTGACAAGAGAAGTTAGGATCCAAGCAAAATACGAGCGCAGTTTACAGGTTTTAAAATATTTAAAAGACCAGGGTATCGCCAGGACCAAGTCCGGTATCATGCTTGGGCTGGGAGAACAAGAAGATGAAATAATACAAACCCTTAAAGATCTTAGGAGTGTTAATTTAGATGTTGTTACTATTGGTCAATACTTACAGCCCAGTAAAAAACACTTGCCCGTAAAACAATTCATTACGCCAGATCAATTTAAGAAATATGAGACCATAGGATTGGAATTAGGTTTTCGACATGTTGAAAGTGGTGCCTTGGTAAGGTCTTCTTACAAAGCACAAAAACATTTAACCTAATAGAATTTCTTGCACATAATGGCACCAAAAATTAAGATCGGCATCAATGGTTTTGGTCGTATAGGTCGAAACTTATTTAGACTGTTGTGGAATCACCCATCTATAGAAGTTGTTGCAATAAATGACGTTGCCGATGCTCCAACTTTGGTTCATTTATTGAAATATGACAGTATTCATGGTCGCTTTTCTGAGGATATTTCCCATAAGAATTCCAGTATTATTATAAATAACAGGTCGATTCCCGTTACGCAGAAATTCCATCCAAAAGAAATAGACTGGAATAAAAATAATGTAACTATTGTTATTGAAGCCTCCGGTAAATTTAAAAAGGAAGAAGACCTGAAATTTCATTTACAAAAAGGAGTAGAGAAAGTAATTCTTTCGGTTCCTCCAGATGACGATACGATTAAGATGGTTGTATTGGGGGTAAATGAGGATATATTAGATGGAACGGAGCAAATAATATCCAATGCATCATGCACCACGAACAATGCCGCACCGATGTTGGATGTAATTCGAAAGAATTTCGGGATAGAACAAGCATATATTTCAACCATACATTCTTACACTTCAGATCAAAATTTACATGACAAACCCCATCGTGATCTAAGAAGAGCAAGGGCCGCGACCCAGTCTATTATTCCAACAACAACCGGGGCAGCCAAAGCCCTGACCAAAATCTTTCCAGAATTTAAAGATGTGATTGGTGGGTGTGGCATTAGGGTACCGGTTCCAAATGGATCATTAACAGATATGACCATCAATATTTCAACAAATACTACTATTGAAGAGATAAATGCGGTTTTTAAAGATGCATCCGAAACCTATTTAAAAGGAATATTGAGCTATACTGATGAACCGATTGTTTCCATAGACATTTTTGGCAATACACATTCCTGTATTTTTGATTCAGGAATGACCTCTGTCATTGGAGGAGGATTGATTAAATTAATTGGCTGGTACGATAATGAAATTGGCTATTCCAGCCGCCTGATAGATTTAATTTTATTCGTCTCAAAGAAATAAACTATATTTAACATTATTATGCACCAGCCATTGCCCCAATGAGTAAGTTATTAGTTTCCATTTTTATTTTCCTTAGCTTCTATGCCATGCAGGCCTTTCAAGAAAAAAGCGCTGCTGAAATAGCTGAGATAGATAACCAGGTAAGACAATTATTGACTAGTGCTGAAATTTCGATAAATGTTCTGGATTTTGAAAAGGCTCATGAGCAACTTGATACTGCTTTAGAGCTCGCTAAACAAATTGGTAACCAAAAATCAATTGCGCTTTCCAGTAGTATTCTCTCACAATTATTTTATATACGCCGTGATTACCCTAAAGCCATTACCGAGCTAGAACGGGCTATTTCCATACAAAGGGAAATAGAAGATTGGTCTGGGCTGGCATATAGTTATATAACTTATGCTAAACTTTTTAATGCCACAAATGCCCCAGAAAGGGCTATCAAATATTTGAATTTGGCACAAGAATATTATGAAAAAGAAAAGGATGAAGAATTTTTGGGAATTGTAGATCTTAATAGAGCCATTGTCACTATAAGTATTAGCCATTCCACAGAAAATTTAAATCTCGCATTAACTTATTTAAATAATGCCCAAGTATACCTTAAAGACACCGATAACAAATATGAACTTTCGCGCCTGTATTATTTTAAAGCTAGAACGTATTTATTGTTAAATAATCCAAATCAGGCCGAATTGGAAGCGCTTAAATCTATTAGAATCTCTAACCAACATGATTTAGGCACAATGATCATGTATTCCAATGCGCTTTTAAGCCAAGTAAAAGAGGCGCAAAGAAAATACAGTCAATCCTTGGATTATTTAAAAATCAGCAATAAAGTTAGGGACTCTATATTTAATTTGAACAAGGAGGCTTTAGCTTTAGAGGCAAATACAAGATATGGGGTGGATGCCATGCGAAGTCATTTGCAAGATTTGACAGAGGAAAACGCCGAACAGGAACGCTCCCTAAAAGTCAACAAACTAACAACTATATTAAGCGTTGCGCTTATTACCATACTTTCGCTACTTACACTCTCATTATATAAAAACAATAACTTAAGGGCAAGAGCAAATGACCTATTACAAAAAAAGAATGATGAATTGACCTTCGCTAAAGAAAATGCTGAAAAGGCATCATTGGCCAAAGCACAATTTCTCTCTACTATTACCCATGAATTACGAACACCACTGTATGCAGTAACAGGTTTAACACATTTATTGTTGGAGGAAAGCCCAACAGAAAACCAGAAAGAACACTTAAATTCCCTGAAATTTTCTGGAGAATATTTATTGTCCCTCATAAATAATATACTCGACCTTAACAAACTAGAAGCCAAGAAAGTGGAAATTCTGGATACTTCATTCGACCTTGAGAAAAGGATTTCAGATGTACTAGTCGCCCTTAAAAACTCTGCCGACGATAAGAAAACAAAGTTGCACTATCATTTTGATCCGGATATACCCAAAAAGTTAAAAGGAGATCCACTTAAAATTTCCCAAATCCTTATTAATTTGGTTGGTAATTCAATTAAATTCACAGAGAATGGCGATATATGGATCAATGTAAAAAGAGTTAACCAAGTAGGTCAACTTGTATTCCTTCATTTTGAAATAAAGGATAACGGAGAAGGAATTTCAAAGGAAAAACAATCTTCGATTTTCGAGAATTTCACCCAAGGTTCACTGCAAATCAACAGAAAGTTTGGAGGAACTGGTCTAGGTTTGTCCATTGTAAAAAACCTTCTTAATTTAATGAATAGTGAGATCTATCTAGATAGTGAAATTGGGAAAGGTTCTACATTTAGCTTCGACTTAAAATTTGAAGCCTACGAGCAAGCAGAAGGGGTAGCTGTATCCCAGTTAGCGAAAGTTGCACCCTTGACCAACGACATAATGCACAATAAAAAGATCTTGATCGTAGAGGACAACAAGATCAACCAAATGATTACAAGAAAAATCCTGGAAAAACATAAAGTTATTTGCGATGTAGCAGATAATGGGACCATCGCGGTAGAAAAAGCTTCCAATAATTATTTCGATCTTATTCTAATGGATATTCATATGCCGGGAATTAGCGGGATCGAAGCCACCGTTTTAATTCGTGAATTCGATGATAAGATTCCTATTGTTGCTTTAACAGCGGTAACCTTGGATGAAAACCTAGATGAATTTTATTTAAACGGATTTACAGATATCATCCCGAAACCTTATAAAACAGAAGAGTTTTTCACTAAAATAAATTTTCATTTATCCAATAGGAACGTACCTACATGATTCTTGGCACGCAGTTTGAGGTTATCGGTTTAGTAGAAGTATATAAAAAAATATATTTTGAATTAGCCAAATAGAAAAAATGAGATGTAACCTGCATCTCATTTTTCATTTATAATATAGCTTGAGATTTGTTTATTGAACCCATCGGTATTCTGAATGAATTTCATTTTAATAGGCAAATAGAATAGCTTGTCCAGTGCTACTTCTCCCTTTAACCGCATAAAATCCTTTTCTGTAGTTATGACAAGCTTGGATAGATCAATCTTATTTATTTCTTCCGAAGAAAAATTATGGTGATCGGGAAAATTTAAATGTTTATAAGAAATCCCGGATGTTCTTAAATGTTCACATAAAGAAGCTGGATTTGCAATTCCCGTTACCAAGGTGATTTCCTTATCTACTAAATCCCGAAGCAAAATCTTCTTGCTCCCATTAAAAACGTGATCACTATAACGTATATAACTAAAAAACAATCGCTGATAGTTCCTTGGTTTCAACTTAATTCTAATACTTTCCTGATCCTCTATGCTTAGATTTTCTGGACATTTTGTGACTACAATAACTTTTGCCCTTCCTGCACCTATTGCTGGCTCCCTTAAATTTCCCGTTGGCAGCATAACATCATCTTCATAAAGATCGTTATAGCGGGTAAGCAAAACATTCAAACCTGCTTTCACTTTTCTATGCTGATATGCATCATCCAACAATATGAGATCTGGGTGATGTTCATCCCGGAGTTTAACTATCCCTCGTCTTCTATTCTCATCTACAGCGACCAATGCTTCCTTAAACTTGTTTTTAAATTGAAGCGGCTCATCCCCAACATTTGTTGCGCTTTCGGCCATATTTACCAATCTATAGCCTTTGGTATTTCTTCCGTAGCCCCTGCTTAATGTCGCCACTTTATAATCTGGAAGCAATAGCTCCAGGAGATATTCGATCATTGGTGTTTTCCCGGTGCCTCCAACACTTAAATTCCCAACACAAATCACAGGAAAGGAATAAGACTCATATTTCAAGACCCGCAAATTGTAAAGCAAATTCCTGATCAACATGATTAGGCCGTGCAGAAGGGCGAAGGGAAAAAGGAATTTTCTTAGGATACTCATCTTAGCGAAAGTATAATATTTATATTTGAATTAAAATAGAACAATATGATTATTGCCAATGTTATAAGTCACCTCGAAGATTTTGCCCCCATAGCCACGGCCGAGGATTTTGATAATGTGGGCTTATTGGTGGGAGACGCAAAAACTGCGCTAAAAGGTGTTTTGGTAGCTCATGACACTTTAGAGGAAGTAGTAGAAGAGGCCATCTCCAAGAATTGTAATTTAATAGTCAGTTTTCATCCTATTATTTTTTCTGGGCTCAAAAAATTGAACGGCAGAAACTATGTGGAGCGCGCAGTAATCAAAGCAATTAAAAATGATATTGCTATCTATGCAATTCATACGGCACTGGATAATCACCATTTGGGGGTAAACAAGATCATGTGCGACAAGCTTGGACTTCTAAACACCAAGATATTGATCCCGAAAAATGGTGTTATTAAAAAACTCACCACCTATGTTCCCAAAGAGCAGGCAGATGAATTAAGAAAAAGATTGTTTGAAGCAGGAGCGGGAGCCATTGGCAATTATGACGAATGCAGCTTTAGTATTCCGGGCACTGGAAGTTTTAATCCGAATGAGAATGCCAATCCTACAATCGGCAAAAAAGGAGAAATTCATTTTGAAGAGGAAATTCAGATAGGAGCAACTTTTCCAAAGCATTTGGAAGGCAAGGTCTTAAAAGCACTTTTTGACAACCACCCTTATGAAGAAGTGGCTTATGAAGTGATCACCTTAGATAATTCCCATCAACAAATGGGAATGGGCATGATCGGGGAACTCCCTGAAGCTCTTGAAGAAGAAGAATTACTTTCCCTTCTCAAGAAAACATTTAAAGCAGATGGAATTAGGCACTCCCAATTATTGGCTAAAAAAGTGAATAAAATAGCTGTTCTTGGAGGAAGCGGAAGTTTTGCGATAGATGCGGCAAAAAATGCCGGCGCAAACTTCTTTATTACTGCAGATCTTAAGTATCACGATTACTATAAAGCCGAACAAAAACTGGTGGTTGCAGACATTGGCCATTATGAAAGTGAGCGTTACACAAAAAACCTATTACATTCGTATCTTAGTAAAAAAATTAGTAATTTTGCAATTATTTTAGCGAATACAAAAACGAATCCTATCAAGTATTATTAAATATGGCAAAGAAAACCGAGGTTACTGTAGAAGAGAAGTTAAGAGCATTGTACGATCTTCAGTTAATTGACTCTAGAATAGACGAAATTAGAAATGTACGAGGTGAACTTCCTTTAGAAGTAGAAGATTTAGAAGATGAAGTAGCCGGATTAAATACACGTATACAAAAGCATGATACAGATCTAGAGGTTATTGAAAATGACATCAAAACCAAAAAGATCCTTATCGAGGATGCCAAAGCATCTATCAAAAAATATGCTGAACAACAGAAAAATGTTCGTAACAACCGTGAATTCAATGCACTTAGCAAGGAAGTAGAATTTCAAGAACTTGAAATAGAACTTGCAGAAAAGCACATTAAAGAATACAGGGCTTCTATTGAGCAGAAAAAGGAATTTATTGGGCAAACCAAAGAGAAATTGGAAGATCGCCAAAAACACTTAGTGCACAAAAAAGGAGAACTGGATGAAATTTTAGCTGAAACCCAGAAAGAGGAAGACATGCTAACCAAAAAATCCAATGATTTCGAAACTCAAATCGAAAACAGGCTTATTAGTGCTTACAAGAGGATTAGAAACAATGTAAAGAATGGTTTGGCTGTAGTTCCTGTAGAAAGGGGAGCCTCTGGTGGATCTTACTTTACTATTCCCCCACAAGTTATCGTTGAGATTGCAAGCAGAAGAAAGATTATTACAGATGAGCACAGCGGTAGGATCCTAGTTGATGAGGATTTGGCAAAAGAGGAACAAGAAAAAATGGAAAAAATGTTTTCTAAGTTTTAGTACAACATTCCCTGAATATTTTTAAGGTCTAAAATAATTGCCAAATATGCGATTATTTTAGACCCTATTTTTTTAAATCAAGAACCTCGGGGCTAGCCATGAGATATGAACTCAAATTATTTTTTTATAAATTTGAGGCAAGTCTAGGGGAATTAAACCCTCAATGAGGGAATAAATTGATTAACACCAATTTCACACTATCCCATGCTTAAAAGGGATAACTTTAGTGTTATTATGAACACCCTGATCTATTATCTATGAAAACATCAATTATTGCCTTTTTAGCGATTAGTTTATTTTTTGCTTCTTGCAAAGATTCAAAAACTTCAGAAAATGATTCCAGTATAGAATCTGTTTCAGAGGAGAAGATAAATTCTGAAATGAATTCAGATAATAATGATAAGTCCAATACGTATTCTAATTCTGAAAGTATTGGTAGTGACAATACCATTACAGATTCAAAAACCGATACTGCAACCTCAAATACTACCGCTAGCAAAAACAAAACCAAGCCGGATCTTTCAAATTCCAGTTTAAGTGGAACTTATATAAAAACGGGGGAAGAAATGGATAATTCCTGTGCCTGCTATTGCGTGGATATCAACTATACAGGGAATTCTGAAATGTGCTTGACCGCATCTAAAATTTTCATCAATACCCGAATGGAAAAGGCGGGCAATCAAACCACAAATATATTTCTTGTAAATCCTTCTTCTAAAAACACCGAAGGAAAAGATATTCCTTGGTCTAAATTCGATAAAAATGCCCCTATTGCAACCATAACGTCTAAAGGAAATGGAGAATTGGAATTGGATTGGTTAGGATTCTCCCTAAATGGGGACTTAGCTATAGATTATGCCATTCTGGGCAAAAAAACTTTAGAAGGAAGCTATAAAAAGAAATAATATGAAGTCTATTTTATTAATTACATTTTCAATTGTCCTATTGGCTTGCGGAAATGGAAATACCAAAACTGCAACCAATCCAAAGATTGCCAACGCAGAGCCTGTAGAGGTGCCGGTTCAGGACAATATGGCCAAGGCTTATTTTGCCAGTGGCTGTTTTTGGTGCGTAGAAGCAATTTACGAAAGCCTTAATGGCGTTTCTGAAGTTATTTCGGGTTACTCGGGAGGCCATACCGAAAATCCTACTTACGAAGCTAGCAATACCGGCAAAACAGGTCATGCGGAAGCTGTAGAGGTGATCTATGATCCGGAAGTGGTAAGTTTTGAAACACTTGTAAAAGTATATTATGGTTCACAAAATCCAACCCAAGTAAATGGCCAAGGACCAGATAATGGGTCCCAATACCGTTCCATCATCTTTTTTCAGAACAATGAGCAAAAGAATATGATAGATAAGGTTTCTGCGGAAGTTGCCAAGCGCTATGACAAGCCGTTAGCCGCAGAAATATTGCCTTTCCAAAAATTTTGGATTGGAGAAGATTATCACCAGAATTACGAAAAATTACACCCGGAGAATCCTTATATTCAAAATGTGTCTATCCCGAGATATAATAAGTTCAAGAAAAAATTTCCTGAATTACTAAAGCCAAATGCGCATTGATAAATCGGGAATCCTGTAAATAAAAAGGAGGCCTAACAGCCTATTTTATAGTGTTTTATTGGTTGTTCGATAAAAATTTCAGAAATCCCATTTTGACATTTGTTGGAAATTGCTATCCTGCCCGACCATGTTGTTCAGGCGGGTATATTTATAAAGCATGCTTATGATACTATCTAGAACTCGTTTTAAAAGCAATCACTTAAATTTCATATTGTTTATCAGTTAGTTACAAATAAGTCTTTATTCTTGTATCTAGCAGCGAAGCGATCTTTACTCTTTAATCGGACACTAATGTTTTTTATTTCTTAAATAACCTACAATTATTTAGGGTTTACCCGAATTAGATTGTAGTAATTTCAAGATCAGTTTATCTACTTCCACACTTTCCCATTTATCTTCTATTCCTTCAATATTCATAACCTCATCCATAATATCCCGTTGCTCCTCCCCTATTGCAAGGGCATCAGCATAAGGTTTATCTGAAAAAGTGACCCTGGAATATAAAGGAATCCATTTTTCGGGATATTTTTCGGCAAAATGCTTTTCGATCTTTTTCCGAAGAATAAATTGTGGGTTTGCAGTCTTGCTGCTCATCTCCACAAAGTTCCTGTAACTTAATTCTGCAATGGCATCTGTGTTAGGCTTTCTACTTTCTTGGTATTCTTTAAATATCATTTCCCAATCGTCTTCATGCTTTTCAATAAGTTCATCCAGGACAGAAATATCTTCAAATCCCGCATTCATACCCTGTCCATAAAAAGGAACTATAGCGTGGGCAGAATCGCCAACCAATGCAACTTTATCCCAATAAGTCCAAGGATAACATTTCATGGTTACCATTGCACTGGTTGGGTTTTTAAAGAAATCCCGGGTTAAATTGGAAATATCAGATTTGATATCAGGGAAATAGTTACTAAAAAATTGTTCTGCATCGGCCTCGGTTTTAATCTTTTCAAAAGAAATGGCTCCTTCAAATGGCATAAATAACGTACACGTAAAACTGCCGTCCAAATTAGGCATTGCTATAAGCATGAACTCTCCCCTGGGCCAAATATGAAAAGAGGCATTGTCCAATTTATGAGATCCGTCTGCATTGGCCGGAATGCTTAGCTCCTTATAACCAACATCTATAAAATTTTGGGAATAGTTAAACCTGCTTCTTCGCTGCATTTTATGGCGTACCCTTGAGAAAGCGCCATCGGCTCCAAAAACCATATCAAATTGATATTCTTGCCACTCTGCCTTCTCAGACGCCCCTGTATAAATTTTAGCTTCGGCCAAATTCACATCCCAGACTTTTTCTTCAAATCTAAATTTAGCTCCTGTTTCTTCAGCAAGATCGATCATCTTTCTATTGAGCACTCCACGAGAAATGGAATAAATTGCTTCTCCCTCTTTTCCGTATTTTTGAAAATAAATGGGTTTCTCATTTACATGCAACGCACGTTTATCCAACGGCAACGCTATTTCTCGTATTTCATCTTCTATCCCAACTTTTCGCAAAGCACTCCAGCCCCTATTGGACATCGCCAAGTTTATGGACCTTCCTGAAAACTCTACTTTTCTCACATCCTGCCTACGATCAAACACCGTTACTTTATGACCTCTTTTTTTTAAATAAATGGCAAGTAAAGAACCAACTAACCCGGAGCCAATAATGGCGATATTTTTAGGTTTCTGCATTAATTTTTATAGGTAGATAACATGTATTTTATAAATGCTTATCTAAGTTGAAAATAGAAAATTGATGATTCAAAAATACAGATTAATTCCCAATTGATTTTCTAATGCGCGGTCCATATAGCAATCTTTAGTCGCTATTCTTTACAATATTGAATAGTTCAATATTCCATACCTACAGCCCAGGTCATTAAAATAACGTTAAAAACCATCCCATTTACAATTTGTTTAACAGCAGTTGGAACCTACATCCTGTAACTTTAATTTTTTAAATAAAACAATATGAAAGAGAATCAACCATTATTAGAATCATATAAATTAGAAGATATTACTTTAAACAACAGAGTCGTTATGGCTCCAATGACAAGAAATAGGGCAGACAACAATGAAAATGCTCCCACAAAGCTACATGCCGAATATTACAAACAACGAAGCGGGGCAGGATTAATAATTACTGAAGGCTCCCAGATCTCGGAAAGAGCTATGGGCTATATAAACACCCCTGGGATTTATACCGATGCTCAAACCGAAGGCTGGAAAAAAGTGACCACCGCAGTTCATGAAGCAGGTGGGAAAATATTTATCCAATTATGGCATTGCGGGCGAATGTCCCACCCAAAATTTCACGATGGAGACAAACCTTTGGCACCAAGTGCCGTTAATCCCAATGAGAAATCCTATACCCCAGATGGGTTTGAGGATACCGTAGAACCAAAGGCGATGACGCTTGCAGAGATCAAGGAAACCATCCAGGAATTTAAAAAAGCAGCACAAAATGCCAAGGAAGCAGGTTTTGACGGAGTTGAGATCCACTCTTCCAACGGATACCTCATCCATCAATTTTTCAATAAAAATGCAAATACACGAACAGATGAATATGGGGGAAGCTATCAAAATAGGGCACGATTCTTTTTTGAAGTAATAGATGCCGTTAATGAAGTTTGGGAGGAAACTAAAATTGGGGTTCGGCTAAACCCTTCTTTACACAAAGCTTTCGGAATTACAGCTACAGAAGAAACAATTCCAACCTTCAATTATATCGTGGAAAAATTGAATGCCTATAATTTAGCTTACCTTCATTTATCTGAACCATTTACAGATGTTTCTGAAGTAGATTTCTTGGTTTCAGAAATTGCCAAACATTACAGGCCCATTTATCAAGGAACTTTAATGATCAATGGAGGTTTCGATCAAGAAAAAGGAAACAAGGTGATAAAAGATGGCCATGCAGATCTGGTAGCGTATGCCAAGCTGTACATTTCCAATCCGGATCTTCCTACTAGGTTCGAAAAAAATGCCGATTTAAACAAATGGGACGAAGACACATTCTACACTCCAGGAGCAAAAGGATATACCGATTATCCAGCATTAAAGGAAGAAACCGTGGACGAATAAATAATTTTCAACAGCTATTAATCTAAAACCAACAAAAATGAAACAAGAGAAAATCGACCAATTAAAGGGAATCTTGAATAAACTAGAAGATGTTAAGCATACTCAGGAAAGTGTTATCGATAAAATTAACCATGTAATTACAGACCTATTTCAAAATCCAGATAAAAAACTAGAAAAGGCTATGGAAGATGCACATCAAAAATCTTCAGATAATATAGATGCCGTAAGCGAAGTTATAGAAGAACTTGAAATGAGAATTAACAAAGCAGAAAACGAGAGTTAGGTTGACTACAAATTATAAGCTTAATATCAAAAAGGCTGGAAAATGCATTCCGGAAGGCTTTTGTATTTAATTATTCTAGAGAGGTTTATAGAAAAAACCATCATATAATTTATGGATTAAAAAAAATTCTCTTACTCGCAAAAATTTTAATAAATTAGTTAAACACTCGTTAAAATAGCTTAGATTAGTTAATGCATTCCCTAAATTCGTAATTGAAAACCAATCCGGTTATTTTCATGGGAGTGTATTAAACAGCGAGAAATCCAACTTTAATTATGCTTTATATTTTTTTTAATAACCATTAATTAGCAACACTCTGTTGCACTAAAACCACTAACAATATGAGAGATTTAATTTGGCTTATCGTAGTACTATTAATCATAGGATGGTTAATCGGATATTTTGCCTTCCCAGATTTAGGTAGCATCATCCACATCTTAATTGTAATTGCAGTAATACTTGTTTTATACAAACTTTTAACTGGAAGAAGATTATAATCTAGAAATACATTTTAAAAAGCCCTTTGAAGTTCAAAGGGCTTTTTTTATGAGCTATTTTTAGTTATAAATAGAATCCCTATTTTTAATAAAAATTTCGAATTATGAAAAGAATTATTGTCCTATGCATGTTCTTCACATTTTTAGTGGGATGTGAAAATAAAGCCGAAAAAACGAAAAATTCGGACAACAGCATTTCTGAAGTTACTCCCGAAGAACTCCCTATTACAACTCAAATTGCCAATGCAAATGGCATAGAGAAATTCAAAGAGCTAGAGGAAGTATATTTTATGTTCAATGTAAAAGTAAACGACACGTTGCGTTCTAAAAGAGCTTGGAAATGGTTCCCAAAATCCAAAAAAATAGAGCTGACTGAAAAAGGTGAAACAATAAGTTATATCCAAGGAGATAGTTTATCTGAAAAAGCTTTAGCTGCAGATCAAAAATTTATCAACGATTCTTATTGGCTTTTATTTCCTTATCAATTAATGTGGAGCGATTTTGAAGCTACATACAATGAAAAAGGAATTGCTCCCTTAAGTAATGAAGAAATGAAAATGCTTACGGTTAGTTATAAAGGTAAAGGCGGATATTCTCCAGGCGATTCTTACCACATCTTTTTTGGAGATGATAATATGATCATGGAATGGACCTATGTTTCGTCCACCGGTCGGGAATTAACCACTACCTGGGAAGATTACGAAACTTTTAAAGGCATTCCAATTGCAAAAATGCACAAAACTGCAGATAGCAGTTTTCAGCTATATTTTACAAATATTAAATTGAAATAAAAGTAAAAGTAAAAACATTCAAGCATCCCTTCCTAAATAATCCATAGCAAGGGAGGTCTTAATCAAGAACCTCGGTGAAAGCCCACGAGATATGAATAGGAAAATACTATTAAAAAATTCGAGGCAAGCCGCGGAGAATTAAACCCTCAATGAGGGATTACAAAACACTATTTTAAATTAGATCTAAACTTTTAAAAATCTTGGAGTTCTCGATGGCTATTGAAACATAAATTCGACCCTCAGTGAGGGTTTAAATTTTGAATACCCTTCTTAAGCATCTGTCCAAAATTGTACATATCTTGAAAAGAGCAGTAAAATGGTGCCGGAGCCAAGCGAATAACGTTTGGCTCCCGCCAATCTGTGATTACTCCATTTTCCATTAAGTAATTGAAAAGCTCTTTCCCTTCACCATGAAGGAAAACAGATAATTGAGTACCTCTTTCTTCTTGATTAGAAGGTGTTATAATTTCGAAGCTGGCATCCACGTCCTTATCAATTTCATGTAAGATAAATTCAAGATAAGCCACAATCTTGTTCCTTTTTTCTATAAGTGCTGGCATTCCTACTTCATCAAACATCTCGAGAGAGGCCAAATATGGAGCCATTGCCAAAATAGGCGCATTGCTAATTTGCCACGCATGGGCGTTAGGCTCTGGCTTAAATTCCGGTTCCATTAAAAAACGACGTTTCTTGTTATGGCCCCACCAACCTTCTAATCTAGTTATATCATTTCTACCATGGTATTTCTCATGGATAAAACAGCCAGAAGCATTCCCGGGACCAGAATTCATGTATTTATAACTGCACCAAGCAGCAAAATCCACATCCCAGTCGTGTAATTTTAGTTCTATATTTCCCGCAGCATGGGCAAGGTCCCATCCCACTTTGGCACCAATGGCATGTCCAGCTTTCGTTATGGTTTCCATATCCAAGACCTGTCCCGAATAGTAATTAACTCCTCCAAGGAGCACTAAAGCACACTCCTCTCCTACTTCTTCAATTTTAGCAAGTACATCTTCCGTTCTAAAAAAATGCTCGTTCTTGCGCTTCTCTATTTTTACTACCGCTCCATCTTCTGTATAGCCATGAAATTTAACTTGCGAAGCAATCATATATTGATCGCTGGGAAAGGCTTTTTCTTCACAAATGATCTTAAACCGTTTTCCTTGGGGCTTATAAAAAGTAGCCATTAATAAATGAAGGTTTACGGTAAGCGTATTCATCACCGTAATTTCACTTGGCTTTCCTCCCACTACTTTTCCCAGTTTAGCTGAAAATCTTTCGTGATAGTCCCACCAAGGTTTATCTGCATAAAAATGTCCTTCTACTGCAAGGTTTCCCCAGTCCTCCATCACTTCATCTACATATTTCTTTGCAGATCTAGGCTGAAGTCCTAGAGAATTGCCTGTAAAGTAGATCACTTCTTTCCCATTTACCTTCGGAAAAATAAATTCATTTTTATAGGCAGCCAATTTATCCTCATCATCCAATTTCATTGCAAACTCTAGGGTGTTCTCAAATTTCATAGTACTTATTTGTCGTAAAAATACTATTAATAATCAGCTACAAAAAGTTACTTTTAATGCAATTCCTATTTAATAGGGGTCCTAGGAAAATAGATATGTTTAAATTTGCTGAAAAAACATACCAACATGCATTTTCTTCCCGAAGCAATAGAGTCTTATACCGTTTCACACACTCAGGCCGAGCCTGATATTTTGGCTCAATTAACCAGGGAAACTTATCAAAAAGTGCTTCAACCAAGAATGCTCAGCGGGCATTATCAAGGCAGGCTGTTAAGCATCCTTTCCAAAATTATTGGCCCTACAACAATACTGGAACTGGGAACCTTTACTGGCTATTCTGCGATTTGTTTGGCCGAAGGATTAAAAGAAAACGGAACACTGCACACTTTAGACGTGAACGAGGAATTACAAACAATTCAGAATAAATATTTTAAACTATCTGGTTATAGTGCTAAAATCCATCAGCATTTAGGGGAAGCTTTACTTATTCTACCAACATTGGACATTAAATTTGACCTTGTTTTTATGGATGCAGATAAGCCCAATTATCCCGCATATTTCGACTTAATTATTGACAAATTAAACCCTGGAGGGATCTTGCTAACAGATAATGTGCTTTGGAGCGGAAAGGTTGTAGAAAGTTTAAAGGAAGATGATGAATCTACCAAAGCCCTTTTGGCATACAATAAAATGGTAGCAACAGATGCTCGATTGGAAACCATCATGCTTCCTATAAGGGATGGCTTAAGCTTAAGCCGAAAGAAAGCTTAATAGAACCTTTTTCCCGATACGAGATATAATTTGTAAAAGATAAATCCAAACACTATTCCAACAATAGCTCCCACTATAAGATCCAATGGATAGTGGACTCCAACATATACCCTGCTCATTATAAAAATGATTGGCCATATATAAAAAATATAAATCCATTTATACTTTTCCCGTAAGCTCAAGACCACAAAGGTTGTTACTACAAAAGAAGATGATGCATGACCGGAAAAGAAGCTGTAATTTTCGGGAGTTTGTAAAATTCTAATTAGATCCAACAACTCAGGATCGTTATTTGGCCTGAGCCTTCCAGCTAAACCTTTCACAAAATTAGTGAACGCCAAGGTGGTAAGAAAGGAGGATAATAAGAAAGCAGAATTAAAAAGTGCCTTCTTTTTATGAAAGGCAACAAAAAATAGAATGAAAAACAGAAGATAAAGAGGGATCCAATGCTTTATGTTGGTTACGAAGATCCAAAAGCTATCGTATTCTTCAATTCCCAGACTGTTTAAATAAACAAAAAGTTCCCTATCCCATTTATTTAAATGCTCCAGCATTAAAACCTACGTTTTACCGATCCTGTAATTTCGTCTATATCCTCTTTTATTTTGCTGATTTCATTTTGAACATCTAAAGAGACATCTTTACTAATACCTTGCTTTTCGGCGCTCTTGGTGATTTCACTTTTAATGTCGTTGGATGCATTACGCAGTGTGCGCATGCCTTTACCAAGACCTCTAGCGATATCCGGTATTTTATCGGCACCAAAAACCATGACTAATATAAATATTATAAAGCCAATTTCGGCACCACTTATAAATAATGGAAGTGTTATCATAGGCAACAAAGATAATCACAATATATATTAAAAAAAGAAGCCGACTCGTTAAAGTCGGCTTAAATAAAAAATCTCTTGAAAACGAAATTTTTTGTTTTGCCTCACCCGAAACTCCCAAAAAGGCAGTTCCGACCTCTCCGAAGGAGAGGTGAATCGGAAACCCTGAGGCAGAGCCGTCGGGGAATCTTTAGAATTATATTCCTGAAAAATTACTCTCCAGCTTCTTTCTTAAACTGTTCAAATTTGCTCTCTTTAGCTTCTTGAGGCCAGCTGTTGTTATCCAAGTTCACATCGGCAGTTTCCATGTTGGGATCTACCACTACTTTAGTAATTTCCTTATCGCTTGCTATTGCTTTACTAACTTCAGTATCATTCTTTCTCCAAACTTGTACTGGATATGTCACATTTTTAGTGGTTCCATCTGCATAGGTATATTCAACTATCAAAGGCATCACCAATCCACCCGGCTTATCAAAAGTGATCTCGTAGAAATACATAGGAGACTTCATTTTTGCACGCTCTTCAGCAGTAAAGTTGTCCATCAAGTATTCGTTCAATTGTGGAGCATTTTCCAAGGCATTTTTAGATTTCATGTCTTCAGAAAAGCCTTCGCCACCTTCTTCAACTACATACACTAAATTCATGCTATCTGGATCTGTAACCCCATAACGTTCCAACATTGCCAATCCTTCTTTGGTAGCCTTATCTGTAACAAAATATTTCTTAACATTTTTAACTCCTATATCTACATAGTCTGTACCGTAGAACCAACCTCTCCAGAACCAATCCAGGTCTACGCCAGAAGCGTCTTCCATTGTTCTAAAGAAATCTTCTGGAGTTGGGTGCTTGAACATCCAACGTTGCGCATAGGTTTTAAAAGAAAAGTCAAAAAGCTCGTGACCCATTACCGTTTCCCTCAAAATATTAAGCGCTGTTGCAGGCTTTCCATAAGCATTGTTTCCTAATTGGAACACGTTCTCAGGATTGGACATGATAGGTGCAATATATTTTTGATCTCCTTTCATGTAAGGAACGATCTTAGACGGTATCCCTCTTCTAGATGGATAAGCAGATTCTGGAGAAATAGCCAAAGGATATTGTTTTCCAAAATCTTGTTCAGCTAAATATTGCATAAAAGTATCTAAACCTTCATCCATCCATCCCCACTGGCGCTCATCTGAATTTACGATCATTGGAAAAAAGTTGTGTCCAACCTCATGGATAATGACACTTATCATCCCAAATTTCACTCGGTCACTATAAGTACCATCCTCTTCCGGACGTCCGTAATTCCAACAAATCATTGGATATTCCATCCCTTGATTCTTTGCGTGGACAGAAATTGCTTTATGATATGGATATTGAAAAGTGTGTTTAGAATAAGATGTTAAGGTTGTAGCTACAGCCCTTGTAGAATATTCTTCCCACAAAGGGTTTCCTTCTTTAGGGTACATAGAAACAGCCATTACATCTTTCCCCATAACATCTACATTCATCATATCCACTACAAATTTTCTTGAGGTAGAAAATGCAAAATCCCTTACCATAGTAGCCTTAAGCTTCCATGTTTTCTTCTTGTCTGAAAATTGCTTTTCAGCAGCTTCTGCTTCAGCTTGGGTAACAATAATTACAGGCTTATCATACGATTTTTTAGCTTGCTCATACCTTTTCATCATCTCTTTGGTATAAACGTCTTTTCTATTCTGAATTTCCCCAGTTCCATCTAAGATGTGATCTGCAGGAACGGTAATATTCACTTCGTAATTTCCAAAAGGAAGCGCGAATTCACCATTGCCCCAGAACTGCATATTTTGCCATCCTTCTACGTCATTGTAAACTGCCATTCTCGGAAAGAATTGAGCAATTACATAAACATTGTTCCCATCTTTGGGAAAATGCTCGTATCCAGATCTGGCCCTATCTGTAACATGGTTGTTAACGTTGTACCACCATTTGATAGAAAAGGAAGTGCTTTCCCCAGCTTTTAACGGCTGTGGCAAGTCTACACGCATCATCGTGAAGTTAATAGTGTGCGCAAGGGCTTTCCCATCTTTGGTAACAGATTCTATATTGAAACCACCATCGAAAGGTTCGTCCAAAAACTGATTTGCAAAAGTTCCCGGCTGACTTACAGGAGCTATCCCGCTCCCATTCTTCTCTATAGCTACAGAATTTTTAGAACGGATATTCTGATCCAGCTGCACCCATAAATATTCTAAATCGTCTGGGGAATTATTGTGGTAAGTTATAGTTTCTACCCCGGTAAGTTTTTGAGTTTTATCATCCAACTCAATATCCATTTTATAGTCCGCCTGATTCTGATAATAAGCAGCACCTGGCGCCCCTGAAGCAGTCCTATATTGATTGGGAGTTGAAAACTCCTCATAAAGTTGCCTAAATTGATTTTGATTTGTATGGCCCATTTCCTTTACTTCTTCCTTGGGAGCTTCAGTTTCCTGAGCATACATTCCTGTAGAAAGAACCAAGAAAAACACCAACATGGCAGATTTAAATTTTCTCATTTGTTATTTGTTGATTTTAATGTTGCTAAAAATAAGTATTAATTGGTGCCTCACAATTCAATCGCTAAAATTTAACACATCTTCTTGTTTAGCTTTATTGAGGATCAAACTTTTTGTAGAACCTTTATAGGTAACATGCACCAGATTTTTTTGCTCACTGAACATATCTGTTAAAAGTGCATTTTTTAACCCGATCTTTTTAAACGAAGACACTTTTGAAATTTCCAAATAAAGCAGTACCATATCATCCTCATATTCTTTCCCAAGATAATTGACCTCCACAGACTTTCCATCCAGCTGAACTTCAATTTTCTTATTCAGGTATTTTTTGATGTAGTCGTGAACTTCAGTACTTTCATTGGATTTCCCTAAACGAATAGATTTATCATATCTGGTTTGAAGGAGATCTTCCAGATCGTCTATAAAAACGCGGGAAATTATTTGAAGGCTTTCAGCTTTCTCATTGTATTCAATTTCTGTAACACTCACATAAAATTTATGATTGGTCTTAAATGAAGAAAAGCCAATAAAAAGAAGGACCAGGGCTAATTTAATTTTCATAGATATTAAAGAAAAATCGAAAATACTTTTATTTCGAGGTTTATTTAGATGTTTTCAAGTAAAATTAAAATGTTCAAAAAACGTTCCAAAAAAAAAAAAAAATCGGCCCCTTCTATTCTCGCTCTCTTAATCCAATTTTTCTAAATTATAGATTTTGCTCTGCTCGATCAAGAATTCGACTAAAGCGAGTTTGTTCTGCCTTTTCACCAAGATCAGTCCCAATCCATTATCATTTGCATAATAAATGAACTCATCTATAAAATCCTTTTTAATCGCCAAGGTTTCAGTAAAGAATTTCTCGTCGAACAATTCACGTAGCTGGGCAATAATATCACTGTTGTTCTTATACTTATTCAAGTCTAATTTAATTTCTGCTGGTTTACTGTCAGGAAGAATAGGACTAAATATTAAACCAATAAGACCTAGAATATCGGCACCCGGCAGTCCCGGGCGCTGGCCTAATGCTAGATTTAAGGGTGCCGATTGTGGATCGTTGATATCCGATTCGAATCTCATGTTTTTTATATCTCCAAACTTAATGTTTACCGGCATATCCCGTACAATTGGGATCTGAGCGATATCTGTATTGATGTTTCCTGAAAGATTGATATTGCTGATATTTACTTCATCCAGAACATTTAGGTCTTCTACCAAAACCACATCCAAAACCCCTTTTTTAATGATTTCTGGAGTAATTAGGACAGTAACGTTTTTATATTGAATTGAGGAAAATAATAGTTCATCATTTTCTCTCACCAAGATCTGAAACGAGCCAGAACCTGAATTCACCGTTCCTGTTTTTTGAGTAGAATTTATAATGTGTACGGAAGCTTCTTCAAGATAAGGTGCAGATATAGTTCCCTTAAGCTGGGTGCTTTCTTGGGCAAACAAAGGGGAAACAGTAACTAATAGTAGGGTGATTACTTTTAAATAAGTTTCTTTTTTCATATTTATTATTAAGTAATTAATTTTTATCCAACTCCCTCCTATAATTCTTGCTCTGATCCATCAAAAATTCAATTAAAACTAATTTATTAGAATTTTTAAGAAGATTACTTAATCCTTGATCATCTGCATAATAAATAAATGCATCGATGTCACTTTCTTTAAGTTCTAGCGTATTAATAAAAAAATCTTGTTGAAACAGATCCTTTAACTGCTCACTAGAAGTTCTTCTTGACCCACTATAAATCCGTGTTTGATGTTTTTCTTCGATACCTAAAACAGCCATTATGGCACCAGGGAGTGCTAAAAAATTAACTCCGCCAGGCTTGATTACTTCATTGGTTAAAAATGCCCTATTCAATGGAGCTTCTTGAGAATCATTAATATCTGCTTCAAAACGCATATTTTTAATATCACTTAGACCATAATTTAGAGGAAGATCATCTAAAACCTTCATCTTTTGAAGGTCTGTACTAATATTTCCTGAAAGACTTATGTTGCTTATATTCACTTCATCCAAAACATTAAGATCTTCTTGCAACACCACCTCTAAAATCCCCTTTTTCATCATCTCTGAAGTAATAACTAAAGTGATATTTTTATACTGAACCGAAGAAAACAATAGTTCATCATTTTCTTTTACTAAAATTTGAAACGAGCCAGAACCTGAATTCACCGTTCCTGTTTTTTGAGTGGAATTTATAATATGAACAGAAGCCTCTTCTAAAAAAGGTGCAGAAATAGTACCCTTAAGCTGGGTGTTTTCTTGTGCAAACGAAGGCGAAACAATAAATAAGAGTAGGGCTATTACTTTTAAATAAGTTTCTTTTATCATAATTCTTACGAATGGTCAGTTAATTTTTGCTCAATTGCTTTTTATATTTCTTGCTCTGCTCCATCAAGAAATCTATAAGATCCAATTCATTACCTTTTCTTAGCATTTCTTCATCCAAACCATTTCTATCTGCATATAAAATAAAATCTGGAATGTTTTCGAGTTCTATTTTGAAGTATTCTTTAAAGAATTCATCATTATATAAATCCCGAAGCTCATTGTCTATCGATTCATAAGATTTTGTATACGGATTTGAGATGTCATTTTTTTTATTTGATATCAATAATGACTTGAACAAATTCACAAAATTGAGTCCGTTTACGAGTCTTGTCTGACTAAAAGCCAAGGCTTGATTTTTAGGAGCTTTCCCGAAATCCACGACATTTTCGACGTTTGCAAATTCTCCTTCGGGAATTCCAACCTCCATATTTACCGGCATCTGTATCACTTCCAGATTTTCCACATCGGCATTCAACTGTCCAGAAAGATCATAGGGAGAAACCAGTACTTCAGGAAGCCTGTTTACAAGTTCGCTCACATAGATATTCATTTTTTTTGTTTCCAGTACCCTTTTATCTATCACCACTGTAAATTCCTGGAATTGAACAGCAAAAACCTTTATCGTATCACTTTGTGTAACAGAAATAGCGAACTTACCTTCAGCATTGGAAATGGTGCCTTCCTGAGAATTGATATTAAAAATACTTATTCCTTGGGGATCCTCTCCCACAGGAACTTCTATAGAGCCGCTTATCCTTATCCTATCATTGGATTGCGCATAAGTAAATTGCACAGTAAAGAACACAACTAGTAAGTAGGCAAGCTTTTTCATAAAATAAATTTTGTTTAAAGAAACAATTTAAGACGAAATAAATATAACAAGGTTTACTTAAACTTTGGTTAAAGCATCACAATTCCTAAATTTACAAAAATTCGTGAATGAAAAATGCCATATTAGCAAGCACTTCCACCTTGCACGGACAAAATTACCTATCCTATTTATTACCAGAAATTGCAAAACTCTTCAAGAATTGCGCCGAAATAGTTTTTATTCCCTTTGCCAGACCGGGTGGAATCACCCATGATGAATATACCGGTAGTGTAAAAAAGGTCTTAAAAACCATATCTATAAATGTAAAAGGGCTTCATGAATTTGAAAATAAAGAGCAGGCTTTAAGAGAAGCTCAAGGGGTATTTACAGGCGGCGGAAATACTTTTTTGTTGGTAGATAAATTACATAGAAACAATTTAATGATGCCTTTGCGAGAACAAATCTTGGAGGGCACTCCTTATCTTGGCAGCAGTGCAGGAACCAATATTGGAGGACTTACAATGCAAACCACCAATGACATGCCAATAATTTACCCACCGAGTTTTAAAACGTTGGGAGTGGTGCCTTTTAATATAAATCCGCATTATTTAGATCCAGACCTAAACTCAAAACATAAGGGCGAAACCCGTGAAACCCGAATCAAGGAATTTCACACGTTAAACACACAACCGGTTATTGGCTTAAGGGAAGGAAGCTGGTTGGAAATTAAAGATGAAAACATCATTTTAAGAGGCACCCCTTCAGCAAGGATATTTACAGTGGGTAAAGAGCCAATGGAACTAGTTTCTAATAGCAATCTTTCGGAAATTATATAATATGGATTATCAAAAAATACTCAATACGATTCATGAAGAAATTAGCTATCCTAACGCAATTGGTAAGGTTGCAGCGTATATTCCTGAACTGGCAAAAGTAGATCCCAAAAAATTCGGGATGCATTTGTATTGTAGGGATTCTGAACATTATTCGTTTGGGGACAGTCAAGAAAAATTTTCTATCCAGAGTATTTCCAAAGTTTTCACCTTAACCATGGCAATGCAGCTCTTGGGGGAATCTTTATGGGAACGAGTTGATGTAGAACCCTCTGGAGACCCATTTAATTCCTTGACTCAATTGGAGTATGAACAAGGAATCCCTAGAAATCCATTTATTAATGCTGGAGCTTTAGTAATTGCTGATGTTTTGGTCTCGAATTTAAAAGATCCAAAAAAAGACCTTTTAGAGTTTGTAAGGAAACTCACCGGGAACAATGAAATAAATTACGACCTGAAGGTTGCGGAATCTGAAAAATCTACAGGCTATAGAAATTACGGATTGGCAAATTACATGAAGGCTTTAGGGAATATAAAAAACGATGTAGAACCTATACTCGATTTCTATTTCCATCAATGCTCGTTAGCAATGTCCTGCGAAGAACTGGCAAAAGCTTTTATGATCTTCGCTAACGAAGGGAAAATATTAGGGACTGAAGAAAAAATTATATCTAAAAAACGAGTAAAACGTATAAATGCTTTAATGCAAACCTGCGGATTTTATGATGAAGCCGGAGAATTCAGTTTTGAAGTCGGCTTACCGGGAAAAAGTGGTGTTGGTGGAGGCATTGTTGCTATTCATCCTTCCCAATATTCTGTTGCTGTTTGGAGCCCACTTTTAAATCCTAAAGGAAACTCTGAGCTGGGAATGGCTGCCTTGGAAAAACTCACCACGCTTACCGGCTTTTCCATTTTTTAGAACTTTTTTAAAAAAGTAATAAGCTTTAGAAATATACTTTTTTGAATCAGATTCCTCCTTCGTCGGAATGACAAGTCTCTAAATATGTCATTCTGAAAGTAGTGAAACGGATGGAAGAATCCCTAGTGTTTATAAATAAAAAAACCTCCCTGGTTAAGGGAGGTTTTAGAGCGAAAGACCGGGTTCCCTTCGACTACGCTCAGGACAGGCTTCTCACCCTATATTACAACTCCAAATAGCAACTGGATTAAAATGAAAAAACCTCCCTAAATAAGGAAGGTTTTTGAGCGAAAGACCGGGTTCGAACCGGCGACATTCAGCTTGGAAGGCTGACGCTCTACCAACTGAGCTACTTTCGCAAGACCGTACAAATATAATCCTTAAACTTTTCAACTTCCAAAAAAAATTATAGCTTTTTTAAAAAATGATAGCCCTTGATCACATAGTCTAAATTCATATAAAATTTATGGGACTTAAAGTTCTGAACGTAAGAGTTTAACTCTTGCATCTCACACCCTTTCCCTTTAGCATATTCAAAAATATATTCGAATATTTCTTTTCCAAAACCTTGATTTTGATATTCAGACTTAATAAAAACGTGATCTGCTTCACAAGATTTACCGGCATAATGGCGCGTCATGAACCAAAGACCAAACGTGCCTATAAGTTCTTCCTTTAAATAAATGGCAAAGCACTCATAATTTTGATCGAACATTTCCCCCAATCGGGATTTCAATAAAGATTCTTCTGTTTGATATTCAGACAGTTCCATAATAAGTGGAACAACCAGATCCATATCTTTCTTTAAAATCTTGTTAATTGATAATTCCATCCTACGGTTTTCTGCGAAATTAGTCATAATTTTAGCTAGAATTATAAATCAGAATAAAATACTCATGAAAAATAAACCTGGAAAAATCCAAGACCTTATAGACGAAAAATTCATAGAGCAACGAAAGGTATTTATGTGGGGACAAGTAGATGGCAAATCTGCTAAGCACGTAATAGATAGATTGCTTTATTTGGATGCCATTTCAGATAAAGAAATTCAATTTTTCATTAATAGCCCAGGGGGTTTTGTAACCGATGGATTTGCAGTTTATGATACGATGAAATCGCTTAGGAGTCCAATTTCCACTATTTGTAGTGGATTGGCAGCATCGATGGGATCTATCTTGCTTTCCGGAGGCACCAAAGGAAGAAGGTTCATACAGCCGTTGGCTAAAGTAATGATCCATCAGCCAAGTGGCGGTGCACGCGGACAGGCTTCCAACATAGAAATTCAAGCTGCCGAAATTATAAAGATAAAAGACATCAGCGCAAAGATCCTTTCTGAAAATTGTGGTCAAAAAATCGAAAAAGTACTTAAAGATTTCAACCGTGATTATTGGATGGATGCCGATGAGTCTATTGCTTATGGCATTGTAGATGGTGTATATAAACCATAAATTATGAACAAGGAAATAAAACACAAAGAGAACCATACTAGAGGTATGTTCTATATGGAAGATGACAAAGGAATAACATCCGAGCTTACCTATACAAAAAAAGATAATGGCGTTTTGGTAATAGACCATACTGAAACACGATCCGAATTGGAAGGAAATGGATTGGCCTCTATGCTTTTGGAAAGAAGTATAGCATACGCTAGAGAGAACAATTATAAAATTGATCCCCTTTGCCCTTTTGCTGAAGTTAAATTCGATGAACATAAAGAATATAGGGACGTATTGGCAAATTAAATCATTAACATGCGTGCTACTTTCACTGTCCGACTAATTTCTGCGAGCACTACCTACGCGATAAGGAATGAAGTTTTGAGGCCGGGAAGACCAGTTAAAGAATGTTATTTCTCGGGGGATGATTCCCCAGGAACATTTCACTTGGGTATATTTAAGGACGAAAAAATAATTGGGGTTGCCAGTTTTATGAAAAACAGCAACCCCTTTTTTGAACCTATTGCCCAGTTTCAATTAAGGGGAATGGCAATTCTCCCTGAACATAAAGGACAGGGCTTGGGCACGCTGCTTTTAAAAGAAGGCGAATCTAAAATAAAACAAGAGGTTAAAGAGCCATTTTTATGGTTTAATGCCCGGGTTACCGCCATAGATTTTTATAAAAAACATGGCTACGAAAGTTTTGGGCAAAAATTTGAAGTTCCCGGGGTTTGTGAGCATATCGTGATGCTTAAGCATCTTGAAAGCAAGAATAAATAGCAAAATGAATCTGTTAAAAATCCTAGATCCAGTTATTAAAAAAGTGTTTCTTCTTGGCGTACTGCTCGTATTCGGAATTTATAGTTGTAAAAACGGGAATAACCATACTGATAAATTCGAGGCTTCCGAAGAAACTTCCAAAAATGCTTCGTTAGGATCTAAAAATGAGATTTCAAATATTCTTACTAATGCCAAAAATGAGGATTTCTTCCTAAGTGACTCGGTAAAGAAATTTTATACTGAAAGGGATTATTCCCCAGCATGGAGCAATCCTGAACTAAGAAAAGGTTTCATTGAAATCCTTAAAAAGGGAGAAACAGAAGGTCTTTATTTTGAAGATTATCATGGGGAAGAAATTGCAACATTAGAAACGAGCATAAGCTCATTAACTAAGGAAGAAAAAAGCAAGTACGATATTTTGCTTACCGAGGCTTTTTTCAAATTCAGTTCTCACCTTCTTAATGGTAAAACCGATCCTCAAAAAATTCATGAGGTCTTTGATATTCCAAAAAACCAGGCAAATCTTACCTCCCTCCTGAAAAATGCAATTTCTGATAATGATTTGGAAACTGCCCTTGATAAGGTAAGACCTAAGCACCCCATCTATAACCAACTCATGGTCTCTTTAAAAGAATATAAAGAGAAAATGAAAGACACCGATGAATTCAAGGAGATACCAGGTGGCGAAATGATAAAACCGGGAATGCAGGATATCCGATTACCAAAAATCAAATTCCGGTTGATGGTTTTGGGATATTTAAAAGATATAGATCCTTTTACTTACGATCATTCCCAACCTGTGCAAGATGCTATTAAGCAAATCCAACTGGAAAATGGTTTACTATCTGATGGTATTATAGGGAACAGCACTATTAAATTGTTGAATATAGGTTATAGAGATCGGTACAACCAGATTCTAGCCAATCTAGAGCGTTGGCGTTGGTATCCCAGGGATTTAGGAGCGCATTATCTCCTTGTGAATATTGCCAATTATCACTTAGAGGTGGTTAAGAACAATGAAAATATAAGAAGTCATAAAACAATGGTGGGAACCGATTCGCGAAAAACACCTATTTTTTCAGAAGAAATAAAATACACCGTCTTTAACCCCAATTGGACGATCCCTCCAACTATAAAAGCCAAGGATGTAATTCCCGGGGCAAGAAAAGATTCAACTTATTTGACCCGAAAAAACATAGACGTTTATAGTTCCAACGGAGACTTATTGGATCCTAGCACAGTAGATTGGAACAGCAATAAAGTAAAATCCCTAACCTACAGGCAAAAACCAGGCAGTTCCAACCCGTTAGGCAAAGTAAAAATCATATATCCAAATAAACATTTGATCTATTTGCACGATACGCCTTCAAAATCCCTTTTTGCACGTAACTCCAGGGCGCAAAGTTCTGGATGTATTAGGGTCGAGAATGCATTGGATCTTGCTGAATATCTTTTAAGTGATCAATCAGAATATACTCCAGAAAAGATTAATGATATCCTTGAAAAAGGAAAACAAAAGGAAGTTAAGATGAAACAACAAGTACAGGTTCATCATTTATACTGGACCGCTTGGACAGAAAATGGAAGACCTAGATTTACAGAAGATATCTACAATTATGATGAAAAAATTATATCAGAATTAAATAAGCCTTCTAAGCCTTGATCATTTCAGAATTTTTTAAATAAGTCTTGTCCGCAGAGTGAATATAAATAACCGACTTGTTTTTGATAACATCTATAATATCATTATTCAGTGCTGTTGGCAAAGCTGGACAGCCATAGCTTCTACCTAGTCTTCCTAAATTTTTTATAAAAGAAGGATTTGCATAATTGGCACCGTGGACCACAACGTAACGTTCTCGTGCTTTGGAATTGAATTGTTTTTCCATTCCATCTATAAACATGGAATAGCCATTTTTGCCATAATATGTTTCTCCTGTAACATAAAAACCTAAAGAACTCTGTAGGGAATTTACCTTATTGGAGAACTTCGTAGCAAATTCGCTCCCAGTATTTTTACCATGCGCAACAACTGTGTTGAACAACACTTTATTATTGGTCATGTCTAAAACCCACATTCTTTTTTTGGTGGAGGACAAAGTGAAATCTATAATTGTAAGGATCTTCTTTTCAAATGCATTTTCATCAGATAATTTAGAATATCCCATCATGCCATTTTTAAAACTCTCCAAATCTGGAACGCTGGTATTATTTTCCACAAAATCTGTATATACCCTATTTATATCTTCTTCCACGGTTAAGTTCACTTTGGTTGTTTCCAACAAAGCGATCGGCTCGTCCACAATATTAGCCGACTCAAGGCTATCTGTAGTGGTGAAAGCAAAGGAAAAAGTAAGCAAAGTAATTACGGTTAAGATTTTGTACGTCATAAAAAAATAAAAATTTTAAAGAATTGTTAATTTTTTCCAAATAGTGTGCCAACATACAAAAATAAAATTAGATTCTACCATTTATCGTGTTTTAATTACTTTTTGACGACTAAATCTTCTAATTTATTAATTTTCAGGGCATTTATTTCTCTATTAAATAGAGGTAACGAGTAATCTAACGAAAGAATTTCAATAATATTTTATAATTGTTAGGAAAAATTTAAGAAAATATTAGAATCACAAAATTTAACATTTCAACATTTTAATATATGCTTTTTTGATCTCTTCTATTAAAGTAGATTTGTTTGTCCGTAAAGTATCCTAAACTAAAAAAGGACGTCATTCTGTCCCGACAGTTCGGGAGTTTCAGAATCTCATTACAATGTAAATGAATGCAATATGGAGACCCTGAAATAAATTACCATTGACGTATTTGAATACTTTGTCATCCCGACGCTAGGAGGGATCTCTAGTTAAATTGATTCTGTTTTATTGAGATTCTTCGGCCCCCTGCGTTTCCTTCAGAATGACATCCTTTTTTATGTATTCCCAACCTAGAAGGGCTCTGACATCTTTCAACAGGCTACATTCGAGGTGATTTTTAACCATGTCAATTTCCTACGCTAGGTATTTTTTTTACTGGTTTCAGGGTGACGAAAGAACTATTAAGACAAAAAACGGATATACATATCAATTTTTAATAAAATATTAATAAGAGTATTTTAACAAGCCTACATATAGTTTATATCTTTACATGCTTATAAGTAACTAATGAACAAGAAAGTAATTCTAATGATCTTGGATGGCTGGGGCATTACCCAAGATCCTAATGTCTCTGCTATCTCCAAGGCAAATACTCCATTTATCGACAGCCTTTTGGCAAAATATCCCAATGCTCAACTGCTCACCCATGGAATGAATGTAGGCTTGCCGGAAGGGCAAATGGGGAATAGCGAGGTTGGCCATATGAACTTGGGTGCGGGAAGAATCGTCTATCAGGACCTTGCAAAGATCAATTTAGCTGTTCACAACAATAGCCTTATTAGGGAGCCTGTTTTAGAGCAGGCCTTTGATTATGCCGTAAAACACAACAAGCCAATTCATTTTATGGGATTGTTAAGTGATGGTGGGGTGCACTCCCATATCAATCATTTAAAAGGATTGTTAAGCGCTGCGGAAGAATTTGGCGTGAAAGAAAAATATGTACATGCTTTTACAGATGGTCGTGATGTAGACCCTAAATCTGGCGTAAATTTTATTGCTGAAATTGAAGAACATTTAGCTAAAACAAATAGCAAATTGGCTTCGGTTATTGGAAGGTATTTTGCAATGGATAGGGACAAACGTTGGGAACGGGTCCAGAAAGCCTATGATCTTATTGTATCTGGAAAAGGAAACAAAACCACCAATGCTGTTGCAGCAATTTCAGAAAGCTATAAAAATGGGATTACAGACGAATTCATCGGGCCCATAGTGCTCACAAATGAATCTGGGCAACCGGTGGCTACCCTAAAAAATGATGACGTTGTAATATTCTTCAATTTTAGAACAGATAGGGGTCGTCAATTAACCCAGGTGTTGTCCCAAGAGGATATGCCCCAGTTTTCCATGAAAAAAATGCCGTTATATTATGTAACCCTTACTAAATACGATGATCAATTTTCCAATATAAATATTGTCTTTAAAAAAGAGAATATCAAGACCACATTAGGGGAAGTTTTGGAATATATGGGCAAAACTCAAATTAGGATTGCCGAAACAGAGAAATACCCCCACGTTACCTTCTTCTTTTCTGGTGGACGGGAAAAACCATTTAAGGGCGAAAAGCGCATCATGTGCAATTCCCCAAAAGTTGCTACCTACGATCTGCAGCCAGAAATGAGTGCTTATGAAATTCGGGATAAAATAATTCCGGAGCTCAAATCTCAAAAAACAGATTTTATATGTCTAAATTTCGCAAATCCAGATATGGTAGGCCATACCGGGGTTATGGAAGCTGCAATAAAAGCTTGTGAAGTTGTAGATGAATGCGCACAAAAAGTAGTAGAAACCGCTATTGAAAATGACTATAGTATTTTGTTACTTGCAGATCATGGGAATTGTGAAGTGATGATGAACGCCGATGGATCGCCAAATACATCCCATACTGTTAGTCCAGTTCCCGTAATATTGGTGGACAATGATATAAAATCCATAAAAAATGGTAATTTAGGGGATATAGCACCGACTATACTTAAATTAATGGGAATAACCAAACCGGAGTTAATGACCCAAGAACCTTTAATTTAATTCAACCATAATAATATGAAAATTAGTTTATACCTTTTAGCATTCACATTTTTAGCTAGTTGTGGCAATACCAATAAAACAACAAATAGCGATGCTACAAATACAACTACATCTTCTACAGCCAGCAGTTCTTCGGAAATGGCTGTAGGGACAAAATCTAATATGCAACAAGGAATGTTAATTGGTGAATTTGATAAAGCAGATTTGGCTCAAGAATCATTTTCAAAATGGTACAATGAAGGATATAATGAGTACGCTCCATCTGCAGAAGCAATGGCTACAATCAAAAAGCACATTTCAGATTATGAAATAGTTGCTTTTATGGGAACTTGGTGCCCTGATAGTAGAAGGGAAACCCCAAAGGTTTTCAAGATCCTGGATGAAGCTGGTTATAACATGTCCAAGCTTACATTTTATGGAGTGAATAGACAAAAAACCACTACAGATAACATTGAAAAAGAATTTGATTTGAACAGGGTTCCAACAGTAATCTTTTTTAAAGATGGAAAAGAAGTAAATCGATTTGTAGAGTATCCAAGGGAATCTATAGAAAAAGATTTTGCTAAGATTGTTTCCGGGGAAGATTATAAGAACTCCTATGCAAACTAATAAATAATACGAATATCCCTACATATTGTGAATTTTATTAATGCATTTTTCTTGCTAATTTTACAGCATGCATAATCCCAAAACGATTGCTGTAGATTTTGATGGAACTATCGTAGAAAATAGGTACCCTAAAATAGGAAAACCTATCCTTTTTGCTATAGAAACATTGCTCCACTTACAGAAAGATGGGCATTTATTGATCCTTTGGACCTACAGGTCCGGTAGAGAATTAGACGAAGCCGTAGAATTCTGCAAACAAAAAGGCATTAATTTTTATGCTATAAATAAAAGTTACCCCGAAGAGATATACGATGAATCCCTGAGCAGAAAAATTCAGGCAGATATTTTTATTGACGATAGGAACATTGGTGGGCTTCGCGGTTGGGGAGAAATTTATCATGAATTATCCTCCACGCCAGAGAAAGCAAAATTCGTCACCAAAAAGAAAAAAGTAAACTCCAGCACAAGCGTGCTGAGTTATATTAAATCGAAACTATGATTATATCCAAAACCAAGGAGGAAATAGAATTAATGCGCGAGAGTGCTTTGGTAGTTTCCAGGACTTTGGGAATGTTGGCTTCAGAAATAAAACCTGGAACAACCACCCTGAAATTGGATAAACTTGCTGAAGAACATATTAGAGAACAAAATGCCGTTCCTGGGTTTTTAGGTTTATATAATTTCCCAAATACGCTGTGTATGAGCCCAAACGCCCAAGTGGTTCACGGAATCCCCAATGACATTCCGCTTGTAGAGGGGGATATTATCTCTATTGACTGTGGAGCCATCAAAAATGGCTTTTATGGGGATCATGCTTATACGTTCCCAATTGGCGAGGTATCCGAAGAGGTTAAAAAATTATTGCAAGTAACCAAGGAATCACTTTACAAAGGCATCAATGAATTTAGAGCAGGTAAGCGAGTGGGTGATGTTGGTTATGCGATTCAAAAATATTGTGAAGACCATGGTTATGGAGTGGTGAGAGAATTGGTGGGCCATGGTTTAGGTAAAACCATGCATGAAGATCCAGAAATGCCAAATTATGGCAAAAGGGGCCGTGGCAAAAAATTTATTGAAGGAATGGTAGTGGCTATCGAGCCTATGATCAATCTGGGAACAAAAAATATAAATCAGCTTAAAGATGGCTGGACCATCCTTACTGCAGATAATAAACCTAGTGCGCATTTTGAACATAATGTAGCCTTGGTAGATGGAAAACCCGAGTTGTTATCTACTTTTAAGTATATCTACGACGCATTGGGAATTACGAGTAACGAAGAAGACAAATTTAGATCTAAAGTGTATGGTTAAGAATTTTCGACAAGAGCAATGGGTAACCTATCATGATGAATCATGGCAGGATAGATTCGTATATAAGATTTCCAATCATGGAAGAGTAATAAGTTTCGTCAAAAATCCCGAAGGCGAACTTATTAAAGGTGGTAGGACCGCAGGATATTTATCTTTTGTGGTGATGCTGAAAAATGGAAAAAAGAAAAATTTATATTTCCATAGGGTTATTGCAGAATGTTTTCTAGATAAAAAAGATGATGATATTTTCGTGATCCATAAAAATTATAAGAAACAGGAAAACCATGTTTCCAATTTAGCTTGGACCAATAAGGAAGAATGGACACAACACCAGTTTGGGAATCCAAATGTAAAGGAGAACAAGATGAAGCGCAAGCTAAGGCAAGTAACTTCGTACTCTAAGTTAAGCTACGCCCAAGCAGTAATTTTGAAAAAGAAACTATTGGATCCCAATAGAAAAACCAGGATAAGAATATTGGCAAAGCAATTTGGCGTGTCCGAAATGCAGTTGTATAGGATAAAATCTGGAGAAAATTGGGGCGATATCGAAGTATGATCCAAAAGGCATTTAAATTTTTTCTGAATAAAATTCCTCGACCTCTTTTAATAAGAGCTAGTTATTTAATTCGACCTGTAATCGCTTTCAGCTTAAAAGGCTTCAAATACACAGATCCCATAGATGGGAAATCTTTTAAAAAGTTCTTGCCTTATGGGTATGGGCAGCAACGGGAAAATGTACTTTCCCCTTCTACCCTTTCTTTAGAACGCCATCGGTTATTATGGCTGTACCTAAAAAATGAAACCGGGCTATTTTCCGAAAAAAAAAGACTTTTGCATTTTGCCCCGGAACAAGCTTTTTATAAACGGTTTCGAAAAATGGCAAATCTGGTGTATACCACCACAGATCTCAATTCGCCTTTGGCAGATGTAAAAGCCGATATCTGCAAGCTCCCATTTGAAGATAATGCCTTCGATTTTATTCTTTGCAATCACGTCTTGGAACATATCCCAGATGATACGAAAGCGATGCAAGAACTTTATAGGGTTTTGGCATCTGGAGGAACTGCAATTTTACAGATCCCCCAAGATCTAAACAGAGCTGTTACTTTTGAAGATAATTCCATCACTTCCAAAAAAGAAAGAGCCAAGATTTTTGGACAATATGATCATGTTCGGGTGTATGGACGGGATTATTTTGATAAGTTGAGAAGTATCGGTTTTAACGTTGAAGAAGTGGATTATACAAATATACTAACTCCTTCAGAAATTGATAACTATAGATTGGCGAAGGGAGAGATTATTCCTGTGTGCACCAAATAAAAAATCAATCCTTGCGTAGCACTTCCTTAAAACCAGAAGTGCTGTACTCATTTACTTCTCCATTTTCTTCAGCATATATAAAATATACTTCCACACCTTCAATGTTGGATAACATTTTTTTGGAGCGCTCCAAGCCTAAAGCCATAAAGGCAGTAGCATACCCATCTGCCAATGTGCAATTTTCCGCGAGCACAGATGCGCTTAATAAATTGCTTTTTTCAGACTTTCCTGTTATGGGATTGATGGTGTGAACGTAACGTTGTCCGGTAATGGAATCCATTCTGAATTTCCTGTAGTTCCCGGAAGTTGCCATTCCCCGATCCTTCAAATATAAAGTAGCTTTGAATTCCCTTTTACCCTCCTTCTGTAAAGGATCATCTATGGCCACCACCCAAGGCGCTTCAGAATCCATATTCAGTCCTTTTGCGACCAACTCTCCTCCCACTTCAACCAAGTAATTATCCACTTTTTTAAGGTCTAAGTATTTAGCGATCACATCTACCGTAAAGCCTTTGGCAATCGCATTAAAATCCAAATAGATCTCCGGCTGCTCTTTGATTATTCTCTTTTCAGCGGAAAGTTTGATCTTGTTTAAACCCACATATTGCAGCATAGAGTCAATACGCTTTTCATTTAAGTTATCTTTACGTTTTTCCGGTCCAAAGCCATAGGCATTTACCAAATTGCCCACAGTGGGATCGAAAAATCCATCGCTTTCAGTATAAATCTTTTTGGAAGCAGTTAACACTGCTATAAAATTGTTATCCACAACAATACTCGTGTCCCCTGCATTGATTTTCGAGATATCCGAATTTGATTCATAGGTGCTCATAGATTTATTGATCACCTCAAAAATGGAGTCCAATCCCTTTTGGATTGGCAATTCGGTTTCATGAAAGAATTTAACTTGATAGGTGGTTCCCAAAGCTTCACCTGAAAAAACCTGTGCCTCTTTTTTCTCTGCACATCTTATTGCCATTATAGATACAACCAAAAGCAGAAGTATTTTCATCGTTCTAAATCTCTTGTAAACCCTCATAGTTAACTATATATTTTTCGTCCTTTAATACGGGCTTATCGTAGTCCTCGCTGTTGGCTATTCCTACTCCCGCATAATAGGTTTTGGCATTGAATTTTAGTGCATGTTCCTTAATTTCTTTCATAAACCAAGGATCGTAATATTTAGGATCTACAGGATACGGAATAGCACGAACGATCACGAAATTCAACTTTTTCTCTTTTAGTGCCACAAACTGTGGATTCCTTTTTAATTGGCTGTTCACTCCCAAGAATTCATAACCATCATCCTCCAATTCCTTCCCCACTATATTCATGGCAAGGTTATGTAATTCTTGATCTGTCAGTTGCTCTTTCATACTTTTCAAAAATACGTTTATTGCCAAACAGCTTATAAAAAAAGACCGACTATTTACATAGTTCGGTCTTTTTTTATAATTGAATTAGATCATGGCTTAGCCACCAAAATCATCGAATCTTACATTTTCTGGCGGAACTCCAAAATCTTCGGTCATTTTCTCTACCGCCTTGTTCATCAATGGAGGCCCACAGAAATAGTATTCTATATCTTCCGGATTCTCATGATATTGTAAATAGTTATCTATTACCACTTGGTGAATAAAACCAATAAATCCGTCTCCTTCCCCCTCGATTCCGTCTTTCACCTTCCAGTTATCTTCTTCCATAGGTTCAGATAAGGCCAAGTAAAATTTAAAGTTAGGGAAATCCCTTTCCAAAGCCCTAAAATGTTCTGTATAGAAAAGTTCCCTTTTAGAACGTCCCCCATACCAATAAGTTACTTTTCTACCGGTTTTAAGCGTACGGAACAAGTGGTATAAATGGGAGCGCATTGGCGCCATCCCGGCTCCACCTCCTACATAAAGCATTTCCGAATCACTTTCGTTAATAAAGAATTCTCCATAAGGTCCCGAAATAATCACTTTATCATCTTTTTTCCTTGAAAAGATATACGAAGAAGCGATCCCAGGATTTACATCCATCCACCCGTTCTTGGCCCTATCGAATGGTGGTGTTGCCACACGTACATTCAACATAATCTCACGACCTTCAGCAGGATAAGAAGCCATGGAATAGGCACGCTCCACGGTTTCGGAGTTTTTCATCTTCAATGGCCAAAGCTTGAATTTGTCCCATTCGTCCTTAAACTTGTTAGGTTCCCCAGGATGTTCGTCTGGATGTGCCGTAATGTCCATGTCTTGGAAGCTCACCTCACATTTAGGAATTTCAATTTGGATATAACCACCGGCTTTGTAATCCATATCTTCAGGAATTTCCACAACAAATTCCTTTATAAATGAAGCTACGTTATAATTACGAACTACGGTAGCTTCCCATTTTTTGATCCCAAATACCTCTTCAGGGATCTGGATCTTCATGTCTTCCTTTACTTTCACCTGGCAAGCTAGACGCCACCCACTGGCGATTTCTTTTCTGGTAAAGTTAGGTTCCTCTGTAGGAAGGATACTCCCTCCCCCTTCAGAGACTATACATTCGCACTGCATACAGGTTCCCCCGCCCCCACAGGCCGAAGGAAGGAAAATTTTCTTTGAACTCAAAGTGGATAAAAGTGTTCCACCAGAGCTAACTTCCAGATCCTTCTCTGCGTTTACATTGATCTTAACTGGTCCTGATGGAACCAATTTGGCTTTTGCGCCTAGTAATATGGAAACCAATAAAAGTATTAGAACCAAAAATACTACTACACTTGCTATAATAACTGTCATTGTTGTATCTTTTTATTATAATTCGATTCCCATAAAACTCATAAACCCAATTGCCATTAACCCTGTAATAATAAAGGTTATACCTAATCCTTTTAATGGAGCAGGAACATTGGAATAAGCAATTTTCTCCCTAATAGCAGCAATAGCAAGGATCGCTAGAAACCAGCCTATCCCACTACCTAACCCGTAAGTAAGGGCTTCTGTAACTGCTGTAAAACTTTTTTGTTGCATGAACAAAGATCCACCCAAAATAGCACAGTTTACCGCGATAAGGGGCAAGAAGATCCCTAAGGCACTATACAAAGCCGGAGCAAATTTTTCTACTACCATCTCTACCAATTGAACCATTGATGCAATAACCGCAATAAATATGATGAAACTCAAGAAACTAAGATCTATACTTGCATACTCTGGATTTAACCATTGCAATGCTCCCGGTCTTAATAAATATTGATCCAACAAATAGTTGATTGGAACGGTGATGGTAAGTACAAAAATTACAGCCGCACCTAAACCAACAGCTGTTTTTACTGTTTTTGACACTGCTAAGTAGGAACACATCCCTAAAAAGTAGGCAAAAATCATATTTTCTATGAAAATACTTCTAACAAATAAATTTATATAATCCATTTTATAGTGCTTTAACGCTATTAGTTTTGTTCTATTAATTTACGGTTACTTGCACGCTGTACCCAAATTAGGATACCAACTACAATAAGTGCCATTGGTGACAATAACATCAATCCGTTGTTCTCATATCCATACGCATATAATCCAGTAGATTCTGCTGCTACCGCTGCTTTGTGTCCCAATACTTCAAATCCGAATAATTTACCAGATCCCAGTAATTCCCTAAAGAAGGCAACAATAATTAAGATCACTCCGTATCCCGCTGCGTTACCAATCCCGTCCAAGAAAGACTTATAAACTCCGTTTCCTAAGGCAAAAGCTTCCAAACGTCCCATTATAATACAGTTGGTAATAATAAGTCCAACAAATACAGAAAGCTGCTTACTTACATCGTAGGCGTAAGCTTTTAAGATTTGATCTACCAAGACCACCAAAGAAGCCACAATTACCAATTGCACGATAATTCGAATTCTATTGGGAATTAAATTCCTGAGCGCAGATACGATCATGTTAGAAAAAGCAAGTACTGCAGTTACTGCCACTGCCATTACTATTGCCGGTTCTAATTGTACTGTAATTGCAAGTGCCGAACAAATTCCCAATACCTGAACGGTAATTGGGTTATTGTCGTTCAATGGATCGCTTAACAACTTACGATTGTTCTTCGATAAGAAATGCTCTCTTTCTTCAGTATTGGAAAGAAATAACACCATTTCCCTTTTCTTTGCTTCTTTTTCTTCAGAAGCTATTTTAGTATCTATAGCCATAATTACTGAATTGCTACTTTAATGTCCTTTTGCTTTTTTAAATAGGGAAGATAGTGTTGTAATCTTTCAGAGATCATTTTTGAAACTCCATTTCCGGTAATTGTAGCTCCAGAGATGGCATCTACCTTATTGTCATCCTTATTGGAAGGTCCCACATTTCCTTTTACTACAGAAACCCCAATAAGATTTCCGCTTTCGTCAAATATTTTTTCATCTGTAAATCGTTCTCTAAACCAAACCTGAGTGATCTCTGCACCAAGTCCGGGGGTTTCTCCTTTATGATCGAAAACAGCACCCTTAATAGTGTTTACATCATCTTTTAAGGATACATATCCCCAAATGGCATCCCAAAGTCCTTTTCCTCTTAATGGAATGATGTAGTATTTAGCCCCATCTATCTCTGCGATGTACAAAGGGTATATTTGCTCTTCTCCCGGCTTCTTCAATTCCCTTGCAAGATCCACCTCAAAAGCATCTATACCTTCAGCTGGAGTTCCATCTTCTTTTAAAGCGATGGTTTCGGTGATATATTTATTATATAAATCTTCCGATTCACTTCTTTCGGTCTCTATACCCACTGTTGCCAAAATATTCTGCATCTTTTCCTGACGCACATTCTCATTTTGGATAGGTTGCAGCGAAGTAGCTGTAAAAGCCAATACACTTGCTACCACTACCACCAGGATAATGGCAAACATAAAAGTATAGCCGTTGGTTTCCGTTTTGTTTACTGTTATTTCTTCCATAACTAAACTGCTGTTTTAATTTGTCCTGTGGCGCTTACTGCTCTTTTCTTACGTCTATTAATATTCGCTTGAATTACATAATGATCTATTACCGGAGCAAAAACATTCATCAATAATATAGCCAACATGATCCCTTCCGGATATGCCGGGTTGAATACACGAATCATTACTGCAAAGAAACCAATCAAGAATCCGTAAATCCATTTTCCTTTCATGGTTTGGGCTGCAGAAACAGGATCTGTGGCCATAAACACAATTCCAAAGGCCAATCCCCCAATTACCAAATGCTGGTACCATGGAAAATTGGTTAAATCGTTGCCTTCCAGTCCTAGGCTAGGGAGGGAATTAAATATTAATGCCATTAGGGCAGCACCCGCAAATCCGCTTAAGATAATGCGCCAGCTTCCAACTTTTGTCAAAATTAAAATTAAGGCACCCGCTAAGATAAAGAGTGTAGAAGTTTCTGCAAAAGATCCAGGGATGTTTCCTATAAACATATCCATAAAACTATAATCTACTTGGTGGCCTACGGGATGTCCCCCGGCCAAAGTCCCCAAAATCGTTTCCCCGGAAACTCCATCTACCTTTGCAGCTTCACTCACCCACACTTGGTTTCCAGACATGTATGTTGGGTATGCAAAGAAAGCAAAAGCCCTGGCCGTTAGTGCAGGGTTCAGGATATTCATTCCTGTTCCCCCAAATGCTTCTTTCCCAATTACCACCGCAAATACCACAGATATCGCCACCATCCATAATGGAATGTCTATTGGCATGATCATAGGAATTAAAAGTCCTGTAACCAAATACCCTTCATTTACTTCGTGCCCCCTAAAGATCGCGAAAGCAAACTCGATTCCCAAACCAACACCGTAAGAAACAGCGATCATCGGAAGGATTTTCCATGCTCCATGAGCAAAGGCTTCCATAAATCCTACTTCAGATTGTATTTGAGAAAGATACTGGTAGCCTCCATTCCACATTCCAAAAATAAGCGCAGGAACCAAAGCGAACACCACGGTAATCATGGTTCTCTTTAAATCCACAGCATCCCTAACATGGGCTCCTTTTTGGGTGGTATGATTTGGAGTATAAAGAAAAGTGTCCAAAGCATTGATTGCAGGAGCGTACTTTTCAAATTTATTGCCCTTGTTAAAAGGCTGTCTAAATTTATCTAATTTTTGTCTTATCCATTCCATAGTTCAACTTTTAACCTACTTCGGTAATCATTAAATCCAAGCCAAGACGAATAATATCCTGAGCTTCTAATTTTGAAGTGTTCACATAATCTATCAACGCAAAATCCTCTGGAGCTACTTCATAGATCCCAAGATTTTCCATTTTTTCAATATCTCCCGCGATACACGCTTTTAGCAATTGCATTGGGTAAATATCCATAGGCAACACTTCTTCCATTTCTCCCGTAACCACCAAGGCACGTTCTTCCCCGTTTAAATTGGTGTTAAGTGCATACTTTTTCTTGGGAAACAGCCAAGAAAGGGAAGTTCTGGAAGCGGAATGAATATTATTATATGTAAATGGCAACCATCCCAACATCCTGTATTTGTTCCCTTCCGGGATCAAAGTCAAGGTGTTGTTATAAAACCCGATATATTGATTGTTTGAAAGTTTCGTTCCCGTTAAAACATCACCGGAAATAATTCTAACATCATCTGATACCTGCCCAATTAGATCTGAAGAATTAGCTCCAATCTTGATCTGGTAATACTTTCGCTCTTTAGCTTCGCTTCCTACTAGTGCAAGAGTTCTATCTGCATGGTATTGTCCTGTTAAGAACACATTCCCGATAATAGCAACATCTTCTGCCCCAACAGTCCAAACTCGATCCTTGGAATTAATAGGGTCTATTTTATGAATTTGAATCCCAACATTTCCTGCCGGGTGGGGACCAGAGACTTTATGAAGCTCTACTCCTGTGATCCCTTTTAAAATTGCTTCGGAAGAATCATCTACTGAAAGATGCACTTTTCCTGGTGTTAATTTCTGAAGGGCATTTACCCCCTCTTGAAAAGCTGCAACTTTATCCTTCAGCACAAAACCTAGATCTGCCGATAAAGGCGCGGTACTTACTACCGAAATAAAGATCGCTTTGGGGGTGTCTTCTGGAGCCGCAACGATATCGTAAGGACGTTGATTTAAAAATGCCCCGCAACCACTTTCATACACTCGGCTTTTTACAGCTTCCGCAGAAGAACTTGCAGCATTCATTTTTCCAAAATCCTTAAAACTATCTGTTGGATCTGCATCCACAATAACTTCAATAATTCGGCGCTTTTCTGCACGCTTAATTTCCTTGAGGGTTCCACTAACAGGAGAAGTGAATTTTAAATCTTCATCGTATTTTGAAGAAAATAAAACATCGCCTGCTAAAATCGCAGCTCCTTCTTTAAGAGCCATTTTTGGAACGACAGTATGGAAATCCGGGGGTTTAATGGCGTAAGTCTTGGATCGAGGAGCCTTTAAAACTTGTTTTTCTGCCTCCCCTTTTAAACGCAGAGTAAGCCCTCTTTTAATTCGAATGTCTTTTGACATAGGATGGAGTGTGTATTAAATTTATTTTTTAAAGTGTGCAAATTTAGTAATTTTAACCCTAGAACTCCCAATGAAATTATATATTTTTCAATGTAACACTTGTTAAAGTCCTCTTTACAATAAAGGGAATAGAATTTGCAATTGCCTTAAAACCAATAACTAATTAAATGAAGAAAATTCTTAGCTTGTTTTGTTTTCTTTGGGCAAGCCTTTTGATTGCACAAGAACAAGTAGAAGTTTTGCCCCCAAATTACATAAAAAGCATCATTTTTAATGGCAATTCCAATATTAAGGGAAATCCAGTTATAAAATTAGGAGAATCCATTCATTTAGAGTTCGATGACATTATTGGAGACGAAGCCAATTATTATTACATAATAGAGCATTTTAACTACGACTGGACCCCTTCAGAATTAATAAAATCTGAATATTTAAACGGGTTCGATAATGTGAGGATAGTCAATTATAACAACTCTTATAATACCCTTCAAGGATATACGCACTATAATTTAAACATCCCAAATAAAGACACTCAATCCTTAAAAGTGAGCGGGAATTACCTGCTTAAAGTTTTTACCGAGAACGACGAGTTGGTATTTTCAAGGAAATTTATGGTATACCGGCCAATTGCCCAAGTTAAAGTAGCCATAAAAAGATCTCGTGATCTTAAATATATCAATTCTAGACAGGTGGTTAATTTCAGTATAAATTCGCCAGACTTTTTAATTAGAAATCCGGAATCCACCATAAAAATACTTATTACCAAAAACCATAATTTAAAGTCGGCTATAGAAAACATCAAGCCCCAATACACTATAGGCAATGAACTCATTTATAAATATGATCAAGAAACCTCTTTTTTGGCAGGTAACGAATATTTACAGTTCGACAGTAAAGATATTCGCGCAACCACTATCGATATTGGACGAATTGAGCTAAACGAACTTTACAGCCACTTTCTTTTTGCAGATCGCTCCAGGGCTACAGAGCCATACACCTACAACCCAGACATCAATGGACAATTTGTTGTTCGCACTTTGCAGGGCGAAAACGCTTCTATTGAAGCAGAATATGTTTGGACCCATTTTAAACTTCAAAATTACGATCCTTTGGATGGGGGAGAACTTCATTTATATGGAGCATTCAATAATTTTGAACTAGATGATTCTACTTTAATGAAATACAATAAGACAACGGGTTTATATGAAAACACGCTTCTTTTAAAACAGGGGTTTTACAATTATAAATATGTGCTTTTAAATAAGAACGGTTTCTTGGACGAAGGATTTATTAGTGGGAATTTTGATGTAACAGAAAACGAATACCAAGTTTTAGTGTATTTTAGGGATCTGGGAGCGAGATTCGATCAAATTATCGGTTTTGGAAATGCAAGTTCCCTGAATATATCTAACTAACCAATTTTCAAAATTATTTAGCTTATGAAGAGCGAACGCTCCTTAACTAAATACCGCGGCCTTATTTGTTTGAATTGTGGCCATCCACTGGACATAAGCGACAAATACTGTACGAACTGCGGCCAACTAAACAGCACCAAAAAGTTGTCTTTCAATGACTTTTTCTTGGAATTCTTCGCTGGAATTTTCTCTTACGATTCCAGAATGAGAAGGACTTTAAGTACGCTTATCTTCCGTCCCGGAAAGATTAGCAGAGACTATATTAGCGGTATGCGCACCCGGTATGCCAATCCGTTTCGATTCTTTTTAAGCATCTCTATTATTTTCTTTATTGTTTTTAGCTTAACTAATAATTCATTTGATTTTAGAGCTCCAAGCGAGGAGGCTATAAAACAACAGATAGAGCAAATTCCAGAAAAAGATAGAAAGGAAATTTTAAAGAATCTTGAAGGCACACCACTTGCCAACGGTTATGATCTGGATTCTATAATTAATAATTCAGCAACTAAAGAAATTAAGAATTATCAAGACCATTATATTTCTCAAAAACAATTAGACAGTCTAAATTTTATAAATTCCAGCACAAAGCAAATAGATCTCTACACTGTGTTTTATGAACAAACAAAGATTATAGAGCCGTTAGAAGCTTTGGATAGTCTGGAGCACATCAATAAATTCTGGAATCGCTACCTATATAGAAAGGCGGTAGATACTCAAATCATAAAAAATAACCCGAGAATATTTTTCGATTATTTAATAAGTAAGTCCCCATTTATTATATTTTTCTACTTACCCGTTTTTGCACTAATTATTTGGCTTTTTTATTTCTATAAACCAATTAATTATATGGAACATCTGGTCTTTACCTTCCATGTACAGAGCACCTTTTTTGTGTTTGTACTAATTGGTTTAATAGTAGACCTTATTTTTAAGACCAATGTATTTACCGCGATAGTGCTTTTATTGTTCCTTTTCTATCTATATAAAGCGCTTCGGAATTTCTATAAAGAAGGAAGGTTTGTAACTATTGTTAAATTTATGGCTCTAAATTTTATATTTCTTACATTAGCAGTAATTGCAGCAATTATTTCTGCGCTTACCTTTTTTGCAATTAGATAATTATGGTTCAAAAAGTTACATCTGGAATTAAAATTTCCGTTGAAACCAATTTCGAAGGCACATTTTATAAAAACTATAAGATCCACTTTGCCTTTGGTTATCGGGTAACTATTGAAAATCAGAGTAAGGATTCGGTACAATTAACCTCTAGGTTCTGGAACATCAAGGATGCACTTAAGGATACCGAAATAGTACAAGGGGAAGGAGTTATTGGAAAAAAACCGATTTTAAAGCCTGGCGAGACTCACACGTATAGCAGTGGATGCCTACTTTCTGCACCATTTGGTTCTATGAGTGGTCATTACGATATGATCAATTTTTCGACATCAAAAAAATTCAAGGTCGCAATACCCGCCTTTAAACTAAGTGCACCTTTTGCTTTGAATTAAATTAATCGAGGGTTTATTTCCCAGGAGCTTAATTCGAATTTTCAAAAAGTATTTCAGTTTTTATTCAACCCGCTTGCTCTAGGGTTCTTGATTTAAAATTCAATTTCAATTTTATTCCTATCCTTTAAATCCATAAACCGCATACCTATTACATCCTGAGCCCCTTCAATTTGAGTGATGTTTTGGGTTTTTACATATCCCCTATCCATTATTGCATCTATATCTGGATCTCCAATTCCTGCTGAAATATGGAAATTCCAGAGGGCATCTGCATCAAGAATATTTTCTTTCTGAAAAGCTTGAAACCATGTTTCTCTCATTTTTTTCATTTCCGAAGAATATAAAGGAGAAGAAGACCAAATGTAAGGTTTTAAATCCAGGTCATTAAAGTGCTTTTCCTTACCATCCCAAACAAGTTCCAAAAAACGTAGGCCAGCATTCCAATCTACCGCAACAATTGTAAAAGGTTCAATATTATTGAAGTCGTAATATTTAACCGCATCATCCATAGCAATTGCCGCTAAAAGATCTTTCACTACCACACCCCTGCTCAATCTATAACCAGCTTCCCTAATATGCGGCTTAAACTCTCCGTTCAATAAACAGATCAACCGTTTTCGTTCACTTATACCAATCCAGGTTCCACCAGCAAATTTATCCTTTGGATAGAGCATTTTTATCCCATTTTCAGCATAAAAACCTGGAGGAAGCGCCTCCCTTTCTGCTGCCTCATCCCTATTGGATGTGAGAATGAATCCGTTTTTTTTAGCTGAAACAGGAAGTAAAGTTACCGTACACATAGGCTTAAGATATGCTTGCTAATTTACAATTTCTTTACCTAATTTTTAGTCGAACTTCTCTAACTGAAACCCAAGGTATCCCGGTTAATTTTTTTTATATTTACGACCTTAAAATTGAATAGAAACATCTAAAAAATAATTATGGGAAAAGGATTTTTTCAAGTTCCGACTGCTATTAATGAGCCTATTAAGTCTTATGCTCCGGGATCGCCTGAAAGAGAGGAAGTGTTGCTTACTTATAAAGACATGTACAACGAAAAAATGGACGTTCCATTGTACATAGGTTCTAAAGAGGTACGCACTGGAGATACTATGAGCATGCATCCTCCACATAATCATAAACACGATCTTGGGCAATTTCATATAGCCAAGAAAAAACATATAGAACAAGCTATTTCCACTGCATTGGAAGCAAGAACCGCTTGGGCAGAACTTCCATGGGAACAAAGAGCCGCGGTATTTTTAAAAGCAGCCGATCTTATCGCTGGACCTTATAGAGCAAGGATAAATGCCGCTACGATGATTGCGCAATCCAAAACCATTTTTCAAGCTGAAATTGATGCGGCTTGTGAATTGATAGATTTCTTGAAATTCAACGTAGAGTATATGGCTCAAATTTATGAAGAGCAGCCGGAATCTTCTCCAGGGGTTTGGAACAGGTTAGAATATCGCCCATTGGAAGGCTTTGTATATGCAATTACACCTTTCAATTTTACGGCTATTGCCGGAAACCTTCCCGCAAGTGCTGCATTAATGGGGAATACCGTGGTTTGGAAGCCTAGTGACAGCCAAGTGTTTTCTGCACAGGTTATCATGGAAGTTTTCCAGGAAGCAGGCGTACCAGCCGGGGTAATAAATATGGTGATGGGAGATCCGGTCATGATCACCGATACCGTATTGGCAAGTCCAGATTTTGCCGGAATCCATTTTACGGGAAGCACAAGTGTTTTCAAAGGAATTTGGGGCAAAATAGGTGCCAATATAGATACCTACAAAACCTACCCTAGAATTGTTGGGGAAACAGGAGGAAAAGATTTTATCCTTGCACATCCTTCTGCAAATCCAAAACAAGTTTCCACCGCTATTGCTAGAGGGGCTTTTGAATTTCAAGGTCAGAAATGTAGCGCGGCATCCAGGGCTTACATTCCAAAAAGCCTTTGGGCAGATGTAAAGAAATATTTAGTTGAAGATGTGAATTCATTTAAAATGGGTTCTCCAGAAGATATGAGCAATTTTATCACTGCTGTGATCCATGAAGGTTCTTTTAATAAATTGGCGAAGTATATAGACCAAGCGAAAAAGGACAAAAATGCGGAGATCGTTGTAGGTGGAAATTATGATAAGTCTGAAGGATGGTTCATTGAACCAACAGTTATCCTTACCACAGATCCTAAATATCCTACTATGGAAACTGAATTATTTGGACCTGTAATTACGATTTATATATATAATGACAACAAGTGGGAAGAAACCTTAAAGTTGGTTGATGAAACCAGCATTTATGCATTAACTGGTGCTGTTCTTTCCGGAGATAGATATGCAGCAGCACAAGCAACACAAGCTTTGCAAAATGCCGCAGGTAATTTTTATATAAATGATAAACCAACCGGGGCCGTTGTAGGACAACAACCCTTTGGAGGAGCCAGGGCAAGTGGAACCAACGACAAAGCAGGTTCCAAGCTCAATTTATTAAGATGGATCTCGCCACGTTTGATCAAAGAAACCTTTGTAACACCAACAGACTACAGATATCCGTTTTTGGGAGAGTAAACGTTAAATAAATAATCCCTCATCGAGGGTTTAATACCTTGAAGCTTGCTTTAAATTTTTTAAAGTAATTTTCCAATTCATACCTCGTTGACCCGTCCCGAGATTATTGAATATTGAAAGCCGTGAATTTTAAATTTGCGGCTTTCTTATTTATTTTAATGAAAAATTACTTATTTAGATATTTATTGCCAATGTAGGCTAATAGCTATTTTATTATAACAAATTAATAAATAAATTGATTTTTTAACGATTATTATTCCATTTCACCGAATAGTTATTAAAAATTAGATGTAAAAATGTAATTTAGATTGTTAACTCCCAACATTCCAATCTGATACTTCACAAAACTCTCCCAAAGTTTTGTTCTACTTTATTAATAATTACCCGAATACCCCATATAAATTATCACTCGAATTCCCCCACGTAATTTAGTTTGCTCTAAATAAAAACGGCTATGGGAAAAAAATTACCATTTCTCTTTGTTTTGCTAATTGCCCATCTGTCACCTACATCAGTAATGGCACAATGCCCTACCTCGGTTTCAATTTCTGCAGCCCCGGGCACAACTATATGTGCAGGCACCTCTGTAACATTCACAGCAACACCTAATAGTGGTTCAAATTGGACTTACGAATGGCTTATTGGCAATACGAGCCAATCTACGACAGGAAATACATTCACATCAAGTACTCTTGGTAATTCAGATAAAATAAAAGTTATAGTTACTTCTGTAGATGGTGCTTCATGTAACACCAATAATAACCTTACAATGACCGTGAACCCGATGTTAACTCCCTCGGTATCGATATCGGCATCAAAAACCACTATATGCCCAGGGGAGAATGTTGTTTTTACTGCAGCTCCTATTAATGGAGGCTCTTCTCCATCATATATATGGAAAATTGGATCAACCGTTCAAAATAGCACCTCCAACACATTTTCTACTACAGCACTTACCGATGGCCAATCTGTAACAGTGCAGTTAACTTCTAATGCAACTTGTGCAACACTAACAACTGCAACTAGTTCGCCAATTAGTATCACTGTAAAACCGGGAACTCCTGCCACCCCCGAAATTATTTCCGGACAAGCTGAGGTTTGTCCAAGCATTTCTTCTTTAACTTATTCTATCTCACCAGTGGCAAATGCCACTTCGTATGAATGGACACTGCCAGTGGGCTGGTCTGGAAATAGCACAAACACTACTATAAATGCCACTTCTGGCACTACAGGTAGTGGCACAATTAGCGTAAAAGCTAAAAATGACTGCGGAACCAGTGCAGCACAAACATCTGCAGTAAACGTCCTAAACGGCACACCTAACGTACCTAAAACGATCTCCGGAATGGCAAATTTATGTCCGGGAGCTAACGAAACATATTCTATTGCTACAGTCTCTGGAGCCACCGAATATGAATGGACCTTACCCAATGGCTGGGCAGGAACAAGTATCACTAATACTATAGATGTTACAGCAGGTGCCCCAGGCAATGGTAATATTACAGTTAAGGCAAAAAACAGCTGTGGCACCAGTGCCGCTAAAACCATGGCTGTTTCATTAAAACCGGCTACGCCGGCAGTACCCATCGCAATTTCTGGAACTGTGGATATTTGCCCGGGCACCACCAATACTTATTCCATCGCCGCAGTTGCCAATGCCACAAGCTATGAATGGACATTGCCAAATGGCTGGACAGGAACAAGCACATCCACATCTATTAATGCTACAAGCAATACTTCCGGCGGAAATATCACGGTAAAGTCAATTAACGATTGTGGCACAAGTACCGAACAAACTTTGGCTATCACAATAAAACCAGGAACTCCTGCGACACCTTCAGCTATTTCAGGCTCTAACACGGTTTGTCCAAATACTTCAGAGACCTATTCGGTTACTAACGATGCAACTGCTTCAGAATACATCTGGACACTGCCAAACGGGTGGACAGGAACAAGTACTACTTCATCTATAACGATTAATACAGGCAATTCAGGATCTGGAAACATTACAGTAAAAGCTAAAAACGATTGTGGTACCAGTTCGGCAGCTACTATTGCTGTAAGTGTAAAAGCGCCAGCGCCAGTTATGAGTGGGACGATATCAGGTCCTGCCTTGATATGTGCCGGTAGTGGAGGCTTAATTTATAGTATACCAGCCATTACAAATGCGACTTCTTATACTTGGACACTTCCAAATGGATGGTCTGGAACTAGTACAAGCAATTCTATCACCGCGACGGCGGGTTCTAGTGGAAACATTTCGGTAATTGCAAAAAATAGCTGTGGGGACAGTAGTGCCTCACAGAATTTCAATGTACAAAGCACCTCTGGAATTCCTGCCACACCTGGATTAATAACTACAAGCTTAGGTGATAATGAAAAAATATGCCCACCTTATTCCAATATAAGTTTTAATGTTCCCAGTGTCGCCAATGCAACAAGCTATAACTGGATCCTGCCTTCTGGTTGGGAAATTACTGCGGGTATGAACACCAATAATATTATTGTTAGAGTAAATGCCACAGATGCTTCTTCCAGTACTGTTTCAATTGCTGTTGAAGCAACAAATATTTGCGGTAAAAGTGGACAATCAGTAAAAACCGGGATTGAAGTAGCTAATTTTATAATCACAGATTTGGGTGAGGATAAAACATTTTGTAAATCCTTAGCTCCTATAAAAATAAGCGGAAATGTAGAATTTGGCAATGCAACTTTTAAACCTACATTTAAAGCAACAGATAGAAATAATAATGTTGGCTTTGTGGCTCCTTCTAATGTAAAGGGACGTTTTGACTTTACATACACACCTATTCAGGCAGACATAGATAGGGGTCAGGTAACTCTCTTACTTACTGTACCTAAACCTAATGGAAGCAACACCAGTTGCAGAAATGGTATAGACGAAATGGTTATTTTCTTTAAACCAGACCCCACCGCAACAATTGCAGGAAATGCTACAATTTGTTCTGGAACATCGTCTGATATTACTTTTACCGCCACTCCCAATACCACGATTACTTACAATAAAAATGGAGGAACCAATCAAACTATTGGCATAGGCGCAAGTGGAACTGCAACTATAAACTCTGGGCCTCTTACTGCAAATACCGACTATAACCTGGTTAGTATAAAATATGCAGATGCTCCCGACTGTTCCAAAAGTGTCACTGGAACCGCGACAATAACAGTTACCCCCATTCCAACTGCAAGTATTGGTTATACATCTTCTTCTTTTAGCAAATGTATAGATACAGATCAGCCTGTTAATTTAACCGGTACAGGGGCATATCAAAACGGAGCTTTTTCGGCTCCGGCTGGATTATCCATCAATTCATCTACAGGAAGTATTAATCCATCATCGAGTACAGCAGGAACTTATAACGTATCCTATACCACACCCGCTTCTGGAGGTTGTGATGCGGTTGCGGTTACTACAGATGTTACTATTATAGAACTTCCTACCATAACTTTAAGCTATGCGGGAACACCCTTTTGTTTAGATAACACTTCTTCCACATTACCAAGCTTGGGGGGAACTGGAAATTACCAAGGGGGAACCTATTCTGCACCTTCAGGTTTAAGTATAACGAGCGGAACCGGAGCAATTGATATTTCAAATAGTACCCCTGGAACTTATACAGTAACCTATTCCATTATACCTTCTACAGGATGTGCTCCAATAACTCAAACCGCGGGAGTTGTTATCACTGAAAAACCAACACCGGTCATTGCTTATGGTGCCGCAGAATTCTGTAAATCCCTGAGCGCTTCTCAATCGGTAAATTTATCCGGATCTGGGATCATAAGCGGAGGCATCTATTCCTCTACCCCGGCGGGATTGAATATAGATGCAAATGGAGGTATTAATCCGAGTTTAAGCAATCCCGGGAATTATACTATTACTTATTCTCTGGATGCCGCCAATGGTTGCGAAGGAGCAAGTGCTGAAACACCTATTAGTATTTCTGATATTCCTTTTGCTGAAATTAGTTATGCAGGGCCTTTTTGCCAATCTGATACCACTGCTAAAACCGTTAGCTTCAGTAATACAACAGGAGCTTATCAAAATGGCACTTTTTCGGGTACCGCAGGATTGGATATCAATGCCACATCAGGTGAAATTATTCCTTCAAGCAGTCAATCTGGAAACCATACAGTAACGTATACAATTCCGGCCAGCGTAGGTTGTGCTCAAATTATTATTACGACACCGGTAACTATCACGGCAACTCCACAAGCTACTATTGCATATGCCAGACCATTTTGCAACTCAGACACTAATACATATACTGTAACTTTCTCCAATACAGCGGGAGCATACCAAAATGGGGTATTTTCTGGCACAAGCGGTTTAAGCATTGCTTCAGATGGAGCTATTACACCTTCTACAAGTTCTGCTGGACCTCATACTGTAACGTACACAATTCCTACTGAAAATGGATGCCAAGAAGTGGTTTCAACTACAGATATAGAAATTTTTGAAAAGGTTCTAATTACCACCCAACCTTCTAATTTAGGAATATGCTCTACCCAGCCGGCTTCGTTTAGCGTTGTTGCTTCGGGAGATAATTTAACATACCAATGGTTCAAGGACAATGCAGCCATTAGCGGTGCAACTTCTGCAAGTTTCAACCTTAATAATGCAACTTCTACAAATGCCGGTGATTACCATGTAGTTGTGAGTGGCAGCAATTCGTGCTCTTCTGATACTTCTGATACAGTTACTTTAAATGTAGATGAAGAAATAATCATTATTAAACCTGCCGAAGATGAAACATTCTGTGAAAATGACGTAACAGAAATCACTTTTGAATATATAGCACATGCCAATGGTGCACCGCTAACCTTTGAATGGATAAAGGTTAATAATGTAATAACTGCCGGAGGTAATTATACTATGACAACATCGGGTCCTACAGGAGTGACAGGAGAATATAGCGGCAAACTTATAATTTCCAATTTAACTGTTGCAGACAATGGAGCGTATGCAGTAAAAATAAAAGGACCAGATTACTTTACCTGTCCAGATGCTACTTCCAAGTCGTTCACACTAAGTATTAAAGACCAGCCAGATGCTCCTGAAACCACCGACATTAGTTACTGCCAAGGAGATGTAGCTTCAGCCTTAACAGCAACTGGAACTAACTTAAAATGGTATGCCACTGAAACCGGGGACGATCTTATTACAGGTACACCAACCCCTTCTACTACTACTGTTGGAACTACATCCTATTGGGTAAGTCAGAGTCCCTTAACTTGTGAGAGTCCCAGAGCTAAATTAGTGGTAACAATTAATGAAAAACCAGCTATACCAGCAACCACAGCGGCTTTGAGCTTTTGTTTGAATGAGGCTGTGACCACACCTTTAGAAGCCGAAGGCGATGCGGGAAATACAATAAACTGGTATGATGCTGTAGATGCCTCTACTCCACTAGCTTCCGCTCCTGTTCCAAATACAAGTACAGATGTTACTACATACTACTGGGTTAGTCAGACCAAAGATGAATGCGAAAGTGATCGGGTACAAGTCACTATTACAATAAATCCGTTGCCAATATTGACTGCAGATGCTGCAAATTCTATTATTTGTTCCGGGTCTTCCACAACCCTCGATGCTGAAGGAGCTACAAGCTATTTATGGACTGTAGATGGTACTGCCATTGAAGCCGCAGAATCCACTAAACCATCACCCACTGTGAGTCCTACTGTTACTACCACATATTTGGTTACGGGAACCAGTGATCAAGGTTGTACCAGTACCGCTGAAGTTACCATAGAAGTGGAAGAAAAAAGTGTGGGCGGCTCCATTGCAGGAACAACTACTGTATGTACCGGTACAAATTCAGGAACCCTTAGCCTCTCCGGGCATTTAGGGGATGTTATGGAATGGCAAAGTTCTACGAATGGTACCGATTGGACTTCTATATCAAATACATCTACTACACTTAATTATTCAAATCTTACCGAAACTACTGAATATATTGCACTAGTTAAAAATGGAACGGTTTGCGAACCGGCAACCTCATTAAGTGCTGTAATTACAATAGATCAATTACCCGTAGGTGGGGAACTCAATTTTGCAGGTGGCCTGGGCAATGTTTATTCTTTATGTGATAACGCTACTGCAGGAAATAATGTGCCTATTGAGTTAACAGGATATATAGGAACCATAATAGATTGGGAGTTGAGCTCAACTGCCGGAGCTACCTGGACATCTGTAAATGGAACTCCCCATACATCAACAACATATAACGGCTATAGTAATTTAACCGCCACCACACTATTTAGGGCTATTATAGGCAATGGCGTATGTGGAAATGTATATTCAGATTTAGCTATAATTAGTATTATTCCTTCCAATATTAAACCATCACCAGTTACAGCATCGCCAACAATTGTATGTTTAGGAGAGCCGGTAACATTGGCGTCTGACACGGGTTATGGAACCATTGGAAATATAAATGATAAAGGAGATTTTAACAGTGCCAACTCTATGACCAATAACGGATGGAGGGTAAGGAGATATGGTAGCACAGTAGATCTTGATTTTCCGGCAAGTGGAGATAATTTAAGACCCGATAAATGGGTGAATACCAATGATCATCCTTTCTATACCCGTACGTTGAGTAATGTTACTCCTTTCCAGGAATATAACCAGCGATATGATTCCCGCGATAAAAAATTCGCTATAGTTTCGGGCAATAATCCATCCACAATGGAAACCCCTGTTTTCAACACCTTCGCTATGGATGATCTAAGCTTGACCTATGATCAGGCATATCATTTGGTAAATCCTGAAGACAGGATTTTAGTAGATATTTCTATTGATGGTGGAAATACATATAATACTATTCTAAAAGAAATTACCGGGCCAAGTACCTCAGGAAACTATGATAAATTTGGAATAGTAAATACTCCCGAAAATCAGGTAAAATTAGATTTAAGTGACTATATAGGGCAAACAAATCTTAGAATTAGGTTTACATATTTAGGAACTATAGCGGGTAGTATTTGGGCGATAGATAATATTCAGGTACCAGACGAACCTAATAAAGTTACATTGGAATGGCGGGACAATACTTTAAGTGATCCCGGAGAATTAATTGGAACTACAGACACGGTAACATGGATACCAAAATATATAGGTGAAAACATATTTGAGGTAACCACATTTATCTTAACGGATGATGCAGGAAACGGATGTACTGCCCAAGGGAATTCTGAAACTATTTCGGTGTACGCCTTTGATCCATACACTAGTGTTGCTACTGCAGAAACTGTGGGGTGCGGGACTAAAAGCATCAATATTAATGCTACAATTACGGGTTTAAATCAGGGTGAGATCACCGCTTTTCCCGATGGCGATGATTCGACGGTAAAATGGGAAGTAATTTCAGGTCCTGCTGGTGGAACTTTTGTAGACATGACCAGTGCTAATACTGTATTCACTCCAGCTGTTCCTGGAGAATATACTTTACGTTGGGAAATCGCTAAAGATACAGATAGCCCATGTACTCCCATTCATACCGATATTACATTCACAATAGAAGATTGTACTACCTTGGATTTCGATGGTGAAGATGACTTTGTGGATCTGGGAACTGATTATACTGGAACCTATAGTATTGAAGCTTGGTTTAGACCTGAAGCAACTACAGGAACTATTATTTCCAAAAGGGATGAAAACAACGGGAATGGTTTCGATCTTGGTCTAAACAATGGTAAAATTGTATTTAGCTGGAATGCCGGTGTGCTTACCTCACCACAAAATATTACTGCAAATAACAGGTGGTACCATGCCGCAGTTAGTTTTAATGGTAGTAATGCCGAACTCTTTATAGATGGTATCTCTGTGGCCAGCCATACGGGGGGCGCTTATTTAAATGGAACCGCTTCTATGATCATTGGAGCCAAGCATGATCCTGCAGCTCCACTTACAAATAAAGGTAATTTTTCAGGATGGATAGAAGAAGTTAGAATTTGGAACACGGTTCTTACCGAAAAACAAATTCGATTTATGATGAACCAACGTCTTTATAATAATGGTGCCCAAATGGGGGTTGAGATCCCGATGGATGTTCCAGAAGGACTCACCTTTAATAATCTTGCTGGATATTATCGATTAATTGCTACAGATATCTTAACGGGAGGCCTTACTGCAGATCTTGCAAGCACTGCGATAAATGGAGTACTTCATAATATGGAAACGCTTCAAGAAAACACTGCCCCCCTCCCATATACTTCTAGGGTAGATGGACAAACTTGGGGCACCGATGATACTTGGACATATTTTGATGTGTGGGATGCGCCAAATAGCAATGGTGTAGACGGCACACCAATAGAGTGGAATATTGTAAGGACTTCCCACGATATAAAATCTGGAGGAAAAGACATTACAATATTAGGATTATTGTCTGATACTGCAGGCAAAATGTTAAGCATCGCAGATCCTGGTGGCGCACAAGATGAAACAAACAATGGCCAATTCATAAGGGTTACCCATTATCTACTTTTAGATGGAAATATGGATCTAGTTGGGGAATCTCAATTATTACAAGATGAGGGCAGCCTACTTGCCGAAGCTAGTGCTGGATATTTAGAAAGGGATCAACAAGGAACTTTAAGCAGCTTCAACTATAATTATTGGACAGCCCCAGTAAGTACTCGGGGAGCGGCCAATAATTCTGGATTTACTGTACGTAACATTATGTGGGACGGAACAGATTCCAATAATCCTAAAGCAATAAATTATCAACCAGGTTATCCCGCTGCAGATGGAGCAAAAACAAATCCAATTACCAAGAGTGATTACTGGATCTTTAAATTTGCAAATAAATTGACCAATGATTATGATTCTTGGCAACATATTGGAAGTACAGGTTTCTTAAAAGCTGGAGAAGGACATACCATGAAAGGTGCTTCTGGAGTTGATGGTATAGCGGCAATTCCTCAAAAACAAAACTATGTTTATAGAGGCAAGCCAAACAATGGAGATATTACCTTAACTATAGACAAGGAACGAAATTACCTAATTGGTAATCCGTATCCTTCGGCATTAGACGCAACAGAATTTATTTTAGATAATTTAAATTCCAGCACTGTTTCTGGAGCGAGGAACAATAAAAATGTATTTAATGGTGTGATCTATTTCTGGGATCATTTCTCTGGAGCAACACATATTCTACGAGAATATATTGGAGGTTATGCTACCCTAAATTTAATTGGTGGTGCCCCTGCAATTTCAAATGACGAAAGGGTAAATGCCAATAATGCCGTTGGTACAAAAACACCAGAGCAATTTATCCCTGTTTCTCAAGGGTTCTTTGTAAACACCGGTACCGATGAAAGTTTATCTGGTGGGGAAGTGTTTACCCTAGATGGCGGAGCCATTACCTTTAAAAATAGCCAACGTGTATTCGCTAGGGAAAGTTCTGGAAATTCTATCTTTTTAAGACCTGAGAATATCACTAAAACTGGGAAAGAAGAGATTAAAAGTATAATTCCTAAAATTCGAATTTCATTTAAATCTCCCAAAGGATATAACAGACAACTTTTAGTAGGTGCAGATCCAAATACTACCAATGGATTTGATATTGGTTACGATGCACCGATGATTGAATATAACTTGGAGGATATGTATTGGTTACAGGGTGGTAATTTCTTGGTAATTCAAGGAGTTCCAGATTTTGGGAAAGATCAAGTTTTACCATTAGGGGTTCGAATAGACCAATCTGGAGAGTTTAAAATAAAAATCGATACCCTGGAAAATATCAATGAAAATCAAACTATCTATTTAAGGGATATCATATTGGATACAATTCATGATATGAGATCTGAGCCTTATGTATCAACATCTGAAGCTGGAGAAATTACAAATAGATTTGAACTTATATTTTATAAAGAATCAAAACAAGACCCAATTATTGAAGATCCAGTACTAATAGATGATCTAACAGACATAAGCCTTCTCCATTCTTATACCGAAAATGAAATGATGGTATTAAATCCTAAAGAATTAAGGATCTCTGCCATCTATTTATTCGACCTTAATGGTAAATTATTAAGTGTATTTGATGATGTCCCCTGTGAAAAAGAGATCATCCTAAAAGTTGCCAATTTCAGCGAGGGAATATACATATTAAAAATGCATACTGATAATGAGATCGTTACACGAAAAATAATAATGAAAAATTAGGGAAACAACTCCTCTTGAAATTTTATAAATTGTGTATCCATTTTTGGTGCAGCAAGGCCTTGACCATATCGTCATTCTGTTCGGGCCCATCACAAGTTTTACGTCCTCCTCCATACTTACTTGTATACTGAAACAAGTTGGGCATGACAAAAATTATGAAGGTTGCGGCTTTAAATTAAAATTAAGTACAAAAGCGGACAATTGGAAAACTTTTTCTGAATATCCGGAATCATTCACAATGTAGCATTTGGACGTCACCCTGAATTTATTTCAGGATCTCTACTTAATGTATTGATTCTTAGTATTATGAGATTCTGGAACAATTCCGATAACTATCGGAACAGAATGACTGTATTTATCATGTTATGATACTTTACGGATATGCATAAAAATTAACAAGTAATCACTTACTTATTTTTATAATATTATGTTTAAATGGGTTAAAATCTGTATTTTATAGATAATTTTGATCTTTAATCAAGTATGTTTATAAACATTCTACGTAAATTTGGTAGCTGTTATAAAAAAAATTATATGGGAAAAATTACCCCAAGGGTTAAAATCATACTATTATATTTATTTTTTGTAGGTGCTTTTTTTAATTCTTATGCTATTTCAAATTCATACTTTCTGACACTTCCAGAAACTGATGCCCATATATCAGTTTTTAAGGTTTCAAGTAAGGAGGCTTCTTCTAGTTCCCGCGATTTCAATGAAAGCTCTTCTCCATTGAAAGAGGGGGGGAATTATTTAAATTTTTTAAAGCAAATATCCTATAGGTTAAATCCTTATTCTGTTCGTTATTATCTCAAAACAAATTTTAAGAAGAAAATTCAGTCGCATTTTTCAAGTGGCCTAATGTTATCTAAAGCTCATGATTTTTTAGAAAGAACCTCCTATTCAGGATCTTGTGATAATGATACGATAAATCCAACACTTACACCACCGGCCAATGTTACCGTAAACTCCGATACCAATAAGTGTGCAGCTTCCGCAGTGAACCTTGGAACCCCTACCACTAACGATAATTGTGGTGTAAAAAGCGTCACCAATAATGCACCCGCCACTTTTCCATTGGGTTCCACAACTGTTACCTGGACGGTAACCGATGATTCCAACAATACCACTACTGCCACTCAAACAGTTACGGTAAAAGACAATCAAAACCCAACGATTGCACCACCAGCCAATGTTACTGTAAACTCCGATACCAATAAGTGTGCAGCTTCCGCAGTGAACCTTGGAACCCCTACCACTAACGATAATTGTGGCGTGAAAAATGTCACCAATAATGCACCGGCCACTTTTCCATTGGGTTCCACAACTGTTACCTGGACGGTAACCGATGATTCCAACAATACCACTACTGCCACTCAAACAGTTACGGTAAAAGATAATCAAAACCCTACAATTACGCCACCGGCCAATGTTACTGTAAATTCCGATACCAATAAGTGTACAGCTTCCGCAGTGAACCTTGGAACCCCTACCACTAACGATAATTGTGGCGTGAAAAATGTCACCAATAATGCACCGGCCACTTTTCCATTGGGTGCAACAACTGTTACCTGGACGGTAACCGATGATTCCAACAATGCCACTACCGCCACTCAAACGGTTACGGTAAACGATAATCAAGCCCCAACACTTGCACCACCGGCCAATGTTACTGTAAATTCCGATACCAATAAGTGCACAGCTTCCGCAGTGAACCTTGGAACCCCTGCCACTAACGATAATTGTGGTGTAAAAAGCGTCACCAATAATGCACCCGCCACTTTTCCATTGGGTTCCACAACTGTTACCTGGACGGTAACCGATGATTCCAACAATGCCACTACCGCCACTCAAACAGTTACGGTAAAAGATAATCAAAACCCAACGATTGCACCACCGGCCAATGTTACTGTAAATTCCGATACCAATAAGTGTACAGCTTCCGCAGTGAACCTTGGAACACCTACCACTAATGATAATTGTGGCGTAAAAAGCACCACCAATAATGCACCCGCCACTTTTCCATTGGGTTCAACAACTGTTACCTGGACGGTAACCGATGATTCCAACAATGCCACTACCGCCACTCAAACAGTTACGGTTAATGATAATCAAGCCCCAGTCAAGCCAATCTTGTCAGATATTGTAGATTGGAGTTGCAGCAAGCAAATCACTGATTTTCCAACAACTACAGATAATTGTGAAAATCTAATTACAGGTACTACTACAGATAATCTTCAATTCGAAACATTTGGAGAATATTCTATTACATGGACTTTTACTGATAATTCAGCCAATAGTACTACAGCTGTTCAAAAAGTAATTATTCCTGAACCAACAGTGAATCAACCTAATGATATTATAGTATGTAACGACGAGACAATTTCAACTATTGGTTTCTCAGGAAGCCTCGTATCTGGAACTACTTATAATTGGATAAACACAGACACTTCTATAGGTTTGCAAGGAAGTGGAATTGACAATATTGCTTCTTTCACAGCTATTAACAACACTACAGATCCAGTTATTTCAACAATTACAGTAACACCAATAGCAAATGATTGCCAAGGTGATCCGGTAAGTTTCTCTATCACTATAAATCCTACTCCAACCATTACAAAACCAGCCGACGTAGTAGTTTGTGACGGTGGAACTGTGGAAGAAATTGTTCTTCGAGGTTCCTCTGTAAATGGAACAAAAAGAGATTGGACAAATGATAATACTGCTATAGGACTGGGAGCAAGTGGACGTAACAGAGTAGGTTCATTTGTAGCATCGAATACCACCAATCAAAGTATTTTTGCAACCATAACTATAGTTCCAACCGCGAACGATTGTGAAGGTATTCCAGAAACCTTTAAAATTGAAGTTAAACCTAGGCCTACCGTTACGGCCCCTGAAGACCAAGTTTATTGTAATGGGATTTTAACTAACGCTATCCCTTTAACCGGAACACCTACCGGTATTATCTATGATATTAAAGGAGGAGGAGCGATAGGTTTATCCAATAAAATAGGTGTGGCAGAAATTCCTGCATTTACTGCCCTAAATGGGTCTGCAACTATAGAAATTACACCCAAAGCAAATGGTTGTAGTGGAGATCCAGTTACCTATAACATTACTGTGAATCCTACCCCAACTGTATCCTTAACTCCACCAAACCAAGCTATTTGCTCGGTAGAAACAACAAATATTTCTTTATCTGGTCCAATAGAAGGATCTACTTTCAGTTGGACAATTGCTGAAATTTCTCCTGCTGGAAGCATTACGGGAGCTACCGATGGAACAGGAGAAAAAATACAACAACTCCTTACCAACACTACAAATGCAGTGGCTACCATTAAATATAAAATAACACCAGTTGCAAATAATTGTGATGGAACCCCAATAACAGCGACCATAACCGTAAATCCAACACCAGTATTACAAATAACAATTCCAGAATGTACAGAATCTATAGATTTAACTTCTCCAACTATAAAAACTGGGAATACGACTTCTGGTCTTACTTATACTTACTGGAACGATATTGATGCCACTATACCCCTTTCAAATCCATCTACTGTTGGAAAGGGCACTTATTATATAAAAGGAACTACCTCATCTGGCTGCTATATTATAAAAGAAGTAGTGGTTATTAAGTTAGAACCAGTTATTATCAATTTTAACGATGCACCTTCCCAAATATGTAGCGGCTCTAATTTTGATTTCACCCCGATAAGCAATATAGAAAACACTTCCATTACATGGACTAGAGCTGCAGTAGGGGAAAATCCTGCTACTCAATCAGATGATAAAAATATAGAAAACCCTAATGAAACCTTATTAAATACCAGTTCCAGTACTATTACTGCTAAATACCTGTTTAAGCTGGAAACAGATGATGGTTGCATTAATTCTAGGGAAATAAACGTTGATATCCTCCCGGAACCTCAATTAACCAACAATCCAATTGGTGATCATTGTAATGGAGAGCAAATATCCCATAATTTAGAAAGTAACCTAAATGGCACAACGATAACTTGGAGAAGAGATGCGTTTCTAGGCAATCCTGCGAATACAGGCTCCGGAAATATCAATGAAGCCTTGTATAATGATTCCGGAAATACGGTAGGTGTTACTTATTACATCACCTTAAAATCTTCTGAAGGATGTTCTAGTGAAACGCAATTAAGTTTCCCCCTTTTATCGGGTCCAAAGGTAACAGTCACAGCATCTTCTACTGAAATATGCCCTGGTGGAAGTGTGAATTTATTTTCTACTTTTGAAGGTGAAGCATCCCTTTCCACAACTTTAATAGATGAAAATTTTAATGGAAATGCAAGTAACTGGGCTAAACTAAACAGAACTACTCCTTCCTCAAGTCGCACTGCTGCAGCCTGGACTTTACGTCCGAATAATTACGATGCCACCTATAATATTATAAGCTCAAATGATTCGTCTCAATTTTATCTCTCTAATAGTGATGCTGCTGGCTCTGGAAGTAGCACAGACACTTTCCTAAAATTTAAGAATCCAATTAATACAGTTGGCTATTCATCTTTAACATTGAGTTTTTGGAGTTTTTTTAGAAAATATAATACTGATGATATAGCTGAAGTTCAAGTTTCCACTGTAAATAATGATAATGATTCCAATTGGACCACCATCAAATCCTATACTTTTAATTTAAATGGAGTTCAATCCATCGATCTCTCTGGATATACAGGAATATCTACATTGTACATACGCTTTAGGTACAAAGCAACCTGGGGCTACTACATGGGTATAGATAATGTGAAAATAACCGGAGAAACTAAAGTCCCTGAGGTTACCTGGACTTCTTCTACAGATCCTGATTGGACTTCGAATGAGCAAAATCCAAATAATGTTTTTCCTTCTGAAACTACTGTATATACTGCGACTTATAGCGACCCGGATATTGAATGTCCGGGTATTGGTAAAGTTGAAGTTATTGTAAGACAACCCCCAGTGGTAACTATTACCCCAAATTATTGTGGGGATTCCACTTTTATCGAATTAGTGTCGGACAGCGAGTTTTCAACTTATCAATGGGAATCTGGAGGTGAAATATTAGGAACTGGCCGCTCGGTAGATGTAGAACTTGCGCGAACTTATACTTTAACGGTAACAGACAGTTTTGGCTGTTCGGGAATTGGCTCCATAAGTGTTTCAGATGAATTGCTCGTAAACGGTGATTTTGAAAGTGGTACTACAGGATTCTACACCGAATATACAGATCAAACTGGAGTTTCAAAGAGCTTATATCCTGAAGGGTATTTTGCCGTAGACGATAATGCCAATTTTTATCATGATAATTTCTATGGTAAGGACCATACCACTGGAAGTGGGGACTTTATGATTATTAACGGGCACCCGGGTTCTGGAAAAGTTATTTGGAGACAAACCATAACCAATATTCAACCAAATACCAACTATTACTTTAGTGCCTGGGGAATGAATTTAAACCCTGCGAATCCCGCGCGACTTCAATTTCAAGTAAATGGCGTTCCCACGGGTACTATAGCAGATCTAAAAGACGCTCCAAAGCCTACCAGTAATGGGCAAGTGAATACAAATAACTGGATCCAATTTTATAGCAACCCGTTCTGGAATTCTGGCAATGCAACTAATGCCGTACTGGAAATTATAAACTTAGAAACAATACGAAGCGGTAATGATTTTGGATTAGACGATATTTCTTTTGGAACTCTGGAACCAATTATTTTCAGCATAGACCCCACAAATAACTCTGCAATATGCGAAGGAAGTACTTTAGAATTATATGCTAATATTGAAGGTGGAAGAGATCCTATAGCATTCCAATGGGCCAATGCCAATGGTATTATTGTTTCTACAGAAGAAAATCCTATTTTAGAAAACTTATTAGCTACAGATTCTGGTACTTATACCCTAACAGTTACAGATGCTTATGATTGTTCTCCACAAGTTGGAAGTACGGAAGTAGAGATTATCCCAAAAACCATTGTAAATGCCGGGGAAGATCAAACTGTTTGTGCAGAGAATGCTTTAATAACTTTAAATGGCTTGGTTACTGGATCTATTTCCACCGGAGCATGGACTGGAGGGGAAGGGACTTTTAATCCTAATAGAAATACCTTAAATGCTACCTACACTCCAAGTGCCGGAGAAATTTCTACAGGATCTGTAATTTTAATACTTACTTCTGGAACACCTGTTTCTCCCTGCACTATTGCAGAAGATGCTTTTACACTAACCATAAATCCAACTCCAATAATTGATAGTATTGAAACCATAATGCCTAGCTGTTATCAAGGAAGCGACGGATCGGCAAAAGCTATGTTATCCAGTGGAACCGGAACTTATAGCTATCTATGGAGTGATGGCCAAACTACCCAAACGGCTACAGGCCTTAGCAAAGGGGGTTATAGTGTAATTGTGACAGATGAAGCGGGTTGTTCCGTTACTGGGAACATCACAATAATTGAACCTTCTCCATTAGAAATTGTTGCATCTAGTTTTACCCCGGTGCAATGTTTTGCAGGGGAAGATGGAACTGTCTCCATAGAAGTCACTGGAGGGGTGTTAGATGGTGAGTCGCCAGAATATATAATTACTTTGCTTGATAAGGATGGTATTGAAATTTTTAAGGCTGAAACAAACACAACAGGAGCCATTACGGTATCCAACTTAACCGCTTCTACGTATACCTTTACAGTTACCACTCCCAATGCGTGCACTTCGCTTTCTATAGCCTTAACAGTAAATCAACCAGATGAAATCCCTGCGAATGCTGGAGATGATATCTCTATTGCTGAATGTGGTACTACAACATTCAATCTTAATGCTGCCGAAATTGATCCTACAGCGGCTTCTGGCAGCTGGTCTATCACTTTTCCTGCCGATGGCGGGGGTGGTACATTTAGCGATGATAGCGCCAGGCAAAGTACATTTACAGGAACAGCCAACACTTCTTACACCTTAAGATGGACGATTACACCAGCCAATGGTTGCCCGCCTATTTTTGACGAACTGGATATCACTTTCCCTCCCAGCTGTAGTAAACTCGATTTTGATGGAATAGATGACTATGTGGATTTTGGAGATAATTTTAATTTACGAAATCCTGAAAATACTTTTTCCTTAGAGGCTTGGGTAAAACCCAATTCTATAAATGGAATCAATACCATTATCTCTAAACGAAATTTAAACGATCTAGCTGAAGGTGGCTATGATTTAATTTTAAACAATGGCAAACCTAGTTTTAGATTAAACAACAAAACAATTACGACTACCAAATCCATTGGCACAGATAGATGGTATCATTTAGCAGCAGTTCAGGAAGGAAGTGTCATTAGTTTATATGTAGATGGCATTAAATTAAAGACAGATAATTTGTCTACCAAACCAAAAAATATTGATGCGCCTATGCTCATAGGTGCTATGTACGACTCAGCTAATCCGTTATTCCCTAAAAATAATTTCCATGGTTGGATAGAAGAAGTTAGAATTTGGAATACTGGATTAAATCAAGAGCAGGTAAGGTTCATGATGAATCAGCGTATTCAAAACAATAACGGAAAAGTTCAGGGTGAAATAATTCCATTAGATGTTCCTTTAGGGCTGTTATGGAACAATTTAGATGGCTATTACCGCATGATTGTTGGAGAAGTGAACAATGGACTTACTCTGGACATGGCCTCTTCGGGTATAAGTGGAATACTGAAAAATATAGAAACCACTCAAGAAAACACCGCTCCACTTCCTTATATCTCCAATAGTGATGGTAAATGGTTCGACAATACTTCTTGGCTTCATTCACAAGTCTGGGATGCCCCTAACTCAAAAGGCATTGACGGCTCCAATATTAATTGGAACATTGCTAAAATTTCCAATAATTTAAATTCTGATGTAAAAGATCTAACACTTCTTGGATTGATCTCCGAAAGCAATATCCTTACCATGGGCAAACAAAATAATCAGAATCAAGGGCAGGGCTTAATTATTTCCCATTACCTTAAACTTGACGGATTTATAGATTTGGCAGGAAAATCACAATTGGTTCAAAATGAAGGCAGTATTCTAGATGAGGCAAGTGCAGGTTATATAGAAATAGATCAGCAAGGAACCGCTAGCAGCTATAATTATAATTATTGGTCGTCACCAGTGAGTGAACAAGGCAAACCAAATAACGCTCCATTTACAATTAAAAATATAGTCCAAGATGGCAGTGACCCCAATAATCCTGTAGCTATGAATTTTGGAAATGGCGTTACCTACGCAGATGGGCCCTTTGCAACACCCCGAAAAATCAGTAATTACTGGATCTATAAATTTAGAGGTACCGCAAACCAGTATTCGGAATGGCAGCATATTGGAAGTGATGGAACATTAATGTCCGGAGAGGGTTATACTATGAAAGGGACCTCTGGAGATGGTAAAATTAACGAAGAGCAAAATTATGTGTTTAAAGGCAAACCTCATAATGGGACTATAACGTTAACAATTGGAAAAGAACAGAATTATCTTTTAGGAAACCCATATCCTTCTGCTATGGATGCTCATGAATTTTTGCTGGATAATATTAAAGCTAACGGTGGCAGAAACGATGTTAACATATTTAATGGAGCCTTATATTTTTGGGATCACTTTGGCGGTAAGACCCATGTTTTAAGAGAATATATTGGTGGTTATGCCACAAAAAATTTAATAGATGCGGTTCCAGCAATCTCAACTGATGACAGGATAAACTCCAATGGGAATAGAGGGGTTAAAAAGCCAGAAAAATATATACCTGTTGGGCAAGGCTTTTTTATAAATACTTCTTTAGATCCATCCCTCTCTGAAAACATTAGTGTAGCCGGAGGAAATATAGTTTTTAAAAATAGCCAAAGATATTTTATTCCCGAAACGCCCGGCAATTCCCAGTTTTTAAAACCAGAAAAAAATAATAAAGAAACTAAAGGCGCTGACGTGAGGGCCAAAATAAGATTGAACTTTAAATCACCAATGGGTTATTATAGACAAATTTTAGTAGGAGCAGATGTTAATGCAACCAATGGTTTTGACCTGGGATATGATGCTCCTATAAATGACTATAACTTAGAGGACATGTATTGGCTTATAAACAAATATGAATTTGTAATTCAGGGGGTTCCAAATTTTAATAAGGACCAAGTTTTACCAATAGGAATTAGATTGGAACAAGCAGGTGAATTTAAAATTTTACTGGATACTACAGAAAATATTGATCCTGCTCAAAATATTTATTTAAGGGATCTTGTAAGGGATTCGATACATAATCTTAAAAAAACCGACTATTGGGCCAATTCGCCTTCAGGTGAAATTGTGGACAGGTTTCAAATTATCTTTTTTAATGAAGCCGATGCTACCCCGGAAATTCCTATTATAGATGACCTAACAGACATAAGCCTTCTCCATTCTTATACCGAAAATGAAATGATGGTTTTAAATCCTGAAGAATTGAGGATCTCTGCCATCTACTTATTCGATCTTAACGGTAAATTACTAAGTGTGTTTGATGATGTCCCCTCTGAAAAAGAGATCATCCTAAAAGTTGCCAATTTCAGCGAGGGAATATACATATTAAAAATGCATACTGATAATGAGATCGTTACACGAAAAATAATAATGAAAAATTAGGGAAACAACTCCTCTTGAAATTTTATAAATTGTGTATCCATTTTTGGTGCAGCAAGGCCTTGACCATATCGTCATTCTGTTCGGGTCCATCACAAGTTTTACGTCCTCCTCCATACTTACTTGTATACTGAAACAAGTTGGGCATGACGAAAATTATGAAGGTTGCGGCTTTAAAGTAATAATAAGTTCAAATGCAGACTATCAGGAAACTTTTTTCGAATATCCGTAAAGTATCCTAACTGAAAAAGGACGCCATTCTGACCTGACCACTCGAAAGTTTCAGAATCTCATTTCAATGTAAATCAATACAATATGGAGACCCTGAAATAAATTACCATTGACGTATTTTTATTTATTTGTGAATCCATGACCCTGAAACCAGTCCAGGGTGACGATGCGGAATTGTCGTCATGCTGAACTTGTTTCAGCATCCCATCAGCTTATATAAAAAACACGTCAATTCCCTACGCTAGATAATTTTTTATCATAGGTCTCAGGGTGATGAAAGAACTATTAGGTCAAAAAACGGATCTACATAAACATTTTTATAATAAATTTAGAAGCAGCCAAAAGTTAAATTTCGTATCCATCTTATAAAGCAAAAATATTAAGATGAAAAAATTAATGATAATTATTTGCTCAATTTTTCTATTTCTTGGTTGTTCCAAAAATGAAATTGGAAATGAAATTTCTTTTGAAATAATAGAAGAAAGTACATTAAGTTATTCGGACGAAAATAAAATCCCTAAGCAGTTTAAAGTTTTTGAAAATGAAAATGAATGGAATGGTTTTATCCTTGAAATTGAGAGAGTAAATCCGATGCAAGCAGAAAATTTAAGAAATCCAACTTTCGATTTTTCTAATAATAACTTAATAATTGTTATCGGTGAATTTTATAATTATTGCTGTAGCAAGATAACAATAAATCGAATTTATAAAAGTGATGGAAAAATCATAGTGAATTTTAAAGAAAGTGGGGCCGGGCCTGCAACCGCATTAAGTCAAGCCTACTTACTCCTCAAAATTCCAAAAGGCGAATAAAAAATTTCTTAAAACCAACTATCCTCGAGACAGGGCCATAGAAATATTTTGCAAGTTTTATTGTGGCCTCTGGGCTAAAAACCGTCCGGAAAGCTGGGGGGATTGTATTTTACCTCAACCGGAACTTTGAATCTCCTATACTTTATTCGTTTTAAGTGTTTTGTAAACTTCATCAAAAATTTTAGGCCTATCAGCAAGCACAATAAGCGTATCTTGTGATTTAATTTTTGTTAAACCGTTTGGGACTATATAGCTATCATCTCTTTTAATCATTGCTATTATAGCATTTTTCGGAAAGCCCAATTCCACAATTTTCTTATCTACAGCAAAGCAGTCTGGAGTTATTAAGAGTTCTTTCATTTCAGCTTTTGGGTTTTCCGCCAATAACAAATCAGTTGCGGTCAATTTCTTTTTTTCTTCTGGTAATCCTACATTCAACCATTTTGCAACAACAGAAAGAGTAGTGCCCTGAATTAATATGGAGGTGACGGAAATAAAAAACACAATGTTAAAGATCATGTTTGCCTTGTCAATTCCGGCCAATAGCGGATAAGTAGCAAACACAATAGGGACAGCACCTCGCAACCCAACCCAAGAAATATAAAACCTTCTTCTCAACTTCATTTTGAAAAACATGAGGCTAATAAACACGCCTATAGGCCGGGCAACCACTATTAAGAATAATGAAATAAGCAGCCCAATTCCTATATATGGAATAATTTGAGAAGGAAAAACAAGTAATCCTAAAGTGAGGAACAGAACAATTTGCATTAACCAAGCCAAACCATCAAACATCTTTAAAATGGTTTTTTTATGTATCAGGTCTTGGTTGCCCAAGTAAACCGCACAAATGTAAATTGCAAGAAACCCGTTACCTCCTACAAAATCTGTAGCAGAAAATGTTATGAACATCAGGGAGATAACCAAAACGGGGTAAAGACCTTCAAAGTCAAGTTTGATTTTGTTTATGATATATTTACTAAGCATACCGAAGGCAATACCTGCAACTCCACCCACAATCATTTGTTGTAAAAACAAGGGGATTATGGAGATAAAACCTTGGTCTTGATGGATCACCAAGGTTAAAAATGCAAGCGTGAGCACATATGCCATGGGATCATTACTTCCGCTTTCCAACTCTAAAGTGGGTCTCAGGTTGGTTTTTAGTGCAAGGCTTTTTGAGCGCAGAATTGAAAATACTGCTGCTGCATCTGTGGATGACACTATAGAACCCAATAACAGGCTTTCATAAATAGTAAAGTCGGTAACAAGCCATACAAATGTGCCAAGAGAAATTGCTGTCAATAAAACGCCTAATGTGGATAATGCTATTCCTTCCCAAAGAATGGGTTTAACAGTTGTCCAGTTGGTATCAAGTCCGCCAGAAAATAAGATAAAATTAAGGGATACTATACCAATAAATTGAGCAAGTTTTGGATCATCAAAAAGGATACCTCCAATGCCATCAGAGCCCGCCAACATTCCTATTGCCAAAAAGAGCAATAAGGTTGGCACGCCAAATTTATAGGAAGTCTTACCGGCAAAAATACTTATAAGAAGTAATAAAGAGCCAACCAGTAAAATATTTTCAATCGTTAAGTTCATTCTTTTTTATGCTCATATATCAACCCGCAAAGATATTATTTCTCGTCTATAAAGTGGGTGAAATGCTGGTGTTGTTTTTCACTTTGAAAATCCACATTCCAACAGCTTATCCCATGTTATTTTAATGTTGATCAGCATTGCAGCCCAACAAAAATTAAATTTTAAAACGGCTCCAATAATAATTTAACTAAAATAAGTTGCAAAGGACTTTCTGAAACTTGATAAGAAACCTTTAAGGTATTCGGAATGAGCTATTTTGCAAGTAATTTTAATGTTTAAAGTGCTTCCTCATTGGTGGTTCTAGCAATGTGCTCTCTGATTTCATTTTCGGTAAGTGCAGGCCCAAATACTATGGTTTAATGAAGCAAAAGAATTTCGGCATCTATTTGTTTGGTCCAATCACAAGCCTACTTTATCGGTCTTGGCAAGTAGCGTGGAATGGGGACGCATTCTTGTCGGCTTAGTTGTTTGTTAATTGGTTTCTAAAATAATACTTTTCACTCGATTGCCCGCTATTTGCGCTTACCGATGTTGTGCCCAGTTAAATTATATATTTAGTTTTATTCTTATCTCCTATTTTTTTAAATAATTTAAGTTCTACTCCTTTTTTAAGATCTCGACTTGCTGTTGCAACAGAGATACCTTTGAAAATTTCCATATAATCCTTTCTAGAAAATTCTCTTTTATTGAATGACACAAAATACTCAAGGCGGTCTTTTTGAGTTAATGTGCGGCTATTGAAGTTTAATAATTCCTCTAAAGACTTATTGATTACTCCAAACATATATTTAATGAATTCCGTTGATTTTCCTGACTTGTCACTATCTGATAGCGCTTTATAGTATTTTTCCTGGTTCTTGCTTATCAATGTTTCAAAGGGTAAATATTCAAATACAGGATATTTTTCCATTAGAATTAAAGTTTGCCATAATCTGCCCATTCTTCCATTTCCATCTAAAAATGGATGAATAAATTCCATTTCATAGTGAAAGACACAGCTTTTAATTAACTCTATTTCTTTCGATGATTTTAAATAGTTAAATAGATCTTTCATCAAAAAGGGAACATTTTCATGAGGAGGAGCATAATGTTCCACTTGTGTACCTTTCATAATACCTACACCTTGTTTTCTATATTTTCCGGCATCTTCAATTAGAGTTTCCATTAAATGTTTATGGCATTCTAAGAATGAATGTTCATTAAATGGTTTATAATTTTCTAAATGTTCATAAATCTTGATTGCATTCAAAACTTCCTTAACGTCTTTCTTTGGACCAATTATTCTTTTGTTTTCAAGCAACGCAGTAATCTGTTCTTCCGTCAATGTGTTGCCCTCTATTTTTAAAGAGGAATGAATTGTCTTTATTCTATTTTCCTTTCTTAGTTTGGGAGAAGGTTTGTTAAGATAATTTGCATTGATAGCTCCAACTTTCTCAGAAATTGAAGTTATCAGTCTTAAAATCTCTGGAGTAATATCGTAAGGCGGTTTCATTTGATAGTATCATTTGATAGTATCAAAGATAAGTTCATTTAATTAAAATTCGAAGGAAAGATCATGATTTTTAATTGGGTACAACAGGTTACACGAATACTCCTAAAAATCAATAAGTATAATAAATCTTTGGGTCATTTCTCTGTTTTTTTATTGTGTTATTTGGCTTGTTAAGACAACCATCTACTTTATCAACTCCTTTTAGATTGTCCGAAAAAATGAGTGAAATGTCATTTACCTCAATTACCGAGAACCGCTTGGCATTAAATAAGCGTCATTTCTTTCATATCTTTTTTTAGATATCCATAAGGAAATGAGAACCAGAAAAAAGCTTTTTTGGAGTTTACTTTATTGAACCCAAAATATCTTTATAAAAAATTAACAAGAAATATCTTACATATTTTTAAAATTGCTTAGTTATAAGTGCCTAAAATGCACTAAATGTGCATTTTATCGAAAATTTATGCCATTTATCAAAACTGTTTATAAACATTCTACGTACATTTGTTAACTGTTATAAACAAAATTATATGGGAAAAATTACTCTCTGGGGTAGAACCTTCTTTCTATTTGTTTTTCTTTTTGGTTCTACTTTCACTCATTTAACGGCAAAGAACAAGACAGCGGTACTTTCTATTACCGGTGTGGAAAATCATGTTTCCTGTTTTAATGGGAATAATGGTTCAATTGATATCACTATTTCTGGCGCAGTTGGAACCTATACCGTAAGCTGGAGTGGAAGTGCATCAACTTCTGAGGATCTTTCAGGGCTTTCGGCTGGAACCTATATAATTACAGTAACCGATTCTGAAAATAATAAGGATTCTCGATCTTTTGTGATTTCACAACCAACTGAACTTACCATGGAGCCCGCGGATTTTACTCCTGTAAGCTGTCTTGGGGCAAGTGACGGAACAATCACTGCCGGTACCGTTACAGGGGGCAACACCAATTATCAGTACTCTATTGATGGAACTACGTTTCAGGCTTCGAACACGTTTTCTGGATTGATAGCTAAAAATTATACCATCACGGTAAAAGATTCCAAAAACTGTATTGCTACCCGAACGATCGAAGTAACACAACCATTTGAACTTACCATGCAGCCCGCAACCTTTACCCCCGTAAGCTGTTTTGGGGCAAGTGACGGAACAATCACTGCCGGTACCGTTACAGGGGGCAACACCAATTATCAGTACTCTATTGATGGAACTACGTTTCAGGCTTCGACCACCTTTTCTGGGTTGGCAGCTAAAGATTACACCATCACGGTAAAAGATTCCAAAAACTGTATTGCTACCCGAACGATCGAAGTAACACAACCAACTGAACTTACCATGCAGCCCGCGGATTTTGCCCCAGTAAGCTGTTTTGGGGCAAGTGATGGAACAATCACTGCCGGCACCGTTGCAGGGGGCAACACCAATTATCAGTACTCTATTGATGGGACTACGTTTCAGGCTTCGAACACCTTTTCTGGGTTGGCAGCTAAAGATTACACCCTCACGGTAAAAGATTCCAAAAACTGTATTGCTACCCAACCAGTAGAAATTACACAGCCAGAATTACTGAATGCGGAAGTATCTTTTACAAATATCACCTGCAATGACCAAAACGATGGAACAATTTCAGTGACCAATTTTACTGGGGGTTACGGAACCTATGAATTTAGCAAGGACAATGGAAATTCTTGGCAGGCATCTTCAGAATTTACTAATCTTTCTGAAGGTTTTTTCAATGTTTTAATGCGCGATAAAGAAAATCCTGCTTGCGTTTTAAACCTTATGACAAATCTTGAAATCACGCGACCTTCTCCTCTCAATGCCGATATTTCAACTGTAAATATTTCCTGCTTTGGCTTGACAGATGGAAGCATTATCATTTCTGACCCATCGGGTGGTTATGGAAACTTTGAATTTAGTCTTGATTCCAACAATTGGCAACAAGCAAGTAATTTCGATAATCTAAGTCCTGGAATTTTTACCGTATATATCAGGGATGCCGGTAACACTTCATGTGTAGTCACTTTATCTTCTACCGTAGAAATTACGCAACCCGAATTACTGGTATTGCCCACCGTTTCAAAAACCGATGTTTTATGTAATGGACAAGCTACAGGGGAAGTAACTGCCACAGCAAGTGGTGGAACTGCCCCCTATACCTATTCTTGGGGATCGCTTGGTGAGGGAGCTACTAAAACCAATTTGCCCGCTGGCACCTATTCAGTAACAGTAACCGACACGAACGGATGTGAAACCGCACCCCAGCAAGTTGTAATCACTGAACCCGATACTTTTATTGATATTATAAATGTTCAAACAACATCGGGTTGTTACCAGCAAAACAATGGAACCGCAACTGTAGAAGCAACTGGTGGAACAGGAGCTTACAACTATTTATGGAGCAACGGGCAAACAGCCCAACAAGCCACAGGATTGGCTCCAGGAGATCATACGGTAACCATCACCGATGAAAATGGTTGCAGCAAAGTCAGGACAATCACGGTATCTACACCAACTCAATTACAAATTACAGGGTTCCTTACCACTGAAACCACCTCTTTTGGTTCGGCGACCGGAACTGCTACCGTGCAGGTAGGTGGAGGAAGCGGGGGATACACTTTTCTATGGTCCAATGGACAAACGGGACAAAGTGCCAATTCACTTCTCGCGGGGAAATATACAGTTACAGTTACTGACACCAATGCTTGTACCGTAACAGACGAAGTAATTGTAGTTGACAGTATTGAAGCTGAGATTGTGCCTACTTCAGTGTGTGAAGCATCTGGTGATATTATCAGGACTTCATATTTTAAAGTGGATGAAACCACGCTTCGAGGCGGGACGGCACCCTATACCTTTGAATGGATATTTGAAGGGGATGGCTCTATGGCAGCAGCCACGGGTATTGGTCCGCATAGACTTACTTATGAAACTATTGGTGACAAACAAACCACGATGATTGTTAGGGACAGTAATGGGCTGGAGTTTCAGCAGACCATTATTCAATACGTAGGCGGATGTTTTTCAGATGATTGTGGTTCAAGTGACTTGGGAATTGATGATTATTATATAGGGGACGCTAACGGAAACCCCATAACATCTTCCAATTGTAGTAACGCAGATTTTAAATTCATCTATATCTATATCCCTACAAATCCTGACAGATATTCACTAAATGTAGAATTGATCTATTCCATAGAAAATATTGAAACTGGGGAGGTCAAGAATTTTAAAGAAGTAGGTTGTTTTTACGAAAAACAGGCAATTCCAGACCGTGCCGAAACATTTCAGATCGAATATACCTGTGGTAATATTGTAAAAATAGAAGGTATTTATCTTACCTTCAGTAACCGAAAGAGGGATAATTGTGGTGAAGGTAATAAACCAAAATGCTATTCCACAAATAACAATGCCACTGTAGATTCTCCTTTATATGCGGTAGCTTTCCCCAATGAACTCCTTTGTAATGGCGCGTCCAACGGGCGTATTAGCGTACGGGCTTCTGGCGGGACTTCACCTTATCAGTACAAATTGATAAATGCCATAGATGGAGCAGTTGTTAGAACCAACCAATCAAGTGAAATTTTTGAAAATCTAGAAGCAGGCATTTATGACGTTATTGTGAGTGATAGTGACAATCCAATAAATACGTTTACGGTAGAAGATGTGGAAATTACCGAACCTACCAATCCACTGACTCTTGAGCCTTCTTCCATTACAAATGCAACTTGTTTTGGCGGGGAAGATGGTAGCGCAACTGTACTGGCTTCAGGCGGAACGCCAAATACCACGGGTGACCCCTATATCTATGTTTGGTCCAATGGCCAAACCTCTCCAACAGCAACCAACCTTGCCGCCAAGGAATATACTGTAAAAGTAATAGACGCTAATGGATGTGAAATCCAGATACCGGTTACAATAGGTCAACCTGAAGAATTGTTGGCAGTAGCCGGTCCGGACCAGGTTTTGGAATGTGGGATAACCTCTATCAACCTAGAGGCTCAATTTAATTATGCATTTGCGGAAGGGGAGGAAGAACTTTTTGGACAATGGACAATAGAAAACGGTCCAGCAGGGGGAAGTTTTGAGGATGATAAAGACCCTACTACTTTGTTTACTGGAAGCCAGGGTACTTATACTTTAAGATGGAGTGTGCCCTGCGGAGCAAGCGATGATGTAAAAATATCCTTTAGCAATTGTAGTACCATCGATTTTGATGGTACTGATGACCATATTGTTTTTGGAGATAATTTTAATTTATCCGGAGACTTTACAATGGAAGCCTGGATCAAACAGGATCCAAGTACAACCGCTGGAATAAAAACCATCGTATCTAAAAGGGATGCCAGTAATTTAGCAGCAGGATTTGACCTTATAATTGATAATAACATTCCAAAATTCAGATGGAACACTTCAAGCTTGGCCTCGAAATATCCAATTGGAACAGACAGGTGGTATCACATTTCTGTGATAAAGGGCGGAACCAACCCCGGATTATATGTAGATGGAATTTTAGTGAGTGAGGGATCTCCCGGCGCCCCCACCAGTTTATCTCAGCCTTTCTTAATTGGAGCCATGTACGATGCAAATGCTCCCTTAGCTCCACAAAATTATTTTCACGGATGGATAGAGGAAGTGAGAATATGGAATACTGCAATTACCACAGAGCAATTGCAATTTATGATGAACCAGAAATTGCAGGAAAATGGAGGAAAAGTGCGTGGTTTTGAAATTCCGTTGAACGTACCTGGTGATTTGACCTGGAGTTCGCTTGAAGGCTACTATCAATTGGAAATATCTGAAAATGGATTAACTCCTGGAAAAATTACAGGAAGCCCGTCTGGAAAATTGATAAATATTACAACTACGCAGCAGCGTACAGCTCCATTACCTTATATTTCCACAAAGGTAGGACAATGGTATGCAGATGCTACCTGGTTAAGGCCACAGGTCTGGGACCCGCCCAACAGTTTGGGAATTGATAGTGAAACTACTATTGACTGGAATATTGCAAGTATCTCGCACAATATAAGTTCAGGAGGAAAAAATATAAAACTTCTTGGATTACTTTCCAATGATGAAAAACTTACCATTGCAAATTCCAATGAGGCCCTTAATGAAAATAATTCAGGACAGTCCCTAACTATTACACATTATCTAAAATTAAATGGAATAATTGATCTTGTGGGAGAATCACAATTGATCCAAACCGATAGTTCAACCCCTGGCCAATCAATAATTAGTACCATTGATGAATCAAGCACAGGTTTTCTGGAAAGGGATCAACAAGGCACCGCCAGTAGTTATAATTACAATTACTGGAGTTCACCGGTAGTTCCCCAAGGAAATTCTTTAAATTCAACATATACCGTTGCCAGTGTTTTGCTTGATGGAACAAATTCCGGATCCCCAAGAAATATCGATTTTGGTCAGGGTGTAACCTATGCAGATGGACCTGCAGCCAGTCCCAGAAAAATAAGTAATTACTGGCTTTTTAAATTTAGAGGGAAAGCTAATGAATATGATGAATATGAACACATAGGAAGCACGGGTACATTAAATGTGGGGGAAGCATATACTATGAAAGGAACTTCTGGAACGGCAGAAATTTCATACCGTCAAAATTATGTTTTTAAAGGAAAACCAAACAATGGAAATATTACTTTGACGATTGGTAAAGATCAGAACTACATGTTAGGGAATCCCTATCCTTCTGCACTAGATGCAAAAAAATTCATATTGGATAATTTAAAAGATAGTGGAGGAACAAATCCTACTGGAAATATTTTTAATGGTGCACTTTATTTTTGGGATCACTTTTCTGGAAAAACCCATATTCTTAGTGAATATATAGGTGGATATGCCACCCGTAATCTTATAGATGGGGTTCCTGCCATATCTTTCGACGATAGGATTAATGCTAATAACGAATCTGGAACAAAAATTCCCGGCCAGTATATTCCTGTAGGTCAAGGCTTCTTTATTAATACCGTTTTAGATGAGGATGTTTCTGGGGGTTATACCGTGGATGGCGGAAATGTGCTTTTTAAAAATAGGCAACGGGTTTTTGAGACTGAAACAACAAATTCCTCTCAATTTTTGAAGCCAGAAAATATTGACAAAAAAGGAAAAGACGAAATTTCCGATTCTAAAATAAGATTGGATTTTAGCTCTCCTATGGGTTATCACCGCCAAATCTTGGTGGGAACCAGTAGTTTTGCAACCAATGGCTTCGACTTGGGTTATGATGCGGCTTTAAATGATTACAATCTCGAAGATTTTTTCTGGTTAATAAATAACAGGGAATATGTAATTCAAGGTGTGTCCAATTTTGATGTAGACCAGGTACTGCCAATAGGGATCTACATTTCTCAAAAAGGAGAATTTAAAATTGAAATAAATAAATTGGAAAATATACCTGGAGAAACCAACATTTATGTAAAAGATATAAAAGAAAATAAATACCATGATCTTAGGGATTCTGAATTTAAAATGGAAATAGAACCTGGAGCTTATTATGAGCGATTCGAAATCGTATTCTTTAAGCCCGAAGATGCTGATGCGGAACCTGAAGAGGAAACACCTACTGATGAAGAAATTGTGGTAGTAACCCCAGAGCCATTGTTAGATGTGCAGATGGATATGGATTATTTAAGCAATAACAAAGAATTGTCAATTTTTAACCCAACTCTATTGCCTATACAACGGGTGGAAATTTATAATTTGCTTGGGCAAAAGGTTCAAGAATACATAGAAATTTCAAATTTAAAAGAAATTCGATTGCCAGTGTACGAAAACGCTACAGGAATCTATATAGTAAAACTTTTTACCATGAATTCCCAGTTTTCCAAAAATATAGTGATCAAATAAAAATAGGGATAGATTTAAAAGTCTATCCCTTATATTTTAATGGAAGATGAACCAGCTTTTTAGTTTCAAAAAAGTCTTCTTCAAAATAATCTGTCAAATTATAAATGCGTGCAGTCGTGTAGATCTTTAATTCTTCAGCTAAGTCTCCACCTTTCAAATATAAAATTCCGTTTTTTAATTCATGATAACTGTTCTTGGCGGTTTTACCTTTTACCCAAGCAACAAAAGAGGGCATAACAGCTACTGCCCTACTCACAATAAAATCGAACTCTCCCTTGACTTCTTCAACCCTGGAATTCGTTGTTTTTACATTCTTCAACTGTAAGCCTTCCACCACTTCATCCACCACCTTTATTTTCTTTCCAATAGAATCTACCAAATGAAATTGAGATTCAGGAAAAAGAATCGCTAAAGGAATCCCGGGAAATCCCCCTCCTGTTCCCACATCCAAAATATTTGCCCCGGAATTAAATTTTTGAACTTTGGCAATTCCCAAAGAATGCAGCACATGCCGAAGGTACAATTCTTCTATATCCTTTCTTGAAACAACATTGATCTTAAGGTTCCAATCCTTGTACAAGGCTTGCATCGCTTGAAATTGATCTAATTGATGAAGAGTTAAATCCGGAAAATATTTTTGTATTAAATCCAAGGTTTTATATTAGGCTGCAAAAGTAATTAAAATTATCACGTTAATTTTCCCTAATTACCGCGTGCTAATTGCAGAATGTTTTACCTTTGGAATCAGAGTTATAAAAAATGGCATTAAATCAAGATCAGATTAGATTTTCTCGAATAGATTCAGGAAAATTCTTTAAAACCCTAAATAAACGTGTAAACGCCTATTTTAAGGACAATAACATCTCCAAAACCGGAAATTGGAAACTGCATTTAAAAACAATTGTAATGTTTTCCTTGTTCCTTGCGCCTTACTTTTTAATTCTAAGTTTGGATATTTCGCAATGGTGGATGCTTGCCCTAACAATTGTAATGGGCGCGGGAATGGCAGGTGTAGGTATGAATGTTATGCATGACGGGAACCATGGATCCTATTCTTCCAAGAAATGGATCAATAATTTTATGGGGGGAACAATTTATGTTCTAGCTGGAAACGTATACAATTGGCAGGTACAACATAATGTACTGCATCATACGTATACCAATATTCATGGCCACGATGAAGATCTTGATGCAGGAAGAATTATACGTTTTTCGGAACATTCGCAATGGCATAAATTCCATAAGTTCCAGCATTATTATTCAGTATTCCTTTATGGCCTATTAACATTTAACTGGGCCCTAACCACAGATTTTAAACAAACCAAAAATTACTTGTCCAGAAAACTTTCTTATGGAAAACTGCCTTCTCCAACAAAGCAATGGAGCATAATTGCAATCACAAAATTAATATACCTTTCTATTTGGATTATAATTCCTATGCTTTTTGTTTCTGTTGCTTGGTGGAAGATCTTGATCGGTTTTTTTGTGATGCACTATACAGCGGGGCTTATCTTAAGTATCGTATTTCAACTTGCACATGTTGTAAATGAAACGGAAATGCCTTTACCGGATAAGGCGGGCACCATGAAAAATACTTGGGCAATCCATCAATTATTCACCACTGTGAATTTTGCTACCAAGAACAAAATGGTTAACTGGTTTACCGGTGGCCTTAACCATCAGGTAGAGCATCATATCTTTCCAAATATAAGCCATATTCATTATTCTAAAATTGCTGAAATTGTAAAGCAAACAGCACGGGAATGTAACTTGCCCTACAATGAATTCCAGACTACACGAGGAGCAATTGCTGCCCACTTTAAATACTTGAAAGAAATGGGCACCAAACCTATTTCAGCCTAAAAAATCTAATTTTCTATTTTATGCAAAAACATTTATCAGACCGTATTAATAATTTAGCAACCTCTCAAACCTTGGCAATGGCTGCCAAAACAAGAGAGCTAAAAGAGGAAGGAAAAGATATAATTGGATTAAGTCTTGGGGAACCAGATTTTAATACGCCGGATTTTATTAAAGATGCCGCTATCCAAGCTATCAACGACAATTATAATTCCTATACACCTGTAGATGGATATGTAGAGTTGAAAGATGCTATTATCACTAAATTCAAGAGGGATAATGGATTGACTTATAATAGATCCCAAATTGTGGTTTCCACTGGAGCCAAGCAATCCTTGGCAAACGCAGCAATGGTTTTGTTAAATCCGGGAGACGAAGTGATATTACCTTGCCCTTACTGGGTAAGTTATGCCGAAATAGTGAAATTAGCAGAGGGTATTCCAGTAGAAGTTCCTACTACAGTAGATAGCAATTTCAAGATTACACCTCAACAGTTAAAGGATGCTATTACTCCAAAAACCAAAATGATTTGGTACAGTTCTCCTTGTAATCCAAGCGGGATGTTATATAGCAAAGCAGAACTAAGGGCTTTAGCCGATGTTTTAGTTGATTTTCCAGATATCATTGTTGTAAGCGATGAAATTTACGAACATATAAATTTTGTTGGTGAACATGCATCGATGGCACAGTTTGATGACATGTATGATCGTGTGGTCACTGTAAATGGTGTTTCTAAAGCTTTTGCCATGACCGGCTGGAGAATAGGTTATATAGGTGCTCCAGAGTGGATTGCGAGGGCTTGTAATAAAATGCAAGGTCAAATTACCAGTGGGGCAAACTGTATCGCCCAACGTGCGGTCATTACAGCATTGGAAGCCCCGGTAAGCAAAATTAAATTTATGATCGATACTTTTAAGGAGCGTCGTAAATTGATAATTTCCTTGCTGGATGCAATTGAAGGTTTTAAAACGACAGAACCAGAAGGAGCTTTTTATGTATTCCCAGATATATCCTTTTTCTTCGGAAAAAAACTAAAAGGGCATCAAATAGATAACGCAACAGATTTTTCAATGTTTTTATTGGAAGAAGCTTTGGTCGCCACAGTAACAGGTGATGCTTTTGGAAGTCCCAATTGCATCAGGTTCTCATATGCTGCAAGCGAAGATCAGATTAAAGAAGCATTAAAGAGAATAAAATTGGCTGTTTCTTAAAAAACATAGAGTATCAGAATAAAAAAAGCTCTCTAGAAATAGAGAGCTTTTTTTTTAAATTTTATGTATATCCGTTTTTTATCTTAGAGTTGTCTCGCCACCCTGAATTCATTTCAGGATCCCCATTTATTGTAGTGGTTTTTATTGATAGGAGATCCTGAAACTCCCGAACGGTCGGGACAGAATGACATCTGCTATCATTTTATGATGTTTTGCGGATATGCAAATAATTTTAATTTTATCTATTTCTCCAGAAAAAAGGAGTTAATAAAATTAAAACGGTAAATAATTCCAGTCTTCCAATAAGCATTAAAAAGGCCGACCACCACTTCCCTGCAGCAGGTAAAATATCATAATTATTAACGGGGCCAAGTCCTCCCAAAGCAGGACCAATATTTCCCAAGGAAGATGCTGCACCTCCAATTGCAGTCATAAAATCCAGACCCATAAAGGCAAATACCAGGGCACCAAATATAAAGGATATCATGTATAAAATAAAAAAACCGAGGATATTGAATACAATTGCCTGTTTTATGGACCTCTTGTTATAACGAATTGGCAATATAGCATTTGGGTGGAGGCTTCGTTTGAATTCTGTAACCCCATTTCTTATCATTATCAAATGGCGCATAACTTTTACCCCACCCGCAGTAGACCCCGCCGACCCACCTAAAAACATTAACCCAAAGAACATTACAGTTAAAAATGGAGTCCATAGTGTATAATCTGCGCTAATAAATCCAGTGGTGGTAACAACAGTAAGTACCTGAAACAAGGAATGCCTAAATGCACTCTCCGCTTCGCCCCACACCATTGGGTGTGTTATAGAAGATATGGAAACATCTGCCTGAAAATAAATAATCAGAGCTGCAACGAGAGTAAATGACATGATAAATATACAATACCATTTAAACTCATCGTCATGCAATACTTTTTGAAATTTTCCCTTGAAACTGAAATAGCTCAAAACGAAATTGGTTCCCGCCAAAAACATAAAAACTATAATAATATACTGAATAATTGGCTGATGATTCCAATAGGCAAGACTGGCATTTTTAGTGGAAAAACCACCAGTGGAAAGGGTGCTCAAAGAATGGTTAACAGCATCAAAGAGAGTCATTCCAGCTACTTTAAGCAATATTGTTTCTGCCAATGTATAAAGAAAGTATATCAACCATAATCTCTTTGCAGTATCTGTAATCCTTGGTTTTAATTTATCGGCACTAGGGCCGGGAGCTTCCGCAGAAAAAAGTTGCATTCCTCCTATTCCCAATAGCGGTAGAATAGCAATTGCCAAAACAATGATTCCCATTCCCCCTATCCAATGAGTAAGACTTCGCCAAAATAAAATTCCTTTTGGGATGGATTCTATATCATTGATAATAGTGGCACCTGTAGTGGTATACCCAGACATTGTTTCGAAGAAGGCATTGGTGAAATCTGGAATCGCTTCAGAAAAAATATATGGCAATGTTCCACTTAAGGCCATAAAAATCCAACCAAAAGTTACTACAACATAACCTTCCCTCTTTTTAATCTCTTTTCTATGCCCACGTGTAAAAAACATGAGAACCGTTCCAACGAACATGGTAAGCAATGAAGCCGAAGAAATTTGTAATGTTATTCCATCTTCATAATACCAACTAACAATTACGGCCAATAGCATAAACCCACCATTGCACAAAAGGAGTAACCCCATAATGTGCGAGATGATCTTAAAGTTCATTTTAGGCATTATAGAAAGAGTTTTTCGACTTTACTTATGGACCTAGGTAAACAGCAAACTACTATTCTATCGCCAGCCCGAATCATAAAATCTCCCAAAGCAATTATTCCTTCTCCATCACGAATAATTCCTCCAATAATTGCTGACCTAGGGAAATCCAGATCTTTTATTTTTGTGTCACACACCTCAGAAGTTGGTTTCACAATAAATTCCAATAATTCCGCATTCATATTATTGAGCTTGGTCATGGCTACGACTTCTCCTTTTCTTATAAACCTAAAAATATTGTTTGCCGCTAAAAGTTTTTTATTGATAAGCGTATCTATTCCTATAGAATGGCTTAATTGAAAATAGTCCATGTTTTCCACCAAAGCGATCGTCTTTTTCACACTTTTCGATTTGGCCACCAGGCAAGACATGATGTTGGTTTCAGAATTACCAGTTACTGCTATAAAGGCATCCATATCGTGGATATTCTCCTCCTCTAAAAGTTCTACATTCCTACCATCACTATTTATAACCAAGGTGCTTGGGAGCTCATCTGCAAGATCGAATGCTTTTTCGCGATCATTTTCGATTAATTTCACCTTGAAATTGTTTTTGCAAAGATCAGAAGCTGTTTTCTTTCCAATTTTACTGCCACCTAGGATCATTACATTTTTAATGGTTTGCTTCACCTTCCCTGTAAGCTTATAAAGCTCGTCTACTCCACTGTGCACCGTAATAAAATAAACTTGGTCCCCTTCCTTAAACTGGGTATCTCCCCTAGGTATAAGCGTATATTGAGTGCCAAACCTCTGAATTGCAATTGGAACAAAGTGAAGTTCAGGAAAAATTTTAGCCGCCTCTTTTACTGTTTTACCAACAAAAGTAGCTGTGCGCGAAAGGTTAAGGCCAATCATTGTTAAAGCGCCATCTTCAAACTCGTAACTGTCATCGAAAGCAGATTGGTTTAACAATAGGGCAATCTCACGTGCTGCAAGTGCCTCAGGTGAAATGAGCTCATCTATCCCAAATTTATCAAATCCTATTTCATCTTTATAATCCAGAAATTCAGTATTGGAAATACGAGCGATAGTTCTTTTTGCTCCAAGTTGTTTTGCCAAGACACAAACCGTAATATTGGTAGCTTCACTGGAAGTTACACCTATTACGAGATCTACATTTTTCACATGCGCTTCTTTAAGAATATGAATGGAGGTAGCATCCCCTTTTAAGGTGCGTATATCCAAATGAGTATCTGCATATACCAAGTTGTTCCTATTGTTATCTATAAGGGTGATGTCTTGAGATTCGTAGGATAGGAGTTTTGCCAGATGAAAGCCGACTTCTCCTGCACCGGCAATAATAATCTTCATGCTTATATTCCAGTTATATGAAAAATCAAAGATAAGTTATTTTATACAACTGCTTTAAGGTCGAATCTTAATAAATATACAATCTTATCAACTCTTTTATAGGATATCCCCTATCTTTGCGCCAAATTTTTTTCATGGATAAAAAAGTAACACCCTACAAAGATTCCAATCTAAACAAGAAAGAGCAAGTTGCTCAAATGTTTGATAAAATATCTGGAAACTACGATGGGCTTAATCGTGTAATATCTTTCGGGATTGACCTTAAGTGGAGAAAAAAAGTTGTTTCCTTGGTTTCTGAAAAAAATCCGAAAAACATTCTGGACATTGCAACAGGAACAGGGGATCTAGCAATAAATCTAGTTGAATCAGGAGCCAAAGAAATTATTGGGCTGGATATTTCTGAAGGAATGTTGGAGGTAGGAAGAAAAAAGATTGGAGCGAAACATCTCTCTGATAAAATTAAAATGGTGAAAGCAGATTCTGAAGCTCTTCCTTTCGAAAACGAAACCTTCGATGCTATTACGGTAGCATTTGGGGTTCGGAATTTTGAAAATTTAGAAAAAGGCCTATCAGAAATTTATCGCGTTTTAAAAACCAACGGAATTTTTGTAATATTGGAAACTTCAGTTCCAACCAAATTTCCCTACAAACAAGGGTATAAATTTTATTCCACTACCCTTTTACCGGTTATTGGAAAATTATTTTCAAAAGACAAAGCAGCATATTCCTATTTAAGCGAAAGTGCGGCAGTTTTTCCTTATGGAGCCAAGTTCAACAATATTTTAAGTAAAACCGGGTTTATAGATATAGAAGATAAGCCTCAAACATTTGGTGTCGCAACCATATACACAGCTTCTAAATAACTATATGAAAAAGATTGTTGCCATTTTAGGGCTTTGTTTGGTCTGTTCTCAAGCGAATGCTCAATTATTTTCAGGAGAAAGTATTTTAAATCAAGAAAACATCGATAATAAACGATGGTCTTGGGGATATTATTTAGGCTTTAATACCTACGATTTTGATTTTGATTATAAAGAATACAACCCGAGTCCTGTGCTAGGAAAAGATTTTAGTATTGAAAAATCCGTTGGGTTTAATGTAGGCTTAGTTGGTAGTTTTAAATTGCACAATAATTTCGACCTGCGGCTAGAACCAGGAGTTAGCTTTAATACTCGAAATTTCCAAGCACTTAAAGCGGATCAAAATACTTTTCGGGAAATCAATTCAACCTATGTTCATATTCCATTATTGGTTAAATTTTCAGCTGATAGACTCAACAATTTTAGGCCTTTTGTATTGGCCGGAGCCTCGACCTCCATTAATTTATCCAGCAATGAAAACAATCCCGATGATAATAGCGTTGGGCAGTTTAGGATGAAAACCAATACATTTTATTATGAAATTGGTGTAGGAATAGATTTTTACCTTTATTACTTTAAATTTTCACCTTCCTTAAGAGGGATCTTTGGTATTAACGATGAACTGGTTAGGGACGAAGATCCAAATAGTCTATACACCGGAAATGTAGAACAAATGAGAACTAGAGGGATCTTTCTAAATTTTACTTTTCAATAATTCTCTTTTCGCCTTATTTCACTTAATAGAACAGCCGTGGCGGTTGCCACATTTAAGCTCTCTGTATTTTTCACATTGCTGAATTGAGGAATATTGATCTTCTTTTCTATTAACTTTTCAATATTATTGGAAATACCGTGGGCCTCATTTCCCAATACAACAATAGCGGCTTTTGGCATATTTGTTACAAATATATTTTCACCTTCCATAAAAGTTCCCACTTTAAAATGTGAATTATTTTCTTCAAGAAATAATGCCAAATCCAAATAATGAACATCCACTCGGGCAATACTCCCCATGGTTGCCTGCACTACTTTAGAATTGTAACAGTCTACAGTATCCAAGGAACACACCAAGGTCTCCACTCCAAACCAATCACAAAGCCGAATTATAGTTCCCAAATTACCAGGATCCCTTACCCCGTCCAAGGCCATAACCAATCCTTTTAATTTTATTTCATTTTCAACTGGTATTCTAAAAACAGCCAGACCAATTTGTGGGGTTACTAAACTGCTTATTTTTTTTAGTTCAACTTCGGAAATTAGGTGCTTTTTTTCCCTAGGAGCATTAAATATATCTTGTGTGGTGTAGAGAAAATGCAATTCGAAATTAGATTCCAAAAGTTCCTCAATTCCCTTTTTTCCTTCAACAACGAAAAGACCCAGTTTGGTTCGATGTTTTTTTTGCTCAAGACTTGTTATTAACTTAATTTGGCTTTTGCTAACCATGCAATTAATGTATTTTTGAATCCCTAATTCAGCTTTATTGAAACGCTATCCCGCAAAAATATCATTATTATTTTTAACCCTGGCATTTATCATTTCCTGTGATGCAGTAAAGAGAGTTCAAAATGACGAATTACTACTTACGGAAAATACCATATTTCTGAATGGTGAAAAAATAAAGGAATCCCGAATTTATAATCAATTATATCAAGAACCTAATGCAAAATTGCTGGGCACCCCGTTAAGGCTTCACTTTTATAATCTCGCAAAGCAAGACCCAGATTCTGCTTTTCAATACTGGCTTCATAAAAAACCACGCAGGATTAAGCGATTAGAGAATATTTATTCTCAAAAACAAGCAAACAGAATCGAAGAGGCGTACATAAATTTAAACAAATGGGTCAAAAAAACGGGGGAAGCACCGGTAATTATAAATGAAGAATTAACGAAAAAATCCAAAAACCGACTACAGGCTTGGTATTTCAATAATGGATGGTTTGATGCCGAAATAGATTACGAGATAAAGCCCCAAGAGAACAAAAGAGGGGAAATAGATTATTATGTAAGCTCTAATAAACCATATATCGTAGATTCCATCAATCAAAGAATTGGTTCGGTAGTAATAGATTCAATATACAATGCTTATTCAGCCAGTTCTTTGATCACCTCGGGGGTTCAATATAAAACATTGGATTTTAATGCTGAAAGGGATCGATTGTCCAGACTGTTCAGAAATAATGGGGTGTATTATTTCGATCAAGAATATATAAGTTTTGAAGCCGATACCGTCGAAACAAATAAAAAGGTAAATGCCACGGTAATAATCAATAACAGGCAAGTTTCCCAAGGAGATACCACAACTCGGGTTCCTTTTAAAATACACACTATTAGCAAAGTAAATGTATTTACAGATTACACTTTTAACAATCGTTACAAACCTGTAACCGATAGCGCATCCTATAAAGGATATAATATTTATAGTTTTGAGGAACTTGAACATAGACCTCGAGCTATTACAGATGCCATTTTTATAAAACCGGGAGAAATCTTTAAGGATACCGATAGAACCCGAACCTATAATAGGATGAGTTCTCTACGAGTTTTTAAATACCCCAATATCGAATACACGCTCGATCCTGCAGATAGCACCAGCACCGATTTGATCGCGAATATTTTTCTGAGTCCGCAGCCAAAATATTCCTTGGGTTTCGATTTTGATATTTCTCAAAGTAATATCCAAGATTTTGGAGTGGGTTTTGGAGGCTCCCTATTAATTCGAAATGTCTTTAAAGGTGCCGAAAATTTTGAAATTTCAGCAAGGGGAAGCGTTGGATCTTCTTCGGATGCTGCAAGAGGGAGCTCTAAGGACCAATTTTTCAATATTTCTGAAATCGGGGCGGATATCAAATTAACCTTTCCTCGAATTTTCATGCCTTTTAATACTGAAAAGTTCATTCCGAAGTACATGTCCCCATTTACATCATTGAGTTTAGGAATTAGCACACAGAACAATATAGGCTTGGACAAACAAAATCTAAACGGCATCCTAAATTACCGATGGGCTCCCTCAAAAAAACTTTCACATAAACTAGACCTTTTAAACATTCAATATGTACGGAATTTAAATACCGACAATTACTTTAATGTATATCGGAACTCCTATAACAATCTAAATGAAATTGTTCAATCTGGGGATGTAGTAACAAATCCAAGTTATATAAATAGCGAAGGAAAATTAATTATCCCTACAGGAGCAGAAGGTTTTATTAGGGATGTCACCATCAATGATCCCAATACTTCTGGAATTTCCGAGGATCAGCGTCAGGTAATAGACAACATTCGGGAAAGAAAAGACAGGTTAACAGAAAACAACTTGATCTTTGCTTCAAATTTCACCTATTTAAGCAACAACAAAGAAAACCTATATGATGATGATTTTTCCCGATTTCGATTTAAAATTGAAACCGCGGGGAATTTTCTTGCCGCATTCTCCAGCCTAACCGGTGCGCAAAAAGATGATCAGGGTAGATATGATGTACTTGGGGTAAATTATTCACAATATGTTAAAACGGAAATTGATTATATAAAATACTGGAACTGGGGAAATAAAAATATTTTTGCCATAAGGGCATTTTCAGGAATAGCAATTCCTTATGGAAATGCAAACAGCATTCCTTTTATTAGAAGTTTTTTTGCAGGTGGCCCAAATGATAACAGGGCCTGGCAAGCTTATGACCTTGGCCCGGGCAGTTCTGGTGGTAGAAACGAATTTAATGAGGCCAATATGAAATTGGCATTTAATGCCGAATACAGATACAATCTTTTTGGTGCCTTGAATAGTGCGTTTTTTATAGACATTGGTAACATTTGGAATGTGTTGGATATTGTGGAAGATCCTGCCGCTACTTTTACTTCACTATCAGATATAAAAGACATCGCTATAGGTTCGGGAGCAGGATTGCGATACGATTTCAACTTTTTCGTCTTGCGATTCGATGTTGGCCTTAAAACTTACGATCCGTCAAGATCCCTAGGTGCTAGATGGTTCAAGGATTACAATTTAGCACATGCGGTTTATAACGTAGGCATCAATTATCCCTTCTAACCAAACTTATTTTCTTATTTTTGTGAATTGTAATTTAAATCAACCAACATGAGTCATAATATAAAAGCAGGAGTTGCAACAGGCAAAGAAGTTCAAGAAATTTTTAAATATGCTAAAAATAAAGGTTTCGCACTTCCGGCCGTTAACGTAATTGGGTCTAGTACCGTAAATGCGGTTTTGGAAACTGCGGCAGAATTAAATTCCCCAGTTATTATTCAGTTCTCAAATGGAGGCGCACAGTTTAATGCTGGAAAAGGACTTTCTAACAAAAATCAGCAGGCTGCCATAGCTGGTGGGGTTGCTGGAGCTTTGCACATTCACGAACTTGCAAAAGTTTATGGCGCTGCCGTGATCTTGCACACAGATCATTGTGCTAAAAAATTGCTTCCTTGGATAGATGGTCTTTTAGATGCCGGGGAGAAATTTTACAAAGAACACGGGAAGCCATTATATAGCTCCCATATGATAGATCTTTCTGAAGAATCATTAGAAGAGAATATCGAGATATGTAAAACGTATCTTGAGCGAATGAGCAAAATGGGAATGACTTTGGAAATCGAACTGGGAATAACTGGCGGTGAAGAAGATGGGGTAGATAATACCGACGTAGATGACTCTAAATTATACACGCAACCAGAAGAAGTAGCATATGCTTTTGAAGAGTTGAGCAAAGTAAGCGACCAATTTACAATTGCCGCGGCTTTTGGAAATGTACATGGAGTTTACAAACCAGGAAACGTAAAACTTACACCAAAGATCCTTAAGAATTCTCAAGAATATTTAAGCAAAAAGCATGGATTGGGAGACAATCATATCGATTTCGTTTTTCACGGAGGAAGTGGTTCCAGTATTGAAGAAATTAGGGAAGCGATTGGATATGGCGTTATTAAAATGAATATCGATACCGACCTTCAATATGCTTATGCCGAAGGAATTCGTGATTATATGGGGGAGAAAAAAGAGTATTTAAAATCCCAAATTGGAAATCCTGACGGTGCAGAAGTTCCCAATAAGAAATATTACGATCCTAGGGTATGGGTACGCTCAGGGGAGATTACATTTAAGAATAGGCTTACCAAGGCATTCGAAGACCTTAATAACATAAATACACTTTAATATAACAGAAACTGAAATAATTAATTATTTCAGTTTTTTAATTATAATATAAATTATGGCTTGGTTTAAAAGAACACAAAAAGGGATTCAAACTGCCACTGAAGACAAGAAGGATGTACCAAAAGGATTATGGTACAAGTCTCCCACCGGGAAGATCATAGATGCAGAACAATTAGAGAAAAATTTTTATGTAAGCCCAGAAGATGGGTATCATGTAAGAATTGGGAGCAAAGAATATTTTAAAATTCTTTTTGATTATAATAAGTTCCAAGAACTGGACAAGAATATAGATTCTAAAGATTCGCTTGGTTTTGTTGATACTAAAAAATATACCGACAGGTTAAAAGCTGCACAAGAAAAAACAGGATTAAAAGATGCTGTAAGAACGGCAGTTGGAATGTCTAAAGGAAAAGAACTGGTAATTGCCTGTATGGACTTTAGTTTTATAGGAGGGTCCATGGGTTCTGTTGTAGGCGAGAAAATTGCCAGGGCTGCAGATCATGCATTAAAAAACAATCTTCCGTTTATGATCATCTCTAAATCTGGAGGTGCCAGAATGATGGAGGCCGCTTTATCCTTGATGCAAATGGCAAAAACATCTGCGAAACTGGCTCAGTTGGCCGATGCCAATATTCCTTATATCTCATTATGTACAGATCCTACTACGGGAGGAACCACTGCATCTTTCGCAATGTTGGGAGATATTAACATTTCTGAACCTGGGGCTCTTATTGGTTTCGCTGGACCAAGGGTTGTAAAAGACACAACGGGGCAAGATCTACCCAAGGATTTTCAGACCGCAGAATTCTTAAAAGATCATGGATTTTTGGACTTTATAACTCCAAGATCTGAGTTAAAAGATAAGGTGAATTTGTATTTGGACTTAATTTTAAATCAGCCGGTTAGGGATTAATACTTGATTATTTCGCAATTTTGTTTAACTGAACAATAAAAGAATCAACATATAAGTATTTTAAGAATAATATAGTATATTTGCGCCTTGACAGAAATACTGTCTATACATAAAAATCATTAAAATTAATATTGGAATGTATTTAACTAAGGAAGAAAAGCAAGAGCTTTTTAAAAAACACGGAAAAAGTGCAACTAACACTGGATCCGCAGAAGGTCAAATCGCATTGTTCACACAACGTATTTCACACCTTTCTGGACATTTAAAAACAAATCGTAAAGATTACAACACTGAGCGATCTCTTGTAAGATTGGTAGGAAAAAGAAGAAATCTGCTTGATTATTTAATGAAGAAAGATATCTTAAGATACCGTGCTATCGTAAAAGAATTAGGATTAAGAAAATAATTTTCAAGGGAGCTTTATGCTCCCTTTTTTATTCATATTAATACAACTTCTCACTGTCTTTAGAATTATTAAAATTTTACTCTTAGCAAAATCGAAGAGTAGTTTTTCATTGGTCACACAACAACCACACAACAACACAACTTGTTCGTCCAGAAAGACGAAGACCATTGTATAACATACAATTTGCATGAATGTAAATTGGAATTGAAAAAAAAAACAATATGATACCAAAAGTTTTTAAAGAGGTTATCGATCTTGGGGACGGTAGGGAAATTTCTATCGAAACCGGAAAATTAGCAAAACAGGCACACGGATCCGTAGTGGTTCAGTCTGGAAAATGCATGATGCTTTGTACCGTCGTTTCCAACTACGAACAAAAGGATCTGGATTTCTTGCCATTAACGGTAGATTACCGTGAAAAATTTGCAGCAGCAGGACGTTACCCAGGTGGCTTCTTTAAAAGGGAAGCACGTCCTAGTGACGGTGAAGTTTTAACAATGCGTTTAGTGGATCGTGTTTTACGCCCATTATTCCCTAAAGATTACCACTCTGAAACTCAGGTGATGATCCAGTTGATGTCCCATGATGAGGATGTGATGCCAGATGCCATGGCAGGTCTTGCCGCCTCTGCGGCAATCCAATTATCTGATTTCCCATTTGAATGTGCTATCTCCGAAGCCAGGGTAGGACGTATTAATGGTGAATTCATTATTAACCCAACAAGAACACAATTAGAAGAATCAGACATCGATATGATGATTGGTGCCTCTGCAGATTCTGTGATGATGGTTGAAGGTGAAATGGATGAGATTTCGGAAGAAGAAATGGCAGATGCCATCAAGTTTGCACACGAGCATATTAAAATACAATGTGCTGCTCAATTAAGATTAGCTGATGCTGTTGGAAGAAAAGAAGTACGTGAGTACCCGGCAGAAAGAGAAGATGAAGATCTTAAGAAGAAGGTTCATGATATGGCTTATGATAAAGTATATGCTATTGCAAAAGCTGGTTCTGCCAAGCACGAACGTAGTGCTGCTTTCAGCCAAATTAAAGAAGATATCAAAGCAACTTTCTCTGAAGAAGAGATGGAAGATTATGGTGGTTTGGTTTCTAAATATTACCGTAGCGCAGAAAAAGCTGCGATTAGGGATTTAACGTTAAATGAAGGACTTCGTCTTGATGGCCGTCAAACTGTGGACATCCGTCCTATCTGGTGTGAGATTGATTATTTACCTTCTGTACACGGATCTGCAATCTTCACACGTGGAGAAACCCAGGCATTGGCAACAGTAACTTTAGGAACTTCCAGAGATTCAAATAAAATAGACATGCCATCTCATGAAGGAGAAGAGAATTTCTACCTTCACTACAACTTCCCTCCTTTTTGTACAGGTGAAGCAAGACCTATTCGTGGAACATCCCGTAGAGAAGTTGGTCACGGTAACTTGGCCCAACGTGGATTAAAAGGAATGGTACCAGATGATTGTCCTTACACGGTACGTGTGGTTTCTGAAGTTTTGGAATCCAACGGTTCTTCTTCTATGGCAACTGTTTGTGCTGGAACAATGGCAATGATGGATGCAGGGATCCAGATGAAAAAGCCGGTTTCTGGGATTGCAATGGGATTAATTTCTGATGCTGAATCTGGAAAATATGCAGTATTATCTGATATTCTTGGGGATGAAGATCACTTGGGTGATATGGATTTTAAAGTAACTGGAACGGCAGATGGTATTACCGCTTGCCAGATGGATATTAAAGTGAAAGGTTTACGTTACGAGATTCTTGTGAGTGCATTAAAGCAAGCAAGAGATGGTCGTTTACACATTCTTGAGAAAATTACTGACACGATCGCTACACCTAGAGAGGATGTGAAGGAATATGCTCCAAAAATGGTTTCCGTTCGTATTAAAAATGAATTTATTGGTGCGTTAATTGGACCAGGAGGAAAAGTAATTCAAGAACTTCAAAAAGAAACTGGAACTACTATCGTTATTAACGAAGATCCAGTAACCGAAGAAGGAATTGTTGAAATCTTGGGAACAGGACAAGAAGGAATTGATGCTGTATTAGCGAAGATTGATTCTATCACGTTTAAGCCAGAAGTAGGATCTGTATATAAAGTAAAAGTAATCAAAATGTTGGATTTTGGTGCTGTTGTAGAATATTTGGATGCACCAGGAAACGAAGTATTATTACACGTATCTGAGCTAGCTTGGGAACGTACCGAAAACGTAAGCGATGTGGTAAACATGGGCGATGTATTTGATGTAAAATACTTTGGCCTAGACAAACGTACACGCAAAGACAAAGTTTCTCGTAAGGCCTTGATGGACAAGCCAGAAGGTTATGTTGCACCCAAGCCAAGGGAAAATAGCGATAGAGGTCGTGATAACCGAGGATCTAGGGACAATCGTGGTTCTCGTGACAACAGAGGTCGCGATGATAGAAAACCTAGAGAAAACAGGGACTAATCTACAATAATTTATAGTTTTAAAGAGGTCGATCTAAAAATCGGCCTCTTTTTTTTGTGCTGATTTTAAAATGATTTGCTTGCGTTAGGGATTGCAGCAAAAAGCCCGCAGCGATCCCGAGGCTTCGGGAGAGCGAGGACTTGGCGCAAAAAGCCCGACCGCGAAATCCATTTTTATGGATTGAGGGGAAACGCCCAAAAAACAATTGGCAAGTCTTTTGTAACATTTTTAGGAATCCTTACGTATAACCTAATACAAGAGCTATTCATAATTAAAAATCCAGGGAGACGATAGATGAGACAACTTAAAATTACGAAGCAGGTAACTAATAGAGAAACCGCTTCGCTAGATAAGTATTTGCAAGAAATTGGTAAAGTAGACCTAATTACTGCTGAAGAAGAGGTGGAATTGGCACAAAAAATTAAAGCAGGCGATGACCGTGCGCTAGAGAAATTAACAAAGGCGAATTTACGTTTTGTTGTTTCGGTAGCAAAACAATATCAAAATCAGGGATTAACACTTCCAGATCTTATAAATGAAGGAAATTTAGGATTGATTAAAGCTGCGAAACGTTTTGATGAAACCCGTGGTTTTAAATTTATCTCCTATGCTGTATGGTGGATTAGGCAATCTATCTTGCAAGCATTGGCAGAGCAATCCCGTATTGTGCGTTTACCCTTGAACAAGATTGGCTCTATTAACAAGATCAATAAAACATTTGCATTTCTCGAACAATCTCATGAGCGCCCACCAAGTGCCGAGGAAATTGCAAAGGAATTGGATATGACCATTAATGACGTAAAGGAATCCATGAAGAATTCTGGTCGCCATGTATCTATGGATGCACCATTGGTGGAAGGAGAAGATTCTAACCTGTATGATGTATTGCGTTCTGGGGAATCCCCAAATCCAGACAGGGAATTATTACATGAATCCCTTAGAACGGAGATAGAACGTGCCTTGGAAACCCTTACTCCGCGTGAAGCAGATGTGATTCGTTTGTATTTTGGACTAGGAGATCAGCACCCAATGACCTTGGAAGAAATAGGGGAAACTTTTGATCTTACACGTGAGCGGGTTAGACAAATAAAAGAAAAAGCGATTAGAAGATTGAAACATACTTCTAGAAGCAAGATCTTGAAAACATACTTGGGATAATATTCCCTTAAAGATGACAACAGTACATCCCGGTACTTTATCGGGATAACTGTTCGTTTTTTGATTGATGAATGACCCCGGAGTGATGACCGGGGTCTTTTCATTTTATGATTTCTAGTAATACTGTATAACTTATACACTAGATTTCCAATTAGGTGGTATTTAAATCCTTTTTATTAATTTACTTTCCTTGACCTAAAAACCCAAATTATGCAATATGCCATTAGCTATGTTAGTAGCGTTAATCCAAGTCTTACAGAAGAAAAGATACAGCAGGTTTTAAATTATAGCAGAAACCGCAATAATGAAAACGGTATTACAGGAATCTTGTTATATTCAGATGGCAACTTTTTCCAGGTTCTCGAAGGCAAAAAGGAATTATTAGAATCACTTTTTTCTAGGGTGAAAACCGATAAAAGACATCAAAATGTCATGGTGATCTTTGAAAAAGAGGTCTCTCTCCCAAAGTTCGATATGTATCAATCAAACTTCATTTCTCTAAATTCTCGATTTCCCTCTGAAAACATAGCATTATATTTCTCCCATATTGATAAACTGAATCCTAAAATTCAAAGTTCTGTACGTTATATTTTAAATAAATTCGCAGAAGGTATCAAATCGATATAATCTTGTTATTTTTGTAGAATAACACCTACAAATACTTATGAAAAATATACATATTGCTCCATCTGTTTTAGCAGCCGATTTTGCCAATTTACAACGGGATGTAGAAATGATAAACACCAGTGAAGCAGATTGGTTTCACATAGATATCATGGATGGAGTGTTTGTTCCAAATATTTCTTTTGGAATGCCCGTTTTGCGTGACATTGCAAAACATGCAAAAAAAACGATCGATGTTCATTTAATGATCGTAGATCCAGATAGATATATTAAAGAATTCGCTTCTCTGGGAGCCAATATCTTAACCGTACATTACGAAGCCTGCAATCATTTACACAGAACCCTTCAAGCTATAAAGGCCGAAGGAATGAAGGCAGGAGTAGCATTAAATCCGCATACCAATGTGGCGCTATTGGAAGATGCTATAAATGATATTGACTTAGTATGTGTTATGAGCGTGAATCCAGGATTTGGGGGACAGAGTTTTATTGAGAACACCTATTCCAAGGTAAAAAAGCTGAAGGAACTAATTAAAAAACACGGTGCAGATACATTAATAGAGATAGACGGGGGGGTTACCAATAAAAATGCGGAAGCATTGGTAAATGCAGGAGCAGATGTTTTAGTAGCGGGAAGCTATGTTTTCAAGGCTTCCAATCAGATAGAAACCATTAAAGGACTTAAGGAAATTGCAAATTCATAAAGAATTAGACATCGTTATAATTGGAGGAGGTCCAATTGGGATCGCCTGCGCGCTGGAAGCAAAGAAACATAGGCTAAGCTATGTTATTTTAGAGAAAGGATGTTTGGTGAATTCTCTTTACCACTACCCTACCAATATGACATTTTTCTCCACTTCAGAAAAATTGGAATTGGACAATATCCCTTTTATAAGCAACAATCCAAAGCCACACAAAGCTGAGGCTTTGGAATATTATAGACGCATTGCCACTTCCAATGGATTAAACATTAATCTATTTGAAAAAGTAAATTCTGTAGAAACTATAGAGAACAAACGTCATAAGATAATTACCACCAAAGCTGAGTATACCGCAAGAAACGTAATTGTAGCCACCGGATTTTATGACATTCCTAATTATTTAAACATACCAGGAGAAGACCTACCAAAAGTCACACATTATTATAACGATCCGCATTTTTACGCCACACAAAAAACAGTTGTAGTTGGAGCAAGTAATTCGGCAGTAGATGCCGCTTTGGAAATTTATCGTAAAGGTGGGGATGTTACCATGGTAATCCGCGATGAAGCAATAGGAGAACGCGTAAAATATTGGGTTCGCCCCGATATTATAAATAGAATTGAAGAGGGCAGTGTTAAGGCGTATTTCTCTTCGGAATTATTGGAAGTTACTGAAAAGGATGTTCTTGTTAATACTCAGAACGGACACGAAAGAATAGAAAACGATTTTGTGGTCTTACTTACCGGCTATCGTCCAAATTTTGATTTTTTGAAGAGTATGGGCATCTGTCTTTCTCAAGATGGCAAAAGGATTCCCACTTATAATCCTAAAACCATGGAAACCAATGTTCCCGGGATATATCTAGCTGGCGTTATTTGTGGAGGGATGGAAACCTATAAATGGTTTATAGAGAATTCCAGGATCCATGCAAAGATGATCGTGGAAGATATTATTAGTTAATCGCGAAACTAGAGCCTGACTAAAGTGCCCGAACTTCGTCAAGTTGAACTTGTTTCAGCTTCTAACACCTTAATTATCGGAAATTAGGGATCCTGAAATAAATTCAGGATGACGTTACTTTGCTTTAGTGTTTATAATGCTGAATTACATTACCACAACCTCTGCATTTCTATGACTATATTTTTTTCTATTGATTAATCTTCCATAAAAAACCAAATCGTTCATTTTATTTTTAAAGGAGTTGTCCAGCCACTTATTTTTAGATTCTGAAACCGGGTACGACAGCACATTTATCACGGGATAATGAGATGTTTTCCCTTCGGTATCTTCTACGCCAATTTCAATCAGTTTTTTAGAAGTATCAAAAGACACGTATTTAGCTGAAAAATTATATTTAATAAGATCTATAAAATCTTCAGATAGCTTTTCACATTCCACGCATTCTTTTAATTGGATGGTGGCTAAATCTTTAATAGAATTTTCGATTTCCGATTTATTAAAATAAGTTGTCATAAGCATTACTTTAGATTAGAATTTATAAAATTAAATCAATCCCTTAGTTGCCGGTATTTTTTATAGAACCTTTAACCTCAAGTTACAAATTTTTCTTAAAAAGCAATGGCTTTGGATTTCTCCAAAGCCATTGCCTAACACTGATTGGTTATTTAACTAGTATCGGCTAAAACCGATGGGTTTGATTTCGCCTGAAGGCGACTAGAGCTACTCAACGATTGTGAAATCCCCACCCTCTTTCTCATCGTTATCTTGATTTGTGATATACTCCATTATAACTTCATCAGTTATATTTCCAGACGCGGCTACAAAATACCCTCTTGCCCAAAGATGCCTGCGCTAAAACAAACGGGAGATTTGCTTGTTCTCCTGCATCAACTTATAAGAACTTTTACCCTTGAGATATTGTACCAGTTTGGATATCGCCAAATGTGGGGGAACGGAAACAAAAAGATGTACATGGTCATTGGAAACATGTCCTTTCAAAATCTCAACATCATTGCTCTTGCATATCTCCCGCAAAAGCTCTCGAACACGCTTTCCAACCTCACCTCCTAAAACTTTTTTCCTATACTGGGTTATCCAAACTATGTGGTACTTACAATCATAAGTGGTATGCGAGGTTTTCCGATGGTTTTGCATACGGCAAATATATAAAACTAAAGTCTTCGCCTAAAGGCGAGGGATTTTCCCCCAGAATGGTACATTAAATTGAATCATTCCTAACCCGTTGTATATTCTACCTATACTGACACTGTCTTTAATTTTTTATAATAAAAGATCGATTTCAGAAAAATTTGACTTGACTTTGCATAGTTTTTTTTATTATAAAGAGTATAACCCAAATATTTAAGTGTGTTACCCAATGTTTTATCGCTTAAAGAATTACTATCTAGAAGATTAAGATTTAGTAATCTTTCAGAAGTTGTATATTCACCTTGGATTAATTTCGCCGAAGCCATAGCCACACGAGCCTGACCTTCTAATTGAATATTTTTTATTGAACTACAAATATCGTAGGCTTTATTTGCAAAAAAAAGGCTGAATCTGCATCTTTTGTCAAGTTTTCATTAAAAGGTTCAATAAAGAGTCTATCTTCTTTTCCTGCTGTGCAAAGCTGTTAAAATTAAAGCAACTCATGGCTACTATATAAGCAATTAGAATATTTTTTTTCATGATATTTAGGATGCTGTTCTTAATGTACAAAATACCAGTGATGCGTTGATTTTTTTAAAAAACTCACAATTAACTGATAATAAAATACTTATATACGTTTTTTGATTTTTTGATTTGAATTGATCTGTAGCTTTGCCCTTTTTTAAGGCAAGCTAATGAATACAGGGAACTATATTTTTGCTTAACTATTGCAGTTTATCAACCGCTACGAGTTTGAAAAGTGCGTTTCTAAATACAATGGAGACCACGGAACAAGAGAGTTCAATTGTTGGAACCCATTTATTCAATTATTTTTTGGTCAGCTAACTTCCCGAAACTCGTTACGTGATATTTGTACTTGCCTGAAAGCCCATCAAAACAAGCTGTACCATCTCGGGATCAAAGAACGAGTTAATCAATCCAGTATATCACGGGCCAATGAACGCAGGGATTGGAGGATATTTGCAGACTTCGGTCAGTATTTGATAGACCAAGTCAGGCCAATGTACGCTGATTTCCCAATTCCCAATATCGATCTTAAAAATGAGGTATTTGCATTGGATTCAACAACAATCTCGTTGAGCTTGAAACTTTTTAGTTGGGCTCCAGGAAAATATTCTCGTGGTGCTATAAAAACGCACACATTATTGGACCTTAGAGCTAGTATTCCCTCTTTTGCAATGATTACCGATGGTAAATATCACGACAGCAACCTATTGGATGTATTGGTTCCTGTAACTGGAGCAATTTACCTGATGGATAAAGCATATATAGATTTCGCTGCGTTGTATCACATGCAGGAAATGGGTGCCTTTTTCGTTTCCAAAGCAAAGACTACGATGGATTATACTTTTATTGAAAATAATTACAACATCGATCTGAGATTTGGACTGAAAAGCGATAAGACGATCCTTTTAGCTGGGAATAAATCAAGTAAACTTTATCCCGACCCGCTACGACTGGTTGAATATTACGATGATCAAAACGATATCCTGCTTACTTTTCTGTCTAATAACCATGAAGTACCAGCTCTAGAAATAGCCAAACTTTACCGTAACAGATGGCAAATAGAGACTTTCTTCAAATGGATAAAACAGAACTTAACCATAAAAAAAAATTATGGGGACAGTCCGAAAACGCAGTCAATATCCACATCTGGGTTGCCATATGCACCTATCTTATTGTGGCGCGTGCGAAACATGAAATGAAAAGCAACCTCTCAATTTATCAAATCGTGCAAATATTAGGAACCTCAGTATTCGATAAAACTCCTTTAAACGAAATCTTAACCGAATATCAAACAAATCAAAATGACAAAGAACAACTGGACTTATTTAACAACTCAAATTAAGGCATGAGTACTATTTTGAAATATTAAATTGCCCATTTTTCACATCCTCCGTGTAGTCTATTATGTCATCCATAATCCGAAAGCCCGCATAAAAAAGATTATGTGACTCTAAGAGAGCCTTGTACATAGTTTTCTCTTTTTTATTTGACAAATAAAAAAGGCAATCAATAGCAATTTTACCAAAAGCACTTTTGTAGTCAGCTAAAACCACAAACTCACTAAAATTCTGAATACTTTTTAGATTTTTATCAAGTCTATATGCTTTAGCATATTCAAATTTTCTAACATTCCACGTTTTCCAAAAATCTGAGTTTGCAGAAAATAAAGAACTCAAAATTTTGATAGTCTCCTCTTGACAGATATTAGCTATAAAAAACTTTTGAAATTTGTATTTACTATCTTTATTGTCAAAAATATCATCAATTAAAATTATTGCCTTGTAGTATAGAATACCTGATATTGACAATAAGTTTAAAGTTTCTTTGTTTTTAACCTGAAAATAATCATTAAATAAATATGGGTAGTATAAATAATAACTTGGATTAGAAGATATAAATTTTTCATTTACAATTTCTTCAATAACTTTTATAGGATAAGATTTTGATTTTAAATAAGAAGATATGGCAAGTTTAATACATTTTATTAATTCGTCTTTCCCTTTTGTTATTTCACAGTAGTTTGGATTAGTTTTTATCATCAAAGTATTAGTTATATAGGTGTGTTATTGCCTATTTAATAAGTCAGGTGGCTTGGGTAAATATTTTTTTAAATCATTTTGATAAACAACATACCAATCTTTAAAAAACGATTTACCTAAGTACTTTGGTGTAAAAAAAGCTTTACCATTTATAATCTCATCAGTACCATAAATAACAAGGTTATACGATTTCAGTTGCTCTTTCATATTTCGTGTATATTCAAATGGATTAAAATCAACAGTTTTAGATAGTTTAAAATTAAAAATGAAATTTGTTAAAGTAGAGTCGCCAATAAATTGCACTAAAGTAGTGTCAATCATTATACTTGGTTTACCTTTTTGAGCAAAAACAAAACTATTAATGATAACTAAAAAAAATAAAAGGCTAATTGTTCTTCTTTTTTTCATAGATATCGTTTAAAATTCTTTTTTCATCATTTGATAAAGAAAGTTTGAAATTATTTCCCCAATCATCTAAATTATCAAACCTTCTAACTGCTTTACTGAAATCTTTAGAAAGATTATAGTTAGTCTTAAAAGGATTCACATTATTTGTTTTAATATGATTTATTACAAGTTTAGCATTTAAAGTATATGTATGGCTTAAATCTTTAAAGCTACCAGTTTTATTGCTCTTTGCTTCAATTGAGGATAAAGCCCATTTGTTGTCATCTGTTAACTTGTATCTAATTATATTATTAAGGTTTTTTAATATGAAAAAAGGCTTACGATTATTGATTTTAGCATTTTTTAGTTCTAGCTTCATAATAGTATTTAACTTTGCTTCATCAACACTGTAATTAATCTCAACAAAGGCTAACGATTTCGTATCAATGTATAATTCCCCTTTTCTTATAAATTTTAGGTCATCTTTATTTTTAGGAAAAAACCGTATTTTATAAATTTCAAGCCCTTGGTACTTAATTTGACCTTCGTATATATATGAATAATTATTGACATTGTTAGGATTTAAAAAATAAGATTGCTGTTTAACAAAATCACCTTTTTCAATTACAGTAAAAACGCCTCCAATGGTATTAAATTCAATTTTAGAATAATTTTTTGTACGTCTTGCATTGGTGATTTTTGTAGAATATACTGAATTTTTATTTTCAATATAACTAATAAAATCAACTTCAACCATTTCAATACCTTTTGAATCTTCTTTCAAAGACTGCCTGTAAAAACCAAATGAATTATGAGGGGCATTAAGATAATTTTTATCAATATTATAAATAGCTTTTAAAATTGTATCTCTTACTTTAAACTTTTTCAAAACAACTTCGTCTAAGATTATTGGAGATTCTTGTAAATAAATTGTATCATTCTTTTTGATATCTGAAAAGATTATCCATTTTGGTTTAAATGACAAATGAGATAGAAATATACTATCTATGTTTTTTTCTTTAGGAATCTCAAAGTAACCATCTTCATTAGTAATTAAACCATTATTATTATATAAAATATGTACAGATTCAATAGGTTTTTTGTTATTTAAATCAAGTACATAGTTTTGTGAAACAACATTTTTTGTTAAAAATAAAAATGAAATAAAAAGTATGTAATTTTTCATGTATTGTTTTAATAAAAGATTAAAGACAAAGAATATGCCATAAAGTAACATATTCTGGCTATTTCGGAGTAATGGGGTTCTTCGTCACTTTTGGTGAACCATACTTTCATGTAATACCATTTTCTTTAGAAGCGGAAAGTTGGCTCTGCCATACATCATTCGTTTGATATTTTTCAATTTATTGACCTGTCCTTCCACCTGCCCATTACTTATGACTGATATTACCACTTGATTTATGGCACTATAATCGTGTTTGACCCCTCGGGCAAAACTCCGTAATTCTGATTCAGGTTGCAGTGCGCGGGTTAACCAACTTTCTAATGGTCCTTCCTCTTTATTTTTGAAGAGGCTTTTAAATTGCACGGCCATTTCTACGGCGGCTTTAATTTCCGGCGCTTTGTTATACAGGAATTTCAGAAAAGCCTGATCCGTCTTTTTTAATCGGTCTTCTGGCTGTAATACCATAAAGGAAATCTTCGAGGTTGACCAGGTTTTTATTGGTGATAATTTTGGCAAAAAAATATTGTCAGAGTCAGGCTTAATAAACTGATTCATATTACTGCAAAATTGGGTATACTTCCCATTAAACCCTTTATCGCGGATATTTTTGTATAAGGTTGGATAGTCCTGTTTCCCGTAAAATTTCGAAAGGTATTCCCTGAACTCATGAAAATTAGTCATAGTTACTTGTAGTACAGGCGCTTGTCGTTTCGGGAATTCGTCATGCTGAATGTACTTCCCGATGGTTCGGGGGCCGGCTTGAAGCATTTTGGCAATTGTTTTTATCCTATATCCTTGCTGATGAAGTTCCTTTGCCTTTTCAAATTTCATTTGTCGCTGTGAGTTTGATGTACATTTAGGTGTTGGCAGTGAACGAGCCTTTTCTTCTTCCAATAGAGGTTCTCTATTGCCCGGACGGCTAAAAGCTATAAAGGCCGCTTTCAAAGTTGTACTGTGCTTGTGAAGTACCCTTTTAAAAGCATCCCTAAGGTTTACATGGAGGTGATATCTGTCAGCTACCTCGATGGCCTCTTTGGTACCTTCTTTAGTTCCCTTCGAATAGGCACTGGCGCGATCCCGTGATACTGTATGAATTTCTGGATGCTTTAGAAGCCACTGCTTCAACGTATCTGCTTCTCTATCCGGTAATAAGTCGACAACCTTCTTACGTTCAAGATCTACAATGATGGTCCCATAGTTCCTTCCTTTCTTAAATGCCCAATCATCCACTCCTATGACTCCAGAAGTAGTAGTTGTCCCTTCTATTTCCAACTGTTGAATTAGGCGCAAGATGGTCGAGGAACTCACCGGGTTACCTGCAATACGACTAATCAATGCCCCTTTGTTTCCACCTACTTCCAGGCCTATGCTACGCAGCACATCAATGGAACGGCATAAGCGCCTTGCATAAGGCAGAATATCCTGGCTAAAGCGTTCTGTAAATATTTTTCGCGGACAGCTTTTATTACGGCAGAAAAACTTTCTTGCCCTGAGCTGTAATTGTACCAATTTTCCTGATATTGGAAGATCTGCTAAACTTCGAACATAATGACTATGAATACGATTGCCATATTTGTTACATAAAGGGCAGCTACTGCGCTTTTGTTTTGGAAGAATAGAGAAAATGATTTTTGTATCAGTATGGAATACAGCAATTTGATTAATTTTTAATTTGCAGGAAAGCATAGTACATAGTTTAAAAACACCCTATTAAATTATACAATTAATGTGTATATTTATATTCTTTTAGAAGAAAAATAATGGCAAAAAACACGTTAGACCCGAAAGAATTAAACCCTCAAGAGATCAAAAATATTCTCAAAAGCAGACAAGAATATAGAGTAGCTCTAAGGTTGCAAATGGTTTACCTGATCCACCAGGGAAAATCCAGCAGAGAGGTGGCCGATATCTATCAGGTAAGCTTTAAACAGGTGCTAAACTGGGTACATAGATTTAAACATCAGGGAATAGAAGGGCTCAAAGACAAAGTGGGGCGTGGTAGAAAAGCTAGCTTAAACAAAAAAGAATTAGATCATATTCGGCAGACTATTTTGAATACCGCTCCATCTGAATATGGGTACACATCCAAGCGATGGACAGGGCCTTTACTTTTAAAATGGATCAATAAAGAATATAAAACCGAATTTACAGCCACAACTATATATAAATTACTTGAAAAGATTGGGCTGGAGTCCCAAAACGGAAAAGGGTATGTCCCACTCGATTAGATCGTGTAAATAATTAATGATTTTTTCACCAAAAGTGACGAAGAACCCAATTTGATCCGAGATATCCCCAAAGAATAAAAAGAGACCAAAAAAAATATAAGTACAGAAAATTGATAAATTGAGCGACTGTTTTTCTGACTTAAAACTTCAAAAGAAATTACATATAAAAATTTATTCATATATTTGATATATCAATAATATTTACATCAATTAGTTATATGAAAAACTTTCAAAATCCAGAAAACACTATTTTCTACCAAATAGAAAAAACCATTAAGCAATATCGAACAATGGCGCAAAACAATTTAAATGAACTCGGCTACTCTATAACTATCAACCAAATTCTACTATTGATTCAAATAGACCAAAGACCTAATACAAGCCAAGTGAAATTAGCAGAACTCTTATTTAAGGATGTTGCTTCTATAACTCGTATGACAGAACTCTTGGTAAAAAGAGAATTCTTACTTCGTGAAGAAAATAAAGAAGACCGAAGAAAAAAAAATTTGAAATTAACTAATAAGGGTAAACAAATTTTGGAATTAGCCCTTCCAATAATAAAGAAAAATAGAGAAACAGCTTCGGAAAACTTAAACGAACAAGAAAAAGAAGACCTTTTAAATACACTAAATAAAATAATTTTAAATACATCAAAATGAAAAACATAATCATTGCATTTCTATGTGTTGGGATTTTATATTCCTGTAAAACAACAGTCAATACAAATTCCAAATATTCAGAAAAAGTAAAAGAAGTAAAAGTGCTTTTAGATAGCACCGAGTTGGGAAAAAATTTTAATGGAACAATTTTAATTGCAGACGGTAAAAACATATTAATCCAAAAAGCCTACGGATTTAATGAATCAAACAAAGAAACTAATGCGCTAAACACAAAATATGATTTGGCTTCAATGGGGAAAATGTTCACGGCAGTTTCAATAATGCAATTAAATGAAAAAGATAAAATTACACTTGACAAAACAATTGGAGAGCTATTACCTGATTACCCAAATGACGAAGCTAAAAGTATTACCATTCAACAATTGTTGACCCATACATCAGGTTTAGGAGATTTTTTCAGTCCTGAATTCGATGAAAACAAAGATTCTATTAAAAATTTAGCAGACTTTTTACCTTTTTTTATAAATGACCCATTAGAATTTAAACCCGGAGAAAGAATGAGATACAGCAATGCAGGTTATATTGTTTTAGGTCTAATCATAGAAAAAATTACAGGTAAAAACTATAGTGCCTATTTGACCAAAAACGTATTCACACCAGCAAATATGCCATCTACAGGACCTTTGTTAAGTTCGGCAGGTGGTGGCAATTCAACCGTCGAAGATTTACAAAAATTCGCACTTGCCTTTCAAAATTCTGAACTTGTAAATAAAGAGTCATTTTCATCAATGATTACGAACAATTTTAACAATAATTACGGATATGGAATGAGTTTGAGAGATTTAAATGGAACCAAAATATATGGACACAATGGCGGAGCACCTGGAATTTCGGGAGAATTAGATATGGTAGTTGGAGAACCTCTAATCATTATTACAATGTCTAACAGAAGTCCTAATGATGGTTGGGCTCAAGTGAGAACGCATATTAGAAAAGTGTTTTTTGGTAACACACCAGAAATAGAACAGTTTTTAAATACAGAACAAGTTATAAAAACCTACAATGAACAAGGTTTTGAGAAGGCGAGTAAAAAACTTACTGAACTTGGTAATAACATTATTGATAGAAATACTTTCGAGTATGCGGAAAAGTATGCAACACAAGGTCAGACTGATAAAGCAATTGACCTTTTAAAACTTATGGTTCAAGCATACCCTGACCAATGGTATCCTTATAGTTTTTTAGCGGACTTTCAGGTACAGGCAGGACAGAATGAGGAAGCAATTAAAAATTACAAAAAAAGTTTAGAACTAAACCCTGAAAATGAGCAAGCACTTGAACAACTAAAAAAATTGGAATAGCGAAAAGGAAAAATTAAAAATGTAAGAATATTTATCTAGAAAAACCGACTCCTCTTTGGAGCTGAAAATTGTAATTAAAGAGAATGATTATTTTTAAAGTAGTTCTGAAAAATACCTTCTAAACGACTGTGAAATTTTATGTAAATCTCCAATTAAAATAAAAATTGAGCTAGTTGGTTTAGGTTGTCAAAACAATATTGCTGGAGTTTTTCCAGTTTACAACATGGGTTCCTATGAAAAGCAATAATCTTCTCTCTCTCTCAAATTTAATATTTAAATTTCTCTTATTTCATTCTTATAAAATTTTAACGTGTTGAATTTTTGATGAAGCTTTGCTTCAGTAGAAATTCAACACAAAAACAACCTGCTCAGCATCCTATTTGTGGTCACCTCTGGAATGCCACCAGCATCACTATGATCGTGGTCAATGAACCACTATGGACTACAAGTCCATAGTTTCGGCTCGTGACTAAAGTCACACATGCGGCTATTTCTCAATTATAAAATTGGTGCCATCCCCATCGTTGGGTTTTCGATGGTGCTCCAAATATTCATTGACCATCTCATCTGTAATATTCCCAGTGCTCCAGCACCCATAGCCTATCCCCCAAAAATGCCTGCCCCAATATCGTTTTTTTAACTCTGGGAATTCCTGCTGTAGCTTTCGTGAACTGCGTCCTTTCATTCGCTTTACAAGAGTGCTCATCGATAGTGATGGGCGATATTCTACATGCATGTGAACGTGGTCTTGTGAAACTACCCCTTTCAATATCAATACATCTTCCGATTCACATATCTCTAGCAACAACGTCCTGCACCGTATTTGAATATCCCCTAGAACATCGTAGCGGTACTTGGTACTCCAAACTATATAGGCAGTTAATCTTGAAACGCTATGGCCATTTGTTCTCTGATCTGGCATAAACCCAAAGATAGGTCTTTTTAGAAGCTAAAGCGAAATGTACTAAAGTGCATAGTTTTAACTACTTTTTGAGACCAATAAATAGGTTGCTCCTCAATGTATTGCCCAAATCAATAATTAAATTAACTTGCTATGTATTAAGTTAAATTATAATTTTCCTACTTATGCCAAGTGCTAGCAACCCGATCAATTCAAATCTAGAAACTGAAATACACTTTAACCTTGAGCAGTTTTTTAATTTAACGCCAAATGTTGTTTGTATTGCAGATTACAATGGAATTTTAAAGAAAGTGAATCCAGCTTTTTCCAATTTGCTTGGATATAGTATGGATGAACTAATCAATAGTCCTGTCAGCAATTTTATTTATAGCGAAGATAAATTAAACACAAGCCGCTTCAGGGATAACCTTAAAGAGAAAAATCCTGTATTAAGTTTTGAGAACAGGTATCTCACAAAAAATGGTGAAATTATATGGCTCTCGTGGACTTCGGTCTCTGAACCTGAAAGCCAGTTAATATATGCCATAGCAAAGGATATCACTCATGTTAAAAAACTGGAAGAGGAGCGAAATTTATTGCTGATAGATCTTGCCAAATTAAATGCCGATCTTAAAAAATTCACTTATTCCACCTCTCATGATCTAAGATCCCCAGTCAACAACCTTCTGTCTATTTTCAACTTGCTGGACCTTTCTAAGATCGATGATGAACAAACCCTGGAATATATAGAATTGCTAAATTCTTCTACTATACAGATGAAGAATACGCTAAATAAATATGTAGATGCCGTTAGTCAGGAGAAAAAAATAAATATCCAGTTGGAAGATTTGAATTTAGAAAACACCCTTAATGTGGTTGTTAATTCGATAAATACCTTGATCCAAAAATCGAATACTAAAATCAATGTAGATTTCTCTGAAGCTCCAGAGGTGAGTTTTAGCTCTTTTTACTTACAGAGTATTCTGCTCAACCTTATATCTAATTCAATTAAATATTCCAATCCTAGAGTATGCCCAGAGATTTCTGTAAAGACAATAAAGGTGAGTAATGGGGTTCAATTGCGGTTTTCAGATAACGGAATTGGTTTTGATATGGAAAAAGTGGGAGGGTCTATCTTTGAACTGCACCAAAGTTTTCATGACAATAGCGATAGCAAAGGAATAGGACTTTATCTGGTTAAAAGCCATCTGGAAAGTTTAGGCGGTAAAATAGCAGTAACCAGTAAAGTGAATATTGGAACTACGTTTATGCTAACTTTTAAAAACTAAATAGAACAGTCCTAAAGTTTATAACCAATACTGTAATAACTCCCCTTCATAATTTAGTAAAAATCCCAAATTGAATTGAACCAATAAAGCCCGCCGAGCAAACTTGAAGAGGAATTCTTGATTTAAAACATTCAAGAGTTAAATCAGCACTATTCCATTATGTGCAACTCAGTGAAATCTTTGTCCACAATTAAGGTGTTGTCCCCATTTACCTTTACCGCCTCAAATGCTATTTCCTCATTATCTATCTGAATTTTGGAGATCTGGAACGGCATTCCAATCAATTTTAATTTAAAACCTGAGTTCGATGTAAGAAGATCATTTATTACTGTGTTTTTTGGGCAATAGAAAAGCGGAAATCTAGTATATTCAAGTATCTAAAAACCAAATATTCAACTAAAATTCCCGCCATGATTTCTAATGATAAAGTTACTGGAATTTTCTTTGACATCGATGAGTTCTGTAAGGTTTGTGAACCTGCTTTTACACAAAAACTTCTGGAGGACGGCAAAAAACGCAGAAAAAGGACCTTCACGATGTCGATGGGCGAGATCCTCACCATTACGGTCATCTTTCAACTCAGTGGACACAGGACCTTCAAACACTTTTATCTTTTTTACGTTCAAAAGCATGTGAAAGCCGAATTTCCTGATACTGTTTCCTATAATCGTTTTACTGAATTGATGCAGGCCAATATGCTACCACTTGTTCTATTTATGAAGACCTGTTGCCTGGGAGAGTGCACGGGGATCTCCTTTATCGATTCCACCCCCGTTAGGGTCTGCAAGAACAAGCGCATTGGTTCCAACAAAGTCTTTGAGGGGATAGCAACCACCGCAAAGTCCACAGTTGGCTGGTTCCACGGTTTCAAGCTCCATATCATTGTGAACGATAAGGGGGAAATCCTGAATTTCGTTATCACCCAGGGAAATGTGGACGACAGGGAACCTCTTAAAGAAGGGAACATATTGAAGGAGGTATTTGGAAGCCTATATGCAGATAAAGGATATATATCAAAGAATCTTGCAGCGATGCTGTTTGATGACGGGCTGCACCTGGTCACCGGGATACGCAATAATATGAAAAACGTACTGATGACAATGAGGGACAAGATATTGCTGGGAAAACGTTCGGTAATAGGGACGATAAACGATCAGCTCAAGAATATTTGCCATGCCGAGCATTCAAGGCACAGAAGCTTTGGGAATTTTATAACCAATCTGGTGGCCAGCCTGATCGCCTACTCCTTCCAAGAGAAAAAACCAGGAATAAAGTTTGAAGAACAACCTCATGTGGGTAGTCAACTTGCATTATTCTGCTAAGTCCTTAGGTCGAACTCAGGTTTAAAGGTTTTATATCCTGTGATAAATGTTCCGGATTTATGCTCCTGACTTCCGCATTTTAACACCCAAAATCAAAAAGTGAGTTTAAGTATTTCTGTTCCCCTGTTAATAGCAGTGTTTTTTTCTTGATATTTTCGCTCTGGGGTGATTTTACTTCCACTTCCATGACATTCTCAGCAATTTCAATTGCTTCGTTCGCACTTATTTTGCCTTTTTTGGCCTTGAGCTGCCGCTCCAGTTCTTTGAATACTTTATAGGCAACAAATGATATACATATATGTGCTTCTATGCGTCTTTGCAATCTATGGTAAATGCACCGGATCTTTAAATCTGTGTTGGCAATCCTAAAGGCATATTCCATTTGCCAAAGGTGTTGGTGATTTTCAATGATTTGATCTTTGGATAGGCCGGTATTGGCCAAGTACCCTTTAAGCCCGTCCCACTTGGCATCCTGTTTGAGCTTCTCATGATCAATAGCCACACTTATCCCTCCTTCTAGTTTCAGGAATTTGTGATAGCCTCTATTATTGATATGGGATTTGGTTGGCTTCCCTCTACGGATATTTTTTTCCAGTCTTCTAAGGCCTTTTTCGCGATTGTAGCGGTCTTTTTTGGCCCGTTCAGAGTAGGCAACAATGAGCTTTAGATCCCCTTTCTTGATGACAGTGCTCTTTCCATGGTTTAAATCAAGGGGCCCTATTTTGTCCTTGACAGCCTGAATATAGGTTTTAGAATTCTTTGAGTTTAATTTACGGACAAACATAAATCAAAGGTAATAATCAAATTAACCCCCTCAACCAGTATCAGTAGGCAACAAAACAATTGATTCCAATGCTTTATGTTTTTTAAGAAAATTGAGTGCGGAAGTCAGGAGAGCACTTGTACCTTGATTGGCACTCCAAATACTCACCAGCACACTTATCGCCAGTCCCCAACCGAATTCTTTTTTAGACTTCTCAATAATGGGTTCTAAAAAATCCTTTATCATTTCAAAGGACTGCTCTGGTAAAATGAGACTCAACTTTGAAATCTGCTCTCGAATTTGATCCGGCTCTAGAACTAAACTATACACTGAGATTGCCGCAATTATAGTGGGAAAAATGGACAAAAAGAAATAGAAAGCAACTCCTGCAGCAACGATCTGAACATTATCGGCTTTCATTTCATGGAAACTACGCTTGATAATATCTATCCATCCTGTCAAAGGAATCTCGTATGGCCATTTAGCATCTTCACCCTGATATTTTCTTATTTTTTGTGATTGATCCATTCTAATAAGATATCTAATTCAGTATTAAAAGATTACTTAAACTAGCGCTGCCCAGTCTATTAATAGGATTTACCTTATAAAAATCGATAAGCAAAGCTTACGGCAATCTCTATTTATTGTGAGATTTTATACCAGTATATTTTCTCGATACTAGAACCAAGACTTTTTTCTACTGGAAGAATAAATTTATAGAGATTAGTAGTTATGTCCATATCAAAATTATAATTTGTAATAGGAATGTCAGGTTGAGCGGAGTCGAAACCGCCTTTTTGAGCTAAAAAGTTCTCGACTGCGCTACCATTGACGTGTTTTTATTTATTTGTGAATCCAAGACCCTGAAACCAGTTCAGGGTGACGATACGGAATTGTCGTCATGCTGAACTTGTTTCAGCATCCCATCAGCTTATATAAAAAACACGTCAATTTCCTACGCTGGATAATTTTTTTATCACGGATCTCGAACAGACAAAACGAGATGTATTAACTGTTTAAAAATCAACAATAAAATTCGTATGTAGTCTTCTGCTGACCTCTATGAGTTTATTTAATTATGCTGCCTACCCTATGATCATCCCAGCGATAGTAGCAGATAAAAGCGAAGCGATAGTTCCTCCCAAAAGAGCTTTCATTCCAAATTCTGAAAGCACTTTTCGCTGCCCTGGCGCTAGAGAACCAATCCCCCCTATTTGGATTCCAATGGATGCAAAATTGGCAAATCCACAAAGCATATACGTAGCCATGATCACCGATTTTTCGTAATTAAGACTAAGTGCATTCATTGGGTTCTTAAGATCTGCTAATTGAATATAGCCTACAAATTCACTGGCCACGAGCTTAATTCCAAGCAATTGCCCCATAAGCATCATATCTTCCTTTGCGACCCCAATAAGCCACATTAAAGGTGCAAATACAGTCCCAAGAATAGATTCTAACGAGAACTTATCATAAGGAGTATGGTCTGCCATTAAAGTGTTAAGTGAAGTAATACCGCCAAGCCATCCAAGCAAGTAATTGATCATTGCGATAAATGCGATAAATACCAACAACATCGCTGCAACATTGGCCGCCAATTTTAAACCTTCTGTGGTGCCATTAGCAATGGCATCCAATATATTTGATCCAATTTTTTCTGAAGAAACCTCAACATTCGTATTAATGGCTTCCACTTGTGGATATAATATTTTAGAAATTACAATGGCTCCCGGCGCTGCCATTACAGAGGCTGCGAGTAAATGCTTAGCAAATTGAAGCCTGAGTTCTGGATCGTCACCTCCAAGAAAGCCTATGTACGCAGCAAGCACACCCCCGGCAACCGTAGCCATTCCCCCTATCATGACCAGCAGCATTTCAGAACGGTTCATGCGTTCCAAATAGGCTTTTATCATCAAAGGGGCTTCTGTTTGTCCCAAAAAAATATTTCCGGCAACACTTAAACTTTCAGCTCCAGAAATTCCCATGATCCTCGTTAAAACCTTAGCCATTCCTTTTACCACAATTTGAATAATCCCAAGGTAAAACAATACAGAAGTTAATGCCGAAAAAAAGATAATAGTAGGCAATACCTGAAATAAAAATATGAATCCAAAACTGTCTACATCCATCATTCCACCAAGTAAAAACTCACTTCCTGCTCTTGTAAAGTCCAGAATCAGCACGAAAATTCCCCCAACAAATTCGAATATATTTTTTACAAATGTGATTTTTAGAACCCCAATAGCCAATAATAACTGGGCAGCTAATCCTATTGCCACTGTTTTCCAGTTAATGGCTCTTCGACTGCTACTGAACAAGAAAGCAATTAGCAATAAGGAAACCATCCCTAAAACACCTCTAGCGACACTATTAAAAGAGATTCCCGCACTAGGAATCATCTGTTTATCTGTATTTACAGGGATTACCTCTTCTATCAACAAAGGGGTTTCACTAAATGTATAGGTATTTGAATTATCTGATAACTGTAGGGATTCTTGAGTTAATTCTGCTATTCTGAATTTTTTTATGGAATCTCCTGTAGGTTGATTGTAAAAAAACACCAAAAGATTGTTCTGATATAGATAATCTCCCTGAGCTTTTACCCCTTCTTCAGAATTAATGGTAAAACGACCATCTTCCAAGGTCATTTTATCTTCTGTATTGAATCCAGACAGGGCTTGAGTTGTATCTTTTGCCGACTGAAAAGTCCAAGATTTAGAAATTGTTTGGGAATGGGCGGTAATAATTCCGAATAAAACAAAGAACAGGCAACACCAGTATTTCTTCATAAATAACTACTTATTTTCTTTTGGAAATCTCGTCCCTAATTCTTGCTGCCTTTTCATAATCTTCATTTTTAACTGCTTGAGTGAGCAGATCTTCAAGTTCTACCAAAGACACTTTCTTATAATCTGTCCCCTCGGGTTCAATATTTTCTGCAAGTATATCATCTACCTGCGCTTGCTCCTTTGCGGTAGATGGAGTTAAGGATCCGGATTCTCCTTTCAAAAATATTCCTGCTTTATCCAGGATGTTCTTGTATGTAAAAATAGGTGCGTTAAAGCGCAGAGCCAAGGCAATAGCATCGCTCGTACGGGCATCTATCACTTCTTCCACTTTCTCCCTTTCGCAAATTAAGCTCGAATAAAACACCCCATCCACCAATTTGTGAATGATCACTTGTTTAATAGTGATGGCATATCTGTCGCAAAAATTCTTGAATAGATCGTGAGTAAGAGGGCGCGGAGGTTTAATTTCCTTTTCTAGCGCAATGGCTATAGACTGTGCCTCAAAGGCTCCAATAACGATTGGGAGTTTTCTGTCCCCGCCCACTTCACTTAAAATAAGTGCGTAGGCGCCGTTTTGGGTTTGACTATAAGATATTCCTTTTATATTAAGGCGTATTAGGCTCATATACCAATAATTAAAAAGGGCTTTCTAAATAAGGACACAATACCAGATTTAGAAAGCCCTTTCAATGCTCGCAAGTTAAATAAATTATGCGTTTTTAGCTTTAAATTCTTTTAGTTTTTCATTTAACTTCGGTACAATTTCAAAGGCATCACCAACAACTCCGTAATCTGCTGCCTTAAAAAATGGCGCTTCTGGATCATTATTGATAACAACTTTTACTTTAGAAGCGTTAATCCCTGCCAAATGTTGGATGGCACCGGAAATTCCAATTGCTATATATAAGTTTGATGCAACAGGCTTCCCTGTTTGCCCAACATGCTCACTATGAGGCCTCCAGCCCATATCGCTCACCGGCTTTGAACATGCTGTTGCTGCTCCTAAAGTTTCCGCCAAATCTTCTATCATTCCCCAGTTCTCCGGACCTTTAAGTCCGCGCCCACCAGAAACAACGATCTCGGCATCTGCAATAGTTACTTTATCTTTTGCTTTATCTACATTGGTAACATTTACCGAAAAATCCTCCTCAGATAGGTTGGGAGAAAAATCTTCAGCCGTTGCTGCCCCTTGCGCTTCTTTTAAACCGAAGGCATTTTTAGAAACTCCAACTACCTTAATATCTGTAGTTATATTTGTAAAGCTGAAAGCTTTATTTGTAAAGGCTGTTCTTTTAACAACAAATGAACTAGCACTTTCTGGAAGAGAAACTACGTTAGAAGCGTATCCGGCATTTAAATGCACTGCCAATAGCGGCGCCAAATATTTACTATTTGCGCTCTGACTAACAACTACAACCTTTGAAACTTCTTTATCTACTGCCTGCTTCAATGCATCGGCATAAGCTTCAGCATTAAAATCTTGTAATTTTGAATTATTGATCTTCAAAACCTTATCTACTCCGTAAGTGCCAAGTTCTGAAACATCTTCAGCATTAAATACGACTCCTGTTACCGTAGTACCAAGCATTTGGGCAACTCCTTTTGCATAAGAAGCTACTTCCAATGATGCTTTTTTAAACTTTCCCTCTTCTGATTCTATATAAACTAAAACTGACATGTTTTTTATTTTTATTTGATGTGGATATTAAATTCTATGCGCCATTTTGGCTTTTTTTGAAGCCTCCCATAAGTAATTAAATCACTTTAGCTTCTGTATGAAGTAATTGGATCAATTCATCCAAATTATCCGGATCTATCAATTTCACAGCACCTTTAGGAGCCGGTTTTTCGAATTTCTCAATTTTAGTTTGGACTGTGACATCCACAGGTTCGACCACATTCAATGGTTTTTTTCTAGCCATCATAATTCCCCTCATATTGGGAATCCTAAGGTCACTTTCCTCAACCAAACCTTTTTGTGCACCAATAATCAATGGTAATTTAGCGGTAACAGTTTCTTTCCCACCGTCTATTTCCCTAACTACTTTTGCTTGGGTTCCTTCAACTTCAAGTCCAATACAAGTGTTCACAAAGTTGGCTTTTAATAAAGCGGCCAACATTCCTGGAACCATTCCCCCGTTGTAATCTATAGACTCCCGTCCTGCAATAATAAGATCATATCCACCTTCTTTGGCAACATTTGCAAGTTGTTTGGCAACTTGAAAACCATCTGTTGCGGGCGTGTTTACCCTAATTGCATTATCTGCGCCAATAGCTAATGCCTTTCTTAAAGTAGGTTCAGTTTCTGCGCCTCCAACATTTATTACATCTACAGAAGCTCCTTGTTTCTCTTTGAACCACATAGCACGGGTAAGACCAAATTCGTCATTCGGATTAATTACAAACTGGACTCCATTGGTGTCAAACTTAGTATTGTTATCTGTAAAGTTAATCTTCGAAGTAGTGTCCGGGACGTGACTTATACACACTAATATTTTCATCTATATTTTCTTTTTAAATAATTTGTTTTCTTGAAAACGAAGATAGGTAAATTTTTACAGAATTTACTATGCATGCATAGTAAATATTTTAGCTCTTACATGCATCATAAACTTTTTTGAATTACTATTTTTGCTTTTTAAACCGATACATTTAACAGTATAGACATATAGAATGAAAACAATTCAATTCAGAGAAGCAATTCAGCAGGCCATGAGCGAGGAGATGCGCAAAGATGATACTATTTACCTAATGGGTGAAGAAGTAGCAGAATATAATGGTGCTTACAAAGCGTCTAAAGGCATGTTGGATGAATTTGGTCCAGAGCGGGTGATAGACACTCCTATTTCTGAACTTGGTTTCTCCGGAATTGGAATTGGAAGCGCCATGAACGGAAACAGGCCTATTATAGAGTTTATGACCTTCAACTTCGCCCTTGTTGGAATAGATCAAATTATCAACAACGCAGCAAAAATGCGTCAGATGAGCGGTGGACAATTCAACATTCCAATCGTATTTAGAGGACCAACAGGTTCTGCAGGGCAATTGGCAGCCACCCACTCTCAAGCATTTGAAAGCTGGTTTGCAAACTGTCCAGGATTGAAAGTAATTGTACCTTCCAACCCTTACGATGCAAAAGGATTGTTAAAAGCTGCAATCCGCGATGACGATCCCGTTATTTTCATGGAAAGCGAGCAGATGTACGGAGATAAAGGGGAAGTGCCGGAAGAAGAATATATAATTCCAATTGGAGTTGCAGATATTAAAAGAGAAGGAACAGATGTTACGATTGTATCTTTTGGAAAAATCATCAAGGAAGCTTACAAAGCGGCAGATGAACTGGAAAAAGATGGAATTTCCTGTGAAATCATTGACCTGCGTACGGTAAGACCTTTAGATTATGAGGCAATATATAAATCGGTTAAAAAAACAAATAGATTGGTGATATTGGAAGAAGCATGGCCATTTGGAAATGTTGCTACAGAGATCACCTATCAGGTTCAGGAAAATGCATTCGATTATTTGGATGCCCCAATTATTAAGATCAACACAGCAGATACCCCTGCTCCTTATTCCCCGGAATTACTAAAAAACTGGTTACCGAATAGTGAAGATGTTGTTAAAGCTGTTAAAAAGGTGCTTTACAAGTAATCTTATAGATATACCTTTGCAGCTCTATCATAATCGATGGAGCTTTTTTTTTACCCAAATATGAAATACACCTTTTTATTCGCCTTTCTCTTTTTTGGCATTTTTCAAGGATGGTCCCAAACCAGAATTAGTGGAGTACTTGTAGACGAAACAGGAACTCCCGTTCCTTTTGCGAATGTTATTTTTTTAAGCTCTTCTGAAGGAACTACAACCACCGAAAATGGTGTTTTCTATCTAAAATCTGATCAAGATCAACCCAATGTGGAATTTTCCTATGTAGGGTATGAGACTTTGGTGTTACCCCTTGAAAACGGAGATAATTTGGATCTTAAGATTATTTTAAAAGAAATGACCGAATCTTTGGGCGAGGTGATAATCTATCAAGGGAAAACTTCTAAAAAAAACAATCCCGCTTTGGATATCCTAAGAAAGATCTGGGAAAACAAAAGACAAAATGGCGTAAAGAAATTTGATCAATACGAATACAGAAAATATGAAAAGCTTGAATTCGATCTTAATAAAATAGACAGCGCTTTAATTAAAAGTCGCTTATTTAATGGGATGGAATTTATTTTTAAAGATTTGGACACGAACAGGGTTACTGGAAAAACCTACTTGCCAATTTTTCTCAATGAGGCCGTTTCCAAAGTATATGGAGATAAAAATTCCGGAAAGGTCAAAGAAGAACTTTTAGGGAATAAAAATTCTGGTTTCAGCAACAATCAACTTCTAATTTCCACTGTAAAAGATATTTATTCAGAAATAGATATCTATGAGAATTATCTCAAGTTTTTTGACAAAAGTTTTATAAGTCCGCTTTCTACCACTGGAATCAATAATTATAATTATGTTCTAACAGATAGCTCTTTTGTGGGTGACAAATGGTGCTATCGAATAAGGTATTATCCAAGACGAAAAAATGAATTGACCTTTAAAGGGGACTTTTGGGTAAACGATACTACCTGGGCGGTTAAGAAGATCAATTTAGAAATGGCAGAAGACGCCAATGTAAACTGGGTGAAAGGGGTTTATATAGAGCAGGAATTCGATGTTTTGAACGATTCTATTTTCCTAATCACCAGAGATTTTTTTCAGGTAGATTTTTCGCTTCGGGATAAAGAATCTGCAAGAGGGATCTATGGAAAAAGAACGGTGCTGTATGACGAATACAATTTCAACAATAAAAAACTATTGAAATTTTACGATACCCGAGTGATCGATTTCAAAAAAGAAGTTTATAATCGGGATGATGAATTTTGGAAAGAAAACAGACTCGAAGAATTAAATGGGGATGAGCGCGGTGTCTACAAAATGCTGGACACCCTGCAAAATGTAAAGGCCTTTAAACGCTTGTACAATTTAACCACCACCTTATCTTCTGGCTACATAGAATTCGATGGTTTTGACTATGGCCCCATTTATACCACTTTTGGGTTTAATGATGTAGAGGGATTTAGATTAAGAGGGGGCGGAAGAAGTTATTTCGATGAGAATGATCCATGGCGGATTGAAGGATATGGTGCTTACGGATTCAAGGACAAGCAATTTAAATATGGGATTGCAGGAAAAATATTGCTGGACAAAAAAATGAGGATAATCGCCACAGCTGGTAACAGGCGCGATATAGAGCAATTGGGAACAAGCCTCACCAACACTACCGATGTGCTTGGCAGAAGTTTGGCTTCTTCCTCATTGATCAATGTAGGAAATAATGATAAGTTGAGTTCTATTAACCTTTCGGTGGTAAGTCTAGAAATAGAGCCCCTTAAAAACTTCACTTTTCGACTTGCAGGATCTTACAGAATTTTGAAACCTGCTTCCCCAACTTTTAGTTTGGATTTTTATACAGATGAAACACTAACTCAAATAGATTCGAAAATAAACCAAACCGAAATCTCTACCATTTTCTCATATACACCGGGAAGAGAAACCACTGGGTTTGGGGTGGATAGGAATGTTATTAATGGCGGGGATTTTCCAACCCTCTTTTTAAACTATAGTTTGGGGGTTAAGGATATTTTTGAAAGTGATTTTAATTACAGGAAAATTCAATTCTTTTACAATCAGCCTTTATTGGTTGGAGGTTTCGGAAAAGCCAATGTAAGTCTTGAAGCAGGAAAAACATTTGGGGATGTCCCACTTGGATTGTTGAGCGTAGTGCCTGGAAATCAGACTTATTTTGCACTTTACAACACATTCCCACTGCTTAACTTCTACGAATTTGTAACCGATACGTATGCTGCTGCACATTTTGAGCACAACTTCAACGGAAGGTTATTTTCCAGGATCCCGGGCTTAAGAGATCTTAATTTGAGAGAGATTATTGGGATTAGAGGGGTTTATGGAGAAATTTCAGAAGAAAACAAAAACATAGCTGCCTCTGGATTGCCACTTATTGCACCAGATTCTAAACCTTATTGGGAATATAGTGTAGGTGTTGGAAACATCTTTAAGTTCCTTCGCTTAGATGCACATTTTAGGGGAAATTACTTCGATAATGAAGATGCCAGATCGTTTGGAGTCACCGCTTCCTTTGGTTTTCATTTTTAATGCGTTTTGTAAGAGGATTAATCACTATATTTGCCGCCTGAAAAGTTTGAACAAAAAAGAAAGAAAATGTCAGAGACTTTTGATGTATTGATAGAGATCCCAAAAGGGAGTAGGAACAAATATGAGTACGATTTTGAATTGAAGAAAGTTCGGTACGACCGAATGATCTTTTCTTCTATGATGTACCCTGCAGATTACGGGTTTATCCCCAACACCCTTGCGCTGGATAGTGATCCATTAGATGTATTGGTTTTGGTAGCAGAACCAACCTTTCCAGGAATTGTAATGGAAGTTAAGCCAATTGGGGTTTTCCACATGGCAGACGAAAAAGGACCAGATGAGAAAATCATTTGTGTGCCGGTTTCAGATCCTATCTGGAATAGATTGAATGATCTTGATGATGTGAACGGTCACTTGCTTAAAGAAATCGAGCATTTCTTTAAAGTATACAAAGATCTTGAGAAAAAGAAGGTTGATGTTGGTGGTTGGGGAAATGCCGATGAAGCTAAAGAGATCATTAGGCAATGTATAGAAAGATATAAAAATTACGAAGGGGACAAAGAGAGGTTCGGGATATAAGCGAATATTTTTTTATAAATATTGAAATTAAAAACCTCGGGGGATTAAACCCTCAGTGAGGGATTAAAAGCAATAACCTTAAAAAGCTATTGCTTTTTTATTTACCATTGATTTTGCTACATTAGCGCACATTAACCAATATTTAACTATCTCTATGGAATCAATGATTATCTATGCCCCAATTGTTCTAGCAATTATTGGCCTAATTTATATGTGGATGAAAAGATCCTGGGTTTTAAAACAGGATGCCGGTGACGGAAAAATGAAAGAAATTTCAGATCATATATACGAAGGTGCCCTTGCTTTTTTAAATGCCGAATATAAATTACTAACCGTTTTTGTGATTATAGTAAGTATTGCACTTGCAGTAGTATCTTTTGTAGTACCAACCACTCACTGGTTAATTGTGGTGGCTTTTATTTTTGGAGCATTTTTCTCTGCCCTGGCAGGAAATATGGGAATGAAAATAGCAACAAAGACCAATGTTAGAACTACACAAGCTGCCAAAACAAGTTTGCCAAATGCCTTGGGGATTTCTTTTGGTGGTGGTACAGTAATGGGTCTTGGAGTAGCAGGACTTGCGGTTTTAGGCCTAACTTCCTTCTTTATATTATTCTTCAATTACTTTATGGGAGGTGTTTGGACCTCCACATCAGATATGACAATTGTATTGGAAACCCTTGCAGGATTCTCTCTTGGAGCTGAATCTATCGCTTTGTTTGCGCGTGTGGGAGGTGGAATTTACACCAAAGCTGCGGATGTTGGAGCCGATCTGGTTGGAAAAGTAGAAGCAGGTATTCCAGAAGACGATCCTAGAAACCCAGCAACTATTGCAGATAACGTGGGAGACAACGTAGGGGATGTTGCAGGAATGGGAGCCGATCTTTTTGGCTCTTATGTAGCAACCGTTTTAGCAGCAATGGTCCTTGGGAATTATGTGATAAAGGATATGGGCGGAAACATTAGTGATCTTTTTGGCGGTATTGGCCCGGTATTATTACCAATGGCTATTGCCGGTGCAGGAATCATTATTTCTATGATTGGGACCATGCTGGTTAAAATAAGCAGCAATGACGCCAAGGAATCGGAAGTAATGCGAGCCTTGAACATTGGGAACTGGGTCTCTATAGCGCTTGTTGCCCTATCATGTTTTGCCCTTGTAAAATGGATGCTCCCGGAAACCATGCAGATGGAATTCTTTGGAGAAGGTTTAAAAGAAATTTCTTCGATGCGTGTATTCGGCGCAACTATTATCGGGCTTATAGTTGGGGGAGCTATTTCTTCAGTAACCGAATATTATACAGGATTAGGCAAAAAGCCAATTCTTAAGATCGTACAACAATCCAGCACTGGAGCAGGAACCAATATAATAGCAGGATTGGCAACAGGGATGATCTCTACTTTTCCTTCAATTTTATTGTTTGCAAGTGCAATTTGGGCTTCTTATGCGTTCGCAGGATTTTACGGAGTTGCATTAGCAGCTTCAGCAATGATGGCTACAACCGCTATGCAATTGGCTATTGATGCCTTCGGACCAATTTCCGATAACGCAGGTGGTATTGCTGAAATGAGTGAACAAGAACCAATTGTGAGAGAACGTACAGATATCTTGGATTCTGTAGGAAATACAACTGCAGCAACCGGGAAAGGTTTTGCAATTGCATCTGCTGCATTAACCTCTTTGGCCTTATTTGCAGCCTATGTAACTTTTACAGGGATAGAAGGGATCAACATTTTTAAAGCCCCAGTACTTGCAATGTTATTTGTAGGGGGAATGATTCCGGTAGTATTTTCAGCATTGGCGATGAATGCCGTTGGAAAAGCAGCTATGGAAATGGTACAGGAAGTACGCAGACAGTTTAGGGAAATTCCAGGAATTATGGAAGGTACAGGAAAACCACAATACGATAAATGCGTGGCGATCTCTACCGAAGCATCTTTAAGAGAAATGATGCTGCCCGGCTTGCTTACAATAGGGTTCCCTTTGGCAATAGCATTTATCCCGATGATCTTCGGAATGGATAATTTGGCAATTGCTGAAATGTTGGGAGGGTATATGGCCGGAGTTACCGTAAGTGGGGTACTTTGGGCTATTTTCCAGAACAATGCAGGGGGAGCTTGGGACAATGCTAAAAAATCTTTTGAAGCAGGAGTTCTAATTGATGGGGAAATGACCTATAAGGGTTCTGAAGCTCATAAAGCTGCCGTAACCGGTGATACTGTCGGGGATCCATTTAAAGATACTTCAGGACCATCTATGAATATCTTGATAAAGCTTACTTGCTTGATTGGTTTGGTAATAGCACCTATATTAGGCGGGCACACTATTGGAGATACGCAAAATGAAGTTGAAAACGCTTCCATTATGAATGTGGAAGGTATTGAGAATTCTAAAACTAAAGAAGTAGAAGTTAGGATGACCACTGAAGGCGATGAAACTGTTGCAAAGGTAAGAACTACTACTATTGAAAATGGGAAGAGCGATGTAAAAGTAAAAACATTTAAAGGAACTAAAGAAGAAGTGGAATCACAGGTTCAAAGTATGTAAAAACAGTTTCTTTTAATTGATATAGAAACCCCCAATTTGGGGGTTTTTGCTTTTATTAATACTACATAATTTAAAAAATTAATCAAAAACATTAATTATATAAGAATGCCTTTTGAAAGAATTAAGGAAAAATTGAATATTCTGGCAGATGCTAAGACCAATTTAACTATTAAAAGTCGTAACAAATGCATTTACATAATGGTGATTGCCAGTAATTGATTTTATTGTTTGCTTGCCCATATCTTTTACGATTTGATGTAGCCATTGTTTAAGTTCCTGCATTGATTTAAACCTTTGATTTTTAAACCTATTTTTAATATACTGCCATACTTGTTCACACGGATTGAGTTCTGGAGTGTAAGGCGGAATTCTCAACAAATATATATTCTCGGGCACATTAATATTTTTTGTCGAATGAAAACCAGCATTATCAATTATCACAATTTTAAATTCTTGAGGTTTGTATTTAGAGAAGTTCTCTAGATAAGCTTCGAAAACAGTAGTATCTACTCCATTAATTTCCCAGACAAAACTATTTCCGTTTATTGGGGAATAACTACCATATAGATAAGTTGTTTTAAATATGTGTTGATATTTGACAATAGGTTTGATCCCGCAGGCTGTTAAGTGTTTGCCGGTATGGGTCATCATACCAAATCGAGCTTCATCTTGAAAGTACAAATTTACTTGCTTATACTTGTTTTTATTTAGACTTGTTCTAATGTTGTCTAGGTCATTAGGGAGTTTTTAAAAAAGCTTTTCCAGCTTCTTCATCTTTTTTATAATGAGATTTACGGGGGCTTTTAAGCTTGGTCTTAAAATGCTTTATCAAATATTTGCGCAACCAATGGTATTGTATATCTATGTCAAATTCATTATTTACCCACGCTTGCGCATCCCAATATCCTAAAAATCCCTGGTCGCTAGAATTCAAACGTTTTTCAAGTTCCTTATGTATTTCAGGAGTGATTATTTTTGACTTTTTGTTCTTGGGCAAATCAGTCAATAAAAACGATATTCCATTTTCAAGATACTGTTTTGTCCAGCGTTGTTGGGTTCGTGGATCAATACCTAAATAATCGCAAAGCTCGTGGCGTGTTTTAAATTTGTTCTCTTTTAGATAGATTAAAAACATAACACGCTTTTCATGCTTTATATTAGTTTGACTTTTGCGGAGTGCCCTAAGCTCTTCAACGCTTTGGGTTATTGTAAATTCCTGTGGTTTTGCCATTAGTAAATATACAAAAAAAATAGCGACATTGTATAAGTAAATTGGTATAAGACCGTTGCAAGGGATAAATTGTTCAAAATCGGAGTACAAAAATAATTTGATCAATTGATATTTAATTTGTTAAGGCTTGTTTTTAATGTATGAAATTACAGAAACAACCCACATTGGCAGACACAGTTTGCGATTTGCGAGCAAGAAAGATAAAAACAACATTTTTTAATCAAATAAATGCGGTGATCGATTGGGAGAAAATCGAAAAACTGATAGATGCCGATTATTCCAAAGGAAAAAGTGCCGTGGGCAAACCTTCCTATAACGGCCTGTTGTTGTTTAAAATGTGCCTTTTGCAAAGTTGGTACGGATTGAGCGATTATGAAGTAGAAGACCGGTTGAACGATAGTATCTCATTCAGTTGTTTTTGTGGAATGCACATAGATGAAGTTGCACCCGACCATAGTACCTTGAGCAGGTTTAGGACCGCCCTGACCAAAACCAAGACCTTTGAGAAGCTCTTCGGTCCCATCAATGATCAGCTTGAGGCCCACAAGATCATTGTCAAAAAAGGGATCATAGTGGATGCCAGTGTCATAGACACGCCACTTCGTCCAAAAGGAAAGACCAATCGCTTGTATATTCCCAGATATTTCCGGCCATATCATATATCCCATAGGGATTGGAAGGAAAGGATTTTACTGGCGCTATACCTTCAAAACCATCTTCTTTGGTATTGGTGGTAGGGAACTCTCCTTCCCAGGAATTAGCATTTTCAGATAGTTTTTCAAAATCATCTCCCCAGGTAAAAATCGCATCAGGCTGGCCACCTCTGGCGGCATACTCCCATTCTGACTCCGTAGGCAAACGTTTTCCTGCCCAATTTGCATAGGCCTGCGCATCTTCAAAAGCAATATGCACTACAGGATAATCCTCTTTTCCTTTAATAGAGCTTTTCGGTCCTTCCGGATGTTTCCAACTAGCTCCAATGCTCCAATTCCACCATTGAGAATAGTCATAGAGGTTAGGAACACTATTTTTAGTTTTCTTAAAAGTAAGCGAACCTGGTTGTAATATGGAATCATGAGGCTTAGGAGTACCAGGGGGCAGTTGGTTTTTCATTTCTTCCCAATCAATTTTACGTTCTGCTACCGTAACATATCCCGTCTCATCAACGAATTTTCGAAATTGGGCATTGGTCACTTCGGTTTTATCCATAAAGAATCCGTCAACTGCAACTTCATGCGCTGGTTTTTCGTGGTTCATTGCCATTTCATCTGAAGTAACAGCACCTTGTATAAAAGTCCCACCGGGTATCCAAACCATACCCTCAGGAACCTCGACTCCTTCAGGCTTTTCTTTGATTAATTTATATTCTTCCTTTACTGCTCTTTCCGTTTTGGTTATTGATTCACTGGTTTCTGGTTTTTCATCCCTACAAGAGACCATTATCACCAAAAATGCCAGTAGTATTCCTAAATTATTTTTCATAAAATCTAAAATAAAAAAATTGTGTGGATATTCTCTCTTTTTTACTTCTTTTATAATAGCCTTTTTTATTGCTTTTTTGAATTTCCTTCTGCTCTTTCGTTATAATAATCTTTTTTATTTTTTTATAAATTCCTTACGGGAATAGTGAATTTTTAGGATCAAGGAGAAACCAAATTGAACAGAGAAGTATATAACCACCTACTTAATGCGATAGGTGATAGGTTAGCTCCTAGTTTGGATCCCTGAAATATGTCGTCTGAAATCCTGATATTTAAAAGGCTGAACGATCAGGTATAACAACTTTAATGTATTTAAGGGGCATCTTTCTTTTTACCCTTCATAAAAGCAGAAGGAGTAAGTAATGAATTACAAACGTACGAGGTAACACCGACAGTACGGTAGTAGGTCTAAAGGACTTTGCGAAGTACCAACACATGGGAAGCGGCACCAAACGGTTAAATAGAATTACTACCAAGCGGACGCTATTCGCAATTTTGGTTCAGGAATGAAGTGTCCCTTCCCGGCAGCACGGGAAGGGTTAACGCAGTAGAAAGTAGAAATTGGGGATGGTGTCCAAGACTTTTCAAGGAAGCTCTTTGCCCGGAATGCAGCTTTTCGCGGAATGCAGGGGAGTGGGCTGAGTGAACTCCATAAAAGAATAATTCATTTCGGGCAAATTATGCTTTATAATGGAAAATATTTAGCTAAAATTTTCTCATAATGGAAAAAATTTGTTTTTAAATAATATAAGCGCCTTCTTAATGGAAAATATTTGTAACAAATTCAATTGTCCCAAAAAAAACACTTTTTTTGGGACAAAAATTAAGTTCTCTATATTTTTTTAAATAACGTAAAATACTATTTACTTTTTTACCTATATTTGTAAAATATATTTAACGTTATGTCTAGAAATAGTATTATTTTACTGCCTAAAAATAAGAAGCTTTTGCAAGCAGTGGGAGAAAATATCAAATTAGCACGCTTACGTAGGAAACTGACAATGGATCAGGTTTCAGAACGAGCAGGGATTTCCCGTCCCACACTTTCTTCCCTAGAAAAAGGAAGTCCTTCAATTTCTTTAGGTATTATTCTCCAAGTTTTATTAGTATTAGGGTTGGAGAAGGATATATTGCTTTTGGCCGACGATGATGTATTGGGCAGAAAAATACAGGATGCCAATCTAACCGTAAAGGAACGCGGCCCAAAAAATACCAAGAAATAATGGCACTGGAACGAAAAGAAATATTTATATATGCGCATTGGGAAGGAATTGAAGCTCCATTCTTAATGGGGAGTTTATACGCTACGCCATCTAGAGGGAAAGAAATATTTTCCTTTGAATATGATAAAGGATGGTTACAATCGGATTATGCCCAGATTATAGATCCAGACCTACAATTATTCGAAGGAGCTCAGTACCTCAATGATGAGAAGTCCAATTTCGGTATTTTCTTGGATTCCTCACCTGATCGATGGGGAAGGGTGCTAATGATGCGTAAAGAGGCTGCTAAAGCCAGGAAAGAAAATCGACGCCCCAAAACTTTAATGGAGTCGGATTATCTACTCGGGGTTTACGACAGTAACCGAATGGGAGGACTTCGTTTTAAAACAGTACAGGATGGTGCTTTTTTAGATGATAATGCAGCTATGGCCGCACCGCCTTTCGCTGCACTTAGAGATCTTGAATTTGCCAGCTTACAGCTAGAGAAAGAAGATGCCCCAGATAATCCGGAATACCTAAAATGGCTCAATAAGCTAATGGCTCCTGGATCTTCCTTAGGAGGCGCAAGACCCAAGGCAAATATACAGGATACAGATGGTAGTTTGTGGATTGCTAAATTTCCAAGCCAAAATGACCAGCAGGATATGGGTGCTTGGGAAATGTTGGCGTATCGACTTGCCATTCAATCCGGCATTGATATGGCACCATCAAGAATCCAAAAATTTTCACATCAACAGCATACCTTTATGACACAACGCTTTGATAGGACGAACGATGATACCCGTATCCATTTTGCTTCTGCGATGACCTTATTGGGATATACTGATGGAACGGACTATCAAGATGGAGTCAGTTATTTAGAGCTTCTGGAATTTTTAATGGAGAATGGTGCTGATGTTGATAATGATCTCAAGAAATTATGGAGACGTATTGCGTTCAATGTTTGTATTTCCAATACGGATGACCACCTTCGCAATCACGGATTTCTGTTAATGGATTCAGGTTGGATACTTTCGCCGGCTTATGATATCAATCCAACCCCGAACGGTACTGGTTTAAAACTTAATATTTCAGAAAATGACAATGCTTTGGATTTAGACCTGGTACGAGAAGTCGCGCCTTATTTTCGGTTAAAAGAAAAAGAAGCCAATGCTATTATCAATACAATTCAGCAGAATGTAGGTCAATGGCAACAACTGGCAATCGATTTAGGTATTCCAAGAAATGAAATGGAATTAATGAAAAATGCGTTTAAGCAATAAAATATTTCATCGATAATATTTTTTGCTACAAAATAATATCATTTGAAATCAAGATAAATGTCAAATCGAAAATACTACGATTCTTTACTTATTCTGTACTATATGAAATAAAAAAAAGGCTCTCGATTTCTCGAAAGCCTTGATTTTACTAGTAGCGGGAACTGGACTCGAACCAGTGACCTTCGGGTTATGAGTTGAGGTGTTATTGTTATCCTAGCAACTTTTTTAATGCTGTATGGAATATATTATACTTCTCTAAATTATTTGCCTTAAGTTTCGTGAGATTCTGCAATTTCCATTGCACGGCTGGAAACCGTTCAAAATCGTATATACTCCAACCAGGGTTTAAGTCGCTAAAACTTAGTAAAAACTTCTTGTCTTGAGCGGTTAAATTTTGAAGTATCGTTTCGATCGATTTTGTTCTAGTTTTCTTAAAATCTTCATAAGTAAAGGTTTCAGCACTCATACCATCAAAGTGATTGACCATTGTTTCCCTTTGGTCAATTAAGTTGGGCTGCAACATTTCGTTGATAGGTCGGTTGCTACTTAATAAAAGCAGCATAAATCCTTTTCTAATATCATCCGTGAATCCTTCATCCTCCAGCAAGTGTTTTATATCAAAGAGGTCGCGTGGATGTTGACGGTCAAGGGCAGCACAAATTTTACCACCATATAATTGTCCCATTGACACTACCTGAATTACACAAAACGCATCAAATTCCTCTTGAGCTTTATTGCATAATTTCAATTCTACAAGTCCATCCAATAAACCTCTATTTATTTGACTTACTTCTAATTTTATTTGCGCCTTAGCTGTTGTAATCTGCAATTTCAAAATCTTCTCCTTTACTGTAATTTCTGCATCAGGTAATATTTTTTCAGGATTTACTTTAATGCTTGCCAAAGCTGCCACGATTTTTTGAAGTGATGTTTCCCGATCTTCTATTGGGATATAGGTAAGTCAATATTTACCGATAATCGAGGCATATCCCTAATAAATAGATTAATTGCAGTGCCTCCGTGAAGTGCAAAGCATCTCTCTTTGGCTACCTCTGGCAACATTTGTAATAATAAAGCAACTTGATTTTTATAACTATTCATATTCTACCAGTGCTTTGGGAACAGTGATGCCATATTTGGCTATATAAACGCCATCTTTTACTAAAGACCGCTTCCCTTTTCCTATATCTATTTTTTCTGCATCCATATACTTGAACCAATCGTGATTTGATTTTTCGCTCATATATAAAAAAAGCCGTTTCACTTTTACAGAGGTGCATTGCTCTAAAAGATCATAAACCTGATTTGGTCTAAGGTTATTAAGTCCTTGCATTATTTCATAACACTCCACAAGGTCTTGTTTTTTTGGGGTCAGATATAAACATTCCATTAACGCTCTTATAGGGTTCGATATTTTCAAACTAAAATTGCCACGCTCTAAAGCCTGTAATCCTACGTTTGCCGGCAAAAAGGAAGTGCTAAAGTAATTTACTTTTACGTCCCAATTGTACTTAGTGAACCATGCAGGGAGTTTTTCTTTACTGCCACCGAACAGTGTAACTTGTTGTGTGGATAATTCTAAATAATGTGCCTTCCCTAATAAAGAGAGGGCTGTTTTGCCCCCCAAATGGATACTCTTATCACACTGTTGTTGCAATGCATATATTGCACCTTCGTATCTGGGTTCTTCTCCCACTCGCATCCAAGCACCTGTTCCGATGGAATAAAGCCAATTACTTTTCTTATAACGATTAAGCAATTGTGCGGAAAACCCATTTTCAGTTAACCATGAGCTTAGATAGACAGCCCCAGAAGGCTGGGAATTAAGTAAGCGGTTTATTTTTTGTTCTTTTCCCAAACTATTAGTTTCTATTTTCACCTTTTATTAAACTATTGAGATGTTGTTTAAATTACTTCAAATACACAAACTATTAGTTTGTGTATGAATATTTTTTTAAACTAAATAAAATATCATGGAGAGAAAAAAATAAAGTTTAATTAAACATTGCTTGGAACAGTTCGAGTGAACCATCTAAACAGGCGCTATTAGAAGTTTAGAAAAGGATTCAAGATAACTTCCATTATGAAGAGTGGCGATTCAGAAAACCAAAACATCCGGTGATAAAATCCGATTTAAGATAATGAAAGCGTCCGGATAAAATAATAGTAACCACAGCGCATTATGCGATCTAATTATTAACCACATCAATCATAATTAGGATTATTTATTAAGCACATTGTTCAACTTCTCAAGGAGTTCTCCTTTCGTCATATGTGAATAATTTTTCTTCTCAGCCGCAATAATCTTTTCCCGTAAATGCATAAGTTCTTTTTCCTCTTCAAGTTGCCTCGCTTTTTCATTAAGCCTTTTCTGAACCGCATCCATATCAGACTTTATTTTATGGTCCATCACACGAGCATAAATTTGAGTTGTTGTAATTTTAGTATGTCCCAAGATTTTGGAAACGGTTTCAATGGGCATTCCATTGCTCAATGCCACTGTTGTTGCAAACGTATGACGAGCCATATGAAAAGTTAGGTTTTTTTCAATTCCCACCTCCTTCGCAATTTCTTTCAAATATAAATTTGCTTTCTCATTTGTTATCGTGGGTAAAAGGGTATCCGATATTTCGGTGACTGGATGCACATCATTTTTATTCAGAATTTGTTCTGCTCTAAACAATAATGGGATCTTGATTTTATTATTTGTTTTTTGCCTAAATGTGCTAATCCATTTGTTGCCCTCATCGTCTCCTATCCATACATTCTTCTTGGTCAAATTCTTAATATCGACGAAAGAAATACCAGTATAGCTACTGAAAACAAAAAGATCCCTAACACGATCTAAACGGTCAATCTTGAAATGATGTGTTGCCAATTTCGACAGTTCGTTATCGGATAAAAACTCTCTATCCACTTTATCAAATTTCGATTTCCATCTACGGAAGGGATCTTCTTTTATCCATTCAAGGTTATATGCAAGCGTTACCATTTTCCGTAATCGTTGTATGTGCTTTGTTACGGTATTATGACTCATTGCCTTAGGATGACCTTTTGGATAGTATCCGTTAAGAAAGTTTTCGAAGTCACATAAAAACTCATAATTCAAATTAGATAAAGAGATATCAGTAAGCTTTTTTTTCTTTAAAAAACGTACAATATAACCTTCAGTCACTTTAAAATTTCTAATTGACCCAATTGCCAGAGTATTTTCAATTTTGAGACTGTGATATCTTAACAATTCAAGAATTGTTTTTGACTCTTCTCCTTCTTGTAGAAATTCATTCTTTATATTGGCTGCCGTAATAGGTTTATTATCACTGCGTAGAATTTGGTAAGTACTATAAATTTCCGATTTGGTTACTTCCAGATAATCATTAATTTCTTTTGATTTAGCAGAATTGCCTGTCATCTTTCGTTGTTTAAAATCCCAATGATCTAATGGGACTTTTCTTTTCAAGCTGATATTGACACGTTTCTTGTCAACAGTAATTCGTGCGTAAAGAAGCACTTCACCATCAATTTCTTTTTGCTTGTTAACCCAGAAATGAATTCCGAGAGTTTTCGATGTTCTCATAGTTGTTGTTTTAAATTAAACTTGATTTACGAAAGTCAAAATCAAACGAACAATTGAGCGATACCATTTTAGCTTAAAATACACCCGAGGTAACTTTTTAAAAATGAGGTAACCTCCGAGGTATCATTTTATACCAAACAACATCAAATTAAATGAACCCCTAAAAACCACGAAACCACGCAAATCTAAGGATTTGCGTGGTTTTGATGCTATTTAAGATAGCTTTTAGTGACCTCGGCTGGATTCAAACCAGCAACCTCTTGAGCCGTAATCAAGTGCGCTATTCAGTTGCGCCACGAGGCCTTTTTGCGGGTGCAAATATATGTTTTATTTTAAAATTAGAGAAGCATTATTGATCTTTTTTGAATAAAAAAAGTGAGCGTTGGGAACGCTCACTTCAGATTTTGAAACACCTTTCTGGTTGGTTAAGTTTTAATATAAATAATTGAATGCAGTAACATCATTAGACCCAAATTCTCCATCTTCGTTTGCAGAGAAACAAGCCAACATTACAGAAGTAGAATCATAGCCGGTTGGAGTGCCTGGAATATGCACAGCTCCATCAGGTTCTGCAGCTTCTCCAGATTGCCCACAGCTTTGACGACTAAACCAATCTGTATGGCGCATTCCTAAGGTGTGACCAATTTCATGTGTCATTACATGCTCATTGGTATCTACACTATATTGCTCCATTCCATTAAATATCTGAATATATTTGTAAGGATTACCATTACTTGGGAAGCCAGCTACCCCACCTGCTTGACCATTTGTAGTTTGATAAACTACAATATCGTAAGGTGTATAGTTCGTTCCAAAAGTCAAGGTAAAAGACAATCCAATATTTAAGGCATTGTAATTATTTATTGCATACTGTAAAGCTGTTCTTTGTTTAGAAGTTAAAGCTTGAGAACCTCCAGTATATCCAATTACATTTATCGTTCTGTTATTACTAACTAAATTATATGTACGATACTGTTTATCTTGAATATTGCTGGGACTCATATTATTAAGCTGGCTAGCACTTAATGCAATATCTCCTTCAACTATATAGGTTTTTTCGAAACCGCCACCTGGCAACATGATTTTTCCCACTTCCGCTCCTTTAGGGTTAAAATGTAGGGCTGCAATTTTTTGAAGTACAGATTCCGGCACTTCAGAATTTATGGCTAAAGCTTCTTCTTCTGGCAATGTGGTTAATTCATCTTTTTCACAAGAAGTGAATAATAATCCTGCTCCCGCAAGAAATAAAAATAATTTGTTAGTTTTCATAAGTAGGTTTTAGTTATAATAACCGTCAAGGTGTTTCGAAATCCTTAACTATTATGGCACAAACTTACGAAAATTATAATATATGTAGGAAAAATATTTCAATAATTTCAAAACAAAAAGCTAAAATTCAACCTTTAATCTGTTATTTCTGCACTTAATCCAGCTTCCAGCAATTTTGAGCATCTTGGTTTTAGATCATTATAAGGTCCTGTTTTTACTGTACATTTCCCTTTATAATGCACCAAAAGAGAACATTGCTCGGCTTGCTCCGGGGTATGGTCGCAAGCATAAATAAGGGTTTCAATCACATGATCAAAAGTATTATGCTCATCATTGAACAATACGATTTCATGGTTTTTATTCTCTTTAGTAACGGTTTTTCTTTCTTCTAATACCTCTTCTTTCGTGCTCATCTTCAAATGCTTATGTTTTATAAATTCGATTACAAAGATACAAATTCTTATAAATTATTCTTTCACAAAACTTGCTGCAGTCCAATTATTTTTAACCAATTTATTTTCAAATTTCAGTCCGTTTTTAGTGCAAACTTCCTCTATCGCTGGAATATCTTCAGTGTAAAATCCGCTTAAAAACAGCTTGCCTCCACTATTTAAACATTTGCCATAAGCAGGAATATCTTCCAGCAGTATATTTCGGTTGATATTGGCAAGCACCACATCGTATTGTTTGCCTTCCAACAATGCTGCTGTTCCCTCGGAAACGGTAATGTTTTTACAATTATTTCGCTCTATATTTTCCAGGGTATTTAAATAACACCAATTATCGATATCTATTGCATCTAATGTGGTGGCTCCCTTCATTTCTGCAAGAATAGCTAAAACCCCGGTTCCGCAACCCATATCCAACACTGATTTTCCTTCCCATTCAGCATTAAGAATATGCTGAAGCATCATATGCGTAGTTGCATGATGTCCGGTCCCAAAAGACATTTTTGGTTCAATAACAATATCATATTCTGTATCCGGTTTTTCATGGAAGGGTGCTCGCACCGAACATTTATTGGCCACTACAATTGGATTGAAATTCTTCTCCCACTCACTGTTCCAATTAACTTGTTCTATTTCTTGGGAAGAATAAGTTATCTCAAACTCATCTGACTCCAAGATTTGAATATCCTCCAAAATCTGATCCTTAAACTCATCAGTCTGAATATAGGCAGTGATTCCATCTTCATTTTCAACAAAACTTTCAAAACCTGCATCCCCCAATTCTGCGATCAATATCTCCGAACCTGGTTGTGTTGGGCTTATTTTAAATTGAACTTCTAAATAATTAGCCATTATTCAAAAGCATTTACAATGGCTAAAAAATCTATGGCATTTAAACTAGCTCCACCAATAAGTCCTCCATCCACATCTTCCTTCTCAAAGATCTCTGCGGCATTACCAGGTTTCACACTACCACCATATAAAATAGAAACATCCTGAGCGATCTCGTCCCCAAACTTATTTGCAACCAAACCTCTTACATATTTATGCATTTCCTGAGCTTGCTCAGGAGATGCTGTTTCTCCTGTTCCAATGGCCCAAACTGGTTCGTAGGCAAGAACAATATTTTTCCAGGAATCTTTACTCACATGAAATAAGCCATTTTCGAGCTGCTCTTTCACAACCTCGAAATGCTTTTCAGATTTCCTTTCTTTCAGTTCTTCCCCGAAACAAAAAATAATCTCCATATCATTTTTAAGCGCTGTATTTACTTTTTTTGCCAGCAATTCATCGGTTTCGTTAAAAAGTGCTCTACGTTCACTATGGCCTAAAATCACGGTATTCACCCCAATACTCTTTAACATTTTTGCTGAAACCTCTCCGGTGTATGCACCGCTTGCTGCATAATGCATATTTTGGGCAGCAACTTTTACCACAGTTCCTTTAAGCGACTGAAAGGTGTTATATAAATTCACAAAAGAAGGTGCCACATAAACCTCGCAGGTTGGTTCCTTAACCATTTGCAGCTTTAAATGTGAGATCAGTTCCTGCGTTTCAGCCAGGTCATTGTTCATTTTCCAGTTTCCTGCAACTATATTTTTTCTCATTATATATATTTTAAATTATTATAAATCTATCTCTGATGCATCTCCCCATCTCGTCACCCTGAACTTGTTTCAGGGTCTCCTCCCGTATTACTGGGATGCTGAAACAAGTTCAGCATGACGAAAAACCTAAATATAGATTAGTCAAAAGTAATTACTGGTATAAAAAGTATATTCAATTCAATTAAATTATTTTAAATCTATTTCTAATGCATCTCCCCAATGCTTTTTCTGGGTTATTGTGGCATTCATTAATGTCAGGATCCCAGGGTTTGCCCGAACAATTGTCTTAAGCACTGTTTCATCGCTCTGATAAAAATCAAATTTCAAACTAAATTTAGAAGTGATCTCTTTTTTAAGATCATCTCCGGAAGCGGTTAACCCCACTACCGTATATCCCTTTTTAAGTGCTTTCCCGCTCAATTCTTTTATGGCACTAAAACCTTCTCTCTCCGTTTTTCTTAGATCGTAGGCAACTATGAGCAGCAATTTCTTTTTGCTCAAGATCTCCTTAGTAATATCCTGTCCATCTTTTAAAATTGAAAAATCCGGGATTTTCGGTTTAAATCCTTCAGAAATTAAAGCTGTTTCTACACCCACATATTCACCTTTTACATTAGGATAAGCCCCAGAATTTTTAATAAGTACCTCTTCTCCATTCCTATCAAATTTCCAACGATATTCATAAACCGCTTTTTTAGCATCCTTTGGGATTTTCATCTCCTCCAGCAAATTATTGCCCACTTTATAAGCTCTAAAATCTATTGCCGGTAAATGCATAAGCACATAATAAGCAAAAATAAAACAAAGCATAAACGACAAGAAAATGATCCATCTATGGGAAACTGGAGCAAATATTGGAGCAATCAACTTTCTATTAAAGAAAAGCAGTAAAATAAGCCCTAATAAGATGGCATCTTTATAAAAGGACTGCCATGGTGTGAGCGGCAACGCATCCCCAAAGCACCCACAATCTTTAACCTTATCGAAATATGCCGAATAAAATGTAAGAAAAGTGAAGAACACGATCATTAACAGGAGGCTCCAAAGTGTGAATTTTGGCAAGTATCCTATAATAAGCATGATCCCTAGCACCAATTCAAAAATAACAAGAAAAATAGCAATTACCAGCGCAAAAGGCACTAAAACCTCTATATTTAATACTTCTGCACTAAAATATTCCTGAAGCTTAAAAGAAAATCCTATTGGATCATTCAGCTTTATAAATCCGGAGATTATAAACAAAATGCCCACAAATATTCTGGCAACCCCAACAAATATCTTCATTTATTTCTACTTTTCAGGCAGTATTTCCTTCCATTAAAATCATGGCAAAGACCGCATAATTTATCATATCTTGGTAATTGGCATCTATCCCCTCGCTTACAAGCGTTTTACCTCTATTGTCCTCGATTTGTTTAACCCTAAGCAATTTCTGGATAATAAGATCTGTCAAGGAACTCACCCGCATATCCCGCCAAGCTTCCCCGTAATCATGGTTTTTATTTTCCATTAACTCCTTTGTAAACTTGATTTTCTCATTATACAGCCTCATTGCTTCCTCTACTGATAGATCTGGTTGCGTAGCAATTCCCAGTTCCAACTGAATTAATGCCATTATTGAATAATTGATGATCCCTATAAATTCCGGTTTTTCGTCTTCTTCTACTTTCCTTACCCCATTCTCCTGAAGGCTTCTTATGCGTTGTGCTTTAATAAAAATCTGGTCTGTTAAAGACGGAAGCCTTAAAATGCGCCATGCACAACCGTAATCTTTCATTTTATTTACAAACAACTCGCGACAAGTTTTAATTACCGCATCGTATTGTTTTGAGGTATCCTTCATAGAACTATTCTAATTTGCGTAAATTTCGGGCAAATAATTTAGATAGTCAAAGTTAATTTAGCCTCCTCTTTTCAGAAGAAATATTATAAATTCCGCCATGACCATTAACTGTAAAGGTACTTTAATAGACTTAGCAACCCCCAAAGTAATGGGGATCCTTAACATTACCCCAGACTCCTTCTATTCTGAAAGTCGAAATGTGTCATTATTAACCTTGCTTAAAACTGCTGAAGAAATGTTGGAACAAGGAGCCACATTTTTAGATATTGGAGGATATAGCACAAGGCCCGGCGCCCAAGATATTTCTGAAGCTGAAGAATTAGATCGTATAATCCCAGCCATTCAAGCTATTCTCAAGAATTTCCCTGAAAGCATTATCTCCATAGATACTTTTAGAAGTACAGTTGCGACTGAAGCTTTGAAAGCCGGTGCGGCCATGGTAAACGATATTTCTGCCGGAAACCTGGATGAAAATATGCTGAAAGTGGTTGCAGAATTTCAGGTTCCATATATCATGATGCACATGCGGGGCAACCCAAAAACCATGAAAAATCTTAAGGACTATACAGACCTTACTCAAGAGCTACTATTTTATTTTTCTGAAAAAATCTCGGCTGCGAGGGCTTTGGGAATCAATGATATAATTGTAGATCCCGGGTTTGGGTTTTCCAAAAATATAGATCAGAATTTTGAATTGCTTTCCAATCTCAGGAAGTTCAAGGTGCTAGGGCTTCCCATCCTTGCTGGGTTATCCCGAAAATCCACTATTTATAAAACTTTGGGTTGTTCTCCGCTAGAGGCACTTAATGGAACCACAGTTCTAAATACGATGGCAATTGCCAATGGCACCAACATTTTACGTGTGCACGATGTAAAAGAAGCTATGGAAACCGTAAAATTAATGAGTCAGCTTACATTCTAATTTTCTATTTTTACACAAAGCCTTAAAATTTGGATTTCTTAAACCTTCGTATTCTGGATATTGTAGACATTGTTTTTGTTGCAATATTGCTTTACTATCTATACAAGCTTGTAAAAGGGACGGTTGCAGTAAACATCTTTATTGGTATCGTGATCGTTTACCTTATGTGGAAGCTTACAGAATTGCTTCAAATGGAACTTTTAAGCAGCGTGCTGGGAGAATTCATTGGGGTGGGAATGTTCGCCCTAATTGTGGTTTTTCAGCAGGAAATACGTAAATTCTTGCTGATGATTGGCTCCACAAACTTCACACAGAGAAGAAAATTCTTCAGGCAATTTAAGTTTGTGAAAGACGACACGCAAATAAAAACCAACCTCAATGCGATAGTGAAAGCCTGCGAAAGCATGGCGAGATCTTATACCGGCGCCCTTATTGTAATTCAAAAAAGCACAAAACTGGACTTTATTAAAATTTCCGGGGATGCCATGAATATTGAATTGAATCAGCCAATCATTGAGTCGGTGTTTTTCAAAAATTCCCCACTTCACGATGGCGCCATGATTATTGAAGATAATAAAATCACCGCCACAAGAGTCATACTTCCTGTATCTAACGATAGATCCATCCCCTTAAGATTTGGGTTAAGGCATCGCGCCGCTGTCGGGATTACTGAAAAAACAGATGCCCTGGCATTGGTAGTAAGTGAGGAAAACGGACAGATCTCTTATTTAAAGGATGGTGAATTTGTCATTTTTGAAGACACCAACGAGTTGGTGAATAAACTGAAAGAAGATCTTACCTGATACCTCGAGAAGCAAATCAAAAACCTCGGAGTAAGTCCACGAGGTATGTACTAGAAACACTTTTGACAAATTTGAGGTAAACCTCGGGGAATTTTTCGCTCAAACCCTCAATGAGGGTTAAATAGACTCCTCTTCTGCCATAAATTGCACTTCATATAAATTCTTATAGAAACCATTAGCAACCTTCAAGAGTTGTTTGTGCGTCCCTATTTCAACTATTTTTCCGGCATCCATCACCAAAATCCTATTTGCTTTTTTGATGGTTGCCAATCTATGAGCGATCACTATGGACGTTCTGTTCGCCGTAATTTTATCTGTTGCATCCTGGATCAACTGCTCGCTGTAAGAATCTACAGAGGAGGTTGCTTCATCCAGCACCAAAATACTAGGGTTAGACACATAAGCCCTTAAAAATGAGATGAGTTGGCGTTGCCCAGATGAAAGCATCACTCCCCGTTCCTTTACATTATAGTGATAGCCATTTGGCAATGAGCTTATAAATTCATGAATTCCAATCTCCTTTGCAGCTTTTATCACATCTTCTTCGCTAACCTCAGGATTATGAAGCGTGATATTATTCAGGATTGTATCTGCAAATAAAAACACATTTTGTAATACTACTGCAATCTCCGCCCGCAATGTTTTGAGGGTGATATCCTTAATATCCATTCCGTCTACCAAAATCCTTCCGGCATCAATTTCATAAAACCTATTCAGCAAATTGATCACCGTAGACTTGCCGGCTCCCGTAGCCCCAACAATAGCGATGGTTTCACCAAGTTCAGCTTTAAAAGAAACTCCTTTAAGCACTTCTTCGCCTTCATCATATCCAAATCGAACATTTTCAAATTCAATTTCTCCTTTTAAATTTGATATCGCTTTGGTCCCGGTATCCTTAATCACAGAGTCTGTGTCCAGAATCGCAAAAATCCTATTGGCAGCAACCATCCCCATTTGAAGGGTATTGAATTTATCGGCTATTTGACGAAGTGGCCTAAAGAGCATTTGAGCCAGTTCAATAAACATGATAATAATTCCCAAACTAAGCGCATCGCTTTCTACCACTCGCAAACCACCATACCAAACTATTAAACCAATAGTGATGGAAGTAGACATCTCTGCAATGGGAAAGAAAATGGAGTTATACCAAACGGTCTTAATCCAAGCGCTTTTATGTTTTTTATTAATATCTTTAAAATTCTGATATTCAACATCTTCCCTTGTAAAAATCTGAACGATTTTCATACCTGTAATACGCTCTTGTACAAAGGTGTTTAAGTTCGCAACCTGATTTCGAACATCTTCAAAAGCGATCTTCATTTTTTTCTGAAAAATCCGGGTTGCGTATAAAATAAAGGGCAAAACTATTAAAACCAATAAGGTTAACTGCCAACTTTTATAGAACATAAATCCAAGAACAACCAACATTTTTAAGAGATCACTGGCAATCATAAACAGCCCTTCGCTAAAGATACTTGCGATGGTTTCAATATCACTTACCGCTCGAGTTACCAGCCTCCCAACTGCAGATTTATCGTAATACTTCATTTTAAACTGAAGCATATGCCTAAACAAATTCACTCTTAGATCGCGTACCACTTCCTGCCCCAGCCAGTTGGCAAAATAAATAAAGAGGAACTGAAAGATCACCTCTAGAAATAAGACTGCCAACATCAGGGAGATATAGAAAACCAGATTATCATTGTCTTTGGGAATTATGGAATCATCTATGGTTATTTGAAGTAAATAAGGCCTTAAAACCGCAAAAAAGGACAACAATATGGCAGCCAAGGCCACAAAATAAAATGTCCACTTATATGGATTCGTATATTTTATAAGTCTTTTAAAAAGACCAAAATCAAATGCGTTACCTGTAGCTGCTGCCATTTATTTATTTAAAATAGATGTTGGATATTCAATTTTAACAAGGAACAGTGCTTTTGCCGGAACAGAGGTTCCCGCTTCCTGCCTGTCCCTGCTTTCTATTATTTCATGCAACCTGGAAACGGGAGTTTTACCTAAACCTATTTCCAATAATGTGCCCACAATTGCCCTTACCATATTCCGCAAGAACCTATCTGCCGAGATCTTAAATATCAAAACGTCCTTTTCCCTTACCCATTGTGCCGAAATGATCTTACAATTATAGGTGTGCACATCGGTTTTGGATTTGGAAAAACATTTAAAATCTGTATAATTTAATAAGGTGCCTGCTGCCTCATTCATTTTATTTACATCCAACCCGTTTTTCACATAATGAGCAGTTTCAAATCTAAATGGATCCTTTTGCTGCACCACATAGTACGCATAACTTCTACCAGTAGCATTAAAGCGTGCATGTGCTTCGTCGCTAACTTCAATGAGATCGTACACGGCAATATCATCTGGCAGTAAGGAATTCAGCTTATAAATCAATTTATCTTTATGCTTAATCTCTTTACTGTCGAAATGTGCGAAATATTCACTGGCATGAACCCCGGCATCGGTTCTTCCAGCACCAACTACGGGAGTTTCCACCCGCAATGCGGTTAAAAGGACTTTCTCCAAAATTTCTTGTACGGAAATAGCATTTGGTTGATATTGCCAACCATGATATGCCTTCCCATTATACGCCAGTTCTATAAAATATCTCAATCTAAATTGATACTTTTACGTGATTGCCTGCAAAGATACGGCAAACTTCGTAACCCTATCAGGGTTCATTAATCAGTTTTCAGAAAAACCAAAAATTAGAATTTAAGATTTGAAAAAGATTTTATTATTAAGCGATACCCATAGTCATATAGACGACCGAATTTTACACTATGTAAAAGAAGCAGATGAAGTATGGCATGCTGGCGATATAGGGGATCCAAAAGTAACCGACCAAATTAAAGCGTTAAAACCTTTGAAGGCTGTCTTTGGAAATATAGACAATCATGAAATCCGAAAGGAATTTCCATTGAATCAACGTTTTCTATGCGAAGAGCTGGATGTTTGGATCACCCATATTGGTGGTTATCCCGGGCGATATTCGCCCGCGGTCAAAGAAGAAATCAAGAAAAATCCGCCAAAATTATTTATAAGTGGACATTCGCATATTTTAAAGGTGATGAATGATAAATCCCTTCAACTACTACATATGAATCCCGGCGCAGCAGGAAAATATGGATTTCATAAAAAGAGGACCATGCTACGTTTTAAAGTTGAAGGAAGCACTATTTTCGATTTGGAAGTGATAGAACTGGAGAGTTAAATGCCATTTTAAATGTTCTAAGGCAATAAGTGTGTGGATTGAAAAAAATCTTCAAAATTTAAACCCACTTGTGGGCATAAAAAAACCCGAAGCTTTCACTTCGGGTTTTCTACGCACTAATAACACTAAGATAATAGGTTTTATCGTAACCGGTCTACAGATTTTACGAGATCTTCATCCTTTTTTATGGCCTTATTGGCCAAAACTAAAAAAACGATAGAAAGAACAGGAATAAACATCCCAATACCCTTCTCGGAGATTTCCATCTCTCCAGGTACACTTAGAGACCAATACACAAAAACTCCTAGCAAAAAAAAGTTTAATAATATATTGATTCGCCCCAAAACAAATTGAAGCTTTCTGTTTTTAAATAAAAATATACTAATAAAAGAAAGAACTGCAGAGCCTAAGAAAAGGCCCATCGCTACCAACACTTCTTCAACAAAAATGGATTCTCCCGCTTCATTGCTCCACAAAGAAACAAAAAATATTAAAACACCACTTATTAAAGCGGCAAGAAATAAATAAATAGTTTGAATACGTTGCAACATGATATTACCTCTATTTGGACAGCAAAAATAAGTGTTTCTTTTTAGAAATGGTATTCAAAAATTTAAAATAAAGTTGTATTATTGCAGTAAGAATATGTAACCAATTCAAAGTAGGTTACTTAAGTCTCCAAATTTTTTTTTCGATTCTTCCCCGAGAAGTTTACAATAAACAAACACAATCTTATTCATGTTTGAAATTTCAGATTTAAAAGCTAAAAAGCTTCCTGAGCTTCAGGATATCGCCAAATCATTAAATGTCCCTAAATACAAAACGGTTAAAAAGCTCGATTTGGTATACCAGATTCTGGATTATCAGGCAGCAAACCCAACTAAAGTGAAAGAGGCATTGAAAGATGAAAGCCCAGCCAAACCGGATAGCTCCGCTAGTCCGAAAAGCAAGAGCCCTGCAAAGACCAGGACCAAAAGCAAACCCGCTAAAAAAGCAACACCAAATCCTAGCAAGAAGGAACCTGAAGCAAAACCTTCGGCTACTTCTGATAAGACTGATGAAACTAAACCGGTTTCCAAAGAAACTTCTCAGGAACGAACTACAGAAAGAAAACCAAGACAGGAAAGATCGAGTGATGCTCCAAAGCGTCCTGTTCATAAAAATCAGCCTGTAAAAAAGGACGATAAACAAAACACTTCCCGAGACACCAGATCCTCTAGAGAACCTAGAAAAGATTCTAAGGACAACAGAGGAAACAGATCTGATGGGAATAGAGCTGATGGCAATAACTCGGGAAGCTCTAAGAACAATGGAAATAGGGATAGTAGAAATAGGTACCGCGAACCAGACTATGAATTTGATGCGATCATAGAAAGTGAAGGAGTTCTGGATATTATGCAGGATAACTATGGTTTCCTAAGATCTTCAGATTATAATTACCTTTCTTCTCCAGATGATATATATGTATCCCAATCTCAAATTAGATTATTCGGGCTGAAAACCGGAGATACTGTTTTAGGACAAATTAGGCCTCCAAAAGAAGGAGAAAAATATTTTCCGCTTATAAAAATCAGCAAAATTAATGGGTTGGACCCACAAGTGGTTCGTGACCGTATTTCTTTTGAGCATTTGACCCCTTTATTCCCAAAGGAGAAATTCAACATTGCAGAAAGACAGAGTACCGTTTCTACAAGAATCATGGACTTGTTTTCTCCAATTGGAAAAGGACAACGTGGAATGATTGTTTCCCAGCCAAAAACTGGTAAAACAATGTTGCTTAAGGATATTGCAAATGCAATTGCGGCCAATCATCCAGAAGTATATCAAATAATTCTTTTAATAGATGAGCGTCCAGAAGAAGTAACAGATATGCAACGTAACGTTAAAGGAGAAGTTGTTGCTTCTACTTTTGATAGGGAAGCTCATGAGCATGTAAGAGTTGCCAACATCGTTTTGGAAAAAGCAAAGAGAATGGTAGAATGCGGGCATGATGTAGTGATTTTACTTGATTCCATTACCCGTTTGGCAAGAGCATACAACACCGTTCAACCTGCCAGTGGTAAGGTATTAAGTGGTGGTGTAGATGCAAATGCTTTACATAAACCAAAACGTTTCTTTGGTGCTGCCAGAAATATTGAAAATGGCGGATCTCTTTCTATTATTGCAACTGCTTTAACAGATACTGGTTCTAAAATGGATGAAGTTATCTTTGAAGAGTTCAAAGGTACCGGAAACATGGAACTACAACTGGACAGAAAGATTGCAAACAGAAGAATTTTCCCTGCTATAGACCTTACTTCTTCAAGTACACGTCGTGACGACTTGCTTCTTGACGAAACGACCTTACAACGCATGTGGGTAATGAGAAAGTATCTTGCAGATATGAACCCTGTGGAAGCAATGGAATTTATAAATCAGCGTTTTAAACAAACGAAAAACAACGAAGAGTTTTTGATCTCCATGAATGGATAAAAGAGTCCACCGACTCATTTAAATATAAAAAAACCCCAACAATTTTAAAATTGTTGGGGTTTATATATTGATTTGCTTGCCAATAAAATATCAAACCAAACAAGAAGGTCATTCTGTCCCGAGCGTTCGGTTGTTTCCGAATCTTTATTGAGTGTAAATGAAGATAATATTGAGACCCTGAAATATCCCGAGGCTTCGGGACAGGGTGACAAAAGGTTTATTCTGTCATAGAACGAATATATTAAATATATTCACCTCAACTTTAACAACTACTGCTTCAACTCCATTTTTTCAGCAAAATAATCGCAGAAATCCTTCATGGTAGCGGTCATTTTTTCGTCTTGTGTAGCTCTATTAAAAGTATCGCTCATTGCAACCAGTGTTTGATGAAAGAACTTCTTCATTTCATCTACAGGCATATCTTTGGTCCATAGGTCTATGCGTAAAGTTTCTTGCTGCTTGCCATCCCACATGGACAACATCATGGCTTTAGCTTCCTCTTTATGGATAGCTCCATCGTCTGCGCTCCAGTACAATTCTTCGGGAACTTTATTCTCATCTAATATAACTTCAATATTGATTTCAGATTTCTTGAATTCTGCCATTATTTCTTTGGTTTATAATTTGCCTTATTAAAAATTGTTTCTGCATCTGTAGTCAGCATTTCCTGAATACTCAGCTCATTTTTGTCCATATATCGCCGTATCACTTGCCAGCCTATAAACTGTCCTAATCTTGCCGGGGATTCTGCATCCAGTTCTAAATAGAATTTAGAAAATGGAGCAGGATAAAGGAACCTGGAATACAGTTCAGGATTCGTATCGAATATCACTTCTTTTTCAACGAAATATCTCCATATTTCTTCCTCATTTTCAAGTGCCCACTTCAATTCTTCTTCTGTATATCCAATTTTATTATGATCGGCTACCTTTGGCAAAAAGCGATCTTTTAAATAAAGGATTTTACCGTAGTAAAGCATATGCGCCAAAAAAGTTTTAGAATCAGGCTGAGGCACATACACCTCTGCGATCTCATTGGCAATATCTGGAAGGATCTGGTCTTTTTCAAAATTCTTTTTTAGATATTCCTGTAATCCTATATAAAACGGGTGCTCTTTTCCTAAATATGTATCTAACGAAATGAATAAATAATCTGGAGTCAATAACACTTTATTTCTATAATCCACTTCAGAAGTAATCGTGATTACATGTGGAACCTTAAAAGATGGAAAGTAATATTTAGCATGCTGAAAAAGGGCATATAACCCATCTTCTTCCGAAGAAAAATCAGGGAAGGCTTTTTCCACCTCTTCATTTAATTCTTGCTGAATGGTATCATTGGCTTTTGCAAGCCACATACTATCTGTAAATTTTTCAGGAAACAAATAAGGGTATTCAGCTTTTAATTGAGGTAAATTATCTGCCGTGACCTGTGCGAATTTCTTGTCGAAACGAGTTACTTGTAGATCTATGGATATCTTCTCGATCTCTTTCTCCTCTTCTGACCGTGATTCGCAGGCAACCAAAATTAAAATCAAAAAGACAACCCCAAATAATCTAAACATATGTTATTATTGTGAAGCCTTTAACGCAGGCGGTTTTTAATACTACTTTAAACTTGCTAAATTTGCTTGCAAAGGTATTACTTAGAAATTTAAACACCCAAAATTATGCAAACTGAAAAGGTAGTAAATCACATTGTAGATTGGTTAAAAGACTATGCGACCGCAGCCAATATGAATGGATTTATTGTCGGGATAAGTGGAGGGATAGACTCGGCCGTTACTTCAGCCCTATGTGCCAAAACCGGAATGCGCACCTTGTGTGTAGAAATGCCAATCCACCAAGCCCTTACCCAAGTGGGACGGGCCCAATACCATATTGCCTATTTAAAAGAACATTTTGCCAATGTTACCAACTTAGCTGTAGATCTCACCCCTGTTTTCGAACAATTTAGGGAAGCAGTGCCTTTTGAAGGGGAAAACCCAAATATCGAACTCACTTTAGCAAATACGAGAGCAAGATTGCGTATGACCTCCTTATATTATTTTGCTGGTTTACATAAATATTTGGTGGCCGGAACCGGCAATAAAGTTGAAGATTTTGGTGTAGGATTTTACACCAAGTATGGAGATGGTGGAGTAGATTTAAGCCCTATTGCAGACTTAATGAAAAGCGAAGTTTACGAAATTGGAAGGTTCTTAAATATAAGTGAAGAGATTTTGAATGCAGCCCCTACAGATGGACTGTTTGGGGATAGCAGAAGTGACGAAGACCAAATTGGAGCGAGCTACGACGAACTGGAATGGGCAATGGAAATGGACCGATTGGGAATGAATGTCGAAGATTATTCTGGAAGAGAACACGAAGTTTTTGAGATCTTCAAAAGCAGGAATAAAGCAAATAAGCATAAAATGGTTCCAATACCCCTTTGCGAAATCCCCATTAATCTTAAAAATTAAACTTTTTATCGATTAAATGAGTTGAGTGGTTCTATTAAAAGATTAAACTGGTAATTTTAAATTAATTCATCTAACAATCGAACTAACGGGCATACCTGCTGCTGTAGTCTAAGCCAACACATTCCTATGAGTACAATTTTAATTGCAGACCACCATCCTATTACACGTGAAGGAATAGAATCCTTACTTAGGGAGCAAAATGAACTAAACGTTATTGGAAGCGTAACCAACAGCAATGAGCTAACAAAATCCCTAAGAATTCATTCTCCAGACGTTCTAGTGATAGAAATAGACCTACCAGAGATAAATGGAATTACTGCGCTGCGCACCATTAAAACCGAATTTCCCAGAATTAGGATTTTGGTTTTTAGTTGTCACCCCGAGGAAATGTATGCATTAAGTGCGATAAAAGCAGGTGCGTCCGGTTATTTATCTAAAACAGCTTCTATAGAGAAACTTTTTAATGCAATCCAACAAGTGGCAAGAGGTGGGATTTACTTGAACAAGAATATAACCGATAAAATAAACTCTGGAGCTACACACGGAAATGGTTTAATCGCGAAATTCAAAAGGTTATCTACCAGGGAAACCGAAGTTCTTAATTTACTTTCTAATGGTAAACGGAACAAAGATATCGCCGAAGCCTTGGACATCAATGAGAAAACTGTGAGTACTTATAAGACCAGGTTGCTGAAGAAACTTAAAGTAGATAACCTAGCCGATCTTATTAACCAATCTAGATTGCTACAACTTCGCGTTACATAACACGGTTCAACTTATCGGAAAGAATTTTCTTAAGCGAAAAATAATCAATAATATCATCCAGAGAACTTGGCGCACCATCTACAGTAGATGCTTCTTTAATTTCTTTGGATAATTCATCGATCTTTTTGGTAATTAAAAAACGCCTAAGCGCAAGGATAGTCTCATTTACCAATCTGGCAATACTGGCATCTTTTTGCTTTACCATGATATCCATACGTTCCCAATCATGTAGGATATACTGTTCCTCTTCCATCAAGATATTGGTAACCTCACCAGATAATTTAGCATCCAGTTCATTCACGAAGGTTTCTAGGGTGAGCTTGCCTTCCTCATTCAGCTTAGCTATCACAAGTCCGTATAATTCCTTAAAGAGTTCATTGGTAAAGGCCACCTCATCTTCCTGAAGATCCAAATAGATCTTCTCAAAAACCTTCGCTTTTTGTACTTCGGGCTCTAAAACCAATTCTCCCTGTTTATTCTCTTTCCAAACCAGGTCTTCAAATTCCTCCTCCACAGATCCATATAAAAGCAAGAGGCTGATTATTTTTCTTTCCAGCACAAATAGCTCATCGACCTTTGTTTGCGGAGAGGTTGCCTCCTTTACTACTTCAAAAGTTTTTTTGTTTCCTTTATTTTGGGAAGTGTTTTTCCCTTCTTTAACCAGCAGTTGGGACAAAGTGGAAAACAACACTTCTTCAGAAATATCCATGATCCTGGAACATTCCTGAATATAGACTTCCTGCTGAATTTGATTTGGGATCTTTGCAATACTCGAAACCATATCATGAATTAAATTTGCACGCTTCACAGGATCGTTCTTCGCATCTTGATATAAAAGAGAAGCCTTGAATTCTATAAAATCTTTTGAATTTTCTTCTAAATATTCCTCCAATTCGGTTTGGGAATTCTTCTTTGCAAAGCTATCTGGATCTTCGCCATCTGGGAAAACCACCACTTTTACATTCATCCCTTGCTCCAAGATCAGATCGATCCCGCGAATGGCTGCACGCATTCCTGCTGCATCTCCATCAAAAAGCACGGTAATATTCTTGGTGAGCCGATTGATAAGCCTTATTTGCTCTGACGTTAAGGCGGTACCAGAAGAAGAAACGGTATTTTCGATTCCACTTTGATGAAACTGGATTACATCTGTATACCCTTCCACCAAATAACAGTTATCTTCCTTCGCAATGGATTGCTTTGCATGATAAATACCATAAAGCACGTTGCTCTTATGGTAAATATCGCTTTCTGGGGAGTTTAAATATTTAGCTGCTTTTTTATCGCTCGTCAAGATCCTCCCTCCAAATCCAAGAACCCTACCAGACATGGATTGGATAGGGAACATTACCCTTCCTTTAAACCTATCGAATTGCTTTTCGCCCTTTACGATGGTCAATCCGGTTTTTTCCAGATAATCCAATTTGTAGCCTTTGCGGATCGCTTCGGAAGTAAACGCATCCCATTCGTCCAAACAATAACCTAGTCCGAATTTTTTGATGGTTTCATCTGTAAAACCGCGTTCTTTAAAATAACCAAGACCAATGGCTTTCCCTTGATCGGTTTTAAGCATGGTATTCTGAAAATACGTACTGGCAAATTCAGAAACCAGGTACATACTTTCACGTTCATCTAAAAGTTGTTTCTGCTCGTCGGTCTGCTCGGTCTCTTCAATCTCTATATTATACTTCTTGGCGAGATATTTTATAGCCTCGGGATAGGTGAAGTGTTCGTGCTCCATCAAAAAGGCCACGACATTCCCTCCTTTTCCACTGGAAAAATCTTTCCAGATCTGTTTCACGGGAGAAACCATAAAACTTGGCGAACGTTCATCGGTAAACGGACTTAAACCCTTGAAATTAGATCCAGATTTTTTCAACTGCACAAAATCGCCCAAAACCTCCTCTACCCGGGCGGTTTCAAAAACTTGGTCTATGGTGTTTTTTGAAATCAACTATTTTAGGAAAATATAATTTGTAAGTTGAACCAAATGTAACAATAAATAAAAAAAGAGACTATTTTTCTATTGCTAGAAATAGTCCCTTTCTCCAACTTAGCAGATGGTACTTAATCTATGTCAAAACGCAAACCAAGGGAGATGTTCCGCATTTCCAAATTAGGATCGTCAAATAAAGGATTTAGATCATATTTTATATAAAGTGCCGTTCCTCCAAGGCTTACATAACTGCTTAAACCATATACAAAATCATTGGTATTGTAGTTACCTTTCAACTTATCCTTCTTTTTATCACCATCTACCTTATATTTTAGTTTTTGGCGCTCCCCAATATTGAATCCGGCGTAGCCACCAACTCCTATTTTAAACTGGTTTTTGGTGCTGAATCTAAAATAATCTGCTCCTTCTGTCTTCTTGGAAGGTCCAAATTCAAAATGTAAAGGAAATACCAGATTATCTGTTCTAAACTTAGATTTATCCAAATCGTATTCAAATTCTTCCAATTCTGTTAGATCTCCATTTTCAACAAAGTATCTATTGTCTGTAGGTTTTAATCCATTGAATTGAAAGGAAACCCCATATTTTACGCGTAGCCAATTTGTATTTTGAAATACCCTTGTTTTCCAAGCCCATCCAATTTCAAAAAAGCGGCTTCCACCTATTTTAAAGTCGGAATCATCCAAAGAGTTTTCATCTGAGATCACATTATTGAAACCTGCAGCAAGTACAAGATCACTGGTAGTCCTGCGATCAAAAATACGTTTTCCATCACTTGTATTAATATTCAAATCTATTATTTTACCATTATCAAAAATACCTAGATAATCTGTATGCTTATTTCTCCCCTCCAAAGCTATCTCATTTTCTAAAATGGCTATTCTATTTTCTATATTTAATGCTCGTTTTTCAGCTGCTTTTATTTTCATTGAACTTGCCTGATCCGGAGTGATCAAATTATTTTCTAATCTGTAAGCGATACCTTCTAGATCAAGTTTTAACGCTACTTTTTCCTCTTCAATAATCTTTTGTTTTTGTTTTTCAAAAAACTCACTTTTAATGTATAATGAATCTTTTGAATTGGAAGGAATACTGTCATTTTGCGCTTGCATCTCCTGCATGGCAAAACTGAACATAATAAGGCTAAGAGTTACGATAATTGTTTTCATGATGATGTTGGTTTTTAAATGTCCTCTGCCTACCTCCTCTTTGGAAGAGGTGGCTTATTGGACTTGATTGATGAATGATTTAATCCCTCATTGAGGGTTTTATTCCCCGAGGCTTGCCTCGAATTTTTAAAAGTGTTTTTCAATTTATGCCTCATGGGCTTGTGGCAAGTTTATTGAATTTTACTTTCAAATCTTTGTGATGATATAATGGCTAATTCTATCCTACTTAATAATTCCTGTTTGCAACTGCGGTCCTCGCTTTTGAGTATCCTTCTTTTAGCATCTCAAAAATCTTGTCGCGAAAGGAATTGTCCATTTCAAATTCTACATCTTGCAAGAGTTCCTCAGGGTTCACCTTTCCTACTGCAACATCTGTTTTATACTGCTCCTGGCTAATTTTAGCGGCCGCTTCTGCAAGCAACATATTCACCTCAGCATCTGTAACGGTTTCTCCGTTTTTGGTTTGCGCAAGTACATTTGCCAAGGCATCGTTTATTGTTAAGTCCAGTAATTTATCGGTGGTAGGTTCTATAGATGTGCTTATCTTTTGTTCTTTTAGCAAAGCCTTATTATCCAAACCTACTATTTCCCCTCTATTTTTTACTAAAGACGTTCTTTCATTATTTTTTGGAATAGCTAATTCATCTGTATTTTCTGAAATAGCCACTTGTTCTGCCTCTTTCTGAACTTCAGTAAAAATCTCTTTTGAAGATTCTGCTGGAGTTTTCTCGATTTTCACTTCATCTTTAGGCATATCCACCATTTTTGGTGAACCTGAAGGAGTTGAGTTATTAAAAACCAAACTTAAGATCAAAATTCCACCAATGATACTTGCAGCAATTCCCATCCAAAATGCAACTGGTCTTTTCTTTTCTTGGGTCGAATCTAATTTATCACTTAGTTTCTCCCAACTTCCCGCAGATGGAGCGATCTCCCGAGCCTGCAACTGCTGTTTTATTTTATCTTCAAATCTTTCAGTTTCCATAACTTGAAGTGTTTTTTAGCTCTAATTGTTCCTGTAACATTTTCTTCGCTTTAAACAATTGGGATTTTGAAGTCCCAACCGTTATTTTAAGTAATTCTGCAATTTCTGCGTGCTTATACCCCTCAACTGCATAGAGCACAAAAACCGATTTATAGCCTTCCGGTAATTCATCTATTAATTGCTGAATATGCTCTGCATCTATTTCAGCCTGAATAGCATCAAATCCTTCACTTTTCACAGATTCCATTTCTTCCTGAAACTCCAGCTCATTTTTTTTCCGAAGAAAAGAAATTGACTCTCGTATCATGATCTTTCTCACCCAACCTTCAAAACTACCTTCATGTTTAAAATCTTTTAAATGTGTGAACACCTTAAAAAATCCCGTTAACATGGCATCCTCGGCATGCTGAAGATCTTTGATATACATTCTGCAAACGCTCAACATTTTACCAGAATGTTTGTCATAGAGATGCTGTTGGGCATCGCGATGGTTTTTCGCAGCTCTTGCAATTAATTGCTTTTCGTTTTTAAAAAGAGGTATTACTTTCACTAAGCTTATTTCAATTACTTGTAAGTTCCCTCACAAGGCATCTGTTTCGAAAACTAATTTTAAAATCGAGGCGAACCCGAAAAACCAAAGCCATCTATTTATATAGACGCAAGAAAATTACAAAAGGTTGCCTAGGTATTTATTTATTTTTGAATAAAGTTTGAAAAATGGCTTTTTAGGTGAGGAATTTATTTGTTTTGATAATGACATCTCGACTCCGCTCGATGTGACAATTGACAATTGTTTATTGAAGACATTATTTTTTCCGCTCTATCACGTAGTTCACCATCAGGACAAGGGAATCTTTATATGTAGATTCCGGATAATCGTTCAGGATAGAAAGTGCTTCTTTTTGATATTCCTTCATTTTGGTAACGGCATAATCCAATCCGCCATTGGATTTTACCAGAGCGATCACTTCTTTCACGCTCTTTTTATCCTTGTTATGGTTCTTGATAGAATTAATGATCCATTTTTTTTCTTTTGGAGTAGAATTATTAAGCACGTAGATCAATGGGAGTGTCATTTTTTGTTCTTTAATATCAATCCCGGTTGGTTTTCCTATTTGCTCTTCTCCATAATCGAACAGGTCATCTTTTATTTGAAATGCCATTCCAATAAGTTCCCCAAAGCGGCGCATTTTAGCAATTTCTGAAGATTCCGGTTTTACTGAAGCAGCGCCTAAACCACAACAAGCCGCAATTAAAGTTGCCGTTTTCTGGCGAATAATATCATAATAAACAGCTTCGGTAATATCCAAACGTCTGGCTTTTTCTATTTGAAGCAACTCCCCTTCACTCATTTCTTTCACGGCAATAGAGATGATCTTCAACAAATCGAAATCATTATTATCTATAGAAAGCAACAAGCCTTTGGAGAGGAGATAATCTCCCACCAAAACGGCGATCTTATTTTTCCAAAGTGCATTAATGCTGAAGAAACCTCGTCTTCTATTGGAGTCGTCCACTACATCATCATGAACCAAGGTTGCTGTATGGATAAGTTCTATCACCGCAGCTCCACGATAGGTGCGCTCGTTCACCTGTCCTTCAGAAACCATTTTGGCCACCAAAAACACGAACATGGGGCGCATTTGCTTCCCTTTCCTGTTAACTATATAATGGGTGATCCTGTTTAAAAGTGCCACTTTTGAAGACATGGACTCGAAGAACTTTTTTTCAAAAAGTTCCATTTCTTTTTCTACCGGTAATTTTATTTGTGAGATTACCTTCATACGGAATCAAATATAGCTAAAGATTATGGTTTAGGTATTTTTAGAATTTTATGAAGATTTGTTTGCCAATTGTCCACATGCCGCATCTATATCTTTTCCCCTGGACCTTCTTACAGTAACGGTAATTCCATTACGCTCCAAGAGAGACTCGTACATATGTGTTGCCTCTGAAGAAGCTTGCTGAAAAACCCCATCATCTATCGGATTGTATTCTATTAAATTCACTTTACAAGGCACATATTTACAGAACTGCACCAATGCTTCGGCATCTTTACGGGTATCGTTGATCCCTTCCCAAACAATATACTCATAGGTGATCCTGCTTTTGGTCTTTTCAAACCAATATTCCAGCGCTTCCCGAAGATCTACCAACGGAAAAGTAGCATTAAAAGGCATTATAGTGGTTCTTATGTCATCTATCGCAGAGTGAAGCGAAACCGCAAGTTTTACCTTAGTTTCATCATCTGCCAATTTCTTGATCATTTTTGGAACCCCGGAAGTAGAAATGGTAATACGCTTGGAAGACATCCCCAAGCCTTCTTTGGAAGTGATCTTCTCTACTGCCTTCATTACGTTGTTGTAATTCATAAGCGGCTCTCCCATGCCCATAAACACGATGTTGGACAAGGGTCTATCAAAATACAACCTGCTTTCGTTATCTATTGCCACCACCTGATCGTAAATTTCATCTGGATTTAAATTACGCATACGTTTTAGGGTAGCAGTTGCACAAAATTTACAATCCAAGCTACATCCAACCTGTGAAGATACACAAGCAGTAGTCCTCTTAGAAGTTGGAATTAATACCGATTCTACAGTTAGATCATCATGAAGTCTTACGGCGTTTTTAATAGTGCCATCACTACTTCTTTGCATTTGATCTACACGAATATGATTGATCACAAAATTCTCTTTCATCATCTGTCTGGTAGCCTTGGAAATATTGGTCATATCTTCAAAACTATGGGCACTTTTGTTCCAAAGCCACTCGTAAACCTGAGACCCACGAAAGGACTTATCTCCCTGAGCTACAAAGAATTCTTGTAATTGTTCCTTGGTTAAAGCCCGTATATCTTTCTTCTTGTCTTTCACGCTGCAAAAGTATGAAGATTATTAGGATTTACGGTAGGAACAAACAAATTCAAAATAGTGCCGAAAAAAGAAAACCACGAAGACTTCTCTTTAAATGAGCATATTCGTGGTCTAAATTGTTTTGAAAATGAATATTAGATAATCAACATTGCATCTCCATAAGTATAAAACTTATATTTTTCTTTAATTGCTTCGTCATATGCCTTTTTCATGAAATCGTGTCCTGCAAATGCAGAAACCATCATCATCAAAGTGGACTTAGGTGTATGGAAGTTAGTTATCATAGAATTAGCGATGCTAAAATCATATGGAGGAAAAATAAATTTATTGGTCCAGCCACTAAATTCGTTTAAAGTATGGTTAGAAGAAACCGCACTTTCCAACACACGCATACTGGTGGTACCAACAGCACAAATTCTGCGTTTTTCGCTCAAAGCCTTATTGATAATTTTAGTTGCTTTCTCTTCAATAAAAGCTTCTTCACTGTCCATTTTGTGCTTGGAAAGATCCTCTACTTCAACCGGGCTAAAAGTTCCCAATCCTACGTGAAGTGTAACTTCAGCAAAATCTATCCCTTTAATTTCAAGACGTTTTAATAGGTGCTTGGAAAAATGCAATCCTGCAGTTGGAGCTGCAACAGCACCTTCGTTCTTGGCATAAATAGTTTGGTAACGTTCCTGATCTTCTGGCTGTACCTCTCTCTTGATATATTTGGGAAGCGGGGTTTCCCCTAGTTCCTGTAATTTTTTTCTGAATTCTTGGTAAGAACCATCATATAAGAAACGGAGGGTTCTACCACGAGAAGTAGTATTATCTATAACTTCAGCAACAAGACTTTCATCTTCACCAAAATATAATTTATTCCCTATTCTTATTTTCCTTGCCGGATCCACCAACACATCCCAAAGCTTGGTTTCTGGATTTAATTCCCTTAACAAAAACACTTCGATACGAGCTCCCGTTTTTTCTTTGTTTCCGAATAAACGCGCAGGAAATACTTTTGTATTATTAAGAACCATCACATCTTGTGGTTCAAAATAATCCATTATATCCTTAAATAATTTATGCTCAATTGTTTGGTCTTTTCTGTTTAGTACCATCAAACGTGCCTCATCCCTGTTTTCTGCAGGATATTCAGCGAGAAGTTCATCCGGAAGTTCAAAACCAAATTGTGAAAGTTTCATTCCCATATTTTCATTTTTTAAAGGTCGCAAATATACAACCTCAACATAGGGGTTGTCAAGTAAATAGGTGTTTATTTAAGAATAGGGTTTGATCTAGACTTTCCCTACAGAAAATCCGATGGATTCCAGGTCTTCCCAAAACTCCGGATACGATTTTGAAACCACTCCGGCATCTTTAATTGTAAGCGGAACTCTTAACGCTAAAGGGGCAAAAGCCATTGCCATTCTATGATCGTTATAAGTTTCTACTTCTATATTTTTTTCTAAAGTAGTACATGGAGCTAGAGACAAGCTGTTGTTGGTAATTTCTACGATGGCTCCAAATTTCTCTAATTCGATTTTCAAAGCAACTAATCTATCAGTTTCCTTGATCTTTAGTGTATGAAGCCCTTTTAATTCACAAGCCATCCCCAAACCTAGACAAGTAACCGCGATCGTTTGTGCTAAATCTGGCATGTTTTGAAGATCCAAATGTAAACTTTTAGATTTTTTCCTCGATTCTTTTTTTAGCGAAATAGAGTTTTCATTAAAAGACGTATCAACTCCCAATCCCTTATAAATAGAAACTATTTTAGAATCCCCTTGCAAGCTTGTTTCACGAAAATTGCTTAATGTGAACTCTGCATTTTCGCTTAATGCTGCCAAAGAGAAAAAATACGAAGCAGAACTCCAATCTGATTCTATTGCCAAAGTTTTGGCTTTCACTTTTTTTGTAGGTTTAATTTTAATCGATTGTCCTTCAAATTGAGCCTGAATCCCAAAATACCTAAGCAATTCCAAAGTCATTTCAATATATGGCACAGAGGTAATTGGCCCTTCCAATTCGATCTCTAAACCATTCGGAAGCGATGGGGCAATAAGCATTAAAGCCGAAATATACTGACTGCTGATATTTGCTTGAACTTTTACAGATGATTTTTCAAGGTTTTTCCCCTTAATCCCTAATGGTGGAAATCCATCCTTTTCAGTATAGGTAATGTTTGCACCTAACCTACATAACGCATCTACCAATAGCTTAATTGGGCGCTCTTTCATTCTTGGGCTGCCGGTTAACACTGTTTCCATCCCCTCTTGAGTTGAAAAAAATGCTGTAAGAAACCGCATTGCTGTTCCCGCATGATGAATATCCACAGAACCCCCATTCGCCTTTAAGGCTTCTTGTAAAACAGAGGTATCATCACTATTGGATAAGTTGCTCAAAGAAATTGAAGGATACAAAGCTTGCAAAATCAAAGCTCGATTAGATTCACTTTTGGAACCGGTAATTTGAATTTCTCCAAAAAGCTTGGAATTGGGATGACTTAACTGAGCGTTCATATAACTTAAGATAAAAATAGATTAATGAGGAAAAATTATAGAATGTTCAATGCTCTCTTTCTTCCTTTTTTTGTTTTATGGAAAATTGTCCAAAGGTGATTATGAAGCCATATAAAAACCCTGAAAGAAGAGACCCCAACACAAATCGCATCCATCTTCCTTGAGATAGGTTCTGCTCGAAATAGCCACTAAAATCAAAGCCTCCAAAAGCAAAAAGCATGGTAATAATATGATAGACCACGATAAACGAAATCCCCATTCCGACTACGGACCTCCAGAAACCCTTTGCATTAATAACTTTTTTGAAGTTCATTATTTCAATTTATCATTGTTATGATGCCTGTCGTGGTCACGCTTGGTTTTTATCTCCAATTTCTTATCGAAAGCTTCCTGTAGATTGATCCCTGTTTGATTTGCCAAACAAAGCACAACAAATAGCACATCTGCGAGTTCTTCTCCCAGATCCTTGCTTTTATCACTTTCCTTTTCACTTTGTTCTCCATATCGACGTGCAATAATCCTAGCTACTTCGCCAACTTCTTCTGTAAGTTGCGCCATATTGGTAAGCTCGTTAAAATAACGAACTCCATGATCTTGAATCCATCTATCTACTGCTTCTTGTGCGTTTTGTATGTTCATTATTCCCTGCTTTTTGAATCTATCATAATTGTAACAGGCCCATCATTTATTAAAGAAACTTTCATATCTGCTCCAAAAATTCCACATTCCACTTTTTTGCCGAGCTGATTTTCCAGCTCTAGAAGAAAACTCTCATAAAGTGGAACTGCAGTTTTTGGCTTGGCTGCCTTAATATAACTAGGCCTATTTCCTTTTTTTGTGCTGGCATGCAGGGTGAACTGACTTATAACCAATACTTCTCCATCAATATCCTGAATTGAACCATTCATTACTCCAGCCTCATCGTTAAAAATCCGCATTTTCAAGATCTTGTTGCACAACCAGACAACATCTTCTTTCGAGTCTGCTTCTTCAATTCCCACAAGAATTAAAAGTCCGTTGCCAATCTTACCACTCACTTTTCCGTCAATGCCAACCGATGCTTTCGAGACTCTTTGGAGAACTATTCTCATTGCTCCTCGGGAAAATTATCCGTTCTATATTGTTGCTCATCTTCTCCTTCAATAATTTGCAAATAACTTTTATATCTGGACCATGCGATGTCCCCATCCTCCAAACCATCTTTAACGGCGCAATGTGGTTCTTCTATATGCAGGCAATTATTGAATTTACATTCCTGTTTTACAGCGAAAAATTCTGGGAAATAATTACCCAATTCCTCTTTTTCCATCTCTACCACTCCAAATCCTTTAATCCCAGGAGTGTCAATGATCCTCGCATCAAAACCAAGATCATACATCTCTGCAAAAGTAGTAGTATGCTGCCCTTGCTTATGCTGGGCACTTATTTTCGAAGTTTTAAGATCTAAAGTGGGTTCCAATGCATTGATAAGTGTAGATTTCCCGGTTCCACTATGTCCAGAGAACATACTGGTTTTACCTACCATCATTTCCTTGACCTTATCTAGATTCTTCCCCGTCTTTGCTGAAATTCCTATACATTCGTAACCAACATCCCGGTATAATGCTGCCAAGAATTTAATCTCACCTAGCTCCTCTTCATTATAAGTGTCAACTTTATTGAACAGCAATACCGTTTTAATATGATAGGCTTCGGCTGTTACCAGAAACCTATCTATAAAAGTGGTAAAAGTGGGCGGATTATTAAGGGTGACCAGCAAAAAAGCAACATCAATATTTGAAGCAATAATATGGGTTTGTTTGGAGAGGTTCACCGATTTACGAATAATGTAATTATCCCGCTCTTCAATTGTGTTTATAACCCCAAAAGTATCGTCCCCTGTTTCTTCCAATTCAAATTGCACCTTATCGCCCACCGCAACCGGATTGGTGCTTTTAATCCCTTGCATGCGGAATTTGCCCTTTATCCTACAGCGGTAAAAAACCCCACTTTCAGCCTTTACATGATACCAACTTCCTGTAGATTTATATACAATTCCTGTCATGCTACAAAGGTGCAAAATCCCACGCTTATTCGCTAATTACTTTTTTCTGATGATTAATGGATTCCTGGTGTATGGCCTTGAACATTTTTAATACAAATTCCTCACTCAATCCTTGTTGCTCCCCTTCTAGTATCATTTTACCCAGAATTTCATTCCATCTGGTGGTTTGAAGGATCGAAACATTTTGAGATTTTTTAATTCTCCCAATCTCATCGGCGATTTTCATTCTTTTTGACAGCGTCTCCAATAATTGATGATCTGCAATATCTATCTTGGCCCTAAGGTTCTTCAAACTGTTCAAAAATTCCTCGCTTTCTGAAATTTCCTTTCTGATTTTAAGATCCTTCATAAACTGAATTAAAGTAGCAGGGGTAATTTGTTGTGCTGCATCGCTCCATGCATTATCCGGATCATGATGCGTTTCTACCATCAATCCGTCATAGTTAAGGTCCAATGCTGTTTGGCAAAGATCAAATAGGATATCACGTCTTCCCGCAATATGCGAAGGATCTAAAATAAGCGGCAGGTCCGGAAACCTATTTTGCAAATCGATAGGTATTTGCCATTCCGGATTGTTCCTATATTTGGTCTTTTCATAGGTAGAAAATCCACGGTGTATCACTCCTAAATTCTTGACATCGGCAGTATAAAAACGCTCTACAGCACCTAACCATAAAGAAAGGTCTGGGTTCACAGGATTTTTTATCAATACTGTTTTATCGGTGCCTTTTAAGGCTTCAGCAATTTCTTGAACGATGAATGGAGAAACGGTGGTCCTGGCACCAATCCATAAAATATCAACATCATTTTCCAATGCAAGTTCTACATGATTGGCATTTGCAACTTCTGTAGTAGTTAACAAACCTGTTTCTTCTTTGGCAGTTTTCATCCATTTGAGGCCCAAAGCACCAACTCCTTCGAAATTCCCCGGGCGGGTTCTAGGTTTCCAAAGTCCTGCTCGCAAAACGCTAACATCGCTATCCTTTAATTGTTTTGCGATCTCCACCAACTGGTCTTCTGTCTCTGCACTGCAAGGGCCTGCTATCACCAAAGGATGATCTAAGTTGAATTTATTTAACCAGGTTCCTAATTCTTTTTTGTTTTCCATTGTAACTGTTATATAATTGATTTTTTAATTGATTCCGTTTAATATGGTTTTGATATGGTTTGTCTTCTCCATTTCATTATAGACTCCTTCAAAGTCGTTGTTCTCCAATAAATCTTTAAACATATTGAGGTTCTGAATATATTCGGTTAAAATCTCCACCACATTTTCTTTGTTTTGCTCAAAAATGGGAGACCACATAGCAGGAGAGCTTTTGGCCAATCTTACAGTTGAAGCAAAACCACTACCGGCAAGATCAAATATGTTGCGTTCGTTTTTTTCTTTTTCCAAAACTGTTTTTCCAAGCATAAAGGAACTTATATGCGATAAATGTGAAACATAAGCAATATGCCTGTCATGGGATTTTGGGTCCATGTAACATATTCTCATTCCTAATTTCTGGAAAAGCGCCAATGCTCTTTCCTGTAATTTGAATGCCGTTTTTTCTACTTCACATATAATATTTGTTTTATTCCTGTAAAGATCCTTTATTGCTGCTTGTGGTCCGGAAAACTCTGTGCCCGAAATGGGATGCGCAGCCAAGAAATTACGACGATTTGGATGAGTGCTTAAAGCCTCGCAGAGCTTGCCTTTAGTAGATCCGGTATCGATCACCAAGGTGTGATCTTCTACGACATCCAACACCTGTTTAATAAGTGGAATACTCACATCTACGGGCACCGCCACAATTACCAGGTCTGAGGACCTAACATCGTTTAATTCTTCAACCTTATCAATGATTCCTAAGGACAATGCCTGTTGAAGATGATCTGGATTATTATCTACACCAACCAACTGCACTCCAGAAAATGCATTTCTAATATCGATAGCGAACGATCCGCCTATGAGGCCCACACCTATAATATGTACTCTCATTATTTAATTCTATTAATTGCTTCCTTAATTTTCTCCTCTGTAGTACAAAGGGAGAAGCGTATATATCCTTCGCCTTGATCGCCAAAAATGAAACCAGGAGTTGCAAACAGATCATAGGTATGCAATAAACGATCTACAAATAATTCCGATGTGGTATCCAACGGCACCTTTGCCCATACAAACATCCCGGTTTGATCCTTTTCCGGAATACAGTTCAATTTTGAAGCTAGTTCCAATACCAATTTCTTTCGTGTTCCATAAATAGTATTCAATTCGTTAAACCATTCTTTGGGTAAACGCAAAGCTATGGCTGCTCCCGCTTGCAAAGGAAAAAACATGCCGCTATCCATATTGGATTTCACTTTTAAAACGGAATTTAAATTATCCTCATTTCCACATAGCATTCCTATTCGCCATCCGGCCATGTTAAAACTTTTGCTAAGCGAATTTAATTCCAGTGCTACCTCCTTAGCTCCTTCTGCTTCCAAAATACTAATAGGGTGATCGTTAAGAATGAAGCTATATGGATTATCGTTTACGATGAGGATATGATACTTTTTTGCAAATGCTACCAGATCCTGAAATACCTTTTTTGTTGCCGAAGCCCCGGTTGGCATATGGGGATAGTTCACCCACATCAATTTTACCTTACTAAGATCTTTCTTTGCTAAACTCTCCAAATCGGGCAACCAATTGCCTTGTCCATTCAGATCATAAAAAACAGGTTCTGCACCAACTAGTTTGGTAACCGAAAAATAAGTGGGATATCCAGGATTTGGAATTAAAACCTCATCGCCTTCGTTAAGAAAAGCCATAGAAATATGTAAAATCCCTTCTTTGCTCCCCATTAGGGGAAGAATTTCTTTTTCTGCATCAAGACCAACCGAGTAGTGGGCACTATAAAATTCTTTTATCGCATTTCTAAAATCTGTAGTTCCCTTATAAGGCTGGTATTGATGCGCTGCCGTATTTGCTAAGGCATCATTTAAACCTTTTATCACTTCTACGGGTGGAGGAAGATCCGGGCTTCCTATGCCCAAGTTGATAATTGGTTTCCCAGAGGCCTCCAACGCCCTTACTTCCCGCAATTTTGAAGAAAAATAGTATTCCTTTACCTCGTTCAATCGTTCTGCTTGGATCATTATAAATTATTTTTGTAGGTGCCTAAAATCTTTAGATGTTCTGTCATCACTTCCATGATTTCCATGGCTTTTTGGAATTCTGAGTAATCCTCGAAAATCACATCCACGAAAAATGAATATTTCCAAGGGGTTTCAATTATTGGCATGGACTGTATTTTAGTCATGTCCAAATTATAGTCCCGGATAATATTCAAGACAGATACCAGGCTTCCTCTTCGGCTTTCCAATTCAAATTTCAAGGAAGCCTTATCTATCTTTATTCCATTAGGTTCTTTTTTTGTGGTGCTTACAATCAAGAATCTGGTAGCATTGCTTTTTTTAGTGTGAATACCTTCAGCAAGAATTTCCAATCCAAATATTTCGGCTGCCATTGTACTCGCCACAGCTCCAATTCCCTTAGATTGTTTTTCTGAAATCCTTCTGGCTACTTCAGCGGTATCAGTATCCTCTATCAATTTTATATGTGGATGTTTTTTAAAAAATTCTTTGCACTGAAGCAGAGCCATAGGATGCGAATACACCTTTTTGATCTCAGAAATATCTTGTCCCGGCAATGCCATTAAATTCATATTAATAGGAATATAATGTTCACCTACCACCTTCAGGTCATGCTCATCAATAAGCGCATAATTTGGTAATATGGAACCAACGATAGAATTCTCTATAGCCATCACTATTTCCCGAGATTCTCCGGCAACAAGGGAATTCACTAACTCATGAAAAGACATACATTCCAGCACCTCCACGTTTGTTCCAAAATATTCTTGGGCAACCAAATGATGAAAAGAGCCTTGAACCCCTTGAATTCCTATTATTTTTTCCATTTTAAAATTTTTCAAAAAAAAGAGGTCCTGATTTAGATGAAATCAGGACCTCTTTATATAATTTATAAATTTAATTACATGACGCTCCCGATCTTATCTCCATAATAGAAATAAAAATAATAGAATGCAGTCCAGGTAATTATATTCTTCATTGTTGTTTTAACTACCGCTAATGTAGTATTTAATTTAATATGACCTATAATTTTTTATATTTTTTTCACGATAACGTTTTAGTGAGAACCCTTTTAAAATAAATTTATCCATACTTTTGAAAAAAGCTTTGCTATGTCCATTTCTGTTAAAGAAATATCTAAATATTACGGGGAACAAAAAGCCTTGGATAAGGTTTCCTTCCAAATCGAAAAAGGTGAGATCGTAGGATTTCTGGGGCCCAACGGGGCAGGAAAATCTACTCTTATGAAGATCCTTACGGGTTATTTAAGTGCATCTGAAGGCGTGGCGAGCGTGAACAACACGTTGCTTTCCGAAGATTTAAAAGCAGTACAGCGAGCTATTGGTTACTTACCGGAACACAATCCATTGTATACCGAAATGTACGTACGGGAATATTTGGCTTTTAATGCTTCTATATACAATACAGCTAATTCCAGGATCGAAGAAGTAATAGAAATGACTGGACTGGTGCCTGAAGCCAACAAAAAGATCGAGCAACTTTCTAAGGGATATAGACAACGGGTTGGGCTTGCCGCAGCGCTTTTACACGATCCGGAAGTATTGATTTTAGATGAACCCACTACCGGTTTAGACCCAAATCAGCTTACAGAGATTAGGAATTTGATCTTAAAGGTTGGAAAACAAAAAACCGTTTTTCTTTCCACGCATATCATGCAAGAGGTAGAAGCCATTTGCGACCGTGTTATCATAATAGACAAAGGTGTAATTGTAGCCGATATGAAAATGGAGGAATTGCGTGATGAAAAAGAGCAAATTATTCAGGTGGAATTCGATTATCGAATAGAGGAAGTTGCTTTAAACGCATTGCCAAATCTGGTGTCTGCAAAAAACATAGGCGGATTTCATTACGAACTTAAATTCAACACAGATAAAGACATGCGCCCGGCAGTTTTCGATTTCGCCCATGATAACGGGTTAAAAACCCTTCAGCTAAATAGAAAATCCAAGAATCTGGAAACCTTGTTTTCAGAATTGACTACTCAAAAATAAGCCTCCCGGTATAGTATTCCTCTACATCCACAATTGGAGGCCTGTTCTTTGCGATCACATTTCCACTGCTGCGTAATTCCCCTTTAAGGGATTGAACTGGGAACAAAATCATTTTATTGGTGCCCCTATGAAAGATCTCATATTTCTGAACAATTAAATTAGGAGCATCCAATCTGCTATCTCCTGCGGCAAAGAACACGTTAAAATTCTCCACTTTTCCCGACAGGAAATAATTGGAAACATTATCGTTGGTAATCCTTAAATTTCCCACATCCAAGTCTAAAATAAAATCGCCATCGGTGTGAATGGACAAATCGTTTTCCTGATTTACCGAGCGGAGCCAAAGATTGTTCAGTTTAAGGGTTCCAATAGATGCTATAGCGCTCCCGCTGCTGTTCTGAAGCCACGTAAGTTCTGGAACAGTTACATATACTTTAGTGATTTCATAATCCCGCACCAAGTTGCAGGAATTCCCATTTCGGATGCTCAATCTATTAGCTATTACTTCAACAGAAACATCTTTTCTTAGATTCTCCCCGGTTTCTATCAACACTTTTTGAACTGGTCCTTGCTGAATGAATAGCTTTACTCTTTCGTAAACAATTATTTCATTAAAAGAATCAACTAGAACTTCATCCTGCACGATCTCCCCTGCTTTTTTGAAACAACCGGGAGCATCTTCGGCATCACAACTACTTAGTAAAAAAGTAGAGAGTATTAAAAAAACCAACTTTTTCATATCCTACAATCTATATCCTATTGAAAATTCCACAGCTTCGGCATTGGCAGCATGAGACCTCACCGTTGCCGATGCCCACCAATGTTCGCTTATCTTTCTTCTTAAACCTAGTCTATTATACAACCGCTCCACGTAATTATCGTAAGGATAATAGGCATAGTAACCTACCTGAGTAATTAAAGACAATTTATTGAAGGTTAATTGATGTCCAATAAAAACCCCAACTCTTTTAGCATCTTCATCCCCAACGGTTTTTCCCTGCGGAAATGCAACAGATTGAAAATAGATAAATTCTTCCAAAGCCTTAGAAAAGAAAATTTCTGCCCCAGCTTGCAAAGTGCTTTTTTTATTGATCACTTTATCTGCAAAACCTGTAACCGTTAAAAACGGATACTGTTTGGAACCAATTACTCCTGTTGTGTTCACACCGCCTCTAAGGACAAAATTATAATGAACAGGTTCTGTATATTTTTTCTCCTTCGGGTCTTTTTCTACATATTCGGGAATATTTTCATAATCCAGTTGATAATTCAACCCAACATTAAAAGTAAAGGTATTGGTGCTGTTGTTGGGAGATTTAAAGTCGGCATTGGAATAGTGGATTATTGAAACTCCTGCCTGCACTCCAAATCCTTTATAAATATTTTGCCTATGATAGTTCCCCATGAGATAAGTAGAGCTCAACAATCTGGATCCGTAAGCATTATTGATATAATTGGATTCCGCATTATAAGGATTCGTGGCATAAGCCACCCCCTGTCCTATCCTGAACATTAAATTCCGCTTTAAAAAATAGAAATTAAAATGGGCATACAAGGCATAATTCTTACCTAAATACTGATTTTTAAGATCCTGATAGGTGAATGAATACCCAAAATCCGGGTAATTATATCTGCGCTCCCAAGCTTCTAAACCGTAGGTTTTTCTGTTGAAGCTTAAAATAATTCCAGTAGGATGGCCTGTAATTAAGTGGGCAATATCAGGGTTATGTTCAATGATGGAGCCATAAAAATAATTCGCATCTAAGGAATAATACTTTTTAATCTCCTCTTGAGCAGAAGAAGTGGCAGAAAAAACCAAAAGTAGGACTAGCAAGCATTTTTTCATAGGGGGCAAATCTAATCTATTATTTTAAAAAACCGAAGAAGCGATTTTATGAATATTTGTGCTTTTCCCCATAGAATAATAATGCAGCACATCTACACCAGAACTTATTAGTTCTTTGCTTTGAGCGGTGCACCATTCTACACCTACTTCCCGAACCTCCAAATCGGTCTTGCAATTATTAACTGCCTTTATAAGTTCTTCAGGCAAATCCACATGAAACCTATGTGGAATATTGGTAAGTTGCCTTTTGGTTGCAAGGGGTTTAAGCCCTGGAATTATTGGGACGGTAATGCCACTTTTTCTACATTTTGCCACAAACTCAAAGAATTTTGAATTATCGTAAAACATTTGGGTAACCACATATTCTGCTCCGGCAGCAACTTTTGTTTTCAACCTTTCTATGTCGTTATCCAAACTTGGTGCTTCCATATGCTTCTCAGGGTATCCAGCAACACCTACGCAAAAATCAGTGGTATGGTTTTTTTCCAAAGGAGTATCCAGATATTGCCCTTGGTTCATTTCTTGGATTTGAGAAACCAGATCTGATGCGAAACAATTGCCATTTGGCTCCGGTTTAAAATAGGTTTCGCTTTTCACGGCATCCCCGCGAAGTGCCATGACGTTGTTAATGCCCAAAAAATCAAGATCTATTAGGAAGTTCTCGGTATCTTCCTTGGTAAATCCTCCACAAAGGATATGCGGCACCGCATCTATTCCGTATTTGTTCTGAATTGCGGCACAAATACCCACCGTTCCTGGCCTTTTTCTAACCACTTTTTTTTCTAAAAATCCGTTGGGTTGCTCTATATACACATATTCTTCCCTATGATAGGTCACATCTATAAACGGAGGGTTGAACTCCATCAAGGGATCTATTCCATCAAAAATAGATTGGATGTTCTGCCCTTTTAGGGGCGGTAATATTTCAAAAGAAAAAAGTGTTTTGCCTTTAGCGGCAGTAATATGTTCTGTTATTTTCATCTATTTATTGATCTGAAATTGAAGGATTCAACCATTTCTCTGCTTTTTCTACAGGAATTTTTTTTCGTTTTGCAAAATCCTGCACCTGATCTAATTTTATCTTTCCAAGTCCGAAGTATTTAGCTTCAGAATTCCCAAAGTAATAGCCACTCACACTGGCTGCTGGCCACATAGCCAAACTATCCGTGAGTTTAACGCCTATGTTTTCTTCAACCTTCAGAACGTCCCAAATAGTGATTTTTTCTAAATGATCTGGACAGGCTGGATATCCGGGAGCAGGACGAATCCCTTTGTAGCTTTCTTTGATAAGATCTTCATTGGAAAGTTCTTCTTTGGCCGCATATCCCCAATCTTCGGTTCGTACCTTTTTATGAAGATACTCTGCAAAGGCTTCGGCCAATCTATCGGCCAGAGCTTTTACCATGATCGCATTGTAATCATCCAGATCGGCTTCAAATTTGGAAGCAAGTTCTTGGGTCCCAAAACCTGTACTCACACAAAAACAGCCAATATAATCCTGAATACCAGAATCCTTGGGCGCGATAAAATCTGCCAAAGCAAAATTTGGCTTGCCTTCATACTTTTTGAGTTGTTGCCTCAAAGTGCGAAAAACCTTCTTTTTTTCTTCATTCCCTTCAGAAATGGTTATCTCTATATCATCGTCTTCAACTGAATTTGCCGGAAATAATCCAAACACCGCTTTCGCCTTCAGTAATTTCTCATTTAGGATCTTCTTTAGAAGTTGCTGTGCTTCATTAAATAAAATTGACGCTTGTTCCCCCACAACCTCATCGGTTAAAATCGCAGGGTATTTACCATGCAGCTCCCAACTTCTGAAGAATGGCGTCCAATCCAAAAAAGGCACCAATTTTTCAAGCTCCAAATCTTCAATTACCTGAACTCCCAGTTTATTGGGCTTAACAATTTCCGAAGTTTTCCAATTGATCTGGAATTTATTTTCGCGTGCCAGTTCTAGCGGAAGAAAATCCTTCACTTTACTACGCTTCTGAAAATTGGTTCTGAAAACTTCATAATTTGTTTTGATATCTTTAAAATATTGTTCCGAAGTTTCTTTTTTCAGAAGATCATTTACCACATTTACTGCGCGGGAGGCATCATTCACATGGATCACTGCATTGGTGTAATGAGGATCTATCTTCACAGCAGTATGCGCTTTTGAAGTAGTAGCACCGCCAATTAATAAGGGAACCGTAAAATTTTGACGTTGCATTTCCTTGGCCAAATACACCATTTCATCTAAAGAAGGCGTTATAAGTCCGCTTAGGCCAATGGCATCCACATTTTCCAGTTTTGCTATCTCAATGATCTTTTCCGGAGCCACCATGACACCTAGATCTATGATTTCGTAATTATTGCAGCCCAGCACTACACCTACAATATTCTTCCCTATATCGTGCACATCTCCCTTAACGGTCGCCATTAAGATCCTGCCTTTTGCACCTTTTCCTGTAGAGCCATCTTTAGCTGCTTCTATAAATGGCAGCAAATAAGCTACCGCTTTTTTCATGACCCTAGCCGATTTCACCACTTGAGGCAAGAACATTTTCCCACTTCCAAAAAGATCTCCCACCACATTCATTCCGGTCATTAAAAAACCTTCAATCACCTCAATGGGTCTGGAAGATGCTAATCGGGCAATTTCCACATCCTCTAAAATATATGCATCCACACCTCTAACCAATGCGTGTGTAATTCTTTCCTGCAAAGGTTTTTCCCTCCATGAGAGATCTATCTTGTTCTCGCGAACAGAGCCGGTAACCGTTTCAGCAAAAGTTAAAAGCCGATCTGTTGCATCATCCCTTCTATCTAGAATAACATCTTCCACATGCTCTAAGAGATCTTTCGGAATATTATCGTACACCTCTAACATTGCCGGGTTAACTATTCCAATATTCATCCCGGCCTTTATGGCGTGGTATAAGAAAACCGAATGCATTGCTTCCCTCACAGGATTATTCCCTCTAAAGGAAAAAGACACATTGCTCACACCTCCACTAATACTGGCATGAGGTAGATTCGATTTTACCCAACGTGTTGCCTCGATAAAATCTATCGCATTTCTTCGGTGTTCGTCCATTCCTGTAGCCACCGGAAATATATTGAGATCGAAAATGATATCTTCTGGTGCGAGACCTACCTTTTGGGTAAGTATGTTATAGGACCGCTTTGCGATTTCTATTCTTCGATCCAATGTATCGGCTTGGCCCAATTCATCAAAAGCCATAATTATTACGGCGGCACCGTATCGTTTTACTTTTTTTGCCTGATCGATGAATACTTCTTCCCCTTCTTTTAAGCTAATGGAATTTACCACACATTTCCCCTGAACAACTCGTAACCCGGCTTCTATGATCTCCCATTTGGAACTATCTATCATTATTGGCACCCTGGCAATATCGGGTTCTGCAACGATCAAGTTCAGGAACTTAACCATAGCTGCTTTGCCATCTACCATGCCATCGTCCATGTTTACATCTATGATCTGCGCTCCTTCATCCACTTGTTCTCTCGCAATGCCAATGGCTTCTTCATATTTTTCCTCCTTTATTAATCGGAGGAATTTTTTGGAACCAGACATGTTCGTACGCTCGCCAACATTCACGAAATTGCTTTCTGGAGTAATAACAAGCGGCTCTAAACCCGAAAGTTTTAATGCTCTAAATTCTAACATATTTATAGGGTTGTTTCTGGGTTCAATATTTTTTTAAGCGGTCTGGGCTGGTATTCCTTGGCTATTTTTGCAATGGCTTTTATATGCGCAGGAGTTGTTCCACAACACCCACCCAAGATATTCACCAATCCTTTCTCCAAATATTCACGAATTTGCCCTGCCATGCTCTCTGGGGTTTCATCATATTCCCCAAAGGCATTTGGCAATCCTGCGTTTGGATAGGCAGAGATCCCAAAATTGCTTTTTCGTGCCAGAACCTCTAAATGTGGGGTGAGTTGACTTGCACCAAGGGCACAGTTGAAACCAACACTTAGCAAATTCATATGTGAAATTGAAATTAGAAATGCCTCTGCAGTTTGCCCAGAGAGGGTTCTTCCTGAAGCATCTGTAATAGTGCCACTTATCATCACAGGAATTTCGGATTGAAGTTCCTCTTTTAATTCATCTATTGCGTATAAAGCCGCTTTTGCATTTAGGGTATCAAATACAGTCTCCACCAATAAAACATCCACTCCGCCTTCTATTAAGGCACGAGCTTGAAGCTTATAGGCAACCAACAATTCTTCAAAAGAAATGGCCCTAAATCCCGGATCGTTCACCTCTGGGGACATGCTTGCCGTTTTGTTGGTAGGCCCGATTGCACCTGCTACAAACCTCGGTTTGGATGGCTCTTCCAAAGTAAGTTCTATCGCTACTTTTTTAGCGATTCTGGCCGATTCAAAATTTAGCTCATAGACCAGCTCTTCCATTCCATAATCTGCCATGGCTATGGTAGTTCCAGAAAAGGTGTTGGTCTCTACAATATCGGCACCCGCTAGAAAATATTTTCTATGGATCTCCTCGATAGCGTGAGGCTGGGTAAGCGATAAAAGATCATTATTGCCCTTTAGGGATTTTGGCCAATCGGCAAAACGAGCGCCACGGAAATCTTCTTCAGAGAATTTATATTCTTGAAGCATGGTGCCCATTGCACCATCGAGGATTAATATTTTTTCGGAAAGGATTTCTTCTAATTTTGACATTTTATAAAGTATATATGTATCAAAAAAGAAGGAAGAAAGGATTCTTTTTGTTATCTATCCACGCCTGAGCGTGGTAGAATGTAGCACCTTCTCCAAAAGGAGGGTTGCCAAGGTTTCATAGGGTCTTATCCCTCCACCTTTCTTGATAACGTTTTAAAAATAAATAAGAACTTAAATATCTTGTAAAGATACACTTAGTTTGCGCAATTCCAAGTGCTATCTTTAAAATCACAAACTTCAATGAAAGCCTACCAAGTGTGTTAAGATAATTATAGGGATAAAATTATTTTTGAAAACCCGAAACATCCAGATAGCGCTATCCGGATGGGAAGGAAATAAACCCTTTTTGAGGGGTTGAACTCAATTAATTTCTTCCCCATTTAAAGTGATAGAATAAGTAATAATCGCAGCTTTTCCCAACATTTTTGAAACCGAACAATATTTATCCATAGACAACTTAACTGCTCTCTTAACTTTGGCAGCGGATACATCTCCTTGTAAAATAAAATTTAAATTGATTTTTTTAAAGACATTTGGTATGGCCCCATCTTCGCGAAAACCTTCCACCTCGATTTGTAGATCTTCGAGTTCATGCTGCTGTTTTTTTAATATCATTACCACATCTATGCCGCTGCATCCTGCAATTCCTCTCAAAATAAGATCCATTGGGCTGGATCCTTTTGGTTCTTCTTCAGATTTGTTGTCGAGAAGCACCACATCTCCTCGCTCATTTTTGGTTTCAAAAAGATAGTTGGTGTTCAAACGTTTTAAATGGATCTTCATTTTGTTTCAGAATTTGGTCAAATTTAATAAATCCAGAATGAATATAGGTTAACAATTGAGGGAGAGATTAAATATTCAAAGAATCTATAAAACCTACTCCTGCCGTGGTATTGGTTATAGGATCTATAAGGATGAACCTTCCGTTTTCAGGATTATTCTTGTAAGTATCGGCATAAATATTCTTACTTAGCTTTAAAGTTACCTGCCCGATCTGATTTAAATACAAATTCGAATTTATCTCACCTGCATCATAATTCCCAATTTTCAGGGTTTCAATGGAATTGATCTTAGTAAGGATTCGGTTTGTATTATGTTGAAGTAAATACTTGGCACCCGGAACCAGGGATTTGGAATCCATCCAGCAAATGGTAGATCTTAAATTTTTAGAAGACGTTGCTATCTCATCAGATTTCACCAAAGTATCTCCTCGGGCAATGTTTATATCATCCTCCAAAGTAATTGTTACAGAACTTCCTGAACTTGCCTCCTCATATTTTTTATCGAAAAAATAGATCTCTTTGATCTTACTGCTGGTTAAACTGGGCAAGACGGTAACAAATTCTCCCACCTTTAGGTTTCCGCCACTCAACTTACCTGCATAGCCCCTAAAATCCCTATGCTCTTTGGTTTTGGGCCTAATAACGGTTTGCACCGGAAATCTGGCTTGGGTGTTTTTCTGAAAATCTTCGGTTTTAATGTTTTCAAGATGATCCAATACAGTGTCCCCTTGATACCACTCCATATTCGTAGAAGCTTCAGCTATGTTTTCGCCCCACAAAGCACTCACAGGGATAAATGTCACTTTTTGATCTTTATACTCACTTTCCTTCTGGATCTTTTTAAAATCTGATACTATTTCGTTGAAGACCTCTTCCGAATAATTCACCAGATCCATTTTATTCACCGCCACTACAACTTCTTTTAACCTTAAAAGATTATTGATAAAAAAGTGCCGTTGAGTTTGCTCGATCACCCCTTTTCTGGCATCGATCAAAATAATTGAAACCTGTGAAGTAGAAGCTCCTGTCACCATATTTCTTGTATATTCCACATGTCCAGGAGTATCAGCGATGATATAGCTCTTCTTTTTGGTCGAGAAATAAATATGTGCAACATCTATTGTGATCCCTTGTTCCCGCTCTGCCACCAACCCATCTGTAGCTAAAGAAAAATCCAGATAATCCAGGCCTTTCTTTCTACTGCTTTTTTCAATAGCTTCCAATTTGTCTGTAGTTAGGGATTTGGTGTCATACAACAATCTTCCTATCAACGTACTCTTCCCATCATCTACACTGCCTGCCGTTGCTATTTTTAGAACTTCCATTTTGTTATTTATTGTTTAAAAGTAACCTTGTTGTTTTCTTGTCTCCATTGCCGCCTCAGAGCGTTTATCATCTATTCTGGCGCCACGCTCAGAAATTGGCGAATTGGTGATCTCATGGACAATTTGCCCTATAGTTCTGGCATGGGATTCTACAGCTGCAGTACAGGTAACATCCCCCACAGTGCGAAACCTCACATTCCTGGTTTCCACCTCTTCTAAATCGTCTTTAAAAACATGTTCTGAAGCGGTCCAGATTAGCCCATCGCGTTCAAATATCTCACGCTCGTGTGAAAAATAGATCGATGGAATTTCGATTTCTTCCTGATCGATATATTTCCAAACATCCAATTCTGTCCAGTTAGAGATAGGAAAAACACGAACGTTCTGTCCTATATCTATCCGTCCATTAAGCATATCGAATACTTCGGGACGCTGATTTTTTTCGTCCCACTCTCCAAAGTCATTTCTTACAGAGAATATACGCTCCTTTGCTCTGGCCTTTTCCTCATCTCTTCGCGCTCCACCTATACAAGCATCAAACTTAAATTCTTCGATCGCCTCCAACAGCGTGTTTGTTTGCAAACTGTTTCGGCTGGAGTATTTCCCAGTTTCTTCAACAGACTTTCCATTATCTATATCATCCTGTACATTTCTTACAATGAGCTGAAGTCCCATTTCTTTTACCAGTTTATCTCTAAATGCGATGGTTTCTGGGAAATTATGCCCCGTATCTATATGCATTAAAGGGAATGGGATCCTAGAGGGATAAAAGGCCTTTTCTGCCAGCCTTACCAGGGTAATAGAATCTTTACCTCCAGAAAAAAGCAACACAGGATTTTCAAACTGGGTTACTACTTCCCTAAAAATATAGATCGCTTCGCTTTCCAATGGATTTTGATTTAAAATGTTGTTCATTTTTCTGCTATTTATGAATGTAACCCACACTCTCTATTGGAAAGTACTTTTGTAGGGTCGAAATATTTAAACTCGTTAGGTAATTGATGTTCTATTAGATAGGTATCCAATTCCTCATCGCTCCAATGATAAAATGGGCTTACCTTTAAAATGCCATTTTTGCTATAACTCAAAATATCGATACTGTCCCTAAAAGCCGTCTGCCCCTTTCTTAGATTGGTAAACCAAACATCCGGTTTTAACTCACCCATTGCCCTCATAAAGGGTTCTAATTTTACTTGTCTTGTAAATTCCTGGTGTCTCTCATCTTCCACCTGTGGAATTCCTCCAAAGAGGACCTCGCGATGTGCGGCAGTTTGCAACGGAGTATATAATTTAACGTTTAAATCAAGCTGAGATATTAAGTCTTCTGCATGTCTATAAGTTTGCGGAGTGTTATATCCGGTATCGCACCAAACGATCCTGATCCCTGGAACTACAGCTACACTAGCCTGTAGAATAGCCGCTTCGTAAGGTCTGAAGTTGGTGGTTACCACCGGTCTGTCTGCATCTTGAATTGCCCAGCTTATTATCTCTGAAGGTGTTTCACCTTTGAACCTTGTATTAAGGGCAAGTATTTCTTCTTCTGAATATTTTTTCATAATTATTCTTTTTCAAATTTGATGGCAATCCAAATGCGTCCATGCCAACAAATAAAGGATACTTTGTTTTAATAATTATATTATCCTATAGGATTAATAGGTTATGCAAAAATAGGATTCCTTTTAGGATTGGGCAATTAAAGAATCTTAAATTAAGATTTGTTGCATTTCTTCAAAATGAAATATAATGCAGCCATAATTTTTACGTATATCCGTTTTTTGTCAGAATAGTAGTTTCGTCACCCTGAATTTATTTTAGGGTCTTAATTTATCACGTTGATTTACAGTGCAATTAGATTCTGAAACAAGTTCAGAATGACGTCCTTTATCAGTTTAGGATACTTTACAGACAATTAATTTTAAAAGGACTTTACACTCCTATACTTTGCACCACTTCTTTCTTCGCTTCCTTTTTAGTGCCATCAAATCCTTCCACGCCACCCACTGTAGTATATTTTAACATATACTTCTTGCCGGGATTGATCCTTTGATAGGCGCTTTGGCACATAATTGCTGCTTCATGAAACCCAGAAAGAATCAACTTTAATTTTCCTTTATAGGTATTAACATCTCCAATGGCGTAAATCCCTGGAATGTTGGTTTGATAATCGTATGAGTTATCAACCTTAATCGCATTCTTCTCGATCTCTAAGCCCCAATTTGCCATGGGGCCCAATTTAGGTGAAAGTCCAAATAATGGAATAAAAGCGTCCACATCTTTAAACTCCTCGCCTCTAGCCTCATCTCTGTGCCGAATCACTACTTTTTCAAGGTGATCTTTCCCAGTAAGTCCCACAATTTCAGCATTGGTTATTAGATTGATCCTTCCAAGATTTGCCAATTCCGAAACTTTTTCAACAGAATCCAAAGCTCCTCTAAAATCATTTCGGCGGTGCACCAGGGAAACCTCAGATGCCACATCTGCAAGAAATATAACCCAGTCTAAAGCAGAGTCGCCTCCTCCGGCAATGATTACTTTTTTATCTCTATAAACTTCCGGATCCTTGATAAAATAGTTCACTCCTTTATCCTCATAATCCAAAATATTGACAATTGGTGGCTTTCTTGGTTCAAAGGAGCCCAAACCACCCGCTATTACCACCACCGGCGCATGATGCCTAGTGCCTTTATTGGTAGTTACAATAAACGTCCCGTCCTCTAATTTATCAATTGTTTCCGCCCGTTCTCCCAACGTAAAACCAGGTTCAAAGGGTTTGATCTGTTCAATCAAATTATTTACCAAATCTCCAGCCAGGATTTCCGGAAATGCCGGAATATCATAGATCGGTTTTTTAGGATAAATCTCGGAACATTGCCCACCAGGCTGTGGCAGTGCGTCTATTAAATGTGTCTTCAACTTTAGCAATCCTGCTTCAAAAACAGTAAAGAGACCGGTTGGCCCTGCACCTATTATTAAAATATCTGTTTTAATCATTCTTAACTTTTTTTTCAATTAATGTTTCTGTTATTTTATTCATTTGAGCTACCTTACTTTCAAAATCTCCTTTGATAGTTTGTCTGAATTCATTTAAATTCTCCACCATCAAATTGATATCCTCTGGTATGATCTCTTCAAATAACTGACGCAATCTTTTCGCAGTTGTAGGAGACTTTCCATTGGTAGAAATAGCGATTTTCACGTGCCCTTTATTCACAATTCCTCCCATATAAAAATCACATAACTCTGGGGTGTCTGCAATATTCGCCAGGAGACACCTTTTTCTAGCCTGTAAATATATTTTTTTGTTCAGCTTAGGATTATCGGTAGCAGCAATTACCAGATGTCTTCCTTTTAGATATTTGCGTTTGTACTTTCGCTTGGTCATTTTTACTTGATGTTTTTCTGCCAAGGCTATTGTCTCCGGTTTAAAGTATTTCGCTACCATTTCCACATTTGCACTTGGACTTGATTTCAACAGAAAATGCAATTTTTCAAGCCCCACATTGCCACCTCCTACAATAAGTACATTGAGTTTATTTACTTTTAGGAAAATTGGATATAATTCATTTCTTTCTTCCATAATTAAGCAGCATCTATTTGAGCAATTCTTACCTTGGAAGTCTTTGGAAAGGCTTGAAAATTTTGAGCTACGGCTTGCAGATAATGACTTTCCTTTACCACCTCACCAATTACAATAATAGCCGGAGCGGTTAATTGTTTATTTTCCACTACTTTTTCAATATCCTTTATACTCCCAAAACCGAATTTTTCGTTTAAAGTGGTGCCGTTTTGAATAACCCCAACCGGTACATCTTGTTTTCCTAGACCACAAAATATCTCCACAATTTCTGATAGCTTTGCCATTCCCATTAAGATCACAACAGTGGCTGTAGATTGTGCAGCAAGTTTTACGTCGGTAGAGAGTTTTCGCTTGGATGTGGTTCCCGTGATCACCCAGAAACTTTCGGAAACACCACGCTTGGTCAAAGGAATTCCCACATTTGCCGGAACGGCTATAGAAGAAGTAATCCCCGAAACTACAGCCGTTTCCAGACCTTTACTTCTGGCATAATCGATTTCTTCAGACCCTCTTCCAAAAATGAATGGATCTCCCCCTTTTAATCTTACCACGTGACCATATTCTAAAGCATATTTCACGATCAATTCATTGATCTCATCCTGACTGTACCTATGTTTATCTTTGCGTTTTCCAACAAAAATATGCTTGGCTTGTGGTGCATATTCCAACAGTTCTCGGTTTATAAGTGCGTCATACAATACAACCTGAGCAGATTGTAGGATTTTCACTGCTTTAATTGTGATCAACTCAGGATCTCCCGGCCCTGCACCAACTACACTTAATTTTGGTATGTTATACATGTTGTACCTCCTTTGTTCTATAGGCATCTGCCTTCTTAAGGAACAGCTGCGCGTCTTTTAAATATTGTTTTGCAAATTCTTCTGTGGGTGCGTTTTCATTTAGCTGAAATGCAAATTCCTTGAAAGAAGTAGAAAGAGAGATCTTTTGGGTTTGTACAAATAGCTCATCGAACTGGGCAATGATCCCGGCCTGTGTGTTGGTTGAAACATCATCTGATAACAATAAAGCTTTAGCCGAATTCACTATGGAAGTATAGGAATGATAGATGCTATCTGCCCAGGCCTTTCTTTTTATTGCACTTTTTGAATTATCAATTTTCTCTTCACTTTCAAAAAGCAACGTGGCTATAAGATCTATAATTACGCCGGCACATTCTCCTACCCCAACAGCTTGTATATAAGGTTTCTCGTGTCCCCAGTCTACAAACTCGTTTTCTGTGATATTGGAAATTTCCGACAACTCCTTCAAAAGGTCATAGAAATATTTTTTCCCTTGCCTGTCATAATAATCGATGAATTTTTCATTAGCTAAAGATGCTTTCTCAAAGTCATTTAAGAGGACACGCAAAGCTTGGGGACCACGTTTACTTGGAATTTTTATTATTTTATCTGAAAAGCGTCCCTTTCCATTTCCAAGAACTCCCCCCCCTAAAAGAACCTGCAATGCGGGAGCAACGCTATTATCTACTTTTATAGACATGCCTTGAAAACCTATTTCAGCCATATTATGCTGCCCACACGCATTCATACAACCGCTAATTTTGATGGTGATATCCTTCCCGTTGATATATTGCGGATACTCCTCTTTAATTACATCTTCCAATACATCTGCAATTCCCGTACTACTAGCTATTCCAAGATTACAGGTATCTGTGCCTGGGCAGGCAGTGATATCTATCGTTTTATTATAACCTGGTTCGGCAAAACCCAATTCCTTTAATTCAGCATAAAAGAAAGGCAACAAATCTTTTCGTACATGCCTAAGTAGAATATCCTGCCGTAGCGTGAACCTTAGTTCATTCCCTGCATATTTTTTAATAAGATCTGCCAGTTTCCTTGCGGCACCGGTATAAAAATCGCCTAATGGAACCCGAATTCCAATGGCGTACAATCCTTCTTGTTTTTGAGCTTGTAGATTTATGGATTTCCAAGTATCATATGCCTTTTGATCTTTTATGACCACAGAAGGGATTTCCACATCTTGTAACTCTGGCCCGGTTTCAAAGGCTGCAAGTTCAAATTCCACCTTTTCTCCTGATAACGCAGTTTTTTGTGCTGCTACCAATTCCATAAAAGCCTCTTTACCAATATCCTTGATCAAGAATTTCATTCTGGCTTTTAGACGTTTTGCTCGCTCTCCATATCTATCAAAAACCCGTAGTACAGATTCAGTAAGTTCTATGATATTTTCGGTTTCAATAAATTCGTATAGCACATCGGCATGTCTAGGCTGAGATCCCAATCCGCCACCAAGCATCACCTTAAAACCGCGTTTCCCATTCTCTGTTTTAGCTATAAAACCAAGATCATGGATAAAACTTAAGGCCGTATCTTCTTCTGAAGATGAAAAAGAGATCTTGAACTTTCTACCCATTTCCTGACAAATAGGGTTTCTTAAAAAGAACTGGAACATAGCATGAGCATAGGGGGAAACATCAAAAGGCTCATTTATATCTATTCCTGCCGTGGGGGACGCGGTGATATTTCTTACCGTATTTCCACAGGCTTCACGCAATGTGATGTCATCTTTTTCAAGTTGAGACCAAAGTTCCGGAGTTCTATCCAAACTAACATAATGTATCTGGATATCCTGCCTTGTGGTAATGTGTAACCTTCCTGTGGAATATTCATCGGAAACATCAGCTATTCTGTGAAGTTGTTCTGAAGTCACTTTCCCAAATGGCAGTTTTATTCTCACCATTTGAACTCCCGCCTGACGTTGGCCATATACACCACGCGCCAGCCTTAGACTTCTAAATTTTTCTTCATCGGCTTTTCCTTCTCGAAATAACCTGATCTTTTTTTCTAAATCCAGAATATCCTTTTGTACGAGTGGATTTTCCAGTTCTGTTCTAAAACTTTGCATGGATAGTAATTTTTAAAATGAAAAAAGTCCTTTAAAGTGAAACACTTAAAAGGACTCTTATAAATAAACTTATAGAAATAGCTTTTAGGTGTAAGGTTTATTGCCCATACACATATAACATGATTTTATAGAAATGGTATTAATCATTGTTCAATTTTTAAGCTTGTAAACTCCACTCTCTATTTCCGAGCACTCTTGTGGAATCAATATATTTAAATTTGTTAGGTGAATTTTCCTGTAACAGGTATCTATCCATTTGCTCATTGGTCCAATGACAGAACGGACTAACCTTTAAAACGCCATCTTTACTGTAGTTTAGAATTTGTATGTTATTACTAAATGCCGTTTGACCTTTTCTAAGATTAGTAAAACAAACATCTGGTCATTGCTCTGTCATTGCTCGCTGAAAAGGCTCTAATTGTATTTGACGGGTAAACTCATCGTGTAAAGGACTGCCAATTTGAGGTATGCCTCCAAAAAGCGCATCTCTATAAGCTGCTGTTTGTAGAGGGGAATAAATCTTCACATTCAAATTTAGCTCTTCAATTACAGATCTTGCGTGAAGATATGTTTGAGGACTATTATATCCTGAATCGCACCAAACAACCGTCATTTTAGGGTCAATCTTAACACATGCATTTAAAATGGCGGCTTCATAAGGCTTGAAATTTGTGGTTACTACTGGACGCTCACTTCTTTCCACGGCCCATTGGATTATTTCTGATGGACTAATTCCCTTAAATTGTTGATTGAGTATCTTTAACTCGCTTTGTGAATAATTTTTCATAATTATTGTCTCCCATAATTTATCCTATCCCATATTCTCTCATGCCCAAAATAAAGCAGCATCTTTGTCACCAATTCTACCGACCCAATTGCAAGCGCGGTTTTTATCTCTCCAGTTAAGATCCAAGAGATACCTATAGTATCAAGGGTTCCCACAACCCTCCAACTAATAGCTTTAAACATGCTCCGTAAAGGTTTCTCGGCACCCTTATCCTGTTTATACTTGCTTTTCTTAACTTGGTCCAACAGCATTAACATCTTTATTTTTTACTTAAACCCATAAACCTATAGGTTTAGTGGGTTATTAAGCAAATATAGACTCTAGTTTTGATATGTGCCAGTAATTTGGTGTTAAAATTAAATTTTAACAGTATTTATCTGCTATTTAAGAGATGCTAGAAGATGATAATCAGCAAAGATCTGCTAAGGTTTTTTCACTTAACACTTTAAGTGTACTGTCTCTTACCTCTATCATCAGTATATGAACAGAACAAGTAAGCTCATCTGGACAGTCATCGCATTTTTCATAATAATTCAAACTAACACAGGGAAGCATAGCAATAGGGCCTTCTAAAACACGAATTACTGTTTTCATTTGAATTTCCGTTGGATCTTTTATCAAATAATAACCTCCTCCCTTTCCTTTTTTGGAACCCAGAAAGCCAGACTTGCGCAAGTTTAATAAGATACTTTCTAAAAATTTAGGAGAGATATTTTCACTTCTCGCGATCTCCGCGGCCTGAACAGGTGACTTACCTGTCCTTTTGGCGAGATAGGATAAAGCTTTAATGCCGTATTTCGTCTTTTTTGAAAGCATTTAGCGAATATAGATAAATAATTTCTTTAAATTCTCCTGCCCAAAATTTATCATATAACCTATAAAAATAAATAGTCCCCTAATTCATTTTTTATATGTATTAGGGGACTACCTGTATTTCTCACTCATAGCGATGTCCTAGTAGGTCGGGACGCTAATATTTAACTGCCAACTTTGTAATATCGGCCAGAACTCCTCTAGCTGCAACTGCCGATCCAGCCCCAGCTCCTTGGATAATTATAGGATGGTCCCCATTGGATTCTGTGAAAATCTCGAAAGAAGCATCGGTGTTTTTTAATCTTCCTATCGCAGAATTTTCGTTCTCCCTTACTAATTTCACCTCTAAGCTTCCAGATTGCACATTCAGTTCGCCAATATGCCTTAACACCTCACCTGGCTTCAATCCCTCTTTTAACTCATCGAATTCTATATTGAGATCACTTAGGTTATTCTTGAAATAAGTCAAAGAACTAAACCTGCTTAAATGTTTGGGCACAAGGTTTTCTATCTTAACATCTGTTAACTCCTTCTTAAGCTGGAGCTCCCTTGCCAGAATGAGCAGTTTCCCGGCTACATCGATTCCAGAAAGGTCAATTCTGGGGTCACGCTCTGTAAGCCCAAGAATTCCAGCCTCCTCCAATAAGGAAGCAAACATTTTATTTTGCTTGGAAAATTCATTAAAGATATAACTCATAGATCCTGAAAATACTCCTCTCACTTTCGTTACTTTTTCTCCGGAAGCATGTAATCCCTGTAAGGTTTCGATTATAGGTAATCCTGCACCAACATTGGTTTCATACAAAAACTGCTTGTTGTATTTGTTTAAATCCCTTCTTAGGTTATTATAAAAATAGGTGGATCCCATATTCGCCGATTTATTCGAGGCAACTATATCAAAGCCATTTTTGATGAATGTGGAATAATTTTCGACAAATTCATCACTGGCCGTAGCATCGACCACGATCACTTTCTTAAATCCTTCTTTTTTTATATACCCAAGGATCTTATCTATATTATATTGGACTCCGAAGTATTTTAGATCTGTTCCCCAGGATGGGCGCACACACTTTTCTTCAAAAAATGCCTTAGTAGAATTAGCTACAATTGGAATATTTAATTCCACTTTTGAGTTTTTCTTAAGCAAATCCCTTCCTTCCAAGATTTGGTCGATCAAGGCACTTCCAACATTCCCTACCCCGAACAGTACTATATGAATCTTTTTCATAATTCTTTTTTTTAACAGATAAATGCCCTTTTCAAAAACTCAGCCAATTGGGCTTATAATATCAAAAGGTTTTCTCAATTTTTAGTCTCCTCCTTCTATTCAACTTAAAAAGTCCCCTTGAGCTGTATATTATAATGCAATGCATTCAACTATTGATTTTTACTGCCATTAAATTCATTTGCCTTCTTATGAACTGAACTTAACAGCATTTTACTTTTATTATTGTTAGCATTTCGAAATCTAAATCTTTAATTAGATCTCAGGTTGCTTCCTTTAAATTTTAAATACAAAAAAGCCGCTGTGTTGGCAGCGGCTTTTTGTAATTCTTATATTTTAAGTTTTACGCGAATGCAGCTGCTGTAGGGGCTTCCCACATTAACTTATACATATTACGAATCACTTTATCCATTGTCTTGTTTAAAAAACAAAGTTAAGGATACAACAAGTTATAAACCAAGACAAAGTTGAAAATATTTCATCTATATTTTTGATGGTTTTTAAAAATTTTCTCCTGCTGCCAAAGCTTGTTCAAGATCTTTTATAATATCATCCACATGCTCCAAACCTACCGAAATTCTTATGAGTCCATCGGTAATCCCAGATTCCAGTCGATCTGTTTTAGATAGTTTGCTATGCGTGGTAGATGCGGGGTGGGTTAATATAGTTCTGGTATCTCCCAGATTTGCAGATATTGAGCAAAGTTTAACGGAATCTATAAATTTTCTTCCAGCTTCAAGTCCTTTTTTAATTTCAAAGGCTATGACATTTCCACCCAGTTTCATTTGCTTTTTGGCAAGCTTGTATTGGGGATGGGACTTTAAAAATGGATATTTCACGCTTGTAATTGCAGACTGTTTTTCAAGGAACTTGGCGACTTTAAGCGCGTTTTTACAATGCTGTTCCAGACGCACCGGCAAGGTTTCCAAACTTTTCGATAATATCCATGCATTAAAGGGAGACATCGAGGGGCCGGTATTTCTTGAAAACAAGTATATTTCTTTAATAAGGTCTGCGCTTCCCACTGTAACCCCACCCAAGACCCTGCCCTGACCATCTATTAATTTTGTTGCCGAGTGAATAACCAGATCTGCCCCATACACTATCGGATTTTGAAGGTAGGGTGTTGCGAAGCAATTATCTATAATTAAGATGAGGTCATGTTTCCTGGCAATTTCCCCCAATTTTTCCAGATCCAAAATATCCACTCCGGGATTTGTAGGGGATTCTGCAAACAAAATTTTAGTTTCTGGTTTTATAAGATTTTCAATAGAATCCAGTTCATCAATCTTAAAATAACTATGAGAAATGTTCCATTTGGGAAAATAGTGATTAAACAATCCGTGGGTAGACCCAAATAAAGATTTACAGGCTACAATATGGTCCCCGCTATTTAATAAGGCCGCCAAACTGGAAAACACTGCTGCCATGCCCGAAGCAAAAGCAAATCCGGCTTCAGCTTTTTCCATTAATACCATTTTATCTATAAACTCTGAGGTGTTTGGATTTGAATATCTACTATAAATATTTCGCTCTTTCTCTTCTGCAAAAGATGCGCGCATATCTTCTGAATCTTCAAAAACATAGCTTGAAGTTAAGTACAAAGGAACCGAATGTTCTAAATATTGGGTTCTTTCTACCTGTGTCCTAACAACCGTAGTTTCTATATTTGTATCTTTCATTTTTAGTGTTTTATATGCATTCAAGTTTTTCTGAAATCTTTATTATATCCGACAGTACCCCTCTTGAAGTCACCGTAGCACCCGCGCCCGCGCCTTGTATAACAATTGGTCTATTCCCATAGGATTTTGTGTAAATTTCAAAGGAAGCATCAGCTTCCTGTAAGCTTCCAAAGGGAGAACTTCTTTTTTCTGTTACCAACTTAACTGCTAATTCCCCACTGGCTACATCCAATTCCCCAATATGCCTTAACACCTCATCCGACTCCAATTTCGATTTCCGCTCTTCAAAATTTAAGTTTAAGTCATGTTGATTTTCGATAAAATGGGAAATAGGACTTTTTCCATTTAAATGATTGGGAACCAGGTTTTCTATCTTAACTTCAGAAAGTTCTTTAATGATATTAATCTCTCGGGCAAGGATCAACAATTTTCTGCCCACATCTTTTCCTGAAAGATCTATTCTGGGATCTGGCTCAGTAAGGCCTTTCTTTCTTGCCTCGTCCAAAACTTCAGAAAATGTTCTATTATTACTAGAAAAAGTATTGAAAATATAACTTAAAGACCCCGAGAAGATCCCTCTTATTCTGGTTACTTCCTCCCCAGCCAAATGGAGATCCTGTAAGGTTTTAATTACCGGTAACCCAGCTCCAACATTGGTTTCATATAAGAATTGTTTGTCATATTTTTTCAACTCTCCCCTCAATTCCTTATAAAAAATATCAGAGAGCGTGTTAGCGGTTTTATTGGCGGCCACTATATGAAATCCGTTTCTTATTAATTCCTTATAATTCTTTACAAACTTCTCGCTTGCAGTTGCATCTACGGCAATTAGATTGGTGAGTTTCTCTTTTTTGACATGATTTATAATATGTGACAATTTATAAGGGTATCCATGGGCTTTAAAATCTGCCAGCCATGAATTTTTTAATGTGTCATGGTTATAAAAAGCGATTTTAGAATTTACCAAAACCACAAGGTTGATCTCTAATTGAGAGGAATTTAAAATTTTGGATCGGGCTTTCAATATCTGATTTATTAAGGAACTCCCTACATTACCTACTCCGAATAGAACTATGTTTATTTTTTTCATTTTGTTTGTTACCTGCGTTGAAGATTGGGTTTATAAAGGATGCTACTTGAGAATTCTCAATTAGAAAAGCATCATGCCCATGGATGGATCTAATTTCATGGATGCTTATGTTTTCTTTGATAAGGGACAGATTTACATAAGTATCCCAATTCTCACTGGGTGTAAACAAGCCATCAGAATTTATGGTGATAATATGTATGTCTCCTGTGATTTTTGATGCGGAATTTAAGTGATCTCCACGCCCCAGGCTTATATCTGATGTAGAAAGCAAATGATTCATTAGTTTGTAGGATGCCAATTGAAACCTGTTTTCCAATTTTTTACCATGATGTTCCAACCAGCCTTCAATATTTCCGCTTTTATGGTTTTGACTTGAAGCAAATTTAAAGACGAAAGATTCCGGACTTCTATAAATTGTCATTGCATGCATTCTGGCATCTGCAACAGGACTTACAGAATTATTTAAAATCTGTTCCTGCACCTTACATTGTGCCTTCACCCACGGAGTTGCTTTATAATCTGTTGCAATGGGAATTAAATGTTCAAAAAGATCTGGATCTAAAACTGCCTGCTCCCATAAGAGTGCTCCCCCAACAGACCCTCCAATTCCTGCAAATATTTTAGAGACCCCTAATTGTTTTAATGCTTCAGAATAAAGTTTAGCAATATCCCTTAGGTTGAAATCTTTATAATTTAATAATAAATGAGACTCCTCTCCATCAAAACCATTCCCCGGAATATTAAATGCCAGAACGGTATAGTCTTTAAGATCGATACTTTTATCAATTCCAATTATTTCTTTCCACCAGCCATTTTTCCCTGTTACTGCTGAATTTCCCGTAAGCGCATGATTCACCAGAACTATCGGCGCAGTTCCTAATTCCCTACCAAAAATTTGATAGGTTAATTGGAGCTCCTGAATGGTTCCCGCACTGTTCTTGAAATTTGAGATTTTTATCTTTTGAAGCATTTTCTATCTATTTTTACATTTTTATTATATCAAGAACCTCTAAATAAGCCATGAGGTAAGAATTGGAAAACATTTTTTATATGAGAGGCAAGCCCACGGGTAATTAAACCCTCAATGAGGGATTATAAAGAGCAATCGGAAATCACGCATGAGGATTTGCTCATTCCAATTGCCTTCCTAAATCGACCAATTATTTTAAAACCTTTTTACCAATCTTGGAAAATGCTTGTTTTAGATCGGTCTTCAGGTCCTCCAGATCCTCCAATCCTACAGAAAGCCTGATGAGATCTTTGGTAACTCCGGTAGATTCCTGTTGTTCATCATCCAGTTGTTGATGGGTTGTACTGGCAGGGTGAATTATCAAAGATTTGGTATCCCCAATATTTGCAAGCAAGGAGAAAATAGTAGTCTCATCGGCAATTACTTTCGCAGCATCAAAACCGCCATCCACTCCAAAGGTCACAACCCCGCTTTGCCCTTTAGGTAAATATTGCTGTGCAAGTTCATAATATTCACTACTCTCCAATCCCGGATAATTCACCCATTTCACCTGCTCCTGTTCTTGTAACCATTTGGCCAATGCCAAAGCGTTTTCACTGTGTCTTTTGATCCTAATTTCCAAAGTCTCCAATCCCTGAATGATCTGGAATGCATTGAACGGACTTAATGCCGCGCCATGATCCCGCAATCCTTCTATTCTTACTCTGGCAATGAAGGCTGCTTCCTTTAAAGCATCATGATACACAAGGCCATGATACCCCGCAGAAGGCTCTGTAAATTCAGGAAATTTGCCATTGGCCCAATCAAATTTTCCGGCATCAATGATAACCCCGCCAAGAGAAGTTCCATTCCCGTTGATATATTTGGTAAGGGAATGAATAACAATATCTGCCCCGTGCTGGATCGGGTTTAAAAGTGAAGGGGTTGCTACCGTGTTATCCACGATCAAAGGAACTTTATGTGATTTTGCATGTTTGGAAATAGCCTTGATATCCAATACATCCAATTTTGGGTTCCCAAGAGATTCTATAAAAAAGACCCTGGTGTTTTCTTGGGCTGCTTTTTGAAAGTTTTCCGGATTGGACGGATCTACAAAAGTGGTGGTGATCCCAAATCTTGGCAAGGTTACATTTAAAAGATTATAGGTGCCTCCATAAAGACTACTGGAAGCCACGATATGATCTCCAGATCTTAACAAGGTTAATAAAGTGGTGTTAATGGCTGCAGTTCCTGAAGCAGTTACCACAGCTCCAATCCCACCTTCCAAAGCGGCTAAACGCTGCTCGAGAATATCGTTGGTGGGATTGTTGAGCCTGGTGTAAATAAATCCCGGTTCTGCCAAGGCAAAGAGATTTGCTGCATGGTCTGAATTTTTAAAAACATAAGAAGTAGTTTGATACAAGGGAACAGCTCTGGTTCCTCCGTTGATGGTTACATCGTGACCTGCGTGCAGTGCGTTTGTTGAAAATTGTTGCGTGCTCATGATTTTTATTTTAAAGGTTTATTTTGAAATTGAATGATCTTGATTTTGCTGAAATAAAAAATCCCTCTGGCTAGTTTGCCAGAGGGATTTAGGAATTGAACTATATAAAACTAATTTACATCCTGAATTTTTTGGCGATAGCGGCTTGTTGCGTACATCATACACATTTGCATCATCATTCCCATTATAGTTGCTATTGCTAAATTTTTAATCATGCTTGATTTTTTGAATATTAAATTTTTGATTTGGTTAAAATGTATATCCGTTATTCGTCGTAATTGTTCTTTCGTCACCCTGAATTTATTTCAGGGTCTCAATATCAAATTGATTTACATTATAATGAGATTCTGAAACTCCCGAACGGTCGGGACAGAATGACGTTCTTTTTCAGTATAGGACACTTAGCGGACAAACAATGGTTAAATTATATAAACAAAAAAAGCCGCTGCGGTTGGCAGCGGCTTTTGCAATTCTTATAATTTAAGTTTTATGCAATAGTGAACGCTGCGGGTTGCCCCAACATCATCATACACATATTGCACATTACTTGATTCATCTTATTAAAATCTATGTCACAAATTTAACGACAGAATCCTTTATAAAACAAATTTATTTTCAATTATTTTTAAAAAACTCAACTAACCTACTGAATATCAATAATACGGAAGGAATCATTTTCTTTTGCGCTAAGGATTGAGCGATTGTTTGAGCTCTCCCGAACTTTTTTATCGGGAAGCGAGTCGTGAAAGCCTGACGCGAGCCTTTTGGCAAAGCGGAGCGCCAAACAAATATTAAAAAAGAAGTTAAAGAATGACGACATTCAATCTAATTTTATACATTTGCCCCATACGATTACAGGGATTGATTTGACTGATTGCTACCCTTACAAAAATGCTAAAGCAGTGTAAACTTCGCTAGCAATTCCCGTCAAAGAGTTTCCTTATCTACTAATTAAAAAGACAAGAATGGCGTATTTATTCACTTCAGAGAGTGTTTCTGAGGGACATCCAGATAAAATAGCTGACCAAATCAGTGATACCTTACTAGATAATTTTTTAGCTTTTGATGAAAATTCCAAGGTTGCTTGTGAAACCCTTGTGACTACAGGACAAGTTGTACTTGCTGGAGAAGTGAAAAGCAACACGTATATAGACGTTCAAAATATTGCCCGTGAGGTAATTAACGATATTGGATATACCAAAGGAGCCTACAAATTTAGCGGCGACTCTTGTGGGGTTATTTCTTTGATCCATGAACAATCCCAGGAAATCAACCAAGGGGTGGATCGTGGTGAAAAGGAGGAACAAGGTGCAGGAGATCAAGGGATGATGTTTGGTTACGCAACCAACGAGACCGAAAATTACATGCCTTTGGCCCTGGATATCTCTCACAAGATCTTGATAGAACTTGCAAAATTACGCCGGGAAGAAAAAGAGATCACTTATTTAAGACCCGATTCCAAAAGTCAGGTGACTATTGAATATAGCGATGAGAATGTGCCACAACGCATAGAAGCTATCGTGATCTCTACGCAACATGACGATTTTAACGGTGATGATAAAACCATGCTGGATAAGATCAAAAAGGACATGAAGGAAATATTGATTCCGCGTGTAATAAAACTATTCCCTCAGCATGTACAGGAATTGTTCAATGAGGAGATCACCTATCATATTAACCCCACCGGGAAATTTGTAATTGGTGGGCCTCATGGAGATTCCGGGCTTACAGGAAGAAAGATCATCGTGGATACTTATGGTGGAAAAGGAGCCCACGGTGGGGGTGCATTTTCTGGAAAAGACCCTAGTAAAGTAGATAGGTCTGCAGCCTATGCTGCAAGACATATTGCCAAGAATCTGGTTGCAGCAGGAGTAGCAGACGAGGTTTTGGTTCAGGTTTCTTATGCCATAGGGGTTGTAAAACCAACTTCCATCTCGGTAGATACGTATGGTTCCTCTAAAGTGAAACTTTCCAATGGGGAGATCGCCAAAAAAGTAGCTGAAATCTTTGATATGCGCCCTGCAAGTATAGAAAACAGATTGAAGTTAAGAAACCCTATCTATAGGGAAACTGCGGCTTATGGCCATATGGGGAAAGAACCTCGCACCATAACCAAGATTTTCGAAAGTCCGTATTCAGGTAAGATCTCCAAAAAAGTGGAACTGTTTACTTGGGAAAAATTGGATTATGTAGGTAGGGTAAAGGAAGTTTTTGGGCTCTAGGAAATTGAAAAAAGTGAAGATTTGATGATGTGATGATGTGATGATGTATGAATTTCAGATAAAAAACGAACGCAGAATAAGCAATAGAGGAGAAAGTTCAGAAAATTTTCAACTCTTCAAATAGGTACATTTTCAAATTATTACATTGGTATATTTACACATTTATCCTTTTTTATAAATTATATTTCACCCCCACCATTATTATACGTGGTTGTACAAAAAATTGTGAGGTAACATTAAAATTTTCATTAAAACTATCTCGGTTAATTGTTCGAACATTCAGCAAGTTTGAGGCGTTAAAGCTCAACTCATAGGGGCTTTCCGATTTTTGATAATATAATTTGGCATTGAGAAAAGAATATTCGTTCGCTATGCTACCAGCCAAATCACTGTAATTAAAATAGCTGTAATCTGCCATGAAGCTAAAAGCGTTCAAGAAATTGTACTCTATATTAGCGAACGGGCGGTGGGTAATATATGTACTTTTCACCCCTCCATTATTATAGGAATTACTGGACAAATTATACCCAATCTCGAAATTTGGAAAAGTTTTAAAATTGGTCTCCCCGCTCGCTTTGTAATTTTGGGAGAAATTTCGGGATTCCTTATTTAGATCGTTTACAACTATGTTCAATGTGCTTAGAGCAAGAGTACTTTCTGCATTAACATTGAATTTTCTGAATTTTTTCTGAAAACTTCCAGATACCGATAAATTGTCATCTACAAAATCACTGTTTATTACCGAGCTTATCTGATTGATTTTTTCAATAAATGTGCTGTTCCTAATGGCATTTATCCTTTTGCTATAGCTTATATTCCCATAAATACTGGTAAAATTAAAACTGCTGAAATTGGAATAGTTGAGGTTAAGGTTATGAAAAATGCCATTTTCAATATCCCTGTTCCCTTTAAACAACCTGTTATAGTTACTAAAGATAAAACCTTCAGCAACATTGTTGATATCGGTAAAATCGGCTATCATATTGTAGGCAAAAGTTAAACGTTCACTCTGCCTAAATTGAAGGTTTGTATGAAAGTTCGGCAAAAGTAAGGTCATATTATTTTCCCTTTCCCCTTTTTGATCGTTTAGGTAACTATTGAAATTATGTAAGGTCAATCCCGGGGTGAACGTAAAAATCCCTGTTTTCAATTTATATTTTGCCCCAAAAAAAACATCCGAAAATCTATATTTCACATCGTTTGCTAAAACCTGATCCTCAAAATAATTTATGCTACCGTTATCCAGAATTTCAAAAATGAAAGAATTAAATTCCTGATTGCTTTGAAGGCTTCCAAGGTTTAGATTGATATTGCTCAACTTATTTATGATATGATAATACTCGATTTTAGCATCAAATTTACTGGTTAAAATATTCCTGTTTTGATTGATGTTGAAGGCATCCTGATTTTCATCCAACGGCAGAATAGACATAAAAGGCTGTAAACCCAAAATAGCCTTATAAAATGGATCTTCATTGTGGTACAAGTGCTGAAAATAACCGGCAAAAATATTATTGGCATCTAAGGTATAATAGGCATTGATATTTTGATTTATAGATAAGGGTTTGTTCTGTTTTTGCTCCTGAATAGGGTTTTCCACACTTCCGTTTTCATCGAAAAATTCAGAAATTATCCCTCCTTTTTCTGTCTGATCTATATTTTTTAGAAAAATATCGTAATCCAGCTGAAAGCGGTCATTGGGTTTATAAACGCTGCTGAATTTTAACAACCCCAAACGGTTTTGTTGATCACTATTGTTTGAAGTGAGTTCGGTTGCTCCTGTTAGTATATAGTTTTTAATGGATTGATTTATAAACCGGGTTTGATTGTCACTATAAATAATGAATGCGCTAAAACTCAGTTTTTTTGAAAATTGGTGGGTGGCATTGGCCGCACCAAAATGGCTTTGCAATTCGTTGGCACGATCGTTTTGCGCAAAAAGAAATCCAAGTCCGCTGTCATTGATATTAAAGGAAGTTCCCCCGCCACTGTTAAAGTTTTTAAATCCTCCCGAAAATCTAAAATAATCCCTGAAAGTAAAAGGAACATCGCCGGTGTTGTTGCTTTTTCCAATTAAGTTCACGCTGGTCTCAGGGCTGTAATAAAATAACTTTGAACTGCCTAAATACCTTGTTTCCCCGCCATAACCCAATCCGCCTTCTACATCCCCAAACCAAAAGTTCTTTTTTCCTTCTTTTAATTTAATGTTGATGGCGACATTGTCTTCATCATTTCCCAATCCCCGCATTTGGCTAACCTCATTGTAATTTTTTAAGACCTCTATTTTGCTCAAGGCATCTGCTGGGATATTTTTTGTTGCCAGTTTAGAATCGCCATCAAAAAAATCTTTGCCATCAATCATTACTTTTGAAACCGTTTTACCTTCCACTTTAATTCCGCCATCATCGTCTACCTGTATTCCTGGCAGTTTTTTTAAAACATCCGCAAGCTTTCTCTCGTTGCCATTAGTAAAAGAATCGGTATTATAAACAATGGTGTCCCCTCTTACCACAACCGGCATTTCATAAACAAGCTCCACACCATCCAATAGTTGCTCATCTTCCCTTAAAACAAGTTTCAATGGTTCCACAGCTGCATTGTTTAGGAGGTCGACCTCCACAGCGGTGGCTTTCATTCCCAGATAAGAAGCTGTTAATAAATATGAGTTCCCTTCTGGCAATAAAAGTGAAAATCTGCCTTCAAAATTGGAAATGGCATAACTATCCATACTGCCATCCAGCTTTTTAGTGGCAATAATATTCACCATTTCCAACCCATTTCCCAGACTGTCTTGTACGGTACCTTCTATTTTTACATTTTGGGCGTTCAAAAAGGAACATAGAAATACTGCCGAAATTAAAAGAATGGATTTCATATTTAAGTACTATTAGTAAGAATGGAAAATTAATTATGGATGTTATTCCTAATTTGAATCAGAATCTCAAAAGCTATTTAAACCGGTTCCAATAAGGGTGAGCTTGAGAAAAACACCCTTTATTATTTTATTTTTAACATAATAGAGACCCTGAGCCAAGTTTATGATGATGATACCGAAATTAGAATTACCGTCATGCTGAACTTGTTTCAGCATCTACATGTAACCTAATAAATTTGTCAAATTCTTATGTTAAGTGAATTTTTTTATCATCTGTATAAGGGTTAAGAAAGAATTATTAGAATAAAAAAAACTGACATCATTTAAATAAATTTTCTGTTCAACATTTTAGAGCTCGGTTTTAAAACCTTCAGCTATTTCCCACTTGTTTTAATGGAAATTATTTTATTCCCGCCTTTCGTGCGTCCGCCAGTATTACGTTCTATCCATTCCTCTTTTTTTTCTTGTTGAATGGCATTAAATTCTTCTTGAGATACCACTTTCCCTTTTGAAGGTACTTCTATCCTAAATTTTTCTGAAGGATTTAAAATGATTTCAGTACATAAGAACACCTGTTTATCTTCCTGAACCTCTAGAATCAAGCCTGGTAAGCCCCAATACCCTGCAGGGCCAATGCTTACGGGAATCTCTGGGGTGTACCAAGCTGTGGTGGTTCTCTGCTTTGTAGTTTCTATAATTTCATCGTCTAATGAATTAAACTCTTTAACTTTTACATCCCTTGTAAATGTTGCTTTATACGCAACATAATTTCCAATTTGTTTGGTCTCGCTTTCCAATTTCCAATCCATTGACTTCAATGAATCTTTGATTAAAAAAAACTTTCCCATAAATTCCTTTTGGTTTACGAATGTTTTATCGGATATATTCCTGTACACAATATCATTTCCACCCAATATTTTAATTTGAATCCCTTTATTAGCTTGCGTTGAAGGTGCTTCCAGTTTTTCATTTTCGGTATAAATAGATTCTTTTCCATCAAATTTTAAGGTATAGTCTTTTTGAAATTGACGGTTTAATTGTTCCTGAATGCTTTTATTCATTTCATTATCCACCTTACTGCTATCCATTTTAATTTGCACTTGACGCTTGGTTTTGTATACCGCAATGCCTTGAAAGTTTTGTGAGAAAAATAGCTGGGTACTAAAAATGCTAATAAGTACATAAATAATTAAAGTTTTCATGATCGTATTTTTTGGATTTATAATTTCAAAATTGAGAAAAGTGAAGCTTAAATTGGGTTAACCAAGGTTAACGAGTCTTATTTATCAGCTTATAGAAATCTCATTTGGATTAAAAAATAATGGGGAATATCAAATTCCTCAGCCAACTTTTCCAGTGGCACACCAGCTTGGGCAACTGCACAATAAGAACTGCTTCCACCGTTGTTGTATAAGGTTAGTGCATGTTTCATCAAAAAATTCAGCAAATACAAATCGAATAGAAAATCCGCGAGAATTTTCGTAAGTAAGCTTGCACTAGCAATTAATTTTATACGGTGTGCTACAGTAATTTATCAATTATCATTTTAAAATCTTTTCCATCTTTTTCGGTTAAATTCCCCCTCACAAATCTTACAACTCCATTTTTATCTAAAAACATATTCATTGGGTAGGCTTCATTCCCAATTTTATCTATTTCATTTTTAGAATCAGTAATATGAATAAAATCAAATTTCATTTTCTTTAAGAAAACAGAAACCTTTTCTTTGGTATCAAAAGTTATAGCTAAAAAATTTACAGAATTACCATAATGCTCCTTAATTGCATTTAACTCAGGCATTTCTTTAATACACGGTGGGCAGTTTATAAACCAAAAATTAATCAATGTTGGCTTTCCTTTGAGGTCATCAATGTTCAGTAATTCGCCTTTTATAGTAGTGAGTGAATTGAAAGGAAGTTTTTTTTCTATGAATTTTTCAGCGTTACCAAAAGGGTTAATAGGCTTTCCATCTGAATCTGTTGGCACAACACCTATTAGGTACGATTTAATAATTGAATCTCCTTTTTCAATCATTGAGGTAATAATAACTTTATCTAACTTTCCGTGCTCAGAAAGTTTTACTTTCATTGAATCAAAAGCTTTTGATGTTATAATTTTTCCATTAGGGGTTTTATAATATATGATTTTCTCAGTTTTTTTATTTCCACAACTGAAAATTAAAAATATTGTTATTATTGAAATAATAGTATTTAGTCTCATTTTTATTTTGTTTTATTGTTGCCTTCTTTATATTAGATTGGGGGAATTATACCATAAATGGGAAAACTGTTTTCCGATGGAACAAGCATTTTGTTTTCTTCGCCCAGAAAGTCTTTTAATGCGCCATTAAAACTCAAGGCTTCAAAAATGATGTTCTCAAACATCAAGATTGTTTGTAATTCCCTATTCTCTACGCCGTTTTCCAACTTTAGTTCAATCCCATTCTGCGCCCTGATTTCTGAAAAGAAAAGAATGATAAATAATAGGACTGTGTATTTCATTTTTTTGAGTTTTTAAGATTTTCAAATTTGCTTCTTATAAACAAATAATAAGGTTAACCAAGGTTAACGAGTGTTAAGCGTTTTGGATAACGGCTTTAAAATATCATACTTTTGAATATGCAAAATGGCAATTTTAAAATAATCCTCTATTTTATAGCAGCAGTGATCCTGATCACCCTTGGCATACAATTGTATTGGAACTATAAAAATTTTCAGGCCGGAAAACAGCAATTGATCAATGAGGTACAAACCAGCCTGGACAATGCCATAGATGCTTATTATGTAGACCTTGCTGATAAAAACACCATTGGAGTGACTTTAAAAAATGGCGGGGGGGATATTACGAAAAATGCAGAATTGGAGGGTCTTTTTAAATTTTTGGATAATTCAAAAACAGATCTAATAAGTAGTATTGATAGTTTAGATCCAAAAAAAATAGCAGGTCTTAAAATATTGAAAAGATCAACATTCAGGGATAGTTCTAAGTTAGTTTTAAAAAGACATTCACAAGACAGCAACAAAGAAAATAAAGTTGAAAATTTTTTCGGGAATGTGAAAAACCCAAAATTTCCAGGTGACAGTGTGTTTAAATTGGCATCAAAGATCATAATTTCCATGACAACCGATACTTTACAAACATCCAGTTTAAACACTTTTATTGATGAACAGTTAAATCAAAAAAAAATTGATATTGACTATGGTTATATTTTTGAAAACGGTAATGGAAAAATTCAGAAACATAATCCTCAAATTACAAATAAAGTAAGTCTGAACACCACTTCCAAATCGGCTTACTTGCCTAAGAACAGTTCATTTAAAATATTTTTCACAACAAACACGGCACTTATTTTAAAGCGCAATATGTTGGGTTTGCTGCTTTCAGCTATTTTAATTATTGGGGTGATGGGTTGTTTGTTGTTTTTGCTGAATATTATAAACCGCCAAAAACAATTGGCAGAAATGAAAAACGATTTGATCAGCAATATTACCCACGAATTTAAAACGCCCATTTCGGTAATCCATGTTGCCCTGGAAGGCATGGAAAGTTTCAATAAAGAAAACGATCCCGAAAAAAACAGAAATTATTTGAACACCTCAAAAGAGCAATTAACCCGGCTTAATATCATGGTAGAAAAATTGCTTGAGACAGCTATGTTAGAAGGAAATAAGATTAAATTGGAGAAATCTAATTTTTATATAGATGAGATTATAAATAGATTGATTACAAAATATAAGAATTTGGAAACAGCAAAGACAATTACTTTCACTGGCACTGGTACACCTTTAGAAATTTTTGCAGATGCTTTTCATTTAGAAAATGCTTTAAATAATATTCTTGATAATGCTGTAAAATATGGGGGTGACCAAATTTCAGTTTCAATTGTGGATAAAAAAAATCTGCTACAAATAGAAATTAAAGACGATGGAAATTCCCTCACTCAAGATCAGTCAAATCATATCTTCGAGAAATTTTACAGGGTGCCAAAAGGCAATACCCATGATGTAAAGGGGTATGGCATTGGGTTGTACTACACCAAAAATATTATTGAAAAACATGAGGGAACAATCGAGGTGCTTATAAATCAAGGAACTATTTTTAAAATCTGTTTGCCCCATGGATAAAAAAACGCATATTATTTTCGCAGAAGACGAAATAGCATTGGCATCTATTGTTAAAGAAAGTCTGGAAACAAGAGGTTTTGTTGTGCATCTTGCCCACGATGGTAGAAAAGCGCTTGAGCTCTTCCAAGAGCTTAATCCAGAGTTATTAGTTTTAGATGTTATGATGCCAAAAAAAGATGGCTTTACCCTTGCAAAGGAAATAAGACAGTTAGATGATAAAATTCCAATATTATTTTTAACTGCAAAATCTCAACCGGCCGATGTTGTTGAGGGTTTTACTGTAGGAGGCAACGATTATTTAAAAAAGCCGTTTAGCATGGAGGAGCTTATCGTTAGGATTCACAACCAACTTAAACGAAAAGACAATCAACCGGATTCAGAAATTATTACGATAGGAAATTATTTATTCGATTTTCCCAAGCAGAGTCTTCAGTATAAAGGTGAAAATAAACAATCACTTACCCATCGGGAAGCACATTTGCTTTTTCACTTATGTAAAAACCAAAACCGGGTTCTGGACCGCTCCCTTATCCTCAACAAACTATGGGGCAGTGATGATTTTTTTAACGCAAGGAGTATGGACGTTTTTATTAGCAAATTGAGAAAAAAATTGAACAAGGATCCCAATATCCAAATTCTGAATGTACGCGGGTATGGATACAAACTTATTGCTTGAAATTAACCCAAGAAAATCCTGTTCTCAATAATATCTTCTTAAACCTTTAACAAGGAAGCGCGCATTAAATACCTAATTTTAAGATTCAACAAAACCTTACCTATGTCGCTTTTCGGAAAAGTAAAAAATACGATCAATCTTTTAAAGTCGGTAGATATGAATCAGCTGGCGAAAATAAGTGAAACCATAGATATTCCTGAAGCTATGGATGCTTTGGGCAATCTTGATGAACGCCAGTTAAAAGGCCTCATGAAAATGCTAAAGACCAAAAAGAAAAAGGGGCAACACAACCTCCCTCCCATCGATGGGGATTTTTACAATTTAGATCTCAAACTTTCCCCAGAGCAGAGAGAGCTTCAGCTAAATGTGCGTAACTTTATGGAAGATGAGGTGAAACCATTGGTAAACGATCATTGGAACAGGGCAAAATTTCCGTTTGAAGTTATTGAGAAATTCAAAAAACTCAATCTTGCAGGGATTCCCTACGAAGGCTACGGTTGTCCCAATTTGCCATTTTTGATGGAAGGTATCATCGCACAAGAAATTGCCAGGGTAGATGTATCCATTTCCACATTTTTCGGGGTGCATAGCGGACTGGCAATGGGTTCCATTTATCTATGCGGAAGTGAGGAACAAAAGCAGGAATGGTTGCCACCCATGCAGAAATTGGAGAAGATTGGTGCCTTTGGACTTACAGAACCCGAGGGAGGATCTGGAGTTTCACAGGGCATGGAAACAACCTGTAAATTTGATGGGGAGAATTGGATCTTGAACGGACAGAAAAAGTGGATAGGAAATGCCACTTTTGCCGATGTAATTATTATTTGGGCACGAGATGAAGATTCCAATAAGGTGAAAGGTTTCATAGTTAGGAAAGAGAATCCAGGCTTTGTCGCCGAAAAAATGAAAGATAAAATGGCCCTTAGAATCGTGCAAAATGCACTAATTACTTTAACAGAATGTAAAATTCCGGAAAGCGATAGACTTCAGAAAGCCAATTCATTTAGAGATACTGCAAAAATTTTAAAAATGACACGGGCGGGAGTTGCATGGCAAGCCGTTGGTTGTGCACGTGGAGCTTATGAAAGTGCCTTGAAATACACCAAAAAGAGGGAACAATTTGGACGACCTATCGCGTCATATCAATTAATTCAGAATCATTTGGTAGAAATGCTTTCCAACTTAACGGCCATGCAAACCATGGTTTTTAGACTTTCAGAATTGCAAGATCAAGAACTTCTCACAGATGAACATGCATCTTTAGCTAAAGTATATTGCAGCATGAGAATGCGCGATGTGGTAAGTAGAGCTCGGGAAGTATTAGGCGGAAATGGAATTCTGTTGGAATATGATGTGGCTCGATTTGTAGCAGATGCCGAGGCAATTTATAGCTATGAAGGAACCAAAGAAATAAATACACTCATTGTAGGACGTGCCATTACCGGTTACAGTGCCTTCGTGAATTAAAAAAAACAAAAATGTCGGTCTTATTAATATGTACGGGAAGAGATCCGCAGGTTTGGGTAAATGCCATAAGGGAACAGCAGCCAAATGTTAAGTTGTATGTATATCCAGAAGCGCATGATCCTAAAGAGATCACTTATGCTGTAACTTGGAGACACCCAAAAAGAGTATTCAACAAATACCCTAATTTAAAGGTTATCGCCTCTATTGGTGCAGGAGTGGACCATATTATCTGTGATCCTGAAATCCCTAAAAGTGCGCTGGTTACTCGTGTTATAGATGAGCAGCTCACCAAGGATATGAGCACTTTTGTATTGGCCCTGGTATTAGATAAGATAAGAAACATCTCACTGCATCACAGCGAAAAAAAATGGGGCCCAAAACCCTATCAGACTGTAGAAGAAGAAAATATTGGCATCATGGGCCTCGGGGTGCTTGGAAAATCTGCGGCATTAAACTTGTCTAAAAATGGTTTTAAAGTATCTGGTTGGTCGAAGACAAAAAAACACATTGATGGCGTATCCACTTATCACGGGGAAAGAGATTTAAACGATTTTCTAAAAAATACGAGCATACTTATCTGTTTGTTGCCCTTGACTTTAGAAACAGAATGCATTCTCAATAAGGAATTGTTTGAAAAACTTCCTAAGGGAGCTTATCTTATAAACGTGGCAAGAGGAGAGCATCTGGTGGAACATGACCTTTTGGAAATGCTGGATAAAAACCACCTCTCTGGCGCCAGTTTGGATGTTTTTAGGATTGAACCGTTACCTCAGGAACATCCATTTTGGAAGCATCCAAATATACAAATCACCCCGCATATTGCCAGCATAACTGATCCTAAAAATGCTGTAAACCAGTTACTTGATAACTATAATAGAATGTTGGCCAACAAGCCCCTAAACAATATAGTAGAACTCAAAAAGGGATATTAGGGCACCAACCCGATGCAAATTGAGAAAGCATAGGGTTTTAAAACTAATTTAAAATCGAAATGAAATGAAACGCCCAAGGAGGGCCTAAACCAAGAAATTATGAGTGGATTCAAGAATATTATAGTCGCAGTAGATTTTAACGATGCAGTGGGAAAAATACTTAGTTATGCCGAAGATTTAGCCCTTAAATTTGAATCGAAAGTATGGGTAGTTCATGTGACCGACCCAGATCCGGATTTTGTAGGCTATGAACCGGGACCCCAATATATTAGGGATTTTAAAGCCGATGAATTAAGGGAAGAACACAGGCAGCTACAACATTTTAGCAAGATGTTCTTGGATAAGAAAATCGATTCTACAGCCCTGCTAATTCAGGGATCCACTGTTGAAACTGTTCTAAAAGAAGCCGAAAAATTAAATGCCGACCTATTGATTGTTGGCAATCATAAACACAGTTTTTTGCATAATCTAATTTCTGAAAGCGTTTCCCTGGAATTGCTGAAAAATGGCAATATCCCATTGCTTACAATTCCTATAGATGAGAATTGATTTTAGGACTTTAAAACACTTGCCGTAACCAGAAGTTGGCCAATATGTCGTTGGGTATGCTCTGCTGCGTGAAAAAGCAATCCTATAACGGTACTTGGCATTTGTTTTCTCCCTACTCCCCTAAATTCAGTTAAACTAGAGGGAGGAATTTCTTCCAACAATTTTATTGTTTCCAATACTTTATCTTCAAATTTCTTTATGAGCATTTCTGAAGAAATACTACTGTCAGGTACACCTTCCTTTTTAAAATATAAGAATTGCTCCTCACTTAAATTCTCCTTTTTAGTATAGGAAAGCAACCTATCCAACACTCCAAATAAATGCTGTAAATGAAAGCCTATCGAGGCTCTTTCCGCTGGTTTCTCCCATAACCTATGTTCTGGAAATCCATCCATATAGTTTCTCACTTCTTCCTTGGATTGCATTAAAGAATGTGCCACTGGCTGAAGAAGGTCCGGAATATGCTCTATTTTACCGCGTAACCAATATTCGGGCTGTTGCATTTTAATAGCTTGAGGATTATTAGTTCTGTAAAAATAAAAGAAATAGTATCTTTAGCTATCCTTTAAATTGATAAATATGTTTGAAAAATATTTGTTGCCCTATGCTTTATTAATTATTTCTTCAACGGTATTTTCAAAAAATACCAATCCCATCAAAACCGAAAGATTTTAATTTTATAAATGAGACGAGTTAAATTATACAATCCATTTAAAGTCCGGATGATAGATGAAAATCTAATTCGGGAACATTTGGCACTGGAACGAACCAAATTGGCTAATGAGCGCACCTTGCTTTCCTACATTCGATCTTCCTTGTACCTTTTTATTGGGGGCTTGGCAATTTTACAAATCAAGGAATATGCGCATGTGCAATGGCTAGGATATTTATCCCTGGTGATATGTGTGATTTTTATTAGTATTGGCGTCTATAGATACATTCACTTAAATAGAAAGCTCCATAAATTACTTAGGACAGAAAAGAATGATGCTTCAAGGGACGAAGAATTTGAGCCCGATCTTTAACAAATGCTTCAGTCCATAACCCACTATTCGCTGCATTTTATTGCCATTGGTGCAATTGCCTATTGGTACGATAAGGAAAACTGGAAACGAAATTGGCTCATTCTAATAGCTACCATGTTGGTGGACCTAGATCATGTTTTTGCAACCCCTCTTTTTGATCCCAATAGATGCGGAATTGGTTTTCACCCATTACATTCTGAAATTGCCATATTTGGATATATTTTAGGAGTGTTTTTAATCAAGAACAGAATCATAAAATTGATCTTTATCGGCTTACTTTTCCATATGATTACAGACAGCATAGATTGTATCTGGATGTTTTCAGAATGCCGGGAATGTTATTTAAAATCTGAAATCCATCGTTGGGGTTCATTTTTCAGAAATTAAAGAGACCCTATAACGTTCGCTTTAGGGCCTCTATCTGCTCATTCATTTTTATTGAGGTAGGCTATTTCTTCTTCCTTAAGCAACCGAGATCTAACAATAAATCGCTTGCCTAAAGGGATTTCCAGTGAAAAACTGGCTCCCCTCCCATTGGTTAATGCAACGGTGAGATGCGTATGCTTCCAATATTCGAATTGATCATGGCTCATATAAAACGAAACCCCGGCAACTTCTCCCAACAAAATATCATTATCGTCTATGTAGAAATCTTCTTTTGGCAATAGCATTGGTGAGGATCCATCACAACATCCACCGCTCTGATGAAAGATTACTTCTCCGTGCTGCTGCTTTAGCTTCTCCACCACCAATGCTGCCTCCTCTGTAATTTCAACCCGATTATATTCCATAGTAAGCTCGTTTTCTAAAAGAAGCCTAGTTTCTTCTTGTCATAGGAGATCAACATGTTTTTGGTTTGTCTATAGTGGTTCAGCATCATTAAGTGGTTCTCACGACCAAAGCCAGATTTTTTATAACCTCCAAACGGTGCATGTGCCGGATAATCGTGGTAGCAATTCACCCATACCCTACCGGCCTTAATGGCACGAGGCACTTGATAAAGTTGATGTGCATCTCTTGTCCATACTCCTGCTCCCAATCCATATAAAGTATCATTGGCTATTTCAATAGCTTCTGCTTCATCTTTAAAGGTACAAACTGCCACTACCGGTCCAAAGATCTCTTCCTGAAAAACCCGCATTTTATTATGTCCTTTTAAAATAGTGGGTTGCACATAGAAGCCTTTGGAAAGATCTCCTTCTAGTTTTTTAGCTGCTCCCCCTGTTAAAACTTCTGCACCTTCTTCTTTTCCTATTTCGATATAGGACAGGATCTTTTCATGCTGATCGTTAGAAGCCTGTGCCCCCATCATGGTGTTCATATCGAATGGATCTCCCATTTTTATAGCCTCGGTCCTGGCAATTACCTTTTCTATAAAGGCATCATAAATATCCTCCTGAATTAATAACCTTGAAGGGGCGGTACATACTTCCCCTTGATTAAAGGCAAACAATACAGCACCTTCTATACATTTATCAAGAAAATCATCATCATGGTCCATGATGCTGCTAAAAAAGACATTTGGAGATTTTCCTCCCAGTTCCATTGTAACAGGATTTAAATTCTTAGATGCATATTGCATAATCAACTGTCCTGTAGTGGTCTCCCCTGTAAAAGCCACTTTATCTACTTTCCCACTGGAAGCTAATGGTTTCCCGGCTTCGGGTCCAAAACCATGGATAACATTGAAGACTCCTGGAGGTAAAAGGTCTCCTATCTTTTCAGCAAGAAAGGTTGCAGAGGCAGGAGTTTGTTCCGCTGGTTTTAAAACTACACAGTTTCCTGAAGCTAATGCCGGAGCCACTTTCCAGGCAAGCATTAGAAGTGGAAAGTTCCACGGAATTATCTGCGCAACCACTCCCAGAGGTTCCCTAATAATTAAAGAAACTGTATTCTCATTAAGTTCTGTGGCAGATCCTTCCTCAGCCCTAATCACAGAAGCAAAATATCTAAAGTGGTCTATTGCCAAAGGAACATCGGCATTTACCGTCTCTCTAATTGCTTTCCCGTTATCTGCGGTTTCCATCTGCGCAAATTCATTCAGGTTTGCTTCAATAACATCTGCTATCTTCATTAAAATAGCCGATCTCTCTCCTACAGAGGTTTTTCCCCAAGCCCCTTTAGCATTATTAGCAGCTTCAATTGCCTTTTTCACATCGCTCGCTTTGGAACGAGGGTATTTCGCCAATAATTTATTATCTATAGGAGAATGATTTTCGAAATACTCTCCATCATCTGGAGCCTCAAATTTTCCGTTTATAAAATTGCCGTATTTTTCTTTGAACTTTGGTTTTGAATAATTCATGATCTTTTATTAAATTTTATGATTATAAATCTCTATATTTAAACCTATAATTAATTGAACATTTCTACTTTATACTATTACATTTCTATCAATTCCATAATTTTAGAATACCTTGAACACAAATTTGTTAAAATACAAGAGTTCCAGAAAACTAAATACGTTTATAGAAAATAGAACTATTTATAGTGCCGCACATGCAGAGCTCAATGTTTTTGAAACCCAGCAAGCGGCTGAAAAGGTAGATCTTCAATTCGGATTTCCTATTATTGCCAGTATGCTTACCGGTAAAAAAGTAATGCACCTTAAAAACAAAGATGCTTTCGAATTTTATCCGGGAGAATCTGTTGTTTTACCTGCCAATGAAAAAATGATAATCGATTTTCCATTGGCAACTATCGAAAAACCGACCCAATGTCTTGCTTTAGGAATAGATCCCGATAAGATAAAAGAAACGGTGGCACTATTCAATGAGAATAGCAGAATAGAATTCGAAAACGATGCCCATAATTTTGACGCTAATTCTATCCATTTACATAACAATGAACAAGTACAATTTGTCTTGGATAGGATCTTTCAAACCTTTTTAAGCGGAAATAAAGCAAAAGATGTGTTGGTAGATCTAATGGTAAAAGAGTTAATTATTCGATTGCTTCAAACTAAGGCTAAATTGATGTTGGTGGATAATTCTACGCTTTTCGATAACAATAGAATGGCATTTATCGTGAAATACATGAGAAATCATCTTACAGAAAATATTTCTGTAGATAAACTTGCCGATAAAGCCTGCATGAGTACTTCCAATTTTTATAAAACCTTTAGAAATACTTTGGGGGAATCCCCTATAGATTATTTGAATGCTGAACGCATTAAATTTGCAAAACGATTAATCCGGGATACTAATTGGAAATTTGCAGATATCGCCTTTAAATCCGGCTTCAATAACATTAGTTACTTCAACAGACAATTTAAAAGACTGGAGAAGATCACTCCCAACCAATATCGCAGCTTATTTAATTCTCCTCAAATTTAACAAGCAAGTGTCAGGCTTTTTAATTGCCAGCAGCCGTCTTTGCCAAGTTGTCCAATGCGGTGGAAATCTGATCCAAAACATCCGCATTCCCTTCAATTTTATGTCTTGTTGCTAGGTATAGAGGATCATTATAAGATATATTCACTGTTCCATTTGCTGCTTCCCAAACCAACATTTTTTGTGGCAAGTCCAATCCTGTGGTTTGTTTGTTTTGCATTAGAGGGGAACCCAGATTGGGATTTCCAAAAATGATGATTTTCGTGGGCCTTAATTCCAAATCTACCGATGCAGCATTTGCTTGATGATCCAATTCTGCAACAATGCTTAAGTTTTCATTAGTTGAAATTGAACTTTTTAGGCTACTATAAGTGGTTTCGAAATCCTGGGCACTTTCCAATGTAATCACTCCTTCCCCAATTTCCACGGCAAGTTCTATCGCCCTATTTATCTCGGAAGAGGTTGCCGCTTGGGTTAAATTTTCCAAAGCTGTGGAGATTTGCGGCAAGGTGGCAACTCCTTGAAGGTTATATCTGGATTCCAGATACGGAACACTGTTATAAAGCGCATAGACAGTATTTGAAGAATTCTGGAAAAACACTACTTTTTGAGGTAGGTCCAAACCTGCCAACTGATTTTTTTGCATCAAAGGAGTTCCTAAAACTGGATTTCCAAAGAATACAATTTTCGTAGGATTAAGAACTCGCCCCACAGTTCTTGCATTGGCTGCGTGATCTACCTCTGCAACTATAGAAATGGCTTCATTGGCAGTAAGGGAGTCTTTAAATATGGCGTAGGTATTGTCAAAATTATTTTTGCTTTCTGCATATTTTGTCCCGCTAATATTCAATTCCTCAGAAGAAAGGACCACATCTCCAGGATCATCATTATTGCAAGAGTTTAGAATGAGCAGAAAGCTAAAGAAGGATATAATTTTAATCATGATGAATATAGATTTTCATTCAATATATATAATTGGCTTGCTTAAAGCTTCAACTTTATAATTCTTTAACCAATAATGTTAAATATGTTGGAAGAACGAAACAAAAATATTGCTTGGTTGGAATTAGCCCAATCAGCTATTTTTAGTCTAAAACTTGTATCTTTATCGTCTTTGAATTAATTTCATGAGCCTCAACAAATAATCAGCCATAAAGAATTACATATGCACGTAGCCATTGCGGGAAATATTGGGTCTGGTAAAACCACCCTCACAAAATTATTAGCAAAACATTTTAAATGGGAAGCACAATACGAAGATGTTCTTGAAAACCCCTATTTGGAGGATTTCTACAATAAAATGGAGCGCTGGTCCTTTAATCTTCAAATATATTTCCTTAATAGTAGGTTTAGGCAAATCTTACAAATTAGGGAAAGTGGTAATAAGATAATCCAAGATAGGACCATCTATGAAGATGCTCATATTTTCGCTCCCAACCTTCATGCAATGGGTTTGATGACCAATAGGGATTTCGAAAATTATAGATCTTTGTTCGATCTCATGGAAAGTGTGGTAAAAGGCCCGGATCTTCTTATATATCTAAGAAGCAGTATTCCAAATTTAGTGGCCCAGATACATAAACGTGGTAGAGAATATGAAAATTCTATCTCTATTGATTATCTTAGCAGACTGAATGAACGTTACGAAGCTTGGGTCCATACATATGATAAAGGAAACTTGCTCGTTATAGATGTAGATAATATAAATTTTGTAGACAATCCGGAGGATTTGGGAGATATCATTAGCAAGATAGATGCTCAATTGCACGGGTTATTTTAATTTTGACAACAATGGAGGCTACCAAGCACAAAAGACCAAAACACAAGGGCTCTGCCAAACTTTTTAAAAATCCAATTTTGGAAAAGCTTACGCACACCCATATTGCTGCACCTTTAATAATTTTTACAGTGATCTCTGCCATTTTAATTTATTTTGGGATCGTTGAAAAAGGATTTGAAGTGCCCAGTATGATCTTGCTTTTCTTAGGAGGATTTTTCTTCTTTACTTTTATAGAATATTTAATGCACAGGTATCTTTATCACCTACCTGTTACCAACCCAAAAAGGGAGAAATTTGTGTATACCATGCATGGGGTGCACCATGATTTTCCAAAAGATAAGAACAGATTGGCGATGCCACCTATTTTAAGTTTAATTCTTGCCACTATCTTTTTTGTGATCTATCGCAGTGTGATGGGAGATTACGCATTTGGGTTCCTTGCAGGGTTTCTTATGGGATATACTGCTTATTTGGGAGTTCATTATTCGGTCCATGCCTTTAAGGTTCCTAATAACTTTCTAAAAATCCTCTGGCATCATCATAGTATCCATCACTATCGTGAGCCGGATAGAGCTTTTGGAGTTTCTTCCCCACTCTGGGATGTGATCTTTAGGACCATGCCTAGAAAAGCTCCTGTACAGGAATAAGCAAGTGCTTCGCACCAATAAAATTTTCAGTTTTATAAAAGATCCCGCTTTTGGCGGGATCTTTTTTTATTTTATAAAGCCACTTTGCCTCGCATGCTTTTCGGCAGCAACAGAATTATCGATTAATAGCACGGGGGTAGTTTCAAATTCGGTTATAATACTTCTCACCCGCTTCATCTGCTTTTTATGGTTTACGCTTCTTAGATAAATCGCTAGGATCCTATCTGGGTATTGGGCAGCAATTTCTGTATAGATAGAAGCATCGTGCTCTCCACTATCTCCAATTAAAATGAACCGTAGCTGTGGATAGGTCTTTAAAATATTTATGATCTCTTTTTGTTTGTGCGGTTTTTCTGGTTTTATAGACCTATCAAAAGGGGTTCGAAAATTTCTGAGTAGAATTGGCCCTTTAGGGAATTTATTGAAATCCAGAAAAAGCTTCAGGTACTGGTACATGTTCCACGGGCTATTGCTTAAATAGAACAATGGGTTCTTGTTCTCTCCATTTTTTCCTAAATGCAGTTTCTGATAAAAATCGGCAGCGCCTTTAAATGGAATTCTTTTATACGCATTGGTAAGCAATGAATTCTTTAGCAGTTTCCACTTTAAAAAAGAAGTAACTCCGGTATGTAAAATAGTATCATCAATATCGCTTATAACTCCATATTCCGCCTTATCTTCGGGAATAAGAACCTCTGCTTGAAATTTTTTTCTTTCTTCGGAAGGAGGAGAATCTTCACTTTCTTGGAACAATAAATTCATTGTTACCCAACCTTCTTCGTTGGCCACGGTAGAAAGATCTTTTTGGGTGGTTTCTTCAAATAAGAAATAACCTTCACAATCAGAAACGGTTTTAAGCTGAAGCAGCCCCGGAATTTTCAATTCGATTTTAGCTTCTGGAATTTCAAAACTATCAAATTGCTTATAGGTGTTTTTTAGGGTATTAAAAAAGGACTGGTTCTCTACAATCTTCAATGGATTATCATCCAATGCCCTTCCTAAAAGATATAAGTGATTTTTCGTGCCATAACTTCTATAAGGTGTAATTAAAACATTTTCAATTTTATTCCAACCTAACAACTTCTTTACTCTTCTAAGCATTCCTTCAGTTTAGTTCTACATCCAATAGAGCGGTAATTTAAGATTAATCGAATATTTGCAGGGAAAATACCACCAATTTTAGATAAACTTTAAGAAGGGTAGCTATTCCAATTATTGCTGATACAATAGAATTTTTGGAAGTATTTTATTAAAATATCCGAAATATTATAGATAATTATATTTTATCTGCTGCCAACTCCGATTAACAAATATTTCACTAAAGGCGGGTTTTAATTACGATGTGCTTAACTAAATATAAATTCCTTACTCAGTAAATTAGCTCTTTAACCATTAAAATATATTATGATGAAAAATTTAGAAGAGTTGTTCGAACATCAATTAAAAGATCTTTACAGTGCAGAAAACCAGCTGATAGAGGCATTGCCAAAAATGGTAAAAGCATCACATGATTCAAAATTAAAAAAAGCCTTCGAAGATCATTTAGAAGAAACAAAAACGCATAAGCAACGCGTTGAAGAGATTTGCAAGGAGCTGTCCATTAAACCTACTGGTGAAAAATGTAAAGCCATGGAAGGTTTGATAAAAGAAGCACAATCCATGATAGATGAAAAATCAGATCCTGAAGTGAAAGATGCAGGATTAATTGCCGAAGCTCAACGAGTGGAACATTATGAAATCTCCGGATATGGGACTGCGGTACGTTTTGCAAAAGAGCTTGGACATGACAGCATTGCTAAAAAGTTGCAAAAAACACTAGATGAGGAGTATAACGCCGATCAAAAATTGGATGACCTTGCAGAACGAAGATTGAATAAAAAAGCTAAAGCATAGTTCAAAAAAATTGTGAAAATTTAAAAAGCTCTCTATGATATTAATTCGCAGGGAGTTTTTTTATGACAAACAAATACATAGGAAATATTCCAGTATAAAAAATGGATTTATTCCGAAAAATGCTATATTTGGATATGGGTACAAATGTAACACTTGAAATAAAGCGATTTAAGGAAATTCGCGACGATCATAATTTTACGCAAAGTGAATTTGCAGAGCTGTTGGGCATTAGAAATTCTACCGCCGATATTGAACGCGGTCGTACCAAGCTTTCGGGTAAAGTGGTGGCCGAATTATTAAGTCAGTTTGGTGTTAATCCCCTTTGGTTATTTGGGGAGAGTGCCCAAAAATTGCTACAAATCCATAAAGGAGATGTTAGTCCCAAGGTTATCACCGTAAATAGTGGAGAAGAAGAAAATATAATTCTGGTAAATCAAAAAGCTGCAGCCGGATACCCCCATAATGTACAAGATGTGGAATGGTACCAGCGATTGCCGGCTTTTGACATTCCTTTACCCGAATACAGAAATGCTTCCTATCGCGGATTTCAAGTAGAAGGAGATAGTATGATGCCTAATTTACGCCCCGGGGAATGGGTCTTGGGAAAAGGAATTCCCAGTATTACCGAAATCAGTGCAAATAAGATTTATGTGGTTGTTCTATATGATTCGGTCCTTGTAAAAAAGATCCAGAAACTAGACGATCCTTTTAAGGTGGTGCTCGTTTCTATTAATGAGGAATATGCACCAGTGGAAGTTAAAATAAGTGATATCCAGGAACTTTGGCAGGTTAACAGCAAGCTTACTTTTAGTATAGATGCCACTTCAGAAAGTGGGTTATTAAGACAGCTACAAGAATCTATGGAAGAACTAAAGAGTGAATTTAAAACTTTTAAACACTAAAAATCCATCTGGGTTAGAGATGGATTTTTAAATATTCTAGATGATTTTTAATCTAATGCTAATCTACAGCATCTTCAACATCATCAGCTACCTTTTCTACTGTAGATTTCTCTCTACAAGAAGTAAATAAAATACTTGTACTAAAGGTTAGCGCCAATAAAAAAACAATTTTTTTCATAATTTAAGGTTTAGTGGTTGTTTTAGAATACCTAATTATTTCTAATCTTGATATTCTGTAGCTAGTTTTGAAAGTTGATCTATTGTCGCTTTAGCACAATAAATTACATGTCATCTGTACCTTCAACTTCTGCTTCTACTTCGTTAGCTGCATTTTTTACGGCATCACCAGTTTTATTGGCGGCCTTTTCAATAGCATCTCCAGTATCCTCTGCAGCTTCTTCTAGGTCATCACCTACATCATCCATATCGTCGTTCATACCGTCCATATCATCACTCATCTCCATATCATCATTTGCTTTTTTTGTGTCTCTACATGAAGTAAAAAATGCGGTAAGTGTAAATGCTGTTGCTAATACTAAAATCGATTTTCTCATAAGTTTAAATTTTATAATTATTGGTTTGTCTGGTAATTGGTTCTCAATTCTTTATAAATATATATAAAATTGAATAAAATCCTAAATTTCATCCATATAAAGTGATACCTAGTTATCGTCCCCTATTTTTTCAATTTCTTTATCTATCTCTTTGTTTACCTCTTTATCAACTTTCTCTGCGGTACGTTCTAAAATTCCTTTGCGTTCCTCTACAGGTTCGGCTTTTTCAGTTTCTACTCGAACTTCCTTTACTACCACGGTTTCTTTTTCAGCCGTATCCCTACAAGAAATCAAGGTTGTAGCACCTATTGAAATTAAAGCTGTCAAATAAATAACTCGTTTCATATAATTTGTATTATAATTTAATCTTCGAAATTACTACATTATTAAATGGAGCACCTATTTTTTTAGAATATTTTAGCAAAAAAGGTGATATAATTCGCAAATCGAAGTTAATTCTAAGGAGTTTTAACAAAATTTTTCTTCAAATAGTTTAGGATCAGTTCCGTTGCACCACCATTTTCCTGAATATAATTTCTTGAAATTCTCCCCGCCTCCAGTCTAAATCCTGGCTCATTCATAAACGTATTTAGAATAGAAATGAGCTCCTCTTCAGAATTCACAGTATACAAACCTTTGAGAGCCTTCAACTTAATAGCTTCTGGGAATTTTTCAATATTGGGGCCTGTTATAATCGGAATCCCGAAGGTGGCCGGTTCCAAAATATTATGAAGTCCTGTGTGTCCAACTGCCCCTCCAACGTAAGCAATATCGGCATAACTATATATTTTCGTCAACATGCCTATAGTATCTACAATCATCACCTTAAAATCTGATAATTGTTTTCCTGCTTTTTCTGAAAATAGCACAGATGGAACTGAAATGCTTTTCTGAAAATTCCTGATTCTCTCCAGGTGAATGGTATGTGGCGCTATAATGATCTTGAGGTCCAAGTCTTTTTGAACTATGAATTCCTTTAAAAACGATTCATCTTCTGGCCAAGTACTTCCGGCAACAATGCACAATTTATTATCTACGAATTCTTCGATAAAATCCAATGTATTATCCTGCTGAAGCTGATTAGCAACTCGATCGAATCTAGTATCCCCGCCAATGGTTACATTTTGGAATCCTATAGAATTTAGCAATAATTTAGAATTTTCATTCTGAACAAAGAAATGCTCAAAGGCTTCCAAAGGTTTTTTAAACCAATCGTTATTCATCCTAAAAAAAAGTTGGTCTTCCCTGAATCCGCCAGAGATTAAAATTGTTTGAACATCCCTGTTATGGAGTTCATTCAGAATATTTGGCCAGAATTCATATTTTACAAAAATTGCTAGCCCAGGGTGAACCAAATCCAAAAATGAGTTTGCATTCTTAGCGGTATCCAAAGGCAAATAAACCACAACATCTGCTAAAGGCGATTTTTTCTTGATTTCGTAGCCCGAAGGAGAATAGAAACTCACTATAATTTTATGTTGCGGATATAACTGCCTGACTTTTTCCATAACCGGCACTCCTTGCTCATATTCTCCCAATGATGCCATGTGAAACCAAACAACCCTATCGTGCTTTTGAATTCCCGCTTTTAATATCGAAAAGGTGCTTTTTCTTCCCTCAACAAATAATTTCATTTTAGGGCTGAAAAATGTTGAAATAGGCAGCAGTTTTTCAACTATCCATATAAATATGTTGTATAGTGTTTGCAAGCTTTTTTATTTGATTGCTAAAATACCTCTTTCCTAAAAATAGCATTGGTGGTAGGAGCGATATTTTGTATTTTCGTTGGATTACAATAAAAAATACATGAAAAAGATACAAATGGTTGACCTTCAAGGTCAATACGCTTCCATAAAAGATCAAATTAACAACTCTCTTCAAGAAATAATGAACACTTCGGCATTTATAAATGGGCCCGAAGTTCAAAATTTTCAAAAAGAATTGGAAGAATACCTCGGTGTGAAACATGTTATACCATGTGCAAATGGAACAGACGCCCTTCAAATAGCAATGATGGGATTGGGATTAAAGCCAGGGGACGAAGTAATTACTGCAGATTTCACCTTTGCTGCCACTGTAGAAGTAATTGCCTTATTGCAACTAACACCTGTTTTGGTAGATGTAGATCCAGATACCTTCAACATAGATCCGGAGGCGATTAAAAAAGCAATTACCCCAAAAACCAAAGCCATTGTTCCGGTGCATCTTTTTGGCCAAACCGCCAATATGGATGCCATTATGGAAATTGCAAAAGCACATAATTTATATGTGATCGAGGATAATGCACAAGCTATCGGCGCCGATTTCCATGCCAAAGAAGGAAAAACATACAAAGCAGGAACTATTGGACATGCCGGTTCTACTTCGTTTTTTCCTTCAAAAAACCTTGGTTGCTATGGGGATGGCGGGGCTATTTTTACCAACGATGATGCTCTTGCTCATACGCTAAGAGGAGTGGTAAATCATGGAATGTATGAACGCTATCATCATGATGTGGTGGGTGTGAATTCCAGGTTGGACAGCTTTCAGGCAGCAGTGCTTCGCGCAAAGTTGCCAAAATTAGACATGTATAATGAAGCTAGAAAAGCAGCTGCTTTTAAATATGATGAAGCTCTAAAAGGGCAAGAATACATTAAAATTCCTGTAAGATCTGGAAATAGGGATGCCCATGTGTTTCACCAATACACTTTAAAGATCACTAACGGGAAAAGAGATGCTTTGGTAAAGCACCTAAACGAAAACAATATTCCATGTGGGGTGTATTATCCTATTCCGCTGCATAATCAAAAAGCCTATAAAGACTCCAGATATAACGAAACGGATTTTCCCGTTACCAATCAATTGGTAAAAGAAGTGATCTCCTTGCCTATGCATACCGAGTTGGATACCGACCAGATAGATCATATCACTAAAACTATTATTGAATTTGTAAATAATTAATATCACTCTATGAAAAAACTCTTATCGATTATCTGCGGAATCGTACTCACTTCAACTGTAAATGCCCAAGATCTCTATATCCAAAGTGGAAAAATAGTAGACACTAAAAACGGAAAAATTCTAACGGAAAAGACTATTATTGTTTCGGGAGAACGAATTAAAAGTGTCGAAGATGGATATATTCAGCCTAAAAATGAAGGTGATAGTTTAATAGACCTTCGTGGAATGATTGTTTTGCCTGGCTTAACAGATATGCATGTACATATGGAGGGAGAATCCAATCCGGGTGCCTATTTAGAGCCATTTACCTTAAATGAGGCAGATCTTGCCTTTAATTCCTTGAGTTTTGCAAAAGTAACGCTCATGGCTGGATTTACTACTGTGAGAGACCTTGGCGGGAGCGGTGTGAATATAGCATTGCGAAATGCCACAAATCAAGGTAAAGTCGTTGGTCCTAGAATATTTACCGCAGGAAAATCTTTAGCAACCACAGGAGGCCATGCAGATCCTACAAATGGGTATAATCATATTTTAGTGGGAGATCCAGGTCCTAAAGAGGGAGTTGTAAATGGGCCAGAAGACGCAAAAAAAGCAGTAAGACAACGTTATAAAAATGGAGCCGATCTTATTAAGATCACTGCTACCGGGGGAGTTTTAAGTGTAGCTAAATCGAGTTCCAATCCTCAATTTTCTATTGAAGAAATAAAAGCTATTACAGAAACTGCAAAAGACTATGGATTTCATGTAGCAGCGCATGCCCATGGAGACGAAGGAATGCAACGCGCGGTGAAAGGTGGGGTAAAAACCATAGAGCATGGAACTTTAATGAGCGAGCAAACAATGGACCTTATGAAAGAATATGATGCCTATTTGGTACCTACCATAACAGCCGGAAAAGAAGTGAGCGCAAAAGCAAAGATCAAAGGCTACTATCCTGAAATCATTGTGCCCAAAGCCTTGGAAATAGGGCCAAAAATTCAGGCCACCTTTAGCAAAGCATATAAAAAAGGTGTAGGTATCGCCTTTGGAACAGATGCAGGAGTTTATCCCCACGGGCAAAACGGTAAGGAATTTGGATTTATGGTTGAAGCAGGAATGCCAGCTATGGCAGCCATTCAAAGTGCAACTATCACTCCGGCTAAAATTTTAAATATGGAAATCGAATCCGGACAACTAGCAACAGGTTTTTATGCAGATATTATTGCTGTAAAAGAAGATCCAACCAAAAACATAAAAACTCTAGAAGATGTGAGATTTGTAATGAAAGAAGGGAAAATTTATAAAAATTAACAAAGGAGATTCCTCCTTCGTCGGAATGACAAAGGATGGAAAATGTCATTCTGAATGCAGCGTAGCGAAGTGAAGAATTTCAATGGAGCATTATTTCTATAAAAGAGATCCAACCTTTTGTCGGGATGACATATAAAAAAAAGTATTCGTGTATTCGTGGCATGTTCCTGAATGAAAGGAAGTACTTCCCGACTTTATTTTATTCTGAGTGCAGCCGAAGGGCTCGAAGGGACAAAGCCGGGAAATGTCATTCTGAACGCAGCGAAGCGAAGTGAAGAATATCAGGAAGTCAGTCTAAAGGAGATTCCTCCATCGTCGGAATGAAAAAGGATGGAAAGTGTCATTCTGAACGCAGCGTAGCGTAGTGAAGAATCTCAATGAAGCATTATTTCTATAAAAGAGATCCAACCTTTTGTCGGGATGACATATAAAAAAAAGTATTATACTTCCGCAGAACTCGTGTTGACACTTCTATCTATTTTCTTCACCAATCCTTGTAAGACTTTACCGGGACCAACTTCAATAAATTCTGTTGCGCCATCGGCAATCATATTTTTAACCGAATGCGTCCATTTTACTGGTGCTGTTAATTGAAATACCAAATTCTTTTTGATCTCCTCTGGATCTGTTACCGCAAACGTACTTACGTTCTGATAAATTGGACAGATTGGAGTACTAAAAGTGGTTGCCTCAATCGCCTCTGCCAATTGTTTTCTAGCAGGCTCCATCAATGGAGAGTGAAAAGCTCCGCCTACAGGAAGCATTAGTGCGCGCTTTGCCCCTCTTTCTTTTAAAACTTCACATGCTTTTTCTACAGCTGCCAGATCGCCAGAAATCACCAATTGTCCTGGACAATTGTAATTTGCGGCGACTACTGTTCCTTCAATCTCTGCACATATTGCTTCTACCAACTCATCATCCATTCCCAATACGGCTGCCATAGTAGAAGGCTCCAATTCACAAGCTTCTTGCATAGCTAAGGCACGTTTGTACACTAATTTTAATGCATCTTCAAATTCCAATGTGTTATTTGCCACTAAAGCAGATATTTCACCAAGGGAATGTCCTGCCACCATATCTGGCTTAAACGCCTCTCCCATTATCTTGCTCATAATCACCGAATGTAAAAATATGGCGGGTTGTGTCACTTTGGTTTGCTTAAGATCTTCGGCAGATCCTTGAAACATTACATCTGTAATCGAAAAATCCAATATTTTGTTGGCTCTTTCAAAGAGTGCTTGAGCTTCTGGATATTTCTCATAAAGATCCAGACCCATTCCGGAAAACTGTGCTCCCTGACCGGGAAATATATATGCTTTCATATTTTCAATTTAGTAGGGCTAAAATAGAAATAAAAAAAAAGACCTCATAACTTAAAGTTAGAGGTCTTTTATTAAAATGATTTTGTATATCCGTTTTTTGTCCTAATAGTTCTTTCGTCACCCTGAATTTATTTCAGGGTCTCCATATTGCATTGATGTACATTGAAATGAGATTCTGATACTCCCGAACGGTCGGGACAGAATGACGTCATTTTTCAGTTTAGGATACTTTACGGACAAACGAAAATAATTTCTTGAATTAAAGGCTCAATTTTCCTTTTTCACCAACATCTGCTTTATCTCCGGTAAGGGTTGCCATTCCCATTTTTAATAGGGCAATGTATTTGTTTTGTTTTGTGTCCCAATAATATGCTTCAGAAGGCACAAACTTTATTGCGGTAATATTTGGATCATTTTTATCATCGAACCACGCATCATCGCTCTTACTGTATAGTTCATGGATAATATTTTTATCTGAGTGAATGGTAGCTGAACCATAAATGCTGATAAACTCCATATCTGAGTTATCGCTGTACAAAAGTTGTGTTTTTGAATCTTTGGAAATATTAGCGTTATGCGCGCTATTTTTTCCGCTCAAAAACCAAATGTTACCAGCTTCATCCACTTTCTTGGTAGACATGGGAATGGCACTAATTGGTTTAGTATCCAGATCTGTTAGCATCATGCAAAAATCGATATCATCTACCAATTTTCTCATTTTTTTTAAGGCTTCCGTGTTGTCTAAGTTTTCTGTGCTCATATTTTTTATTTGCAAGATACCAATCAAACAAAAGTTATAGAACTAAGGAAAAGCCAATTCTTAGACCAGTTTTGTTAAGAATTGTAAAAACAATTTAGAGAATCACAATTATTTCAGAATAAAATAAAAGCACTTATTTAATGGCGTGAAGCTTAGAATATAAGGAGGAATTCTATAAACATCTAGCGACGAACATATGTCAAGTAAGTAAACGCATATTTATGTTTTTCGTCTTTTTTGTGAAATTCTTCCTTTTCCAAAACCCATATCTTTTCATCGATCTCCGGGAAAAAAGTATCTGCCTTAAAAGTGCCGTGCACTCTGGTAAGTTCAATTTTATCTACCACATCCATCGCCATTTTATATATTTCACCTCCTCCAATAATAAAGGGCTGGGGATCTCCCTTGCTAAAATCTATGGCACGCTCCAAAGAATGCACGGTTACAATTCCCTCTTTTTTTAAGTTATCCTTTCTGGTAATTACCACATGGGTTCTATCTGGCAATGGTTGTGGAAACGTATCGAAAGTTTTTCGACCCATTATTATATGATGCCCTGTTGTGAGTTTTTTAAATCGCTTAAAGTCATCTGGCAAATGCCACACCAAGCCACGATCCTTTCCTAATTCATTATTTTCTCCTGCAGCTGCAATAATTGTTAGCATCGTTCTAATAGTTTTTATCTGGTGTATTTGGATCTATAACTCTAGGCTCTGTTTTATCAATAACAATATTATTTCCCGAATCCTTTGATAGCGGGTAATCATGATCTACTTGCTGTTGGAGTTCTGCAATACGCTCCTTTTGTCTTGCAACTAATTTTTCCAATTGCTTTTGCTCCCATTCTTTCCCCATAAAACTGTTGGTTACCCACACATTAATAACATGTATAAGGAAGAAAAAAGACCAGGCCAAAATTGCCCAAACAAACCAATTGTAGCCCAATGGCATGAAATCTTCTTGGTATCCAATCACCACATTTAGAACGATCAGCAATACAGCACCCACTAAAAAAATCACAAAATGCTGAAACAATCTTTTCTTCTGAAGGGCCCTTGCGCGGGCATTTTCATATAACTGGCGTTGGTCTGAGTCTAGTTTAGAAGTATTTTTCTTTTTAGAAAACATAATAAAAAGTACTTTAGTGTCTACCAAATTTACAGATTTTTTGGTCTATTGTTAAAATGCTTATGAAGAATTTAAGAAAAGTCTTTCCTGTCCTACGCCAATATACTTATTTGAACAATGCTTCCTGCGGGTTATTATCTGAAAAGGTGTTTGAATATCGCCAAGATCACGATTTGGACCTGCTTATTTCAGGTAGTATGTTTAGGGATCAGCATGGAAAGGTTTTGGAAGAAGTTCGTGAAACAGTGGGAGATTTTTTCAACTGCTCACCTAATAGAGTTGGCCTGATCCACAATTTTTCCAGCGGATTCAACACGCTTTTGGAAGGCATAGATAAAGCAAGTAAAATATTATTACTGAAAGAGGATTATCCTTCTATTTTTTGGGCGGTGAACTCCCGGGAGTTTGAAGTTTGCTATGCTCAGATCGATGAGGATTTAGAACAAAACATTAAAAAAGCACTTTCAGAAAATAGACCAGACTTATTTTGCTTCAGCATTGTTCAATATGAAAACGGAATAAAATTAACCCCTGCTTTTCTGAAGGAAATGAAGGAGAAATTCCCTGAAACACTTTTCGTTGCAGATGGCACTCAGTTTATAGGCACCGAAAAATTCGATTTTGATGCATCAAAATTAGATGTCGTCATTGCCAGTTGTTACAAATGGATGAATGCAGGTTATGGCAATGCCGTAATGTTGTTTCAAGAAGACGTTCCCAAAAAAATAGACCCGAAAAGTTGCGGTTTTAACTCCTTACAGGGCAAATACAAAGCTCATGAAGGGAATTTTCTTGGAAAGTTTGAACCTGGCCATCAGGATACTTTGAATTTTGGAAGCCTAATGGCCGCTATAAAATATATAAATTCGGTTGGAATAGATCTTATTGAAGAACGAATCAAACTATTATCCAAGAAAGCTAAAGAAGAATTTGAAAAACTTGGACTGCTAGAGAAAATGGTAGTAAAAAGAGTTCAGCATTCTTCCATTTTTAATATTGGCGGGGATGCAGAACTCTTTCAGTTCTTGAACGGTAAAAATATTATATGCTCCTTAAAAGATTCTGGCGTTCGTGTAAGTTTCCACTATTTTAATACCGAAGAAGAAATCGATCTTTTGGTAAAAGTCCTAAAAGAATATTTTAAAAAGTAGTTATTCGGTCACCTTGATCTCTTTCCAAAAAGCTACATAATTTTCAATTGGTTTTGCAGCATGACTGGCTTGCGGATAGTACCATGCAGCGTCTTTATTGGTTTTTCCATCGACTTCCACATTGTAATATGAGGCCTCCCCTTTCCAAGGACATCTGGAAGTGGTGTCGCTCGGTTTAAAATATTCAGACTTTATGGATTCTTGTGGAAAATAATGGTTGCTTTCCACCACTTTTGTATCCTTACTTTCTGCGATTATTGTGTTGTTCCAAATAGCTTTCATATCCAATAATTTTATTTTTTATTAATATATCCGTCCTATGTCCTGAAATGCTTCGGATTATCTCGTCACCCTGTCCCGAAGGCTTTCGGGATTATTTCAGGGTCTCCCCAGAACTCACAGTTCAGCTGACGACAATTCCGCATCGTCACCCTGAACGTGTTTCAGGGTCTCTATTTACCGTATTGATTCTTAGTGTTATAAGATTCTGAAACAAGCTCAGAATGAACTGTTATTTATTATTTTATGATACTTTATGGATATACAATTTCAGAAATCTACTTTTTTCTGAAGATGTAATTCTTGTAATAATCCTTTTCATCTGTAAAAGAATCAGTAACCTTAAGATCTGCTTGGTTTGCAAGCCACTCCACGATCATATCGTCGTATTTCTGGGAGATTTCGGTATGTATGCTCTCCCAAGCTTCAAATTCCACCTTAAGCTCTAAATCTTTGATAGTTACCGTTTGTTTTTGGCTACTTATCAAAAAGCTTTTTGCTGTTCCGGTTTCAGGGTTATAGGTTTCCCAGTGACCAAAGGAGTCCAAATTAAAATTACCTCCCAATTCTGTATTGATCCTTTCCAATAAATTTTTATTGAAAGCCGCTGTCACCCCAGTTGAATCGTTGTATGCATCTAAAATGATTTGCGGATCCTTCTTCTGGTCGAAGCCCATAAAAAGCATATCATCCGGGCTCATTGCTTCGTGAATTTGTATCAGAAAATCTATAGCATCTTTATGTAGCAGGTTTCCAATATTGGATCCAAGCACCAAGATCACTTTTTTTCTGGAGTTATAATCAGATAAGCGCGCCAAGGTATCAAAATAAGTGCCTTGTTGCAGCTTCACAGAAACTGTAGGCAACTCTTTTTTGAGAGATTCCTGCAATTCATCCAATGCATTCTGACTGATATCCACAGGCAAATAATCAAAATCTATGCGGTTTTCGCTTAAATACCTCAACAATAACTTTGTCTTTTTTCCATCTCCCGCGCCCAACTCAATGAGATCGAAACCATTGGTGCCCCAAAAAACATCTGCAATCTCTTGGATATTGTCCTTTAAAATATTGTACTCGCAGTTGGTGAGATAATATTCAGGCAAATCCATAATATCCTTAAACAGTTTATCCCCTTTTTTATCATAAAAATATTTAGATGACAAATGCTTGGGACAACTGGTTAGGCCATTGTAAACATCTTCCTCGAAGGCAGAAGCAAAGCGCGTTTTTATATTATTTTTCATGTACTAAAAGTCGGATTATTTGGCCAATCTTACACCGGTAAATTGCCATCTTAAATGCGGATGAAAAAAGTTTCGGTAGGTAGCACGAGTATGGTTTGCAGCAGTAGCAACAGATCCTCCACGAAGCACTTTTTGATTCACCATAAATTTCCCGTTGTATTCCCCTAAAGCCCCATTGGCTTTTTTATAATTGGGGTATGGGTTATAAGAACTTTCTGTCCATTCCCAGCGGCTTCCCCATTTAAACTTTTCTTGTGCAACTTCCCATTCAAATTCTGTGGGCAACCGCATTTGTTTCCATTGGGCAAAAGCGAAAGCTTCATAATAGGAAACATGGGTGAGCGGAGCTTCAAGATCTAAATCTTGTAGTCCACTTAAGGTGTACTGCTTCCATTTATTATCGATATTATGCCAATAAGAAGGAGCTGTAATATTTTCTGTATTTATCCAATCCCAAGCTTCTGCGTGCCATAAGAGCACATCTTTATAGCCGCCGGCCTTGATGAATTCCAAATATTGCCCATTCGTAACCAACCTATTGGAGGTCTGATATTGATTTAAATATACCTTATGCCTCCCTATCTCATTATCATAAAAGAAGGAACCTCCTTTATGCCCTATTTCATAAATTCCTTCTGGAACAGTTAACCATTCCTGCGGAAAGCTTTGCACTGGGTTTTCATTGAAATTACTTTGATATATTGGGAGAAGCGGATTGTTCCCAAGAATGTATTTAATATCTGTAAGCAACAATTCCTGATGCTGCTTTTCGTGATGGCAACCTATTTCCAAAACATTCGATATTTCCTCTGAAAACCTATCGGTATTATTGAAAAATTCTGAAATTGCTTTGGTTACATACGCTCTATACTCGTAGATCCAAGCTACTGTTGGTCGGGATAAATTCCCCCTATCGGTTCTTACCACCTTCTCCCCTACACTTTCGTAATAACTATTGAAAACAAACGCCGAGTTTTCATCAAACAACTTGTAGTCCTTCTGATATTTCTTCAGAACAAATTCTTCAAAAAACCAGGTGGTATGTCCTAAATGCCATTTTGGAGGAGAAACATCTACAATAGGTTGCACTACATAATCTTCGATTTCCAAGGGCGCACAAATAATTTCGGTTTGTGCTCTGGTTTCAATAAAAAGTTGAAATAAATTTTCCTTTGAGATCATAGATGGGTTGATAAAATAAGGCTATCATCCAAAGTTACTGTTTTTCGGGAACGGGTGAAATTCAAACGAGTTAATGCAAAGTTAAAGTCGACTTCATTGATTAAAAAAGGAAACAAAAATTTAAGAAATAAGGTGCTTTCTTATAAATAAAAAGCCAAAAAGTTTTTAGAAGTTAAATGGCATCTTATATTTTACTTCAATCCTTTTACCACCTCTGTGCCCGGGTTTCATCACAGGAAATAATTTTGTGATACGCACTGCCTCTTGATTTACCAATTTTTGAGGACCTTCAGCAGATACCTTGCAAACCTTTCCATTTTCATCTATATAAAAAGTGATCACAGACCTCCCTCTTACGATCTTTCCGTTGGCATCTTTCGGGTATTTAAAGTTGGTTTTAATATGCTTGGCGAGTTGCTTGTTAAAACAATCATCCCCGGAAAGCTCACTTTTCCCACAACCAGGCCATACGGGCCCAATCTCTTTCATAGTGATGGTATTACCCTTAACGGTAACTCCTTCTTGGGCTTGAGAACTAGCGGTAAGGATAAAAAAAGAGGCAATAAAAAGTAAGTTTTTCATAAGTAGGTGTTTTTAAATCGAGGTTTCCCTCAAGCAACTAATTCCTCCATGAGGGCTAAACCGCAACCTTTCCTTTTATATGTGGATGCGGATCGTAATTTTCAAGGCTGAAATCTTCAAACTTGAAATCAAAAATATCTGTTACTTCCGGGTTGATCCTAATTTGGGGTAAGGCTCTTAGATCCCTGCTTAACTGAAGTTCCAGTTGCTCGATATGATTGTTATAAATATGAGCATCCCCAAAGGTATGAATAAAATCGCCAGCTTCATACCCACATACTTGCGCTACCATCATGGTAAACAAGGCATAGGAGGCAATATTAAACGGCACACCCAGAAATATATCGGCACTGCGTTGGTATAGCTGGCAAGACAGTTTTCCTTCGGCTACATAAAACTGAAAAAAGGCATGACAAGGTGGTAAGGCTGCTTTGCCATTGGCCACATTTTCAGAAAAGGATTTAGTTGTATCTGGCAATACCGAAGGGTTCCAAGCAGAAACCAGCATCCTTCTACTATTGGGATTATTCTTTAAAGTATCTATTAATTCCTTGATCTGGTCTATATCCTCACTATTCCAATTCCTCCATTGATGGCCATACACTGGCCCAAGATCTCCATTTTCATCGGCCCAATCATTCCAAATACGCACCCCATTTTCTTGAAGGTATTCAATATTGGTATCGCCATTTAAAAACCACAGGAGCTCATAAATAATAGATTTAAGATGTAGTTTTTTGGTGGTGACCATTGGAAAACCTTCACTTAAATCGAAGCGCATCTGGTAACCGAAAACACTTTTTGTACCTGTTCCGGTTCTATCTCCTTTTTGGGTTCCGTTTTCCAAAACGTGTTTTACAAGATCGTGATATTGTTTCATGCTAAGCTCTTTCTAAAATGCAATACTATATATTTTCTAAAAATAAGAAATCAGCTAAAAACAATTGCTGAAATACGCAAGAGTTTTTAATTTTCTATCTGGCACTATTATTCATCATCCAAATACTTTACCGCTCAACGATCTGCGTGATGAGCATTTCGCTCTCCCATAGGTCTTTCTTCTCCAATAGTAGTATCATATCGGGTTTGATGCTCCATTTCAGAATTTAATTCGTCACCCATAAGGACAATAAATGCAGTTAGAAAGAGCCATAGCATTAAAACAGCTACCGCAGCAAAACCCAACGAAACCAAGTTAAAACATGTTCTATTTGCGGTGCAAGGCCAATGTTTTTAATAAGTAAAGGAAAAAGTATCACGATCAATAAACTGATAAGTCCAATTACAACTCCACCCAAAGTAAAGAGAAGGGTTAATAAATTCTTTTTGATAATACCTCGAGTATCGATTTCATCATACGCGATATTTACGCCCTCAAAAAGAGTACTTGTACCTTTATTGGCACTCCAAATACTCACCAGCACACTTATCGCCAGTCCCCAACCGATTTCTTCCTGACTTCCGCATTTTAACACCCAAAATCAAAAAGTGAGTTTAAGTATTTCTGTTACCCTGTTAATAGCAGTGTTTTTTTCTTGATATTTTCGCTCTGGGGTGATTTTACTTCCACTTCCATGACATTCTCAGCAATTTCAATTGCTTCGTTCGCACTTATTTTGCCTTTTTTGGCCTTGAGCTGCCGCTCCAGTTCTTTGAATACTTTATAGGCAACAAATGATATACATATATGTGCCTCTATGCGTCTTTGCAATCTATGGTAAATGCACCGGATCTTTAAATCTGTGTTGGCAATCCTAAAGGCATATTCCATTTGCCAAAGGTGTTGGTGATTTTCAATGATTTGATCTTTGGATAGGCCGGTATTGGCCAAGTACCCTTTAAGCCCGTCCCACTTGGCATCCTGTTTGAGCTTCTCATGATCAATAGCCACACTTATCCCTCCTTCTAGTTTCAGGAATTTGTGATAGCCTCTATTATTGATATGGGATTTGGTTGGCTTCCCTCTACGGATATTTTTTCCAGTCTTCTAAGGCCTTTTTCGCGATTGTAGCGGTCTTTTTTGGCCCGTTCAGAGTAGGCAACAATGAGCTTTAGATCCCCTTTCTTGATGACAGTGCTCTTTCCATGGTTTAAATCAAGGGCCCCTATTTTGTCCTTGACAGCCTGAATATAGGTTTTAGAATTCTTTGAGTTTAATTTACGGACAAACATAAATCAAAGGTAATAATCAAATTAACCCCCTCAACCAGTATCAGTAGGCAACAAAACAATTGATTCCAATGCTTTATGTTTTTTAAGAAAATTGAGTGCGGAAGTCAGGAAAATGTTCAAGAGTTAAATCAGCACTATTCCATTATATGCAGCTCAGTGAACTCTTTGTCCACAATTAAGGTGTTGTCCCCATTTACCTTTACCGCCTCAAATGCTATTTCCTCGTTATCTATCTGAATTTTGGAGATCTGGAACGGCATTCCAATCAATTTTAATTTAAAGGTTTTATATCCTGTGATAAATGTTCCGGATTTATGCTGCTGAATGATCAATTCATTTGTTTTCCCGGTAAGTTTGAAGGTTCTTAAACTATATCTCCCTTTTGTATAATCGTACCCATCATGGGCATCGTCAAATAAGGTTGAGTTTTCTTTCCCTTTTTTGTAATAGACCTCCAAAGTGATTTCCTCAATCAATTTTTCGCCAACATACTGTTGAATTGGATATTTAGGAATGATTGCACCTTCTTTTACAAAGAGCGGCATACTATCCAGATCTGCGTCTACCCAAATCTCCTTGCCACCAGCGCTAACTTCATTTTTCCAGTAATTATACCAATTTCCTTTTGGGAGGTATAATCGTCGCCCTTGAGAATTGGCTTCAATAATTGGGCAAACAAGGAGCTGTTCTCCAAATATAAATTCATCTGTCCTGTAGTGGGTTTGAATATCTTCTTGGTCATATAAAACCAAGGATTTTAAAATAGGGGTACCTTCGTTTAAATAATGCCAAAACGACGTATATAAATAGGGTAGCAATTGATATCTAAGCTCAATAAATTTCTTCACTATTCCAGTGATCTCTTCTCCAAACATCCAAGGTTCTTGCTCACCATGATCTCCGGAAGAATGTGTTCTGCAAAAAGGATGAAAAACCCCCAATTGGATCCAACGTGCATAAAGTTCTCCATTGGGCTGTTCTGCAAATCCGCCAATATCGCTTCCTATAAATGAAAATCCTGAAAGTGCCATTCGCTGTGCCTGTACATTGGCGATCCATAAATGCTCCCAGGTCGCTATGTTATCTCCTGTCCAAGAAGAAGTGTAACGTTGCGTACCGGAATATGCCGCACGGGTAATAACAAAGGGCCTCTTAGGATATCCAAACTTTTTTAAGCCTTGATAGGTAGCCCTTGCCATTTGCATTCCGTAAACATTATGTGCCTTTCTATGGCTACAAGGGTTTCCATCGTAATCATGTCTTACGTCATTGGGAAAGGTCTTATTGGGGACCTCCATTACCGCAGGTTCATTCATATCGTTCCACACACCTTTTACCCCAATATCTTCGATAAGTTCTTTAAATAAACCAGCCCACCAATCTCTCACTTTTGGATTGGTAAAATCTGGAAAATAGCATTCTCCTGGCCAGACCTTTCCTTTCATATAGGGACCATCGGCACGCCTACAGAAATAATCGTTTTCCAGGCCTTCTTTAAAGACCTCGTAATCTTTATCTATTTTTATTCCCGGATCTATGATCACGATGGTTTTAAATCCATCTTCCAGCAGCTCCTGCACCATTCCTTTTGGATCTGGAAAGTATTCCTTGTTCCAGGTAAAGCATCTAAAACCTTCCATATAATCTATATCCAAGTAGATCGCATCACAAGGTATTTGAAGCTCCCTGAATTTAGCGGTCACCTCTTTCACCTTCGACTCTGGATAATAACTCCATTTACATTGATGGTACCCTAGCGTCCAAAGCGCGGGGAGCTGATGTGGCTTTCCTGTTAGATCGGTATAATTGGCGACCACATCTGTCATTTTTGGGCCGTAAATAAAATAGTAGTTCATTTCTCCGCCCTGTGCCCAAAAGCTGGTAACATTTTTACGTTCATGGGCGAAATCAAAATAGGATCTAAAGGTATTATCGAAAAAGATCCCGTACGATTTTCCATGGTGTAAACCGGTATAAAAAGGAATTGCTTTATAAATAGGATCTGTTTCCTTGCCATAAGCGTAGGAATCCGTAACCCAATTCTCGAAACGTTTTCCTTTAAGGTTTAGATGGGAGGGTTTGTCCCCAAGCCCATAATAGCTTTCCCCGTCTTGGGAGGTCTTGCTCATTTTTACGATATTACCTCCAAATTCATAACTTTCTTCCCAGTGAAAACCTAGTTCATCATGACTTATCAGGCTCTTATCCTTCGCATCGTAAATATTCACTTTTAGATCCAGTTTATTTACATGGCAAATAAGTTTTTGGGTTGTAATTATATACTCTCCATCGGTTTCTTCAATCTCCAAAAAATTATAACCGGTACTCGCATATTTCGTAATGGCATACGAAAAATCTTTATCGAAATTGGAGGTTGTTGAATATCGAAATCTTATAACACTATCCCTAACAATTGTTATTTGAAGTGTGACATCATTTTCTGTTCTAAAATCCAGAACATCGATGTTCTTATTATAGGAAACTATTTGGTTTGGAAACTGATTTCCTTTTAATTCCAATTCGGTATTAGTGATCATAGTTAGGGTGCTAAAAAATAAGCTGTAAACGTACTAAAAAAAGCAATGTTCGGCAGCTGCTATTCCATAAAAATATAGCCATTTAATTGAATTAAATGCAATGAAAGCAACGAAATTCAAATATTTTATCATTACGTTTAAATGTATTGAAAAACTACCACTCCTAAAGGCGGAAGCGTTATGGTTGCGGAAAAGTTCCTTTGATTCCAGGCTTCATCAGATATCTTTATGGTCCCTGCATTACAAATTCCGCTACCTCCATAAGCCAATAAATCACTATTGAAGATCTCCTTGATTTGCACTTTTTGACCAAGTCCTATTTTATATTCCTTTTTTACAGTGGGCGTGAAATTACAAACCACTAGTACATCGTTTTGGACATCGTGCCCTTTTCTTAAAAAGGAAAGTACCGAGTTTTCATTGTCATCATAGGCGATCCACTCAAATCCTTCAGGGCTAAACGCTTTTTCATACAAAGCCGGGGTTTCTTTATAAAACAGATTGAGGTCTTTTATAAAATTCAGCATTCCTTTATGCGGTAAAAAATCCAATAAGTTCCAATCTAAACCTTTCTCGAAATTCCATTCCTCATACTGGGCAAATTCGGCTCCCATAAACAAGAGGTTCGCACCCGGATGCATGACCATAAAAGCGTACAAGCTTCTTAAATTCGCAAAACGTTGCCACTCATCCCCGGGCTGTTTGCTTAAGAGCGATTTTTTACCGTGTACCACCTCATCATGGGAAAGTGGCAACATAAAATTTTCTGTAAATGCATAGGCTAAGCTAAATGTGATCTCATTTTGATGAAATTTTCTATGTATAGGATCTTTGCTAAAATAAGCCAGTGTATCGTGCATCCATCCCATCATCCACTTCATTCCAAAGCCCAAACCACCCTGATCTACAGGTTTGGTAACACCGGGAAAGGCCGTGGATTCTTCCGCGATGGTTTGCACTCCCTCAAAATTATTGTAAACCGCAGTATTGAATTCCTTTAAGAAAGAAATGGCATCCAAATTTTGGTTCCCTCCAAATATATTGGGGTCCCACTCCCCTTCTTCCCTAGAATAATCCAAGTAGATCATTGAAGCTACCGCATCTACACGCAGTCCATCTATATGATAATTTTCGAGCCAAAAAAGGGCATTGCTAATTAAAAAAGAGCGCACTTCATTGCGTTCATAATTAAAAATCAAACTTTTCCAATCCGGGTGATATCCTTTTTTGGTGTCTGGATGTTCATAAAGATGAGTGCCATCGAACAATCCCAATCCATGTTCATCTGAAGGGAAATGGGCGGGCACCCAGTCCAAGATGACTCCGATATCATTTTGATGAAATGCATCTATTAAAAACATGAAATCCTGAGGAGACCCAAAGCGGGAAGTTGGCGCAAAATATCCTATAAGTTGATATCCCCAAGAGGGATCATATGGATATTCCATAATTGGCATAAGTTCCACATGCGTGAAATTCATTTCCTTCACATAATTTACCAAATCTATGGCCAGTTCCCTATAGGTTAAAAATTCACCTTCAGCGTTTTTTTTCCAGGATCCTAATTGTACTTCGTATACAGAATAAGGCTTGTCCAGATTGTTTTTATCTTTCCTATAACCCATCCAATTTTTATCCTTCCAATTATAATCTTTAATGTTCCATATAATAGAAGCGGTGTTTGGAGATTTTTCAAAATAAAGCGCATAAGGATCTATTTTCTCTGTAACCTCGTCATTATGCGTAGAACTGATCTTGAATTTATAGCGCATTCCCTTTTTGGCGACTGGAATAAATCCTTCCCAAATTCCAGAAGAATCCCAGCGCACATTAAGCAGATGCTCCTTGCCATCCCAAAAATTAAAATCACCAATCACTGCAACACCTTTTGCAGAAGGAGCCCAAACCGAAAAATATACGCCATCTTCCCCGTCCAATTGCATGGGGTGTGCACCAAACTTTTCGTAAAGTTTAAAATGTTTACCAGCTTTAAATAAAGAAATATCAAATTCTGTAAACAAACTGTAAGCTATTACCTGAGACATATTTTAGACTGCTAATTAAAAGATTGATTGTTCATAAAGTGTCATAAACTGATAAAGGGCGTCATTCTGTCCCGACGCTTCGGGAGTATCAGAATCTCATAACTCTATAAATTTAGTTTAGACCCTGAAATAAATTCAAGGTGACGAAATCACTTTCCATGAAAAAATGAATTTTAAATCTCATAGTCATCTGGAATGACGGCTCCTTTTTTTATAACCACAATTCCTTCTTTTATATAGTAGGTCTCTGTTTCCTTTTCTTCCAATTGCACATTACCATTTATCTTTACATTATTACCAATACAACAGTTCTTATCTAAAATAGCATTGTTGATACTACAGTTTTCTCCAATTCCCATTGGGATCTTAGTGTCCCTCTCACTCAGTTCCTTTAAAGTTTGGTAACTATCACATCCCATCATATAGGTATTGCTTACTTGAGTTCCACTACCAATTCTGGAACGAATTCCAATTACGGATCGCTCTATTTTGGCAGCATTTATCAAACAACCATCGGCAATTACGGCTTTGTTAAGAACAGTGCCAGAGATCTTGGTGGTAGGTAGTAACCTAGCGTGGGTATATATTCGCTTGGAATTATTATATAGATCAAATTCCGGGATATCATCGGTTAAGCCCAGATTAGCTTCAAAAAAGGACTCGATATTTCCTATATCTGTCCAATAACCTTCAAATTGATAGCTAAGCGTTTTATGTTTCTGGATATTCTGCGGAATAATTTCTTTTCCAAAGTCAACGGTATTGGGATCATTCATGAGATCCACCAAAAGGTCTTTATTAAAGATATAGATCCCCATGGAAGCCAAATGATTTCTTCCTTCTGCTTTCATCTCGTCACTTACAGGCGAAGTCCAATCCTTTAGAAGATCTGTCTTGGGTTTTTCTATAAATGAGGTTATCAAGTTGCTTTCATCAGTTTTAAGAATTCCAAAGGAAGTGGCATCCTTTTCGGAAACCGGCAAAGTGGCTATAGATATTTTTGCGTTGCTTTTTACATGTGCTTCCAGCATATCATTAAAATCCATTTGATACAATTGATCTCCAGAAAGTATTAGCGCATATTCAAAATCATGATTTAAAAAATGGTGCATGCTCTGTCTCACCGCATCTGCAGTTCCTTGAAACCACGTATTGTTTTGAAGCGTTTGTTCTGCTGCCAACACATCTACAAAAGCAGCACTAAAAAAACTAAAATGATAGGTGTTCTTGATATGCGTGTTCAATGATGCCGAGTTAAACTGTGTAAGCACGAACATCCGCTTTATATCGGAGTTGATACAATTGGAAATAGGAATATCCACCAGCCTGTATTTTCCAGCTATGGGTACTGCCGGCTTTGACCTTGTTGCAGTTAACGGATACAATCTGGAACCTTGCCCACCTCCCATAATAATTGCTAATACTTTGTCATTGATCATGTTTGCTTAATTAAAGATTTATATAAAGTAACATATTGCTGTGCAGACTCATCCCAGGAATGATCTATTTGCATGATCGTTTTTCTGGTTTCTTTAAATTTTGAAGAATCGCTATAATATTTGGTTGCTCTTTTTATGGAATCAAAAATCCCCTTGACCGTGTTTTCAGTATGCAAAAATCCAAATCCACCATCGGAGATATCAACCACAGTATCTTTTAAACCTCCTATTTTATTTACAATAGGGATGGTGCCATATCTAAGTGAGTACATCTGGTTAAGTCCGCAAGGCTCCACGCGAGAAGGCATTAACAAAAAATCGGCGCCTGCATACATTTTATGCGAGAGCGCCTCATCATAGCCGATAAAAGCATTATAGTTTTTAGGATACTTATTGGTGAGTTGCATCAATTGCTTTTCTACTTCTTTGTTTCCGGAACCCAATAATAAGATAGAAATATCTAGTCTTTTCAATGCCAAGTCAAATAGTTCAGGGAAAAGATCGGCACCTTTTTCCTCCACAAGCCTACCAATAAAAACAAATAAGGGTTTTTTAAAATCTAGATTGAATTTTTTACACAACCACTCCTTTGAAGCCTGTTTCCCGGCATCGCAATCGTCAGTTCCATATTTCGCCACAATTAGATCATCGTCTCCAGGGTTCCAAACTTTTGTATCTATTCCGTTCAAGATCCCAATACATTTCTGACTTTCTGAATTAATTAAACTTTCCAACCCATTTGCCTTCAACTTCAATTCTTCCATATAACTTGGGGAAACAGTAGTAACCCGCCAAGCACACTTAATTGCTGTGGCCAACGGATTTATACAATTGTCCCAATCCAATAATCCGATGTGGGACAAAGGAAACGCAGGGATCAACTCTATTTTATCGTGTGAAAACCAGCCCTGATATTGGGCATTATGAATGGTAAATACGGAAGGGATATTCTTTAACTTTTTATACTTAATTGCATGAGACATCATAAAAGGAATTAACCCTGTATGATGATCATGACAATGTACTATTTCCGGCAATTGCTTGTTCTGAAGGATCCAATCCAAGGCAGCAATCTGAAAAGCCAAAAACCTTTCGGTGTCCTTTTCAGAATACACATAATCTTTAAATAATAAATTGGGGATATCTACTAAAAAGAGTTCAAATCCCAAGTCACTGTTTTCCGGAATTAAAATTTTAAAACTCAAGAAGTCGGTTCCCAATTCTAAATTCCCCTCATGAACGGTTTTAAACTTATGTTCTTTACTGAACTTGTTGTTATAGAACGGCATCACCACACGGCTCGTGGTCCCCGTATTATTTTGATATTTGGGCAAAGCCCCTACAACATCTGCCAGTCCTCCAACTTTAGCAATGGGATAACATTCGGCACTAATATGTATAATCTTCATTAAAATCTATCTAAGGTATTAAATTACAAAAAAAAATACCTGATTTCAGGAAATCTTCAGCAGTTAATTTTGAAAAGTGAATTAATTGTAATAACAGCCTCCTCAATTGAACGATTAAAAACTATTTTAAAATTCATTCAAACAGGTTCTTGTTTCTTGAAATGCCCGCATCACATTTTAAACATTCTACGAACTTGCAATGCGTGGGTTCAGGTTGCAACATTTCCTGTTCAATCAAAATACTTGCAATCCTTTAGTTACAAATTTTGAAACTGATATATCTTTTGAGCATTTTTTTTAATAAATTCCAGCTATTTTTTACATTCCAGATTATAATGCAAATTTGAAGAAAGTGGGTCTTGCTTTTTCAACCTTGCTTGGATATAGTATGGATCCCGGTTATTTGAAGGCTAAAAATTAAAGAAGCGTGATGGGAATAAGCTTGTTAAACAACTTTCCAATAGCAATGGTGTTCATATTTTAATAGTAAGAATAATCTTCCTCGGATTCCATTATTTCCAAATGACAACTATTCAGTTGGGAAAATTCATCGTAATATTCGAATAACAATAGGCTTTCGAACCTTTGCTCCATAAGCCACATATTGTATTTCCCTAATTAAAAAGATTTTAGTTTTAATGCACTCAAGTCCATTCCAAAAACCGGAAATCCCATTTTTTAAACGCGAAAAATGGTAATTTAAGAGGTGTTTCAAAATTATTGGTCAATATAAAAAAACATAATATTGCCAGTTTTGGATGGATCATCTTTCCCATTAACAAAAATGAATGCCCAAAAATAAAAATCCCTTTTAAAGGTTCTTCCAACTAATTTTTATAATTGCAAGAACAACAATATCCCATAAGGGATTCCCTAAAAACGCTATCTGCTTCTGATTCAGGGTACAAAAAAAATTAAATTATTTGTCAACATTAGAATGTTCATAAATTTATAAATATCTTATTTACAGTACTTTAACTTTTATTTGCTGTAAACTTTTTGAAAAATAAAAATCCATTACCGTTAATTTTTTTATACTTTTAACCCACTCAAACTCGTCTAAAAAACCTAATATATTTCCGCCTATGAAAACCACAACCCCAAAAATCCCGGCCAAAACCTATACACAAGAGGAGGCTTTTAAAGCTTCTGTAGCATATTTTAAAGGAGATGAACTCGCAGCGAGGGTTTGGATCAACAAGTATGCTTTAAAGGATTCCTACGGCAATATTTATGAAAGCACTCCGCACGAAATGCATATTAGGCTAGCAAAGGAAATTGCACGGATCGAAGCAAATTATGCCAATCCCATGACCGAGGAAGAAATTTTGGGTTTGATAGAAAATTTCAAATATATCGTGCCACAGGGAAGTCCAATGGCAGGAATAGGAAACAAGTACCAGATAGGGTCTTTATCAAACTGCTTTGTGATAGGCAATGAAGGCGACAGCGATTCCTATGGTAGTATTATGAAAATTGACCAGGAACAGGTGCAGTTGATGAAAAGGCGCGGGGGCGTGGGCCACGATCTTTCACATATTCGCCCAAAAGGATCCCCTGTAAAGAATTCTGCCCTCACCTCTACCGGGCTCGTTCCTTTTATGGAGCGATATTCCAACTCCACCAGGGAAGTCGCACAGGACGGGAGAAGAGGCGCCCTAATGCTTTCTGTCTCCATCAATCATCCCGATGCCGAGAGTTTCATAGATGCAAAGATGGAGCAGGGAAAGGTTACAGGAGCAAATGTTTCAGTGAGGATCGATGACGACTTCATGAAAGCAGTAAAAAACAAAAGCAGCTATGTACAAAAGTACCCCATTCATAGTGAGGCCCCAAAATATACCAAGGAAATAGAGGCAGGGAAAATCTGGGATAAAATCGTTCATAACGCTTGGCGATCTGCAGAGCCCGGAATCCTGTTTTGGGATACCATTACCCGTGAATCTGTGCCCGATTGCTATGCAGACCTTGGGTATAAAACCGTTTCAACCAATCCTTGTGGGGAAATTCCCTTATGTCCTTATGATTCTTGTAGGCTTCTCGCAATCAATTTATTTTCGTATGTCGAAAATCCTTTTACAGAGCAAGCTTCCTTTAATTTTGATTTGTTCAAGAAACACGTAGCAGCTGCCCAAAGGATCATGGACGACATTATTGACCTGGAGCTTGAAAAAATTGACAATATCTTGGCAAAAATTGATGCCGATCCGGAAAATGAAGAGATTAAAAGGGTAGAAAGAAATTTATGGTTGGAGATCAGGAAAAAAGCACGGGAAGGAAGGCGCACAGGGGTTGGCATAACTGCTGAAGGCGATATGCTTGCAGGACTGGGAATAAAGTACGGTAGTGAGAAAGGAATAGAATTTTCAGTAAAAATCCATAAAACCCTTGCGATCGAAGCATATAGAAGTTCGGTTACCATGGCCAAAGAACGCGGAGCTTTTAGTTTTTACGATTCAGAAAGGGAAAAGAACAATCCTTTTATCCAGAGGATCAAAAATGAAGATGAAAAACTTTATTTTGAAATGATGGAATATGGTCGTAGAAATGTTGCATTATTGACCATTGCCCCTACGGGTACCACAAGTTTAATGACCCAAACCACCTCTGGAATTGAACCGGTATTCCTACCGGTCTATAAAAGAAGAAGAAAAGTAAATCCAAATGATAAAGAGGTCCGTGTAGATTATGTTGATGAAACTGGGGATTCTTGGGAAGAATATGTAGTTTTCCATCATAGATTTAAAGAATGGATGGAAGTAAACGGATATGAAATCGATAAAAATTACACCCAAAAAGATCTGGACAAGCTGGTAAAAAAATCACCTTATTACAAGGCCACATCCAATGATATTGACTGGATGAGCAAGGTAAAAATGCAGGGAGCAGTACAAAAATGGGTAGATCACTCCATAAGCGTGACAATTAATTTACCAAATGATGCCACCGAAGAATTGGTGGGCAATCTATATATGAAAGCTTGGGAAGAAGGCTGCAAAGGCGTTACCGTATATCGTGATGGATCCAGATCGGGGGTTTTGATCTCTAATGAAGAGAAGAAAGACGAGAAAAATGAATTTACGAATTTTCCAACAAAGCGTCCGCAGACGCTGGAGGCAGACGTTGTTAGGTTCCAAAACAATAAAGAAAAATGGATCGCTTTTATAGGGTTGATGGATGATCGCCCTTATGAGATCTTTACTGGTTTTGCCGATGATGAGGATGGAATTTTGATTCCGAGATGGGTAAATCAGGGAGTGATCATTAAGAACAAAGATGGAGGGGGAAATTCCCGTTATGATTTTCAATATCAAAATCAGCGGGGCTATAAAACAACCATTGAAGGCCTGTCCCATAAATTTGATCCCGAATTTTGGAACTATGCCAAACTGATCTCCAGTACCCTTCGTCATGGAATGCCCATTGAAAAAGCAGTAGATCTTATCAACAGTCTGCAACTGGATAACGAATCCATCAATACTTGGAAAAACGGAGTGGCAAGAGCATTAAAAAGATATGTAGCAGATGGTACCGAAGCAAAAGGCCAGAAGTGCGCCAATTGTAATTCCACCAATCTTATTTATCAGGAAGGTTGCTTAACATGCAAAGACTGTGGCTCTTCCAAGTGCGGATAATTCAACTGAAATGAACAATTTAAAAAAGGGGGAAAATTTATTGTTTCCCCCTTTTGCTTTTATTGTTTTTTTTATCCGTAAAGTATCATAAAATGAAAAACAACGTCATTCTGTCCCGACCGTTCCTATCGTGTGGACACATCTTTATGAATGGTCCACCCTTCCATGGCAGCCTTAAAATATTTCAATCCTATCCATAGGGTCGTTATGCCCGGATGCCTTTTGCTTTCATAGCCTTTCCATCCGCCAAGTCTTGCTATCGCCCAAACATATCTCTTTAGCCCTTTTTCCTTATACGGGTTTTTTTGTTTCTCTGTCCTACCTTCCAGTCTTATTATCTGGTGCTCTAAAAACGTTTGTTCTTCTTCCGTGAAACAGCTATCGGCGCTCATCTCTCCTTCTGGTACCGCATACGCCAGCCGCATCAAGAACAGTTTGATGATGACCTCCATTATCAACAAGCTCAGTTTTCTTACCGATGACCCATACTCCAGCTCTGACGCCTCGATATTGTAGCCCTCTTTTTTTAATATCTTGAACACCTCTTCTATGGTCCACCTCCACTTATACCATTCCACGCACATTTCTGCCATTTCCAGAGTCTCTATGGGCAGGCTTGTCAACAACCTCCAGCACACCCTGTCCGGCCCGGTACGGTTCGCCTCTTTGGCCTCTACCAGGTATAGTTTTATGCTGGGTGCCACTGCTTTGCTTGCCGCCCTGGTCCTTTTAAGTTCCACCTCTTTATATCTGATTTCAATTTTTGCAATCCTTTTTTTTCTTCTGGTCTTTGCACAGGCATCCACCTGTACCTCATAGGATCCTTGATAGGGTTGGTCCGCCAGGCAGCTAAACAATTTTGACCCATCCGCCAAGGTCCTATCCGTACGGGCCCTTATCAATAGATCTGTTTGTGCATCTGGTATGGTTGCAAACTGTTCGTAGATATCGCCTTCCCTATCTTGTACGATCACCATTCCCGCTACCACGCCCCTTAGCGAGGCCTGTGTGTTTTTGGAAACTTCTATCCACTTATAGGACTCTTTTTCTTCTATGGGCAGCTTGCCGTACTGTCTTTCATGCTTTGATGCGAACTCCAAGGGCCTGTTCCAGATCTTTATATCAGAATAGCCGTAGGGGGTGCCGCTCACGGCATCCAAGACCAAACTTGGGTGGATGAAGAACCCCAGTCCCTGGGAATTCTTCGCATTGGTCGTGCCCACAAAGCCATCTTTATTGATCCTATTACCATGGCTGCTTAGGTTGACCTCCGTGGTATCTTGGATACAGACAACAAATTTGCCCGCACAAGCCATCTGGCAATTATGTACCAAGTTCTCTACTATATCTCCTTCACTGACCCTATCGTTCTGCAAAAAACGGTAAACGGCCTTTGCGTCTGATTCGTTCCTGCTGAGCTGACGGATCGAATGGACGCTCTTGCTGAACAGGTCCGATAAAATCTTGTTGCCCCGATAAACCAACCGTTTATCCCCTAAGCCTGTGAACCCCCTTCTCATTTTTTGAGTAAAATTAATGCTAATCCCTTAAAATATTAAATAATTGTGTCCACACGATAGGACCGTTCGGGAGTTTCAGAATCTTATAAAACTAAGGATCAATAAGGTGAATCGCCCCCCCAGGCAGAGCCATCGGGGAATTTTTAGATTTAATCTAATTGAGAATTGCTTGGCTATAGAAATTGGCTCTGTCATATTTTGAAATTAACTGAACATATTCTTAAAATCAAGAACCTCGGGGCAAGCCCACGAGGTATGTCCCGAAATATCGGGAGAAACTATTTTTAAAAATTAGAGGCAAGCCTCGGGGAATTAAACCCTCGATGAGGGATTAAATACCTGGGAGTAATTGAAATTATATCCTTAAAGTAAGCACAGGGATTATTGAGTGGTTTGCCACATCCTCGCTTATGCTGCCGTGAATTAAATGTGATATCCCTTTTCTACCGTGGGTGGGAATTGCGATAATATCGGCAGCAACCAACTGCGAAAAATTATAGATTCCTTCTTCAATTGAAAAATCAGCATAACGATTAACTATTTTAATAGCTCCTACAGGATCTGGATGTTGCGCTCTAGTGAAAAAAGCAAACAAAACTTCATCCATTTCTTTGGTACTCCTAAAGTCTTTTCCTGGAAGATTAATATAAAGAAGATTGATTTTGGCTTTCAACATTTTAGCAATTTCCGAGACTCGCTTATACGCATCGAGACTTTCTTCTTTAAAATCACTTGCGAACAATATGGTCTCTGATGAAAAATTAAGTTTGTTTTTCTTGACTACCAAGACTGGCACATTCGACCTACGAACTACTTTCTCGGTATTGCTTCCAGTGGTGACTTCTGACAGTCCATTACTGCCACTTGAGCCCATAACAATTAGAGCTGCTGAAATATCATCGGCAAGTAAGCTTATACTACTAAAGTCAACATGGTGCTGCATTATAGGTTCAACTAGAACATCTTTTAGAAAATCTTTTTCCAAAAATTCATCAAAGCGTTTTGTCGCGAGTTTAGAATAATAAAGTTTCTTAGTGGCATTATGTACAGGAGCTGTCCCCAAAGAGCTATCATTTAAACCTGTCATATGCGCTAGGACAAGTTTGGCCGATATACGTTTTGCGATGGTGGCGCCTACAGAAAGTGCCTTCTCTGATTCTTTTGAAAAATCTATTGGAATAAGGATTGTTTTCATTGCAAGGTGATTTTATCACCGTCAAAACTAACGTACAATTCTATTTTAAAACATGATATAAATCACCACGTATTTTGGGTTCAACCAGAAAGTTGATTCCTTGGAAGAAGTATAAATGGACTTAGAACACCACAAATAAGCTCTTGTGTAGAGAAGCCTTGATAATGAGAACATATTTATCCACTTCACTTGGGGAATGGCTGGGGCAGAGAGGGTTTTTAATTTCAAAATTCCCTATTTGTTCGTTTTTTTGTTATGTTCTAAAAGCAAGAATTTTTGTAATCTTAACCTGAAAATGACATGAAACCGGGTGAATTTCAAACAGTTTTCACCTCAAAAGTTGCCTATTTAACTTAAAAATTTGAATTAAGAGGTTATGTGGAAATCTTTGCTGATAAACCAATCCCTTCTTCATCAAGTTTCAACTAAAATAATTTTTAAAAACAAACTAACTAAAAATTAGCAGGTTGGCTGTTATTGTTCCATGAAAACAAAGTTGGTTTAAAAGTGAGGCTCACCCAAGCCCAGTTTTGAATTTCACCGGCATCCCCGCCTTTTAACACTTCTAGAGAATCATCAGCAAACATATGTGAATAGCCCATACCTAAAGAAAGGTCTTTATATAAACTATATCCGAGCATTAAATCCACTTCTGTACCTAAATAGCTGTCCTGCTTTTTGCCACTTGCATCATAAACATCGGCCGCAGCATTAAATACATGTGGAATGGCAGTAAGTTTCAGCTTATTTTTGGTGTATGTTAGTTTGGCATACATATCTGCCAGTCCCACAGAATTTATGTGGTTCCCTACATAAAAATAGTCCATAAACCCATTAAAACCATGGTTTGTTCCAAAAAGAGGATTAAAGGAATTGCTGTCGCCGCCGATCTGGTTCATGTCGGTTCCCGAAAGATATTCGGCACCAATGCCCGCACCCCACTCTTTGGACAGGGAATAATTAAGGTTGGCTCCCGCATACCAGGCTTCCACATCACGGTCTTGCTGAGTTCCCAGCTGCCCGTACGCAGAAAGATCCCCGCTCCAGCCATTATTGTTGAATTTAAAATAGGGCCCAAAAGTCACTTTATATTGTACTTTGTCTACCTCGCCAATCTGATATTCATATCCTGTATTTAGAACCAAAAGGCTCAAAGCCGATTTTTGCCAGTTTAAATGATACCGGGCATACTGCATATTTTTATAGTTGTTAAGGGTGTAAGGCACATCAACAAGCGTTTCTCCTTCATTGTTAATGGCCGCCCCAATGTGCAGTTGCTGATTTGCCGCGGGGGTAAACATAAAAACGAGTGCATCGTGGCTGCGGGCCTGCTGCGTCCAGTTCACCTCGCCAAACATACGCTCATTGTCATACGAAATTACTTGTCGTCCCACTTTGAAACCGATAGTTTCGGTTGGCCGATAAATTCCATAGGCTTCAAAAATTGCGATCCCATTTTCATCGGAAGTATTTAATGTAGGCACATCGCCCCAGGCCCTAATATTTTGTACTGAAACCTTTGCTTCCAATTTTTCATGTTTATAATCAAAATTGAGTCGGGAACGTTGGGTAACTACAGAAGCAGGATCTTGAGGTTCAGAAAGCAGGGATTTATAACCGTTCCTAAATTCATATCGGGGCCTCAATTCCAGCCCCAAATCGAACTGCTGAGCCATGACAGGAAAACCTAGCATTAATGCAATAAAAAGGGAAAATAATTTTTTCATTTTGGCAACTATTTAATTAGAGATTGAATTTTTCATAAATAAAGTTTGATCGGAATATCATTTTTGACACTTCACTCGATCTCTCTTGGCAGCGATAGCTGCAAATTACCTATATGTTAAATTAACAGAATATGACTTACATCAGTTTCCAAAAAAAGATTGTAATTTGAGATGGATATATTTCAAGAACAGCTCTTCGTTTTACTTGCCCTTAAAATCCTTGCTTTTCCCAATATTTTTTCAAAAAACCTGACTTTTATCATATATTCACCCAATAAATTTTAAGTATTTTTAGTTTGTTAAATCTAACCATTATGGCGGATAATACACGTAACCATTTCAAGTACAAGACATTCACGACAAGCTTACTGTTGCAAATTCTTATCAAAAGCCTATGGGGATAATCCAAAAACTCAATATTTCGGTTTCCATTGTGGATGTCCCTTTTGATTTGAGTATTGACAAGCCCTTTGATGAAATCACAGAATACCATCACTATGATACCGATTACACCAAGGAGTTAGGGAGGGCACTGCTATGGATAAACAATATTTTTAAAGAATTCAGCGGTCGTTTTTACGGAAAAACCTGTCCGGTTCATCTTTATTGGCATTCTATGGATTTAGCAGTAGCACGATTCTCTGGTAATGAAGCACCACCTACGGCGGCGGATGCACGAATCTCGGATAAAGATGTTTACACTTACGAATACATCAGTTTTGGCTTTTGGCCAGGCGATAAAAATATTCCAGAACCGGTTTCCCATTCCTATACTTTTCCTTCGCCCGATGGTTTGGAAGAAGATGCCATAAAACATTCTTCTGCAGAATGGATTCATAACAACGGTAGTCCTATGGCTATTCTAAAATACAAAAACTTGTTGCATACAGGGAATCCGAAAAAAGATTTGCTTGGGTTTTTAGAAGCGACCTACCAGACGGGAGCCAAAAAAGCCAATTGGAATATTGAAGCAAAAAATTTGGAATTGTACAGGCGTGATGGATTGAGAAGAATAGAAAGGATTTGGTAGAAAATATTGGTTCTCCAACTTCCAAAAAAATCAATAAATTATAAAAACAAAAAATTATGGCAAAAATAGAACGAGAAGATAATGGTAAAAAGGGCCGGTTTATCATTTATGAAAATGATGAATTCGCTGGGGAAATGACTTATACCTGGGCAGATAAGGAAAAATTTATAATTGACCATACCAGTGTGGAGGAAAAATTTGGCGGCCGAGGATTTGCAAAACAACTGGTAATGGAAGGCGTTGCGTATGCGCGGAAAAACAACTTAAAAATCATTCCACTTTGCCCTTATACAAAAAGCAGGTTCGATAAGGATAAAAACTTAGGAGACGTCTTGGCATAAACACGACTTTAAGAACACAATTTAAAAATGAAAACTTAAAATATGTTAAACCCAAATTAATCCTATAAAAACGCACCGCCAATATCGGTAATCTTATGGTAGGACGTTTGTTGCCGCTTAGGCAAAAACGGATCCATGTTCAGGCTCCATTGTTCCTAAAAATTTCTGTTTAAAGAAGGATTTTAGATTATTGAAGTACCTACTGAATTTAGAAATTGTGCGAACGAATTAATCTCAAATTGGAATTTCACCTACTAACATTTTACCTTCATAAACCAAATAACCACACAAAGCCCCTTGCGCCGTAATTCTAAAGAATACTTTTCTTGTTTTCTTGCCTAAATCCCTATTGACTATAGCGCCAGTCCACCAAAAACAGCTCCGATACCAGTATCAAGCAGTAAAGCCTCCGCATTATTGTTTTCTCCTATGGGTTTCCTTGGAATTAAGAATATTAGAACGATTATACCAAAATATATGAATCTTACGAAAAGTAACTTTAACAATTGGCACAGAATGATTTGAAAAATCAAGCTTCCAATATTACAATTTAACGAGCCTTTAGACTTTAACCCATTTAAAAAATAAAAAGTAAAGTTTTATTTACATTTTGTAATCAAAACTTGCCATAATTGAATTATTATTTATATGTTTGTAAAACAAACTTTACATCTAAAAATTATAAATTATGAAGGGAAAAGAAGAAACACGAGTTGTGCTCACAAAGAAAAACACTATTAATTTGGCTGTATGGACCGGAGCGTGGGTATTAACCTTGGCGATAAGCACTTTTGGATCATTGCTCATATGGAAAGGAAATGATGTAGCTATCATCATTGCTATCTTGGTTAATTTTATCGTTGGAATTGGAATGATATTAGCGAATGTTAGGCATATCAAGGGATTGGATGAACTACAACGCAAAATTCAATTGGAAGCAATTGGAATTGCACTTGGCCTTGCGGTAGTAGCCGGTATTTCCTATTCCTCCTTGGACCAAACAAATATAATTAGCTATAACGCAGAGATTTCACATTTAGTAATACTAATTGGTGTGACCTATATGGCTGGAATCCTTATTGGAAATTCTAGATACCGATGAAAAATAAACTAAAAGTACTTAGAGCAGAGCATGAATTAACCCAGAAGCAACTTGCTTCTAAAGTGGAAGTATCTAGGCAAACGATTAATGCAATTGAAAAAGGTAAGTTTGATCCCAGTCTACCTTTGGCATTCAAAATTTCAAAATTATTCAATATGAATATTGAAGAAATTTTTCAGAATGATTAGACTTATTTAGGTTATAAGTCTTAAACTTATAAAAACCAAAAAACCCTCTCAGTTTCCTGAAAGGGTTTTCCTAGTAGCGGGAACGGGACTCGGATCAGTGACCTTCGGATCATGAATATTTTCCCGTTATAGAACAAAATAACCCAAACATACTGATTATCGATTATTTATATATAAAGTAATAAGGTTTAATATTAAATAATACCGTTTAAAATCAACAAATGTTGTGCCTCCATCAATCCTGTCCTAAACGTTTTTAGGATTGAATAGATCTACTGTTTTCACGGGCCAGAAGCCCACTTTTCTTCAATTTTAAAAACAGGATCCCCTGTACAATTTTGTTGTTGGGCGGGAAATGTTCTTGAAAAGCAGGGTCGAGCCATTTTTATAATTCTACCTTTACAATCAAGAACCTCGGGGGCAAGCCCACGAGGTATGTCCCGAAATATCGGGAGAAACTATTTTTAAAAGATTCGAGCCAAGCCTCGGGGAATTAAACCCTCGATGAGGGATTAAAAGATTGCTTATCGAAATTTACTTTTTGATACTTTTTTTTCGGCAGGTACCATTCTTTTGTGTTTCCATAGATTGCTAAAAGTGTTTAATTTTTAGTCAGCCTATTATAACGAGAGCCACATATCTCGAGCAAAACATCCTGCACCGTATTTAAATACCCCCTACTAGAACATCGTAGCGATACTGGGCACTCCAACCTATAGGGGCAGCTAATCTTGAAACGCTATGGGCATTTGTTCTCTAATCTGGCATAAACCCAAAGATAGGTTTTTTAGAAGCTAAAGCGAAATGCACTAAAGCGCATAGTTTTAACTACTTTTTTGAGACCAATAAAAACTTGAATGATTCAATATCAAGGGTTTTTGAATAGCTATTATAAGTAGAGAATTTAAAAATAATTTTGTTATATCTAAGTGAAGTTTAGTATTCTAAGTGTTATTTGGAGCATATTATGCTTGCTCCCCATAAATTTCCAAAATTGAACAAGGAGCAGAAGAAAAAAAAGTTATTTTTGATTTATATAAGCTAAGCGCCTCTGATCAGAAAAAATTTTTATTTTAAAATTTGATAAAAATTAATTTGTTAATATAAAAATTATGGGCGATTTCTAGCTCAGTTACGTCCAATACAAACTATTCATGACTTATTTAAAGGATTTGATATTTAAAAATCATACCGACAGCACCATCAGTAATATCGAAAGAAAAAAAACTTTACAAAAGTTAAAGATTATAAAACATCTGTATTTTGAAGGAGATACTACTAACAGCGAAATTTGCAATACTTTTAAAATTAGCCTTCCTACTTCTATGTCACTTTTAAACCAATTAACCAAAGAGGAAATTGTTAAAAAAAATGGACAAGGAAATTCTATAGGTGGAAGAAAGCCAGATTTATTTGGCTTGGAAGAAAATACATTTTTGGTGCTAAGCATCCATATTGAAAGGTTTAAAATTAGAATGGCTATTCTCAATAACGCTCACAAAATTTTATTCGAAAAAACGATACCTATTACCATTTCGGCAAATACTAAAATTGTTGATATTTTATTCGATAATGCCAAGGACTTGATTGTAAAATCAAAAATTTGTACAAATTTATTAATGGGAATTGGCATTAGTATGCCAGGATTAGTTTCCACCGAAGAAGGGAAGAATCTTACTTATTTTCTAGAAGATCAAGAAAAGGATTCCTTAAAAGAGGCTCTAGAAAAAAAGTTCTTAAAACCAGTGGTCATTATCAATGATGCTAATAGTGCTTGTCTTGCAGAATTTAGATTTGGGCTTGCTAAGAACAAAAAAGATGTTTTGGTCATCTCCATGGATTGGGGAATAGGATTGGGAATAATAATGGGAGGAAAATTACAAACTGGCACATCGGGTTTTGCTGGGGAATTTGGCCATATCCCTATTGTGGAAAACGGAACTCTATGCTATTGTGGAAAAGCTGGGTGTTTAGAAACTATAGCCTCTGGAATAGCTTTAGTCAATAAAGCCAAAGAGCGTATAATTGATGGTCAACCAACAATTCTAAGCAGGTTGGTAAATGAGGATTTAAAAAATTTAGAACCAGAATTGATCATTGAAGCAGCAAATCAGGGAGATCAATTTGCAATTAACTTACTATCAGAAATTGGTAGAAATTTAGGAAAGGGGCTTGCGATACTGATTCAAATATTTAACCCGGAATTGATCATCCTTGGAGGTCAAATAGCAGAAGCGGCACAATTTATTACCACCCCCGTTCAGCAGTCCATAAACACCTATGCCAAGATTCAATTAAAGGATAGAACAGAAGTAACCCTTTCAGAACTAGGAAAGAAATCAAGTCTCCTAGGAGTTTCCCTTGCTGTAATGAATCAAATATTCACAGATAAAATTTCAGCTATAAAAGCAGATCTTAATTGATTTTAAAGCTCTTTTACTCCCGCTATGCTTTAAATTTCTCCTAGAAAATGTGAGATTTTTTAATTTATAACTTTAAGGGGTAGATTAATCAAGAACCTCGGGGCAAGCCCACGAGGTATGCGTAGGAAACTATTTTTAAAAATTCGAGGCAAGCCTCGGGGAATTAAACCTTCGATGAGGGATTAAAAAAATTATAATCAAAAGGATCAAAATTCCAGAGAAAAGGCAGTAAGAAATATACCACGAGCGATAAAAGAATTATTGAAATAAAATTCATGAATAATCCTGATTTAATCATATCTGGAATTGAAAGATAGCCAGAACTAAATACTACTGCATTAGGCGGGGTAGCTACTGGCAACATAAAAGCACAGGAGGCAGCTGTAGTAGTCGCTACAAGAAGCAAATAAGGATTAATTTCCAATGCGATTGCAACAGGAGCAACTATTGGCAATAGCATGGCGGTAGAAGCCGTATTTGATGTAACTTCTGTCAAAAAATTTACTAAAGCAACTATCACTACAATCAATAAAAAGAGAGATAAATTTTGTAGTAAGGAAATTTGTCCCCCAAACCACTCCGCTAAACCAGTCTCTTGGAACCCAGCAGCCAATGCCATTCCCCCACCAAATAAAATAATAATTCCCCAAGGCATTTTAACAGCATCTTTCCAAGTTATAATTCTTTCGCCTGTGCTATTTGCCGGTATTGTAAATAAAAGAATGGCAAAACCCATTGCAATAATGGTATCATCAAGTTTTGGAAAAATTCCCATAAAAAGAAATGAACGGGTGATCCAGAAAAAGGCGGTTAAAATGAAAACTGCTAACACAGATTTTTCCTCTCTTGTAAGTGGTCCCAATTCCGCTAAAAGTTTGTTCACCTCTTTTTTACCTCCAGGAAATTCTGTTTGTTTAAAATTAAAAGCAAATCTTGTTAGATAGATCCATGCAATTATCAATAAAATAATTGAAATTGGAAATCCATATTTGAACCATTGCCAAAATGAAATATCAATTCCATAACTTTCACTAAGAAATCCTGCAAAAATTAGATTAGGGGGAGTTCCTATGAGCGTCGCAATCCCACCTATGGAAGCAGCATAAGCCATCCCTAACATTAAGGCTTTCCCAAACCGCTCATTTTCTTTTTTTATAGTAGATGGATTATCTTCTAATAAGGCAATAATAGAGAGACCCATTGGCAACAACATAACCACGGTGGCTGTATTAGAAATCCACATGGAAAGGAACGCCGTCGCGACCATAAAACCTAAAATAATATTAAAAATGTTGGTTCCAATAGAATTGATAATATTCAGAGCAATTCTTTTATGCAAGTTCCATTTTTGAATTGCGATTGCCAAAATAAAGCCTCCCATAAAAAGAAAAATGTATTTATTGCCATAGGAAGCTGTAGTGGTTTCAAGGTCAACAGTCCCTGTTAGAGGAAAAAGCACAATAGGCAAAAGCGCTGTAACACTAATAGAAACAGCCTCTGTAACCCACCAAACTGCCATCCATAATGTTATGCACAACATATCATAGGCAGGCTCTGAAATGCCGTTAGGAGTGTTTAGCTGCAGTAAAAAGAAAAGTAAAGGACCTGTTAATATTAAAATATTATTTCGGCTAAAAATCATTTTATCCATCATTCTATTGTTCTAATACATTTCAAAAAACTGCACGAGCCCTTGCTTATTCCCCGGAAAATTTATTTGTTTTGGGCCTATTGGTGATTCCCTTTTCTTTCTCGACCTCTTTATCCAACCAGTAGAGTAAATATGGAATATTGTGGGCATGAGTCCACCCAAAAACCCTTAAACCCTGATTGGTTTCCCAATTGGTAAACCTTTCGCTTATATCTTTCGGGAGGTGAGAAATTTTAAGTAGCGCTTGGCTATATTCTTTTTGGTTAGCAAATTCATTATTTGGTTTTGGAAGTTTATCAACCTTGAGATATTGAGCCCTTTTTTTGGCTTCATTTAAGTAAATTTTATTGCCACTGAATTCATAGCCTAAAAGTAATGGATAAATTGTGGCCAAATAAGATTCCATCTGATGGTTATAAGGAGGAACATTTAAGACCCATCTTGCATGGTCTAAAAGTGCTTTTTTAACGCTCTCATCGCCGGTTAATTGATAATACTTATAAAGGCCTTGAACTACATAAGTTTGGCTATAACCATATCTATCTATTAAAATATTACCACCCTGCTCCTTTTGAAGCTCCAGCATTATTTCTACTCTCTCGTCTAGCTCCTTCTTATATTTTGGGCTTTTTGTTGCATCATATAGTTCGACTAAATTTAAAACTGAAAGGTAGAGACGCCTCCCCCTTAGATCATGCTCCCCCCAAATTCTTTTTAAGTAGGTGTCCCCTGTCATTTTTGCCACCTCCAAAGCTCTATGATCGCCAGTTAGGTAATAGGAGGCTATCCATCCTTGTATCCAAACATGTGCGCTCAATAGAGCATACCAATGTTCTTCTGCATGTCTTCTTCCAATTCCCAAATAAGGAGTGGATTCGGGTTCGTCTTTGTAATCCCAATAGTCTACAGCATCATTGATTTGACCTAAATAGGTTCTTTTCCTCGGCCAGTGAACATTATCCACATCCATGGTATGTTTACTAATTCCTTCTGCTAAATAGTAATATTTTGCATCTCCCGTTCTCATAAAATTAGTCCATAATTGAAAATCCACCATAGGTTCATTGTTGTTCCACTGGTACCATTCCTCTCCAATGTAATAATTTTTTCCGTCTCCATAATCGAACATTCCATACCAAGGTTCCCATTTTTGATTAAAGGCCCACCAATCATATTTATATTGTAATGCATTTTCAAATTCTTCATGTTTTGAGGAAAAAGGAGCCATGTTTCCGTAAACCTTAGTTTGGGTATACCATTGAGGAGAAGCATGGGCAACCGGAGCTTGCAAAGAATAGTCAATCACATTTTTTATTTTTCCTAATTCGGGTTTTCCATGAAAATAATAGATAAATTCTGTTGTTTTAGTAATTCCCTGTGCAAAATTACCCAGCATTCCTCCATCTTTTTCTGTATGTTTTCTTTCAAAACTCATTGGTTCAATTCCAGATGGCCAGATATAGCCACTCATAGTGTTATTATTGTGATCTACTTGGAGTTCTTTGGGATATTCCTTAAAAAAGTTTTTTATTCCAACACTAATCCCCTTTGAGGAATCAGAAATATCTATCCAACCCTTGGATCTTTGGGTTTCTTCAAGAGTGTTTTCTCCATTATAAATTCGAGACTTAAACCCTTGTATTCTTTCAGTGGAAGAAGATGTTTTATTTGGAATGTTTTGATTGGGCCCGGTCTGTAAAATCCCGGTCTTTTCATTGTTTAACTGATCCAATTTAATATCTTTTAACGTGGGATCCTGAAACCAGTCTCCTTCATAAATAGAACTTGAAAAGCTTACATTGTTATTTAGGTGATAATTAAAAGTTAAACCACAACCAGCAATCTGATCATTAGGTTGGGTCCAACCAGGATCATCCATGGTTTCCTCAGACAGTAATATTTCATTTTGCGTCGCTATATTGGCGTGTTGCCCCTTCTGTTTTATATGTTTATCTGGCTCCCCAGTATATGTGAGCGTATGAAGCACTTTAATATAAGATTTTCCGGCGTACGCATGTATTCTTATAATAAAAGGAGAAGGATTGTTATTATTTTCATACACGTAAGTACCTTCCACCCTAAATATTGTATGTAGTGGCCCAGAGCCTTTTTCCCTAAAAACCTCATGAATCACAGCTTTTGACATGTCCAAACCCTTTTCATCCAAAATATCCAAAAAAGTTCCTCTTTTTTCTATTGGAGCTGAAGCTATCTTTTCATCCTCTTCAAATTGGTTATTTTGGTTCAAATCCAAATGCACCTGATCAAGGAAGCCATTGCCCTGTTTATCGATGCTAAACTGCAAGGGGCCTGTGTTAACTGTAATTCCTCCTTGAGGTCTCATATTATTGGTTGAAATAATACGTTCCGAAAATAATTTTGGGGAAACATCTCCACCAAATTCAAGCGTATAATTTGGAGATGTTTCTGAAAAAAAGAAGATCCATGCCCATTTCACACTGGAATTTGCAGGTAGCCATGTGGTTACTTCTGTTGTTTGGATTGGAATCTCTTTTCCCAGGGAATTTATTAGCCTGATATTATCAACAGAATTTAAAGCACCTTTTGGAAAAGGTATGCCCATTGTAATTGGAGCACCTTCGATATTATTTTCAATATTAATTGATATTTTTTTAGTCGTTTGGGCATTCCCCACAAACATTAATGCCTGAACGATGATCAATACAATTATTTTTTTCATAGCTTCTAATTTATTATTGAAGACACAATGCAGCAGCACCCAGAATGGGAGATCCATTTTTTGTGGAAACTTCAATTTTTAAGTTTTCTATTTGTTTTGAGTAAGCAAAAGCCTTCAAATTTGTTTGTAAGGATTCTTGAAAATATTTATAAGCTTTACTTATTGATCCCCCGATTATTATCGCTTCTGGGGCATAGAGATAGAGGATAGTTTTTATTGCTTCTCCCAAATGAAAACCATACTCTTGAAAAGCAATAATTGATTCTGGATTACCTTGTTCCGCACGTTCAAAAACTTCTATGGGGTGCAAACCATACTTTTCAGTAAAAAAAAAGCTGCTAGCGTAGTGCTCCATTATACTTTCTTTATAAGCAATCATTCCTATTTCACCCGCTCCACATAAAACACCATTATATAATGATTCATTAATAATAATTCCCATACCTATTCCTGTTCCCAGAGAAAGACCTACAAAATTTTTATAATGAAGCCCTCGGCCATAAATTTTTTCCCCTAGGGCAAAACAATTAGCATCATTATTTAAATGAACCAGTAGTCCATATCGTTCGATAAGCAATTGCTTTAATGGCACTATTTCCCAACTTGGTATATTTTGCACATTATATGCTATTCCTTTTAACGGGTCTACAACTGCTGGAACACCTATACCAATACTTTTTGTGTTTTGGGTGATAACCTCATCTATGCAATTAAATAGATCGTGCAGGACCTGATCATAAGTTCCCCCTCTTTTTACAGGTTTAATCGATTTTTTTTCAATTTCCCCATTTACAACCCTTCCAGCCTTTAAATTAGAACCTCCTATATCAACACCCAGTACCTCCATTATATAGCCTTTTCTTGTCTTTTAAGTTTTATCGTTTTATTGTGTATAATAGGTTTTGACCAAAATCCTATGGATAGCACAAAAGCCAGTGGTACCACTAAAGAAAATAGACCCGCTTTCAATGTCGTTACCTCCCCAATCCACCCAACTATGAAAGGAAAAATGGCTCCCCCGGCAATTCCGGTAACTAAAATCCCAGATAATGCTCCGTGATTATTCTTCACCGAATTTAAGGCAAGTGAAAATATAATGGACCACATAACAGATATGAAAAAACCAATAAGAGGAAAGGCAATTAATGCTATTTTACTTGAGCCAATCAAAGCTAAAACGAGACATACAATAGCTATAATGGTAGCCATTATTAATACTTTCCGGCTATCTATGAACTTTAAAAGAAGGAGGCCCAATAAACAACCTGCAGTCAACATCGCCCAAAAATAGGCAACGGTATTAGCTCCAATCGTTCGCGGATCCAAGTTATGGTACTGCAGTAAAAATTGCGATATCCAATTACCGATACCCTGCTCGATACCCACGTAACAGAATATTCCTAAAAAATAAAGTAAAATCCACCGATTTTTCAAAAGTTTTAAGTAAGTGCCGAAAGATCCAGCCCGTTCATCTTCATTTTTTTGGAATTTAGGGTAAGAAGTAGCTAATACTACTACCAGCAGAATAAAGGAAATGAACGCAAAAACGATATAAAGAGCAACCCATGGTAAATCAACTGGCACTAAACTAACCAGGATTGTGGCTAGATTATCGATATTTGTTGAAGAAGAATCCACTAAATATTTATACAAAAAGGGGCTGGCAAAGGAGGCAAGTCCAAAAAACAATTGTGCTAAAACCGAATTGAAAGCAAAATTTTCTTCACCACCAGCAATTCTCAACATTGGATTGATAATAACTTGGAGAACAGCCATGCAAGATCCCAAGACAAAAAGTGTCAAAGAAAAAACAATATAACCCGGAAAAGCAACAAAGCTTAAAGAGGTGATTGTCATCAATAAAAAGGAAGCCGACAATAATTTTTTATTGCTAAATTTTTCAGCAAGAAAACCTGCAGGAATAGACATAACTCCATAAGCAATAAAGAAAGAAAAAGGTAGTAGCCCTGTTAGGGTAAGGCTCAATTCAAAACTTTCCTTTACATCTGCTATAATTGAATTTAGTATATTGGTGATAAAAGATATTACAGAAAAAATTACAATTACCAGTATTACTAAATAATAGTACCTTTTAGAGGAGTTAGTTTTTCTCATTTTGATTTATTAATTGGAATTGCTAATTTCCCAACATAGGGAAAAGCTCCTTTATTTCTTGCGCTGTTGGTTGTTTTCCATATTCACAGATTTCTAAAAACTCGGCTTGTTGTACACTAGATACATCTTCGTTTGGATACCATTTTTTTAAGGCAGCAATCTCTTCTTGATCGAATTTATATTTTTCAAATCTAAGTTTTAGCCAAGTTAACCTCTCTTTTTCTTCTTTTGGCACTTCCGAATCTTTCATCCCATTTGTCCATGGCCCCCATTCAAAAATTTGAGATTCATGAGCTGCCAATGCAGCTATTTTTTTGTCAAATACTTTATCAATGATAATACCTATATCGTTAGAAAAAGGATTTGGCTTATTAAAACCGTCCTTCATATAAAGAAAAACTGGGTTTCTTTCTAACGGCGGAGTATCTGGAGCAACGTTAGGAACAATTACTAAATAAGCTGCGTCTTGAACAACTATACCTGCGTTCCTATGGTCGGGGTGATAGTCGTTGGATCTAAGGCCAAGTACTATATCCGCATTCCATTCTCTTATTTTTCTTATTACCTGATGCCTAACGTTTAGGGTTGGCAGAAGCTCTCCATCATGATTATCTAGTACTTCATATTCAATTCCTAGAATTTCAGCTGCTCTCTTTGCTTCGCTCCTTCTTCTTTTTGCCAAAACTCCACCCCCCATATTCTGGTGTCCGGCATCCCCATTAGTTAAAGCCAAAAATTTTACATTATGTCCCATTTCAGCAAATAAGGCTGCTGTACCACCAAATTTAAAATCACAATCATCGGGATGGGCTCCAATAGCGATAATGTTTAAGGGCTTTTTATCAGTATTTTGTCCAATCATAGGTAATGCTATTAATAGAAAAACTAACAATATTATTTGCTTTTTCATGGGGTTTTATTTTAACATTGGGAAAAGTTGTAAAATTTCTTCTTTTGATGGTTGTTTCCCATATTCACAGATTTCAAAAGATTCTGCATAATTAATATTCTCCCCCTTCTTGTCTCCATACCATTTCTTAAGTGCCTCTCGCTCATCAGATGTTATACTTCCCGACCAATTGGCTGACATGAATTTTTGTCTTTCGTCGTTTCCAGCAGGAACTTTTTCCAATCCATTGCTCGTCCATGGGAGCCATTCAAACATTTGTGATTCGTGGGCACTTAATGCCTCTATTTTCTTATCAAAGGTGCTGGTAATATCGACTACAATATCAGGCTGGAAGGGATACGGTTTTTGAAAACGGTCTTCTAGGTAGAGAAAAACCGGATTTTTTTCTAAAGGTGGAGTGTCCGGAGTAACATTAGGAACAATTACTAGATATGCTGCATCCTGTACTAGAATGCCTGTATATCTGTGATCTGGATGATAATCAGCCGGTCTTGGGGACAAAACAACATCTGCATTCCAATTACGAATTTCGCGGATTATTTGATGCCTAACATCTAAGGTAGGTAGAAGTTCACCATCGTGATTATCTAAAACAGTATATTCCTTAACCCCCAATATTTTTGCCGCTTCCTCTGCTTCTGCTCTCCTTATCTTAGCTAAATGACCTCCTCCTTTATTGTAGTGGCCCGCATCTCCATTTGTAACCGAAACAAACTTTACATTATGCCCCATTTCCGCAAAAAGTGCCGCAGTTCCCCCGAACTTGTTGTCTGCATCATCTGGGTGCGCGCCAATAACAATAATATTTAATTTTGATTTTTCTCCTTGTGCAGTTATATCCATCGAAATGGACAATGAAAGGATACATACCAGGAAAAATAAAAAATTGTTTTTCATATTTAATTTTTAAAAAATAACACATCCTTGTCCAAATTGACAAGGATGTGATGGGTTTAATTACTATTTTGAACAAAATTGGGGTTGATATCCATTTCTCTCTGTGGAATAAAAAACAACTCTCTAACATCTTCGGGATCTACTAATGGTTCGGCAATTTCAAAGACTTCTCTTTCTACATCAAATCTTCTAAGGTCCGCCCATCTATGGTTTTCAAAAGCCAATTCTAATTGTCTTTCCTCTAGAAGTTTTTCCTCAAATGTACCTGGTGTACTGGAATCAATTTCCGATAGTCCAGCTCTTTCTCTTACCTCGTTAATCAATTGATAACTTTCTTCAGATTCCCCTATGGCCTCTGCAAGCATAAGTAGAACATCGGCGTATCTAAAAACAATAAAATTAATATCAGAATCATTTTCTGAAGAGGGATCACTCTCATACTTGCGAACATAATTTGCCGAAATAACCTCCCCTTGTGCATTTATATAGGAAGTTCCTATGGAGACTTCAAATCTTTCATCTTCAGTATCAAATGAGTCAATCAATGCTTGAGTCGGTCGGTTTCTTCCAAATCCAGAACCAGTTTGAAGGAATGCGCTAGGGGAAAATTCATTTGTAAATGCACTACCTTGGCCAATTCCTCCCCCCATAAATTGGACTTCAAAAATTGATTCTATATTGTTTTCATTATTGATTCCCCAGATATCCTTATAATTTTCAACCAATCCATACCCATAATTATTAATAATTCGTCTTAAAACCTCTTCCGCAGCTGCATTTTGTCCTAGGGTCAATAAAACTTTTGATAACAGAGTGGCGGCTGCACCTTTTGTGGCACGACCCACATCACTTACCGGGTATGAAACCGGAAGGTTCTCTTCTGCTACTCTAAGATCAGAAATTAGCTGGTCATACACAGTAATAGCGTCTACTTGCTCTAATTCTTCTCCTGCAATAAAAGGTTTCAATTGTAATGGAATATTCCCATATGCTACTGCCAAATGATAATACATGAGCGATCTTAAGAACAGAGCTTCACCAATTATCCTTTGTTTTAAAGATTCATCCATTTCTACAGATTGAATCCTCTCTAAAATAATATTACAGTTTGCAATAACTTTATAGGAGCTAATCCATGCAGCTGTAATTTGTTGATTTAAAGGATCTTCAGTAAATCTGTTTATTTCCGCATACTGTGCCGCCAAACCTGTAGCATCAGGTCCTTGATCCGTATTATCAGATCTCATTTCGAACATTGTCCAATATGCCCTTCCATAAACGCCGTCATCTTGAAGACCCGCATAACTTGCATTTATAGCACCAATAAAATCATTTGCAGTGTTATAAAACTGAGCTTCATTTCGGTTTGATATTGGTGCTAAGTCTGTAAAATCATCCGAGCAGGAAATAGCAGTAAAACCTACCAATAAATATGTTATTAATTTTTTCATCTTAATTTTTTATTTAGAAGTTTATATTCAAACCTAAGGTTAATGATGTTGTCAATGGATAGGTACCATAATCTTCACCTGGAGTTAAACTACTTGTTGTATTATTACTAACTTCCGGATTATAGCCCAGGTAATCTGTAAAAGTAACAAGGTTGGTGCCTGTTAAATAAACCCGGAGTTTATCGATAGTTCCCCCAAGGAAAGTATCTTTTGTATTTAAAGAGTAACCTAAAGTAACATTTCTTAATCGTATAAATGATCCATCTTCAACTTGAAAAGAAGATGGTCTGTTATTATTTCCATGACTTCCAGATTCTCTGTCTGCACGAGGAATACTTCCATTTCCAGGTTCTGAAGGAGATCTCCATCGCTCATTGAAAATTGCATAGGAATTAAAATTAGCTTCTCCATTTTTTAAATGCCGGGAGGTCAAATTTAATATTTCATTTCCTTCCACTCCTTGAACTAGAAAACTAAAATCCATGCCTTTATACGTAAAAGTGTTTGTTATTCCCCAAGTAAAATCAGGAAAATAACTACCAGTAACTGTTCTGTCATCTGGTGTAATTTTTCCATCACCGTTAACATCAAGAAATTTAAAATCCCCCGGGGCAGGATCCGGTGCCTCTGTATCTTCAGGAGAATTGGCAATATCTTCTTCGCTTTGATAAATACCGTCCACCACATAACCAAAATAGCTTCCGATAGGATCGCCTACACGGGTGATATGTCTAATTCCTGCACTACCAGCTGAATAAATAGGCTCATTATTATCATTTAAGGATAATACTTCATTTTTGTTTGTAGAGAAGTTGAAATTTGTTTCCCATGTAAATTCACCTACAAGGTTCCTTGTACGTAAAGCAACTTCAAAACCTTTATTCTCAACTTCTCCAATATTTTGAAGAGTTGTTTCAAATCCAGAAACAGAAGGAATACTTACGAATAATAGTAAGTCTGTATTTTTTGTCTCATAATAATCGGCCAATAGAAACAATCTATTATTAAAGAGCCCTAATTCAATCCCGAAATTCGTTTGGGTGGCCTTCTCCCATGTTAAATCTGGATTGGGAATAGTAGATTGTAGTAGCCCGTTAACTTCATTTCCATTAAAATTGTAGTTTAATGGGGATAATAAACCTATAGCCCCATAATTAGGAATTTCAAAGTTACCTGTCTGACCCCAGCTAAACCTTAATTTTAATTCGGACAAAGCATCGACTGAACTTAAAAATTCTTCCTCGTTCACTCTCCAACCAGCTGAAAACGAAGGAAAGTATCCAGTTTGATTGTTACTTCCAAACCTAGAAGATTTATCTGACCGAATAGTTCCTGTGAAGAGATATTTATCTTTATAGCTATAATTTACTCTAAGAAGGGCAGAAAGCAAGGACCATTGTTCTTTAACAGAACTTCCCGCGAATACTTGACCTCCACTTAATGTAGTTACCAAATCATCTGGAAAATTATCTGCTTGAACCTGTTTAACCGTTACATTATCTTTTTGCATTGAATAACCTGCCACTGCGTTAATGAAATGATCATCATATTCTTTTATCCAATTAACCGTATTTTCCCAAAGCCAATTTATTTCTGTGGAAGAAGAAGCCTGTGCATACGATTCTCCCTCTGTTGCATCTCTGAACAACAGAGTATTTCCGCGATAAAAATCCCTATTGTAAATATTGATATAAGCACCACCGAAAGTTTTAAAAGTAAGGTCTGGAATGATTTCGTATGAAAGCCCTAGCGAAGTTCTTGTTTGAAATTGAAACAGGTTATCATCCACTGCAGGAATAATTGCCAGAGGATTACTCGCAGTAGTTGTACCGGCTCCAAGATGGGATTGGTTATTGGTTTGATTTATGGTTCCATCTTCATTATAAGGTCGAACAGTTGGGGAATGAACTAAAGCTGAATAGACAATTCCGGGAGGTCTGGCAAAATAGGGGGCAGAAGCCGGTTCCCTTTGATTTTCTGTAATCGATGGAGCTATTCTTAAATCCAGATTTAATTTATCCGTTAGTTGAGAATCCACGTTTAGCATTAAACTGTACCTCTCAAATTGAGAATCAGGGATAATTCCTTCCTGAGTGAAATAACCTCCAGACACATAATAACTGGTATTATTTTCTATTGGAGAAGCATAAGATAAATTATAGCTTTGTATTGAACCAGTTCTGAATATAAGATCCTGCCAGTCTGTATCCGTTCCATCCCAATTCAAAAAAGATTCGGGAAGTTCATAGTTTCCATTACCTCGCTCTCCAGGGCCTATCGGATCATCTACAGAAGCTCCTGGAACATCTTGCACATAAGGATTGTTCCTTGCATCACGAGTATATGCTATCAATTCTTCAGCGTTCATCAACTCGATTTTATTCGCAACTTCTTGTGAACTATAATAAGTATTAAAAGAAAAAACCCCCTCCTTAGATGGTGTTCCGTTTTTTGTAGTTATCAAAACAACACCATTCCCTCCTCTTGATCCATAAATAGCTGTTGACGAAGCATCTTTCAAAATTTCCATGGATATAATATCGTTGGGATTAATTGTAGCTAACGGATTAACTGGAGGAGCTTGAAAAGAGCCACCTCTTCTTGCTAAGTCCCCTTGAATATTTACGGAGGTAAGATTTTTAGAAATTGGTATTCCATCTACTACAAAAAGAGGATCGCTACCAGCGGAAATAGACCCCGAACCCCTCACCTTTATATTAGGACTTGAACCAGGTTCTCCGGAAACTTGCTGTACTTGTACTCCAGCAACCTGTCCTATGATAGCATTTTCCACACTTACCACGGGAATATCCACTATTTGTTCTGGGCTTATGGAAGCTACAGAGCCAGTAACCCTCCTTTTTGAAAGGGTTCCATAACCCACCACCACTACTTCATCCAATGCAGCTGCATCTGCCTGTAAAGCTATAATGATATTAGTTTCACTATCCACAGTTACTTCTTTAGTCTCAAACCCAACAAAGGAAACAACTAAAATATTCTCATTGCCTGGTATTGTCAATTCAAAATCTCCATCAAAATTAGTTATCGCCCCTATATTTGTTCCTTTAACCTGAACGGTGGCTCCACCTAATGGCATACCGTCAATATCAGTCACAGTTCCTGAAATTTGTTTTTGTTCAGAAATCGGAAAATCTGTCATAATACTTTTCTCGACACCCTTCAAATCATTGGCCGCTAACGAAAAAGGAATGACTGATAATAAAATTGACAAACTACAAATGGCAGTTTTGGATTTGTGAACCACCTTATTCTTGATCATTAAATAAAAATTTTTCATAAATGAATTATTTAGTTAAAAGTTAAAATTTCCACCTTACAAAGGCTTCCATAGCTTCATAATTGGCCAATCCCAATTTGTGATAATTTTGAGCAGTTTTGTTGTTCCTTTCCTGAGCCCTTACCCAAAATTCTCTCTCATCATCTCCCGGAAAAACAGGACGGTCCTTTTGGGATTGATGTTGAAAAATTGCATTTTTTTTACGTTCAACTTCCTGAGGAGAGAGGGGAACAGCCATTTCTATTTCATATGTTTGAAATTCTTGCCACGCACCCCTGTACATCCATAACCAAGCTAATTTTGCCCAGTCCTCAGTTTCTCGAAGTTTCTCCATTGCTTTAATAATAATCTGAAAACAAACTAAATGCGTTCCATGGGGATCAGCAAAATCTCCGGCTGCAAATATCTGATGTGGTTTCAATTTTTGGAGCAACTGAATTGTTTCATCAATATCATTGTTGGAAACAGGGTTTTTCATTTTCTTGCCTAGATCATAAAAGGGAAGATCCATAAAATGAATTTGATCATCTGGTAATCCTGCATATCGAGCAGCGGCAATTGCTTCTGATTTTCTTATAAAAGCTTTTACTTTTTGCACCTCCAATGGATCTGTTTCATTGGGCTGTTTGTTATTAAGGAAAGCACTCATTTCACAATAAATTTTTTCGAATTTTACAGGATTTAATCCCATACTTTCATAAAAATCGATCGCGAATTCTACATACCTTAAAACATCTGTGTCCCATACACTGGTGTTACCAGATGTTTGATAAGCTACATGTACATTATGTCCTTGCTCTACCAGACGAATAAAGGTTCCTCCCATGGAAACCACATCGTCATCGGGGTGGGGAGAAAAAATCAAAGAAGTTTTAATCGATGGTTCGGCACGTTCGGGTCGTTGGGAATCTGCTGCATTTGGCTTTCCTCCCGGCCATCCAGTAATGGTGTGTTGAAGGTCGTTAAAAATCTTAATATTTATATTGTAGGTAGGACCATATTCTGTGGCCAACTGAGCCATTCCGTGATTATTGTAATCTTCATCTGTTAATTTTAAAATAGGTTTATTAACGATATGAGATAACCAAATGATGGCTTTTTTAATAAGGAATTCGTTCCAGTTACAGTCTTTTACCAGCCAAGGGGTGTCAAAGCGTGTTAGCTCAGAAGCCGCATCTCTATCAATAACAAATTCAATGTTTTCCGCAAGCTGTAAATATGAAGCAGGGACTTCCCCTGAAATTTCTCCTTCAACAGCTTTCTTTACAATAGCTGCCTTTTTAGTGTTCCAGGCCATTAAAATGATTTCTCTTGCCTTAAAGATTGTGCCAATACCCATCGTTATTGCTTTTGTGGGAACATTTACTTTTCCTCCAAAGTCTCGAGATGCATCTTGCCGAGTTAAATCATCTAATGTTACCAATCTTGTACCTGAATTTGGAGCTGAACCAGGTTCATTAAAACCAATGTGCCCTGTTCTTCCAATTCCTAAAATTTGAAGGTCAAAACCTCCAAGGCTTTCAATTTTATTTTCATACGCTGCACAAAATTCTATAACCTTCTCCTTATCTAAAGTCCCATCTGGGATATTAATATTTTCTTTGGCTATATCAATATGGTCAAAAAGAACTTCATTCATAAAATATACATAACTCTGTCTGGATGAAGGATTCATAGGGTAATATTCATCCAAATTAAAAGTTATGACATTCCTGAAACTTAGGCCCTCTTCTTTATGAAGTCTTATAAGTTCCTCGTAAACCCCTATTGGCGTTAAACCTGTTGCAAGTCCGAGAACAGTGTTAAAACCTTTTGCCTCTTGTTTTAAAATAACCTCAGAAATTCTCTTGGCAACCATTTTGGATGCAATGTGCTTATTCGCATAAACAGAAACGGGTATTTTTTCAAATCGGGTTTCTTCCAAAAGGTTTAATCGTGCCATTTTTCGCATATTGAATTTATCTCAAATAAGATATAACGTAGTTAAAAAAATAAAACTAATAAAAAAAATTAAATAAAAATATAAACTTTCATTATTATTTTATAAAAGTTTTAATATTAAATTAAAAAAATCGATGCAAGCCTCGGGGGAATTAAACCCTCGATGAGGGATTAAAATGCTACCTGAACCCCGCTAGAATGAGTTGTCGGGCTGGCATTCAGGCAGTTTGCATCACTGTTTTTTAAGTGGTTTGCATTATATCCATAGCGGTTTTTGTTTTTTTGGTGCCGCTTCCTTTGTGATGTTTTTGCAAGATTTCATAAGGTTCATTTTAGATTTACTTCCCAAAAAGCTTTCGCCGCTACCTTTTCAGTAACCGAAACGAAAATTCAGATGAGTAAGGGCCTATAAAAGGGAGCGCGACCTTAAAGGAGAGTCATTAAGAAAAGAGGCTTTAAAGAACGAGTAACATTGATTTTTTATATAATGGCAGTATCTAATTAAAATGGCACTTTTTGACCGAAACAGGTGGCACCACCCCTCCGAAATAGCCAATTCCAAAAAGATCTTGACAACTATACGTATTTCTAATTTTAGATGTCAAAAAAATGCTTTGGCTTTTTTAATTTTTGAATATAGAAAGCTGCTGTTTATTCCAATTTTAGCACCAATTGAGCAAACTGCACATCTATGGTCTTATCTAAACCAGGAATCAGGGAATCTAGGTTCGTTTTTGAAACCAAAACCTGTCCTGTCGCATTTATCAGGCAAGACATACTTAGTCCTTGTTCTATATGGGCAATGGTTGCTTTAAATTGTGATTTATAGGTTTTCCCTTGATATGTAACATCTACCACCCAATTAAAATTGATAGGTTCGTGCCGGTTTGATAAAAAATCCACGGATGGAATGGTACCCGTAAACCGAAGGATTAGGGGATCTTCCTGCTCTTCGAGAATCGTATTTATTTCAGGAGCATTGGTTGACAAGGTTTTAAGGTCAAGGATCCCCTTTACCACTTTAGAATCATAATCAAGATATAAAGCCAGTTTATGGCTTTCTGCCTTGATAGGTTTACTGTCAACCATTGTCATCATCTCAATATGGCCCTGTTCAGTTTTATAAATCTTTTGGGCCGTAACCTCGCAAAATGCTATTAAAAGAACTGTGAATGTCAATAGTTTGGTTTTCATAATGTTTGTTGTTGCTAATTGTTTCCTATATAAAAAATATAACCCTAATTCGACCTTCCCCATAATCAAGAACCTCGGGGCAAGCCCACGAGGTATGCCTTGGAAAATAATTTTAAAAATTCGAGGCAAGCCTCGGGAATTAAACCCTCAATGAGGGATTAAATCAAACAGATTTAGCTATTTTTTCCATAATTGAAAGGTCTGTTCCAAATTTGCAAATCGCATCGCAATGGTTCCTTAATTCAGAAAACAAAATGTATTTTATGTGTATTTTGGAATTCTTGATTACTGGCCTATTTAATTGATGTACAACCTCTTTTTCACGATTGTTTGGAATGATGATATAAAAAACCTCATCGCCATCTGAAATGCTGAAATATAAATCTGATAGTCTTAAGATTCCTGAATAAATACTGGTGCTTTTTTCAACCTCAAAAGCGCCAACAATATTATTGGTCCCTTTTTCAAACCAAAGCACATCGATGAGTTTGATGGTGGTTTGGGTTTCCTTATCGCAAGGAAGTTCCGGGAACGCATTCATTGAAATGAACGAAAAACTTTGACCGCCAAAAGATTTACTTTTATCGTTGCTGGCGGGTGTTACATCAAGGCCAAGGGAAATCCCGATTTTCAACAAATGGTATTGCATTTCGTCGTGAAGCTTCTCTTCCTGCTTTTCTTCCCGAATTTCCTTCTGCCGTTTTACGATGTTTTTTTCAAATTTGATTCTTTCGGCCTCACTTAAATATTCGTCGCTGCCAATGAGCATTTTTTGGGTGCCAATCTCGAAACACAATCCGGCTATTGCGCCCAAATCGTTTGACAGTTCCGATTTGTTTTTAATATTGGTTTCAATCAAGGTTTCCCTGATCTTGAGGTACTCTGTCCAACTTCCCAATTTCTTTTTGTCCTTGAACAAAAAATTAAACCCTTTTAGGATGGCCGTGTTAAAAGGTGGGAACCATCTTGGGTGCAAGAAGTACAAAATACTTGCTACCGCTGGGCCCAGGCCCTTTATTTTAAGCGCATCCAATTTTACAATTTCCTTTATTACCTGTTCTTCCGTTTTGGCATTGATACAGTTTTCCAAAAATTGACCGAAAGCTATTTTATTGTCCTGATTTTCATAAATATCGGGAATGCGCAATTTCGGCTTCCAATAAAAAGGATGGGCCACCCCCACAAATACCTGTTTTTGTTCAGCTATGCTACCTAATACAAATTCCAAACTGCTTTCCTTAAAATCGTTTGGAAAAGTTTTGTTTTTAATATCCTCGATTACCTGTAAAACACCTCTGCGAATGGTCCTAAATGCCTTTAATCTTTGGTCATTGTCGACGAACCAAGTATTGTAAACACTTTCTGAGTCGGTTTTATACTGATGGATTATTTGGGGAAAATTGCTCATTGTTGCTATTATTTCACATTTCTTGAAGACGTATGTGTTTTGATGATCTTCCATTCCCCATCCATTTTCTTTAAGATAGAAGTTGCCACGCCTTTTTTGCGAATCGTTCTACTTTCGCCTTTTTCATTAGGGTTAAGCATAATGGTATAGATATAGGTTTCGGTGGTAAAAGCATAGGGCAAATCCACCTTGGCATCAATTTCATAATCAGAAAAATTAAAACTTTTAAATTCCCCTAATTCTGGTACAAGATGATGTTCAATGTAATGTGCATATGAACCTTCCACGCCCCCAGACTCAACTACTTCAGAATCTTCGGCAAAAAGATTGAACGTACCTTCTGTTGTCAAATTTTGAATAGCATCTTTGTATGCCTTCATGACCGCAATAACTGCTTCCGTATCGGTCGGTGCTTTAGTTTCCTGCGCATGGGTAAAGCCGAAAGTTGCAGTGAAAACTGTTAGGAGTGCAATTGTTTTAAAAATTTTCATGATTTTAGTTTTAAAAAAGTTGTTTATTATCAACGTGAATTCTATTAATGTTGGCAATGCCAAATATAAGGACCAAAAAGCTCAAGAAAATTTCCATCATCACCAAAATTTTGCCCAAAATGGAGATCGGCACAATATCGCCATACCCAACCGAGGAAAAGGTTATCAAGCTGAAATATATAAATTCAAAAAACCGCACGAAAAATGCATCATTGAGCAATGTAACGGTTTTGAAATTTTCAGGATCCAAAATATATAAGCTCTGATAATCTGCCGAGAATGAAAGCACAATCAACACCGTAAATATAGTGAGAACGTGGGCAAGTCGATGACTTTCATCTATTATTTTAGTTATAATTGAATGAACGTAAGCCGGACAATAAATATGGTCTTGATTAATGCCGAACCTAAAATTAAAATAGGCAGCCATACTCCCTTGTAACCTGTGCGGGTTCATAGCGTATAACTTAATGATATAACAATTACAACACTTACGGTAAACAATACTTTTTTGAAGAGTTGTCCTTAGGACCCAGTGCTATTTGATATGTCTTTTCTTTGTTCCATCACTATTGATAATTTTTCACTAACAAAATACCAGTAGTGCATATGCACCATCAATTAACAGGGTTGATGCCTAAAAATAATACCTGAAAATGAGAGAGAAATGGATCTCTATTAATCAATCAACAAAAATATCCATCCCTCAAAATCAAGTTTTTTCAACTAAACTTCTCTTTTCAAATTTCTTGTGACCAACAAGGCAAAGGATCCAACACTAACCGTAACCCTTTGCGAATAAGGACTTTTCATCTCATTTTACCGTTAATTTTTTACGGTATTTCCATATTGATATTTTGCAAATATTTTTACCACGGCCTCTTTGATTTCTTTTTGTTTATCATTTGTATCTGCGTGGAGCACATCTGGCGCAAATCCCTGCCAGACCAGTTGACGGCGGGACATATCTATGAGCTCTACAACCACACCACCTTCCTTGTGCTCCTCGGAAGATTGATAATTGCCGTAATAGCCATAGCCGTAATAGCCAAAATGGCCATAGCCGTGACCGTAGAATGGAAAATACGGATAGCTGCCGGAATTGTAGTTTATATTTCTGGTTTTGACCACAATACGTGAATCTACCAATAAATCAGGATTGGCTTTGTCCATTACATATCCTTTCTTTTCCATTTCGTCCTGAATGGCCAACTTTAGTCTTTTTTTGATCAATGTATTGACAAAGAGCGGTTCTTCTTTCCCGTTTTCCATTTGAAAATCATCTGACCAATAGAAGGTCCTGTAGGCCCCAAACTGTGCCTCACGGTCATAATCGGTAACAATGGCCGAAGAACTGACCGAACAACTGACTGCGGTAGCTGCTATTAAAAGGCAGGCTACCATTGTTTTTAATGTTCTCATCATTTATTTATTTAGTTAAACATTTATACTTATATTTATTTTTTACATTTGGTATTCCATCACTACTTAGTTTGGTTCCCTATTTAAAGTGAGGCTGCTTGAGGCACTGTGTTCGTTTTCCAGTGTATCGTCCCCAAATAAGAGCATGTTTAAAAACAAATTTGGGTGAAAGTTTGTAAAAAAAGTTGGGCAGTATAAACTTTGTAGTTCACAAATAAAACAGAGTTTATGAAATCGAGATACACCCGATCGACTGCCCAACAGTGGGAAATTATGAAAAAATTCCTTCCCGTTAAAATCAAGGGCCACTATAAGTTGCGCGACATTGCCGACGCCATCCTTTGGATATTGCGCACCGGCTGCCAATGGCGGAACCTACCGGAATGCTTTCCCAAATGGGAGAGCGTCTACTACCATTTCAGGAAGTGGGGCCGGGACGGCACCCTTTCAAGGCTGAACGCAGGGCTGAACATGATGGAGAGGAAGCGGCAGGGAAAGGGGGCAACGCCCAGTATGCTGTCGATCGACAGCCAGTCCGTCAAGGCGGGGCCGATGACCTCCGAGTCGAAGGGCATCGACGGGAACAAGAAGATAAACGGACGGAAACGGCACGCGATCACCGATACCCTCGGCCTGGTATGGGGCGTTGTGGTAGGCGCGGCGAACCAGGCCGACGGGGCGGTGGCCGAGAGGGTGGTGGAGCCCCTGTTGGGCTATCTGGACCGGATGGAAAAGATACTGGCCGACCATGCCTACAAGAAGGTGTTCATGGAGTGGGTCGAGAGGACGGTAATAGGGCTGGAAGTGGAGATCTCGTCATGCCCGCCATCCTCGAAAGGCTTTGTCCCGGTAAAGTGGAGATGGGTCACCGAAAGGACCTTCGGGATCTTCAATTTCTTCAGGCGACTGGACAAGGATTATGAAAAAACACCGGAAAGTCAGGAATATTGGGTATTGTGGCAGAATTGTCAGATTATCCTCAATAGAATCGAATGATTCTTGTGAATCGTTTTTAAACATGCTCTAATTCCCAGCCGGACCGAAGGCCTGCAAACACAATAACCAACACTATTAAAGCCATAACAATAAGCCTAGAAACCAATTGGGCTTGTTTTTTATGATGGGTAATGGGTGAGCCAGATTCCGCAAGCCCAAACATTTCACTGTGTATTTTAGTTAGTGGAATTTGCAATTTTCTTAGATCCTTGATTACAGCGTTGATCATAAGCGGGGGGCCGCATACATAATAATCATTTTGCGAGAAAGTGCCTGTACAGTATTTTTCCAATAATTCGGTGTCAAACCGTCCTTTTTCCCCTTCCCAATTATCTTGCTTGCTGAGTATATGTACTACTTTCAATTTAAGGGATGTGTTTTCAGAGATATGGTTCAATTCTTCCCTAAAAGCAATATCCGATTCGGTAGCATTAAAATAGAATAACATTACTTCCCGCTGTTCATCTTTGTCTGCCATATATTGCAACATACTGGCAAATGGTGTTATACCAATACCTCCCGCAATAAATACTATGGACCCCGAATGTGATTTTTCTAAATGGGACATCTTGCCAAATGGACCTATAATTTTAACTTTATCTCCTTCCTGAAGGTGATGTATCTGGCTTGTAAAGTCACCTGAAGCTTTTACCGTAGATGCCAAATGTAACTTTTGGCTGGGGCTTGATGATATGGTAAATGGATGTTCTTCACGCTTTAAATGCTTGCAATCTGTAAATTTGATAAAGTGGAACTGTCCTGGATTATGAGAATAGGGTGCATTGCCATTTATAGGAACAAACTGAACACTGTACGTGTTGTTGGCCTTTTTTACGACATTTAGTACTTTATATTTGGGTGCGAAGGTGAACAAAAAAAACCGTTGCCAAATAAAAAATGCTATGGCAATGGGAGGGAGAATGAACCATAATACCTGTAATGGCAGCAACTCCAAATCGTCCCCGGCATAAAAACTGTGCACGAACATCAGTAGGAGAATGCTGATGGCAAACACATCGTGCATAGCACGCCAACGTTCATAGTTTATTTTTATTTTCTTGTGGCCGATACTTACCACAACCTGAACCAACAGTATTAAAAACGCAATTTTGCCCAAATTGATGTACCAAGGTTCGTCATATCCCAATAGCATATCTACGGATTTTTCTGATAATGCAAGCATCAGAAAATGAACCACAATAAACAGAAATGCCCAAACCCCCATCCTTCTGTGAAAATCAATCAAATTGTTATAGGCGAACAGGCGGTCAAGCCATTTTATTCTCGCGGAAATGATAAATTGAAAAAACACCATCATTATACCGCACAATCCCATCAGCATCCCTAATTGTGCAATAAACCCTTCTTCAGTAGATGGCGTTGACCAATAAACCATTATCAATGGAATGGCCATAGCAATGAAATATATGCTTATTACCGCGATATGTTTTACGTTGGTCAACTTAATTTTATTTTTTATGTATTACAAGGCGAATTTTTGATGCACTATTTTTTTTTGAGCAATGCATCTATATTCAAATCATGCTTATCATCTACTTTTATAAATGCGATGCTTGGGCGTTCCAAATTATAATTTGATATTAGCAAGAACCAGGAAGCGTTTAATTCGATACCTTCTTCGATAGGGTTCAATTCTATAGGTATACTAACATTCCTAGTAGTTCCTGCCAGGGTAAAATTGCCATTAACTTTTAACTCCTGTCTTGCCCTTTTATTTAAATCAAAATCGCCAATGAGTTTTCCTTTAAAAACTACCTCGGGAAAATTTTCAACCTGTAAGAGTTTATACATGTGTCTGTCGCGCTTATTATTGCCTGTTTTGATAGATTTTACGAGCACTTTAAAAGCAACTTCATTAGTTTCGAAATTGATGGTTCCCTGCAAATCATTCGATTCTCCGGAATATGAATTAATCGGCATTTTAGCATTAAAAATAGCTATTCCACGTTGTGTTGCATACACCTGGGCTTTTCCATTAATACTACAAAAAAAAAGCATTGCCATTAAACCATAAAAAAAGAGGGATTTACACATAGCCTTATAGCATTTATTCTCATTATACTATTATAATTCCCTTCGAAAGATTTACTCTCAGTTTGGCTTGTCATTAATTTTAGCACTCATATCATTAATTTAAAAAATATGTTTTTTAGGTAAATTTTCTTATTACTTCGCAAACTAATTTTTTTAACCAGTCCATATAAATTAAAACCCTATCGAATTTACTTGGCTTTTAACTGAAGTAATAAAGCACCAATTACTATGATAGCAATAACTGCATAAAGGATATAGCTGAGCCATTTTTTGAAGCTACTTTCCTTTTTTTTAGTTTCACTACCTGTCTTGCAACACTCTTTCATACTTTTATGTTTTTGTGCCCAACAAGGAAAGGGTTTAAATGTCAACTGTCTGCACTTCCACCCTTCCCAAACTAGGATTTTTTCAATACCAGATAGGAAATCTTTAACTGCTTCCCATTAAAAAATGAAAAGCTATCATTTCCTTCTTAAGCATCAAATAATGAGTCACTAATTAGTGATTTCCTTTTGCACTTTACCACAAGTCTGCATCTTTTTGCCTTGGTACGGGTTTCTTACTTCCTTACTGTTACTTAACCAAGCACTTCCTTTATCGTACATGGGGCAGAACTGTTCGTACAGCGTGTTTTTAGTTCCAGTAATGGCAACCATATCGATAATATCTATACTTAAGGACTTAAAATGCTCACGTTGATGGTCTATGGGACTATCAGAAATATGTTCGGCTTGTTCTGTGGCATCTTCTATGATATCGGCCAGCTCTTTTTGGTCTTCTTTGTTATAGCTGGTCATATCAAAAACCTTTAATGAGGCCATTAATTTAGTTCCGGCCTGAGCCGCTTTTTTGGAATCATCTCCTACCAATGCATCTTTCAGCATAAAATAATCGGCAAAAACTGCTTCTGCCTTTGGGTTCATTTTATCCATTTTCATAGTGCTATGGTCCATTTTCATATCTCCGTTCTCGTGGGACATTTTTTCTTTTTCTTGTGCATTGGAAAAAGAAACCGTTAACAATAGCATTGCTGCTATACTCATTTTTAGATTTTTCATTTTTTTAAATATTAAATTATTGTTTATAAACTGTCTTTCAATTGTTGCATAAAATGTACCATCTCCTTTCTTTCCTTTTCTGAAAAGGTAGCATCCCTATGAATATAGGTATAGGATTCTAGGGGCATTTCACCATCCTTTATCTGGTTGATGATGGATTTTAGCTTGCTGTTTTTCCTTCTATCGGAATACTCATCCCATTCGTTGAAATTCAATTCGCCTTTTCCTTCTGTAATGTGTTTTTCCATAAACCACGCTCCAGGTTGAATTTTGCTGTACCACGGGTAATATGTGTTGTTGCTATGGCAATCATAACAGGATACCTGCAACTTTTTCTGAATGGTTTCTGGAGCAGTGTTTATCAATAGAAAATCCGTTTTTGGTACGATATCGCTTTTGTTCAGTTCAATAGGAAAAAATTGAAGGGCTATGAAAGCTACCAATAAAATAAGGACTATGGTTTTTATAATTTTCATATTATTGTAGAAAAACAGCGAATAAGCAGTTTAGTCCATAACAAACTAATGATAGGACTAGAGTTTTAATTGCTTAAAATTCAAATAAGGAAAGTCTGGCCTAAAACTTGAAAATCCTTGACCAAGTGTGGAGGAGTGTAATATTTAAAGTAATTTAAATCTGCTTGAAGTTCAAAAAACAAATTTAAGTTGTTGTGGATAAAGGCAGCAACGAGCAGTTGCTTATCTTTTTCTAACTTATCAAACGATGCTTTTACATTTTCCTGTCCTTCAACAGTCATTTGCTCATTACTACAGCAATCTTTTTTGGATATATCACATTCTAATAAAAACGGCTTTTGGCGAACTTGCATGCTACAAGTTTCAACATACCCAAATAAGGAAGAACCCACTAAAACATTACTACAGTAATGACGATCAACAGTAAAAGACACCGTCGACAACAGCACTATGAGTGCTAATGAAAATGACAATATTTTATAAAAAGCTTTTTTCATTAATATAGCAAAGCTATATAATTTTCATTAAAGTTATCTTATTTAATAAATAATTTTGACCAAATGATGATTTTATCTTATAAATCGTTGGAGCATCAATCCCTTGGATAGTCAGAAAATAATGGAAATATAATTATTAAGAATTGTTCTAAATAATATTGGTTTTTTAAAAACAACCTGTTATATTTGCCGTCTATTTATATTCATTCTAAATTAAATTTTGCAAATGAAAACCCTTTTTATTATTATTTTCCTTTTACAATTTCCTTTGATAAGAGCACAAAACAATCCCCCAAAAGAAGACACAACAAAACTAAAAACAGAACAACTAAAAGAAGTGATTCTTCTGGGTCATACCATGCTTGGTAGCAAATTCGAGATTAAGAACAAAACCGGATCTGCAAGCTATACTTCAACAGAAGACCTTAAAAAATTCTCTTTTACCGATATTAACAGGACGCTGCAAAGTATTCCTGGGGTCAACCTCTATGAAGAAGATGGTTTTGGCCTCCGTCCAAATATAAGCTTGCGCGGCACATCACCAGAGCGAAGTGCTAAAATAAACTTAATGGAAGATGGCGTGCTAATTGCACCCGCTCCCTACAGTGCGCCAGCAGCATATTATTTTCCAACAATAGGAAGAATGGAAGCCTTGGAGGTGCTTAAAGGAAGTAGCCAGATACAATATGGGCCCTACACAACTGGGGGCGCCATAAATATGATATCATCACAAATCCCAGATGAATTTTCTGGTAGGATGTCAATTACGGCAGGAACTTATAATTCCAAAAATACTCAAATGATTATAGGGGATAGTTACAAAAATTTTGGATTTGTAACCGATTATTTCAATTATAATTCTGATGGTTTTAAAAATCTTGACGGAGGTGGAAATACGGGGTTTGACAAGTCCGATTATTCAGCAAAATTTAGGCTCAATACCAACATAGACGCCAAAACCTATCAATCCCTAACATTTAAAATTCAATATTCCGAAGAAAAGGCAAACGAAACCTATTTAGGATTGACCGATGAAGATTTTGAAAAAAATCCTTATCGTAGGTACAGGGCATCATCGGAAGATGTAATGAACGCCGAGCACCAGCAATATCAACTAACCCATTTAATTAAATTATCCCCTTCTTTAGTCGTGAACACCACAGGATATTTAAATAAATTTAAGCGCAATTGGTACAAACTAGATGATGTAAACCTTGGAGAACGTGTGAGTATTAATAAAATACTCACATCTCCTGAAGATTTTCCCATGGAATATCAAAGCCTCCTGGGCAATGATAACACGCCACTAGATGCATTAGGGATAAAAGCAAATAATAGGATCTATACTTCCAATGGTATACAGTCTGTTGCCAAATTAAATTGGGGCACAAACTGGTTGCAAACCTTGGAAGCGGGAATACGCTATCACGAAGATGATGAAGACAGATTTCAATGGGTGGACAGATACGCCTTCCAGAATAAAGAGTTAATACGTACAAGTGTGGGAGAAAAAGGAACGGATGCCAACCGTATAAGCAATGCAAAAGCATTGGCTACACATCTACTCTATACGCTTCAAATTGATAATTTAACCTTGACCCCTGGACTGCGCTACGAAAACATTAGACTGGGGAGGGTGGATTATGGTAAAAATGATCCATCAAGAATTGGTGAAGATTTGGCTACCCTGGAGAACAATGTAGATGTTTGGATTCCTGGTATAGGCGCAAACTACAGGTTCAACAATGATTTTTCGATTTTTGGTGGTGTTCACAAAGGATTTTCCCCACCCAGCAATACTCCAGGACAAAATGCCGAAAAAAGTATAAATTATGAGTTGGGAACCAGATTTAACCATAAAGGGATCCAAGGCGAGTTGGTTGGCTATTATAATGATTACCAAAACCTTTTGGGAAGTGATCTGGCCGCAACAGGAGGCACGGGAAGCCTAGACCAATTTAATGCTGGGGAGGTTCGAGTGAGCGGCATCGAATTTTTATTGAAATATAACTTTTTGCAAAATGCAACGGAACAATTTAAACTGCCTATAACATTGTCCTATACATTAACAGATACCGAATTTTTGACAAATTTTGATAGTAATGAAGATATTTATGGTGTTGTGTCAATAGGTGATGAAATACCATATATTGCAAAAAACCAATTAAGTGTCGTTGTTGGACTTCAACATAAAAAGTTTGATATAAATCTAAATTCAAGATATGTGGGTGCATTTAGAACTAAAGCAGGCTCTGGGCCCATCCCTAAAGACTTTAAAGTCGGCTCCAATTTTATAATGGATTTATCTGCTCAGTATTTTTTGAATAAACGAATCACATTATCTTCAAATGTTATAAACCTATTGGATAATACGTACGTAGTATCCCGGGTACCTGCAGGTTTACGACCTGGTCATCCTTTTGGAATTAATTTTTCTTTTGCTTACCAGCTTTAGGTGATATAGAACAAACTACTATATGTGATATATGTCATTTTTTTGTGAATTTAAAATTACATGTGAGTAAAATATTTTTTAGCACCTACCTATATGTACTTAATTATTAAATGATTAATAAAAGCAATACAGTATTGTATATTTTTTGATTGCTAGACACTATTTCCTGAAGTCTTTTTCCATTAAAAACAAAACACCTCCTTTCTGCTCATAAAAATTTATCGGTACCAGGGGGACATCAAGTGCACACTGCACAAGACTGTTTATATTTGTGCGTAAATAGTTCATGGTGGCCTGCGTGTCGGAGTGTCCGAGTGTTTCGGATATGACCGGGAGCGAAGTTCCGTTGCGTAATAGCTGACTGGCCAGGGTGTGCCGCATGGCATGTGGGCCGAACTTACGGCCTTTGATATCAACCCCAGATGCTATTATTGTTCTACTTACCGCTCTACTGATGAGCTTACTGTTCACGGGACGGTAGGGGGCACTGGCAGTCAGGAACACTTGCTGAAAATCGGATATTGGCCTTCCAAATTTCAGGTAGTTGATAATGGCTTCGCCCACATCGGTCAAAAGCGGGAGGCCTATTATTTTCTTTGTCTTGCACTGCACCAGGGATATGAGATTGTGTCCCCAATCCAAATTACCAAAGGTCAGCCCCGCTATGTCCGAAGAGCGCAGGTCAAGCCGTGTGGCCAGAAGGAGCATTGCATAGTCACGTTTGCCCACCGCACTGGATTGCTCTACCTTATTTTCGATATGCCTTATCTCATCGGCATTGTAGACTGAGGGCAGTTTTTCACGCAATGGATAGTTGTTTCTTCCGATGACGTATTCCACATTTCTGTCAATGTATTTTTGTTGATACAAGAACCGGCAGAATAGTCGGATAGTATTTAGGTACCTGTCCTTGCAATTCTGGACTGATGATATGAAGGTAAGAACATCATCTTCACCAATGGCCGAAACTTGGTCTATCGACCTTAATATAAGATGGGCAATAAAGTAACTCAAAATACGACGGTGTTTACTAAGGATAGGTTTGCAGCGACGGAGCTTTTCTTGGGATACTATAAACTCCAGGGCAACTTCCCCTAGTTTACCGGGCAACTCATGATATACATATTTTACACTTCTTTTCCTGACTTTTCCATAAAAAATAAAGTCATCCAGTACGTGTACACTACGGCAGATTGCCCGCATATGTGAGTCGCTCATTGACGGGAGGGATAGTGCTTAAAAAACTCTCACCGATCCCAGTATGGTAGTTTGCCAAAAATTTTTTATCCATATACTGCTCAATTCCATTACTCCACAACCGATGGTAATCTTTAACCCGGGGCTCACTGTAGCCTTCCTCCCTGAGGTAGGCTACACAATCCCAGATCAGGGATTTGATTTCTTTTTCTGTGTCCATTTGTTATTTTTTTTAGTGGAATGCAACATTGCACTCACTTAAGAATAACAAATATTATCACGATAATATTATCACAAGTAATGCTGGTTTACAGGTGTTTATGAAATTTTTGGGCAATAACTTTGGATAACGATTTACTTGGGATAAAAACCGCTGCGTAACATCAGTAATTTATATTTTACATAAAAACCTCCAAAACTGTAGCCATTTCAGTTTTTATATGGATATGGTTTAAACACGAAGGTAGCAATAGTGTTTCCCCATACTTAAGTTTATATTCTGCATTATCAACTTCTAAAACCATAAAACCGCTAACACACATGTAAATAACAAAAGAATCAAGTTTACTATAATCCTTTTTCACGTTTTTAGTGAGTTTAAGAATGTTCGTTTTAAAATAAGGCGAATGGACTAACGTATTTGAAGTGTTTGCAATAGTATTGTAATCTGTTTTATACTCTTGATAATACTTAAAATCAATGGCATCTATGGCCAATTCATTATGAAGTTCCCGTTTTTCTCCTGTTTTAGCATCCACTCTATCATAGTCATAAATACGGTAAGTAATGTTGGATGTTTGTTGGATTTCAGCCAAAAGAACACCTGCGCCAATAGCATGAACTCTGCCAGTGGGAATGTAATAGGTGTCGCCTTTTTTAACTGTTTTGGTGTTTAAAACCTCTATAAGATTACCTTTTTTTAATTTTTCGAGATAGGTTTCTTTACTGACTTTTTTATTAAACCCAACTATCAATTTCGCATCGTCATCAGCTTCCATAATGTACCACATTTCATTTTTACCAAAGGAATTATGTCGTTCTTTAGCAAGGGCGTCACTTGGATGCACCTGAATTGATAATGGCGTTTTGGCATCAATAAATTTGATTAACAAAGGAAATTCATCCCCGAATTTTTCATAAACATGTATCCCTAATACGTCAGATTTAAACGTTGTGATGACATCCTTAATGGTTTGTCCCTTTAAAGGTCCAGCTTTAACAACTGTATTAAAGTCATCCACATCCGAAATCTCCCAAGATTCACCAATAGAGTCTTCGTGATACTCTTTATTTAATATATTTTTCAGTTTATTGCCACCCCAAATACGATAGCAAAAAATAGGTATGAACTTTAATGGATATAGTTTCATTTATAGGTTATTAATGATGAAAAAATAGTTAAACAATTTCCCTTGCAAATTTGGATGCCATGTGTTTGATATATCGATAACCATTTTCCATGGCATCTTCCAAAGAATTTGTCGATTCCATAACTGCATCGGTATATGAAATCCCAAATTTTTCAGACTCTTCTTTTGAAAGTGAAATAGTTCCACATAATGCAGCCACAGGGATATTTTGTCTTTTTGAGGAAGATAAAACGCCGCTAATGGTTTTTCCCGAAAGTGTTTGCGAATCCAATTTCCCTTCGCCTGTGATCATCCAATTAGCTCCTTTTATTTTAGAATCAAAATCCACCAAATCCTTCACTAAATCAATTCCAGATTTCAGTTCAGCATTTAAAAACACCAAAGTACCAGCTCCCATGCCGCCGGCCGCACCTGCACCATTTGTCTTTTGGACATCCATCAAAAATTGTCTTTTAAAAAGTTTGGACATGTTTTTAAGTCCTTTATCCAAAGCTTTAATTTCATCTGCTGTTGCTCCTTTTTGTGGGCCATAAACAAAGGCAGCACCATTTTCTCCATATAGTGGATTGGTTACATCACAGGCAACTTTAAAATCAATAGATTTTAAAATATCCATGACCTTATGCTTATTAATCATTTTTATTTGCGACAGATTCTCCCCAATAGGTTTAAGTTCCTTACCATTCTTGTCTTCAAATTTATACCCCAAAGCAACAGCCATGCCCATCCCACAATCGTTTGTAGCACTCCCTCCAATGCCTAAAATAATGGTTTTAGCACCTTTGTTGATGGCGTCCAAAATAAGTTCACCAGTGCCTAAAGTGGTGGTATTGAAACAATTTTGTTCTTCTTTTTTTAACAGATACATCCCTGAAGCTTCCGCCATTTCAATAAAAGCGGTTTTTATGGATTCCATATAAAGGTAGGTTGCTTCAATTTGTCTAAAGAGGGGGTCGTTCACTTTTACCTTAACTCTTTTTCCTTTTAAATGATACTCCAAAACATCAATAGTTCCATCGCCACCATCAGCCAAAGGCATCTTGATGATTTCAGTATTTGGCAATACTTCCCTGATACCTTCTTCAACTGCTGCACAAAACTGTAGTCCAGTTAAAGACCCTTTGAATTTATCAGGTGCAAGAATAATTTTCATTTTTGATGAATTAAATGATTTAACCATAAATAGTTGGTATGAAATAACTAAAAATTAAAATAGCTATAAAGAATGCCGCCAAAACATACACCTCTTTTATCATGAAATCTTCTTTCTTAATGGCAACATTAAAGTTAGAAATCTTTTTAACCTCAACATTTTGGTTGAATGCACTTACCACATAAGCCACAACCAAAGAAATCACTACACCTGTAACATTAAGCCATATCCAAAAAATGTGAATTCCCAAATCGACATTGAATATCTGTTGCATGGTTTTGGACAGAATAAGATTAATTACAACTGCTGAAATTATGCCCGCGTTCATACCAATATGGTTGACTTTTTTTGAGAAAAAGGCAAGGACAAATGTCACTAAAACAGGACCATAAAACACCGAGCTCACTGCGTTGATGATTTCGATGACCGCACTTTTACTTCCACCAAACAAAAAAGCACTCGCTATACAAACTACGCCCCAAAACACTACGGAACCTTTTGAAATAAACATGTATTTCTTGTTGCTCAACTTTACTTTTCCTCTATTGAAAATGTCTTCAACGGTTACAGCAGACAGTGAATTTACTGTTGAACTTAAAGAAGACATGGCTGCAGAAAGAATACCAACCATTAAAATACCAATTAGCCCGTGAGGTAAATATTTTATGATGAAAACTGGAAGCATCAAATCTACTTTCATGCCTGTTTTAGCAAACTCCTCAGGAAAATATTTTTGCGTGGTCAGAGCAATTTCATTTAAAAAGTCTGGTGCAATGGAAACCAGACCACCAATAACCAACCCCATGGTAGAGTAAATCAATACCACAGGGAAACGAAGCAATCCGTTTGCCAATAATAATTGACGTATGGTTTTTTCGTTTTTAGCAGATAACATGCGTTGTGCTTGGGTTTGATCGCAGCCATAATAAGATGCATACAAAAATAACCCCCCCAACAGCATGGGTAATATACCATATTCGTTGCCTTCACCAATCCCTAAATTATAGTCTATAACCTGTAAACGTTCCGGGTCAAAGCCTTGTGGCAACCCACCGTGTTCTTGCAACAAATTCCATCCGTAATACAAACTAATAATCAGACCTGCGAAAAGAACAATCATTTGAATGGCATCGCCGTAAACAACAGCTTTCATGCCACCTTGCCAAGAATATACAATGGTAATAACAGAAATAATTAAAATGGTATACACAAAGTCGATATCTAAAACGGCTTGTAAAATGATGGCTACTGCATATACCATAACGCCTGTTGCCAGCGCACGACTTATTTGGAACACCACACTTAAAACCAAACGCGTTGAAGCGTGAAAGCGTTTTTCCACAAACTCATAGATACTCACAACGCCCGACTTGAACAAGGGCGGAATAATGACAATCATGATAAAAATCATGGCTAATGGAACAGCAAACTCAAAAGTGAGCCATTTCATACCACCTCCAATTTTAAGCCCAACAAAAGCTGGTGCAGAAATGAAACTGATGGCCGATAATTGGGTAGCCATAGTGGAAAGGCTTAACGGAAACCAGCTCATGCTTTTTCCACCTAAAAAGTAATCTTTGGAATCTTTATTATCTTTAAAGAAAAAGCCCATTCCCAAAAAGAACCCAATGTAAAGGATCACTATACTATAGTCCAGCCAATTCATGATTTTTAAATTTTATTAGTTGTCTTGCAACATGTCAATCAATAATGCCGCACTCCATGAAAAATCGTTGCCACCATAACCTGTATTGCCGTTTTTGTACTCCACTTTTCGAGAATCAAAATACTCGTAAAAACCTGCTTTTTCGATTATTTCAATGGTGTCCTTTTTAACACGTTGTGCAATATCAGCGTATCCATAATTTTTTAAACCATAATAAAGCACCCAATTAAGGTTCACCCAAACAGGACCACGCCAATATTTTTTTGGATTGAAACGTTCGTTTGTCGGGTCAAAAGAGGCACATAGATATTGATTGTCGTTTCCAAATTTTTCCATCATGACCTTTACCAAGGCTGCCGCTTGTTCTTTACTGGGAATGTTGGCAAACAAGGGTGAAAATGAGGATGATGAAATATATCGCAAGGCTTTGTCGTTTCTTAAATCGTAGTGGATATAAACGCCTAATTCCTTATCAAATAATTTTTCGTTAAAGCTTTTAATAGCCTTTTCCTGCCACTTTTTAAGTTGCGCGATTTTATCTTCATTATTTCCAATAAGTTGATATAAATCAATCAAACTTTGATTGGATTTTATCAACATGGTATTAAAAAGTGGATCTTGAACTAAAAATGGTGACAATTCCGCTATTTTTTCATCCCGATACTGATGTTCTTTTGCAATGTCGATAATGTGCAGATAGTGGTCATACTCTCTTTTTGATGGTCGTTGTGCAGCATCCACATGCGTTGTATCTCGTCTTATAAAATTGTATTCTGGTGGGTCCATGGTCGCCCAAATATCATCCCAAATGGGTGAATTATCGGTCCCTGATTCCCAGTTATGGTAAATATAAACGAGTCCTTCATTTTTAGGGTCTCTATTGTTGTAAAAGTAGTGATGATTAAAATACACCTTATCAATAACACTTTCTATAAACTTTAGAGTTGCTTTTTTATCGGTGCTTATACGATACATATCCTGAAAAACGAAACCTGTAACAGGAGGTTGTGTCATGCCTGTCGATTTGTACTTTTTTGAAGACTGTGGGCTCAAATCCGACCGATGAAAATCAGGTCCTGGGAAATAAGAATCGGTTTCAGTATGAAATATAATGTGTGGAATAAATCCATTGTCCCATTGAGAGTCCAATAATGTTTCTATTTCCTTTTCGGCCTTGGGCATATCAAAATGTGCAAAACCGATGGCTATAAACCCTGAATCCCAAAACCATTGAAATGGATATAAATTGGCACATGGAACACTGAAGGCGTCTTTCCAGTTTTTGTTGAGAACGCTTATTGCTTTATTTTGTAATTCTTTCATCAATTAAAGTTTTAAAGAAACTCACCACTTACGATTAGTTGTTTGTGATGAGTTTAGTTGCTAATCAAATATAAAAACACTTAAAAATTAAAGGTTGCATTTAAGAACACTCTTGTAGGTAGCACCGGTCTCCCGACAAAATACTCTTCTTCTGTTTGGCTATTGTTAAGTCTCGGAGACCCTTCGGTAACACCATTATCATTAAATAAATTAAATACTTGAGCACCCAAACGAATAGTTTCATCGGCTTCGCCAACATTGAAGGTATACCCTAGATTTAAATTTGCTAATCCGATAGCATCTAGCTCAATAGAATTAGCATCATTAGAAAATTTCTCACCTGTATAGTTATATACAAAACTTCCATCCAACTTTGTGTTGTCATAATCCAATCCTAAAGCGGCTACAACATTAGGCTGTCTTCTTAACTCGTTGCCTTCATATTCTGGATTAGCTTCGGATTTAGAAATCTCATGATCTTGGAACGTAAAAGTCCCATTGAAATTAAATTCGTTCGTGAATTTGTATTTCCACGTGGTTTCTATACCAAAAGTTTTTGTATCCTGTGTATCAACTTCTTCCGTAGTTCCACCTGAACCATCGTTAACAAAACTTATGGATTTACGATCTTTTAGACTAACGGAATAAAGAGCAGCAGTACCAGAGAATTTTCCAGCTCCGTACTTAACACCTAACTCACCTTGAAGTATTTTTTCTGTATCATACGAATTTGGATTTCCTAAATCGTCGAATTTTGTACCTCTTAATTCAGGGAAAAAGTAACCTCTAGAAAAGTTTGCATAGGCACTTAAGTTATCATTCACTTTATAGAGCCCAGCAATAGCCAAGGCAAAATCATCTGCCGATACATGACCTCTTGTCCAAGAACCATTGCCCCAATTTACATTATCTAAATTAGCAATTCCTGTATTGTCAACATTGTAAGATGCAGTACCTTCATTTTCTATATCCCCCGAAGCTCTTTCGTAACGAATACCAAAATCTAAATTCCAGCGCTCTAGCTTAATCTCATCAGCAACAAAAAAGGCTATTTTATTACTGTTTATATTTCTATTGGTGTAAGATGTACCTCTATTGGTTACACCATTTACTGTGTACCCCGATAGATTTACCAATTCTGGGCTATCATTGAATTCTCCTAAATAATTGGTTATCACATTAAAATCACCAGCTTTTGATCTAGAAATGAATGACCCAAAAGTAATATTGTGCTGACCAGTTGTTTTGGTCAATTTAAAATCTGCCATTAATTCTGTCAATGGTCTATCTCTATCTAAAATTCTGTTTTCAAATAACAAAGCATTTGCAGGAAGGGGTTGGCCATTTAGTAGTGTAAAATCACCGGAGGTCAACTCTCTAGCAGCTAAATATTCTGCTTGTGTTTCTACAACCTTGGCTCCACTGACACCACTACCATCTAAAAACAAGTTAAATTGGTGCTCGTATCTTGAGTATCTTAATTTTGCATCCAGTTTTAAATCATCTGAAAAACGATGATTAAAATTGGTTAAAAAATAGCCACCTTTCGTTAATACACCATCTTCTATTGGAGATTGATAAGTTCCATCTGGTGTTGCATATGAAATATCCGAAGCCGCTGCAGTTTGCAAAGTAAAAATCTCATTTCCATCATTTCCGGTTGGACGATTACGCGAACCACCTTCTAATGGGAAAGGCAGGAAAAACTGTACTTTGTCATCTATCCATTGTCCTGAAACAGTTATAGATCCTTTTTCGGTTAAATGCTTAATGTTCCCTCTTAATTGAAATCCTTCAGTGTCCAAGCCAGTTTTTAAAGGCCCTTGATCATATCTGTAAAATCCAGATAGTGCATAAAAAGTTTGGGAATCTTTACCTCCCAATGGACCACTGGTTAAGAAGTCGGCTTTATATCTAGAATCTGAGGCCACTTCGGTCCTAAGAATATGTCTAGGATTTGGATTTCCCGTGATGCTCGTATAGTTTATAATACCAGCAACAGAACCCACTCCATATAAAATGGAAGATCCTCCGCGAACAAACTCCAAACTTTTTATCCCAATGTCATTCCTAAAATAAACGTCATGTGCAGAAGAGTTCAAACCAAAAGTTGCCAATACAGGCATCCCATCAATTTGCAATGGATTAAATTGATATTGACCACCTGAAGGCAAACCTCTTACAAAAATGTTGGACGCTACCTCACCACCTCCTCCTTCAGCAGTAATACCCGGAACACTACGAAGCACATCGGCTTGACTGCTAATGTTGGTTTTGGATAATTCTTTGGATCCAAAAGAAGTGATGGACATCGGTGTTTCCTTTTGAGAACGTGTGGTTGATGTGGCAGTTAAAACCACTTCATCCAAAGCATTGCCCCCTTCCTTTAAAACAATCTTTAAGACAAGTTTTGTACCATCCAAATTAATTTTTTGATTAAGTGTTTCATATCCTAAATAAGATACCTGGAGGGTTTGTTCTCCTTCAAGCTCTGTTGTAAAACTGAAGATTCCATCAAAATCTGAATTGGTTCCCGAGGTGCTCCCTTTAATAAAGATATTGGCGCCCACCACAGGTACGCCTGCATTGTCTTTAACGGTACCAGTAATTTCGGTCTGCGCAAACGTTGTAGAAATGCTACAAATACCAATAAGCATTAAAAAAATTGTTTTCATATTATTAAGGATTAGTTAATTTATTTGCCGAAATAAATAATAAGTTCGCAATTAATTTGCCTAAAATTTAGGATATTTGTACGCAAACGTTTGCGGTAACGTTTGCATTTTAATTTAATATTTCGTTATTATGAAAAAGGATGTCACCACCCTAAAAAAAATAGCTGAATCTCTAAACATTTCAATTTCAACAGTTTCTAGAGCATTAAATGACCATCAAGGGATAAGTGACCAGACCAAGGAAAAAGTAAAAACCTTGGCAAAAGAAATGAATTATGTGCCGAACCTTTTTGCCAAAGGATTTCGACAACATCGCTCTAATATCATAGGAGTTGTGGTATCAAATGTCACACATCATTATACCACAACCATCATTACAGGGATTCTTGAAGAAGCTGCGGCGCGAGGTTATAGGGTTATCATTTCAGAATCCAATAATGATATTGAAAGACAGGCTGAGATGCTTAATACCATGATTCAATTTGGAGTGGATGGCATTTTGCTTTCCCTTTCCAAACTAACTCGAGATATTGACAATGTTTTAAGGACATTAAACAGAATTCCTCTTATTTTATTTGATAAGGTTTCTAGCAAAATTCCCTGTACTCAAGTCGTTATTAATGATGAAGAGGCTGCATTTGATGCGGTTGAGCATTTAATCAACATAGGTAAGAAGCGAATTGCTATTATTAAGGAATTTGAGTTTTCATATAATTCAGAAAAGCGATATGCTGGATATTTAAAAGCCCTAAAGGAACACAACATTCCAATCGATGAAAAAATTATTCTGAACTGTGAGGATATTGATTTAGACGAGGGTAAAAGAATGACCAATATTCTTTTAAGTTTGAAAGAACGCCCAGATGCCATTTTTGCCATTACGGATACAGCAGCTATTGGTTGCATTAAGGTTTTAAAAAAATTTAACGTTAATATTCCTGAAGAAATCGCCGTCGTTGGATTTAGCAATAATGCAAATTCTGTAATTATCGAGCCACAACTAACCACTATCGAGCAACCTGGAAACCGAATTGGGAAAACTGCAGTTCAATATTTAATTGAAGAAATCGATACACCAAATAATGTCTTAATGACCAAGACCATTGAAATTAAAACAAATCTGATTATCCGAGCCTCTACATTAAAAGCATAATATCGAATCTGAATGCTTTTTGAAGGTATTCGCAAGAAGAAGAGATTGTTAAAAATCGGGTTATTTAGTCGGTTTTTTTATATTCCAATATGATTTCCAATGTCGATTTATGCGGTCTTCCAGTTGCTTTTTCATAATCAGAAGAAATATCATTTACACCGTTTTTTATGCCTTCGTAAATGCCTGCAATCACAGTTCCTAAAAAATCCCCCAATTCTTTTTTTCTTTCGGTGGCATAGTCTTCCACTGAAACTGAATTATAAACAAGATTTGTGCTGTAAACTTGGTTTATATAATCCGCAAGTTGGGTTTGTATAATGGGCTTGCCTACAAGATTGTAGATGTGTCCATTGTGCTTTTCCTCAACACACATTTTAGCATACGCAATTCCTAATTCTTCCCTGCTGGTATAAGTACATCTTCCGTCACCAGCACAATTTCTAATCTCATCTTCTTTTACATACGTATTTATATACTCTAAATCTGGCTCAATGTAAATACCGTTTCCGCCTATTGCCCAATTGAGCCCTGAATTTTGAATGTCTTTTTCCGTTTGGCGGTTGGACTGCACAACTGGGCTAAAAGCGTTGTTTTCTTCTGCTCCAACAATACTGGTGTAAACTATCTTTTTCACTCCGTTTGCCTTTGCTGCTTCAATCACGTTTCTATGTTGTTGAATTCTTTTTTGGGGCTCGTCCATTCCTGAAAGCAACAGAACCGTGTCAATTCCAATTAATGCTTCGTCAAATTCTTGGCTATTGTTATAATCACCTTTTCTAATCTCAATGCCGAGGTGTTTTGCTTTTTCTGGCGTTCTTGCAATTCCGATGACGTTTTCTTTACCAATTTCTTTTATCAATTGATTTGCTATGGCTGAACCGAGTTGTCCGCTTGCGCATGTTACTGCTATTTTCATAATTCCATTATTGATGTCAATATACTTTAATCAAAATTTCTCTTGTAATCTCTACGAGTCGACTTATTTTACTTTGGTCATAGGCATCTTGATGTGCTCTGGCAAAATTTCCCTTATCATTGTCAAAGTACTTTCCAGAATCCCCTTTATAAGTTTCAGACAGCGCTAAATCATATAAAATACCCACACCTTTTTCTGCCGGCGACCAATGGTTCCCGAAAGCTTCTTTGACCATTTTTGTATTTAATAAGGAACCAGGATTTACTGCATTTACCGTAATGTTCGGCTCTTGTTTTGCCAAATCAAAACTCCACATCGTCAAGGCCAGCTTGCTTTGAGCATATGTTGCGCTTTCCGAGGCTTGCTCTTTTCCTGTGAGAACTGCTTCCGATATCGGTGCTTGAGCAGCCGAACTCAAATTGATGATTCGTGGTGTTTCCGATTTTTTAAGAAGAGGCAGCATGGCATTCGTCAACACATAGGGTGCCAGATAATTGACAACCGTTCGGGTATTCAAGCCATTTTTATTGTTAGCGTTTTTGCTATTATAAATGCCTGCATTATTGATAAGCACATCAATTTTAGGAACTTCGTCCTTAATCTGCTCTGCCATTTTTGAAACGGCATCCAAATCTGAAAAATCGGCAATAAAACCTTGTATGTTTGCATTGTTGGATTGTTCTTTTATTTCGGAAATTACGGCTTCCAACTTACTTCTACTTCTTCCGTGGATATAAACAGTGTGACCTTCTTTAGCCAATTTTAAGGCAGTCAACTTCCCGATGCCGTCGGTACTTCCTGTAATAAATAGGGTTTTATTCATGATATTTTTTTAAATAGTAAATCCTTCTAAAACAATTTTGCCGGTAGCAACAAAAATATCCCCCATTTTAAAATCCTTGACAACTGGGTGTTCCAAAATTAATGACATATCATCATTGGACAGCTCTCCATAAAATTTTAGATATTCAACTAAAGTAATCGGCATTGGCATAATTGTAAATTACGGGATATTATTTCAGTCTGCTGGAATCGAATTGATATATCCTAAGTTTAGATTTTAAAATTTCCTTAGTAGGACACTTCTTTTTAAGACCATAACCTTAATTATTTCCCGAAGTATACTTTAACAAGAACTTAACTTCGTATAGTTCGGTTTGTTCCGAACCTAAATTTATATTTGCAGGGGATTTTTACTGCTCAAAGATTTTTAATTTCTAAAAACAGTATTAAAATATTCAAAAATGAAAGATGACGTCTGCAAAGAAAAAATGGCTTTAGTTGAAAGACTAGGTGTGCATTTAGAAACTAGGGACCAACTAGCCCCAGTAGCTGCGCGAATACTATCGTATATTATTCTTACAGGAAAAAAAGGAGCCACTTTTGAAGACATGGTATCTATTCTTTGTGCAAGCAAAAGCACCATTTCCACGCACCTTAATCATTTACAAGACTTAAATAAAATCATCTATTTCACTAAAACTGGAGACCGCAAAAAATATTTTATAATTAATAAATATATCATCATTCAACATATAGAAAAAATGATGACTTCATGGAACGAAGAGAAAGAACTTCATTTAGAAATCAAAAATTATAAAAAATCTATAAATGATTTAGAAACCACCTCGAAGGAAGATGAGTTTGATTTGGAATTCCATAATGATTATATCAAATATATTAAAGAAGCCTCGGCATCAATAGAAATATTAAAAACAAAGTTAACAGACAATCAATTTCAGATTTAATTTTAAGCAAAATGAAATATAATAAACTATATACAGCACTATCATTGGGTTTGTTCTTAGCTATTCTTGGTTGTGGAACCAATGAAGAAAACAAACCCGTTGCCGAAGCACCGCCTGCACCTTTTCCAGTAGCTCAAATACAAAAGAAAACGGTAACAGGTTTTCAGGAATACCCAACCACAATCGAGGGTGTAATAAACAGCGATGTTCGAGCTAAAACTTCAGGATATATTCAGAAAGTATTAGTAGACGAGGGTCAAAAAGTACGTAAAGGACAAGTGTTATTTAAATTAGAAACACAGTCTTTAAATCAAGATGCAGGAGCTGCACAAGCGCGTGTGGATGTTGCGCAAGTAGAGGTAAATAAATTAATACCATTAGTAGAAAAAAATATTATTAGCCCTGTCCAGTTAGAAACCGCAAAAGCTAATTTAGCGCAGGCCAAAGCTAATTATAGTAGTGTCTCTGCAAATATTGGCTACGGAACTATAAAAAGTCCTGTAGATGGATATGTTGGAGCAATTAATTATAGGGAAGGCGCATTAGTTAGCCCAAATGACCAAAAATCATTAACCACCGTTAGTGATATTAGTAAGGTATATGCCTTTTTTAGTTTAAATGAAACTCAATATTTAGACTTTTTACAAAATGCAGAAGGAGAAAACCTAAAGCAAAAGCTGGCTAATTATTCTGAAATCAGTTTAATTTTAGCTAACGGCACTGCATATTCGGAAAAAGGCAAAATTGAAACCAGTACCGGACAAGTTAGCAAAAGCACAGGGACTGTTAGTTTAAGAGCGGTTTTTGATAATCCAAACCAACTATTAACCAATGGGAATAGTGGTAAAATTCAAATTCCAACAGTATATAAAAATGTAACTGTAATTCCACAAGAAGCAACCTATGAACAACAAGGAAATATCATGATGTTTATTTTAGGGGAAGACAATAAAGTTGCAACTTCCATTATAAAAGTTAAAGCCACCGTAGACAATTTATATGTTGTAGAATCTGGAGTAGATGCTAAAGACAAAATTGTGGTTTCGGGGGTAGGAAAACTAAGGAATGGCATGTTAATCTCACCACAAGAGACCTCTTTTGAAGACGCTATTAAACCTGTAGCAACTTTGTTCAAAAACTAGATAACCCACAAACATAGTCGTTATGTTAAAAACATTTATTGAAAGACCAGTTCTTTCAACGGTAATCTCTATTATCATAGTTGTACTTGGTGTTATAAGTATATCAAGCCTTCCCATAGAAGAATATCCAGATATTGCACCGCCAACAATTAAGGTAACAGCATCGTATCCTGGAGCGAATGCAGAAACTGTGCTGGAAAGTGTTATAATTCCTATTGAAGAGCAAATTAACGGGGCAGAAGGAATGACCTACATTACTTCTACGGCCTCGAACAATGGAACCGCAGAAATTACAGTGTATTTTAATCAGGAAATGGATGCAGATATTGCTGCAGTAAACGTTCAAAATCGTGTAGCTAGGGCAAATCCATTATTGCCACAGGAGGTGATCCAAACTGGGGTAACTACACAAAAGCAAGAAACGAGTGCTTTAATGTTCATATCGATGTATACTGATAATGAAGATTATGATGCTACATTTATTCAGAATTACTTAAAAATAAATGTTATTCCGGCGATGCAACGTATTAGTGGAGTTGGAGATGTTAGTGTATTTTCACAACAAGATTATGCAATGCGTATTTGGCTGAAACCGGAAAAATTAGCAGCTTATAATTTAATCCCTTCAGATATTTCAGCAGCATTAAAAGAACAAAATTTAGAAGCAGCAGCAGGATCCTTAGGACAAAATAATGGAGAAGCATTTTCTTATACATTGACTTATAGTGGACGCTTTAAAGAAGAAAAACAATATGGAGATATTGTTATTAAAGCATTAGGAAATGGTGAATTTCTTCGCCTAAATGATGTGGCAACCATAGAATTAGATGCCCAATCCTATTCCTCTAATGCAATGAGTATGGGTAAACCTGCAGTATTTATGGGGATTTTTCAAACCAAAGGTTCCAATGCTCAGGAAATAATCGAAAACATTAAAACTACCCTAGAATCGGTGGAAAGAGATTTGCCAGAGGGGCTTAGTATTTTTGTGCCGTATGATACCAGTTTGTTCTTAAACGCCTCTATAGAAAAAGTAATTACCACTTTATTAGAAGCCTTTTTATTAGTGTTTTTGGTAGTGTTTATTTTCCTGCAAGATTTCCGTTCTACATTAATTCCAGCTATTGCGGTTCCGGTTTCCATTATTGGCACCTTCTTTTTCTTAAATGTTTTTGGGTATTCTATTAACCTGTTAACACTATTTGCGCTAGTGCTCGCAATTGGTATTGTCGTAGATGATGCCATTGTGGTGGTAGAGGCAGTTCATGCTAAACTGGATGAAGGCGAAAAAAATGCTAAAACAGCAACGCTTACAGCCATGAATGAAATTTCTGGAGCCATTATATCTATTACCTTGGTAATGGCAGCAGTGTTTATTCCAGTAACATTCGTGACGGGACCTACGGGCGTTTTTTACGAACAGTTTGGTGTGACCTTAATAATTGCCATTCTCATTTCGGCAGTAAACGCGTTAACCTTAAGTCCTGCATTATGTGCCTTATTATTAAAACCTCATAAGGAAGATGAAGAGGTAAAAGGTAAAAGCCCACTAAAGCGTTTTTACACTCTTTTTAATCGCGGCTTTAATGCTACAGTAGACAAATATGGAAAATCACTTCAGTTTTTATACAAAAGAAAATGGGTGCCTGTTTTGTTGTTAATTTTAGCTGTAGTTGGAATTTTCTGGGCATCAAACACTACACCTACAGGATTTGTTCCTAATGAAGATCGAGGGATTATTTTTGCAAATATAGAACTGCCAGCAGGTGCTTCCTTAGATAGGACAGATGCTGTTTCTAGAGAATTATACGGTAAAATAAATGGCATTAACGGTATTGAAGCTGTAAATTTCATTAAAGGTAGAAGTTTAATTAGTGGTGCAGGTAGTAATTATAGTTTTGGAATTATAAAACTTGAAAATTGGGACGAACGTGAAGATCCATCCTTGTCTGCACAAGCTATTACCGGAAAATTATTTGGTGCTGTGTCAACCATGGCTAATGCAAATATCATATTCTTTTCCCCTCCTAGTATTCGTGGTTTTGGTAACTCCTCTGGTTTCGAAATAAATTTATTAGACAAATTTGGAGGCGAATTCACCGACTTGGATAAAGCGAATAAGGAATTTACAATGGCATTAATGCAACATCCCGAAATTAAATACGCCCAGTCTTCTTTCAACACCAACTATCCCCAATATGAAATGGAAGTCAATGTGCCTTTAGCGAAAGAAAAAGGAGTTCCTATTAACAGCATATTTTCTACCCTACAGGGATATATTGGGGGTATTTATGCTTCAGATTTTTCTCGATTTGGAAAACAGTTTAGAGTGTATATTCAAGCATTACCTAATGACAGAGCAGATGTGGAAGATTTAAATAGCATGTATGTAAGAACAGATTCTGGGGAAATGACGCCCATTACCCAGTTCGTGAAATTAGAACGAGTATACGGTCCACAATCGGTAACACGTTTCAACCTATTTAACTCCACCATGATCTCCGGCGCGACCAATGATGGGTTTAGTACAGGTGATGCAATTAGGGTTATTGAAGAGGAAGTAGCAAAATTACCAAGTAATTATACAGTAGCTTATTCTGGTTTAACACGGGAAGAAGTAAATGCAGGAAACCAAACCACCTTCATTTTTATATTGAGTATTTTATTTGTGTATTTCCTGCTTAGTGCGCAATATGAAAGTTATTTATTGCCGTTTGCAGTAATCTTTTCGCTTCCGTTTGGAGTTTTTGGAGCCTACATAAGCACTAAATTTTTAGGCTTGGAAAACAACATATATTTCCAAATTGCCTTAATCATGCTTATTGGGTTGCTCGCTAAAAATGCCATCCTTATAGTGGAGTTTGCATTACAAAGGCGGAAAAATGGAGAAAGCATTGTTGATGCAGCAATTCACGGAGCAAAATCACGATTACGTCCTATTTTAATGACCTCATTTGCCTTTATTTTAGGTTTAATGCCCTTGGTGTTAGCAAAGGGTGTGGGCTCGGAAGGAAACAACTCTATTGGTACAGGTGCCGTAGGCGGAATGCTCATTGGGACCCTATTAGGAGTCTTTGTAATTCCTGTTCTGTTTATATTATTTCAGTGGTTACAGGAAAAAGTTTCAAGTAAACCAACAGTACAAACAATTGAAGATTAAGAACAATGAAATTATATGTAAAACGTAGAAATTTAAGTAAAGGTGGCCTTGTGCTAGTGGTGGTATTGACATTACAGAGTTGTTTTGTAGCACAAGATTATATTAGACCAGAATTAGAAATTCAAACAGAAGCACTTTACAGAACCGATAATTTGCCCACAGACAGTGTTTCTATTGCAGAAATATCTTGGAAAACATTATTTAAAGATCAATACCTTCAACACTATATTGAAGAAGGTCTGCAAAATAATATGGATGTTCGTATTGCAATTCAGCAAATGATAGCTGCAGAAGCTTATGCAAAACAAGGAAAAGCAGGGTATTTGCCCAGTATAAATGCCAATACTTCAATTACCCATCAAATATGGTCAAAAAACAGTCAATTTGGCGCATTTCTTAGATCTACCTCTATAGACGAATATGAGCTTTCCGGGAGTTTGTCTTGGGAAGCAGATATCTGGGGAAAAATACGTAGTAATAAAAGAGCTACTCAAGCTGCTTACTTACAAAGTGCCGCAGCACATCAAGCAGTAAAAACGCAATTAATTTCAAGCATTGCAAATACATATTACAATTTATTGGCTTTAGATGCACAATTAGAAGTGACTAAGGAAACCATTGTAACTAGGGAAAGTAGTGTAGAGACTATAAAAGCATTAAAAGATGCTGGCCAGGTTACCCAAGTTGCGGTAGAGCAAAATATTGCACAATTCAATAATGCAAAAGCTTTACAAGTAGATATTGAAACTGCCATTTTTGAAACAGAAAACACGCTAAGTATTCTATTAGGAAAAGTGCCACAATATTTTGAAAGAAGTAGTTTAGATATTCAAAAGGTTGAACAAGACATCATACTTGGTGTACCTGCAATTTTACTTGGCAATAGGCCAGATGTAATGGCATCAGAGTATAATTTGATTCAATCTTTTGAGCTAACCAATGTGGCTAAAAGCAATTTGTATCCATCGTTAAAATTAACAGCTGCTGGTGGATTCCAAAGTTTAGAACTTGATAAATTATTAAATGCAAACTCGTTATTTGCTACCATTGCAGGAGGTTTAACACAACCATTATTAAATAAACGTGCACTTAGAACACAAAAGGAGGTTGCTATAGCAAAACAAGAAGAGGCTTTACTTCAATTTAAAAAGATATTACTAATTGCTGGAAGCGAGGTGTCTAATGCATTATTTTCATATGAATCTGAAACTAAAAAATTTGAGTTTAGAAAAAATGAAGTTGAAGCTTTACGTATTGCCGAAGCGAACTCTGAAGAGTTGCTTAAAAACGGTTACGCAAACTATTTAGATTTGTTGACTGCGAGAGAAAGTGCTTTAAATGCCGAACTTAATATTGTAGATAGCAAACTACAACAATTAGTGTCTATCGTAGATTTATATGAGGCCCTTGGTGGCGGATGGAAATAATAAAGTAGAATCATTAAAGCACTCTATTTAAAAGAGGCCATAAGCTTGAAGTGAACCTAACACTTTGTAGTAACTAGCTCAGGAGTTTAGAGCTATTAAACAAGCCGCCCCTCCCCTTTTCCAAAACTAGGAGGGATTGGTTTCTTCAAGTCTTTAAGCATAGGTAGAAGAGTTCAAGAGGATCCCTATTTACATCGGTAGAAATCTATCTTGCAAGTTATCTTAAATCATGAAAAATGGTCAAATTATCTCCTAATAGAAACAGGAAAAGCTACTTATTTAGAGGACGCCCTATCCTTCAAGATGCTAAAACTGCCCTAAGCATCTGGGAAGCCATGACCCCTTAAACGAAAAACCCTCTCAGTTTCCTGAAAGGGTTTTCCTAGTAGCGGGAACTGGACTCGAACCAGTGACCTTCGGGTTATGAGCTTAAATATGTGAGTATATGGATTAACCCAATTCCCTTTAAAATCAACTGTTCACAAGGTTTTTAATTTCATTTAATATTAAATAAATCCATCCAAAATCAAATTATTCTGTACCCCTTTTTTTTAATATTGTATTATCTTTATAGTCTACATATAAAGATAATACTATGGCAAGTATCAAAATTGTTCGAAGGAAAAATAAAGTACGAAAAGATGGCACTGACCCTCTCTTTGAGAATTAGCGAAAACTACAAAACTTGCTATAGATTTATCGGACAATATGTATTGGAAAAGGATTGGGATAAAGATGCAGGCAAAGTTAAACGTACTCATCCTAATTCTAAAAAACTGAATAATTATCTGATGAAAAAGCTAACTGAGGCCAATGATATATATTTCGATTCTAAGATAGAACTCACAACTAAGCAAGTCAAACAAAAATGGTTATCTTTTAGAAAGTTGTGGAACTATCAATTTCTCATACTTCCTTTCGATAGAGCTATAGATTTTTATTGCACCGATGTTCTTGGCGACGCACCTTGCAAGTTCCAAGCCCTGTAGGGCGGATTTCTTTATCTTTTCCAGAAAGACAAACCAGTTCAAGTAGCCCCGAAGGTACTTGGTCGAAACCCCATAAAACTTCTTGACCCATCTCTCATAGCGGTTGTCTCGGGAATTGACGTGCTGTACGTGATAGCACCTGTCCTTTACATGTTGGCGCGACGCCACAAAGGTATGGTGCTCGAGTTCGTTGTCCCTTGCCCATTTGATTATCGAGGGATGGGAATCGGAACACAGTACGTTGCCCGGTGCGATGAGCCCACCTATCGTGTTCTGGACGCTTTCCGCATCTATCCTGCCGATCTTTGCCACAAGCATGGTCCTCCCGCCGTTCCTGCCCGAGGCGACCACCACCGAGACCTTGTCGTTGCTCACGCCCCTTTTGGCTTCCCTGTCGCTGGGCCTCTTGTAGGATCCCTTCCAAGGTTCCGCCGCCCCTTGTCGTTGATGTCTAACTGCTTGTCGTCGCTCTCCACCACCAACAACAGGTATTCTTGGAACTTTTCCAGCTTCTTTATGCCGTCAACGGCAGTACCGGTAAAGTCGTTGAAGGTCTTGTGGCAAGACCTGCACTTGTAGCGCCTGCGCCCCTTGTAGTGCCCGTGACCGTATATGTCCGAGTCTTCGCAGTGAGGGCAATACACCGGGCGGTCGTTGCCGATGTCCCTGCCCACAAGCCCTAGGTCGGGGACGTTGAGCCCCCGATGGAGAAGCTGCGCCAGCTCGATCTTCTCGGCTCGATCCAGATCGTTTAAAATATTGCGTAAATCCATTTGTCGTAAATTTGATCGATGTATAAATAATAAATTTCCACATTATTCTAAAACATAACCTATGAAATTAAATATTTGTTTTATAAACGATGTGCACGGTTACATTGCTCCACATCCCGAACTATTTTATAATGAAACTGGGGAAGTGGTGGAGAGTGCTGGTGGTTATGCACATATCGCCGGCTTCATGGAGGAACTTCGTAAAGAAAATCCTAATACTTTATTTTTTGATGGGGGAGATACCCTACATGGAACCAAACCAATGGTGGATTCTAGCGGCAAGGCCGTGGTGCCCATTTTAAATGCTTTAAAACTTGATGCGCTTGTAGGTCATTGGGATTTTGCATATGGTCCCGATCGATTAAAAGAAATCGACAGTTTGTTGGATTTTCCAGTGTTGGGCTGTAATGTGTTTTCAGAAGATGGGTCAAACTTTTTGCTACCCACTGCAATTTTCGAAAAAGCAGGACTTAAAATTGGGGTGATTGGTATTAGTGCAATGATTGTGGACAAAGTGATGCCCGAGAAAATGAGTAAGGGCTTAAAGTTCACTTCTGGTTTGGATGAAATTCCAGGACATATAAAAGAGCTAAAAGCCAATGGGTCGGATATGATAATCTTACTTTCCCATAATGGATTTCCCCAGGATGTTGAACTCCTGAAAAAAGTGGAAGGTATTGATATTTGCCTGAGCGCTCATACCCATAACAGAATTTATAAAGCCATTGAGGTAAATGGTACACGTATAATACAATGCGGTTGCCACGGTTCGTTTTTGGGCAGATTTATCATTGATGTGGAAGATAAAAAGATTGAAGCTTATAATTACGAACTTGTTAAAGTTGATGCTTCCTTACCAAAAAGTACTGAAGTAGATTCTATGGTTCAAGATATTTTAAACCCATATCAGGAAATGAGCACTGTTGCCATAGGTAGTACGACCGAAATTTTACATCGTTACAATACTATAAATTCAACATTGGACGAATTACTGCTTAGGGCAATTATCCACAGTACAAATACGGATATTGCCTTTTCGAATGGATGGCGTTACGGCGCTCCAATTCCAAAAGGAAATATTACCGAGAATAATTTATATAACATTGCCCCAATGAATCCACCCGTTTCAACCGTAGAGCTTACGGGGACGGAAATTAAGGAATTGTTAGAGGAAAATTTGGAGCGTACCTTTTGCTGTAATCCATTAGGACAAATGGGAGGCTATGTAAAACGATGTTTAGGATTGCAAGTGAATATGCGAATTGAAAATCCTAAAGGTCATCGCATTCAGGAAATATACTATAAAGGGTCACACATTGATTTTAATAAAATTTACAAAGTGGGTTTTGTTACAACGCAAGGTGTAGCCAGTAAATATGGTAAAAACAGAAAGAACCACGATAAAAATGCTGTGGAGGCGATGAAGGACTATTTAAATAAATACCCAGATTTTACACCAAACAAAACAGGAAGCTACAGGTTGGTTTAATTAGCGGGGATAGAGTGATTTATTTAACGATTTACAGATTAACAAAGTAGAGTAACTACGTTAAAATTTTAATATTATATAACTATAAAGAGGAGCTATTTGCTCCTCTTTATAGTTATTATGCTTATCTCACTAAATCGAATATTAAGGGATCAAAGCATACCCTCTAAGCTGATAGTTTGACAAAACCGATAAAGCTGAAAGCGCCAACTCAATAGATTCATTCATATCTTCCTGCGCTATGTTTCTGGCAGCTGTAGCTTGTCCACAAACAAAAATTTTCACCCCATTTTCTTTTAATAACTTCAATAACTCTATGTTTGGGTTTGACTTTTTATATTTCTCTTGATACTTTTCATTAGAAAGGACCAAATCGGTCGCTTCTCCATGGACCACTGCCACGATATCAATTTTTTCAGATGAAATTTTTCCTGATTCTAACATATTAAGGGCACGAGCAATTTTCAACAAACCTACATTTACTCCCTCTTTTTCTTTTCCATCTTTAATATCAAAAACCAATTTATAATTTAGGGTAGTGTCTGGTTGCTCCGCTGCATCTTCAAAATATTTAATTTTCCCATAACCTTCTATTTTTGAAGTTTGCCACTCTTGTGCTTGCATTTGGAAACTAAACATTGATATTAAAACTAAACTTATTATGCTTTTCATGTCTATGTATTTAAAATTAAAATTCATTAGTTAGATATTCAAGGAAGAAATTATTTATTAAGGATCACCTCTCCCATTCTTTCAGGAAAGCTGAGTTCTTTTAATTCTCTAAGATTTTCCAATACAAATTCTGTTAGTACAATATTCGTTTTATTAATATTTAAACCTTTTCCAAATTCCTCATAGTTATGAATCCCACCAAGCATCCCGGTATGAGTAGCAATTTTATAGGTTTTTGCAAGATCTAAATTTTCACCTTTTATTTTAATGTCAGATATTCTTTGCCCTACTGGATTATTAAAGTTTAAGTTATACTGGATGCCAGAAGATTGGATTAGCCCACCTACGGTATTCATTTTATCTGTAGGTTTAATATTAATCGCAGTTTGTTCCAGGGTTCTTCTAATTTGATCTCCTGTCATTTCTAAGGTTACAATTTTTGCTGGATGTGGCAGTAATTTGAATACATCTTCAGAAGTGATATCTCCTTCTAATGAAATCCCATATCCAACTCCCGGTAAAAATGCAGCATCTACGTTAAGTTTGTCCATCATCATGCTGGTTACCACTTTATCAAAAGGACTTTCAGATTTATATTGCCTTCCAATTATGGAATTTGTTTTTGTGATTTTTTCCTCTAATTTAGATAAATATGGTTTTCTTAGTTGATTTATCATTTCCTGCATTTGCACATCGGGAGACATTTCATCGTGCCATAAGTAATGATAATTTGCATTAATATCTATAATTTTATTATTACTTATTTGTATTTCTGTTTCTCCTAGTATTGCTACATCCGATAACGCTTGCACTATATAAGTGTTGTTTATTTTTAAGGGTGGGGAAATAACATCATGACTATGCGCACCTACAATAAGATCTACGCCTTCTATTTCTTCAGCAATTATTTTATCTACCGCCATTCCTTCATGGGACAGTAACACAATGATATCAGCTTTTTCAGTGAGCATAGGAAGGTATTCTTTGACAGCTTCAGCACCAATTCCAAATTCCAGACCTTCAATGTTTTTAGAATTTCCAGTTAAAGGTGTATTTCTATAGCTTAAGGCAAGAATAGCTATATTGACACCTTGCTTATTTATAACCACATAAGGCTCTCCAAAAATTGGTTTCCCTGTTTCTTTAACGATTATATTTGCTGCTCGCATAGGGAAGTTAGCAAGTTGCTGCAGTTCATTTGTTCTTTCAAGACCGTAGTCAAAATCGTGATTTCCCAAAACCATGAGATCATAATTCACTTCATTCATCATTTTAATCATCGCCTCCCCTTTTGTAAGGTTGCCTAATTGGTCGTCACTAAAAGTATCTCCACCATCCAATAATATTACGCTGTCATCACCTTTGTTTTTTCTTATAGACTTTATAGCACTTGCAAGATATTCGAATCCACCAATTTTTGCTTTACGCTCAAATTTCATGTAATTGTCTATGGAATCTCCAGTTTGCGCTGTAGCGTTGCCTAAATTGGTTTCAAAAGGCATATAAGAACCATGCATATCATTAGTATGAAGTATAGATATTGAAGCAACTTTTTGGGGATTTAGTTTATCCAAAGTAGCTGACTTTTTGGTTGAATTACAGCTTAAACTTAAAACTGAAGCTATTCCTAGAACTGGAATAAAGAATTTGGTATATCTCATTAAGTTAGATTTTTATTAAGTTAGATTTTTAAATTTTAAAATTAACCTTCTCAGAGAAGTTTAAATGTAACATTTGTTACAGTAGATAAATATGGCACATTGTATATTGTGATTTTTATATTAGGAATATTATAATTTTTATTGTCTTGAAAAGAAGAGATTTCGTAAAAAAAACAACCTTAAGTACTTTGGCCACTCTCATTGGTGCTGAAATCGTTTATGGATCCAATTTATTAGAAGATTATAATCTATTAGCGCTACAAGATCCAGATCCCTTCAAATTGTTTAATAAGAACAAGGAAATGCTCGTGCTTAACGATAAGCCATGGAATATTGAAGCACAAGCCCATTTACTGGACGATAAGATTACACCGAATTCTGCAATGTTCATTAGAAATAATGGGCTAATTCCAGAAGCAATTGATGCAAAAAAATGGACTCTTACTATAGATGGAGAATCTGTAGTGAACCAAAAAACATATACGCTGGAAGAATTGAAATCAAAATTCGAGCATCACACCTACCAATTAACATTGGAATGTGGCGGAAATGGACGAAGCGAATTTAATCCCCCAGCAAAAGGAAACCAGTGGACAGTTGGTGCAGTGCATTGTGCAACATGGACCGGTATACGCCTACGTGACGTTTTAGAAGATGCAGGAATAAAAAATAATGCTGTTTATACAGGATATCATGCAGTAGATGAACACTTAAGCAGAGACCCAAAAAAAGAACCAATTTCTAGAGGAGCTCCAATGGTGAAATCCCTGCAAGACGAAACATTATTAGCGTTCAAAATGAATGGAAAGGAAATCCCTCTTGCGCACGGATACCCATTACGATTAGTAGCAGGTGGTTGGCCAGCATCTGTTTCGGGGAAATGGATTAATCGAATAAGCATTAGAAACAAAATACACGATGGCACTAAAATGATGGGGACAGCCTACCGTGTGCCATGCGAACCTGTGGCACCGGGAGAAAAGGTTAAAGATGAAGACATGTGCATTATAGAATCTATGCCTGTAAAATCATTGATCACATATCCTAAATCTGGTGCGGTTTTAAAAGATGGCACATCCTTAAAAATTAGAGGCCACGCTTGGGCAGGAGAATTAGAGGTTTCAAAAATGGAATATTCCATAGATTTTGGGGCAATCTGGAGAGAGTGCCAAATAGAGGATCCAGTAAACCGTTTGGCTTGGCAACATTTCTCGGCATCCATAGATTTTCCTAAAAAAGGCTACTATGAGGTTTGGGCAAAAGCAACCGACACTCAAGGTGTAGCCCAACCAATGTTGTTACCCGGCTGGAATCCAAAAGGTTATTTAAACAATGCCTGTCATAGAATTGCTATCAAAGTAACATAAATGACTAAAGAAGAGGAATTTAAAAAATACGCGAAGAAGGTGTATCATTTAATGATTTTAGCCTTCAGCATATTTTTAATAGCAGGTGGGGCAACAATATATTATATTAACGACCCGAATTTTTCGGCCTTTAAAAGTAATACAGAAGCTTTAGTTGTTACTCCGGAAGAGATAGACGAGAACCTAATAGAAAATGGAATCCATGTTCGTACAGGACTGGTTGATGGGGTAGGTTTAATGGCGGTTGTTAATAATTGTACCAATTGCCATTCGGCCAAATTGGTCACACAAAATAAAATGAGCGCAGAGCGGTGGAATGAAACTATTAAATGGATGCAGGAAACTCAAAACCTATGGGATTTAGGTGCTAATCAAGAAATAATAGTGAATTATCTTGTTACTAATTATCCAGTTACGGAAAAAGGAAGACGTGAAAATTTAACAAATATAGAATGGTATGGTCTGGAGAATTAGTTTATTGTGTTGTTTGCTCGCATTTTCATCTTGTAAGGAAGAGAAAAAAAATAAAGTAGAGGTTACTAAAAATGAAGAAGCTAATCTAAATATTAGTGACGAAGATGATAGTAAAATTAACTATTTGATCGAAGTTGATGAGTTGCTGAAAATCGCTAATGAACCGAACATCAAAATTTTGGATTTTAGAAAATCAGAATTCTATGCAAACGAACATATCGAAGGTGCTATGAATATTTGGCGCACAGATATTGAAGATGCCTCCTATCCTTATAAAGGCATGATGGCCGGAAAAAAACAAATGGAGACTCTATTTAGTGGTTTAGGTATTAACACAAAGGATACCATAATCATTTATGATGATAATGGCTTGGTTGATTCTACAAGATTATGGTGGATCTTACAAAATTATGATTTTACAAAGGTGAGATTATTACATGGAGGAATAACAGCATGGAAAGAAAAAAATGGTGCTATTTCTACGGAAACACCTATAGTAAAGAGGTCAAACTTTAAGTTAACCGATGCGCCTTCGATGAAATATTTAATTTCTAAAGAAAAAATGATACAAGCAGTAGCTAATAATACATTTATAATAGATGCTCGAACAGACGATGAATTTTCCGGAAAAAGGCAAAAAGAAGGTGCGGCAAAAGGAGGGAGAATACCAAATAGTAAATCTATAGATTGGGCTAAATCTGTTAATTATAATGGTGATAAAAAAATGAAATCTACAGAAGATTTAATTGAAATATATAATAAGCTTGGCGCTTCCAAGGATGATGAAATCATCGCTTATTGTCATAGTGGTGTACGCTCAGCGCATACAACATTTGTACTTACGCAAATATTAGGTTATAAAAATGTGAAAAATTACGATGGTTCTTGGACAGAATGGAGTCAGTTTGACGACTTATCATTTGACCAAGATAGTATAACAACAATAATAGAATAATAAAATATGAATGAATATTTAGATGCATTTTTTAATGCTTTTACCGGAACGGTAGATTGGACATGGAAATCGATATTATTTGAAGTGCCTTGGTATACGAATTATTTTTGGGGCTTAATTGCTATTTCCCTTATTGTTTGGAGCCTGGAAATGATCTTTCCCTGGCGTAAGGAGCAATCCATTTTCAGAAAGGATTTTTGGTTAGATGGCTTCTATATGTTTTTTAACTTTTTTATCTTCTCTATCGCCATAAGTGGATTTTATAAAATACTACAGCTTGGTTTTGAGGATCTAGGTGTTTCAGAAAAATCATTAGCCTTGTTTGATCCTTCGGCATGGCCGATGTTGTTGCAGTTATTCGTGTTTTTTATTATTCTGGATTTTGTGCAATGGTTCACACATACGTTACTGCATAAATATCCTTTCTTTTGGAAATATCATAAGGTTCATCACAGTGTTAAAGAAATGGGCTTTGCAGCACATTTACGTTACCATTGGATGGAAAATATCTTGTACAAACCGCTTAAAACATTTGGAATAATGATTTTATTTGGTTTCGAGCCGGAGCAAGCATATATCGTTCATTTTATTGCTATAACTATTGGACATATCAACCACTCTAATATCAAAATAACTTGGGGACCGCTAAAATATATTATCAATAATCCAGTAATGCATTTGTACCATCATGCATATGATTTACCAGATGGTAAATATGGAGTGAATTTTGGAATTAGTTTAAGTCTTTGGGATTATATTTTTAAAACGAATTATGTGCCGGAAGATAGTGGAACCATTGAATTAGGATTTCCGGGTGATGAAGAATTCCCAACAGATTTTATACGTCAAAATACCTATGGATTTAAAAAAGGGCAAAATTAACTAGCCTCCTATAGCGATCATACTTCTATTTTTCCCGTATTGGGATGGGTCCTTAAATTTATCTAAAGTATCCATTCCTCCACGTGTTTTAAGCTTTCCATGGATTGCTTTACCGGTAATTATAAAAAGCAAAAAATCTCTAATAGAAAAATGTCCGTTATTCTAGAACAAATAAGCATTTACAGAACCAACTAAAAGATTGCCAACAAGCGCATTAGAACGAATAAAGAAAAAATGCAAAAAGTGGCAATAAAGCTAAATAGCTGGAACTTCCACCAAAACCAACAGAAGAATAAAATGTAGCTATAATAAAAAATCCGAAAAAAGAAGGAACGATCTTTTAATGTTCAGAAGCATAGTCTCTTAATTGATTTAACCCTCCTTCAATATTGATTAAAGTGGCTTTTGGTTGATATTTTCTCAAGATTTGAATGGCTTTCACACTTCGTACTCCAGATTGGCAAATAAAATAAACAGGTTTGTTATAGTTAATAGAATTATAGTTTAAGTCTAAAGAATCTAACGGAAGATTAATGGCTTGTTCTAGATGAAAATCTTGATATTCTCCCTCTGTTCTCACATCTACTAATTGAAGCTGATCATTACTATCTAAAAGCCCCCTGAAGGTATTTGCAGTTACAGATGAAGTATCAATATTACATTCTAATTCATAACTTTCTTGTAATGCTGTTATAATTTTATTTTTTGGGATACTACAAATATTGAATTTATGATATTCTTGTTCAAGTCCATTAAAAATGAGCAATTTCCTTGAAAGAACTTTACCCATCCCTGTAATTATTTTTACAGCTTCAAGAGCTTGCAAATTTCCAATAATACCCGGAATTACTCCTAGAACACCCTGTTCGTTGCAATTTGGGATCTCTTCAGCTTTTGGCATTGTTGGAAAAAGACACCTATACGTTGGCCCTTCCTTATAATTAAACACACTAAGATATCCTTCAAAACCGTGTAAGGCTCCATATATAAAAGGCTTCCCTAACATCACGCAAACATCATTGACTAAATAACGTGTTGAAAAATTATCTGATGCATCTACAACCAAATCATAATCCTCTATAATAGATATTGCATTGTTCTTCGTTAAAAAACTTTCATAACCTATTAAGTCTGTATTAGAATTTTGAGCTTTTAGTTTTTCTATTGCAGATACAATTTTAGATTTATCAATATCTTTTTCTGAATATAAAACTTGCCTGTGCAAGTTACTCAAGCTCACAACATCATTATCAATCACACCAATCTTGCCAACTCCCATAGCATTTAAATATTGCAATACAGGAACTCCAAGACCGCCAGCACCTACTACTAAAACACTTGCGTTGGTTAATTCTTTTTGAGATTCTAATCCAAAGCCCTTTAAAATTGTTTGTCGTATGTATCGTTCATTTTCCATTAAATTTGGCGAGTAAAATTTGATTTCCCACCTTCTTTCTTTTCAAGTTGAATATCAGAAATCTTAAGATCTTGCGACAGTGCTTTACACATGTCGTAAATAGTCAATGCACATATACTCACACCTGTAAGGGCTTCCATTTCTACACCTGTGCGTTCGTTGCATTTTACTTCACACACAATATTTAAAGCATTTACTACCGGAGTCACCTCTATATTTATTTTAGACAAGGGCAATTGATGGCATAAAGGAATTAGGTTTGCCGTTTGTTTTACGGCTTGGATGCCGGCAATAATGGCAGTTTGAGTGATACTCCCTTTTTTATTTAAAAAATCTTGAGATTTCAAGGTTTCAAAAACTTTTGGAGGAAATGAGATCTTTCCAGATGCTATTGCAATTCGAGTAGTTGCTTCTTTAGCTGAAACATCTACCATTGCAGCATTTCCGGATTCATCTATATGTGATAATTTGTGACTCATAATTTCATTGTATTGTAGATTACGCGTACGTAAATAAGCATCTTTATGGATGGGCAGATACCCATACAGTTTTATTGGTAAAGAATTCCTTTTTCCAAATAGGAACACGCTCTTTAAGTGTGTCTATAAGGTAACGGCAGGCTTCAAAACAAGCATCTCGGTGTGCAGACGAAGCGCCAACCATAACTACAGGGTCTTCTACTTCTTTTTTTCCGTGAGCGTGGTGTAGTATTACTTTATTTAATTTCCATTTACGAATAGCTTCCTCTGCTATAACCTGCATTTCTTTAATGGCCATCTTTTCATAGGTCTCAAAATCAAGAGCTTCAACTTTTTTATTTTGAGTAGTATTACGAACACTTCCTATAAAAACACAAATACCTCCGCTTTCTGGATGAGATAGTTGTTGGTATACCTTTGTGGTATCTATATCGTTTACTATTTGAATATCTATTTTCATAATCATCCTCCGCTTACAGGCGGTATAATTGCGATTTCATCTTCCTCTTGTAGCAATGTTGTATCATCTGCATAATTACTATTTACAGCAATCGCTAAAGAAGAAAGTGTATTAAATTCAGGGTATTTATTAGAAATGAATTGTTTTAATTCTTTAACTGTTGTGGGGGTTTTTTTTCCATCATTTATTAGTAGAGAGGATGCTCCAACAATATCTTTTGAAATGCCAAACAATAGTATCTTCATTGCTTTTTATATTAGTGCTTAAGTGCTTTTGCAAGTTTACTTGTTTTTAAAAAGTTGTAAAAATATCGGAAATTACCATTATACCAAACTGCAAAAAGAAAACCAATATAGATAATCCAATCTGGTACTAAACGAATATTTCCGTAGGTAGATAATAATAATAAAATAAGAGCAAAAATAGAAATACTTAAAGCAATTTTAGATTTTTTAGTATTGAAATTAAAGAATATTAATGCAATAATTACAACTCCTAAAACTGGTTTTCCATGTAAAAAGAAAGGGATTAATGCTTCATTTTCTACATCAAAAAACATCAGGATGGCACCAGAATAAGCTGCAACGCAAAAAGGGCATTTAGGCAACACAATTATTAAGGCAGTCGATAAAAATGACATTAGCCCACTTTTAAAAGTATGGGCTTTTTTTAGAACGGCTGTTTCTTGACTGTTGCAACAGGATGTGTTTTCTGATTCCATAATGTCATAATTTATTTCTATAGGATATAAAGGGATATGCCTCCCCTTTTTTAAAAACTTTCTTTTCCTGCGGAAGGATTAAAAATCCATCAGTATTAACAAGATTGATGAAATCTCCTGAGCCATTCCCAAAAATAGGCTGTGCATTTAATGTTCCATTTGGATCACTGCTTATTTTTACTTCTGTGAAAAACACTAGGTCAGGATTGAATATTATGTCTTCGCTAAGAGCAGCATAGGTTGGCTCGTCTTCAATTCGTAAAGACTTTTGAAGCCAAAACCGAATATATGCATATAGACACACAAATGAAGAAACAGGGTTGCCGGGCAATGCAAAAACGTGTGTGTCTTTACCTTTAGTCCCAAACCAAAATGGTTTACCGGGTCGCTGTTGTATTTTATGAAAATGTTTGACAACACCAAGTTTGGTAAGCACATCTGGTAAGTAGTCAAATTTACCTTTAGAAACTCCACCTGTAATAACTAGCATATCAAAGTCTATAAGAAAGCCAGCAATGATGGTTTCTATTTCTTCCTTATTATCGGGCAGGTGTTTTAATTCAGCAGGAATACCCCATTCTCTAAAGGTGTTTTTAATACCATATACATTGGATCTTCGTATTTGATGTTCAAGTGGTTTTTCATGTACATCTACCAATTCGTCTCCAGTAGAAATAATAACCACTTTAGGCATTTTACGAACCAGAACCTTATCCATACCTGTTGCTGCAGCAACATTAATTTCGGCACTGGAAATTTGTTGTCCTGCCTTTTTAATAACAGTATTTTCTGTTATATCTATCCCTTTAAAATGTACATTTTGTCTTTTAGTAATCGTATCAATAGTTATTCGGGCAAGGCCATCTTTAATATCAAGATCTTCATAACGAATAACGGTATCTGTTTTTTTGGGAAGTATGGCTCCTGTCATTACTTCGATACAATTATTAACATCAGCTAATGTTTTTTGTGCTGTCCCAGCTGGTGCCACTTCCTGAATAGGAAATATATGTGTGTCATTTTCAAAAGTCCTGTGTCGAATGGCTATGCCATCCATTGTCACTCTGTGATATGGTGGAAAGTCCCTATCTGCAATTAGATCCTCAGCAAGAAATCCTCCTCCACAATCGTTTATTGGGACAGAAATAGTTGGAAAAGATGTCTTATTATCTTCCAAAATCTGTAGTGCTTCCTTATATGTTATAAACGTTCTATTCATTTTTTTAACCACCTATAGTACTCATACTTTCTCCACGTACAGGAGATTTTTTTATTCCTTCTTCAGCTACAAAGCCATTTTCGGGCTTTAGTTTAATAAGTTCAATAAATTTATTGGCTATTTGTTCATCAGTCACACCAGAGCGTATAAAATCTCTTATGCTAAAAGTTCCGCCATCATACAAACACGTTTTTATATCACCTTTAGGTGTAATACGTAGTCGGTTACAGGTGTTACAGAAAGTGCGTGAAAAGGCTGCAATTATTCCAACATCACCTTTAAAACCATCAATAGTATAATTAGTTGCTGTGTCTCCATGCTTTCCTGTTTTAGCTGAAAGGCTTGCATATTTATTTTTTATCGTATCAAAAATATCCGTCGCATTAAATTTGGTGTCATTTTCTTTATAACCACCATTAAATGGCATCTCCTCAATAAATCGAATACTTACAGGATGCTCTTCCGCCAAGGCCACCAATGGAAGGATATCTTCTGTGTTAATTCCGTTCATTACAACAGCATTAATTTTCAAGGTAAAACCTTCATCTAATAGCGTGTGAAAGGCGTCTATCACTTTACTGAAATCATCTCGTCTGGTAATCTCCTTAAAGCGTTCTGCATCCAAAGTGTCGAGACTTAAATTTATAGTGTCAATGCCTAATTCTTTAAGTTTCGGAATGTGTTGGGTCATCAGAGTTCCATTGGTAGTAATACGAATTTCCTTATAATGAGATAATTGGTGAGTCTTCTCTAAAAGTGTTATAAAATCCTTTCGTAAAAAAGGTTCTCCTCCAGTAAACCTAACTTTTTTAAAACCAAGATTTCCTAAAACATCGAGAAGCCTGATAATTTCTTCATAACTCAATAAATCTGCTTTAGGCTCGTAAGGTATCCCTTCTTTAGGCATACAATAAAAACATCTTAAATTACAACGGTCTGTAACTCCAATACGTATATAATCTATTGTTCTATCAAAACTGTCTTTAAGCTGCATTATATTGGTGTTTTGGAATATTCATATATTTTTAAGTAAAGAAGTAAACTACGATAAAATTTATAGTTTTATTGTAGTTTTAATGAAAAAAAACAGAGAGATATCATAATGAAAGAAATAAAATCCATTATAAAATTATATAACTTTTACAGTACTTCTTCTGAGAAATCCGCTATTGCTCAGGTTGTTAGAGTTGAGGAATCCTCATATCGGAGAGAAGGCGCACGAATGCTTGTTTTTGAATCGGGCATTTTTGAAGGTGGTATTAGTGGTGGATGTCTGGAAGGCGATGCTTTAAAACGATCCCAAATAGCTATCCTTAAAGAGGAACCTTCAATTGTAACATACGACACCACGAAAGATGATGAAAGCCAAATAGGTGTAGGACTTGGATGTAACGGAATAATTGATGTCTTAATTTCTCCTATCACTTCAAAGAATAATACCATTAGCTTGTTAGAAAAATGTATTTCCTCAAGAAAATCCCATATTCTGGTTACTGTAACAGCAACTAATAAATCTGATGAAAATATTCCACTAGGGCATACTTATTATTATGATACAGAGACACAAACTCTGGAAGGATGTAAGCATTCCGAATTAAAAAACATGCTTACAAAAGATATCCTTAAGGTTCTGGACACCAAAAAATCCCGAATTTATAATTACACTATAGGCAAGCTTGAAATAAGTGCTTTTATTGAGCTTATTCCTCCACAATTTCATCTTGTTATCTACGGCGATAACTATGATGTATACCCAATGATTGACCTTGCACAGGTACTCGATTGGGAAGTGAGTTTAGTAGGTAATTTACAAAAATTAAAAAAAGATAGACTCGACTCTGTAAAGCATATTTACAGTAAAGATGAAAATAAGCGACCACAAATTGATGATCGAACAGCTGTGATTTTAATGGCTCACGATTATAAAACTGATACCATAAATCTTAAAAAGACATTGCAAAGTCCAGCACCTTACATTGCTAGTTTGGGACCTAAAAAGCGGTTTGAAAAAATGAAATCTGATTTTTTAAATTCCGGCACTCCAATTACAGAGGAGCAACTTCAGCGTATTTATGCACCTTGTGGTTTAGAAATAGGAGCTAATACACCTGAAGAAATTGCTACAAGTATTTTTGCGGAAATTTTAGGAGTGTTTTCTAATAAAAACGGAGGAATGTTGAGAGATAAGGAAAAACCTATTCACGACAGATTTTAAATTAGTAAGGATCTTAGATATTTTAAATAATTAAGATTAAGAATCTCTTCGTTCCCAAAGAATATTAGACTTGCGTTGTTTTGCGACTTCATTAGTCACAATATTAATTGTGTTTTTAATATCTTCTGATGAAGTAAAACGCCCCAAGCTAAATCGTAAGCTTGAAAAAGCTAAGGTAGCAGGAATGTCCATCGCTATTAACACGTGCGAAGGGTTTACCTCTGCAGAGTTACAAGCAGATCCATTTGAAACAGCTAAGAATCTACTCAAGCCGCGAAGTAAATTTACACCATCTATATACTTAAAAGATATATTAAGTGTGTTGGGTAATCTATTAACATTCTTGCCATTAACAATAGATTCCTCAATTGCAGATAACCCATCTTGAAGCTGATTTCTCAAATCTTTTAAACGCTTTGTTTCTTTAGTTAAAGATTTTTCTGCCAGCACTATAGCTTTAGAAAGACCAACAATAGCAGGCGTATTATAAGTACCTCCTCTCAATGAGCGTTGTTGCCCGCCTCCGTGAATAAAAGCATCGATGTTATTGGCGTTTTTTTCTTTAATAAAACTAAGACCAATACCTTTAGGACCGTATAGTTTATGTCCGGAAAAACACGCAAAATCTACCTGTTCAAAAAAATCATTCATTTCAATTTTCCCTAAGGCTTGAGTAGCATCTGAAAAGAGAAAACTCCCCTTAGCTTTACATAATCGCGAAATGACATCTAGTGGCTGTATAACACCTGTTTCATTGTTAGCGTAGAGTATAGAAACGACTAAGGTGTTTTTAGAAATTGAATCTTTTAGTTGTTGAATATCAACCAAACCATCCGAAGTAACATCGAGATAGGTTACTAAAGCACCTTCAGATTCAAGAAATTTACAAACATCGAGCACTGCTTTATGTTCAGCTTTTGTGGTGACAATATGATTGCGTTTAGATTTGTTTTTTCTATAAAGACCTTTTAAAATCCCATTGATACTTTCTGTAGCACCAGAAGTGTACACAAACTCTTTTGATGAAACTCCTAATGTTTTAGATATAGCTTCAGTAGCTTCATCTATAGCATCTTTAGCTAACCACCCAAAAGGATGATGACTACTTGAAGCGTTGCCAAAATGCGTGTTAAAATATGGAAACATGACATCAACAACAGCTTGATCGCAAGGTGTTGTAGCATTGTAGTCTAAATATATTTGTGAGTATTGTGATTTCACATTAGTGAAAATATTAAAAATAACTTATTAATTAAAGGTTTATATTGATGTTTTTATAAATAATTTATCATACTTGGTTTTTAAATAAAAAAAAATTAACTTTTAGGTTCATCTTCTTTTGACATTAAGAATATTATATACAAAATAACAATGAAACACGAGCAGCATAGCAAGTTAACAAAACCAGATAAAGGTTTTTATGGGAGAAACGAAATTAGCATCCTTGGAAGTAATTGCAATCGTATCCAAACCTTGGCTTCTAGTATTGGCAAGCAACTTCAGGATGAATTTTCTGTAGCTTATGTAGATGCCGACCACGCATCACATACCGATAATGAAAAAGAATCTCCTTCTGTTGCTTTTACTAAAAATTTTATAAATAAGATCACCCATCATCAGTTCAATGTATTTAATACAGTTTCAAAGTTCGAGCAGGATACTTTTTTTAATTCCTCACAGCTTATTTTGGTTAATGGAAACCACGAGAAGGCGAATCATCAAATAGTGATGATAGATAAAAAAAAAGAAGCCTCTCTTATTAAAAGAAAAGAAGCATTAACGAATGTAATTGCTCTTGTAAGAACTGATCACGAAGACAAAGAAATTCCTGAATATATTAAAGAGTTGATCCCAAAATATGCAGAACTGCCTGTTTTCTTACTGACAGATGAAAAAATAATAAGTGGCTTTGTGAAAAAACTTGTAGAAAACCGGATCCCAAAGATTCAAGGATTAATTTTAGGTGGAGGAAAAAGCACACGTATGGGAGTCGATAAAGTTTTTATGAAATATCACGGTGTATCACAACATACCTACCTACAAGAGATATTGTCTCCATTTTGTGAGGATGTGTTTGTATCGTGTAGACCAGATCAGGCATCTTTATTTCCAGATGCGATAACCGATTCTTTTTTAGGTTTAGGAGCTTACGGAGGACTCTTGTCTGCTTTTCAGAAAAACCCTGATTCGGCCTGGTTTTCAATAGCTTGTGATATTCCACTACTAAATAAAGAGACTTTAGAGGCATTAGTAAGTAAGCGTAATCCTTCTAAAGTGGCAACTTGTTTTTATAATTCAGAAACCGATTTTCCCGAGCCTCTCATTACTATCTGGGAACCTCGAGCCTATGCTGTCCTATTACACTATTTATCATTAGGCTACTCTTGTCCTCGAAAAGTGCTTATTAATAGTGATGTTGAAATCGTTAAACTCGAGAATGAAGATGTCTTACTTAATGCTAATACATCTAAAGAACGTGATAAGGTATTAGAATTGCTTTCTAAAACAATTTCATAAATACTATGAAAAATATTACAGCAATTGTGCTTGCGGCAGGTTTGTCTTCTAGGATGAAAAAATTTAAATTAGACTTGCCTTTTAAATCACATACCATTATTGAAGAAGTCTTATGGCAACTATCGGGAACTTCTATTGAAGAAACTATTGTGATAACGGGTCATTATAAAGAGCGAATTGAAAATTTACTAGCTAATAATACTACTGTCAAAATTATTCACAATAAAGACTATGCATTGGGAATGACTACATCGATACAGCGCGGTGTTCAAGAAGCCTCAAAAAACACTAAAGGTTATTTAATTTGCTTAGGAGATCTTCCATTTATTTCTACAGAAGAATACAATCAAATTCTTTTAAAAATTGAATCTGTATATAACGGAGATCCTATCATTGTAAGACCGTTTTTTAATGAAACTCCGGCAAACCCGGTATTTTTTAGTTCGCATTTTAAAGAGGATCTTCTAAATTTAGAATATATGGAAGGAGCTAAATCTTTGATTAGTAAAAACATAGAAAAGTTACATAAAATAACACTGAAAACAGATAACGCAATTAAGGACATCGATACTCCAAAAGATTACAATAACTACAGGAAGCACCAGTGATAGACATCATCTAAACTATCAAATAATAAATTTTAAGGAAAATTGTTTTAGAATTACTAACTTTTTAGTGGTAAAAAATACAGATATGCTTTTTTTTCACTAGATTGTTAGGTATATATATAATTTATAACCTTTTAATTCATTTATTTATATGATACCTTCTAATTTCTCGTATCACAAAGCAACATCTATTAAAGATGCCATTGCTTTGTCTCAAACCCATGGGGAAGAAGCAAAGTATATGTCTGGCGGGCATAGTTTGCTTCCCATGATGAAACTTCGATTCGCTTCTCCAGAACACATTATCGACATCAGTAAAATTGATGGCCTATCTTATATTAAAGAAGAAGGTGATTTCCTGAAATTAGGAGCTCTAACAACACAATCGGAAATGGAATACTCTCCGTTAATCAAACAAAAATATGCGATCTTTTCAGATGCCATTAAGCTAACAGCCGATCCTTCTGTTCGAAATGTCGGTACTATTGGTGGTAATATTGCCCACGGTGATGCTGCAAATGATCAACCTGCGTTAATGTTAGCTATGCGGGCTACAATTATTGCAGAAGGTTTAAATGGCCAAAGATCAATTCCTATTGATGAATTCTTCCACGGGTTTTATATGACCGCTTTAGAGCCTTCAGATATTTTAATCGAAATTCAAGTACCAAAAGCCAAAAACCGAAGTGGTGGCGCCTACCATAAAGTAGAACGAAAAGTAGGTGATTATGCAACAGCAGGAGTTGCTGTGCATGTTGAACTAGATGATAGTGGTATTTGCCAGGAAATAGGTATCGGACTCACCAATGTAAGTGCTGTACCAATGCGCTTAGATAGAGGTGAAGACATATTGAGAGGAAAAAAAATAACTGAAGATTTGATTGTTCAAGTAGGCGCAATAGCAAGCGAAGATTCTGAGCCAACCTCCGATTTAAGAGGCTCTGAAGCCTATAAGAGATCTATAGTAAATACGATCACGCAACGCATGCTTCGCTTAGCACTAGAAAGAGCAAATCACTAAAAAAGTTAAAAACATGAAACATACAATAACTATGACTATAAATGGAGAAAGCGTAACAGCAGAAGTTGATTCGCGCTTACTCCTTGTCCATTTTATAAGAGAAAATTTAGATTTAACAGGAACGCATATCGGTTGTGATACTTCCAACTGCGGTGCTTGTACAATTATGTTGAATGGCCATTCAATTAAATCTTGTACTTATTTGGCGGTCCGAGCAGATGGTGCAGAAATAACTACTATAGAAGGTATCTCACCAGATGGTACAAATCACCCCATGCAACAGGCCTTTCATGATCAACATGGTTTACATTGCGGATTTTGTACTCCAGGAATGGTTATCCGTTCTATAGATTTATTAAAGAACAACCCTAATCCTACTGAAGAAGAAATTCGCTGGGGTATATCAGGAAACCTGTGCAGATGTACAGGATACAATAATATTGTAAAAGCGGTACAACAAGCGGCTAAAGAAATGCAGAAAGAATCTCAATCAGTCTAACCTCTTAAAATAAAAAAATATGTTTAAATGTAAAACATCACCAGAGGTAGGCGGAATGGGTCACTCTGTAAAACGAAAAGAAGATGCACGATTTTTACACGGCAAAGGCACTTATGTTGACGATGTAAAATTACCAGGGCAACTAACAATGGTTATGGTACGTAGCCCATACGCTTATGCTAAGATTAAAAATATTAATAAGGAAAAAGCTCTGGCTATTCCCGGAGTATTGGCTGTAATAACCGGCTATGATTTGGCAGAATACAATTTACATTGGATGCCTACTTTATTATCAGATACCCAAATGGTATTGCCAACAGATACTATAATGCACCAATCACAAGAAGTATGTGCCGTGATTGCAACCGATAGATATATTGCGGTTGATGGAGCAGAAGCTGTTGAAGTTGATTACGAGCCAATGAAAGCACTAGTAGATCCATATAAAGCCTTAGATGAAGGTGCTCCTTTGCTGCGCCCTGACAAAGAAGGTCAAAAAGATAATCAAATCTATCATTGGGAAAAAGGAGATAGAGAGAAAACCGATGAAGTTATTGCAAAAGCAGATGTTGTTGTTAAAGAACGCATCTATTTACCAAGAATACATGTGGCTTCTATTGAAACCTGTGGTTGTGTGGCTTCTTATGATAAAGATACAGAGAAATTAAAAGTCTATTTAACTACTCAAGCACCACATGCAATTAGAACTATTATTGCTTTAGTTGCAGGACACATAGGCTTATCTGAAGAGAAAATCCGAATTATCGCTCCAGATATTGGCGGAGGATTTGGAGGAAAAGTTCCAATGTACCCATCGTATGTAGTGGCAATTGCAGCTAGTTTTTTAATTGGAAAACCTGTAAAATGGATTGAAGACAGATCTGAAAATTTAGTAAATGGTTTTGCACGTGATTATCATATGGATTGCGAATTAGCGGCTACCAAAGATGGAAAAATTCAAGTTTTTAAAGTTTCTACTTTAGCAGATCATGGATATACCGATTCTTCAGCAAACCCTTCAAAATATCCAACAGGCATGTTTTCAATCTGTACAGGCTCGTATGATTACGAGCATGCATTTGCAGAATTAGATGCAGTCTATACAAATAAAGCACCAGGAGGTGTAGCATACAGATGCTCATTTCGTGTAACCGAAGCGGTACATGCCATAGAACGTATGGTAGATAAACTGGCTGCTGAAATTGGTAAAGATCCTGCTCAATTGCGTTTTGAAAACTTTATCAAGAAAGAACAATTTCCTTATGCCTCTCCTTTAGGCTGGAGTTACGATAGTGGCGATTACAAAGCCACGCTTGAAAAGGCGATGGATATGATTGGGTATGATAAGTATAAAAAAGAGCAAGCCGAAAAACGTGCCCAGGGAAAATTGATGGGCATCGGAATTTGCACCTTTACAGAAGTAGTAGGCGCAGGACCATCCAAAGACTTTGATATTTTAGGTATTGCGATGTTCGATAGTGCCGAAATACGAGTACATCCTACCGGAAAAGCATTAGCACGTTTCGGAACCAAGTCGCAAGGCCAGGGACACGAAACGACCTATGCGCAGATACTCGCAGAAGAATTAGGGATCCCCTATACCGATATTGAAGTTGAGGAGGGTGATACCGATACGGCTCCTTACGGATTAGGTACTTATGCAAGTAGAAGTACTCCAACCGCAGGTGCCGCAGCAGCTATGGCAGCACGTAAATTAAAGGCCAAGGGTAAGAAAATCGCAGCCTATCTATTAGAAGTAAGCGAGGAGGATATTGAATGGGAAGTAGGGAAGTATTTTGTTAAAGGTGCTCCTGAAAAATCTAAAACAATTCAAGATGTAGCTTTTGCTGCTTATACGAACTTTCCACCGGGAATGGAACCGGGTTTTGAAGCAACACATTACTATGATCCACCAAATTTAACTTTTCCGAACGGCGCATATATCTGTGTTGTTGAAGTAGAAGAGGAAACTGGTGCTATAGATGTAAAACGTTTTGTGGCCATTGATGATTGTGGAAATATAATTAACCCGATGATTGTAGAAGGTCAGGTCCATGGTGGATTAACTCAAGGAATTGCACCGGCAATGTATGAAGGTATCGTATATGACGATGAAGGAAATGTACTTAATGGTACATTTATGGATTATTTAGTGCCAACAGCGGTAGAATCTCCACATTGGGAAACTGGCCATACTATTACGCCATCACCTCATCACCCATTAGGTGCAAAAGGTGTCGCAGAATCACCAACGGTGGGTGCACCACCAGCAATTGCAAATGCTATTATTGATGCATTGGCACCTCTGGGTATTAAGCATTTGGACATACCAATTACCCCAGCAAAAGTTTGGGAGGCAATTCAAGCTCACAAAAAAAAATAGCTATTAGATTATAAGATTAAAGGCTAAGTAAAAATGTACGTTAAAGGAGTAAAATCGTTTAACGTATATATTAAATGAATCTCCCTTTAAAAGGAAAAAATAAAATTGATTTTTAATGAAAACAAATTTAACAAAATCTTTCGAAGTGCCTCAAAGCACTGAGCTGGTCTGGAGTCACTTAATTGACCCAGAAAAAATAATGGACTGTGTACCTGGTGTTTCCATAGATGAAAAAGTAGATGATAATCATTATAAAGGAAAAGTAGGTATGAAATTTGGTCCTATGGGTGTCGAGTATGATGCAGATATTTTTTATAACGAGATAGATGTCGAAAACAAAAAAATTATCCTGTCAGGTAATGGTGTTGATTCTAAAGGTAAAGGAAATGCTGAAATGAAAATGAGTATAACTATTACTGAGTTGGATGCTGGTGGTGTAAAATTGGATGCTATTATGGATATTACCATCAATGGTAAAATAGCTCAATTTGGGTCTAGACTTGTAGATACGGTTTCCGAGCAATTATTCAAACAATTTGTTTCTAATTTCTCGAAGAAATTAGCAGCCGCAGAAACTGCTGCATCATAAATTAACATCACAAACTGTAATCAAGATACTATGCTGTTTTCTGGCATAGCTATAAAAATTTAAAGCCATTGAATAAGGAAATCAAAGCACTTATAAAAGATTTTTATGAGCATGACTACATCCTAAACGAAGAATTGGCAACTTCCGTTTTTTTACTAAAGAATTTGGAAAAGCCTTTGCTTTTAGAAGGCAACCCCGGAGTAGGTAAAACCATGTTGGCCAAAACTTTAGCTAAACATTTAGGCACTAAGCTTATTCGTTTACAATGCTATGAAGGTTTAGATGTTAGCACTACTATTTACGAGTGGAACTATCAAAAACAATTGCTTCATATAAAACTCTTTGAATCAGAAAAGGATAAGATAGCTTTGGAAAACCAAATTTTCGGAATGGATTATGTGCTTCAAAGACCACTTTTGCAATCGATAAGAGCGGAGAAGCCTGTAGTATTATTGATAGATGAAATAGATCGTGCTGATGAAGAATTTGAAGCTTATTTGTTAGAGCTTTTATCTGACTTTCAAATTAGTATTCCTGAGTTAGGTACAATTAGGGCTACTTCAAAACCTTTAGTCATTTTAACTTCGAATCGAACAAGAGAGCTAAGCGATGCTTTAAGAAGACGCTGTCTGTATCATTGGGTGGATTTCCCCTCAAAAGCTAAAGAGATCGATATTATCACTAAAAAACTCCCTAATATTGATGAGGTACTAGCTACGCAGGTAGTGACATTTATTCACAACCTTCGTAAATCAAGTTTAAATAAACCTCCTGGGATTGCAGAATCCTTAGATTGGGCCAAAACACTGCTTCTTTTGAATGTAGATAACATTACTGATGAAATTGTACACAATACTATTGGTAGTGTACTTAAACACAAAGATGACGTGGAATTTGTGCGAAATAAGAGTGTGCAGGAATTTTTGTACCCAATAGATTAATTTAATGCTAGCAGTAGACAAAACTTTTAAAGAACGCCTTATCGATTTTACTATGTATTGTCGAGAGCGTCAGTTTGTTCTGGGCCCACAAGAAACAAGAGATGCATTTGCCATAGCTGAACGTGGTTATGTACTGGATCGTAAACTATTTCAATACAGCTTAAAAGCTATTTATTGCAAACGCAAAGAGCATTTTGATCGATTTGATGAAATGTTTGATCGTTTTTGGAGTCGCTATTACGAAGAGAAATTAGAAGAACGTAAAAAGAAAATTCAACCAATCAAAAAAGAGCCGGAAACTTCAACGGTAATTTTTTTAGGAGCCAAATTCAATGTTCCAAAAAAGGAAAAGGAAATAGAAGCGAAACAGACCAAAGGCGCAAACGAAAGTATTCGCCTTCGGATGACTGATTTTTCTAAAGTAGATATTGAGGATAAAAAACATCTTGAAGAATTAGCTGAAGAACTCTTTCACCAAATGAGTATGCGTTTTAAACGACGGCTCGAAAATTCAAACAAAGGTAGCGTTGATATCCGTAGAACTATAAGGAACGGTCTAGGTAAAGGAGGCTTACTTTTAGATCTTGCCTACAAGAAAAAACGGAAAGAAAAACGGAAAATCGTGTTTATACTTGATGTCAGTGGCTCTATGGATACTTATAGTTATTACCTGTTACGTTATATTATGGTTTTAAAAAAGTACTTTAAAAGTTTAGAATTTTTTACCTTTAGTACAGACTTAACACATATTACACCGCTTTTACGTGAAAATAGTGAGCAAGAAACAATAAAACATATTGGTAAGAATGTGAATTCCTGGTCTAGTGGAACAAAAATCGGAGAATCACTAACCAAATTTATCTCCGTTTACGGAAACAAATTTTTAAGCCAAAAGCATATTGTAGTCATCCTGAGCGACGGACTCGAAACAGGAAGTGTTACAGTGCTTAAAGAAGCGGTGAGAACTATAAGAAGGAAATGTAAAACATTGGTATGGCTAAATCCTCTGAAAGGCATGAAAGATTACCAACCTATTCAAAAAGGAATGGTAAGTGTAATGCCGCATTTAGATGCGTTTGAGTCAGCACACAATTTAGATAGCCTTCTAAAACTAGAAAAACTATTAATGGATGTTTAACGAATTAGCGATAATAATAGAAGAGCACTTAGCAAAAGGATCAAATTTTGCCATAGCTCAAGTAATAGACCGTATTGCTCCAAGTTCCGGAAAAGTGGGAGATAAAGCCATTATTCTTGAAAACGGAGAACTTATAGGTTGGATAGGTGGTGGATGTGTGAGAGGTATCATTATTAAAGAAGCTATAGATGTTATAAAAAGCAAGCGCTATAAAAGAGTACGCATTTCACCAGAAGGAGGAACCAGAGAAACCGAACATTTTAAAGAATACGTTATGTCCTGTCAAAGTCGTGGTACTGTAGAAGTACTTATAGAACCAGTAGTTGCACAACCAGAATTAATTATTATTGGAAAATCTAATATCGCTCGTAAATTGGCTGTTGTTGCTAGCGCTGCCGATTTTAGAGTGAAAGTTATGGCGGCAGATTGTGATACATTTATGTTTCCTACAGCAAATGAAATAATAAACGAAGTTAATTTTGAAAGCATAAAACAGCTCTCTAATGTTTATGTTATTGTAGCTACACAAGGAGAAGATGATGAGCTTTCCGCAAAAAAAGCTTTAGAAACAAATAGCAGATATGTAGGCTTTGTAGCGAGTGCAAAAAAAGCGGATGATATTAAAATGTACTTAAGCAAAAATGGTATTAGTGAGGAAAGGGTTGCACAATTACATAGCCCGGTAGGACTAGATATAAATGCCAAACTTGCCAGTGAAGTCGCTATCAGCATTTTGGCACAGATAATAGATGATTTTAGGAGCGGAAATGCTTCCGAAGGATTTGATAAGACAGTTATTACTAAAGAAGAAACAGCGCCTTCGTCAAATTCTGAAGCTGATAAATTTTCAGAAGACTATTATATCAATCCCGTGTGTGGTGTACCTATCTCGAAGAAAAATCCAAAATATATTGTAGATTATAAGGGTGAAAAAGTGTATTTCTGTTGTGATGGATGTAAAGTTAGTTTCGATAAGAACCCTGAGAAGTATATGCTTAAAGAATAATCTTTTGTACATAGTTTTTCAACATCTTTCTTTAAACCTTCTAATTGTCTTTTTTCCTATTTATTTCTTTTTTATATAACAAGAGATAAATTAAAACTGAATAGTATAATTTACTTTAGTTCATACATTACTCACAAAATTAATTTGATATATAAATATAACTTTTTAATGGGCAATAATATCTTGAGCTAACACATATCCTCGTGCTTTTTCTTAAGAAACTTTCTCAGTTTTAGAAGTGCACTGGACGTTTTCAACAACTAAGAATATGGCTTTTTCTACCGGGATCAATATTTTCGTTATATTCACTCAAATACAACAAAATCATCCAAGAATACCCTAATTATTACCTACAAACCCTATGGCTTTAAGTGTGACAAGCATACTTCTTTTATGTATCCTTTTTTTTGTAATAGCATCGGTGTATTCTTCGGTAGGTTTTGGAGGCGGCTCCAGTTATCTGGCGATTCTAGCATTGGTTGCAGTTTCCTTTTACACCATGAGATCCCTGGCATTAGTTTGCAATATTATAGTGGTAGGCGGCAGTACTTATTGGTTTATTAAAAAAGGGCATTTCAAAATCTCGTCATTTTTACCGTTTATAATTACAAGTGTGCCAATGGCATTTATCGGGGCTTCCTTTAAATTGAGTGAGCGGGCATTTTTTGTTTTGCTAGGACTTGTTTTAATAACTGCCGCTGTCTTTCTCGTATGGCAGACAAAACGTCTTTCAAAATTTAATATTGAAACCACGACCGCCTATCCTCCTAGCTTTAATTACATACTCGGGGCAATTATTGGCCTCATTTCGGGACTTGTGGGGATAGGTGGTGGTATTTTTTTAGCTCCTATCCTACATCATTTAAAATGGGGAACATCTGTTAAAATTGCTGCTCTGGCTAGTTTTTTTATTCTGGCAAACTCAATGTCGGGTTTAAGTGGACTTGTGCTTGCTGGGACATTTGATACTCCTATTTGGGCAGCGCTACTCTTAGGCCTATCTGTATTTATAGGTGGACAATTAGGGGTTCGAATGAGTTTGAAAAACCTTTCGCCTCAGCGTTTAAAACAATTAACTGCCCTATTAGTATTTATTGTAGGATTTAGGGTTCTTCTGGTGAATGGCTTAGCTTTATTGTAGCATTGTAAAACTTCTATAGCACCCTACTTAGTAACCAAAGTGTTTTCATATTCTAACTTTTCAATAGTCTTAAAACAACTTCTCCTGAAGAACCCAAATAGTAGGTGATATGTAGGTGAGTAGCTTGCTGCATAAGGGTGTTATTAGTCTATCTTCTTTTTTCAGGGCTTCAGGTTTTAATGGTATTGAGATCAATTTAAACTCTCAAATAAAATTCAATGGAAATGAAGGAAAAGATATCCTTGGATTCTCCCCAAACAAAAAACTTTCCCGTAGTCTTGTGAAATGATGGCATCCTTCTAATAGTCGGGTGAGCCTATTACAATGGAGGATCAATAATAGCCAAACACGAATTTAATGATCGAGTATTTCATTTATGTATAACTTTCATAACGAGAATCTATATAACAAAACAATGTTGGTTTGATTATTTGGGTCATCAAGTAAGTATTTGTGATTTATTATTAGGTTGGTGTAAAAATATTATTAAAGGCGTAGAAATTTCACCTAAATTTCAACCACTATCATTTGCCTATTTCCGATTATCCCCAAAACCTACGTTAATTTTTAATATTTTTTCATTTGGACAGCTTGTTATTTTTATAGTCTAGAGATTCTTTTGAAAAATAGTTATAACCTAATGTGAGCAATAATACAAAAACAGCTCCCGAAACACCCACAGCAATGCTTTCTAATACATCCAAGCTAAAGGAGCTGCGTATAAAAATAGTAGCCAGAACGAATGCCGAGTATCTAAAAATAACATTATAAGCGGTAGAATATCTTAGTGCAATGAGTACTATTAAAATATCACAAAAAATAAGTATGGTATAAAATGATTCAAATGATTGACTATAAGTACCTGTTTTTATAAAATGAACTGTATCTGATATGCCAATAATAAAGAAACTTAACAGAAGAATTAGCGCCAATAATTTTTTTACAGCAATAAATGAAAGTTGCTCAGCCTTGTTAACGGTTATTTTTGTGTGTTTTTGGAACGAATATGTAATATTTGTAAGGGCATAAATAACTAAACCTCCTGCTCCATAGGCAAACATATGTATTACAGGTTCTGAGTTAATTGACCAGTCTGAAAGATTGTCTATGTGGCTAAATTCTTTAAATCCAGACCTTAAAAAAATTAGAGAAAGGACCTCATATTGTTTGCTGTTTGATCTGGCTACAGAACGAGGTAATGAGAATATTAAACTGAACAACTCAAATATCAACAATAATGTAAATGATATTTCAATAGCAAAAAAGGGATGAGTGAAAAAATCATTAGCAGGCAATAACCAACCGACTTGTATACTTGCATAATAAAAAATTCCCAGAATAAAGCTTAGTACAAGAATGTTACTAACCCAGCGTTCAGCCCAGCTAGAAATCCAAACAGATGTTACCTTATCGTATAATTTTACTATTTGCTTAAGTAGTTGCCCCACAGTAGTAGTTTTGATTTCTAATATTTTTTTTATTTATATAATTTCCGCCTCTTTCAATCTAATGAAAGTCTTTTAAACTGAAAAAGGTAAAAGGCTTCTAAAGATTGGATGCAGCCAGAAGTTAGAAGTTTTTTCTATGTCACTTTTATGAATTTATATAGTGATTACTAAACATACTTAGAATAAACTTTACCATTCTACATACTAATATTTTTACACAGGTTTATCTGTAACATTTGTTACATAATTTAAAGATTTGAATTTTTAGATTTGTTGGTTTATCTCTAAATATTAATAAATCATCATTTTCATTTGTTCTAAATATTAAAAGAAATTTTGAAATAATATTTTTTTAAATGGATAATTATCAATCACTAGCAAAATCTATCGTCTATATATTTAGCTCTCTTTTAGCATTAACTATTATCACTTTCTCTGGTCTTTATTTATATAATTCAGATCCATACCTATTTATTGAAAAAAAAATAAGTGCTGAAGATTGGGAGCCTAAAGATATTGAAGCAGAGCTTGATTTTGGGTTTATGGATCCTCAGGTGAAGTATGGATACCAACTTATTGCAGAGTCTCCTAAGTATATGGGACCTCAAGCTAAAGATCCCGCTATGCATTATGCCGGTAATAATTTGGCGTGTATGAATTGTCATTTAAAAGCGGGAACTCAAGCCGGTTCTGCATCTTGGGTAGGAGTGACAGAAAGATTTCCTCAATTTAGCGGCCGCTCCAATAGTATAGGTACTATAGAAGGAAGAATAAACGGTTGTATGGAGCGAAGTATGAATGGGAAAAAGCTTCCTATAGATTCCAAAGAAATGAAAGCTATAGTAGCTTATATGGAATGGTTAGGAGAGGGACTGCCCCCGGAACGGGAAAAAGAATTTAAAGGTTATGCCAAAATAGAACTTCCAGATATAGCGGTAGATCTAGATAAAGGAAAATCATTATTTTCTAAAGAATGTGCAGTTTGTCATGGAGAAAATGGGCAGGGAGTGAAATTAGCTGATTCTACCAAAGGGTACCAATACCCTCCACTTTGGGGTCAAGACAGTTATAATACTGGTGCAGGAATGCACCGGGTAATCACCTCTGCTGAATTTATAAAAGGAAATATGCCATTTGGCGAGGCCACTTGGGATAACCCCAAATTAACCGATGAAGAAGCCTATCATTTGGCAGGGTATATAAACAGTTTTGATAGACCGGTAAAAAACAATACCCAAAGTGATTATCCCGATAAAAAATTAAAACCGGTTTCAACTCCATATGGCCCTTGGGAGGATTCATTTTCTGCTAGCCAACACAAGTATGGCCCTTTTCCTCCGATTATTAAATATTATGAAGAGCAATACCAAATCACTAAAACTAAATAATGAATTTTAACAGCTTACGTTATTTATTTTTACTATTTCCATTTCTCAGTCTCGCTCAAGAATCAGATAAACCAACTGCCAAGGGAAAATTATCCGGACAATGGAGAAGCTATTATATGAATACTTTTAATAAAGGGGATCTTAAGGACTTTACCGCTTTGGCCACTGGAGGCCATATTAAATATGAACTCACACTCAAAGAAAAAATAAGCTTTGGAGGAGCGGTATATAATTCCAATAATTTAAATATCCAAGATCTTAGCATTCCTGATATGGCAACTGGAAAATTGAGTCGGTATGAGGAAGGTTTGTTTGATCGAATAAATTTAGATAACAAATATATTTTTATTTTGGGTGAGCTATATGCTAATTACAAAACTGCCCAGCACGAATTTACTTTAGGTAGAATGAAAATTAAATCTCCTTTAGTAAATCCACAAGACGGTCGTATGATCCCAACCTTGGCTCAAGGTCTTTGGTATGCTTATAGCAGCCCCAAAAAAAACAAAATACAAGCAGGGATATTTAATCAAATTGCACCAAGATCCACAGGAGAGTTTTATTCTATCGGGGAGAGTATAGGAACTTATGGAGAAGGAAGAAATATTGATGGATCTCCAAGTTTGTATGGAGGAAATACAGATTCAGATTATTTAGCTATCATCAATGCCAATTTTAATCTTACTCAAAACACCTCTGTAGAGTTATGGAATTATTATACGGATAATGTATCTAATACCCTGTATTTAAAACCTAAATATCAAGTTTCAAAAAGTTTCAATATTGAAGCGGAATGGTTGCATCAAAACAAAATAAATAATGGCGGAAATGCAATTGATTCCTTAAGTTATTTTCAGAGTAATTCTTCAGATAATATCGGGATTAAAGCAGCTTATGATTGGAGCAACTCTTCTCTTTCATTATCATATAACCGAATCACCAAAAAAGGTCAGTTTGTTTTTCCAAGGGAATGGGGTAGGGAATTTCTTTTCAGTTTTCAAAAAAGAGAGCGAAGTGAAGGGACTGGGGATAATCACGCACTGGTACTTTACTATACTAATACATTAGCATTTGGAAAAGAAAAATTTAATTTAAAAACAATTTTTAGTGCTGGGCATCAATGGAAACCCTCTGTTTCAGACCCTACTCTTAATAAGTATGCCGTTCCAGATTACACACACATAAATCTAGATTTGTTTTTCGATATCAAAAAATGGAAGAATTTAAAACCTGAACTTTTATTCGTAGGTAAATTTGCTAGTGGGGATTTTCCAGATAATCCTAATTTCTATTTGAATAAAACAGATTTATTTCATGTGGATTTAATTTTGAACTATAATTTCTAAAAAGGCTTAGGTCATTCCTAAGCCTTCTGTTATCTGAAATTATTGTAAACTCTAAAAAACCTCTTTATTATTAATCACTAAGAGTTTTTTTTTGATTTTCAAATTCCTCTTTGGTTATTTCACCTTTTGCATACCTTTCTTTTAATATATTCATAGGGCTTTCATGTCTTTTTTCAACCGGCCTGTTTTTGTTTTTTCCGGTATAAAAGAATACCACTAAAGAAACAAGGCCTAAACCTATTATCCACCACCATATCATCATCATAATTATTAATGTTTATGATTTTCTGAATTAGATTTTTTTTCTTTCATCTTGGACATCATTTTTTCCTTCATTTCAGGATTGTTCATCATTTTTTCCATCATCTCTGGATTTTCTTTCATTTTTTGCATCATCCTTTCTTTCATTTCTTTTTGCATCTCCTGGTTTTCATGCATTTTGTCCATGAGCATTTTTCTGCTTTCAGGAGTTTTCAACATTTTTTCAATCATCATGGATTGCATTTTTTCTTTCATCTCAGGGTTTTCCTCCATCATTTTTTGCATATGAGATTTCATTTTCTCCTTCATCTCGGGATTATTTTCCATCATCCCTTTCATTTTTCCCGATTCCATCATTTGCATATGGCCATGCATCATTATCTTTTTTGCTTCCTTATCTTGCTGTGCTAGGTCTATAAATTCTCTGAATTGATCTGGATTTGAAATTATTTCCTGATATACAGCCGCTCGATTGTTTGGAAGTTCCATAGTCTCGGAGGCGTTAAAAGTTGATTTACAACTAACAACTGTACCAATTATACCAATAACCATTAGTGTTTTTAAAATTGTTCTCATTTTATTATGTATTTAGTTTAAAAATTAGTCTAACGACCTTTTCGGTTTTTGAACCTTCTGAAAAAGTCTCCCTTATAAATAATATTTTCTCTATTGTTATTCTATTTTAAAATTTCTCATCATTCCCATATCTTCGTGTTCAAGATTATGGCAGTGGTAAACGAAAAGACCTTTGAAATTTGAAAAGCGCATTATTATTTTGATTTTCATTCCCGGCATTAAAAGCACTGTATCCTGCCAGCCTTCATCAATAAAGCCATCCTTGATAGAATTCCAAACCATGACATCCATTTCTGAGGTATCATATTCCAAAATATTAAATTGTACCTGATGTATATGAATTGGGTGTGGCATCTGCATCATATTCCCCATACCGCCACCTTCATTTCCTCGTCCCATCATCCCGCCGTCACCCATCATACCGCCACCACCCATCATTTTACCTCCTTTATTGGAAAGCTGCCATATTTCGGTGGTATCTAATTTTACTGTTTCTTCTTTAGCTACTTCAGTAGGCTCCCAAGTTCTACCATTGATTGTCCATTGCATTCCTTGCATAAAAAAATTAAATTCCCTGGGGTTATTTCGGTTAACTGCGGTGGTTGGATTCAATTTATTATAAGGCACAAGGTTTTCAGGAAGTAGAAAATCGTTCGACCCACTTTCGTTCAGTTTAATTTTAAAAAGACTGTATTCAGACCCCAAAGGCAAACCAGTATTGCTTCCACCCATCATTCCGCCATTCATCATTCCTCCCATCATCCCGCTTTCAAATTCCAGGCTCTTTAATTCAATTTCATCACCTTGCTTTTTATTTTTTAAATCCAGCCATATATCTATTCTTTTTGCGGGAGCCAGCATTACATAAGGCATTACTTTGGGTTGTTCCAAAATACTGCCATCAATTCCAATTACTTTAAGCGGTTCCCCATTATCCCAGGCAAGTTTATAAATTCGCGAATTCGAGCCATTAAGGAACCTAAGCCTATAATTGCATCCTGCTTTTAGAGATAATTCTTGCTCTGGTCTGCCGTTTATAAAGATTTTATCACCTAAAAACCCCATCATCCTGTCCATTCTTCCACCATCAAGATAAACCAGTTGATTATTATCATCTAAAGTGCGATCCTGAATTACCACCGGAAAATCAAATTCTCCAGTGGGGAGGTTTAAATTTTCCTCTTCCTTATCTGAAACTAGTAGCAAACCTGCAAGACCATTATAAACCTGCTCACCAGTGTTACCATGCGGATGGGGATGAAACCAATAAGTTCCGGCACGGTTCATTACTTCGTATTCGTACACATAAGTTTGGCCATTAGATATAATGTCTGTTGGGTGGCCGTCGTACTGCTCCGGTACATGCATTCCATGCCAATGCACAATACTTTCTTGTGGCAGTTCATTTTGAAAGCGTATTCGTATTTTTTGGCCTTTGTTCACTTTAATTATGGGACCCAGATAACTATCAGGAATTTGCTGAAGACTGCTGGAGTCTCCTAGTATCAATTCACTTTTAAAAGTCCAGCACATTGTTTTTCTTCCTTCAAGTATAGAAATTTCCTGTTCTACCGCAGTCAGTTTAATATCTAGGTCGGGTTTAAAATCGGAATTCAGTCGTAATGGATCACTATTTTTATTTTCATTGGCACAGGACTGAAATAATGGCCAAGCGATAAGTATAGATGCGCCAGCACATCCAAGTTTTATGAAATTTCTTCTATCATGCTTTTGGATACTCATATCTTATTGGTGTTTACAATTTCATTCTCTGCTGATCAATTTCTGATAAAATTTGTTTAAGTGTTTCTGTAGTGTTTTTAGCTAGTTCGCCTAATTCATCTGTATTTGATGAAGCCCAAGTAACAGTAGTATCCTCAATAGAAACTTCAATGTTCCCCTGATCTACTTCTTTTACTGTTATGTTGCAGGGTAAAAAAACTCCGCTTTGAAGATCGGCAGCTAGTGCTTTGGCTGCGGTTCCAGAATTACATACGGATAGAATGACATGTGGTGGCATATCCTCTATATCCTCTTTTAAATATTCATCCAGAGCTAATTCCAAAAGGACATTAAAATCCCTTTTGGTCAATGCTTCTTTTATATTTTTTAGAATTTCAGAAAAAGTCTGGGAACCGTACCGCTGACTAATACAATAGGTAGTTCTACGACTTTCTGTATAATTCTGATTACTGATTTCTTTTTTGGCAGGATTTTCTCTTTTCATTTTCTACAATTGAGAGTTTAAACTTGGTTTACCACTTTTTCTAATTTATATCCAATCTCCTTGGCGATGTTGTCTAAATCTTTATTTTTTACCGCTTGCATGGAGGCCATTGGATTTACTGCTGCGACTTCGATTTTTCCATTTTCCAATTCTTGGACAATCACATTGCAAGGCAACATTGTGCCTATCTTATCTTCCGCTTTTAAAGCTTTATACGCATAAGGAGCGTTGCAAGCGCCCAAAATTCGATATTTTTTAAAATTGATATCTAATTTCTTCTTCAAGGTTGCTGAAATATCTATTTCCGTTAATATCCCAAAGTCTTCCTTCTCCAATTCATGTGTAACTTTTTTAATTACTTCTTCAAATTCTCCAGTTACCGTTTTAGCAAAATAATATTCCATGATCTTCTTTCTTTTTGATTATTGCCTTTAAATATAAGGCTATTTGAATAGACATTCGGTAACCATTGTTACACAAGCTCCATGAATAATCTTTATGTAACAATGGTTACATGGAGTAGAGGTAAAATCATATATATTTGAAAACTTTTATGTTCGAAAAACAATATATAGCGATAGTTCTGTTGATGGTTTTTTCAGGAAAACTGGTCACGGTAGATTCTGATATAATCGGTTTAATGCTTAAAACTGATCAGGTAGTCCTGCTTAATCCTTTCTGTGAAAAGAAAGATAATAATTTGAAGGAAACGGTCCACAATATTGAAAACTCCTCTCCAATTCAAATCTTGAAACTGGCCAGGATCTGTTCAAATAATTATCATTTTATTGTGGGAAAAGAAATTCCTGAAACCCAGGACCTGGATTTTAGGAAATATGTATATATAAGGCCATTGGTTATAAGTATACATCCCGGAAAATTATATCCGCCTCCAAAATATTCAATAGTATAATTCTTGATAAAAGGTTTGGAAATATCTGATTTTTCCGGACAAATTTATTCACATTAACTATTGAATCTTATGAAAACAACCATTTCAGTTTCCTATAGATCGGTTCAGCTGTTTCGTATTTTATTGAGCGGCATATTTTTGGTGGCGAGTTTTAATCATATTCTAAACCTCGAAAAGACTATATACCGAATTGACCAAGCCAGGTTCAAAGGAATTGCCTATTTTTTTGGCAATCCCGAGTATTTGATAATCATCTCTGGAGTTTTAATGATGATTGCAGGATTTTTGCTTTTAGTTGGTTATAAAACCAAATGGGCGGCAATGGCGCTAGCGGCGGTTTTAGTTCCAATAACCTTGACCGTGCAGGCTGGACAAATACATACTTTAGGCCCTCTTTTTAAGAATATGGCAATTTTAGGGGGATTGCTATTTTTTATCTTAAACGACATTCAAACATTTCAAAAACAATAACTTTGAAATGAGCATAACGAAAATAAAATACAAATACCGATAAACATATGCGAATTGCATATGACCATTTAAAAACAATAATTATATACATATGAAAAAGCTAATTTTAGGTTTAACTATCCTAGCACTAACATTTACCAATTCTCTAAATGCACAAACTACTAAACAAGCACAGCATTCACATAATTATGTAGTGCTTACAAAAAAGATCCCTCAACTTCAGCCTATTATTTTAACAGCAGAGGCTCTAGCGGAAGAAGATGGAGAAAGTTTTGGCGATTTTCAAGCGATCATTTGCGGAAAAACTGTTGAAAGCCTTATAGATAAGGAAATGATGAAGAGCTTTATAGCAAAAGCAAAAAAAGCCCACGTAAAAATTGTAGTTTGTGGTTTATCTTTGAAAAAATTCAAAGTTAGTAAAGAAGATTTACCGCATGAGTTAGAAGTTGTGGACAATGGCTTGTTACATAATTTTCAACTTCAGAAAAGAGGATATTTAAGTATTGAGCTTTAATAACAGATAACTAATTTGTAATCCCCCTGTGTATTAATAAATCAGAGGGGATTGCGAATAGTTAAAATTTTCGTACTTTAAATTTACCTAAAGTGTAAAAAAATTTCATAAATTCGCTGCTTTATCAAACAATTGCATTGAAGCTATTTAGAAATATACTGTTCTTTGCAGCAGCCTTCATTATGATAGGCCACGACATCGTGCCTCATATTGATGCTGAAGACGTTTCCACTGCTTCTGAAATAGGTTCTCAACAAATAGCTCAAGAACATCTAGAGCTTGGCCATATTTTTGAGCACTTTCAGCATTCTTTGAATGAAAGAAGTTTAAAGTATGTAACGGGCACCATTAAAAAGCTAGATGTAAAAATTAAAATTTTTCAAAACTCGCCTTTAAATGTTCACATTGACAATCAAGAAATTTGGTTCGCGAATTTTGAAAAGCAACGTTTTCGGGATTATCCTATAATTCCATATTTTTCGGCATTACCTTCCCATACCCTTCGGGGGCCACCTTCTTGTTAATTTCTGAAAGTGTTATATACACTCAAGCATTTTTGAGCTTGATGCTGCTTATATCACGATTTAGTTATGCAATATTCTTTTGTCATAGCTACCATTAATTATCTTTAGTTTAAAAACCATAGTCTTTTAAAAAACGTCTATGAAGTCAGCTCTTGGTGTTTCATATTTTCGTTTTCCATCTTAAAATTCTTCTACTATAATGTTAGATAAAATCATTCAATTTTCGATCAACAACAAACTTGTTGTCGGAATATTAACCTTGTTCCTTATAGGCTGGGGAGTTTATTCCCTAACAAAACTGCCCATAGATGCCGTACCCGATATTACGGACAATCAGGTAATGGTCATAACCGTTTCCCCTACCCTTGCAGCTCAGGAGGTAGAACAACTTGTAACATTTCCCGTTGAACAAACAATGGTAAGCATACCTGGGATAAAGGATATGCGTTCTTTTTCCCGCTTTGGGCTTTCCATTGTAACCATTGTATTTGAGGAAGATACCGACCTCTATTGGGCACGACAGCAAGTTCAAGAACGCTTGTCTTTGGCAGCTAAAAATATACCTGAGGGTGTGGGAGAGCCTGAAATGGCACCCGTAACCACTGGGCTGGGTGAAATATATCAATATGTGATTCATCCCAAAGAAGGATATGAGGACCAATACGATGCAACGGAGCTGCGCTCTATACAGGATTGGATTATCAAACGGCAGTTATTGGGAACGCCTGGTGTTGCTGAAGTCAGTGGTTTTGGAGGTTTTGTTAAGCAATATGAAATTGCGATAGACCCCGATAAACTTCAAAGTGTGAACGTTACTATCGAGGAGATTTTTACCGCCCTGGAAAAAAACAATCAAAATACTGGTGGGGCTTATATTGATAAGGGACCCAATGCCTATTTCATACGTAGTGAAGGCCTCGTGAATAATTTACAAGAGCTAGAGAAGATTGTTGTTAAAGTAAGTAATGGAACGCCAGTACTAATAAGGGATGTTGCCAAAGTACAGTTTGGTCACGGTGTACGCTACGGGGCTGCTACTCGAAATGGAGAAGGCGAAGTGGTCACGGGGATTGTAATGATGCTAAAAGGAGCAAACTCTTCAGCGGTTATTAATGCTGTAAAAGATAAAATTGAACAGATTAAGGAAACCTTGCCCGAAGGGGTGACCATTGAGCCGTACCTGGATAGGAAAAAATTGGTGGATCGTGCGATAGGAACGGTGACTACCAATCTTACGGAAGGGGCGTTGATTGTGATATTTGTACTGATTCTCTTTCTGGGAAATTTTAGGGGTGGATTGATAGTGGCTTCTGTTATACCGCTCTCAATGCTTTTTGCAATATCAATGATGAACCTCTTTGGGGTCTCGGGAAACTTGATGAGTTTGGGCGCAATAGATTTCGGTCTTATCGTAGATGGGGCGGTAATCATTGTTGAATCTGTGATGTTCGGGATTCATACCAGTAAAAAGAAGTATGCCGGAGTTGAAAAATTATCTTCTGAACAGATGGATACCGAAGTAAAACGATCTGCTGGTAAAATGATGAATTCCGCAGCATTTGGACAAATAATTATACTCATTGTGTATTTACCCATTATGGCTTTAAGCGGGGTAGCAGGAAAAATGTTCCACCCAATGGCCCAAACGGTTTCTTTCGCCATTTTGGGAGCATTGATTTTATCGCTTACGTATGTTCCGATGATGTCTGCCCTTGCTTTAGGCCGTAAGACGGAGCATAAAAGGAATTTTTCCGATAAGATGATGGATTTCTTTCAGCGTCTTTATAGACCTATTATAGAAGCCGCCCTTCATGCAAAGCTTTTGGTAATTGGATTGGCAATAGGATTATTCGTTATTACGCTGGTAGTGTTCGCCAATATGGGTGGTGAGTTTATTCCGCAGTTGGACGAAGGGGATTTCGCAGTGGAAACCCGAGTGCCCGTTGGGAGCTCTATTGACCAAATGATCGATGTTTCCCAAAAGGCCCAGACCATATTATTAAATGAATATCCAGATGAAGTAACGCAAGTAGTCAACAAGATTGGTTCAGGGGAAATACCAACAGACCCTATGCCTATTGAAGCAGGAGATATGATGGTAATCCTGAGTCCCAAAGAGGACTGGACAAGTGCAGAAGGAAGAGAAGGTTTGATAGAGAAAATGCAGGAATCCTTATCGGTTATTCCAAACGCTACTTTTAGTTTCCAGCAGCCTATACAAATGCGATTCAATGAATTATTGACCGGCGCCAAACAAGATGTAGTACTCAAAATTTACGGAGAAGACCTTAACATCCTTTCAGATCTGGCCAGCAATGTTGGTAGCAAAATAAAATCCGTAGAAGGTGTGGAAGATTTATATGTGGAGGAAATTACAGGTTTACCGCAGATAAATATTCAAATGGACCGTGATAAGATATCCCAGTATGGGATGAATATCGAGGATGTAAATAATGCTATCGAAACTGCGTTTGCAGGTACTTCTGCTGGACTTGTATATGAAGGAGAACGCCGTTTTGATCTAGTGGTTCGATTGGATAAGGACTACCGAACTGATATCACCGATGTACAGAATTTATATGTCAGCACTCCAGAGGGAAGGCAAATTCCGCTTAGTGAGGTAGCCAACGTTTCCTTTGAACCTGGACCTGTACAGATTCAACGTGATAATGCCAAAAGGCGTATTACCATAGGATTTAATGTGCGTGAAAGGGATGTTCAGAGCATAGTCGATGATATTAAACAGATTATGGGTGCTAATGTTGATATGCCGGCTGGCTATTATGTAACCTATGGCGGACAATTTCAGAACTTAAAAGAGGCAAATCAAAGATTGATGATCGCTTTACCAGTAGCCTTATTGCTTATTCTAATACTGCTCTATTTTGCCTTCGGTTCAATAAAACAAAGTTTGCTCATTTTTACCGCGATACCATTATCTGCCATTGGAGGTGTTTTTGCACTTCTGATACGAGACCTTCCCTTCAGTATATCGGCTGGGATTGGATTTATTGCATTATTTGGTGTGGCCGTTTTAAACGGTATCGTGCTGGTAGCTGAATTCAACAGGCTTGATAAAGAAGGCGTGACCGATATTTATGAACGTGTTCTTAAGGGTACGCGCGTGAGGTTGAGACCGGTATTGATGACCGCCACGGTAGCGGCCTTAGGTTTCTTGCCGATGGCATTGTCATCATCATCTGGTGCAGAGGTGCAGCGGCCACTGGCCACTGTGGTAATAGGTGGGCTGATTACAGCTACAGCGCTAACACTGATTGTTCTACCCGTCCTGTACATTTATTTTACGGAAGGCAAGGTCAAATTCAATTTTAGAAAAAAGAAAATAGCCACCACTTTAATTGTAATCGGTGGTATGTTTTTTCCAGCGACGCAACTTCAAGCACAGGAAACAAATCAAGCGCAGGAGCGTAAACTTACTTTAGAGCAAGCCATTGAAATTGCCCTTCAAAATAATAACCGCATTAAGATCGCGCAATATGAAATAGATGTTGAAAAAACGGGAAAATATGGCGCGATTACCATACCCCGAACAGAATTTTCCTATTCAAGAGGCGAATTTAATACACCTACGTTGAAAGACAACCTATATGGCGTTACTCAGCGAATTAATTTTCCCACGGTTTACACCAGTCAATTCAAGTTGGCGAAAGCCAGGGTCAATAGCAGTGAGCAACTCAAGATTATAGAGAAAAATGAACTGATTGCGGATGTTAAATCTGCCTATTTGAGGTATATGTTTCTAATGGAGAATGAACGTTTGTTGCAGCGTCAAGATAGTCTATACAGTAATCTTGACCGATCCAGTTCAATGCGTTATAAAACAGGAGAATCCACAAAGCTGGAAAGTGTGACCTCGGCCACACAATCGATGCAAATAAAAAATAAGCTTCAACAAAATGAGGCGGATATGAGAATTGCCAAAAAACGCTTACAGGTAGTATTGAACACCAATGATAATATAAGTGTTACAGACACTGAACTTGTTCCTAACGAGATCGATTTGGATATTGAAAGTCAGTCGGTGGAACAAAGCCCCCCGTTCGTTTATTTAAAACAACAATTGGCCGTAAGAAAACGGGAGACCAACGTGGAGAGGAACAAAGTTTTACCCGATCTTATGTTCGGTTATAACAGTCAATCCTTTATAGGCGATCAATTTGTAAATGGCCAGGACATTCAATATGATAATGGTGATCGGTTTTCCTATTTTCAGGTAGGCATGGCTATCCCTATTTTTCCGGGAGGGCATCGTTCCAAGATAAAGGCGGCAAAAATCGAAGAGGATATCGCCCAATCCCAACTTGAGCTGAACCAAACCCAATTACAAGGAGAACTACAAAGTTTGTTACAAGAATACTATAAACTTCAAGGCACGCTCAATTACTATCAAAATGAAGCCCTGCCACAAGCAGAGCTTATCATCAACAATTCGGAAAAGAGCTTTAAAAGTGGGAACGTTTCCTATGCACAGTACTTGCAGAACCTCACTTTGGCGAATACCATCCAGACAGAATATCTAAACACCCTCTATCAATATAATCAGTCCATCATTGTAATAGAAGCCTTATTGGGCTTGTAAAAATCTTAATGATATTATATAAAATATAAAAAGATGAAAATTAAATTCAATACAAAATTCCCGTTGCTCATTTTATCAACCTTATTGATCGTAGCGTGCGGCAACAAGGATTCAGAAAAAACGGAAACTTCCGCAGAAGCTTCTATGCCAAAAGAACAACCTGCTGCAAACGGGGCCAAACAGGTCACTTTTACAAAGGATCAATACAATCTTGCCGGAATAGAAACCGGACAGATAGAAATGAGAAATCTTAGCAATATTATTAAACTCAACGGTGTTATTGATGTGGAGCCCAAAAGTATGGCCTCTGTATCTGCACCTTTAGGAGGTTATTTAAAAACTGCCGGGAGACTGCCTGGGGAAGCGATTAAAAAAGGGCAGGTCTTGGCTACGATCGAAAATCCTGAATTTATCCAAATACAACAGGATTATTTGGAAAGTTTAAGCAGGCTACAATTTCTTGAAGAAGAATATAACCGCCAAAAACAATTGCGGGAAGAGGATATCAATTCGGCAAAAACCTTTCAACAGGTTTCCTCAGATTATAAAATAACGCAAGGTCGCGTTAAGGCATACGAACAACAGCTTGCGCTGGCGGGAATCAGTAGAAGTAATGTCCAAAATGGCAACATAACCCGAACTGCCAACCTTTATGCCCCTATTACAGGTTTTGTAAAAGCGAGCAAAGTAAACATCGGTGATTATGTATCCCCACAAGATGTGCTTTTTGAAGTAGTTAATTTGGACGATATTCATCTGGCATTGAACGCCTTTGAAAAAGACCTGGGAAAAATTAAAGTAGGCCAAACCGTAAAATTCTCCCTTGCCAATGATAATAAATTCAACCGTACCGCCGAGGTTTTCTTAATAGGAAAAGCTACCGGAAGCGATCGTATCACACCAGTTTACAGCCATTTAAACAAAGAGGACAAAAAAGGATTATTACCGGGAATGTACGTGAAAGCTTGGATCGAAAGCGGTACAAATAAGCAGATGGCGATCCCTTCTGAAGCTATTGTTCAATATGAAGGGAAAGATTTTGTAATCTTTCAAACCGAAAATTCTGATAGCGGCTATACATTTAGATTGGAACAGGTTAAAAAAGGAATTGAGCAGGAAGGGTACACGGCCATAACTTTTGCTGAAAGTGCTGATGTCAACAGTTTTAAGCCTGTGACCAAAAATGCTTATTCCATCTTGTCTGCATTGAGAAATTCTGAAGAAGAAGAGTAGTCCCAATTTGAAAAATAATTTTAAGATATCAGGATAAAAATCGGCAAGGCTATATCCAAATTAATAGAACCCTTTCAAGCACTGCAAAATAAGCTGTTTGCGAAGGTATATCTCGCACAGACCATCAGCCTGTTGGGGGATGCCTTCACTTGGGTCGGTTTGGCATTATTGGCCTATCAATTTGGGGAAGGAAGGGCTGCGATAATTTTGGCCACTGCCCTCACATTGCGGGTAACCGCCTTTATCATCTTTTCACCTTTTGCAGGTGTACTAGCAGACCGGATAGACCGAAAAAAGATTCTGTACACGACCCACTTTATTAGGATGGGACTTGTCGCCTTGCTACCGTTCATTACCGCCGAATGGCAGATTTATGTCTTGGTATTCCTTATGAATGTTTTCAATGCTTTTTTTAGTCCTACTTATAGGTCTATAATTCCACAGATAGTTGACAAGAAATTATATCGGCAAGCTATTGGTCTATCGGCTGCCACGTATCAGTTATTGGGAGTTTTAGGGCCAGGATTGGCAGGTATCCTTGCAGTTTGGTTGGGTGCTCGCGAAATATTTTTGGTTGATGCAGCTACATTTATTGTCGCGGGCATTTTGCTTTTAACCCTTCCAAAAGATTTCTTGAATGTACCTAAGGAAGATATTTCGAAAAAACAACTTACAACTTGGCAAGATGTAACCAAAGGCATTCGACTTTTGTTTCAAAACAAATACATACGTTTTGCGCTTTTCATAGAACTGGTAACAGCGATGGCCGGAGCTTTTATATTGGTGAATACAATCATTCTTGTAAAAAGCGGATTGGATCTTACCGATAAGGATTATGGTTTAATTATGGCTGCCTTCGGTATTGGTGCAACAGTCGCTGCTTTCGTTTCTGGTGCTATAGATAAATCCAAATCGAGGCAGGTTTCCTTAGTATTGGGAGCATTAGTATTGGGTCTAGCAATTAGTGCCGCAAATTACCTGAATTTTTCCCTGCTCTTTGCATTTTGGATCGTTGCAGGTTTAGGGCAAAGTCTTGCAGAAATACCTTCAGAAACACTTATAGGAGAGAATATATCAGATAGTGAACAAGGAAAAGTATATGGCTCCCATTTTGCGTTTTCACATCTTTGGTGGGCATTCGCATATCCGATAGCCGGGTTTTTGGGAACCAATTTCCCCGAAAAGGAATTTCTCTATGGAGGAATTATCACTTTGTCGCTGTTGCTGATTGTATTTCTGTTTCTTAGACCAAAAGAAACTATTAGAAATTCAGATCAAATAAAATCGAAGGCAATTATACATTAATATTTGCTATGAAAAATGTAGCAGTAAAAATTTGAGTGTTCACTATAAACAATAGCATTATGGAAGATTCTAAAAACAATAAACCCGTCATCTATCAGTGTAACGGTGCAAACTGCCGAAAGAAAAAAGGAAAGCGTTTAGAATACTATATAAAGAAATATAACTTGAAAGGTAAAATTGAAGTTGATAAAATGGATTGCAATGATAGATGCCAACAGGCTCCTGTGCTTCATCTTCATCCAAGCGATATATGGTTTTCAGAGAAAGATTTAGGAACAATTTTTAAGAGGTATATTTTAAATAAAAAATAAATTTAGTTTCAAATGTAATTAAATCATGAAACAAGAATATGTATATCCGGTTTTTGTCCTAATAGTTCTTTCGTCACCCTGAATTTATTTCAGGATCTCAATATTGCAATGATTTACATTGAAATAAGATTCTGAAACAAGTTCAGAATGACGTCCCTTTTCAGTTTAGGATACTTTATGGACAATCAAAACAAGAATCCCAAAAAGCAGTAAAAATAAAATTTTAAAATCAGTAAATATCTAAATCAATAAATTATGAAAAGAGTATTTTTTATTACAGCAGTTGCATTGACGACCCTATTCGCATCTTGCAAGGAAACAAAAAAGGAGGAAGCTACTCCGAATGTCCAGGAAAATGTTAATAAAGACAACAATATGGAAATGATGAGTACGCAGGATAGCATCCAAATGGCCCGCAAAATGAAAATGGATAGTATAGAGCAGGTTAAATCCCACGGGCACGCACATTAATAATTGAAATCCCATTGTGCCTCAAGGTGCAATGGGATTAAATCTAATTTATTATGAAAATAAAAAAGATAATATCCTTTCTGGTATTAACTGTTGTTTGCGCATTTTGCACTACCGCATTTGCGCACGGTGTCGATGAAAACACACAAACCTTTTTGTTAGGAAACAATGGTGTTGCCTTCGGGCCCTTTTTGTATATAGGAGCTAAACATATGATTACAGGTTATGACCACCTATTATTTTTGGTAGGGGTTATTTTCTTTCTATATAAACCAAAAGAAGTGCTATTATATGTTAGTTTTTTTACAATTGGTCACAGTACCACTTTACTTTTAGGTGTTTTAGCAGATATTAACATTAATGCATACTTAATTGATGCAATTATAGCACTATCTATCGTATACAAAGGATTCGATAATCTGGGCGGATTTAAGCAGTTCTTTGGTAAACAGCCCAATACGAAGGCAGCAGTTTTAATCTTCGGATTATTTCACGGTTTTGGCCTTGCAAGTAAATTGCAAGAATTCAAATTCGACCGCGAAGGACTATTTACAAATTTAATAGGTTTCAATATAGGTGTAGAAATAGGACAATTTATTGCCTTAGCGATAGTATTGCTACTTATCACGGTATGGAGAAGACAACCTAGTTTTATGAAATTTTCAACAATTACAAATACAGCACTTATGGCCGCTGGGTTTTTACTGCTCGGCTTTCAATTAACAGGCTACTTTACATCTTAAAAAAAATAACCATGTCAGAAATGAAGCATCCAGTATTGGAAAAAAGTAAAATTATAAAAGCGACACTAATTTCACTTCTTGTTGGTGCGCTGTTATTAGTAATAGCAGTATTGCCAGCAGAATTTGGAATGGATCCCACAGGTACTGGAGAACTGTTGGGATTTAGCAAGCTTTACGTTCCCGAAAAAGCCGAAACAAATAATTTAGGAGTTATTGCCGCAAATCCTTCTACCCAAATAATCAAGCTAGAAAAAGCAGGTTCAGGGCCTACTGTGGAAAGACCTAAAGAGGCCGATAATCCTCCTCCAAATACTCAATTAAGTTTGCAGGAAGATGAAACCAAAGTCATTGTACCAGCAGGAAAAGGAATTGAATTTAAAATAAATATGCTTAAGCATGGGAAAATGAAATACGAATGGACTACCACGAATGGGGAGATACTCTATTTCGATTTTCACGGTGAAGTAAAACAAGAAAAAGAGGTGAAGGAAGTTTACTTTGAAAGTTACACCATTGCCAACTCCAACAATATGGTCGGTACTTTTTTTGCTCCTTATGAAGGAAAACACGGATGGTTTTTTAGAAATACCAGTGATGAGGATGTAGAGGTGAACTTAAGGTTAAAAGGGCAGTACGCATTATAATTTTAAGTCCTGCAAATGGAAGGTTAATTTCTATCCAATTGAAATAGCCTTCCATTTAGTAGGCACAAATTATGTTTATATAGATTCATAAAAGATTCCACATTGAAATTGAGATATATTATTAGTAATGATTTTAAAATAATTTATCTAAATCACTGTTTTCGTTTGTATTGTTTCCGTATTGAAGCAAATAGGTTTTAAATGTAGATAAGCATAGAGAGCTTGATTTTGAAATTCAAAGCCCAATGGTTGTGGTTATTTTAGGTGGTTTGTTTTCCGCTAAAGTTTTAAATTTGGTTGTAATTACTTGTGTATTCAATTGGTAGTTCCCGAAAAATACAATATAAATAAAGTCAGCCGTGCGACAAATATAAATAAATTGAAATGGCAGTAAAAAATACGCGAAAAAAACAAGCCAAACTGCTACGCAATACGCGAAAAATACATCGCATTATGGGTATTTTCCTATTCGTATTTTTTATTTTTATATCGGTATCTGGGGTGTTATTGGGATGGAAGAAGCACAGCGGCGGGATGTTGTTGCCGGCAACTACTAATGGAACTTCTTCGAAATTGGTAGAATGGCTGCCTCTGGCAGATTTAGAGCAGAAAGCCTTTAAAGTGCTTCATGACTCTGTAGGGAGAACACTTTCCCTAGAACTGGACCGCATAGATATACGCAAAGAAAAAGGCATTGTGAAATTCATTTTTGCAGAGCATCTCAACAGTATTCAACTGGATGGTGCCACCGGAGATTTGTTGCAGATAGGAATTCGACGAGCCGACTTTGTAGAGCAGGTTCACGATGGCTCTATTCTGGACGATTATTTTAAGACACCTAATGGAATCATAAAAGTGAGTTATACCAGCATTATGGGCGTGGCACTCCTTCTGTTCTCAGTAACTGGTTTTTGGCTCTGGTATGAGCCAAAACGCATGAAAAACAACGCGAGGAAATAAATTTATTGAGTTATACGTTTAGCGACTGTTTTATACTTCCTTGAAATGTTGGATTAGCGGCCACCATTCTTTCTATTGTTTGGTGAAAGATACTTTGTTTGCTCTGTGAGCGGTTTATCCTAAAACAGAACTCATCAAAGTAGGATGGGATATGCCATTTATTTACTAACATGGTTCGGAATAGCCCTCAACCAAGATTTCAATTGCATTATAACGATATGTAGTTCCTTGAAGTTCTTGCCTTGGTCACTGAACTTCTGCTCAATATTGTACAACGCCTTCAAAGGTTCATGACCTTTCCATTTGTCAGTAACGATTTTTGCTGATGTGCTCTTCAAATATCGGGGTCAATGACTTTGCCGAATAATCATCGATGGATTTTACATAGACTCTTTTAATCTGGTGCTTTTCGCTCAGCTCAACGGCGATAACAGCTTTTTTCTTCTTGGAATCATAGCTTCTTCCCTGTTTTCCCTCTTCTTTTCCACCAACGGTAAATTCATCGACATGGATCAACTCTGACAAGGGATATCTTTGACTGCTCTTCATCGCCTTTCTGACTTTCTGCATAAAATACCAGGCTGTTCCCTGACGGATATCAAAACGTTTGCCCATCTGGATACTTGAAACGCTCTTACTGCTGGTGCTCATTTCAAAGACAACGCAGAAAGCCTTTTGCAGTCCGAACTTGACCTTGTGGAACAAGGTGTTTGCAGTGGAACTCTCTACGTGCTGGCAACCGTAGCACTGATATTTATGGCCAGCCTTTTCACAACCTTTTTGATGGCCGCATTTCATACAGGTAAAGCCATCCTGCCACTTTATCTTCGCTAGATATGCCTTGCAAGCATCATCATTTGGCAGTTCTTTTATAAAGTTTAGTATACTCTGCCCTTTAAAATCTTCCATAATAGCCGTTTTGTTGATACCAAATTACAGAACTTAAATGACTAACTCAAAAAATTTATTTTACCAACATTTTCTACTTTTGCTACTTCAATATTTTTATAATTATTCCTGGTTCTTAATTTAGTTACTTTTTTATAGGCTCTCCGACTTCCAGCAAAAAGAGCATAGAATGCCTTAGTAACTGCCTTGTCGTGTTCGCTCCATATTAAGGCAATATGATCAGCATATTTTTTCCTCTCTTGATAGTCGTATGTCTCTTCCATCCCTTTTTTGGAATTACGGTTAATACTATATGCTGATTCTAGATTGATTAAAAGATCTACTGGGTGAGATTCCTCTTTCATCATACTAGCGCCCATAACAGCACGCAACATTAATTTGGCACCAAAACTATGATCAAGAACAATAGTTTTGTGGTTCGAGGTTTTATTCTCCATTTTTTCAGTAAGTGACCATTTAAGAATATGTTCGCCAACATCATTCCTATTTCATCTGCATCATTTGTTTTATTAAAGAAGCTGGCAACATTAGAAAATCCTTCGTTCCAATGCGAAGGCCATGTAAGTCCGACAAAAAGTGGTCTAAAATTACGTTCGGATTTTGATCGGTCTAGTAATTTTAGATATAGAATCTATTGAAGCCTGGATAAAAAACGAGATTAAAACCATTCAAGAGATTAATGAATTTACCATAAATGCTATTAACTTCTCTACTCATGGTGCTACTTTGGTCTATTTGGATAAAGAAGGAAATATGATTACACCGCTTTACAACTACTTAAAACCATTGAAGATTGATTTTAACCCGCTTTATGAAGCAAATGGTGGTGTAGAAGAATTCTCGAGAAAAGCAGCATCACCTGCTTATGGTATGTTAAATTCAGGCTTACAAATGTATTGGCTAAAACATAGCAAACCTCACTTTTGGTCCAAAGTAGGTTCCATCTTACATTACCCTCAATATTTAAGTTATCTTTTTTCAAAAAAAGTAACAGCCGATTACACTTCGCTTGGGGGGCACACCGCAATCTGGGATGTTGATACGATGCAATACCATAGCTGGTTAAGTAAAGAAAACATTAAATTACCAGAACCACAACCTGGTAAAAATGCAACTTTATCAATAGTTAACGGGCAAGAAATGGCAGTGGGCAAAGGCTTGCACGATAGTTCGTCTTCCATTATTCCTGTATTGGAGGATAATGAAAGTTCCAATAAGGAATTCATTTTATTATCTACAGGTACCTGGATTATTTGCATGAACCCATTTAGCAAAGAAACATTAACAACAGAACAATTAAAAAATCCTCGAGGCAGAGCCGTCGAGGTATTCAACGGAAGAAAGTTATAACATTTTATGAAAACCATCCGTTTTCAAACTTTCCTCTAAAACCTCCGAGGCAGAGCCATCGGGGAATTCTAATGATTAAATTTAGGTTCTGCGTAGAAAAAAGCGAGGAGTCCAATTTGAAATTGACTAGAAAAATAAAAAACCGCCAATTGGCGGTTTTTTATTTTTAAGAGTATGATGTTAGTTCATATCATCTGCGGCTTCTTCGCCGTTTACATCATCTGTATTATGAACCTCTTCATCTATTTCTTTTGCTACCTTTTCGGCTCCTTCTTCAATTTTATTTGCGGCCTTTTTTGTGTTTTCTTCTATATCTTCCCCAATAGATTCCAAAGCCTCCTCAGTCTTTTCTTGAGTTGTTTCCCTACAAGAATATACCGATGTTGCCATCGCAGCAACCATCAATATTAAAAATAATTTTTTCATAAGATTTAAATTTAAAATGTATATCCGTTTTCTGTCCTAAAAGCTCTTTCGTCACCCAGAATTTATTTCAGGGTCTCAATATTGCATTGATTTACATTGAAATGAGATTCTGAAACTCCCGATCGGTCGGGACAGAATGACGTCATTTTTCAGTTTAGGATACTTTACGGACAAGCAAAAATTTAATAATTAAACTGAAAAAACCATCTTATTTTATTAAGATGGCTTTTAAAATTTATAAATGTAACAGACTATAAATCGTCATCCCCATTTACGCCATCAGTTCCATCAATTTCTTCTTTAACTTCATTTCCAACGTTATCAGCAGCAGCTTCCACGTCATGTTCCATGTCGTCCATGTCATCAGCAGCATCTTCTATAGCGTCTTCTGTTTTTTCTTCTGTTGTTTCTCTACAAGAATAGATTGATAAAGAGAATACAGCAGCCAATAATAATAAAGATAATTTTTTCATTGTAAAATATGTTTAATTAGTTGAACCGCAAATTTAAACTATTTTTTAATTTTGCCAAGAACTCTTTTCAGTTAAATATTTCCAATATCTTTTGGGTACATGTTGAAGGTGTGATTTCAAGTTTTCTCTGGATTTTATATTGGTGCTTCTAAAATATCCTTGCCATAATTTTTGAAAATCTATTTCTGAAATACAGTAAATACTGGTGTTTGCGGAATAGAGATGCTTATTTGATTTAAAATCGAAATTTATATAACTGGTTTCCTGCAAGTTATAAAATAATCCAAAATTTCGTTTTAAATCATAAATAATCCATTTTTGATCGGCATATCGGCTTCTAAAATGTTTCAAAATAATTGGTAAAACGTTAAAATCTGGTTCTATAGAAGCAAAAAAGATCTCATCCTTGGTTAATTGAAATGGTTATGTTTTAGAATAATGTGGAAATTTATTATTTATACATCGATCAAATTTACGACAAATGGATTTACGCAATATTTTAAACGATCTGGATCGAGCCGAGAAGATCGAGCTGGCGCAGCTTCTCCATCGGGGGCTCAACGTCCCCGACCTAGGGCTTGTGGGCTGGGACATCGGCAACGACCGCCCGGTGTATTGCCCTCACTGCGAAGACTTGGACATATACGGTCACGGGCACTACAAGGGGCGCAGGCGCTACACGTGCAGGTCTTGCCACAAGACCTTCAACGACTTTACCGGTACTGCCGTTGACGGCATAAAGAAGCTGGAAAAGTTCCAAGAATACCTGTTGTTGGTGGTGGAGTGCGACGACAAGCAGTTAGACATCAACGACAAGGGGCGGCGGAACCTTGGAAGGGATCCTACAAGAGGCCCAGCGACAGGGAAACCAAAAGGGGCGTGAGCAACGACAAGGTCTCGGTGGTGGTCGCCTCGGGCAGGAACGACGGGAGGACCATGCTTGTGGCAAAGATCGGCAGGATAGATGCGAAAAGCGTCCAGAACACGATAGGTGGGCTCATCGCACCGGGCAACGTACTGTATTCCGATTCCCATCCTTCGATAATCAAATGGGCAAGGGACAACGAACTCGAGCACCATACCTTTGTGGCGTCGCGCCAACATGTAAAGGACAGGTGCTATCACGTACAGCACGTCAATTCCCGAGACAACCGCTATGAGAGATGGGTCAAGAAGTTTTATGGGGTTTCGACCAAGTACCTTTGGGGCTACTTGAACTGGTTTGTCTTTCTGGAAAAGATAAAGAAATCCGCCCTACAGGGCTTGGAACTTGCAAGGTGCGTCGCCAAGAACATCGGTGCAATAAAAATCTATAGCTCTATCGAAAGGAAGTATGAGAAATTGATAGTTCCACAACTTTCTAAAAGATAACCTAAATTTTTTAGGAACATTCTATTTAATCAACATTTTTAAATAATTAGGCAACTAAATATACGGTGATTTTCATTCATTTTCTTGCTGAACTATTCCGGTAGATGCACTATTTTTTTCTTGTCTTGCTTCGAATTCTTGCGTGCCATTATCCAAAAATTCAACGAAATTTTTAACATTTAGATCATAGCCTTTTGGTGTACTCAATAACGAGCCATTAGTATCTACTAAGGTATAGTAAGGCTGGGCATTGGCATTTAACTTTTGGATCATAAAATCCAAATTCTGTTTCCCAATGGTCTTCTTTGTTTTTCCATCATAATCGGAGATGTACCATTCAGATTCTGGTAATTCTGTTTTTTCATCTACATAGAGTGCCACAACCACATAATCATTTTTGAGGCGTTTTAAAACTTCAGGATCACTCCAAACTGTAGCTTCCATCTCTCTACAATTCACACACCCGTGTCCCGTAAAGTCAATAAATAAGGGTTTGTTTTGCTTTTGGGCACATTCCAGTGCCTGGTCATAATCAAAATATCCCTGGATGTTATGCGGCAGCTCTAAAAAATCACCATATTTAGGAGCCTCACACTCTGTGAGATTGTTTTCGCTTAAGCTTAGCATTTCAGGTCTTGATGAAAGCATATTAAAACTCTGGCTTCCCAAAGGTGGCAAATAGCCAGCTAATGGCTTTAGAGGAGCTCCAAACAATCCGGGAATCAAATAGACCACAAAACTAAAAACCAATATGGCAGATATGACCCTAGCTACTGAAGCACTCTCCGTTTTCTTTTCATGAGGAAATTGAATTTTACCCAATAAGTAAAATCCTAGAAATGAAAAAATCACGATCCAAAGTGCTAGGTATATATCACGATCTAGAAAATCCCAATGATACACCTGATCTACTATACTTAAAAATTTTAGAGCCAATGCCAGTTCTACAAAACCTAGCACCACTTTAACGGTATTAAGCCAGCTTCCACTTTTCGGCAAAGATTTCAACCACTGCGGAAAGATGGCTAATAATGTGAAGGGAAGTGCAAAAGCTAACGAGAAGCCCAGCATCCCAACTAATGGTTTTAAGGTTTCTCCACTTGCAGCCTGTAAAAGGATGGTTCCTGCAATTGGACCAGTGCAACTAAAACCAACCAATACCAAAGTAAATGCCATAAAGAATATTCCCAAGATCCCACCTTTGTTGGATTGCGCATCTATTTTATTTACAAAAGAGTTTGGTAATCGAATTTCAAATAATCCAAAAAATGATAATGCAAATAACAAGAAAACTGCAAAGAAAAATAGATTAGGAAGCCAATGGGTACTAAGAAAATTAGCAAATTCTGCTCCAAAAAACAAAGAGAAGACAGTTCCTATTAGGGTATAAATTAAAATAATCGAAACCCCATACAATAAGGCCTGGCTGATGCCATTTGCGCGACTTCCGCTAGATTTGGTAAAATAGGTTACCGTCATGGGGATCATAGGAAAAACACAGGGAGTAAGTAAAGCTGCCAGCCCAGCACCAAAGGAAAGTAGGAAAAAAGTAAAAATAAAAGCTCCGCCCTCCTCCTTCTCTTCAACTTTAAAATCATTTTTAAAGGATTTTAAATCTTTCGTAAGGCTATCTACATCTCCTTTCTGAACTGCTTCTAATTCTTCCTCTTTACTCCATGTCAAATCTGTCTCAAAAGGAATACATTGTCCCGTCACATCAGAACAGATTTGATAAATAGCTACCGCTTCAATAAATGGATCGTTCTTTAATACCATTACTTGTTGCTGAAATTCCGCTTTATCAATGAAATAGGTGTAGTTACCTTCCCATAATGGATCATATTTTTCTTTTGAGCCTATTGGAATAAGATCCCCAATAACTTCAAAATCAGAATTTTCAATAAAATTAATTTCAGTGATCATTGGTCCCAGATCGGGATCAAAATCACTGGAATATAAATACCAATCCTCAGGTATTTCTGCCTTAAAGCTTAAAACCAAAGTATCTCCTACCTTTGGGTTCTTCATATCTATTGATACCTCCCAATTAGGCGGTGGTATTACCTGACCAAATGTTGAAAACGAGGAGACAAAAACTATAAATAAGAGTAAATAAAGATTTCTAGATCTCATAACACTATTTTTAACTAATTATTAAAAAATGATACGTAACAAGTTGCTGCTTATTTGAGACTAGTTAAAAATGCTTTAAATTCTTTGCTATCATAATCTCCCATACCTTCATGGGTTAGGGCCAAGTTTCCCTTGGAATCAATTATATAAGTAGTTGGGATGGCTTGTGACGCATACATAGGTGGTAAGCTACCTGCCAATTTATAAACTTCAAAATCATAGCCTTTTCTTTTATTAAAATCAATTGCTTTTTGAAAATCGTTATCTACAGAAAGCATAATGAAAGCAATATCATCGCCTTTCATATCATTGTACATATTATTTATTCCAGGCATTTCTGCCACACAAGGAGGGCACCAAGTGGCCCAAATATTAAAGAAGATCACTTTGCCACGAAGTTCCTCCATTTCCACACGCTCCCCTTTGGAATTGATAAGACTTAAATTGAAATCTGCCTTAGGGTTCTTTGATAGTTCTGCCGCTGTAGACTTCGACTCCACATCTGGATCCATCAAACCGGTTTTCAATATGCCTCGTTGTACAAACCCGAAAACTTCAGTATGTAATCCTGTTAAAAACAATGTGAGGATAATAGTTCCTGTAATGCCGAATTCTATAAGATTATTTTTTGTTTTTTTATTCATTTTTAATTATTTAATAAAATACCGGACATGCGATCAATGTTTTATAAAATGCAAGTTGAAAGGTATTTCGCCTGATTAGTAAGTAAAATTAGATTGGAAGCAGGACAAGCCAGCTTCTCAGTAAGAATTGAAAGTTCAATAAAAACTGAACTTTAAGTTAAATCAGGATAATTTAGGAGGAGGAACAAATTTGTGATTAAACGTTTTGGTTTCAGCTAGAATAGGCTTGAAATTACGTTTAAAGTTTGAAGGGATTCTTAGATCAAAAGTGGGTAGTGATTCTATTTGAAACACCGAATTACAAAAGGAATGAAAGGTAATTTGAATTCCATCCTGAATTTGAGTGAATTCAAAATCAAGAGAATTTTTATTGTTTTTCAAATCACATGACTTCTTTACATAGCTTATCTTATCGGAATTTACCAACTTATTCAGAATATTGGTATCCAAGGTAACAAACTTGCCCAGTAGAATAAAGACAAGAAAAATTGCTATATAAGCCTTGTGTGCCATAGATTTCAAAGATAATTATTATAGATGAAGGCATCTGTAACAAATGTTACCAAGAAAAAGCATAGCCCAACTTGTAATTCTTCTGTTTTGTTTTGTTTTTTATATAAAGTAGAGACGATTTTTAATACTTTTTTCAATTCATCTTCCTTCGAGTAGGCCTATAAAGTTGAATAGGCTTTTAAACTCTTCCATAAAATAGTTAGCGAATATGACATTCATCATATTTTACTTTAATTACAAAGCCTTCATTTGTATAAATAAATTGCGAGCCTTATATCTCAACTATTTACAAAATTTGTTTAGTGTTTTATAAACTAATAAACAATTACTATAATGAACAAAAGAATTTTTGAATTACAAGCAGATGTATGTAAAGCCTTGGCGCATCCTATAAGAATGGAGATCATCCACTTACTAAGGGAAGAAGAATTATGTTTTGCGAAGATTTTAGAAGCCACTGGCAGCCTAAAATCGAACCTTTCCCAACATCTTAAAATAATGGTAGAAAAAGGGGTTTTAAAGGTTAGAAGGGATGGGCAATGTAGGTATTATTCCCTCATATCAAAAAAAGTTGGGCAAGCTTGCCAATTGATGCATGAAGTCCTATTTCAAAACATACAAGAACAACAGGAATTACTAAAAAACTCATAAAAATGAAAACAATTTTAATATTAGGTGCAGGTATTGGTGGGATAGAAATTGCCAGAGAACTCAGTATAAATAGTGGTAATGAAGATAATATTCACTTATTAAAAATTATTGTCTTCGAAAAAGAAGAACAGAGTGTTTTTTCTCCCTCTCTACCCTGGTTAATGGTGGGTAAAAGAAAACCCGATCAAATTTATAAATCTACCAAAAATATAGAGGCCTCCGGACTCGAGGTTGTAAAGGGGGAGATTGAGAAAGTAGATCCAGAAAACATTTCAGTTACCGTTAAAGACAAAGTATACAAAGGGGATTATATGGTAGTTTCCCTGGGTGTGGAACAGCAAGCCAAATATAAACTTGATGAATATGGTTATAATTTTTTTCAGCTGAAAGGCGCAGAGGGGTTTTATGCAGAACTAGAAAGATTCACGGGAGGAAAAATCGCTGTTTTAATTTCCTCACTACCATATAAAAGCCCGGCCGCTCCGTATGAAGCAGCGATGTTAATTCAAGATTATATCTCTAATAAAGGATTAAGCGATAAAACCGAGATTTCAATCTATACACCCGAAAAAGAACCTATGGAATTTGCAGGAGAGGAAGCTTCAAGTGAGTTAAAATCTTTACTGATGAAGAAGGGGATTAAATACTTTAGTTCACATCAAATTACTGCTGCTACAAAAAATTCCCTGGAATTTGACGACTTTGAGAACTACAGTTTTGATTTATTGGCTTTTACGCCTGAACACCTGAGTCCTAGTGTTATCAGAAAAAGCAATTTGGCAGGAAAATCTGGTTGGATTGAGGTCGACGAACTCACCATGGAGACAGCGTATCCCAATGTATATGGGATAGGGGACATCATAGATTTAACCCTTGAATCTGGAACTCCCTTACCAAAATTAGGGGTTTTCGCACGTAGTCAGGCTAAAATTGTAGCCCACAATATTGGCCGAAAAATGAGAAATAAGGTGTCCGACCAAACCTTTAATGCCGAAGGTGAATATTTTATAGAATCTGGGGAGGGAAAAGCAATACCTGCGAAAGGACATTTTTATACCACTTCCAATGAAAAGGTAGATTTAAAAACACCAGATCATTGGGGGCATATAAAAAAATGGTGGTCTGAAAAATATTGGATTTTTAAAAATTTCTAGAGAAAACACTTTAAATTATGATAGCTAGTAAACTTCCATTATATATCACTATTTTTTTATTTGGACTGGTGCTTCAGGCCCAGGAAGTAAGAACCATAGCAAAAGAAGAAGTTATTTCCAGAGTAAAGGAAAACAACCAGAAACTTAAAATATCTGAACAGGAATTCTTTGAAGCTAGAGCAGATTACCGCCAAACCAATGCGGTATTTCTTCCCAATATAAAATTGTCCCATACTGGGTTTACCACCAACAATCCGCTGATGGCTTTTGGTTCCAAATTAAATCAGGAGATTATTTCCCAGAGTGATTTTAATCCTGACTTACTGAATAATCCCGACAGAATTGAAAATTTTGCCACCAAGATAGCGGTAGAACAACCCCTAATTAATATGGACGGCATTTACCAACGAAAAGCAGCTAGAAGTAAAATGGAAGCCAGTGAATTTCGAACCCAGCGCACTGAAGAATATATGATGCTGGAAGTTGAAAAATCCTATATGCAGTTACAATTGGCCCACAAGGCCGTAGCTGTTCTGGAAAAGGCAAAGGAGGCTACACTTGCCAATAAGAAACTCGCCAATGACAGATTGAAGCAAGGATATTTACAGAGGTCTGATGTGTTAATAGTAGAAGTGCGTGTAACCGAGGTTGACAATCAATTGCAATATGCCAAGAGTAATGTTAAGAATGCTTCAGATTACCTGTCTTTTCTAATGAATGAACCCCAGGGGGTCATACTGATGCCTTTAGATTCCCTTCAGCTGGAATCACTGCCTGAAGCATCCTCTAGAAAAGTACTAGCGGAACGTGCTGATATTAAAGCCATGGAAATGGCTACCGAAGTACGTAAAAAGATGCACCAGGCCGATCAAATGGCTTTTTTGCCCCGCCTGAATGCTTTTGGAAGCTACGAGCTGTATGACGATGAATTATTCACTGGTGATGCCAATGGCTATCTGGTTGGGATGGCACTAAGCTGGGACATCCTACAGGGAACAAAACGTTTTGGTAAAGCCGATAAAAGTAAAGCCGAATATGAAAAGGCAAAGCTTGAATATGAGCAATATGTATCTAAAAGTCAGTTGGAACTGAACAAGGCGAAACGGGCTTTAACAGATGCCGAAAACAAACTCAGGCTTACCAGTCTCGCCATCGAGCAGTCTAAAGAATCACTGCGCATTCTAACAAACCGCTTTAAACAAGGACTGGAGAAAACCACCGACCTGTTGATGGCCGAAACCCAATATTCAGAAAAAGAACTGGAGTATTTCCAGACAGTTTATGAATACAATTATGCGCTGGCGTACTTGGACTTTTTAAGTGCTGGGTAAGTCCGGAAAAAATATTGAAATAAAGAATTAATATAGACACTATGCAAATTAAATTATACACCCTTGCTCTTTTAACCGCTGGACTTTTAATAAGCTGTGGCGGGGACGAAGACAAAACCGCAACCGATAAAAAAGCCGCCATTAAAGTCAGTCTTAGTTCGCCCGCTGAGGGCACCAATCCGTTTGTAACCGTGAGCGGAAAAATTGAAGCTGTAAACAATGCCAATCTGAGCACCCGAATGATGGGTTTTATAAACAAAATTCATGTAAACATTGGTGATAAGGTTAAAAAAGGCCAGCTATTGATATCTATAAATAATTCCGATTTGCAGGCACAGCTGGCGCAGGTAAATGCTAAAATCACCGAAGCTACCGCAGCATATAACAATGCCGAAAAAGATTACGAGCGTTTTAAATCTTTATTTGAAGAAAATAGCGCCTCCAGAAATGAACTGGATGATGTTACGGCCAATTATGAAATGGCCAAAGCGAGGCTAGAAGCCGCCAGGCAAATGAAAAATGAAACAGAATCCCAGTTTGCCTATGTGAACATTAGGGCTCCCTTTAGCGGGGTGATTACCAATAAATTTGCAGAAGAAGGTACTCTGGCCAACCCGGGAATGCCCCTGCTGGCAATGGAAGCTCCCGGAGCTTTTGAAGTAAGGGCAACAGTTCCAGAATCGGAAATTTCGTCAATTCAACCGGGAACCTCGGTGAAGGTGCTTGTGAAATCCATAGATAAAACTATTGAAGGAAAAGTAAGTGAGGTAGGAACTTCAGCAAAAAATACCAGTGGACAGTATCCCGTAAAAATAAGTTTGCAGGAAACCAATGCTGATATACTTTCAGGAATGTATGTGAGCATACAGTTTCCAATTGAAAAAACAAACACCTCCCAGACAATATTAATACCTGAATCGGCCATTATTACCCGTGGGGATTTAAAAGGTATTTACACGGTGAGCACTCAAAATACAGCTGTGCTTCGATGGATACGTACCGGCAGAAGTTACGGTGATAATATTGAAGTATTATCGGGCCTTAAAGCCGAGGAGCAATATATCACAGGTGCCGAAGGAAAGCTTTATAACGGAGCCAGGCTTAGTGTAGAGTAAAGGGACCTGGCCTTAGACAGGAAGCCGGCTGCAATGAAGCTCAAAAAGTCCAGCTCCTAAAGGGGAAACGCGAAAAACATGATTTAAAGCATTAAAAATATATAGATAATGAGCCAAGACAATATTGGATTCCTCTCGATAGCTATTGAGACCAAATATTAATTGGCGAATTACAACTGACCATTTAAAAAGAAATAAATACCAACAGATGAAAGAAGGATTAGCAGGTAAAATTGCCAAAGGTTTTATAAGTTCAAAACTTACGGTACTCCTCATGATTGTGTTCATGGTAGTGGGGGTTTATAGTTCGTTTTTAATTCCGCGCGAGGAAGAGCCGCAAATAGACGTTCCCATGGCCGACATATTTGTCGGGTACCCGGGAGCCAGCCCTACTGAGGTGGAATCACGGGTTACCAAGCCTCTGGAAAAAATAATTTCAAATATTAAGGGGGTAGAATATGTGTATTCTACTTCCATGAAGGAACAGGGGATGGTTATTGTCCAGTTTTATGTGGGCGAAGATATGGAGCGTTCGTATGTGAAGCTTTATAATGAGCTGATGAAAAATATGGATCAAATGCCACCTAATGTTACGCAGCCCCTTGTAAAAACCAGGGCCATTGATGATGTCCCCGTTTTGGGGCTCACCCTTTGGAGTGAGAACTATAACGACTACCAGCTTAGGCAAATAGCGAATGAACTCACTCATGAAATTGAAAAAGTACCGGATGTTTCCGTTACCCAAAAAATAGGTGGTAGAGACCGCCAGGTAAGGGTGGTACTTGATAAAGATAAAATGGCTTCCAGCGGAGTCGATTTTCTAAGCATTACCGAAAAAATCAAAGCGAACAATCAACAACTTTCCTCGGGAAGTTTTGATTCCCAAGATTCAGAATTCCTTGTAACTACAGGTAGTTTCCTGAAGTCGGCAAAAGATGTCGAGAACCTTATTGTAGGGGTACAGGGCAAACAGCCGGTTTACTTAAAACAGGTTGCCAGGGTTGTGGATGGACCTGAAATATCCAAGGAATATGTGAATTTTGGATATGGCCAGGCCGGGGAACAGGCTGCAGATTACTCCTCAGAATACCCCGCAGTGACCATTTCGGTAGCTAAAAGAAAAGGGGCCGATGCCATGAAAATTGCCGATGTGATCCTTGAAAAAGTAGAACATTTAAAAACTTCTTTAATTCCCGATGATGTTCATGTTGAGGTTACCCGAAATTATGGCGAAACCGCTTCCCAAAAGGTATCGGAACTGCTGATGCACCTTTTGGGGGCGATTATAGCAGTAACCCTAGTGGTAATGCTTGCCATGGGATGGCGGGGCGGCCTGGTAGTGTTCCTCTCGGTTCCTATTACCTTTGCCCTTACCCTGCTTAGTTACTATATGTTGGATTATACCCTTAATAGGATTACCCTTTTTGCCCTGGTATTTGTCACCGGGATTGTGGTAGATGATTCTATTATTATAGCCGAAAATATGCATAGGCATTTCAAGATGAAACGCCTCCCATTTAAACAAGCTGCTATTTATGCCATTAATGAAGTTGGAAACCCGACTATTCTGGCCACCTTAACTGTAATCGCTTCAGTACTGCCTATGGCATTTGTAAGCGGACTCATGGGGCCTTATATGAGCCCTATGCCGATTGGTGCTTCCATCGCGATGATCTTGTCCTTGTTTGTCGCTCTCACCATTACTCCGTATCTAGGATATATCTTTCTACGCGAAAAGGTGAAAAAAGGCCAAAAACAAGAGGAAGTAAAAAAGGTGCCTCTGGAAAACAATTTGATATACAGGCTTTACGCTAAGTTTGAAACGCCACTGATTGAAAACCCTAAAAAACGATGGGTCTTTTTAGGGATTACCTTTTTACTTTTACTAGGCTCTATTGCTCTTTTTTTTACAGAAACCGTCGCTGTAAAAATGCTGCCTTTTGATAACAAAAATGAATTTCAAATTATTATAGATATGCCCGAAGGCACTACCCTGGAACGAACAGCGGTAGTAACCAAAGAGATTAGCCAGTATCTCTCGCAACGTCCTGAAATTGTAAATTACCAAAGTTATGTGGGTACTTCGGCGCCGATCACCTTTAATGGACTAGTTAGGCATTACGATTTACGCGGTGCCAGTAATACGGCAGATATCCAGGTAAACTTGACCAAAAAAGGAGACCGCAGTGCTCAAAGCCATGATATTGCCAAATTGCTAAGACCGGACATTCAAAAAATAGCAGGAAAGTATGGCGCCAATGTAAAAGTTGTAGAAGTACCGCCAGGACCACCAGTGCTCTCTACCATCGTAGCCGAAATTTACGGACCAGATTATGAAAAACAAATCGAAGTCGCCAATGAAGTAAAGACGATCCTAAACAATACCCAAGATGTGGTGGATGTGGACTGGCTGGTAGAAGCCGATCAAACCGAGTATGATTTTGAAATAGACAAAGAAAAGTCAATGTTGTATGGAATTGCGCCCCAGCAAATTGTATATACTTTAAAAAGTGCCTTGGGAGAAGGGGCAATCACCTTTCTTTATGATGAAGATGCTACCCAACCAGTAGGAATTATATTGGCCCTAGATGAAAAAGAAAAATCTTCCATAAGTGATATTTCCCAGATACAAATAACTTCGCAAAATGGCCAAATGGTTTCGGTTGGCGATTTGGTTGAAGTGAAAGAAAAAACGCTAGATAAAAGCATCTACCGTAAAAACCAGAAACGCGTGGTTTATGTGATGGCCGATATGGCCGGAGAACTGGAAAGTCCGGTTTATGCCATCCTCGGAATGGAAGACAAATTAAAAGAAATTGAACTTCCGAAAGGTTACAGCATGAACGAACTTTATCTGGAACAACCACAGTATGAAGACGATTATACTGTAAAATGGGATGGGGAATGGCAAATCACCCTTGAAGTATTCAGGGATCTGGGAATAGCCTTCCTGGGGGTAATCATTATCATCTATATTCTTATTGTAGGCTGGTTCCAGAACTTCAAAGCCCCAATAGTTATGATGGTGGCCATTCCACTATCATTAGTGGGGATTGTATTGGGCCATTGGATCATGGGGGCATTCTTTACTGCCACTTCCTTTATTGGAATGATCGCGCTGGCAGGAATCATGGTAAGGAACTCGGTACTATTAATAGATTTCGTGAATTTAAGGCTTGAAGATGGTATCCCGCTAAAGCAGGCGGTAATAGAAGCCGGAGCTGTGAGGACCACACCTATTTTGCTTACCGCGGGAACTGTGGTAATAGGGGCTTTTGTGATCCTTTTTGATCCTATTTTCCAAGGGCTTGCAATCTCCCTTATGGGAGGAACCATTGTTTCTACCATACTTACGTTGCTGGTAGTGCCACTTGTATATTATATGATCGAAAGGAAAAACTATAAATAAGATTCTGGCATATAAAAATCAGAACTCCCTTAAGGTTCAATGAAAAACAAAAATAGTATGAAATTATTGATTATAACTGCCCTTGCTGAATTTCAAAAGGATGTATTAAGAATATTGAAAGATGCCGAAATTGAAGCTTTCAGCAGTTCAGAAATAGACGGCCATAAAAATGCGGGATCCTTTATTGCAGCTCAAAGTTGGTTTCCAGGAGAACGGGTTGGCAATGAATCCATGCTCTTCTTTTCTTTTACAAAAGAGGAACTTATAGCCCCGGTTTTTGAACTTATTAAAGAATATAATAAGAACCTCCCAACAAATAATCCGGTTAGGGTTGCTGTTGTGGGGATCGAGCAATTTATTTAATCCATAAAAATAAAAAAAGAGGATAAATAGATTAGTACGAGGAATAGCAGGAAGCTTTATGCCTTGTTAACAAAAAAAAATGTGGATGTGTTAATTGAATCAATCAAAGATTTTAATGCCGAACTAAAAACGCTGTCACATATTCATGTAGCTACATTAAACATAAAAAAAATCAAATTAAACATAAATAATCATGAAAAACAAAAATAGAGTCTTTAGAGCTATTGTAGGATCATTTATACTTATAAGCTTATCGCTAGCCATTTACGTAAATATAAACTGGTTGTGGTTTACGGCATTTGTAGGAGCAAATTTGCTACAGTCTTCAATTACAAAATGGTGTTTAATGGATATTATTTTAGCAAAACTTGGTTTGAAGGATTAGTTGCTTCTTATTTTACTAGTGTATAAACAATATAGTTTTGCAACATAAATAAATTATGCTTGTCTTTCTTGTAAATTCCATACAAGATGAAAAAGGCGATAGTTAATTTGAGCCGTGAGGAGATCGAGCAACTCCGTAATTTTAAAAGTTCGGCAAAAAGGAGCCGAAGGGAGTACGACCGGGCCAACATCCTTTTATTGCTCCATAAAGAAAAAACGGATGCAGAGATCGAGGATTTCCTGGAAGTAGGGCGAACCACGATCTGGCGGACCAAAAAAAAGTATTTAAAAGAAGGCCTTCAGTCGGCTTTGGGGGAAAAACCGCGCAGCGGCCAGCCCAAGAAGTACGGCCCGGCCCAAGAGGCCGAGGTAGTGGCCCTGGCCTGTAGCGATGCCCCAAAGGGAAGGGCAAGGTGGACGCTGGAGCTTATGGAAGATAACTTGAAGAAAAGGAAGGCTTGGAAACAATAACCCGTGAAACAATACGGTTGATGTTAAAAAAAACGAATGTAAGCCTTGGTTGAGAAAAATGTGGTGCATTACCGCCATCACCCCACAGTACAGGGAAAGGATGTACAAGCTTTTAGACTTGTATGCCACAGCTTATGACGAAGGTTTCCCAGTAGTTTGCATGGATGAAAAAAGCAAGCAACTTATAATAGACATCCGGAATACCATACCCTTAAAACCAAGAAGCTTGGAAAAACATGATTATGAATATACACGCAATGGGACCAGGAATGTTTTTGTGGCAGTAGAAGCATTGGCAGGAAAACGAAATATAAAAGTAACCCAAACCAGGAAAAAAGCAGATTTCGCCCATTTTATCAAAGAAGTGGTAGATCAAGATTATCCGAAGGCGAAAAAGGTGCGGTTGGTATTGGACGACTTGAACACCCATTTTTCATCCTCTTTTTATGAAACATTCTCAAAGGGGGGGGCGGAGCGGATCCTGGGCAAAATAGATTTTTATTACACTCCAAAACATGGGAGCTGGTTGAACATGGCCGAAATCGAGATCAACATGATGGACCGCGAATGCCTGGCAAGACGTATCGGGGAAGCAGAAAAGTTGATAAATGAAATAAGTTCCTGGACGGAAAACCGAAATGCGGCAAAGAAAAAAATACATTGGAAGTTCACAAAACAAGATGCCGATGAAAAACTAGCCAAACATTATGTTGCATAATTAATTTGACATTACACTAGGAGGTTTGGCAGTATAACTTTTGAAGAGACAGTACAACACGTAAAAAATAACATCGCAAAACTAGGTCTTGACCTTGTTGGCGAATTTGACGTTAAACAGTATCTAGACTCTAGCTTTGAAAAGATGCCACGGCACCTCATTCTAATGGTATGTGAAACAGAAACCACATCAAAATTAATTGCTAGCGACATTCAAATGAGCATTCTCTTTCCGCGCCATATAACTATTAAAGAAGTGGAAGATAATTCTGTTATAGAAGTGTCTATAGAAAATCCCTATACTACTTGGTCGTTCTCCATGAAAAAGGACGTAATGGATGTGGCAAAAAACACGAAGAGCACCTTGATAAAGGTTCTTGACAATATCGAACAACTTCACATGAAATTATAATTAAATCTAAGAAATGAAATAATCAAAATTACGGGAATTATAATAGCAGCAACCAAAACTTGTACTCATAGACCATCGCTTGAGAAATTATTTCAAGAAGCTTGGTTGCCCTACAGGATAAATTATTTCGAGGATCATCCAGAAATATTTGAAAAATATAAATTGAAGCACTCACCATTATTAATTGTAGATGAAAAAGTTGAATCTGTTGGTATGCCCGAAATAGATAAAATAAAGGAACTAAAGGCAAGAATTAAGGATATATCCCAGATCAGAACCCCTAAAAGAGAGGAGAACCATATGATTCCCAAAAATATAGGAACAGAACCTGGCTTAGTGGAAGTTGATGTAACATGGGGCAGTATTCAATCGATAAAGGCTGCACAATCCGTGCATACAATTGGTGAGTTAGAAGTTTATCAGCACCACATGAAGGGTTATTCCATTATCGATGCTCGAAAACCCGGCACCTCAGGTTCAGTAACTATTCCAGGCTCTAAAAATATTCCTTATGACGAGTTGGTGGAAAGAATGGATGAATTGGACGAAAACAACCCCAGTATATTTTTTTGCAATGGCCCCCAATGCCCGCAATCATCAACAGCTATAAAGAACCTCGTGGATGCAGGTTATCCAGCTGATAGAATTTTATACTACAGGGGAGGAATGCACGACTGGATCACGTTAGGTCTTCCAGTACAACAATTATAAAAGTAGTAATGCTTATTTCCAGTTGGGTAATGGATTTTAAGAACCATTTGGAAAAGGTTGAAATACCGTAAGAATTAAAAATAATTAAATTAAATAGTATAAAAACACTAGTAATAATTTTATCGGCAATTGGGCTTTTAAGCCTAAACAGTTGCAAACAAGAAACAGATGCCCAAGCATTGATGGAAAATCAGGATTATATGACCGAGTTAATGAGCCAAATTCAAAACAGCGAACCTGCAATGCAAATGATGCAGGGCAATAAAAAAATGATGGGTTATAGGATGCAAGGAGAAGGGATGCAAATGACCATGATGGACAACAAACAAATGAGGCGCTCAATGATGTCTCAAATGATGAATGAGGAAAAAATGATGGAACCTATGATGATAATGATACAGGAAAAAGGGATAATGAGTGAAGATTGTATGCAATCCAGTATGAAGATGATGAGCGATAAGGGAATGAACAAGATGGACAATCTAGATAGCCGAACCTAAGCGAAACAGATCGAGCATCGTTAATTTATGACAACATAAAAACTAAAACAATGAAAAATCACTGGTCATGGATGGTTGTAGGTTGCGGGCTATCACTTTTGTTCATCTTTTTAGCACCCTCAATTTGGATTGGATGTGGGACTGAGCTTTTTATATTTATCATATTAATGTTTGCCATCCACTTAATGATACCTATGAAACACGGCAAATACACTCCCGGTCTGTCAGAAAAAAACTTCAACAGAAAAGACACAAAATCAGAGCATATAGTTCATCACCATTAAAAACAAAGCAATGAAACAAAAATTTCAAATAAAACACATCAGTTGTGGTGGATGTATTGCAAGGGTGAAGAAGATACCGGAAGAACATCTCAAGATTGAAAAAGCAGAGATTTTAACGGCTCCAAAAGGAACAGCGCTTATCACGATGAATGAAGCACTTTCAGTGACCAAATTATAAAAGCAACTCAATGGTCTCAAGAAATATACAATCGCACAAATATATTATAATAACTAAATATCAATATTATGCATTTATAAGATGGAAACTTTTTGGGGATGCACTTTATATGGTGGATTATTTGAATTTCTTATTGATCTGGACTTTCTTGATTCCTTTCAAGATCCCCTTTCAAAAAACAAAAAAAACAGAATTCATTGGAGATCATTAAAAACCGGTTTGCCAAGGGCGAGATCTCCAAAGAAGATTATGAGGAAGCCATAAAAAAAATTTAAAGTTAGATAATTAATATAAAGATCACATTTACCAACCGTATAAATATTAAAAATTTGGATTTGCCCTTGTTCTTATAAGAACCTTAATTTATTTGGAATTTATGGTTGTGATAACTACAGCTCCTGTCTTCAGCGTTGCAACACCCTAGAAATTTTTCTCGATGATTTGATATAATTCTGCCTGCTGATCATCCATTTTCAGGAGCTTTGATTTAGTGTGTTTAGAATCAGGAAGGGTATAAGTTATTTGATATATATTATGTGTGAGTTCTGCTGCTTTTCTTAGTGATATAGTAGAGTTTTCTGTGTGCAGCAACCTTTCCAATTCCTTATAGATACTGTAAGCCGTAAATGAGATGCAGATATGGGCTTCGATCCGGTGACGTAATCTGTGGTAAATGGGCCGTATTCGTAAATCGGTCTTTGACATTCTGAAGGCCTTTTCAATATGCCATAAATTTTTGTAATTTTCGACTACGAGTTTATCTGATAGTTCTGTATTGGTTACATAGCCTTTCAATCCATCCCAGGCGTTGTCTTTCCAGAATTTTTCATAATCAATTTCAATGGTCACATCCCCCTGCATTTTTAAATATTTATTGTAACCCTTATTGTTGATGTTGGATTTGGTGAGCTTTCCAGACTTTATCCGCTTTTCCAGGCGCTGCAATCCTCTTTTTCGGTTGTGCTCATCTTTTGCCGCTCGATTGTTGGCATAGGTAACAATCAGACGGGTTTTTTCAGCCTTTGGTATTTTGATCATCTGGCCATCGATAAGCTTTTTTGCCAGTATCTGTTTCTTTATTTTTTCTGGTTCGTTTTTTAACCTTGCCCCAATGATATATTGGTAACCTTTTTCTTCAAGGGCCAAGATGTTGGAATTTGACAATAAGCCAGCATCGGCAACAATCACAGGTTTTTCCAAATTAAATTTTGCTGTTGTTTTTTCTATGAATGGAATCAAAGTATGCCCTTCATAAATATTGCCTTCGAAAATATCATAGCTAATAGCATAGCCTCCAAGCCCCACCAACAAACCAAGAAAGATCTGGGGGTTCTGATGCTTCCCATCCTTACTGAAGCCTGCTTTTCTAAGATCATCCTCATCGCTGGCCTCAAAATAAAGTGTGGTCATATCATAGAAGACAATACTGATCTTACCTCCAAGAACTTTTAAAGTATGTGCAAAAGAAATCTGCTCAACCTGTGTTTTTAAACGGTCATTGAGCTTGTCCAGGAAACGATATACAGCATCTATATCCAGCCTTACACCTTGAAACCGGTACAGGTATTCAATAGTCTTTAATTTGCTCAAAGGAAAGGCCAATCTGGCAATCACCAAATGGCGAAACAGATCTTCATTGATCTCATTAAAACCGATGCCGTCATATATTTTTCCAAAAATAATTTCCGGGCCCGCGGTTTTAATACTGGCATTGCCCAAAGCTTCAAATAACTGCTCAACAACAATGTCATTTTCTGAAACAAACAATTTTCCCTGAGCCTCCAGTCTTTCTATTTCCTGCTTTCCCAGAAAAACAAGTTTTTGGATCTCCTGCTCATTGCTACTGCTGCCAATAGACTTAACAACCTTGTATTTCCCTCTTTCTTTGGAAATAATTTGTACCGATATACTACCAGAACGATTCTTTAATTTTCTTAAAAACATCCTCAAAAATAGGCTTGCAACACCCATTTTCAAAATTCATTCCAGTAAAATCAATGCATCCCAAGCTGATTTTTAAAAAGTGCGGAAGACAGGAAAAAATTTAAAGTTAGATAATTAATATAAAGATCACATTTACCAACCGTATAAATATTAAAAATTTGGATTTGCCCTTGTTCTTATAAGAACCTTAATTTATTTGGAATTTATGGTTGTGATAACTACAGCTGGACTAGAAGCTTTATTTGGCATATTTCAAACCTTCCTTCTGGGATGGCTCATTGGGCTTTTTATAATGTTCAAACTAAAAAACAAATGCAGTACGTCTGGTTTATATGGTCACTTATCATTCTAGTGCTTAGGACAATAATTTATACCTTTAAAAAAGGGATGGGAAAGGAAATGCTCAAAATGAGTCTTATCACTATGCTTTTTGGTTTAATAGAACCATTGTTCGTACCAGAATATTGGATGCCGCCTTCCTTATTTAATTTAGCCGAAAAACAGACTTTGACATTGAGAGCTTAATCTTCTCATTCTCCATAGGTGGGGATTGGTACGGTGCTCTATAATCTTGTTTTTAAGCAAAGTACTAACGAAATTATATCTACGGAGCGCAATCACTATAGACACAAGCTACATACTTATATACCCTTCATACCAGTACTCGTGTTCAATCTACTAGCGCTGTTAACGGCACTCAATCATATTTATTGCAGCATTTTTGCGCTGTTTATTGGTGCCCTTACGACTATCTACTGCAGCCTAGACTTAAAGAAAAATATGGGTTGAAGGTAGTATTTCGGTCTTTAAGTCCCGTGAACGCAGATAACATTAACTATAATTCGTTCTAACTAAGATAATCCAGAATAATCAGTTTACCTATTAAGAACAAAAGCTCTAAAGCATTAATATTTTATCCTATAAACAAAACTCCGTCTTTACATTATGATAAGACAAACAATAAACTTATTACTACTATATTTTTTCTATTAAGGACAATTTTATCTTTCAGTTCTAGGTTTTTAAAATCTGGAGATAACAACTTGGGTATATGAGGGTCCTATACAATTTCCTAATGAGTCACTTGCAATACTTTATATTGGTTCACTTTAGCTTTTTCTTTTATATATAAAAGAAAATACATATCCATTTTAAGAAAGACAACGCTGTCCATAGTATCAAGAATTTCTTTTAGTTGGGTATTAGCTCTGAAAAATAAATACTCTCTATAATTTATATTTGACAACCCATTCATCCATCTTTTATATGGGAAAAATGATTAGATCCATATGCTTTTCGGCGATAGTTTTATTTCGATTTTCATCCTGTTAAGACAACAAGTTATGCTGACCGCGCAGGTCAAACACCACAATCTAAGAACTAAAGAAGTAATTTATTTCCATTGTTATCAATACGCAGTATTTTAATTGCGCCTTGCAGCAATGACGGAATGGTGTTAACATATTCAACGGTAAAGAGGGCCATTTCACCCTTCGTAGTGTTTTTTTTAACTTGCCAAAACCTCTGGTACTTCGTTCAGGAGCTAACTCGTCTAAAAAATAAGAGTATAGAAAACTTTCAGGGCCACTATCACTACAATGACATTAATGCGGCAATTTATGCCTCAATAGACCATATACAAAGGTGCCAAATAAAGCGGCAGCGATAACCACGAATATCGAAATGTAACCGGAACCGGCAAGTACATACATTGGTCCTGGACAAGCACCGGCAAGAGCCCATCCCAAACCAAAGATAATACCTCCAATCAAATAACGCGGGATACTCATTTCCTTCGGTTTTAATTGCATTTCCCGCCCTCCCATGGCTTTTATATTTTTTCTTTTAATTATTTGTACGCCCAAAACACCGATTAGCAGAGCCGAACCGATTATACCGTACATATGAAAAGAACCAAATTCGAACATCTCGTAAATTCTAAACCAGGAAGCTGCTTCCGATTTGTACATGATAATTCCAAAAAAGAAACCGATAAAGACGTAAGTAATATATTTCATCATTTAAAATATTAATGGGTAAAGCAAATGGATCATTATGAGTCCACCAATAAAAAAGCCTATCACAGCAATTAGTGAAGGGAGTTGCAGGTTGCTCAATCCAGAAATCGCATGTCCTGAAGTACACCCACCAGCATATCGAGCACCAAAGCCCACCATGAAACCTCCTACGATTAGCACGAAAAGAACCAATGGGTTACCAAGATTTTCCAAGGCAAATATTTCCGTAGGCATATAAGCTTCCCCAGCACTATTTATTCCATATTCAGTGCTTAATTTATTGGCTACTTGCTCATTTATTTCCACAGTGTTATTAGATAGATAAGTTGATGCAAAAAAACCGCCCAAAACAGTACCTAGTACGACCATAAGGTTCCAACGCTCTTTTTTCCAATCAAATTTGAAGAAATCAGCTGCTTTGCCAGCACCTCCAATACTGCACATGGTGCGCAGGTTTGATGACATTCCAAATTGCTTTCCTGTATAAAGCAGTACAAACATAGTTACTGCAATGAGAGGGCCAGATATATACCAAGGCCAAGGTTCATAAATCCATTCCATTTTATATAATTTTATGCGAATATATTGAATAGTCAGTGTTATCTCGGTAACCTTTGTTACAAACCAAATAGGAGCTCATCTAAGTTTAAATATATCAGTATCTTAAAATGAAAAAATAGCAATTTTTTCAGGTTAGACCTTGGCGAAAATCTTTTCAACAGGCATTCGCAGTTTAATGATTACAGCTGAAGTCAACGTTATAAACCCGGTAATAATAATTACAGCCGAAACACCAAGCGAATCTGCTATTATTCCAGACATTCTCGCACCAATAGCATAACCCGAATCACGCCAAAATCAAAAAGCTCCAATACTTTCTGCGCGTTGGACTGGATTTGTTGACGCGGCGATAACAGATAAGAATGTAGGATAAACTAAGGCTGTGCCCATTCCTAATGTAAACGCAATGGTAACTAAGAAAATAAAATTATCTGAAAAGGGAAATAATAAAATAGCAATTCCCTGCAATAACATTCCCCAAAAAAGTAAAGCCTTTTTTTGAATAAACATCAGCCATTCTGCCGGTGAACAATTGACCTGTTCCCCATACTGTTGGGTAAACTGCCGCAATCATACCAATTTCCCGAGCATCATAATTTATATTTAATAGCATAACAGGCAACAATCCCCATATCATCATCCCATCGTTTAAATTATCAACCAATCCAGCCTGGGTAACCGAACTTAAAGTTTTATTTTTAAACGTAGTGTCCAGAAATATATGTTGTAATGAAGAAGTATCATTGACTTATTCCTCTATTGTTACAAAACTTCGGGTATCTTTTATGAAAAGATAACTTATTATTATTCCCTCCACAGAAATGCCAATACCAATGTAAAATGGATAGGGTGCAATACCATAGATATTAGCTATGTATCCAGACAGAAATGCCGCTACGCCTACTGCGAGGTAACCTGAAAATTCATTTATAGACCCATAGCCAGACCACGATTCTTTACTCCTACCAAATCAATTTTCATTACCACCGTACTGCTCCTTAAACCCTGGTTAATGCCCAGTATAACATTGGCAAAGATCACCCAGTTCCAACTGGTCGCGTTCATTAAAATAAAAGGAATGGGAATGGCGAAAAGCCATCCAACAATCAACAATCTTTTTCTCCCAAACCTATTGGCAAACCTGCCTGCCAATAAATTAGTAACAGCCTTGGTAATACCAAAGGCCGTTATGAATGAAAGAATTGCAATGTTGGATTCTATGCTAAAACTCTCCTTAGCATATTGGGGGAAAATACTCCTCTCCAACCCCACCATTCCGCCAACAAAAGCATTTATTAAAACCAGCAAGGAAAACTGTTTCCAGTTTTCCTTACTGGTTTTACGTCCATTAGGACTTATACTTTTTTATATCCTCACTTAAATCATAAACGGATACTTTATCTATTTCGCTTTCTAAAATACTACTTCCCGCAGCACTACGATAACCACCTGCACAGTGCACTACCATGGGCTTATCTTTTGGAAGCTCATCTATCCTTTTTCGTAACTCATTTAGTGGAATATTATGGGCATTTTCAAAGATTTTACCCTCTAAAACTTCACTGGCATTACGAATGTCTATTATCGTATATTTCTCTTTGTTCTTATCAAAACTTAGTAAATCAAACGCTTCTGAAGAATTGGTAATCTTTTCAGATAAGGTGAAAATTCCTTTCAATTGTTTTTCATAACCAATTTTAGCGACCCTTTCAAGAATTTCATCAAAATTATCGATTCCCTCAAGCACTAAGTTAAATTGTTCATCTGGTTCAATAATAGCCCCAAGCCAAGTTTCAAATTTATCATTCTCTCCTCGTGCCATGATATTAATACTATTGGGCAGATGGTCTTTTTTAAAAAGCTGCTCATCCCTTGTATCTACTACAAGCAATTCATTATCAATATTATTCACATTTAATTTAAGTGGTATACTATACTTGGAAGATTGAATATTATCTGCACCTTCACGGTTTAAATCCACATCAAAACCAAAATAAGATGGGATAAATGGTTGGTCCTTTAAGATTTCTGAAACAAATTCATCTTCAGTTTGATCTTTAAATGCCCAGTTGCCTATACGTTCATTACCCAAGGTACTGCTATCGGCATCACTCATATTTTTTCCGCATAAAGAACCTGCACCGTGGGCTGGATAAACTTTAGCGTCGTTAGGAAGATCTTTAAATTTATTTTGAATAGAATGGTACATCATTTTGGCAAGCTCTTTCCTTTTCGCCTTCATATTCCCTGCCTTTTCCCTTAAATCTGGACGGCCTACATCTCCAATAAATAATGTATCCCCAGTAAATAAGACATGTTCATCATTTTCAAAAGCATGAAAAGTTAAGCTATCTGGGGAATGGCCTGGGGTAAATATAGGTTTGATGGTTACATTTCCTACTTTGACACTATCTCCTTCATCAAAACTTCGATGCGGATAATTCACCCCTACTTTTTCACTAATATAAATGGTTGCACCAGTTTCCTTGCTTATTTGCAGGTGACCACTCACAAAATCTGCATGCGGGTGAGTTTCAAAAACTGCTGTTATTTTAGCATTTTCCTCTTCGGCATATTTATAATATGGAACAGGGTTCCTACTGGGATCTACAAGTGCCATCTCTCCGTTACTTACCAAAGCGTAAGAAAAATGAGATAATGGAGCATCTTTAAACTGTTTTATCTTCATAATTATTAATTTTATATTTTATTATTTTCTTTTGTAAAATTGATCAATGTTATTGATTCCTACAGTAACAATTGTTACTTACTTAGTACATACGGCACTAGTTCTTCCTTCCCAGCATTTGCAGGACACTACTTTCCCCCTGATGGTATTTCCCCTCCTGCTGTTCTATTTTTAGCTCTTCCAAATATTCTATATTGAGTCCTTTAAATTCACTCCTGATTTCTTCGTTGGAAAAAAGCATCTTAACATCTTTAGGCCCACCTGAACTATAATCCAGTTGATTTTTAGAGAAAGCTTCAAAAATCAAAATTCCACCGGGCTTTAAAAATTGTAATAAGCGCTTATGAATAGCAGGCCTTTCTTCAGCATTAAAATGAGCATAAATCAGTGCGATTGCTTCAAATTTCTTGTTGCTCTCAAATTCTTTTGCGGAAGTAACTTCAAAGTTTATTTCCACCTCATTTTTCTTCGCCAGTTTATCTGCTTTTTCCTTCCCGGCCTTACTAAGATCGAAGGCAGTTACCTGCCAGCCTTTTTTAGCGGCAAAAACCGAGTTTCGACCTTCCCCATCAGCAGGAAGAAGTATAGATGCAGGCTCTAACTTTTCCAGTTCATTCTGAAAGAAAACATTTGGATGTTCCCCATACACATAATCCTGTTCACTATATCTTTCTTCCCAAAAATCTTTTGATTTACCTTTCATCTTGTATAAATAAATTTAGTAGGCCGGTTCAGATAGTTTTTCATCCCATTGCAAAATACCTCCTTCAAGGTTATAGGTATTAAAGCCTTTGGAATCCATTAACTGGCAAGCCTGTCCGCTCCGATTTCCACTACGGCAGTATATATAATAGTTTTTATCTGTATCTAATTTTGCGATTTCTTGTTGAAAAACATTTGGTTCCAATAGATTGATCAATTTGGCATTAGGTATAACACCATCTTTCCATTCTTTGGGAGTTCGCACATCAATTATAACAGCATCTTTATCATTTTTGATATTATTCGCAAAATCATTTGTAGTTAAGTTTTCCATTTTCTTTAAAATTTAAATTGTTTCTTAATTTTTGACAAAAAATTCCATGTAAAAAATAAATCCGGCCATAAGAAATATAAAGTAACCGAAACCTTTTTTTAGACGTTCGCCATTAATGTAGTTACTTAAAAAGGATCCTAGGAAAATACCTATAAAAGAAAGGCTTATAATTACTCCAAGGAAGGTCCAGTCAACCTCCATAGTCAATGCGTCTCCAAGGAAGAATCCTAACAAGGATTTAAAGGCTATAATAATTAGCGAAGTTCCCACCGCAGTTTTCATTTCAATATTAGCCAAAATTACCAATGCCGGGATGATTAGAAATCCGCCTCCCGCTCCAATCATTCCAGTAATTGCACCAACGATGAGACCTTCAGCCAAAATGAGCGGATAATTATACTTAACCTGTTTCTCTAAATTGTTTTGACCATCAGTACTTTTTTTACGTAACATGGAAAAAGCAGCTGGTATCATTAGCACAGCAAATAACCCAAACATGGCCATCCTTCTGGTAAATTCAAAGTCCTGAATATAAAATAAGGTTTCCGGTAATGCCGGAACTACATAATGCCTCACCACAGTTACACCTATTATAGCTGGTATCCCGAAAATTATCGCAGTTTTCCAGTCCACATAACCTTTATAATGTTGTTGAATACCACCTACTAGGGCACTAGCTCCAACTATAAACAATGAGTAAGCCGTAGCTACCCTCTCACCCATGGAGAATAAATATGCCAGTACTGGCACGGCAAGAATAGATCCTCCCCCTCCTATTAAGCCTAGTGATATCCCAATTATAATCGCACTTATATAACCAAATATCTCAAGTAATTCCATCTACTAGTTTTTAAATTCAAGACAAAATTAGATTTATGTAATGGGATCTACAGTAACAATTGTAACAGAGGAAATTTCGGATGGAGTTAATTCAATTTTAAAATATACTTGAATTTACCTCAGTAGATCGATTGAGTGTGTGTGTGTGGCTAAGAATACAAATAAGTAAACTTTTAAAGGACCTATCTCAAAAGTTGTGGAGTAATTAAAATGGCACATTGGTATAGCAAAGTCGAAAACTCTGAATTTAAGTCATTCAATACCATTGAGAGGTATGTAAAAATGCATTAAGAGTTCATACTAAACTATTTTATAACAGAAATACCAACGCTTCAGAAGAATCCTTTTAATGGCAAAATTAAATAATTCATAAAATTTAAGGTCAAATAAAATGATTTAACATCAATTAGAATGATGTCTTTAAAATCACATTATTCTGTACCTATTCTGTACCTATTAAAAACAAGAAAGGCTCCACATTTCTGTGAAGCCTTGTCTTTGCTAGTAGCGGGAACTGGACTCGAACCAGTGACCTTCGGGTTATGAGTTTTTGATACTATGCTATCAATTTAACCTAAAAACACTCTAAATCAGCTATTTATATACTATTTAATATAATTTGTCAACATATAATATCAAACAAAACCAACAAATGTTGTACCTATGTTGTACCTAAAATGATTATCTTTATAATCTAATAGTTTTAATATGGCAACGGTAAGAGTAGTTTTGAGAAAAAAGAAGAATAAAGCTGGACGGTTCCCTATTGCTATACGGATAACTAAAGACCGTAAAAGTTCTTTCCTAAATACGGGGCAATATATTGATGAAAAATTTTGGGACGAAAAAAATCGTAACGTTCGGAAGTCCCATCCAAACTCAAAGGTGCTCAATAATTTTATTGTCAGTAAAGTTGCAGAAGCTAATGATAAGGTTTTAAAATCTGAGATGAAACCAGAGTACGAATCAGTTGCAGAAATTAGAAACAAGATAGTAGAAAACAAGGGCTTTGATTTCTTTGTTGTTGCAAATATGCACCTTAATAATCTTAAAAATAGAAATAAACATCATCAATATGATACTGAGTTTGGCCGTTTAAAAAAGTTTAAGGAATTTTTAAATAAGGACGTGCTTCCTTTTAACAAGTTAAATGTTGTCTTACTAAAGAAATTTGAAACCTATTTAATATATAGCAAAAAGCTTTCCCCTAGAACGGTTGTAAACTACCTTATTTTAATCAGAACAATTTATAATCTTGCTATTGCAGAATCTATTACGGACAGAGGGCTATATCCTTTTGGTAAAGGCAAAATGACAATTAGAATTCCTGAATCTCAAAAAATAGGCTTTACTTCAGATGAAATACAAAAGTTAGAAAATGCTCAAGATATTACAGAAGCTCAGCAAAAAGCAATTCATATTTGGCTAATCAGTTTTTATTTTGCTGGTATTCGGGTTGGTGATGTCCTTCAATTAAAGTGGACGGATTTTAATGATGGCAGACTGCTTTATAGAATGAATAAAAATAGTAAACTGGTTTCACTTAAAGTTCCTGAGAAGGCAACTGAAATATTCAATAACTATAAGGATGAATCAGAAAGCAATGGACTAGTGTTTCCTCAATTGAGGGATACAGACCTTAATAATACTGAGGAAATTTCAAAAAGAACACAATCAATCACTCGAAATGTAAACAGAAGATTAAAGATTGCTGCTAAGCAATTGGGAATTAAAAAGAATATCAGTATGCACATCGCAAGACATAGTTTCGGGAATATATCTGGGGATAAAATCCCTATTCAGATGCTGCAAAAATTATATCGTCATTCTTCTGTAACAACTACCATTCGCTATCAAGCAAATTTCATTCACAAAGATGCTGATGATGCTTTGGACAGTGTAATTAATTTTTAAAAAGTAAATTATAATAAAGAGAAATATCGCTCTAGTATTCTAAACCAGTTTTTATCACCTAAAGAAATTAGAATTAGAAAAAAATTTAAAAAGGCATAATTTCTGCAGTTTTCCAGTAAAAAACTGTCTATAGAACGTCAACAACATAATTCTTTGTAATTACCTTATCTAATATCGACCGTACTATTAACAGTTGCTAACTCTGTAATTAGGTATGGCATGAAGTTACATTTACTCGCTCAAAATCTAGAAAAGCAATTATTAGAAATTGAAGAAAAAATCGAGCATCGGTGCCATCGCTTCTGTATGCGATTTAAAGTGTGTTCTTGAAAATTCTTGAAAACGTTTTGCTGTTTCCTTTTTGAATCTAATTCCTATAAAAGTGTCCATATTTCGCCGATTTGTCGCAAAATCTTCCCTAAAAATGGGCGTTTCAAGCCCGTTTGTCGCAAATCGTTGATTGTCAGGAAATTAAAATATATTCAAATCGCTGGTAATCAGCTATTTGAAAACGAAAAGGAATCCGAAACATCGCGTAGCGTGTTACCCTCTTGCTATTCCTTTTCGTCACGCGCAAGCGTGACAAAAATCCATCCAATCTGGTTAAAAAACCGATTGCCATTTTAGGAAAATAATTTTCCGATATGTTATATTTCGATGTGTACGGTTATCGGCGAAAGTCGAAAAGTGGATAACCTTACTTTAATTTGTGTGCTGTATTTCCAGCGATATAAAGATACGTTTTTTTATTGACTTGATATAAATTGCATACAAAAACACCCCTAAACTTTAGAGGTGCTTAAAAACTAACTTTAGGAAATTAGATATTAAAAACGAAGTTGTAAGTGTATAGATTTTTAATCATTTCTTCGTCTATCAATTTATCATAATCTGCTCCAGTTTCGTCAACATATTTCTGAATAGATTCTCCAAAAAGATATATGACGTGTTCTCTAGAAACCTGAAAAAGTTCCTCTTGTTTTTCCATACTCAAATCTTGAAATTTAATATACATCATAGCTTCAAAATTTAGTATTCGCTTGGCAACATCAGCGTGCCATTTACAAAAAACAACCGCAGTTCATCAAGTGGAAAATCGGTAACCCGATAGCCGTGTTTTTCTAGAATATTATCATTGCCATCGCTGTAAATTATTTCAGCTTCATAACCAGAATAATCTTGTTTTTCTTCGGGCAATCTTTTGAAGTCAATGGTAATAAATTCACTTCGGCTCATCAGACTTTTTGCAATTACGGAAGTGTCCGTGATTAACCAAAAACAATCTGCTATATTGGCAAGATATTTTAGTCCGTCTGTAAAACGTGTTCTTAATAATGGGATTTGATAGAACATTTCCGTTCCGTGAAAATGTTGCAATCCTTCCTTAATTTCGTTAACTTGTGCTTTCATTGTACATTTTATTTAAAGTGTGAATAATGAAAAAGAGGGCGCATCTTTCGACTGTTACGCCCTCTTTCATTTTAAGATTTACTTGTCGTCTTTGCTTCCAAGTAATAGAATTTCATCGGCTACAACTTCCGTAACATAGCGTTGTTCGTTATCATCATTTGTATAACTTCGGGTTTTAAGCTTTCCCGATATTCCAACTTCTTTGCCTTTAACAACATACTTCTCTACAATTTCGGCAGTTTTGCCCCAAGCTACTACGGTATGCCAATTCGTGTCCGTTTGCTTGTTGCCTTCTTTGTCCTTGTAATACTCATTTGTTGCTAATGAAAAACGGGCTACTTTCTTTCCGCTTTCAAGGTTCGTAATGGTTGGCTCTTGTCCAACGTTTCCAATTAACTGTACGTGATTTTTAATAGTACTCATAATAAAAAGATTTGTGCCTGCTTTGTTACAGACTGGTTTATATTTCCCCTATTTGATTTAAACTGAATTAAATTTTAAGGGGTGTTTGTTCTTTTCTTCTGTGCACCGCACAATGGATAGAGTGGGTTTTGTCCAGACTTTTTGGGATAAAATCAGGTGTGTTTGCGACGTAGTAAATTCCTTGGAATTTCAAGGAAGTAGAAACCTTATTTTTCACTAAAACTTGTATAGTCTTGACAAGTTCCATAAGGGCATTAGCAATTCTTTTAAACGCAGTTGAGTTTGAGCGTACCGGCAGTTAAGCGATATAAGCAGCTGTGTTTAATTTAGAATTGGTTATGTCGTGCCTGTTTTTCGACGACCCGAAAAACATTGAAGGCTCTATCCATTATAAACCCCTTAAAATGTGTAAGGCAGCGGTTCGGTTTTTAAGGATTTTCGAGTAAGGGCTCAAGAAGACCGCGCCGAAAATACTGTTAAGAAAATCGAAGTGATGACTTTCCAATGAAAAGCGGACTTGATTCACGATTTTGGCTCAGGAATGAAGTGTCCCGTTCCAGCGTAGCGGGAAGGGTTAACGGAATGGAAAGCTGAAATTGGGGATTGTGTCCAAGACTTATGTAGTGAAGCTCTTTTTCCGGAATGTAGCTTTTCGCGAAATGCTGGGGAATGTGCTGATTAAAGAGTTAAGAACCACTATACTTTGTCTCATAAAAGGTCAATTAACAATACTACTAAAAAAGACGGAAAATGAGACTTTAGTTTCTTTACCTCCTATTTTCGTTTACTATAGTCGCATAAAACGACCATTTTATAGAACTATTCAGAGTTTACCGATTTATGTGTAAAATACCTGATATTTAATTTTTAGGGCTTTTGGAGCTATTCTAACTTCTCTAATAAATTGCCAAAAATTTAGTTTTTTGAAATTATTACCGTTATATATTTTTTTTTATAAAATATTGGCAATTAATTTATCAAATTGATTATTCGAATTTTGAAAATAGAAATATTTTTGTTATTTTCGAATCTTAATCTAATCAAAACCCAACATTTTATGGCAAACGTTTTATGGTTACAAGGAGGTGCATGTAGTGGAAACACAATGTCCTTTTTGAACGCTGAAGAACCAACTGTGGTAGAACTTATTACAGATTTCGGGCTTAATATTCTTTGGCATCCAACTACAGGATTACAAATTGGAGATCAAGTACAAGATCTTTTAAAAGATATCTTAGCAGGAAAAGTTCAAATGGATATTCTGGTATATGAAGGTTCCTTAATAAAAGGTCCTAATAATACTGGGACAATGAATTATTTTGCCGATAGACCAATGATGGATTGGATTAAAGAATTATCAAAGGTTGCAGGCTATGTAGTTGCAATTGGAGATTGTGCAACTTGGGGAGGAATTCCCGCTGTAGCGCCAAACCCTAGTGAATCAACTGGTTTACAATTTCATAAGAAAAATAAAGGAGGCTTCTTAGGTCACGACTACGTTTCAAAAGGAGGCTTACCTGTTATAAATATCCCTGGATGCCCAGCGCATCCTGATTGGATAACTCAAATACTCGTAGCAATATCTGTTGGAAGAATAGGTGATGTTTTAATAGATGAATTTCACAGACCAAAAACATTTTTTACAGATTTCGTTCAAGACGGATGTACTAACGTGACTAATTTCGCTCAGAAGGTCGATGGAAACTTTGGAAAACGTGGTGGATGTCTATTCTACGAAGTAGGATGTCGTGGACCAATGACTAGAGCAAGTTGTAATAATATACTTTGGAATCGTCAGTCGAGTAAAACACGTTCTAATCATCCTTGCTTAGGATGCACAGAACCAGGATTTCCACATAATGATTTAATGAAAGGAAGTGTGTTCAAAACGATGAAGCATTTAGGAGTTTTTCCTAAAGAAGTTCCAACAGGAAGAACAAAATTGGCGTATTATATGGAAGCAGGTTTCCAGAAGGTTATGCCTACAAATAAACGTGTAACTGAAACTTCTAAATAAGTAATTAAACTAACTACAAAATGTCAGTAAAAGAATTAAATATATCACCCGTAGGACGTGTTGAAGGAGATTTAGATGTTAAAGTTTATATCGATAACGGAAAAGTAACTCGTGCTCATACCCAGGCAGCAATGTTTAGAGGTTTTGAGAAAATAATGGAAGGTAAAGATCCACAATCTGGTCTTATAGTAACACCGCGTATTTGCGGAATATGTGGAGGGTCACATTTGTATTGTGCATCATCTGCTTTAGATACCGCTTGGGGAACAAAATTATCTCCAAATGCCCTATTATTGAGAGCTATTGGACAAGCCTCTGAAACATTACAGAGTATTCCACGTTGGTTTTATGCCATTTTCGCAACAGATTTGGCGAATAAGAAATATGCTAATCAGCCTTTGTATAAAGAAGTGGTTAAAAGATGGTCGGCTTATGTCGGCGAAACATTTCAAATAGGGTTAACGGCAAGTGGATTGCCTGTTCAAATCTATGCTTTATTTGGTGGGCAGTGGCCACACTCGAGCTATATGGTTCCAGGTGGAGTTATGTGTGCGCCGACCTTAAAAGATATTACACGAGCACATGCTATTTTGGCACAATTTAAAAATGATTGGCTAGAGCCAGTATGGTTAGGTTGTTCGATCGAGCGCTATATGGAAATCAAATCATGGGACGATATGTTAGCATGGGTTGATGAAAATGAGTCTCATAAAAATAGTGATTTAGGATTGCTTATTAGAGCAGGAATCGAATTTGGCTTAGATAAATTTGGTCAAGGAGTAGGTAAATTTTTGGCAACAGGAACATACTTACATAAAGACCGATATAATAATCCAACTATTGAAGGTAGAAATGATGCCTTGATTAGTTCTAGTGGATTTTTCGATGGAGAAAATTATCATGAGTTTGATCATCTTAAAGTAAAAGAAGATGTTTCACATTCTTGGTATGATAATCAAGAAGATGGATTACACCCTTGGGAAGAACCATTACCCACTCCTGCTAAATCACAACCATTACACCATACAGATTTTGATGGACAATATAGTTGGTCAAAGTCACCAAGGTATGATGGACATGCTGCAGAAACAGGCCCTTTGGCCCGTGTTATAATGAATGCAAACCCTAATAATAAGGAACATCAAATTAGAGATCCTTTATTTGGAGATATCATGAAAAAACTAGGACCTAGTGTATTTACACGTGTTTTAGCGAGAGTTCATGAAGCTCCAAGAATATATAAGTTTATAGAGCAATGGCTTTCAGAAATTGACCTCGATGGAGAATTCTATATCAAGCCAGTTGAAAAGGACGGAAAAGGATTCGGAGCAACAGAAGCAGCTCGTGGTGCATTAGCTCACTGGATAGAAATTAAAGATGGTGTTATTAAAAACTATCAAGTAATGGCTCCAACTACATGGAACGTTGGGCCTAATGATGGTCAAGGAAACCCAGGACCAATTGAAAGTGCACTTACAGGTATCGATATCGAAGATCCTAGTGATCCTGTAGAAGTTGGTATTGTTGCAAGATCATTTGATTCCTGTTTGGTTTGTACTGTGCATGCGCACGATCAAAAATCTGGAGTTGAACTATCTCGATTCAAATTATAAATAGATATAAATCAATTATTTATATAAGCTTTCCCGAGGGTGTCTTCGGGAAAGTTTTTTAGTTTAATATAAAGAATAAGAATGAAGACAGCAATAATGGGTTTCGGAAACCCAGTTAGAAGTGATGATGGTATAGGAATGTACGTGATTGAAGAGTTGCAAAAAATTATCGGAGATAATGATACGATAAATATCTTTGATATGGGTACGGCCGCCTTTGAAGTACTTTTTGGTCTTAAAGGGCATACTAAAATTTTGATGGTAGATGCAGTAGTAAATTCCAATGAACCTATTGGTACTTTATTTAAAGTGCCTGCAGAAGAAGTGTTAAGAGCGCCACAAGATGACCCTATGGTATTTTTACATGGTATGAAATGGGATCAAGCACTATCGTATTCTAAAAAAATACTTGGTGATGAATATCCAAAAGATATACAAGTCTATTTAATTGCCGTAGAAAACACTAAATTAGACACAGTACTTAGTGAGGAGGTAAAGCAAGCTGGAGATAAAGTAGTACAGCATATTTTGGAAGATTTAAAATTTGTAAAGGCATAATGGAAGAAGATAATGTTATACTCAAATCTTCGCACGTTTATTTAACCGCGGCGCTCGTAGAACGGGTATTTGAAAGCATACATTATGCATATGTTACTTATGTAGTAAAACAAAAACAACTTTTAATTACTCCTGTTAGTAGTCAATGGTTTGTAAAGGTTCATGAGCCTACACAGTTTTTATTAAAATCTAGAAACTTAAAAGGCGATAGAACATTAGCGATACGGGAGATATTGATAGATAATGATTTAGACACAACAGATAGAATACTCCAGTATGAAATTGTAGAAAGAACGAATCTCATTAAAATAACAATTTGATGCCTAAAAGAAAAGACCCTAAAGACGCTTGGTTATTAGATGCAGAAGTGCGAACTAAGATTGAAGAAATTAAAGGGCGTTGGGAAGTTTCATTGGTATTTGTAAACATTAAAGATCCAAATCAAGTCTTGATACGAAAAATAGGAGATTATAGATCAAAAAGATTGGCTGAAATTTATGCACTTAATATGCAAAAGACAGCTGCAAAAGATATAAGAGGAACACAAAAAGTAGATAAAAGTGCTTACAATTTTAACAAAAACTAATAACGAAACGATTATAAAAAGTATTATTCACTCTATCGATAGATTGAATGAACTTGTAGAAATTGTTACGAATGAAAATTTAGCACAAAGTTCAAATAAAATACTGGTCATTTCTGATAATTTGATTAGCGCTTCTTTAGATTGGAATGACACTGAACCTCCGTATCTATTTCCTGAACTATCGTTTTCTAAAGAGAATCTTTTGGGAATCATCTTTTATAAATTAGGAAATCACCAAAAAGCGTTTGAATTTATTTCAGAAGAAAATCCGGTTTATAATCATTTATTAATTGCGACACATCTACAGTTTGGGTACGATATTACTGAAGATATGTGTGCTTTTGTGGAATTGGGTTCTTTACACAACCGGTGTATCATTGAGCAATATGGCACAATTAAATTACGACGTGACGTTATTGCACTTAAGACTTTATATGCGGAAGCCATTGCAAATGCTCCTAATGATGAACTACGATTATTCACTATTAAACATTTTGTAAATTTTTTATTAGATACGAATGCGTATGCTGAAGCTGAAAAAGTCTTAAGATTAGCTATACCAAGAGCCATATCTTCAGAATCGAAAAATGCTATTAACACTCAGCTGGCGTCCGTGCTGATGGCGCAATTAAAAGTACCATATAACCTAGATAGTTTAGCAGAAATTCAAGAATTACAGCAATCTAGTATTACTTTTTATGAAGAAAGAGAATTAAAAGTGAATGCAGGGTTAATCCTAGTTGATGCTTCGGAAATCGCCAATTTTCAGGAAGATTTTATAGATTCTAAGAACTACATAAATAAAGCTATTTTATATTTTAAAGAAGCAGATATTCCTGAATTTCTGGGTGAAGCTGGATTACGTAAAGCAACGCTTCTATATATATGGTCTAAAAACGGAAGCCCGCAGTATTACAAGCCAGCGATTAACGCCTTTCAAGACACTTTAAAAGTTTTCAAACGTGATACGCATCCTCAGAAATTTGCAGAAATCCATCATAGCTTAGCTCTTATTTATTCTGAAATCCCCGTATCATCGGAAGAAAAACCTATTTGGACAGCCTTTTGTGCATCTTCTTTTAAGGAAGTTTTAGGTTTTTTTACAAAAGAGCAATATCCATATGAATATGCGATGGCAAGTCATAATTATGCAACGGCACTCATGAATTTCCCTGAAGCAAAATTACATAACAATTTAGATAAAGCATTTGGTTTGTTTGAAGATGCACTTACGGTGCGTACTATAAATGAATATCCTTTTGAAAGAGCATTAACACTTTTAAATCAATTGGAATTATACTGGTTAATGCATAATGAGAATGAGAAAGCCGAAAAGAAAAAGTATAATCAAATGGTAGAAAAAGCAACTTCTATTACTGAAATTATAGACGATGAAGATTTAAAAGAACGCGCAAATCAACATTTAAATCAACTTAAGAATTTAAAGACAATTTTAAACTAACAATGCACGAAACTTCGATAATAAATGGTATTATGAGAACTCTAGAACAAGAGTTTGATGCAGAGAAACTCAATACGATGACGGGTATCTATGTGAAAGTAGGAATACTCTCTAATATAGAACCACGTCTTTTATATAATGCATATGAAGCTTCTCACATGATGAATCCAAAATATCAGAATGTAAAATTTCATATAGAGATGGTAGAATTGAAAATTCAATGTGAAAGTTGTGATCATATTACAGATGTAAAAAAGTATCGCTTTCTATGTGATAGTTGCCAAAAGCCTAGTAAAAATATTATTCAAGGTGAAGAAATGTTAATTCATAAAGTAGAATTTGCTGATTAAAAATCAACAGAATTTAAAATTAGAAAATATGAGTATAGATAAATCCACAAAAGCCGCTCGCGGTACGGTACAGTGTGAAAACACCAATATTAATTTATTGAAAGCCAATGATTTTGTTGCAGATATTATCAAAAAAGAAATGGCAAAAACCAAGACGCTTTTGATAAATATTACTTCTTCCGCAGGAAGTGGTAAAACAACATTAATGCAAGAAACTGCTCGACGATTGAAAGATAAGTTGAAAATGGCGGTAATGGTAGGAGACCTAGAGACAGAGCGTGATGCAGAACGCATACGTGAAACAGGCATTCAAGCATTACAAATTGTTACTGGAGGAATTTGTCATTTGGAAGCACAGATGATTCATCAGGTATTGCCTGAGTATCAGCTAGAAGATATAGATTTATTATTCATAGAAAATGTAGGGAACCTTGTTTGTCCTGCATCTTTTGATTTAGGTGAGGATTTTCGAGTAACCCTTATGGCAACAACCGAAGGTGATGATAAACCAAAAAAATATCCAAGAATGTTTTTAACCAGTGATATGATGCTCGTTTCAAAATCAGACTTGTTGCCTTATGTTCCTTTTTCGGTAGAAGCCGTAACAAAAGATGCACACGAGGTAAATCACGAACTTGAAGTGATACAAATTTCGTCTACTAATGGTGAAGGAATGGATGCTTGGTGCGATTGGTTAGTAGAAAAAGTGAATGCTAAAAAAGAAGCATAATCATTGAGTGCAAAGACATTTAAAATACAAATAAAAGGACGTGTTCAAGGAGTAGGTTTTCGTCCTTTTGTATTTAAACTTGCACAACAATTGAATATTAATGGATGCGTGTCTAATGATGCAGAAGGTGTTATTGTTAAAATGACTACTTCAACAGAAAAGGCGATTATATTTTTGGAAACAGTATTAAAAAACCCTCCACCAGTTTCAATTATTAGTAATCATAAATTTGAAGAAGTATCAACTCAAACTTTTAAAGATTTTAGTATTGTCGCTTCAGCAACAAATCAAAAAATAAACATACCACTTACACCGGATTTTGCTATTTGTAATGAATGTAAAAAGGAAATAAAAGATGTTGAAAATAGACGTTACGGTTATCCTTTTACCACCTGTGTAAACTGCGGCCCTAGATATGCGATAACAACCCGATTTCCTTTTGAAAGAGTGCACACATCACTGAGTAATTTTGAAATGTGCACTACTTGCGAAACAGAATATAAAGATCCAAGCAATCGGAGGTTTCATTCGCAAACTAATGGCTGTAATGATTGTGGTATTCGATTAGAGTTAGTTGAAGCTGATGATAGTAAGGTTACTATTGATAAACAAAAGATTCTACAAAAAACTGCTGAGCTTATTGCTGAAGGAAGAATTATTGCGATAAAAAATACAAATGGATATGTGTTGTGTTGTGACGCCACTAATCCCGAAGTTATAGAACAACTAAGACAAAAAAAGAAACGACCAAATAAAGCATTTGCAGTTTTATACGATACTATTGAAAGTGTTCAAAAGGATTTTCAATTAACAGGACAGGAAGAAGAGTTGCTAACAAGTACGGTTGCTCCAATCGTCATTCTAGAAAACACAAAGGAAACACGTATTGCAACAAAAATAATTGCACCAAGTTTAAATCAAACAGGTGTTTTATTGCCTTCATCTTCTCTTTTGGAATTATTGATGGATGTTGTAAAGAGTCCAATAGTATGCACCAGTGGGAATATACATGGCTCTCCAATAATTTCAGAAAATGAAGTTGCTCAAAGTGAATTAAGAGAAATAGCTGACTATTTTGTACATCATAACTTACCCATTCAATTTCCACAAGATGATTCGGTCGTAAAAATTGTTGAAGGAAAAGAAATTATTTTAAGACGTTCGCGTGGTTATGCTCCAAATTATTTAACTGATTATATCCAAAATACTTCAGGTATTCTGGCAATGGGAGCACATTTAAAAAGCACTTTTTCTTTAGTTCCTAATGCTCATATATATGTGAGTCAATATTTCGGGAATTTAAATAGTTATGATGTTTCTGAACGGTATGAGAAAACTATAAATCAGCAGCTGAATGTATTTAATTGTATGCCAAAAACGGTGTTAATTGATGCACATCCAACGTATCAAAGTAGTATCATTGGTAACAAATTAGCAAGAAAATGGAATGCTGAATTGGTAGAGATTCAGCATCATAAGGCACACTTTGCTAGTGTGCTAGGCGAGTATGAGTTATTTGATTCTGAAGAAAGAGTACTCGGTGTGGTTTGGGATGGTACGGGTTATGGAGATGACAATGCTATTTGGGGTGGAGAGTTTTTTACCTATGAAAATCATAAAATAGAGCGTGTTAGCCATTTTGAATACTACGATTGGTTGGCTAATGATAAAATGGCACAAGAACCTCGGATTGCTTTATTGAGCCTCCTTGAAGAAAAAAATAGGTGTTATATTAAGGATAAGTTTTCTGAAATAGAATTCGATCTATATACTAAATTGCTTCGAACCAATAGTTTGAAAACATCTTCAGTTGGTAGATTGTTTGATGCGGTAACTTCAGCATTAGATATTAAAGATATCAATACGTTTGAAGCAGAAGCTCCAATGTTACTCGAAAATAGTGCTATGACTTATTCAAAGAGTTATTATATAGATTTTTTGTACAATGTTGATTATGATATTGTTCCTTCTAAACTAATAATAGAAGCGCTTGTTAAGGCTTATGGCAAAGGGTTTTGCAAAGAAAGGTTAGCATATAGTTTTATATATACTTTGGCTAAAAGTGTTATAAAACTCTCCCAAAAATATAATGCAACTGTTGTTGCTTGTAGTGGTGGTGTTTTTCAGAATTCATTACTGATTTCAATATTGGAAAAAATGACATCTATTGAAAATATTGATTTAAAAATAAATCGTAAATTGTCTGCGAATGATGAGAATATATCATTTGGACAATTGATGTATTATCAACATATTAAAAATTAAAAGAGCGAATTATGTGTTTAGCAATCCCAGGAAAAATAAAAAGTATTGAATTGCAATATGGTGGAGCGGTAAGAATGGCTACAGTGTCTTTTGGTGGCATTACAAAAGAAGCCAGTTTAGAGATGTTACCAGATGCAGGTATAGATGATTATGTCTTGGTTCATGTAGGTGTTGCCATCAGTAAAGTTGATGAAGAAGAAGCTCAGAAAACGTTTAAATATCTTGAAGAATTAGGAGAGATTGGGGAGTTAACAGATGTAGACGAATATTTACCTAAAAAGAACTAGTCATGAAGTATATGTCTGAATATCGCGATCCAGAAGTTGCGAAAGCGTATCTTGAAGAAATAAAAAAAACAGTAACACAACCTTGGTCCATAATGGAGGTTTGTGGCGGACAAACGCATAGTCTTGTTAAAAATGGTATCATCGATATGCTACCAAAAGAAGTGACAATGATTCACGGTCCTGGATGTCCAGTATGTGTAACACCTTTAAATATTATAGATAAAGCCATTCATTTAGCACTAGAAGAAAATGTGATTCTATGTTCCTTTGGGGATATGTTACGTGTACCTGGTTCTAAAAAGAATTTACTCGAGGCAAAAGCCGAGGGCGCGGATATTCGTATTCTATATTCTCCGCTTGAAGCAGTGAGAATAGCAGAGGATAATCCTGATAAAGAAATCGTTTTTTTTGCGGTAGGTTTTGAAACAACTGCTCCAGCAAATGCACTTTCAGTTATTCATGCGCATCGTAAAGAACTTAAGAACTATTCTATTCTAGCGTCTCATGTTTTAGTGCCTCCGGCAATTAAAGCCGTTATTGATGATGAAGAAAGTAAGATAGATGGTTTTTTAGCAGCAGGACATGTATGTACTATTATGGGGAATGCCGAATACCACCCTCTTTCCGCTACTTATAAAGTCCCAATTGTAGTGACTGGTTTTGAACCGTTAGATGTTTTACAAGGTATTTTAATGGTGTTGAAGCAACTTGAAGGGAGTAAGGCACAAGTAGAAAATCAATATTCAAGAATTGTTAAAGAGGAAGGGAATCCTGAAGCACAAAAAATGATTCATAAAGTGTTTGAAATTAAAAACCAAATATGGCGTGGTATAGGTGAAATCCCTGAGAGTGGATATCAAGTCAGACCAGAATATGCAGATTTTGATGCTAATAGGAAATTCAAAATTGAAATTCCTGAAGCACCAGAAAACCCAGATTGTATTTCAGGTCAAATAATGAAAGGATTAAAGAAACCTTTTGAATGTTCTCAGTTTGGTAAAAAATGTAAGCCTACAAATCCTTTGGGTGCACCAATGGTGAGTAGTGAAGGAGCTTGTGCTGCATACTATCACTTTTCTGGGCTTGTAGAGGCCTAGTGTTAAAATCGAAATTATTTAATGTCAGATAAAAAAATACGAATGCAACTGCAATGTCCTATGCCTAAATTGGACTTTGATGTTATAAACTTGGGTCACGGTAGTGGAGGGGTACTTACGAACAAATTATTAGATAGTGGTGTTTTTGATTTACTAAGTAATCCTATTCTTGATGAACGGCACGATGGTGCTATCTTCGAATTAGAGGGAAAAATGGCATTTTCAACCGATAGTTTTTTAGTGTCGCCTATTTTCTTTCCTGGTGGAAATATTGGAGAATTAGCTGTAAATGGAACTGTTAATGACCTCGCGATGTGCGGGGCTATCCCTAAGTATTTATCTCTTAGTTTTATCATAGAAGAAGGATTAAAAGTTACGGAGTTTTGGAAAATATTGGTCGCTATAAAAGGTGCTTGTGAAGAAGCAGGAGTTCAAGTAGTAACGGGTGATACTAAAGTGGTTGAAAAGGGAAAAGGAGATAAAATATTCATTAATACTTCGGGTATTGGAAGCATTCATTCGAAGGCTAAAATCTCATCAAAAAACATAAAAGTAGGAGATAAAATTATTGTGAGTGGTAATATTGCATCTCATGGTATGGCGATTATGTCGGTTAGAGAAGGGCTTGAATTTGACTCTGAAATTTTAAGTGATACGATACATCTTAACCATACTATTAAATCATTACTCGATACTTTTGGCGAACACATTCATTTACTTACTGATCCAACCCGAGGTGGAATAGCAACTGTACTGAAAGAAACTGCCCAATCTATTAATTTAGGATTCGATATTACTCAAAGAGATTTGCCAATTGATAATCAAGTATCTAGTGCATGCGAATTGTTAGGTTTAGACCCTATTTATGTAGCAAATGAAGGACTTTTCATTGCTTTTGTAGATGAGTCGATTGCTGTTGATTTTTTAGAAATGCTTCAAAAAGATGAAAATGGGAAGCACGCTAAAATAATTGGTTCCGCTACTGAAGAACATCCGAGACAGGTTATCATGGAAAGTGCGATTGGAGGTAAACGTGTGGTAAGCATGTTACCAGGAGAACAATTACCTAGAATCTGCTAACTCATGGATTATAAAACATTAGGAGATCAAGTGACAAATGGAAGGTTGTTTAGAGGTTCTGAACAAAGGTCTTTCTTAGCACCTAGAGGTGTTTTTGTTGCAAAAAACAAACTCTTTGTATCAGATACGGGACAAAATAGAGTATTCATTTGGAATACAATTCCTACAACAGAATTTAAAGAACCCGATGTTATTTTAGGTCAAATAGAGGTAGTGGATAGTGGACGAAATTCTGGAGGTGAAGTGACAGCAACTTCATTACAATATCCTTCTGGTCTTTGGAGTGATGGAGAACAATTAATAGTTGCAGATGCCTGGAATCATAGAGTGCTTATATGGCATGCTATTCCTACTTCAAATGCGCAACCAGCAGATGTAGTTCTTGGGCAGCCAGATTTCGACTCTAATTTGCCTAATGTAAAGGGTATAGGAAACGATCCCACTGCGCATACGCTCAATTGGCCGTATGGATTGTTTTCAGATGGTAAAAGCCTTTGGATTGCCGATACTGGCAATCGACGCATCCTATTTTATAATGATATTCCCTCTGAAAATTATACAGCTGCTGACAAAGTAATCGGAAAGCCAACCTTTACAACTCGAGATTATAATAATGATGAACCGATATGGCCATATTCAGTTAAAATAAATGACAAAGGTCAAATGGCCGTTGCTGATACCCAATTCTATCGTGTGTTAGTATGGAATAATAAAGATGATGCATTTTCAAAACCTGCTGATGTTATTATTGGTCAAGATAATTTTGATGCTTGTGGTCAAAATCAATTTAGTTTAGCACCAGAAGCGAATACTTTAAATTGGACCTACGATGCTTGCTTTTATAGAGATGGTATTTTAGTAAACGATACAGGAAATAGTAGAATTTTAAAATTTGATGAAATTCCTAATACCAATAATCCTTTTGCGAAAGCAGTAATAGGCAGAGAAGATTTTAAAACGAGCAGCGATTTTAATGGGAATATGCACGGTACTAAAAGTGCTATTTATTGGCCATTTTCAATTACCACTGCCGGTGATACATTGTTCATAGCGGACACCGGAAATCACAGACTTGTAATCTGTGAACTAAAAGGTTAGATACAACCAATAGAAGCCAATAACTATTGCAAATAGCCCTCCAGCAAAACGAATTCCTTTAAAAAAATTATCATTGTGTTGATGCTTTGAATGCGATGTTAACTTCCCTAAAATCAATGCATATACAGACATTGCTAAAACAGTACCTATTGCAAAGCCGATAATGTATTGTAATCCTTCTAAATTATTTTCAAAACCTAATACGGGTAACAACAACAGGAAATGCGCAACGCCCGCTAATCCATGTAAAAAGCCAATTCCAAAAGAGGAAAGAACATTTTGTTTTACAATTTTATCGTGCACATGTTTATGACCCTCATTATGACTATGCTCATGCGCATGTATATGAACATAGTTTTCGCCTTCATTATGAACATGAGGATGTTGATGTTTTTTTTGCTCATTAAAAATACGATAGAATGCCCAAAACCCAACTCCAATCAAGACAATAGCTACTAACTGCTCACTATATTTTGAAATACTCTCGACTGGAATATATTCCTTGAATAATAAGAACAAAACACCAATTAAAAGCATTCCTACTAAGTGTCCTAAACCCCAAAACAAACCTATTTTCCATGCTTTTCGTTTAGTTTCAATGACTAAAGGGGTAACTGCTGCCAGGTGATCGGGTCCAGAAATAACATGAAGCATTGACGCAAGTGTTCCGGCAAGTAGAGGAATGGTTAATGTCATTTAAAAAGTCTTATAAAGATGACAATTTACTAAAAAAATATTATTCTTGATATTATGAGGAATAAATTTAATTTGACTATTTCTTGTTACTTTTATAAATGGATATGTAATATTTCTAATTTGTTTTAAAGAAATTAAAAAAAGTAGGTGACAGGCTGTATATGTCATAAAACGGCACATAGTCCTATTGTTCAAGCTCTATACCAAAACCTTCTAAAGTCTCATAAAAGGAACGTTTTATGAGACATCAGAAGCTGTTATATAGCTGTTACAGCTTTGTTTAATAGAATTTACTTCTAAAACATATCAAACAATAGAATTTTAAATGGCTTAACGAAAAATAGTAAAATGTTGTACCTATGTTGTACCCAGCACATAAAAAAAGGCCTCACATTTCTGTGAAGCCTTGAATTTACTAGTAGCGGGAACTGGACTCGAACCAGTGACCTTCGGGTTATGAGCCCGACGAGCTACCTACTGCTCTATCCCGCGATATATCGTAATTTCAAAATGTCAAGTTTTTTCGACTTCCCAGCATTTTCACCATCCTCACTGCTGCGCTATCGGATGGCAAATATACAACGGTTTTCAACTTTCGCAAAGGTTTTTTAAAAAAATTATTCGGCAATCCAATTCATCGCTTTTAACCTGTATATATGCTCAAAGCCTTTTACTTCCGCATTCATTATCAAGTCTTTGATTTCCATTGCATTCTGAAACCAATGTATGTCTGTTACCACAGCGATCTTTTTAAACCGACTTGCATGTTGCGTCTTAAATTTAAGATCTTTTATAAGTGCCGAAAAGGAAATATTGTTTCCTGGCTTAATTTCGATAAATAAATTGATGGTTTCATTCTCCTGCAATCGATCATTGATTGCTGCATGGATTTCTTCAATTAATTTTGAATTCACATCGGAATCTATCAAAAACCCAACAACATTTTTAGAAAATTCAAAGGTGGGAATCATTTAAAAAAATTTGTTTGTCCGTAAAATATCCTAAACTTAAACAGGACGTCATTCTGTTCCGATAGCAACCTATCGTGTGGACACAATTATTTAATATTTTAAGGGATTAGCATTAATTTTACTCAAAAAATGAGAAGGGGGTTCACAGGCTTAGGGGATAAACGGTTGGTTTATCGGGGCAACAAGATTTTATCGGACCTGTTCAGCAAGAGCGTCCATTCGATCCGTCAGCTCAGCAGGAACGAATCAGACGCAAAGGCCGTTTACCGTTTTTTGCAGAACGATAGGGTCAGTGAAGGAGATATAGTAGAGAACTTGGTACATAATTGCCAGATGGCTTGTGCGGGCAAATTTGTTGTCTGTATCCAAGATACCACGGAGGTCAACCTAAGCAGCCATGGTAATAGGATCAATAAAGATGGCTTTGTGGGCACGACCAATGCGAAGAATTCCCAGGGACTGGGGTTCTTCATCCACCCAAGTTTGGTCTTGGATGCCGTGAGCGGCACCCCCTACGGCTATTCTGATATAAAGATCTGGAACAGGCCCTTGGAGTTCGCATCAAAGCATGAAAGACAGTACGGCAAGCTGCCCATAGAAGAAAAAGAGTCCTATAAGTGGATAGAAGTTTCCAAAAACACACAGGCCTCGCTAAGGGGCGTGGTAGCGGGAATGGTGATCGTACAAGATAGGGAAGGCGATATCTACGAACAGTTTGCAACCATACCAGATGCACAAACAGATCTATTGATAAGGGCCCGTACGGATAGGACCTTGGCGGATGGGTCAAAATTGTTTAGCTGCCTGGCGGACCAACCCTATCAAGGATCCTATGAGGTACAGGTGGATGCCTGTGCAAAGACCAGAAGAAAAAAAAGGATTGCAAAAATTGAAATCAGATATAAAGAGGTGGAACTTAAAAGGACCAGGGCGGCAAGCAAAGCAGTGGCACCCAGCATAAAACTATACCTGGTAGAGGCCAAAGAGGCGAACCGTACCGGGCCGGACAGGGTGTGCTGGAGGTTGTTGACAAGCCTGCCCATAGAGACTCTGGAAATGGCAGAAATGTGCGTGGAATGGTATAAGTGGAGGTGGACCATAGAAGAGGTGTTCAAGATATTAAAAAAAGAGGGCTACAATATCGAGGCGTCAGAGCTGGAGTATGGGTCATCGGTAAGAAAACTGAGCTTGTTGATAATGGAGGTCATCATCAAACTGTTCTTGATGCGGCTGGCGTATGCGGTACCAGAAGGAGAGATGAGCGCCGATAGCTGTTTCACGGAAGAAGAACAAACGTTTTTAGAGCACCAGATAATAAGACTGGAAGGTAGGACAGAGAAACAAAAAAACCCGTATAAGGAAAAAGGGCTAAAGAGATATGTTTGGGCGATAGCAAGACTTGGCGGATGGAAAGGCTATGAAAGCAAAAGGCATCCGGGCATAACGACCCTATGGATAGGATTGAAATATTTTAAGGCTGCCATGGAAGGGTGGACCATTCATAAAGATGTGTCCACACGATAGGATAGCAACGGAATTGTTTCAGAATCTCATTTCAATGTTAATCAATCCAATATTGAGACCCTGAAATAAATTACCATCGACTTATTTTCATTTATTTGCGTATTATAGACCCTGAACTCATTTCAGGATCTCATTAGAGAATTGAAAAACCACGTCAATTTCCTACGCTAGATATTTTTTTTATCCCAGGTCTCAGGGTGACGAAATACTATTAGGACAAAAAACGAATATACATAAAAAATTAATATACAATAAAATCCTATTGAGAAACCCACTGGATGGCATCCATGCGATCCTTGATTTCATAAGGATGAATGTTGGTATGGACAATAAGATCATTGATGTTCATAACCGCCCTTAGCCAAGAAAGGTCTGTAACAATTGCCAATTTATCTATGTTTTTGGAATTTTCAAACTTGAACTTTAGTTCGTCCATTAAACACTTGAAGGCAATATGTTTTCCATGTGCGATTTCGCAGAAAATATTGATTTCCCCAAATTCTGCAATTTTCTCCAGAATAGTTTCGTGTACAGCTTCCAAATTCCCTTCCTCAATATCTTTATCTATTATAAGCCCAACTACGTGATTGGCAAATTCGAAAGTAGAAATCATAATTAGGGTGTTTAATAAATTTACAATAACTATAAATTTAACAATTAAATTATGATATGATTAATTTTTTAGCTAAAAAATCATTGCTCGATATTTTTAGCATCGAAGGCTTGCAGCATATGATCTTCAAAAATGGCATTTATCCCTATTGGGTTGCAACAAATTTCACAGTCTTCAATATAAGTTTGATGAGCCACAGAGCTATCCAAAAGCATCGTGATGCTTTCCCAACAGTAAGGGCAGGTAAATTCATGCTCCAACATTCAAAATATTTTAAATAAAGAATAACTAAAACTCTAAATTAAGAAGTTGCCCGGTTAATTGCAATACCTGTAATTCGGCAAACTTAGCATCGTATTTTGCCAAATTCTTGTTGGTTTGCGCATTCAATAAATTAATTTGTGCCTGTCGGAATTCTATGGAAGATATCTGGCCCAGCTTAAATTGCTCTTGAGACCTATTAAAATTATCTTCATTGGTTAGGACATTCTTCTCCTGGACTTTATAGATATATTTCTTGTTTTGATAGTTTCCCCAAGAATTTGCTATATCCCGCTGTACTTCCAAGATCAACTGCTCTTTTAGATATTGTTGATTCTCTAGTCTAATTTGAGCATTTTTAATATTGGTAATTGTACTTCCCCCATCAAATAAGTTCCAGTTTAAGTTTAGTCCCGCAGAATATCCAGTAGAAGTATTTGTTTGCACAAAAGATGTAGATGGAAGATTGCTATTGTTCCAGCCATACGAGCCCGTAAGTCCTAAGGTGGGGAGATATCCAGATTTAGAAACCTTGATATCATAGTCTGAAATCAACAAATTGCTTTCTGCCTGTAAAAGGCTAACGTTATTTAAATTTGAAGTTTTTATAAATTCTTCCAATTCAATTTCAGACAAAAAATTAATTGTCGTGTCTATCGCAACAGATTGAAGCTCCTTTTCTGGTTCATTCAATATCACAAGCAGATCCCTTTTTGTGTTTTCCAGCTGCTGTTGTGTATTTAACAATGCGATGCTATCATTATTCACATCTACTTCAGCATTCAAAATTCCCAGTCTTGAGGTTTGCCCATAATCAAATTGATATTGGGCCCTTGTAATTCGCTGTTTGGATATTTCCAAAGTTTCATTTAACACGCTCACATTCTCTGTTAATCGAGCCACTTCAAAATAAACACTTAATAATTGCAGAATCGTATTCTCTATGGTTTCCCTCGCCTCTAGTTCGGTTAACTTATATTGCTCTTTTAACTGCTTGTAGTTGTATAACCTACCTAGGCCGTCAAATAGCGTATAATTTAAGTTAAGGGAGGCGTTGTATCGCTTGGTCTCGGCTCCTGTTAAATTTTGAGATTCCCCACCCCGAAGTTGTGCTTGAATATTCTCAATATTATAATTTGTTCCTGCGTTTGCCGATAAACTTGGTAGATAACCGGAATTCAAAAGGCTTTGATTATTATCGGCTATATCAATTAAATTTCGAGATCGCTTAATACCATAGTTGTTTTCCAAGGTTTTTATGATCGCTTCATCCTTGGTTAACACTTTATTTTGTGCAAAACCAATTCCGCAGAAAAAAATTATAAAAATGAATAGCGTTTTAGTGATGTGCTTCATGAACTTCCTTTTCTTTTTGTTCTTTAATAGCCCTTTCAACTTCTTCATTCTCAACTTTTTTCCCGGTGGCCAACCATATACTCCCTACTTTAATATTATTACTGATAGAAAGAAATAAGGGCAGTAATACTAATGTAAGTACAGTTGCAATCCCAATTCCGTAAGCTATGGAAATTGCCATAGGTTTTAAAAATTGTGCTTGTCTGCTCTTTTCGAAAATCAAGGGAGCTAATCCCGCAATTGTGGTAATGGAGGTTAAAAATATTGCTCTAAACCTGGAACGGCCCGCTTCATAGAGCGCCTTTTCAAACTTCATCCCTTCCACCAAAAAGCTATTGAACTTGCCTATAAAAACCAATCCATCATTTACCATGATCCCAATTAGGGCAATAATCCCTAAAGCTGAAAGCACATTTATTGGAAACCCATGGATCCAGTGTCCCCATGCTACCCCAATTACGCTAAAAGGGATCATGAGCATCAATAACAAGGGTTGACTGTAACTTCTAAAAGTAAAAGCGATGGTTGCATAAATTAAAAACAATACAATTGGCAATACCTTGTTGGCAGAACTACTAAGCTTGCCAGCTTCGCGATTTTGGCCTTCATAGGAAACAGATAATGAAGGATATTGTGCGAGAATATCCGGCATTATATTATCCTGAATATCCTGTAGAATATCTGTTGCAGATCCGTTTGGATCTTCCATATCTGCTGTTACCCTTATTTCCCTTTTCCCATCTAAATGGCTTATAGATTCGGTGCCACGAACGATCTCGTAAGTTGCGATTTCCCTAAAAGGGACACGATTTCCAGAAGGAGTGAGCAACCTATAATCATCTAATTGGGTAATAGACGACCTAGCTTCCAGGTCATACCGAACCCACACCCTAATTTCATCCTGTCCTCGTTGAAACCTTTGTGCTTGCGCCCCAAAAAACGCATTTCTAATTTGCCTCATCACGCTGTTAAGATCCAGCCCCAAAGCATATGCATTGTTCTTTAATTTTATATCGATTTCCTTGATCCCTTTCGGGTCGCTATCTGTAACATCCTTAAGCAAAGAGTTATCTTCTAAAGTGGCTTTAAGCTCTTCCTTGGCAGCCTCCAATTCAGAAATATTATTTCCAAGTAACGACACTGAAACGGGACTTCCCCCAAAATTTCCTCCAGAACCAAATGTGAGGCTTTCCACTCCAAACACTGGCCCTACTTCCTCCCTAATGGAGTTTGTGATTTCCGGGGAACCAAAATCGCGTTCTTCTCCCGGCAAAAGGTTAACCTGTAGGGAAGCCTTATTGTTGCCTGGCCCCACTTGTTTTATTATGTTTTCCACCACTTGTTTATTTCCGGATTGCCTAGAAGTATAGTCCTCATTTACCCTCCATGCAGCCGCTTCTACCATACTTATAATAGAATCTGTTTTAGCAGGGTTCGTGCCCTCGGCCATTAAAAGATCTATGGAAACCCTATCACTGGCAATACTCGGGAACAAAGTAACCCGTATCCAACCCCCTCCAATGGCGCCTATGGTAAGGATAAGAAACACCAATAAAATAGAGAAACTCAATATCTGCTGCTTTAATACAAATTTAAGTATCGGGCTATAGGTCTTATCTCGTAAGTAGGACATTATTTTATCTCCTGTCCTATTGAAGCCTCTTAATTTGTTGAAGACTTTGGCCATTCCCTTTTTATTCTCCCTTCCATTCCCTGTATCTCTTTTTAGGGCCTTGGAATGTGCAATATGGGCAGGAAGAATAATTAAAGCTTCTACCAAGGAAACGGTCAAGGTTAGGATAACAACTGTGGAAACCTCGCCAAAGTATTCTCCAATCCTACTGTCCAGGAATAAGAAGGTCCCAAATGCCAAGACGGTAGTTATAATTGCCGAAATAATTGGCGGCACCACTTCCATGGTTCCATCTATCGCAGCTTTTACCGGGGTTTTCCCCATTTCGTAATGCTGATAAATGTTTTCTGAAATCACAATCCCATCATCCACCAAAATCCCAATAACGATGATCATCCCAAAAAGGGACAGCACATTTATGGTAACCCCAAATTGTTGGGCGAAAATGAACATGCCCAAAAAGGCAACCGGCAATCCAAAAGCTACCCAAAAAGCCAATCTGGTATTCAGAAAAAAGGATAAAAAGAAGAGTACCAGCAAGATTCCAATAAAGCCATTTTCCAATAACAGCAAGGTTCGCTGATTCAAGGTAATTGACGAATCGCTTACTACATCGAGCCTAACATTGGTGTTTTTCTCATTAAAATCCTCAATATATTCATGAACTTTTTCTGCCGTAGAAACAAGGTCTTCGCTGTTTGTATTGCTTATTTGAATATTTACGGAATTGTTGCCGTTAAAATACGTAGCATTGGGAGTTTCAGAAAAACGATCCCTAATCTCTGCGATATCCCCCAAACGAACTGTTTGCCCGGATGTGCTGGCACGTACCACTAGGTCGTTTAAAGCATCGCCATAATAAGAGCGGTTATTTGCTCTTATCAAATAATCCTCGGCGTTGGTTTTTATGGTTCCCCCAGTAGAAAGAATATTGGCATTTGCCACAGTGGCAGCTACTTCCTCGAACGTAAGGTTATACGCCAAAAGGTCTTCTTGGCTAACAGCTATTTCAATTTCCTCATCAGGATATCCTGAAATACTAATTTGGGAAATTCCGTCTATCGCTCGGAGGTCATTTTCTATTTGCTGACTTATTTGCTTTAAAGTAGCCAGCGGAATATTCTCCCCACTAACGGCAAAACTAATTGTGGGCCTTATTTGCTCTTGCTTTGCAACCACCAAAGGTTCCATTCCCGAAGGAAAATTTGGTACCCTATCTACTGCATTTTTAACTTCCGCAAGCAGGGCATCGATATTTTCCCCTTTTTCGATTTCCACGGTTATAGATCCACCACTTTCCCGGGCTGTGGAGGTTACCCGGTCTATCCCTACCAAACCTTTTAAATTATCTTCGATCTTAAGGATAATCCCCTCTTCTATCTCTTCTGGGGAAGAACCTGGATAGGCAACATTTATGGTAATGATTTTTGAATCCACCAAAGGAAAAAAGGAAGATTTCATATTTAAAACGCCTATGACCCCAAAAATCACAAAAGCAAAGATCACGACATTTACGGCAACTTCAAACTTTATAAAATAACTGATGATTTTTCTCACAACTAATTGGTTTTAGCTACACTGGAATTATCACTTATTTCCACCGGCATCCCCACAAATGCACCTGGAACCGGTGCAGAGATTAATTGGGTGCCATCTTTTAATCCTGTTATCACAACAGATTCCGATGAAAAATGTACTGCATCAATTTTAGCTAATTGCAAGGTGTTGTTTTCAACTATATATACTTTGTTTTTGTCTACCAGTAGATTTCTTGGGATAGATAAGGCCTTTTCCACATCTCTGGCTTCCAAATTTGCTTCAAGGTACATTCCCTCTTTTACCTTTGCATCTTTTATTTTTATAAAGACCTGTACGGTTTGGGAATTGGAATCTATTTTGCTGTTTACCCTGCTCACCACACCCTTAAATTGCTGTGTTCCTTCAAGATTGTTGAGGGCAACTTGCTCTCCCACTTCCAATAGGTCGCTAAAGGATTTTCTTACAGCAACTTCCAATTCATATTCCGAAGGATCTATAAATTCCCCTAATTTTTGTCCAGGCCTTACCAAAGAGCCTTCTGTAACAAGTGCTTCTGTTAGCACCCCATTATATGGAGCCACTATAATGAATTTGTTCAATCTGGTTTCTTGATTTTTGATATTGTAATACCCAGAAACGATCCCTCGCCCCGAAATAAAATAATTTTCCTGCTCTGAAGAAGATGCTGGAAGAGGGGGCAAGCTTTTATTAACATCGAAATTATTTAAATAAGCCTCCCATTTTGGGTAGACATCGGGATAATCCAATCTAAGATCTGGCATTACGGCCGCTATCTTATTATATAATTCACTTTTGGCCGCACGTACATTAGCAGCGTATTCTGCTGCATCAATTCTTATTAATACTTGACCCTTGGAATATTCTTGCCCCGGCCTAAATGGCTTGGCGCTGTTTCTAAAAATTCCTTCTACTTCAGAAAAAAGAGTGTTTTTTTGTAAAGCAGTGACAGTACCGTTTGCCGGGATCACAATGGGAACCGTAGTATTATTGACCGTTTGTACGTAAACCGTTTTAACAACCTTTTTAGCTGGAGGTCTTTCTTTTGTATTGCTTTCTATAATTGCCTTTGCAACAAAAATGGCCGCTATAACCAGAATCACTCCTAGTATGGAAAGGATAATTTTACGCATTACTTAATTTTAATTACATGTTAGACTTGCAAAAGTATAAAGCGTTTAATCAATAATACATTTAATTATCTTAAAAGTGCATATCCTATTAAGTACCACAAATGTTTTTGTAGTTACATAGAGCGTAGTTGAGATGTTTTTTAAATTCATTCCATTTCCTTTGACTATATATTTTTTCAAGGGTTTTAGGATTCCAAGCTATAAATCATTAGTGTTTGATTAAAGAGTAAAGATCACTTCGATGCTAGAGAAAAGAACAAAGACTTGACCATAGCCAACTGATAAACCACATGAAATTTAAGTAACTGTTGAGTTCTTGCCACAATAGTATCCAAAGCATGCTCTAAAACATGTTGGCTACTTCTAATCATTTCCTCTCGCAGATTTCTGAAATTTTTGTGGGGCAGCAAAGATAATAAATAGGATTCTTGGTCAGAAATACACGAATTATTGGTTTTAAAACATCTGGGGAAATTATTCGTGAATTCGTGGCAGTATGCGGAGAATCATTTAAATTCCTAAACCACTGCCATAAATACGGGCAATCAACCTTAAAAACTTAAGAAATTAGCTCTAGCTCCTCTTGAAGCTGTTCCCATGATTTCATCAAAGTCTCTATTTCCTTTTTCTTCTTCTTGTAAGTTTCTAAAAAATGGGGTTTTGCAATAGCTTTATTATAATCTGTGGCCATTTCAAGGTCTTTGGATTTCACTTCTTTCTCCAGCTTATTGATTTTTGCTTCGGTATTGCTTAATTTATTCTGAAGGGATTTAAACTTTTTTTGATCGTTATAGGATTGTTTGGAATTCGAATTATTGGAAACTTCTTTTTGAACTTTATCCTTTTTTTCGATCGCACGCATATTTTCAGCATTGCGCTGGTCCAGATAAAAATCTATATCGCCCAAATATTCCCTGATCTTTTTATCCTTGAACTCGTACACAGAATGGGTTAAGCTCTGAAGAAAATCCCTATCGTGAGAAACAATTATAAGTGTTCCTTCAAAGCTATTTAACGCTTCTTTTAGTACGTTTTTGGATTTGATATCCAAGTGATTGGTGGGCTCATCCATAATAAGCACATTGAAAGGCTGCAGCAATAGCTTACATAACGCCAATCTATTTCTTTCACCTCCAGAAAGCACCTTCACTTTCTTGCTAACCTCGTCCCCTCTAAACAAGAATGAACCCAACATATCCCTAACCTTACTTCTAGTAGACTCTGTAGCGGCATCTATCATGGTATCCAGCACCGTCTTTTCGCCATCCAATTCGTCGGCCTGATTCTGGGCAAAATATCCCAACTGCACGTTATGCCCAAGTTTCAACTTTCCAGTATGTCCAATTTCGCCAACTATTACTTTAGCCAATGTGGTCTTACCTTGTCCGTTCTGCCCTACAAAGGCGATTTTACTACCTCGTTCTATTAGCAGGTCTATTTCTTCTAATATCTGGGCCTTATCATAGGCTTTCCCGATCCCCTCCGTTTCAATAACAATTTTACCAGGTTGTATGGAAACTGGAAAACGCAAGTTCATAACCGCATTGTCATCTTCATCTACTTCAATTCTATCTACCTTATCCAGTTTTTTTATTAAAGACTGCGCCATGGATGCCTTGGATGCTTTGGCACGAAATTTCTCGATAAGTTTCTCTGTTTGCTCAATCTGCTTTGCCTGATTTTTTTGAGAAGCTAGTTGTTGCTCCCTTAATTCCTGACGTAAAACCAAGTATTTTGAATATGGCTTTTTATAATCGTAAATCTTTCCTAAGGAGATCTCGATAGTCCTATTGGTTACATTGTCCAAGAACATCTTATCGTGAGATACAATGATCACACAGCCCGGATAATTGGTTAAAAATGATTCTAGCCAAATTATAGATTCTATATCCAAGTGATTGGTAGGCTCATCCAACAATAGAATATCGTTGCTCTGGAGCAAAAGTTTTGCAAGTTCTATTCTCATTCTCCATCCCCCAGAAAAAGTATCGGTGAGTTTATCGAATTTATCACGCTCGAAACCAAGCCCAATAAGCACTTTTTCGGTTTCACCTTGATAATTGTATCCGCCAATAATTTCGTATTGATGGGTGATTTCGGTTAAATCATGAATGAGATCCATATATTTATCGCTTTCATAATCTGTCCTTGTAGCCAATTGATCATTTAAATAATCTATTTTCTTCTCTATAGCTTTGATCTCCACAAACGCCTGTTGCGCCTCTTCAATAACCGTTCTTCCCTGAATAAAATCTATATCCTGCTTTAAAAACCCAATTTTAAGCTCTTTGTCCTTGGCAATTTGTCCGGTGTCCGGTTCTTGTTCGCCAGATAGAATTTTGAGCATCGTCGATTTTCCGGCCCCGTTCTTACCTATAAGCCCCACGCGGTCTCCCGCCCCCAACCTGAAGGTAATTTCATCGAACAAGTACTCCCCGCCAAATGATATCGATAAATTATGAATGTTAAGCATTTTATTGTTCTAATATTTTTGCAAAGATGACTATTTTTGCATTGCTAAAAAAATGGAAATGAAATTCTTGCAAGGCACCAAATTATACAGTATTTTCAAAGGTACTTGCCCTGTTTGTCAAAAAGAAAGCATGTACAAAGAATCCAATCCATATAAAATTACGCGCATTTTTGATATGTATGAGAGATGTTCTTATTGCCAAACTAAATATAAAATGGAACCTTCTTTTTTCTTTGGAGCTATGTATGTGAGCTATGCTTTGGGAGTTGCAGTATCTGTTGGCGCTTTTATAATCGCTTATGTTTTTATTGGGGGCGGACTAATGACCACCTTTTTTGCAATTACCTTGACTTTGATTGTTTTAATGCCAATAATACTTCGACTTTCCAGAAACATCTGGATAAACATGTTTTTAAGTTATAAAGAAGCCGCTTGATATCGTTTAGCATATCTATTTATGTCTATTTCTTCGGAAAGAGCCACGGAATCTTCTATACAGTCAATCAATTCAGCAGCAACCGTAGGTGCTATTAATATTCCTCGACTTCCGAAGCCATTACAACAATACAAATTGGCATATTTAGGATGCTTTCCTATCAATGGCTTTCTATCCTTGGAAGCTGGACGAATTCCAGCGACTTGACCCACCACCTCGAAATCACATTTCAAAAACCCATTTAATTTTTCCACCAAATAGTCTTTTCCCTCTTGGGTTGGTTCCTTTGTGCTATCCCAATTATTGTAAGTAGCACCAACCTTGTAAAGATCTTCACCTAAAGGGATAATGAATATTGAAGATTTAACCGCGACCTCTAATTTCAAGTCTTTGGCTTTAATAATTAAATATTCCCCTTTATTTCCATTTAATGGTAAGTAATTAAAATAGGGGTTCTTTTTTAAACCGAAGCCATCGCAAAAAATCACTTTTTCAGCTTTCCATGTTTTATACTCACAGAAATTTTCATTCGCCTTGAATTGGTTGTAATCCAAGGTCTGCTCCTGAAATGAGTTTATTTCAGTTAAATAAGCCCGATATTTTTCAATCAAGAGTTCTGTATGTACCACACCTGTTTCTTTAACATGGCCAAAAGAATACGATGATGGGATATATGGATTTATTGATGACACTAATTTTTCATCTAAAAACCTGCTTAGGAAAGGTTTATCCATCGCAGAAAACCAATTGTTCTGTTCTTCTATAGAATGAAATTTCCTGTAGATTGGCAAAGGATGCACTAAGCTTACACCTAGTTTCTTCTCTAAATTTGAATAAAAATTTAGAGCGGTATCCAATTGTTCATTGGCATTCCAAGCCAAGGTAAACCGCTTTAAGATTATCGGATTATAGATACCCCCCGCAACTGTTGAAGAAGCTTGGGAGTCGTCATCGAATACCAGGATCTTTTTACCCCTGGAAAGTAAATTCTCTGCCACTGCAATCCCGCTTAAACCGGAACCTATAATAATATAATCCAACATAGTTTATAAATCAAGAACCTCAGGGGAAGCCCACGAGGTATGCATTGGAAACTATTTTTAGAAATTCGAGGCAAGCCTCGGGGAATTAAACCCTCGATGAGGGATTAAAAAACGCTCCGGAATTTCCGGAGCGAGTATTCTATTTATTCATGAAACTTTAATAGTTCCACATATCTTGTTCGAAATTTCGAATACGCTCTTTGATCCTTTCAGATTCCAAGAGTTGCATAAATGCGTTTTCGGCAATATATTCATCGACCTCACGATCCCCCTGAACATTGTCTTCTTTATAGATCACCCCATGGAATCTTCTGGCATTCAGCAAATGATCGAAAGTTATGGATTGTGCTGTGTTGCTTCCATTAAAAGCGTTGTTTTCAAATAACACTTCCCTTGCATCTGGGAACCAAACCCAAAACAGCTCCACTAAATCTGGAATTTCATCATCTATAAAATTCACATCGGGAGCCACTGGAGCAATTCCTAGGATCCTGTACTTCAATTCTGCCATACGCTTGTCGAAATACCACATTCCGCGAATATGATACTCCGCAATGTCTGCTGAAGTAATATCCCTTCTATCAATAAACTGCTGATCTATTTCTTCTCCTGCATTGTACTGTTCAACCCCAAGGTCCGTAGTATCAATTTTAGAGATGGCAGCACTAATATCGTTTAAAGTCCTTTTCTCATTAAAGTAGGAATCGGCATAGATATTCTTGATTTTCCCAGATTTGATCCCTGTGAGAAGAACATCATAAAGAGATCTTCTATTAGATCCAATGTTATTGGTATCTATAGGATAGTACATAGGAAAATTCACTCGTTCGTCCAAATCGATGATTTCCCAGGTATTTTTGGACCATAAAACATCCCTATCGTCTACAAAGCCATAAGGCAATGGCTTACTTTCTTTTTTCACCAACTTCTCCGCCTCAGATAACTTTCCAATTTGGTCTGGAGAGGTAGCATTAAGCATATTTGCCTGTCCCATTACCGATCCGGTAACAAGCAATCCAAAAACACCAATCAAAATCTGATTCCACTTCATTGTAATGAATTTATTAGTTTGTTAACTCCACAAATACGGGAGATACTTTTTTAAGTTTATAGCCACTGTTGGTAGCTAATTGAGCTTCAATATCGAATATTTGAACTGTTTCCCCTCTTCCTGCACGTCTTAAAGCTGCTTTGGAAGAAGAATCCAATCTACCTCCATTCACTTTAATGGTAGGCTGTCCAGACACTTTAAAACTGAATCCTGTAACACGTAAACCTAATTCGAAATCGAAATCCGGCAAAATAGCACCAACTTCAGAGATTTCTAAACTGTTACGTTGCATTTTTACAGCACCATCTTCCCCACGAATGGTTCCAACAGGTCTTGGAATATCTTTAACCCTAAAACTCTTTCTATCTGAAACTGTTTCGCCGCCTGGTAATTTCCCACTTACACTAATGGTTACTTCTCTAGCTTGTAGGTTTGTTACATCCATCACATACTTTCCAGCACCACCAGCCGATCTAAGACCAGGAGCATTAGCACTTACATTTCCTACACCAGGAATGGAGATGGTCATTGGGTTTTGAACTCCACGATATACTACATTCATTTTATCTGCAGATATTACCGCAGAATTTGGTTTGGGAATTACCGCGTAAGAACTGGTAATTGGAATTTTAACTACAGAGTCTCCTTCTTTAAATTGAATTTCCCCCTTGATCTCTTGCTCTCCTACATTACCAGCAGGAAAGTCCAATACTACCTGACCTGCCTGAGAACTTTCAACTTGCTTCCCGTTAACAATAACATTGTCAAATTTAAGTGTGTTGTCCACTCTTCCTAAAACCACTTTTCCTTTAAAATTCTCTCCACTAAAAAAAGCGGTTTTAGATGGTACTACAATGGCTTCGTAATTGGTAAGTGAAACTTCACTTTGTAATTGTCCGGATAACATTGCCGAAAGAATTTCACTTTCTGTGGATTTTATATCTGCTTGAGTTTGTGTAAGCTGGGTTACGGAAGCTACCAAAGGAAAACCTTCGTAACGGTATTTTAACCATTCCACATTTGTGCCATCTACTTTAACAGATGTTGTAGAGAACTCATCTTTTACATTCTGAATAATTTTATCAAAACCCTTTTCATCACCAATTGTGCTAATTACCCCATTCTTGTAAGTGCTCATTTGATCCAGGAACTCTTGCCCCTTTGGGCTAATTCTTCCACTTTGAAAGAACAACTCATCCAATTTATTGGACTTGTCCATTTCCTCATATTCCTTTTTATCCTTCACATCGGCCAATATATCCGATTTTAAGGTTTCCAGATAGGAGTTGAAATTTTCAGACAGCACATGTATTTTATCTGCCTTCTCTTTTAAAGGAGCATACTTTGCAGGCTGCTCGGTTACTTTCTCATCTAATCCTGCTAAAAAAGCATTATTTCGTTGAGCAGTAGTTGCATTGGATTCGGTTAATTTTTCATTCATTAATCCAAAAGCGGTTAGTACCTCTTTGGACATATTTAAAGCCAACATTGCAATGAAAACCAGGTACATTAGGTTAATCATCTTTTGTCTTGGTGATTGTTTTCCAGACGCCATGTATAATTAGTTTAGTTTTTTAATAAATCCTATAGTCGTTACAACTAATTAAACCCCTCTTCCATTCACATTCATAGCGGTTAACATACCACCGTAAACTCCATTTAAGTTAGATAAATTAGCGGCTAAAGAACTCATTTGATCTTTCAATTTTCCAGCATTTTCAGCTACTTCTTCATTGATCTCTGCTTGTCTTGCTGAAGATTCAACCTGAACTTTATATAAATTGTTCAATGTTTCCATTTGGGCAGCAGCCATACTTAATTCCTCAGAATATTTTCTCTGAGAAACCATGGAGTCTACTGTAGGTGCAATTCCTTTTGCGGCCCCTTCGAAATTACGGATGCTTGTTCCAAGACTCTCCATTAAATTGGCATCTATCTTAGCTTCCTTCAACATCACATCCAATTTCTTGGATAGAGATGCTTCCGTTTCTTTTTCTTCCTCAATTAAGGCATTATGTCTTGCAGAGGCAGGACCTCCATTTAATTCTGGATACACCAAGGACCAATCAAGATCGTCATCTACAGGTTCAAAAGCCGAATAAGCAAAAACCAAGGCTTCTGTTACTAATCCAGCAATTAAAAATTCATTACCAAAAGGCCAGTGCATGATTTTAAATAAAGCTCCTAAAATTACAACCGATGCACCTAACCCGTACACCATGTTTGTTATTTTCTTAACATTTCTTGAATTTGCCATAATATTAATTGATTGTTTCTTGTGGGTTATTATTACTTGGGGTTCTTGTTAACTAATTTAATTTTTTGGGGATTGGTTTAAAGTAACATCTGTTCCTAGGTAATCTTGAACTGTTCTAAAACCAATATAACTTCTTGCTGTATCTGAGTATTCATAATCCCTCGTGCTTACTTGTAGGAAATAAGCAACATCTTTCCATGAGCCACCTCTCACTACCTTACGTAAATCATTTTCATCGTTTACAGTAGGGTTCATAGAAGACATATATTCGTATGCAGCAGGATCGTAAGAAGAATTCACCCATTCTGCTACGTTCCCTGCCATGTTGTATAAATTATAATCGTTTGGTTCGTAAGATTTAGCTTCTACAGTATACAACGCTTGATCTGCTGCATAATCTCCCCTTAGCGGTTTAAAGTTTGCCATAAAACAACCTCGGTCATTCTTGGCGTACGGGCCACCCCAAGGATAGGTTGCAGACTGCAAACCACCTCTTGCAGCATATTCCCATTCTGCTTCTGTAGGCAACCTATAGAAGGGCACATCATGATCTCCTTTAGATTTCCTGAAAGCATTATGGTACAATGTTCTCCATTGGGTAAAGGCTTTGGCCTGTTTCCAGCTAACCCCTACAACAGGATAATCGTCGAAAGCAGTATGCCAATAATAATCGTTGTGCATCGGTTCATTATAAGAGTAATTAAAATCCTTGATCCAAACGGCTGTGTCCGGATACACAAGAACTTCTTCTGTAACTATAAAATCACTTCTCTTTTGTGTCTTTGCTCTTGCCGCTTTTTGGATATCCATCCAACGGTACTTGAATTTCAACTTTTTAACATCTATGGTTCTTTGACCGTTATAAGATTCTTCCAAAGGAATATACATGGAATCCATCACGCGGGCATAGGCTTCATCTGGAAAATCCCTGGTATCCCAAATGATATCGATATCTTTATTTAATTTTCTTCCTTGATAATCTTCAGAGAATTGCGTGTAGTTATCGTACATGTATTTCTCATAGACAGTCATATCTTCTTCATTGGAATCAAGAAATGCAAATTCACCAATTCCCTCATCACCCGCTGTTGCCCCTTCAAAATCTGCTTCGATAGCAAGGCGCATTCTAACTATAGAATCACGCACCCAGTTGGTAAACATTCTGTATTCAGAATTTGTGATCTCTGTTTCATCCATATAAAAGGAACGTACCGTAACCGTTTTGGTGGGCGCATTTTTCGCATCGGCAATATCATCATCTGCCTTCCCCATAATGAATGCACCTCCAGGAATCAAAGTCATCCCATAGGGTTTCTCCGGATTCCATTTCTTTCCCTGCGCACCTACAAGTTGCCCACGATCACCACTGTTACAGCTCGCAAGCATTGTAATTACAGCAATAAGCGAAAATAATTTCTTCATAATATCTCTCTGGTTATGACATATTTGATTTAGGGAGTAAACCTATCCAAATAAATTTTAAAAAACAATACTTTTAGCAAAAATACAGTATTATATGAATATGCTTACAGTTTTAAACTTCGTTCTTCCTTTTGGTTTTATACCATCTCTCCGGAATAACTTGGTTACAAGCCTCTAAATAATCCTCGTGGCTGCAAGGTAATAACGTATGCCTTTTCAATTTAGTATTGGAATTCGAAATAAAAGGTATTTCTATCCACCACCTTCCGGTTCTGGGGCTTTTAAAAAACACTAAGACCTCTTCTTCTATGGGCACTTGATATTTGGTGAATTCTTTTTTTGCCGATAACGTATTTTCGTTGGACCTATAATTTACCCCTTCTATAAAATACCAGATCATCTGGGCAATCAACATATTGCCGGTTTCAGAATAATTGGAAGCATACTCATAAATCCCAAATGAAGAAACCTTATCACTTATCCCCGCATAGCGTGACAAGGCACAAATTTCCTTCCCATCAAAACCATTTGGAGCCTTGTTTTGGGAACTATTGATAGCGGAAGCATTTACAGCGTTAAGATCTATACCCACCAAATTTGCATCCCTCATTACGGGTTCGACAATCTTTATGTTATTTGAAACCTCGCCCAATCTAAACGCATCAAAAAACAATCGCTCCATTAATCCTATTTCCTGCTGGGAATTGTAATAGGTTTGGTAGCCCACATTGGAATAGTTGAATAAATTATATGGCTTGTTTACCACTATCTTTCCAATATACGATTTATTGCTTATCGGTTTTTCTGCATCCCCGAGGTCAAATCTCGAATCTATATTCACAAGGTTCACCATTTGTTCCACAAAATCGTATGCCCTGTATTGTGCGTAAATTAGATCCTGGCTTCCGCCCAAGATCACCGGAATAATTTTATTCCTGAGCAATTCCTTTAGTAAAGATTGTAATGCAAAATAGGTGTCTTCCACCGTCTCTCCTTTTTCCATGGAACCCAGATCTGCAATATTCAAATGCCAGTTCCCTGGGAAAAGACTGTAAAAAGACCTTCTTATTTTATTAAAATTGAGAAATTCATCTTCATGACCATCTGCCAACCTATTTTCATTTACAGATACTAGGGCTATTTGTACATTTTCGAGATCGGGGATTCCTGATGCTTGCGTATGGACCAACAACTGGCTTCCAAGATTATGCGATTCCGGCGAAACAATTTCTTCAAATAATTGCTGATCTATAGGCCTTAAAAATTCAAAATCCATCGATTACTTCTTTTTTGGAGCTGGTTTCTTTTTAGCGACAGTTTTTTTTGCTGGAGCCTTTTTCTTGGCAGCAGCTTTCTTTTTCGCAGGCTTTTTCTTCGTATTCTTTCCTATTATTTCCTGCACCTCAACCAATGTTAATTTAGTTGCGTCTACCGTTTTTGGCAATTCGATCTTGGTTTTTCCCTTGATTATATTGGAACGTCCCCACCGTGCCTTTTCTACGCGAATCCCTTCGTCTTCCCAATTATGAAGCACCTTGTCTATTTCCTTCTGAATTTTGTCCTCAATAAGTTCCTCGATATTGGCATTGGTTAAATTATCGAAATCGTATTTTTTATTCACGTTGATGAACATATTGTTCCACTTTAAAAATGGCCCAAATCTTCCAACCCCTTTTTGTACCGGAAGTTCATTGTATACATATATAGGAGCATCTGCTTTTTCCTTTGCTGCTATAAGTTCCAGCGCACGTTCCATATCTACCCTCATTGGATCTTCCCCTTTATCTAGGGAAACGAATTTTTTGCCATATTTCACATAAGGCCCAAATCTTCCATTGTTCACCTCAACCGGTTCTCCTTCCCATTCTCCTATTTCCTTCGGAAGCTTAAATAGATCCATCGCTTCTTCATAGGTAATGGAATCCAAAGTTTGATCTGGGGTTAGTCCTGCAAACCTTGGTTTTTCATCATCTTCTACAGATCCAATTTGCACCATCGGTCCAAATTTCCCTAAACGTACACTCACAGGCTTTCCTGATTCAGGGTCTTCCCCTAAGATTCGTTCTCCTACTTCCCTATCTGCATTTTCTGCGACATCCAATACCTGCGGATGAAATTCAGAATAAAAGTCTTTCAACATTTTAGTCCATTCCTCATTTCCTTCAGCAATATCATCAAAACTCTGTTCTACTTTTGCCGTAAAGTTGTAATCCAAGATATTGGCGAAATGCATCACCAAAAAGTCATTTACCACCTGCCCTACGGCAGTAGGAACTAACTTACCTTTATCGCTTCCAATGTTTTCGGTTAGTTCTTTCTCGGTAAACTTATTATTTTTAAGGATTAATTGTGCATATTTTCGTTCAACCCCATCTACAGAGCCTTTTTCCACATAATTACGGTTCTGAATGGTAGAAATCGTTGGGGCGTACGTAGATGGTCTACCAATCCCCAATTCCTCCAATTTCTTAACCAAAGAAGCTTCGGTATATCTATAAGGAGGCCTTGTAAATCGTTCTGTAGCGGTAATATAATTGTTGTTCAATTTTTCGTTCACTCGCAAAGCCGGAAGCATTCCTTCTTGCTCTTCCTCTTCATCATCACTTCCCTCTAAATACACTTTTAAGAAACCTTCAAATTTCAACACTTCCCCATTGGCAGTGAAATGCTTATCGTGCTTATCTGCTTCAATCTTTACGTTGGTGCGCTCCAATTGCGCATCACTCATTTGGGAAGCAATCGCTCTTTTCCAAATTAGTTCATACAAACGCTCTTGATCGCGGTCTGCATTTACCGTATGATTCTCAAAAAGGGTTGGCCTAATAGCTTCGTGAGCTTCTTGTGCTCCTTTAGATTTCCCCTTAAATTGTCTGGTCTTCGAAAATTTCTCTCCATAAGCCTTAAGAATTTCATCTTTAGCTCCTTTTCTTGCATCATCAGATAAATTCACGCTATCTGTCCTCATATAAGTAATATGCCCTGCTTCGTATAAACGTTGCGCCATGGTCATGGTCTTGCTTACCGAAAAATACAACTTTCTTGATGCTTCCTGCTGAAGTGTAGATGTTGTAAATGGTGGTGCAGGAGATTTTTTGGCCGGCTTGGTTGAAAGATCTGCTACTTTGAAATTGGCTTGCTGATTCTCTAACAAGAACTTTTCTGCCTCTTCTTTTGTATCGAAATTACGGGGCAATTTAGCTTTAAGGGTCTTTCCTTCTTCATTTGTAAATTCAGCATCTACCCTATAGGAAGCTTCTGCGGTAAAATCTTGTATCTCACGCTCTCTTTCCACTATAAGACGCACAGATACAGATTGCACCCTTCCTGCCGAAAGGCCTCCTTTCACTTTTCTCCACAAAACTGGAGAAAGTTCGTAGCCCACCAATCTATCCAATACCCTTCTTGCTTGCTGAGCATTTACTAGGTCGTAATTAATATCACGGGGATTTTCGATTGCTTTTAAGATCGCCGTTTTGGTGATCTCATGAAACACTATTCTTTTAGTCCTATCTTTATCTAGTTTAAGTTCCTCTGCCAAATGCCATGCGATCGCTTCTCCCTCCCGGTCCTCATCACTTGCCAACCAAACCATTTCAGCATTTTTTGCCTGCTTCTTTAGTTTACTTACTACATCCTTCTTATCCTTGGATACTATATATTTAGGTTTAAAATCCCCTTCCGTATCCACTCCCAATTCTTTGGTAGGTAAATCTGCAATATGTCCAAAACTGGACATTACAGTATAATCCTTTCCTAAAAATTTTTCGATGGTTTTGGCTTTGGCCGGAGACTCTACAATCACTAAATTCTTTGCCATGTTTGTCTTTTTTGTAGCTGCAAAAGTAGGGCAATTTTTAAATATGGCTTACACCTTATAATAAAATCGAATAAAATTGTGGCTGTTTGATTTTCACAATTGATTCAATTGAAGGTTTATAATGGCTTTTTGAGGGTGTCACAAAATTGTGGACTTTTCAAAGTGCGCAACCTACATTAAATCAAGAACCACAGGGCAAGCCCACGAGGTATGAACTGGAAAATACTTTTAAAAATTCGAGACAAGCCTCGGGGAACTAAACCCTCAATGAGGGATTAAAATAAACCGGATAAAAAAATAGAGCATCAGTACAATACATTGTATTTCCCTTTACTTCCTCGACCGAGCCTAGCAATCGAGAGCAAAAATCAGTTTCGAATTCCTAGGAAGGTTAAACGGGAATCCAGAGGCAAGCTGCAGAAGCGAATATATAAATTATTCCAGGCTGAAAGTATTTATTAAAGTTATTGCTCCTCCTTTATAACTATATTGGCTAAGGACGTTGTTTCCAATCATGATCAAAACATTTTCCATCGGAATAACATCATAAGCGGTAAATTCCTCAAAATGATCTATCATATCCAATTCGGGAGACTTCGAGGTGTCGTAGATCTTTAGCCCAAATTCCCCATCACAAACAAATAGGCGATTATCCTTAACCCCAAGCCCATATGGACTTTCCATTTCATAAATCTGAAGGCTTTGAGGGTTCTTTTTATCTGAAACATCAATTATTTCCAGCTGGCTGAATTCCTGTCCACAAATATTTCCGCCACGAATAGTTACATACGCTAAATCATCTTGGACCACAACTGGGTCGCAACCATAAATATGTTGTATTTCGGAGGCATACACAGGTGTGCCCGGATTTTCGATATTATAAATATACAATCCTGTGGCGCTGCCCAAGTATAAATATCCTTCTTTGTTAAAGATGGTCTCAATTTGCCAGCCAACCTGTTCTTGGCTTGTAATGGTTGGAGATGTAGGATTACTAATATCAAAAACAGATAAATTATATTCTCCTACCACATATAAAAAATTATCTGATATGTTAAATCTCGCCATAGAACCCCCAGTACCAGAACCATCAAATTCAGAAAAATTTGGTTGGGGTTGCCCATTATAAACATCTGTTGGCACCTCCCTTTCTCTGGTTTCAATGGTGTATCCAATAACAATATCTTCATTGCTATTATAATTTGAGAAATCATACTCCTGCACATTTTCTGTAGGTCGTAAAAGTTCATCCTCAAAAACTTCTTCAACTCGGTCCTTCAGTTTAATATTATTAAGATCGCTAATATCAAATATAACCAGATCCATTTTGGAATTGGCATATAAAAGGTCACCCTTAATAGCAATATCTGTGTTTCCTGGAATGTTCAAAAATTTTAATTTAACAGGAGAAAAATTAGAATTATCAAGAATATGCACCCCTTTTCCATTATCGTTTACAAAAATGTAATCTTCATAAACATAAATTTTACCAGATTGCTCAATTTTTTTTGGATCATCTATGGAAATTGAAGCTCTAAAATCGGCCTTTGATTGTATAATGGGAATAGCAACATTATATTCTTCCATCAGGATTTCATCTTCTTCACAAGAGACAAAAATCATTGTAAACAGAGCTAATACGGGAAGTGTGAAATTTTTCATACTAATCAAACTTTATGGTTTCAATGTTTAGGCATATTAAAATAAAGATAAAAAAAATATCTGTCACTTTGTCATAATCGCTGTAAAAGCTATCTTTGCAAGCTAAATTACCCAATGGACACGATTGACATATGGAGAAGATCATAGATGAAAAATTACAGGGAAACACCCTTATTATAGAGCCGAAAGCCGAAAACAAGCGGAAGTTATTCATTGAGAGCTATGGCTGTGCAATGAATTTTAGCGATAGCGAAATTGTTGCTTCCATCCTGCAAAAAGAGGGTTTTAATACTACACAAAATCTTGAAGATGCAGATTTGGTTTTGGTAAATACCTGCTCTATTAGGGATAAAGCCGAACAAACCGTTCGAAAGCGCTTACAAAAATACAATGCCGTAAAAAGAATAAACCCTAAAATGAAAGTTGGGGTTCTAGGTTGTATGGCCGAGCGTTTAAAAAGCAAGTTTTTAGAAGAGGAAAAGATCGTGGATCTTGTAGTGGGACCAGATGCTTATAAAGATCTTCCAAATCTAATAAGTGAAGTAGAAGAGGGAAGAAATGCAGTGAATGTTATTCTTTCCAAAGATGAAACCTATGGAGATATTTCTCCTGTACGTTTACAAAGCAATGGAGTTTCTGCCTTGGTTTCTATAACCAGGGGTTGCGATAATATGTGTACTTTTTGTGTAGTGCCTTTTACGAGAGGACGCGAGAGAAGTCGGGACCCGCAAAGTATTTTGGAAGAAGTGAATGATCTGGCCAGTAAAGGTTTTAAGGAAATCACTCTTTTAGGACAAAATGTGGATAGTTACTTATGGTATGGCGGCGGACTAAAAAAAGATTTTAAGAATGCTTCTGAAATTGAAAAAGCAACTGCAACCAATTTTGCAAGCCTCTTAAAAATTGTTGCTGAAGCACATCCCAAATTACGCATTCGTTTTTCCACTTCCAATCCTCAGGACATGACGATGGATGTGATAGATATGATGGTGAAATATCCAAATATCTGCAAACATGTTCACTTACCGGTACAAAGCGGAAGCAATGCGGTATTGGAAAGAATGAACAGGTTGCATACAAGGGAAGAATATTTTACGCTTATAGATAACATCAGAAATAGAATCCCAGATTGTGCCATTTCTCAGGATATGATTGCAGGGTTTTGCGGGGAGACCGAAAAAGATCATCAAGATACTTTAACTTTAATGGAGCATGTAAAATACGATTTTGGTTATATGTATTCTTATTCTGAAAGGCCTGGAACCTTAGGGGCCAAGAAATTTGAAGATGATGTTCCAGAATATGTAAAACAGAGAAGACTTGCTGAAATTGTAAAACTTCAGCGAGAACATTCCCTTCTTAGAACACAAGGGTATGTTGGCAAAACAGTAGAAGTACTTATAGAAAGGGAGTCAAAAAAATCGGACCAGCAATGGAGTGGTAGAACCACCTATAATGCCGTAGCTGTATTTGACAAGGAAGATTATAAGATCGGGGATTTTGTAAATGTTGAGATCACCGACTGCACAAGTGGGACTTTAATTGGAAAACCTGTTGGATACAGTATTCATAATTAAGAGTTCGGAAAAATAAATTAGAAAACATAAAATTGTATCCTGGCGGAAGCCAAAAGCAATAGTCAAGAAATATATGGAATCAGTTCAAGCAATAAAACAGCGATTTGAGATCATAGGGAACGATCATGTACTCAATCGCGCAGTAGAAAAAGCAATCCAAGTAGCTCCCACGGATATTTCTGTGTTGGTTACAGGAGAAAGCGGAGTTGGAAAAGAAAGCATTCCTAAAATAATCCATTCCTTATCTCACAGAAAACACGGGAAATATATCGCGGTAAACTGTGGAGCAATTCCAGAGGGCACCATAGATAGCGAATTATTCGGGCACGAAAAAGGGGCTTTTACCGGTGCTACCCAAACCCGTAACGGTTATTTTGAAGTTGCCGATGGAGGAACTATTTTTTTAGATGAAGTAGGAGAACTTCCGTTAACCACTCAGGTACGATTACTTCGAGTGTTGGAAAATGGCGAGTTTATAAAAGTGGGATCTTCAAAAGTTCAAAAAACAAATGTTAGAATTGTAGCAGCTACAAACCTAAATATGTTCGATGCTATCAAAAAAGAAAAATTCAGGGAAGATCTATATTATAGATTAAGTACGGTAGAAATTAACCTTCCGCCTTTAAGGGACAGAAAAGATGACATCCATTTGTTGTTCAGGAAATTCGCTGCAGATTTCGCTATTAAATATAAGATGCCTACCATTCGGTTAGAAGATGATGCAGTAGAACTTATCCAGAAATATCAATGGGGTGGAAATATTCGTCAGTTGCGAAATGTGGCTGAACAAATTTCGGTCCTGGAACAGGAAAGAAATATCACTGCCTCTAAACTAAAAAGTTATTTGCCCAATATAGGCAGTAATTTACCGGCGGTTATTTCAGAAAAAAAGAAAGAAAGCGATTTTAGCAACGAACGGGAGATCTTGTACAAGGTGCTTTTTGACATGAAAAGCGATTTGAACGATCTAAAGAAACTCACCATGAAATTGATGGAAAGCGGGAATCTCAAGGATGCAAAAGATGAACATGAGGGGTTGATCCAAAAGATATACGGTGAGAATGACGATGAACAAGATATGGAAGATCTGGACGAGGAAGAACGAAGCATTTTACAGATCCCACAAAATTCTCCACAAGAAAAAGAAGATAAGTATTACTTTGCCGAAGAAATAGAAGAGGAAGAAACCCTTTCTTTACAAGACAAAGAATTGGAACTTATTAAAAAGTCTTTGGAAAGGCACAGCGGAAAAAGAAAAAGTGCTGCTGAAGAATTAGGTATTAGCGAACGGACACTTTATAGAAAAATTAAACAATATGATCTGTGAAGTAGTTGTGAGGAGTTAGTAGTTAGTAGTTAGTAGTTAGTAGTTAGTAGTTAATAAAATTATTTTGAATTTTGAATCTGGAATTTTGAACCGTAAATTATAAATCTTGAATCCTGAACTTTGAACTTTGAACTTTTGAACTTTGAACTTTGAACCTTGAACCTTGAACCTTGAACCCTTAATTTTATGTTTTATAAGAAACTGCTTTTTTTAATCTCCTGTGTCCTTTTGATAAGTTTGGCATCCTGTGGCTTATATTCGTTTACAGGGGCAGATACCGGAGCCGCTAAAACATTTCAGGTGAATTATTTTCAAAATACCGCAGATAGAGTGATACCGGGGATAGATAGAACATTTACCTTACAGCTTCAAGATCTTATTCAAGGGCAAACCAACCTAAGCCTAACAAATGAGGGCGGGGATCTTATTTATGAGGGAGAAATAATAGATTTTTATGAGGCACCTATTACGGCAACCGCACAAAATACCGCTGCTCAAAACAGGCTAACAATTACGGTAAACCTAAGATATTACAACACTTTGGAACCTGAAAAAGATATAGAAAGACGATTTTCTTTTTATTATGATTATCCAGCAAACGCATTGCTTACTGGTCCCACTTTGGACACTGCGTTAGATGAGGTTTATACAAGAATAACTCAGGATATTTTTAATGCAACGCTTACAAATTGGTAATGGATCCTAAAGAATTAACTTCCTTGTTTGAAAATTCTGCTTCTGTAAAAAATTCAGAAATAGCCGAATTGGAAATTATTCTAGAGAGATTTCCGTTTTTTCAGGCAGCAAGAGCGACGTATCTAAAAGGATTACATTCCATGGATAGTCCACGTTATAACTCTGAGTTAAAAAGAACAGCAGCACATACTTTAGATAGAAGTGTTTTATTCGACTTTATTACTTCTGCAAATTTTATTCAGGACAAGGTTGCATTGCAAATTAAGAATCAAGAAGAAAACTTAAGAAGTATTACGGTTTTTGAACCTGAAGAAGTTTTTGGAACTAAAAGTCTTGCGATAAACGAAGCTATAAAAATGAAGCAAATAGAATCGGACCAAGTGATGGATCCTTTTTTATTTGAAAAACCACAAGATCAGCCCTCTCTTGGGGCTCAAACAGAAAATGTTGCTGAAGAGGCTCCAATCAGTATTGGAAAACCTTTGGAATTCAATTCTCAAGAATCACATTCTTTTTCGGAGTGGCTGAGTTTAACCAGAGCAACTCCTATAGAAAGAGATACTCCCAAACAAAAAACAAAGTCTTCATTAAAATCCAGGAAATCTCAGCTTATCGATAATTTCATCTCGAAAAGTCCCAAGATAAAACCTAACAAACCTGCTACCAATTCCAATATAGCACTGGATAGGACCGTACCTCCCGAAGCTTTAATGACGGAAACTTTAGCAAGGGTTTATTTGGAACAAAAAAACTATAAAAAAGCAATTCAAGCTTTCAAGATTTTAAGTTTGAAAAATCCCGAAAAAAGTGGTTTCTTTGCAGACCAAATTCGGGCAATTAAGAAATTACAAGAAAATAATACAGGAAAAGAATGAGCACATTCACAATTTTTTTAGCATTGATAATCGTTGTAGCATTTTTGCTGGTAGTAGTAATTATGGTACAAAATCCTAAAGGCGGCGGACTTTCATCTTCATTTGGAGGTGGCGGAGGCCAACAAATTGGAGGAGTAAAGAAAACTGGGGACTTTTTGGATAAAAGTACGTGGACCCTTGCAACTTTAATGTTAGCCTTAATACTATTGTCTAACATTACTGTAATGGGCGGAGATGGAATCTCTGAATCCAGGGTAATCGATAATGATGGTACTATAGAAAATACAGTTCCAGAAGCTACACAAACTCCAGTTCAAACAGAACAAGAACCAGAGCAGGAATAAGCCTTCCCAATCATACAATATACAATGCCAGCTTGTCATAAGCTGGCATTTTTTGTTTCATAATGTCAGTATAACAGGCGTGGCATAATTTTGGTCATTTAGGCTCTGTACAAATAAATTAATTAACTAAAACACATTACATAATGGCTTTAAAAATTAAACCTCTTTCAGACAGAGTACTTATTGAGCCTGCTGCTGCCGAGACTCAAACAGCATCTGGTATTTATATTCCTGAAACCGCAAAAGAAAAACCGCAAAAAGGCAAAGTAGTTGCAGTTGGAAAAGGGACCAAAAAACATGACATGACCGTTAAGGTTGGTGATGAAGTACTTTATGGTAAATACTCTGGCACCGAATTAAAATTGGAAGGGAAAGATTATCTTATCATGAGAGAAGATGATATTCTTGCAATTGTGTAAACCCTTACACCTTTAAAATGCAACCTGCATTTTGAATTAAGAACCTAAAATTTATTAACTAAAATAGAATTTCGCTTTTATGCCCAACAAAGATAGGCAAGAAGTAAAATTTTCAAAAACTAAAAAGAATGGCAAAAGATATTAAATTTAACCTTGAAGCCCGCGACGGAATAAAGCGCGGAGTAGATGCTTTGGCAAATGCCGTAAAAGTTACTTTGGGACCAAAAGGTCGTAATGTGATTATTGGTAAATCATTTGGAGTACCTATGGTTACCAAAGATGGTGTAAGTGTTGCTAAAGAAATAGAATTAGAGGATGCTTTAGAGAATATGGGAGCTCAAATGGTCAAAGAAGTTGCTTCTAAAACCAATGATCTTGCCGGTGACGGTACAACTACTGCCACAGTTCTTGCACAAGCTATCGTAGCTGAAGGCCTTAAGAACGTTGCTGCAGGTGCAAACCCAATGGATCTTAAAAGAGGAATAGACAAAGCTGTCGAGGCCATTACTGAAGATCTTACGAAACAAGCAAAAGAAGTTGGAAACTCTTCAGAAAAAATAAAACAAGTAGCATCCATCTCTGCGAATAACGACGACCATATTGGTGAATTGATCGCTCAAGCTTTCCAAAAAGTTGGAAAAGATGGTGTGATCACTGTAGAAGAAGCTAAAGGAACAGATACTCATGTAGATGTTGTGGAAGGAATGCAATTCGATAGAGGATACCTTTCTCCATATTTTGTTACCAATAGTGAGAAAATGACTTCAGATCTTGAAGATCCATATATCTTATTATATGACAAAAAAATCTCGTCCATGAAAGACCTACTTCCTATCTTGGAACCGGTTGCTCAATCTGGAAAACCATTATTGATCATCGCTGAAGATGTAGATGGAGAAGCACTTGCTACTTTAGTAGTGAATAAACTTCGTGGATCTTTAAAGATCGCAGCAGTGAAGGCTCCAGGATTTGGGGATAGAAGAAAAGCAATGTTGGAAGACATCGCAATTTTAACTGGTGGTACTGTGATTTCTGAAGAAAGAGGTTTCTCTTTAGAAAATGCTACTATTGATATGTTAGGAACTGCTGAAAAAGTTGCTATAGATAAAGACAATACAACCTTAGTAAATGGAGCTGGAGATAATAAAGTTATTAAAGAGCGTGTTCAACAAATTAAAGCTCAAATAGAATCCACTACTTCAGATTACGACAAGGAAAAGCTTCAAGAACGCTTAGCTAAATTAGCTGGTGGAGTTGCTGTACTTTATGTAGGTGCCGCATCTGAAGTGGAAATGAAAGAGAAAAAAGACCGTGTAGACGATGCCTTAAATGCAACCCGTGCGGCTATTGAAGAAGGAATTGTTGCCGGTGGTGGTGTTGCTTTGGTAAGGGCCAAAAAAACTCTTGAGAGCTTAAAAGGTGAAAATGCAGACCAGATGACCGGGATTCAAATCGTGAACAAAGCGATAGAATCTCCTTTGCGTACCATTGTTGAAAATGCTGGTGGCGAAGGTGCCGTAGTGATCAACAAAGTATTGGAAGGCAAAAAAGATTTTGGTTACGATGCCAAAACCGATACGTATGTAGATATGCTAAAAGCAGGTATAATAGACCCTAAGAAAGTAACAAGGATCGCATTGGAAAATGCTGCTTCTGTTGCCGGAATGATCTTAACTACCGAATGTGCTTTGGTAGATATTAAGGAAGAAAACGCCGGTGGCGGAATGCCAGGTGGAATGGGTGGAGGTATGCCCGGAATGATGTAGGTGGCATTGCCATATTTATTATAAAACCCCCGCTTCAAATTTTGAAGCGGGGGTTTTATTTTACAAATATCCAGTTTTTGTCATATGTGGTTTTCGTCACCTTGAATTTATTTCAGGGTCTTTATTGTTATCTTCCTAAGCAATAAGAGATTCTGAAACAAGTTCAGAATGACGTTATTTATCATTTTAAAAAAGCTGAAAATAAGCCCTCTTTAAAATGCTCCCAATCTGATAAAATTTCACTTACAACCACAAAAACCACAATGAACACTAAGATCATTTTCCAATTCCATTGTTTTTTGTCTGATTCTTTCATGACTTCGATTTAAAATTAAAGATAATAAAAAAGCCATCTACAAAAATATGCAGATGGCTTTTAATAATTATAATTACCTCTTAAGAAACTGCTTTGAGTTTGCTTATAGTAGATTTATTCAATTTATCTTCGGCATATTCCCGGGTTACAATTAGTTCAGTTTCTTCGCCTTCCGGCATTTCGAACATTGCATCGGTTAAAATTGCTTCGCATAAAGATCTTAATCCGCGTGCTCCCAATTTATATTCCACAGCTTTCCCTACTATATAATTAAGGGCACCTTCTGTAATTTCAAAAGAAATATCGTCCATTTCAAACAATCTTTGATATTGCTTGATAATGGCATTTTTAGGCTCTGTGAGAATTGCCCTTAATGTTTCCTCATCTAAAGGATCCATATACGTTAACGCTGGCAAACGACCGATAATTTCAGGAATCAGTCCGTAATCTTTAAGGTCCTTCGGGATAATATATTTCAAGAGGTTGGTGCGTTCTATTTTATCTTCACTTTGAGAAGCGCTAAAACCAACAGCCTGCATGTTTAAACGCTTACTGATGTTTCTCTCGATCCCATCAAAAGCTCCACCTGCAATAAAAAGGATATTTTCAGTATCTACCTCGATAAATTTCTGGTCTGGATGTTTTCTTCCTCCTTTTGGTGGAACATTTACGGTGGTACCTTCCAATAACTTCAATAAAGCCTGTTGCACTCCTTCCCCAGAAACATCCCTGGTGATTGAAGGATTATCGCTTTTACGTGCGATCTTATCTATTTCATCTATAAAAACAATCCCGCGTTGTGCTTTTTCCACGTTGTAATCTGCTGCCTGCAAAAGCTTGGTTAGGATTCCTTCAACATCTTCTCCTACATAACCAGCTTCTGTTAAAACAGTGGCATCTACAATAGCCAACGGAACATTCAACATTTTAGAGATGGTTTTGGCCATTAAGGTTTTTCCTGTTCCGGTCTCCCCCACCATAATGATATTACTCTTTTGGATCTCAATATCATCATCTTTTTTAGGTTGCAATAATCTTTTGTAATGGTTATAAACCGCCACAGACATTACTTTTTTAGTTGCTTCTTGCCCAATGATGTATTCATCCAAAAATGCCTTTATCACCTTCGGCTTGCTAAGCATCAAATCTGATGACAACTCCTTTGCACCACCTTGTTTTGATTCTTCTAAAACAATCCCATGCGCCTGTTCGATACATTTATCGCAAATATGCGCATCCAAACCTGCAATCAGGAGATCGGTTTCTGGTTTTTTCCTTCCACAAAAGGAACATTCTAAATCGTCTTTCGCCATTTCTTTCAATTTCAATATTTTAAATACCGGTTTTAGAATATATAAAATATCCTAGATCATTCTATTTATCGCGGGTTAGCACTTCGTCTATCATTCCGTACTCTTTCGCACGATCTGCTTTCATCCAAAAATCCCTATCGCTATCTTCTTCGATTTTTTCATAAGATTGCCCACTATGCTTGGCAATAATATCATATAATTCCTTTTTTAAACTAAGGATCTCACGTGCTGTGATTTCTATATCGCTCGCTTGCCCCTGTGCACCGCCTAAAGGCTGGTGAATCATAACCCTGGAATGAGGCAATCCACTGCGTTTTCCTTTTTCTCCTGCACATAACAGCACTGCTCCCATAGAAGCCGCCATTCCAGTACATATAGTTGCCACATCTGGTTTAATAAATTGCATCGTATCATAAATCCCTAACCCGGCATACACACTTCCTCCCGGGGAGTTAATATATATCTGGATATCCTTGGAAGAATCTGTACTTTCCAAAAACAACAATTGTGCTTGGATAATATTAGCGATCTGATCGTTGATGCCAGTCCCTAAAAAGATGATCCTATCCATCATTAACCTAGAAAAAACGTCCATTGCCACAGCATTCATTTGGCGTTCTTCAATAATATTTGGGGTCATCCCCATTGGGTTCATACTCGTGATAATCTTATCGTAATAGTTCCCGTTGATGCCATGATCTTTAATGGCGTATTTTTCGAATTCTTTTCCGTAATCCATAGCTCTTTTTATTCTCTATTTAAGTAAATAAGGCGTTATACCCATTGGTTTAACGCCTTAAAGATATGTATAAATTTCAAGAAAGTCTACTTGTAGATTTCTTTAACAAAGTCGTCGTAAGTAACCTCTTTTTCTACTAAATTGATGTTTTCTTTATAGAATGCCAACAGTTTTTCATTCATTAATTGCTCGGATAAACGTTTGATCTCATCCTGATTTGAAAGCACGCGCGCAGCGATATCATTCAATTCCTTTTCTGAAGGATCCATTTGTCCAAATTGAGCCATTTGCTCTTTGATCCTTGCAGTAGTGAATTCTTTAAGATCTTCGAATTTAACGTCCAATTGGTTCTCACGGATCAATTTTCCTTCAATCAATTGAAATCTTAAACCTTGCTCGCTCTTTGTAAACTCTTCTTTAGCCTCTTCTTCTGTTAATGGCTTTTCTCCTACTGTGCGAATCCATTTCTGAAGAAATTCTTTTGGAAGATCAAATTTGTTGTTCTCTATTAAAGCTTCAGTAACATCATTTAATAATTGCTGATCTCCTTGTTGTTGAAATTGTTTTGCAGCATCTTCTTTGATCTTTTCTTTAAGATCCTCCACATTCTTCACTGCTGAATCTGGAAAAAGCTTGTCGAACAATTCTTGATTAAGTTCTGCAGGTTCCTGATGATTAATTTCAGTAACGGTAAGAGTCACTTCAATATCCAAATCATGAATCCTATCATGTTCCACATTCAGCACTTTCTCTAATTGATGATCATCCTCAAAAAGGCCTTTGGTTTTCAACGTAATTACATCCCCTTTTTTTGCTCCCACCAATTTGTTGATGTTCTTTTTTCCTTTTAATTGGTCCAAAGAAAGAGTTCCTGGATTATCTATGTTCTCTTCTTCATTTATAAAAGTTCCCGCTACAACATCCCCTTCTTCAGCGACCTCTTTGGAAACCAATTTCCCATATTGTTTTTGGATATGGGTGATCTGGTTTTTGATCATCTCTTCTCCTGCCACAATTTTGTAATGAGTAATAGGTTTTTTAGTCTTTAAATTCACATCGAATTGCGGAGTTAACCCCAATTCGAATTCAAAACTGTAATTATCCTGATTCCAGTTAAAATTCTCTTTTTCCTTCGGTAACGGATTGCCAAGAACATCCAACTTTTCTTCAGTTAAGTATTTATTTAAAGCGTCTTGCAATAATTTATTCACCTCATCTACCAATACAGCCTGACCATATTGCTTTTTCACCATCCCCATTGGAACATGACCTTTTCTAAATCCAGGGATATTCGCGTTCTTTTTGTAATCTTTTAAGATCTTATCTACTTTTTCAATGTAGTCGTCTTTCGCGATATCTACTTTTACTATCGCATTCAATTCATCAATATTCTCTCTGGTAATATTCATTGTAACGTGTTATAAAAATTGGTGTGCAAAAATACACATTTTTCGATTGTTCACAAAGTTTCAAACTGCTGTATTTCAGCAGTCTTCTAATCTGATCCCAATATAGAATACAGTATCGTTTGCAAAAGCGAGAGCAGCAGGCTAAATATAAGTGCAATTAAGAACCCATCTACTCCAAATCCGCTTACAAATGCATCTGCCAACAAGATTATTACGGCATTGATGACCAACAAAAACAAGCCTAAAGTAATAACGGTAACAGGCAAAGTTAAAATAACCAGGATTGGCTTCACTATTAAATTAAGGAGTGCCAAAACCACTGCAACAATAATGGCAGTGACATATCCGGCAACTGTGACTCCCGGTAAAAATTTTGCGAGCAAGACCACCGCCACCGCGGTTAAAAGAATGCGTATTAGGAACTTCATGGATTTAAATTTTTTTTGATTGATTATCTCACAAAAATGCAAAAAAAACGCCGGAATAAATCCGGCGTCTTGGTTTTTATGATATAATTAATATCACTTCTTACTCATAAGAGCCGAATGGTATTAAAATATCCTATTGAACATCATTGCTTAAAGTAACAGTCCCGTAGGCCCCAATATTTACTTTGGGAACGGTAGAATTATAAGTGGCATTAATAGCATCCAAAATTGTGTTTGCCACCAACGCATAACCTCTTGGCGTAGGGTGCACACCATCTAAAGAGAATGCCCCACCTTGAACAAATTGAGAAGTTAAAACTCCCCCGTCAAAAGGAATCCCACCATTCGCTACTTCCGATAAGGTAGCTTTTGCATCTACAAAAGCCAAACCATTAGCTTGGGCCAAAGCTTTAATCGTTGCATTATAACTAGCTTGTGCAGTAGAAATCGCAGTTAATTCATCTTTATCCAGTGCATCTTTATCGTCCACTCCACTCACAGCATCTAAAACCAACTGAGCTTGTTCTGGTGTTGGTTGCCCTCCTGTTTGAAGGATCCCCAATACTTGCAAAACTTCTGGAGATAGAACTACAGAACCATATCCCTGTGCCAAAGCTCCTTGATCTATAGTAAGCACCAATAATTCATCGGCTGTCATTTGTCTAAATCCTAAGGGATTGGTTTGTGAAACCGGCACATCTATTAAAAACCTGTTTGGGCCTTCATTAAATGTAAGTGCATATTGAGCTGCTAAACCTTGTGCCACTGCCGGATCTAAACCTTGCTGAATCGCTCCTTGAGCAAAAATCCCCGCCACTGCCTGAAAGAATCCTGTTAAGTTTGCTGCAGTTGCAGCATCTAAAACCAATGCATTATTTGGAATGGTTGTGAAAAACGGAATAGAAGTTACATCTGGCAAATTCACCAAAACACCATCTGCTCCTGTTCCCACCATGGTATTTACAATCGTAGAATATACTTGGGCAAAAACCTGTGGGTCTGTAATGTCATTTGGTCCATACATGCTAGGATCTAAATTCCCTGTTTGATCTAATCCAACCCCGCCAGATGTGGCAAAACTAAGTACATCATTATTTCCTATAAAAACTGAAAAGAATGTTGGATTTTGAGCAGCAGCATCTGCCAAAATAGTTGTGCTGGGGCTTGTGGCAAATCTCACAAAATAAGGGTTTGCAGTACCTACGGCTGGGTCAACTCCCACAATATCTCCATAGCCAGAAGCTACCAAATGAAAAATCTTTGCTCCCGGAACCCCCATATTGTTAAACGGGCCAGCCAATACGTTTACAATATCTGTAGAAGGCTGCATTCCTGTATAAATTTTTGGAGCTGGGGTTCCATCTGTACCAAAAGCCAAAACTCTTCTATTGTCCGTAATTTGATTTCCAGCTAGTAGTAATCCACCAGCATTGTCATTCATCAAAGGCTGTGTAAACAACTGTGTTTCCTGAACTTTGGCAAATTGTTGCGCCATGATGTTAGGATACGAATTTTCCTGTCCTGTTATATATAGTGCAGCATCTGCATATCCTGCGGTAAGCGAATTTCCTAAGGCAACGTAATTGGAAAAGTCGGTTTCTCCATTGGAATAAAATCCAACTTCATCTACAGGATTATCTAATTCCGGCTCGCAAGAAATAACTCCCAACGCCAGAAATGGTAAATATTTTATATAATTTTTCATTTTAATATCTGGTTTAATCGATTATAATTTATAAGTTATCCCTATTCCTGGTACAAATGCACTAGACTTGTAGGTTCCAGAAAACGGAACAGCTTGTCCATTTTCAAAGTAAAAATCATAAGACGCATCTACCTCTTTAAATCGAGAATATAAGAATGAGGCATCAATTGCGAAATGCTCATTTACATTTACTGAAAGACCACCTGTAAAGTTGTTGGAATCATTACGAGGAGTTTCTGGAGCAAAATATCCTTCTTGCACAGGAGATTCATCAAAATAATATCCAGCTCTTAAAGTAAACATGTTATTCGCTTCATATTGAAGACCAAATCTATAGATGGAAGAATCCTCATACATTCTAGCATTTTGAGAATCTGGAATATTTGGGTTTGCAAAATTGATATCTAAAGATTCATAAACACTCCAAAACGTCATGTTATAATCGAATGCAAAAAGCCATTTATCAAAAAATTCATAAGATAGACCCACGGTAAGTTCAGCAGGTAAAGGAAGTTCAGCATCAAATTGCGTGTCTTCAAATGGAGTTAAAGGCGAATTTGGGATATTCTCAAAATCTGCATCCCCATCTTTAGCTTCCAAAATAATTTCGGACCTATAGTTAAAACCAATTCTTAAATCATCGGTTGGAGAGAACATGGCACTAGCGGACCATCCCCAGTTGGAAACACCAGAAGCATCTATAGTAACATTGGATCTATTTCCATCAATATCGGTTAGTGTTCTAGTTAGATTTCTATTGAAATTCACACTTCCTGTTACATATATTGGCCCGCCGCCGACACTAAAATATTCATTAAATTTAAACGACAACAAAGGCTGGATGTAAATAGCGGCAAGATCTATGTTATTAACCAAATGTGAACCTGCCCAATCATCTTCCCATGTCACAGTACTCCCGTAAGGCGTATATACACTAAGCCCGGCAGTTAACCAATCGGTTACTTTATAAGAAGCGTATAAATACAATGGTGTCCCAACAGGGCTATCTGTTCTGGCAAAATCACCTGTTTGCTCATTTTGATATACCACATCTGAAAACACACCGAAACCACCTACAGAAATATTGATTTTATTCTCTAAATAGACTAAACCAGCTGGGTTAAAAAACCCAAGTTCTGCACTGTTCACAACTGCTACGCCGGTATGTCCCATCGCCAAGGCACGTTGCCCTTGCAAACTAACACGATACCCTCCGGCATAGGTCACAGCGGCAGTCAATAAGAAAACCGCTAAAAATAATAGTTTTTTCATAATTCAATTGGGGTTAATTTATTTTTTTTATGGATACTCCAAAAGTAGCATTATTTATAAATAGCGCAAAAAATTTAGGTGATTTATTATGCGTACATAATAAATTTAACATAAAACTACAGAAACTGCAATACAGCATCATAAAATTCATCCATTTTTTCAGCATGTACCCAATGCCCTGCACCTTTTATTGTCCGTATTTTTGCATTTGGAAAGTGTTGAAAGATTAATGGTTGATCTTCTTCGGTAATATAGCCCGAGTTTCCCCCTCTTATAAATAATGTGGGCTTATCAAACCTTATGTTTTCTGAAAGGGCCATTCCAATATCGTTGGTTGCATTTGCCAAAACAGGTAGGTTCAATCTTAACGCAAGCTTTTCCTTGGTTTTCCAATAAAGGTTTTTCAACAAAAAAAGGCGGGTCCCTTTATCTGGAACAAATTTGGCCAAAAAGTCCTCTGCCTTTCCCCTAGAGGTAATGACTTCATTATCTAACGCTTTTAGTCCGGCTAAAATCTCTTGATGATGAGGCGGATAATATCTTGGAGAAATATCGACAATTATAAGTTTTTGTAGCAGCCCTGGAAAATCACCAGCAAATTGCATCGCCACTTTTCCGCCCATGGAATGCCCCAATAAGATGATATTCCTTAAATCATTTTCTTCGCAATAATCTTTAATATCTTGGGACATTACTTCATAATTCATTTCTGAAGTATGAGGGCTTCTCCCATGATTTCTCTGATCTATTAAATGAACCTGAAACCCATTTTCTGCAAACCTGCTTCCAAGGGTTTTCCAGTTATCGCTCATTCCTAAAAATCCGTGGAGAAACAAGAATGGGGTTCCTTCTCCCATAGCGGTAGCATTTAATTTTATCATCCTTTTAATAAATTTAGATACCTTTTAATTGTAGCTTCTAAACCAAAATACAAAGATTCGGTAATTAGCGCATGGCCAATGGACACCTCCAGTAAACCAGGAACTTTCTGCTTGAAATATTGAATGTTTTGTAAGGAAAGATCATGACCTGCATTTAAACCAAGATCCATTTCAATAGCCATATTCGCGCAATCTGTATAAATTTTTACAGCATCTTTATTTCCTTTTCCAAACGCTTCGGCATAGGCTTCGGTATACAATTCTATTCTATCTGTGCCCGTATTGGCAGCATGCTCCACCATCTTCACGTTAGGATCAACAAAAATGGAAGTTCTAATATTGTTCCTTTTGAATTCTGAAATCACTTCTTTCAAAAAGTCTTTATGCTTAACCGTATCCCAACCCGCATTAGAGGTGATAGCATCTACGGCATCTGGCACCAAGGTTACCTGGGCAGGCTTCGCTCTTAAAACCAGGTCTATAAATTTAGGGATTGGGTTACCTTCTATATTGAATTCCGTTTTCACCACAGGCTTAAGATCAAAAACGTCTTGATATCTGATGTGGCGCTCGTCTGGCCTAGGATGAACCGTGATTCCTTGAGCTCCAAAGGACTCTATGTCTTTTGTGAATTGAACCAAATCTGGAACATTCCCACCCCTTGCATTTCTTAGTGTGGCAATTTTATTGATATTTACACTTAATTGGGTCATTGTATTTAGCTTTGAATTAACAAAAATACAAAGATGGAGATGCCTTATTGAATATAATTTTAATTAATTTGCATTAAAATGAAGAGGAGTTATGAGTATTGAAAGTTATATAGTTAATGACATGGAAATCTGCCAGGTAACTGAAAAAATAGGGGGTTTAAAGAAAAAATTCAATGAACTTACCTATTCTCATTTGCCTGTTGGAAAGGACAAGGTTTATCTAGGATGCATCTCTGAAAATGATGTGCGTTGTTTTGATGCGGAAAAAACCCTGGCCGATTATCAATATGCGCTAGAAGGATTCTACGCAAGAGAATCGGATAATTGGCTGGATACTTTAGAAACATTTGCTCAAAACCAGACCAATATTCTACCTGTTTTAGGTTCAGAAAACCAATATCTGGGCTATTTGGAACTTACTGATATTTTGCATCAATTCAACGAAACTCCATTTCTTAACGAACCTGGGGGAATACTTGTTTTGGAGAAAGGAAGTTTAGATTATTCTTTTAGTGAAATAGCACAGATCATCGAGTCCCAGAACGCACGTGTGTTAGGAATGTTTGTATCCTCCCAGGAGAATGACCTTACCCGAATCACCATTAAAGTAAACTCCCCTGGCTTAAATGAAATCTTACAAACACTTAGAAGGTACGGGTATTCAATTATTTCTGACCATCAAGAAGACCTTTATAACAAGAATTTAAAAGAGCGCTCCAGATATTTGGACAAGTACCTTAATATATAAAAATGAAAGTAGGCATTTATGGTCAGTTTTATCACAAAGATTCTGGCATTTATATAAAAGAACTTTTTGACATTCTTGACGATGAAAATATTGAAGTTTATATTGAAAAAAACTTTCTCTATCTTATTCACGAGCATAAAATCCTAAGTAAAGAATACAATCATTTCAGCACCTTTAACGAATTGGATAATTCCTACGATCTTTTCTTTAGCATAGGTGGGGATGGCACTATTCTTAAATCCATCAATTATATTCGGGACCTCAATATCCCCATTTTAGGAATTAATACGGGAAGGCTTGGCTTTCTTGCTACCATTCAAAAGGAAGAAATAAAAAGAAGCATTTCCTCCATACTTCATAAAAAATATGAGATCTCAGAAAGAACGGTCCTTTCTATAGAGACAAATCCTATAAGTGAAGAAATTGGCGATACCAATTTTGCATTGAATGAAATTGCCGTGAGCAGGAAAAATACCACCTCCATGATCACGGTGGAAACATGGTTAAATGATAAATATTTAACTTCGTACTGGGCAGATGGATTAATAGTTTCTACTCCTACAGGGTCTACGGGATACTCCCTAAGTTGTGGGGGACCGGTGATTGTACCAGATACCAAAGCTTTGGTAATAACCCCAATTGCACCGCATAATTTGAACGCAAGGCCTTTAGTAATAACCGATGATACCAAAATAACCCTTAAAATATCGGGAAGGGAAGACTTTTTTCTAGTTTCTATGGATTCCCGAATTGCAACCCTAAGCAATAATACAGAGATTACTATTAAAATTGCTCCCTTTACAATTAGCATGGTAGAAATAGAGAAAGACAGTTTTCTTGAAACCCTTAGAAAAAAACTTTTATGGGGCGAAGACAAACGCAACTAAGCAATAAAACCTTGCAATATTTGTTTATAAGCATATACAAAAACGGCTAAATTATTGCAGGGCAAACAATATTGTTATATTTGCAAACTTTTGAAAACCTATGAGGCATCTAGTATTACTAATTATTTTGTTTGCTTTCTCCAAATCTTCTGTTTCCCAAACCTTCGAAATAGGCCCATTTATTGGAGGTGCCAATTATATAGGAGATGTAGGAAAATCGTCTTTTGTGAACCCTAATACTGTTGTTGGTGGAGCGATTGCAAAATGGAACAGGAGTGATCGACATAGCCTTAGGTTCACTTTGCTATATGCCCAAATTCAAGCAGATGATGCCAAATCCAACGAGGTAAGAAGACAGGAAAGGGGCTATAGTTTCACCAATCATATTGCAGAGGCTTCCTTTGGATTGGAGTTTAATTTTTACTCTTTCGATCTTCATGATGGCGGCCAACAAAGCACCCCCTACCTTTATACAGGAATCACGTACTTTAACACAAAACATCATTATTTAAGTGAAGACCTTCCGTTCCCAGGCGTCTTGGAGCCACAAGGGGACAACTGGAGCTTTGCCATCCCGGTGATTTTTGGCTACAAACAAACACTAACCCCAAAAATTATCGGGGCCATAGAAATAGGGGCGAGATACACCTTTACCGATAATATTGATGGCAGTAATCCACAGGAATTACTGGGAAGAAGAAACCCTCCTAGAGAATTTGGTAACACAAATACCAATGACTGGTATGTATTTTCGGGTGTAACGTTTACCTTTACATTTGGAAAAAAACCTTGTTACTGTAATATATAGCATGTTCAAAGAAAAAATCAACCTAGAAAGCTTACCCAAACACATCTCCATTATTATGGATGGAAACGGTAGATGGGCCAAACAAAAAGGATTTTTACGTGCCTTGGGACATGAAGAAGGCACTAAAGCCGTTCGTGATGTCGTGGAAGGTTCTGCCGAGTTAGGTGTCCAAAACCTCACTTTATATGCTTTTTCTACTGAAAATTGGAACCGGCCAAAATTGGAAGTAGATACCTTAATGCGATTATTGGTCACTTCCCTTAAAAAAGAAATAAAAACACTAACCAAGAACAATATTAAGTTAAATGCGATAGGCAATCTAGACACCCTACCTAAAAAAGCGCAAAAAGAACTTGCCGAAGTTATAGGGAAGACGAAAGACAACAAAAGAATGACTTTAACTTTAGCTTTAAGCTATGGTTCTAGGGAAGAATTGATTCATGCAGTCAAAGATATTAGCCAAAAAGTAAAAAATGACGAATTATCTTTAGATGCTATTGATGAATCAATTATAAATCAGCATCTTTACACCCAAAATTTACCAGACGTGGATTTGCTTATCCGGACGAGTGGCGAACAACGAATAAGCAACTTTTTGTTATGGCAAATAGCATACGCAGAATTATATTTTAGCACGATTCTATGGCCAGATTTTCGTAGGGAAGATTTATATGAGGCCATTTATAATTATCAAACGAGAGAACGAAGATTTGGAAAAACCAGTGAGCAGATTAGTTAATAAAAAGATGTCAAAAAAGTTTTTAAGCCTTTTGGCATTTTGTTTTTTGTATACCCTAACATTTAAGGCACAAGATCTACCACTTGGTGGAGGAAGTAAATATACAATAGGAAAGATAGAGGTTACAGGTACAGTAAGTTATAACGAACAAACTGTAATAGCCTATACCGGTTTAAAATCTGGTGACGAAATATTTATTCCGGGAGATAAATTAAGTAAGGTTATAAAGAAACTTTGGGACCTTGGCCTTTTTAGCGACATTAATTTTTACGTAACCAATATAGATGGAAATGTAGCAGATCTTGAACTTGAAATTCAAGAAGTTCCAGAATTGGCAGAGGTGAGAATTCAAGGAGTTAAAAAGAAAACTGCTCAAGAAGAACTTATAAAGGAAAATTCCTTGACACCGGGCTCAAAGGTTACAGAAAACCTTACAACCACTACCAAGAACTACATAGAGAACAAATATAAAAAAGAGGGATACTTTAATACAAAGGTTGCTATAAATACTACCCCAGTGGTCGATACTACGGGTGCCAGCAAGGTGAACATGGTGGTAAATGTAGATCGTGGGGAAAAGGTAAAAGTGAACGATATAGAGTTTATTGGAAATGAAGAGTTGAGCGATGCTAAACTTAAAGGCGCCATGGGCAATACTAAAGAAAAGAATTTCTTTAGGGTTTGGAAACGATCTAAGTTCAATTTCGATGATTTTGAAGCAGATAAAGTTGAAATAGTAAACAAGTACAAGGAAAAAGGATATAGGGATGCACGTATAGTTTCGGATACTTTAATTATAAAAAATCCTAAAACAGTTGCATTGCAACTTCAGGTAGAAGAAGGAAACAAGCATTTTATCGGAAACATAGATTTCGTTGGAAATGTGGTTTATTCAGATGATCTTCTTACCAGAGCTTTAGGGATAAGCAAAGGCGATGTGTACAATGGTGTTCTATTGGAGAAACGCATCTCAGATCAGTCCAAACCAGATTCTCAGGATATAGCTAACCTTTATAAGAACAACGGGTACTTGTTTGCACAAATAAATACGGTGGAAACTAAGGTTTATAATGACACTATAGATTTTGAGATCAGGATCGTGGAAGGGAAGGAAGCTTACTTCAACAAGATAAGTGTTGTTGGAAATACCAAAACCAAAGATCACGTAATATATCGTGAGCTGCGAACCAAACCTGGACAAAAATACAGTCAGGAAAACGTAGTAAGAACTATTAGGGAGATAGGCCAACTTGGATTTTTTGATGCAGAAAATGTTCAACCAAATTTCCAAAATGTAGATCCCAATAGCGGAACGTTGGATATGGAATATGCCGTAACTGAAGCTGGTGCAAGCCAAATAGAGCTGCAGGGTGGATATGGTGGTGGTGGTTTTATAGGAACTTTGGGGCTATCTTTTAACAACTTCTCTCTTGCAGGTATTTTTGATAAAGAAGCTTATAAGCCAATCCCAATGGGAGATGGGCAAAAACTGTCTTTAAGAGCTCAAGCAAGTATCTACTACCAAACCTATAGTCTCTCTTTTGTAGAACCATGGCTAGGTGGTAAAAAACCCAAGAGTTTATCTACTTCGTTTTCTTATACCAGACAATTCCTTTATGATCCACAAACTAGAAGAGCAGATAAATCTAGAAGTTTCGATATTTTAGGAGTAAATGTTGGTTTAGCCAAGAGGTTACAATGGCCCGACGATTACTTCACTTTATCTCAAGCAGTAGGATTTCAGAGATACGATCTAAACAATTATAATACAGGCTTGTTTACCTTCGGGGATGGTTTCTCTAATAACCTTACCTACACTTTAGGGCTTAGCCGAAACAGTAAAGGATTAAATCCAATATTTCCAACAGTAGGTTCCGAATTCAATTTTATAGCAAAATTTACACCTCCATACTCTTTATGGAACGGGATAGATTATAATGATCTTGAAAACCAAAGAGAGTTCCAACTAGAAGATGCAGATGGAAATCTTTTGAATTCCGAAGGATTAAGATTAAGACCAGGAGAAACTGCAGTAGGAGATCCTGCTAAAATAGATCAGGAAAAATTCAAATGGCTGGAATTTTACAAAGTAAAATTTGATGCTGCTTGGTATACAACTATATTTAACCTAGGACCAAAAGGCCCTCTTGTTTTAAAAACCGCTGCAGAATATGGTTTCCTAGGAGCTTACAACAACGATCGCGGGATTCCGCCTTTTGAGCGTTTTTACTTGGGAGGTGATGGATTGGGATTATATAGTTTAGATGGAAGGGAAAGCATCGCTTTAAGAGGATATCCAAACCAATCTTTAGTGCCTTTGGACAGAACAAGTTTTAGTCAAGCTACCAATCAAGATGGGGCGGTGATCTACAATAAATATTCTTTGGAATTAAGATACCCTATAACATTAAAACCTGCTGCTTCTATTTATGCATTAATGTTTTTAGAAGGTGGAGCATCCTATGACAATTTTAGGGACTTCAATCCGTTCCAATTAAACAGGTCAGCAGGTGCCGGATTGAGAATATTTATGCCCCAATTTGGATTGCTTGGAATTGACTTTGGATACGGTTTTGATCCTATCCCTGGAGGAACATCACCAAATGGTTGGGAAACTCACTTTATAATCGGGCAGCAATTCTAGGTTTGGCACGATTATTTCTAATAGCAACACTATGAAACGTCAAGTTTTTGTTCTACTAGTTTTTTTAGCAGGTTTGCAGCCATTGGTGCAGGCGCAGAAACCTAATAGGATCGCTTATATAGATATGGAATTCATCTTGGCAAATGTTCCTGAATATAAAGAAGCATCGACTCAATTGGAAGAACGAGTGCAGCAGTGGAAAATGGAGTTGGAGAGGGATCTTAAAAAAGTAGAAACAATGAAAATTGCCCTGGAACAAGAGGGGCCTTTATTAACAAAGGAACTTATTGAAGAAAGGGAAGCAACAATCGCTTTTGAAGAATCCAAAATTGCCGAATATCAACAAAAACGTTTTGGTTCCAATGGGGATTTTTTAATTCAGAAGAAGCAATTGATAAAACCAATTCAGGATCAGGTTTTTAATGCGGTCCAGGAAATTGGAACGCAAAGGAATTATGACTATATTTTTGATAGGACATCTAATGTGGGAATGGTTTTTTCAGCAGAGAAACATAACATAAGCGATCAGGTTTTAAGAATTATTACAAGAGCCTCCAAAAGAGAACAGTTAAGTTCCAGGGGTGAGATCGCAAAAATGGAGATCGAAGAGAATCAAACTGTCGAAGAAGATAAAGAGATCGCTGAAAAGCAACAAGCGGTCCAAGAAGTGAAGGATGAAAGAGAAGCTCTTTTGGAAGCAAGAAAGCAAGAAAAAGATTCTATTAGGGCTGTAAAGCAAAGGGAATTCGACGAAAGAAGAGCGAGAATATTAGCAGAACGTCAACGCAAAAAAGACTCGATAGATGCTGTTAGAAAGCAAAAGATCGAAGAAAAAGAAAATAAAGATAACGATTAACAAATAACGCAAACCATTAACACTTAACAATTAATACTTTAAAAATGAAACAATTTAGAACCCTTTTTATAGCAGTAGCTTTAATGATTGGAGCAACAGCTTTTACAAACGCACAATCCAAAGTTGCTCACATTGCCTCACAAGAATTGGTTGAAACCATGCCGTCTTATAAAGAAGCTATGGGACAATTGGAAAAATTGCAAAAAACCTACGATGCAGAGATCAGGGATATGATGACCGAAGCTCAAAAAACAATGCAACGTTACGAATCTGAAGCTGCTACCAAAACAGATGAAGAAAATGCAAAAAGAGCTCAAGAACTACAAGGAACTCAAAGAAGGATTCAAGAGCACGGACAAAAAGCACAACAAGATCTTCAGAAAAAAGAACTTGATCTTTTAAAGCCGGTTTACGAAAAGGCTCGTGTTGCAATCCAAAAAGTTGCAAGAGCAAAAGGATACGATTACGTTTTGGACTCTTCTAACGGAGCTGGAGTGATCATGGCAGATGGTTATAATTTAATGCCAGATGTAAAGAAAGAATTGGGAATGTAATATTTTCCAAATAATATTTCATAAAACTGCGCTTCCTTGAAGCGCAGTTTTTACTTTTGTACCAATGAGCAATTCTAAACCCATTGGTTTTTTTGATTCTGGCGTAGGCGGCACTTCCATTTGGAAGGAAGTAATGCAGCTATTGCCAAGAGAAAACAGCATCTATCTATCTGATAGTAAAAATGCTCCGTATGGTGAAAAACCAATCGAGGAAATTATAGCGTTAAGTAAGAAGAACACTGAAAAGCTAATAGCAATGGGTTGTAAAATTATTGTGGTGGCATGCAATACGGCCACTACCAATGCTATACGAATATTAAGAGACACCTACCCACTTCCTATTATTGGAATAGAACCGGCAATTAAGCCGGCAGCACTTAACTCCCGAACCAAATCTATTGGCATTCTAGCCACAAAAGGCACCCTTTCCAGCAAGCTGTTCTCCAAGACGTCCGAGCTTTATTCCGAAGACATCAATATTATAGAAGTGGTAGGAAATGGATTGGTACGTCTAATTGAACAAGGAAAGCAAAATTCCGCAGAAATAAAGGAATTATTATTCGAGCTGCTAAAACCCATGTTGGATGCTAAAATAGATTACCTGGTTTTAGGTTGTAGCCATTATCCTTATTTGGTCCCCGTGCTAAAAGAGATCTTGCCAGCAGAGGTGACCATTATAGATTCTGGGGAAGCTGTAGCGAGGCAAACCAAAAAAGTCCTTTTAGAACACGAGCTAATGAATAATGAGGACCACAAGCCTAAGCATTTGCTTTTCAGCAATGCAGACTCCAAAGTATTGGCAAAATTAGTAGCAGCTGAGGAAAACAACCTAGAAGTTTCTTACCTGGATTTTTAATTGATCGCCGGGCATTTACAATCGTATCTTCCTCTATCTTCTCCAAAATTATATCCTAAGGTGATTTGATGGAACCCATTGTTACTTAAAACGATGGAGTTTATTTGATGCGAATACGTATAGGCGAAAAGAAACCTTTTATATTCCAATCCAATAAACGGAGTTACATATTGCAATTGCTGATTTTTGATCTTTGTACCGTCTGTGGTATATTCGGCGCCTTCAAAACTCCTTCTATAGGATATGCCGCCCCAAAGCTCTCCAAATTCCAAAGTTCTATAAGCCTTTAGGTTTGCATCCAAAGATTTTTCTGAAGTTTGCTCCCGTAACTGAAACAAGATAGAGGGCTCAAAACTCCAATCGCTATTTGCTCTTGCAAAAACATAACCCGTGGAAAACAAATATTTACGCTGATTATTGGGCACCGCAGCTGAATAGAACAATTCCCTCCTTACGGGAAGTATGTTTTTTACCGTAGCATGTGCAAAAAAATCCAAATAATAATAGGACATTCCAACATCCATATTTCCATAGATATCCGATGGGTTCGCACCCCCAATCAAGGGATCAAAAGCTGTAAACCCAGATTGATCCAAACTATGCTGTATAACGCCTAGGCTTATCCCAAATGAAAACTGGTTGAGGTCCAGCTCACTTCTAGAAAGCAATAAATGATAGGCAAACGTAGCATAAATACCTTGTTTAGAATAGTTCCCATTTTTATCGTTAAAAACAATCCCTCCAACTCCTATTTTTTCCCCCAGTCGCCCATTAACGCTTAGTGTTTGTAAACTCGGTGCATCTTTAACGTCAAACCACTGTTGTCTTGCGGTAAGCCTAATTTTATTGAAGTTCGCGGCACCTGCCATCGAGGGATGCAATAAATATAGATTGTCCGTTAAATAATCAGAATAGGTAGGGATCACCTCTTGCGCTTCAGCAATAGAAGAGATTATTAAACAGAATAATAAACTAATGGAAAAATACAGTTTCATTAAATGACAAATAATTTGCAAAGCACCCAAGCACTTTTAAAATTCAGAATAAATCCAATATAAGGTAAGATTATCTACTCAACCAGAATAACAATTGTAAATATATAGATTACCGCACATTGTTTTAGTAATTTTGCAACAAAATATTGAAGATGAACACATATACCATAAATATAGAACCTACGTCCAATCCGGCGATTGTAAAATTTGAAACAAATCAGTTTTTGACCAGGCATGAAAGTTTCGAGTTTGGAAATATAGAAGAAGCCAAAAAATCCCCATTGGCACAGCAATTATTCCATTTGCCATTTGTGAAAACCGTTTTTATATCTCAAAACTTTATAGCTATAGAAAAGTATAATATAATAGAATGGGCAGATGTACAAGAAGAGGTTTCAGGACAATTGTTGGAATATTTAAACAATGATGGAATTATCATAAAAGCCGATGATGACACTGCCACACCTTCTAAAAAAGTGCCAGTTACCGTCTATGCCGAAACGACTCCCAACCCTTCTGTGTTGAAATTTGTTGCCAATAAAAAATTGGTGATCTCTGCAGCAGAATTCAAAAATATAGATGCTACCGCAGATGCTCCCTTAGCGCAGGCCTTGTTCAACTTTCCTTTTGTAAAGGAGATTTTTATCGATGAGAACTATATTTCCATTAATAAATACGATATCGCAAACTGGGATGAGATTGCAATGGAACTGCGTGAATTTATCACTAAATATATCCAGGACGGGAAAGACATCGTTTTAAAGGAAACCCTTGAAAAGGAACCTGGAGATAAAGATGTTGCTTCAACTGAAGCTAAAAAGCTGGAAAATTTAGACCCTGTTTCCACCCAGGTTATCGAGATCTTGGAAGAATATATAAAACCCGCAGTGGCCAGTGATGGTGGAAATATTATTTTCGACTCTTATAATGAAGAAACCAAAACAGTAAAAGTGATTTTACAAGGTGCTTGTAGTGGTTGTCCTTCATCTACCGCCACCTTAAAAAACGGGATCGAAACCATGATGCGGGATATGCTACAAGGAAAAGTAGAAACCGTAGAAGCCATAAACGGATAGTCCTTATAAACCAAATACTTAGGATTGGCCATTTAACAAAGCTTTATAAACAAGGCCTTTATAATTTAGTACCTTAGATAGGTAATTAATAATAACCCATTTAAAAAAAATATTATGCCAGTAATTAAAGTGATCGAAGTAATGGCAACCTCTAGTAAAGGTTGGGAAGATGCCGCTAAAAATGCAGTAATGCATGCGGCAAAAACAGTAAAAAACATCAAATCTGTTTACATAAAAGACCAAAGTGCACGAGTGCAAGGTGAGAATTTAACCGAGTATCGAGTAAACGTGAAAATTTCCTTTGAAGTGAGTTAAATTTTTCTTCAGAAGGAATGCTAGAGCTAATAACATGTAATTTTAATGGTCTTCCTAGACTTGAAATACTTGTTATTGGCTTTTTTGTTTTAAATGATTCTTTTGTTTCCTTATATTATTATTGTATATCCGTAAAGTGTCATAAACTGAAAAAGTACGTCATTCTGTTCCGATAGCTATCGGAATTGTTTCAGAATATCAGGACACCAAGAATCAGTACAATAAATTGAGACCCTGAAATAAATTCAGGGTGACGATGCGGAATTATCGTCATGCTGAACTTGTTTCAGCATCTCATAAGCTTATATGAAAAGGACGTCAATTCCCTACGCTAGATAAATTTTTTTATCACAGGTCTCAGGGTGACGAAAGAACTGTACAACCAAAATCATACAACCAGTATTATTATTTATGAAACCTGAAAAACACACAAATTCCCTGATCCACGAAAGCAGCCCGTACCTTTTACAGCATGCTCACAACCCTGTAGACTGGCATTCTTGGGGGGCTGATATCCTGGACAAAGCCATGGCAGATAATAAACTGATTATTATTAGTGTGGGCTATGCGGCTTGCCATTGGTGCCATGTAATGGAACATGAAAGCTTTGAGGATGAAGACGTGGCAGAGATCATGAACACTCATTATTATAATATAAAAGTAGACCGGGAAGAGCGCCCGGATATAGATATGGTATATATGAGCGCTATCCAGTTAATGACCGGGAGCGGCGGATGGCCCATGAATATCGTGGCCTTGCCAGATGGTAGACCGGTTTGGGGCGGCACCTATTTTAAAAAAGAAGCTTGGAAGAACTCGCTATTACAAATTGCGAAGCTCCATAAAGAAAATCCTGAAAAATTACATGAACATGCCGATAAACTAAGTGAGGGACTTAAAAATATACAGTTGATTCCAAGCTCGCAATCTGAAAATGATATTGACCTCGATCTTATTATTGAAAAATTAGAAAAGAATTTCGATTGGAACTACGGAGGAACCAAACAAGCTCCCAAATTTGTGATCCCCTCTAATTTTGAATTTTTACTGAAGTATTCCCAACTTTACAATAAGGAAAAAATTGAAGATTTTGTAAAGCTGAGTCTGACCAAGATTTCCTTTGGCGGCATCTACGATCATATTGAAGGCGGTTTTTCAAGATATGCTGTAGACGAAAAATGGCATATTCCACACTTCGAGAAAATGTTGTACGACAACGCCCAAATGGTGGGTTTATACAGCAAGGCGTATGCAGCAACTAATAATGAATGGTTTCGAGAAGTGGTAGAACAAACCTTGGAATTTGTAAAAAACAATCTTACCACCAAGGAAGGTTCTTTTTACTCTTCGCTAGATGCAGACAGCATCAACAAAAATGGCAAACTTAAAGAAGGGGCCTTTTATACATGGCAAATTGATGAATTGAAAGAATTTCTAAAGGAAGAGTTCCCCCTTTTCAAGGAATACTACAACGTGAATTCTTATGGGAAATGGGAAAACAATGAATATGTCTTAATTCGAACCGAAGAAGATTCAACATTTTTAAATAAACATCAACTGGGTTCAGAAGATTTCAGGAAAATGAAAGCACGTTGGTCCACAACGCTTTCTTCTGAAAGAAACAAAAGAAAAAAACCAAGATTGGACGATAAGCAATTGACCTCTTGGAACGCCTTGATGCTCTCTGGTTATGTCGATGCTTATAAGGTTTTCAGAAAAGAAGAATATTTAATCGCGGCCCTCAAAAATGCATCTTTTATCCAGCAGTACCTATACAAGACTGAAGGAAATCTTCATCGCTCATTTAAAAATGGAATAAGTTCCATTAATGGCTATTTGGAAGACTATGCTTTTACAATTGAAGCCTTCATCAAATTATATGAAGTCACCTTTGATTTTCGATGGCTTGTTTTCTCAAAAAAACTAATGGATTATGGTATCCAAAATTTTCATGATTCTAAGTCGGGACTGTTTTATTTTACTTCAAAGAAGGACCAGCCACTTATTACCAGAAGCTATGAGCTTTCAGACAATGTAATTCCTGCCTCTAATTCTGTAATGGCCCAAAACCTGTTCAAACTCTCTAAATATTTTGCGGAGGAAAATTTCTATAGAATTTCAGAAAAAATGATAAATGCGGTAGCTCCTCAGCTTAAAGATTATCCACAAGGATATTCCAACTGGTTAAACCTTAAATTGAATTTTACCCATGGTTTTTATGAAGTTGTGATCATGGGGACCAATGCAAAAAAATTGTTAGAGGAACTCAACACGTATTATCTTCCCAATGTGCTACTCGCAGGTTCAAAAATGGAGAGCTCTAATTCCCCCCTTTTTAAGCATCGGTTCAAAGAAGGGCAAGACCTTATTTACGTGTGTACCAACGGAGCCTGCCAGCTTCCTGTGAAAACAATAAATTCAGCTTTAGGGTTAATAAAATAGATTTAACAATACTTAAACAGCAAAAATTATCTATCCCGCAATAAATACCTTTTTTTTGCAAAAAATTAAAATTACATGAAATACTTGGACAACTGGGAATCTATAGCAAAAGAATATGCCGATAAATTTATCGATTTTTTACCGAGTCTGGTTTTTGCTATATTCTTACTGGTATTTGGGCTTTGGATAATCAATCTTATAGTTGGGTATATTAGAAAATATTTTGATAAGGCAGATTTTGACGAAACGCTTGAAAACTTTATAGTTAGTCTCACCAATTGGACACTTAAAATTTTACTTTTTGTTGTAGTGATCACAAAACTGGGGGTAGAAACCACTTCTTTGGTTGCAATTATAGGTGCCGCTGGACTTGCTGTTGGATTAGCTCTTCAAGGTTCTCTTTCTAATTTTGCAGGAGGTGTCCTCATAATCGCTTTAAAACCCTTTAAAGTTGGAGATTTTATCGAGGCACAAGGTGTTTCTGGAACAGTGAAGGAAACCACTTTATTCTATACTAAATTAACCACTTTTGGGAATCAGTTGGCTGTAATCCCAAATGGGCAGCTTACCAATGATAATATTATAAATTATACCGTTGAAGGAAAGAGAAAAGATGCAATTACTATTGGTATCTCTTACGATAGCGATATTAAGTTGGCTAAAGACATTCTTGTAAATCTTATGGCAGAGCAAGAGAAAATATTTAAAGAGCCGGCGCCTCAAGTTGTAGTTACCGAGCTTGCGGATAGTGCTGTAAACCTATCCCTACGTTTTTGGGCATTCAATGAAGATTTTTGGGATTGTCACTGGTATACGATTGAAGAAGCAAAAACGAGATTGGAAGCAGCTGGAGTAGGAATTCCGTTCCCACAAAGAGATGTGCATTTCTATAATCATTCAGATAAAAAAGAAAAAGGAGAAGAAGAAGAAGGAGCAAGCTAAAACTATCCCAGCATAAAATCTTTTAAGTAAAAAGGCTCAAAATAAGCGACATCCTCAAAGTCGCTTTTTTTGTGCTTTATAGTTGCGAGTTTCACCATTTGAGCAGCAGATGGCAACTTGTTTTTTATAAACCGAGCATTGGGATGCTCACAAATGTTCTGGAATTTTTCTACACCGCTTCCTATAAAATAAACCAGTTGTGCATCTAGGTATTCCTTATAAGATTCTGCATCTAAAATTTTTGCCGAAGTCTCTTCAATTTGATTTCGATCCTTGTCGAATACAGCAGTATAAACTTCCATGCGCCTGGCGTCCATCATGGGAATGGCTACAACGTCATCTTCCACTTGCATGGCTAAAGACGTAAGTGTGGGCACAGAGATTAATGGGAGATCCAAGGAGAAACACAAGCCTTTGGCAGCAGATACCCCAATTCGAAGACCGGTGTATGACCCCGGGCCCTTGCTTACAGCAATAGCATCAATATCTGAGAGTTCCAGGCCATTTTCGGCAACTATTTCTTTTATAAAATTATGGAGCCTTTCCGCATGGGAATAGTTGGAATCGTAATCTTCTTTTAAGGCAAGTAATTTCCCGTTCACACCAATTGCTACAGAGCAATTGGTGGAGGCGGTTTCAATACAAAGTATAGTATGCAATTGTTTTGTTATTTATTCTGTGGGCTTCTTCTCCTCTTTAAGCAAAGTCACTTCATCACCAGATTTTAAAGACTTTGTAACGGTGTTGTAAGGCCCTGTTATCACTACTTCTCCTGGTTCAAGACCTGAAATAATTTCGATATTTCTATCGTCTTGAATTCCAGTCTTCACAACGCGCAATTTAGCCTTATCTCCTTCTTTAACAAAGACAGTTTCAAATTTTTCGTCTTTATTTTCTTTTGAGTCGTCTTTTTTTACTGAAGATTTTTTGGTGGTGGTAGTATCGTTTTTAATTACAATTGCGCTAATAGGCACCCCAATAACATTGCTTTTTCTACGTGTAATAATGTCTACTGTGGCAGTCATCCCCGGTCTAAAAGGAGAATAATTTTCCTTTTTTCCTTCCAAGAGATCTTGGTAAGAAGATTCAAGAATACGAACTTTAACCTTAAAGTTTGTTACCTGATCTGCTGTTAAACCTTGAATTGCAGAGTTGGAAATTTCTGTAACCACGCCTTTGAATTCCCTTTTCAGGTAAGCATCTACCTCTACTTGAGTGCTATCCCCTACAGAAACCTTTACAATATCGTTCTCGTTTACATCTACCTCAACTTCCATTTTGGAAAGATTGGCCACACGCATAATTTCGGTTCCTGCCATTTGTTGCGTTCCCACAACACGTTCCCCTAACTCTACGTCTAGCTTAGAGATGGTTCCGCGCATTGGTGCATAAATGGTGGTTCTTGCCAAGTTATCTGTAGCTTCGGTAACCGTTGCCGCGGCACTTTGCATGCTATAATAACTCGCGTTTTTGGAAGCTTCGGACCGCTCGTAAGCCGCAACAATCTGATCCCATTCTGCTTTAGAGATAATCCCTTTATCGAACAAGGTCTTATTTCTCTCGTAATTGGATTTTGCTTCTTTTAAGCTTGCCTCAGATTGCGCATAATTTGCTCTTACATTCTGAAGACCGGCTCTGGAACGCTGTAAATTAGACTGATAAATATCTGGATTAACCCGAACTAAAAGATCTCCCTTTTCCACCATTTGACCTTCAACAATTGGAAGATCTATAATCTCCCCGGACACTTCAGAAGAAAGCTTCACTTCGATCTCTGGCTGAATTTTCCCTGTAGCGGCAACAGTTTCTATAATTTCCAAAGGCTCGATCTTTGTGATCTCTACTTCTTTTAAATTTCCTGAAGCACCAAACCATCCGGCTTTTTTACCCACTACAAGGAGGACTATTAATAAAACTGCAATTACACCAATAATAAGAAGTGTTTTTTTCTTCATGATTTAAAATTTAAGATCGGTTACCGGCATTCCAAAATATAACTCGATCACCTTTAATTTGAATATATAATCGTATTTAGTTCGCAATAATTCTGTTTGTGCATTTTCCAACCTTACTTTGGACTGGCTAAAATCGAAGGCATTGGTAAGCCCCACATCAAAACGCTCTGTCGCATACAAATAAGCCTGATCTTGCGCATCTAATGCTGCTTGTGCCGCTTCGTAAGCTTTCAATGCTCCTTGGGCATCCACATACGCCTGATACACGTTTGCTTCCAAATCCAATGCTGCCTGCTCCAAGCGGTACGCTGCCCGTTCCACGTTTATCATGTTTCGCTTTACTTGATTTCTTGTAGCAAAACCATTTAGGATTGGAATATTAAGCTGAAGTCCATAGGAAGTTCCATCATTTTCATACAATTGCTGCGTAAAATCCCTATTGAAACTATCATTATCGGCATAGCGGGTGTTGTAATTATAGAATGCTGAAAGTGTTGGCAAATAGGCACCTTTAGCAATTTGCACATCTTTTTCCGCGATCGATTTTTGCTCTTCGGCAATTTTAATTTCATATCGCTCTTCCTTCGCCTTTTCAATAAGCTCGTAAGGAGAATTTGCCAAGATCTCATTTCCTACTATTTCATAATCCCTTTCAACAATATCAAAATTCTGATAATCCTTGATCAATAATAATTGCGCAAGGCTAATCAATGATATTTGGATATTGTTTTCGGCAACTATAATTCGTTGTTGCTCGTTTGCAGCCGTTGCCTGAATTTCCAAGAGATCCCCTTTTGGCAAAACGCCAGCATCCACCAAATCCTGGGTCCTGCTCAATTGATCTTTGGTAATGGTATTTTGGGATCTTAAAACTTCTAAATTTTGTTTGTTGAACAAAACCTCCAAATACGAATTGGCCACAAAAAGGGCGATATCATCCTTCATTTTTTCCAAAGAATATTGGTTCGCTAGTTTTGAGATTTTTGCACGCTCCATTTGTCTTAGATTTCTAAGCCCATCAAATAATGTCAAGGATGTGGACGCTCCACCAGAAGCTGAAGTAAATCTTGTGTTCTCGAACCTGTTATTGGTTGGGTTTATACTTAAACCCCCATTACTTGCCAAATTAACATTGGCATTTAAGGAAGGAATAAAATTCCCAATCGCGTCTGAACGTTCTATTTCTGCAACCTCTACATCTAAAGCAGATTGTTTAATAGAGATGTTGTTTTCTAAAGCATAGGCTACGCATTCTTGCAAGCTCCACTTTTTAGTTTGTGCAGTAATACCTGCAGCAATTAAAAACAAGCAAGCGAGTAAAATTGATTTTTTCATAATTAAGGTTGTGAAATATTTGTCTTAGGAAATAGGAAGTTGTTACACAAAAGTTGAGACTAGTTGTTTTTCATGGCTTGAGCTGGTTTCACCTGATTCCAGATCTTGATCTTATCGCTCTCTGAAATTCCGCTTAAAACCTGAACATAGATCCCATCGCTCACCCCCAATTCGATATCCCTCCTTTCGAATTCCTGATCGCCGGTCATCACTTCTACAAATGGTTTTTGTGTTTTGGGATCAAACTGGATCAAGGCTTCCTTAACAGCCAAAGCATCGTCTACTTTAGCTAGAATAATGGAAGCATTTGCGCTAAGGCCCGCTCTTATAAATGTGGTATCCGCTTTGTTCAATGTTCCTTTAATATTGAATTGAATAGCACCATTCTCACTAATCCCTTTTGGTGCTATATAATCCAGGACAGCATCGAATTTTTTGTTCTCTATGGCTCCCACCGTAATTTCCAACGGAAGGTTTTCTTTGATCTTCCCAACTTCGCTTTCATCTACTTTTCCTTCAAAGATCATGTTGTTCACATCTGCCAAGGTGGCCAAGGTAGTCCCGTCATTGAAGTTATTGCTTTCAATAACCTGGTTTCCTTCTTTTACAGGGACATCCAGTACCATTCCATCTATTGTAGACCGAATAAGGGTATTTGCCGAGCTCCCAAGCCCTCTAGTTGTCCCTGTTTTTACAATCTCGTAGTTCTGCTGTGCCGATTTGTAATTCTGAAGCGATCTTTGGTAGGCAACTTGTGCATTGTCCCAATCGTTTGCAGAGATCACCCCTTTATCGAAAAGGGATTTTTGACGGTCGTATAGTTTCTTTTCGGTATCCAAATTGATCTTTGCCGTTGCAACAGCATCCTTTCCACTTTGCAAAGAAGACACATTGGGGATCACCCTGATTTTTGCGATAAGATCGCCAGCCTTTATAGCATCGCCGGCCTCAATATAGATCTCATCTATAATTCCGGAGATGTTTGGTTTTATTAAAACCTCTTCTCTAGGAACAATGCTTCCCGTAGCTACAGTTTTCTTTACAATATCTTGTTTGCTGGGGGTCTCGGTCTCGTAAACCACCGGATCTTCCTGATTTTTTTGAAATAAATAATACAAAGCACCTACGAAGGTGATCGCGATTACTATGAGAATTATTACTGTAACTACTTTTTTCATTTTAATTGGTATTTAATCAAGTTGTTGTTATTCTGTTCTTAAGGCATCTACAGGCTGGATTTTTATAGCGTTTTGTGCCGGTATCAATCCAGCCAATAATCCAGAAATTATTAATATACTAAGGGCTATAAACACCACCCCAAGATTTACACTTGGGTTGGCAAACATCATTTCTGAAGTATCTACGCCATCCAACTGCATATTCACCAGGGCAATCACAGCTGTTGCCAAGGCAATTCCAGACATCCCGGAGATAATGGTTAAAAAGATGGATTCCATTAATATTTGGCCTCTAATATCCCAAGGGGTTGCTCCCAGTGCGCGACGAACCCCAATTTCATTGGTGCGCTCTTTTACCACAATAAGCATGATATTGGAAATCCCAATAATTCCTGAAAGCAACACCAAAATCCCTACAAAATAGGCCACCGCCTTCAAAGCAACGAACAAACCATTTACCTTGCTGAATTCCTGGTAAAGATCAAAATTCCCAATTGCCCTGTCATCTTCAGGATGCAAGGAATGTCTGGATTTAATAACATCAAACACCTCAGATTTCAAATTGGTTATCGAAGAACCGTCTTCAGCAGTAATAGCCATCCAACCTACAGTTTCTCCCATATTAAAGGCTTGGGAAAAAGCTGTAAAAGGAACAAAGATTTGTTTTTGGGCTTCTTCCGGATTCCCATTGTTCCCTTTCTTTTTATAGGTGCCAATCACCATAAAATTCACCCCGTTGATCTTGATATAAGAACCTATAACTTCTTCTACGGGATCATACATATCTTTAATTACACCCGCTCCCAATATCGCCACTTTCCTATTCTGCTCGATATCCGAGTAGTTCACGAACCTTCCGGAAGTAATATCCATGGGTTCTTGCTTTATCACCTCTGGGTAATCCCCATACACATTGAAAGCTCCGGTTTTAAGGCCACGCACCACATTGTTTGCACCTCCAAATCCACCTAATTGATTCCTGGGAGAAACATATTTTAGATTGGGAACATTTTGTTTGATAGCTTCTACATCACTTATCTTAAAATTATAACGACGTCCCTTTGGCAAGCCCTTGTATGGTTTAGAGGGAGTTTGTGCCCACATGAACATGGAATTTGTAGCAATGCCCCCAAATCCCTGCTTCACTCCATTCTCCAATCCTTTGCCTGCTGCCAGAAGGATCACCAAAATAAATATCCCCCAAAGCACCCCAAAGGCAGTAAGGACGGTTCTAAACCAGTTCGAGGTCAAAGCCTCTAATATTTCACTCCATTTATCTCTACTAAACATCCTATTCGTCTCTTAAAGCGATTATGGGTTTTATTCTGGCAGCTCTCCAAGCCGGGAAAAACCCAGCCACGGCACCCGCAAACACCAATATAAAAACGGTGGAAAGTGCAACATTAAAATTCACCGATGGATTTGCGATGTAATTGGTCTCTATTAATGGCCCCACAAATTCCAGCAAAGCCAAACTAAAAATAAGGCCGATAAATCCTGCAATGGTCGTCACAAAAATAGATTCGTGAAGGATCATCCCAATAATGCTCAATGGCTGTGCTCCCAGTGCTTTTCTTATTCCAATTTCCCTGGTGCGCTCTTTTACGATAATGAGCATTATATTGCTCACGCCAACTATTCCAGCTATGATGGTACATATACCTACTCCCCAAAAAAAGAATTTTATCATATCCATAAGGTCATAGAACCTTTTGGCATTCCCCAAGGTGTTGTTTATGGTTATTGCCCTGGTATCGTCTGGAGCAACGCTGTGTTTTTCCTTTAAATAGGTATCCAATTCCGCAGAAAATTTTTCCGATTCCGCCAAAGCTTGTTCAAAATTATCCCTTTTATGCAACGTAAAAGCAAGGCTTCTTATATCGTTACCGCCATTAAAAACCCTTTGTGCTGTGGAGATGGGCAAAAACACACGGGACTCTTCCCGCTCTCCTCCCGGATCCGAGAAGACCCCAATTACTTTAAAATTGATTTCGGAAATCTGCACATAGTTCCCAATTGCCTCTTCCCCATTTTTAAATAGATCGTTCTTGACCTTATTTCCAAGAACCACCACTTTTTCCACATTGTGGTTATCCTTATAATTCACAAAACGACCTTCAATCATATCGGCATTTTCCAAGAACTGATAATCTGGCCAAACTCCTTCTACCCTATAATTCCCAGATTCTTTTTTATAGTTCACAATTCCATTCCAAATTCTAAAAACAGAAGATTTATATTCTAGCTGATCTTCGTAATTATTCACGGTCTGGGTATAATCATCATTCTTTAAAGTGATTGCCCTTCCAGGATTCAATCCTTTATATTCTTTTGAAGTAACGCTGGTCCAAACAAACAGCATATTGGATGCATCTTGTTCGAATTCCTTGGAGATGCCATTTCGCATGCCTTCCCCAATTCCTAGGAGGATTACCAATATAAAGATCCCCGAGGCTACCGAAAGTCCGGTTAAAAACGTGCGCAATTTGTTTTTGCTTATCGTTTCAAAGATCTCTTGCCATCTCTCCAGATCAAACATTGCTTAGTGCTCTTACTTGTTCTACTTTAGAATCGTCTATGATCACCCCATCTTTTAGGTTTACTATCCTTTTGGTCATAAGGGAAATATCATGCTCATGCGTTACCACCAAAATAGTCCTGCCTTCGTCGTTGATCCCTTGTATCAATTCCATTACTTCATAAGAAGTTTTGGTGTCCAATGCCCCCGTAGGTTCATCTGCCAATAACACTTTAGGATTGGAGGCTAGAGCCCTGGCAATTGCCACACGCTGTTTTTGACCTCCAGAAAGTTCGTTTGGAAGGTGAGAAGCCCAATCTGCCAATCCTACCTTTTCCAGATAATTCATGGCAATAGCTATGCGCTCTCTGTGCTTTATTCCTTGATAATACAATGGCAATGCCACATTGTCCAAGGCGTTCTTGTAAGATATAAGGTTGAAAGATTGAAATATAAATCCAAGAAATTTATTGCGGTATTGAGCCGCGATCTTTTCATTTAGGTTTTTAATAGGAAGGCCATCCAAGATATACGAACCAGAATCGGCCTCATCCAGTATTCCAAGTATGTTTAGAAGTGTGGATTTCCCAGAACCCGAAGAACCCATGATTGAAACCAATTCTCCTTCTGCAACGTTAAAATTTATCCCTTTTAGAACATGGAGCGAATTATTCCCCATTTTATACGATTTGTGCAAGTCTTTAATTTCAATCATATCTACAGAATTAGAACAAACCTACATAGAACTTTAATGTTCATTTAGGTATATGCATAAGACTAGTATATGGAAGAATTGTTACAGTCTAATTTGTTATGAAACTGTTAAATTTTAACTGAATATTAAGAAACTATGCTGCGGTTTTTTTATTCCGAAGTGATCTGAAGATGAAAAAGCCAATTCCCCCAATAAGAATGTAAGGGAAGATCATTAAATAAACAATCCCATCGTTAATTCCTTTAGCGGCAGCCTCAGAGCCCTCGCTTTCCAATACTGCTCTACACATGGCGCACTGTGCTTCAGCCAATACTGGCATTAAAACGATTAAAAATAATACGATGACTGTTTTAAATTTCATTTTGATTAGTTCAGAATTAATTCAGCAAAATTCTATTATAAATTTAAAAAATTTAATAATATGGCCACATAAAAACATATACCAAAACTCCGGTTACCGCTACATACAACCAAATTGGAAAGGTCCAACGCGCAATTTTAGCGTGCTTATCATATTGTCCACTAAGTCCGCGGTACATAGTAAACAACACTAGAGGGACTATTATTGCCGAAAGTATAATATGTGTAATAAGAACAAAGAAATAGATATAACGCAATATTCCTTCTCCCCCATAAGGCACAGGCTCATTACTGATCTTGGAGATCACATAGCTTACAAGAAATACCGATGATAGCACAAATGCCATGATCATCACATTTCTATGCCATTTGTACTCCTTTATGTTCATTAAAAAGTAACCCACGGTAAGCAACAGTGCCGTACTTCCATTCAATACCGCATGGAAGAATGGAAAGCTTCCAGATTGTGTTCCAAAAATATTATAGCGTTCTGGTAAATACATTAAAACTATAACTACGATAGGGACAAGGATGGAAAGCGCAATGATTACAGGAACAGCAACTCTATCTGTCTTTATATTTGCCATTTCAGAGTAATTTCTTAATGTCTTCTATTAAAATATCTATTTGCGGGACTTCTTCCCCTTCCAAAACAGAGGCTCCACGTTCTATAGATCCTTTGTAATAAATGATAGGGTTTCCAAATTGATCTGCTCGTGAGCGCACATAGCCTTCTCTATCTATCAATGCAAACATCCCTGAATGCGCGAAACCTCCAGGAACTTCCTGATCTTCGTTAGCAAAGATCCCAAAACCTTTGTTTGCCAAGGTATAGATGTCTTCTCTATCCCCAGTTAAAAAATTCCAATTTGGGTTATCTATCCCATATTTTTCTGCATATTGTTTCAATACTTCCGAAGTATCATATTGCGGATCTATAGTAATAGATACGATCCCGAAATCTTTGTTCCCTCCTACTTCCTTTTCCACTTCAAGCAAATTTTTGTTCATAATAGGACAAATGGAAGGACAGGTGGTAAAGAAGAATTCTATCACATATACTTTCCCCAAATAATCTTTATTGGAGATGGTATCGCCATTTTGATTTACGAATTGAAAATCGGGCACTTTTTTATTCTCACCATATAATTCTATATAAGCAAGTTCATGGGACTTGGTAAGTCCTTTCCCAATACTCAATCGGTCATTTTCCACAACCTCCTCATTGGAGATCCTATCTATTATTTTCGGAATAAAGATGATCCCAAAAATCAAGATTATTAATGAGATCCCTATATAAGATTTATTGTTCATCACTTCTTATTTAATCCCTCATTGAGGGTTTAATTCCCCGAGGCTTACCTCGAATTTTAAAAAATATTTCTAGTTCATACCACGTGGGTCTGCACCGACGTTCTTGATTTTTGAATTGTATTTTTTCAATGCCAATCTATATTCTGCCAAGATCACTTTAATATCGTCGTTCATTTTGTTTCCAAGTTCGGATACAGATCTAGAATCGTACCCATAAAGCAATCCTTCTTCTTCGTCGTCCCGTCCCCTCAAATTAGCATCCTTATCTATTATGAACACGTAGGGCGTTTGCAGGTTGTAATCCAGCTCCAAATTTGTTTTAAAGCTTTTGAAAACAGCTGCGATCTCTTCCGGCTCTCCATAGACAAACCTCCAAAAGTTGGAATTGGCGATATTGTTAAACTCTAAAACGAACTGCTGTGCTTGTTTTTTAGCTTCTTTTGGAAGGAGGATCACAAATTGAAAATCATCGAATCCGTAGAACTTTTCCAAGATCTTCTTATCTAAATTGAAGGTGTTTCCTTTTAATGCACCCAAATCTGTTCCGAAGAACGCTACTATACTAATCTTGTTTTGAAAGCTAACGATGGAATCACGATTGTTCTCCAGATTTCGAATGTCCATAACCTTCTCTGTAAGAACTGGAAGTTTAGCGAAATTATTTATTCCGGAAGAAAAGAACAAATAGGCAACTATGGGCAATAGGAACAAAACGCCGAGTACAAAAAATTTCTTCATAAATCCGTGTTGTTACGGGTTACAAAAATAAAAAGACGGTTTTAAATAACCGTCTTTTCTTATGCTTTTAACTTATATTAAACCCTCAATGAGGGATTAAAAATCCCAAGCCACATGGTTGCTTTTAAAAACATCGAAGATATAGTCTCCTTCGGTCAATAAAATAAACATTAGGTAACTTATTAAAAATACCGATGTCCAAATAACTGCTCTACGCAGGCCTTTAGTTTCTCCCTCTAAGTGCATAAATGCCCAAGCAATATAATATGCTTTATAAAGTGTAAGAATTATAAAGATCCAGTTAAGCAATCTCATTGCAAGGAAATGCGTGTCTATTAAAAATTCCGGTCTTACGATCCCCAAGATCACTTCTACAATTGTCACTACGGAAAGCAGTGCGAAAACAAACCAAATTCTTTTGGTATTGGACTCGTGTTGATGTGTAGTACTATGTGCCATTTTTATTTATTTCAGAGTTAAACCAGGTAAAAGAACGTGAAAACAAATACCCAAACTAAATCTACAAAGTGCCAGTATAAACCAACCTTTTCCACCATTTCATAACTTCCTCGACGCTCATAAGTTCCTAAGATCACATTGAAAAAGATGATGATGTTTATCATTACTCCAGAAAATACGTGGAATCCGTGGAATCCAGTTATAAAGAAGAAGAAATCTGCAAATAATGGTGGTCCATACTCATTTTGGGCAAGATTGGCTCCTTGAACCACTCCTATAGCGTCCGCATTTAATTTACGAAGGGATTCTTCTCTCGAAAGAATGGTTTTCTCGCCATTCTCGTCGAACATCAGGGTACGAATTAGGATATTATCGTTAGCGGCAAAGCCCGCTTTTACTTCGTCAATGGTAAAATCGGGAAGGGTTTCATTTTCAGTAAACCAAAGTCCATTGTTTCGTGTATTGGCAACCCTTGTTGCTGGTAAGTCTGCAACGAAATCTGCAAGTGCAACGCGTTCTCCTTCGCCATTTACAAATTGAAGAATATTTCCTCCATTGGTTGTTACTGCACCATATTCCCCTTGAATAAAATTCTTCCATTCCCAAGCTTGGGCACCAACGAAAATTGCTCCACCAATAATAGTAAGGAACATGTATAAGGTTACTTTTCCTTTTTTCATATGGTGACCGGCATCTACTGCCAAAACCATCGTTACAGAGGAGAAAATAAGAACAAATGTCATAAGTGCCACATAGTACATGGGAGCATCTACTCCATGCAAAAACGGGAAGTGATTAAACACTTCATCGGCAATAGGCCAAGAATCTATGAATTTAAATCTTGAAAAACCGTAAGCAGCTAAGAATCCGGAAAATGTAAGTGCATCAGAAACGATGAAGAACCACATCATCAATTTACCATAACTAGCCCTTAATGGCTCATTTCCACCGCCCCAGGTTTTACCTTCGGTGCCTGTTCTAATAACAGTAGCTTCCATATGAAGAATTTGATTTTATATGATGGCAAAAATACACAAATTTATTATCTAAAGAAATATAAAAACACAAACAGGTAAACCCAGAGCGCATCAAGAAAGTGCCAAAAAGTGGCACCTAGCTCAATTCCAAGCATTTGACCTTTTTTATAGCGTTGTTTAAAATGGTTATAAATTACTACCAAAAGCACTATCAAGCCTGCTGTAAGGTGGGCAAGGTGCAATAAAACCACTACATATATAAACGAAGTAGTAATCGTGCTCTCACTCCCGGTAAAATAGTATCCAGATGCTATAATTTCTGAAAAACTTCGGAATTGCAAATCAACAAAGACAATCCCTAATGCCAAGGTAGTTAATAACAACACGGTACCTAGTAATCGATTTCCCTTTCCAATTGCACTTTTGGCAAGTATAAAAGTAATGCTGCTAATTATAATAACCACAGTGCTCCAATATAAGGTTTCAGGTAATTCAAAATCCGAGATCCAGTCGGGCCTATTTTTACTGACCACATAGGCACTTGTAATTCCTGCAAACATCATTACCATACTGGCAATTCCAAACCATAACATCATTTTTTTGGCTCTGCCGGTTTTAAACTGTCGGGTCTCTTGTGTTATATCCATTCTCTTAAAAATTTATCCAATACATAAACAATTTGCAAAAGTGTAATATAGGACACACTTGCAAACATTAATTTTTTAGCTGAAACCGCATCACGATTCTTATATAATTTGAAGGCATAATATAGCATCCCCAAGCCAAGCACTAAAATAATGGCACCTGCATAAGGCGTTAAAAATAGCCTTCCTGTAACCCCGAAAACAGGGATCAAGGAAACCAGAATAGTCCAAACCGTATATAAAATCACTTGAATAGCTGTGCCCTTATCCCTTTTACCTGTTGGCAACATAAAGAACCCCCCTTTTTTATAATCGTCGAACAACCACCAACCAATGGCCCAAAAGTGAGGAAATTGCCAAAAGAACTGGATCATAAAAAGGGTTCCCGGCTCTATACTAAATTCGTCTGTTGCTGCCACCCAGCCCAGCATAAAAGGAATTGCCCCAGGAAATGCTCCAACAAACACAGATAATGGGGTCCTGGTTTTTAGCGGGGTATACACACTTACATATAAAAATATGCTGATTGCCCCAAACATAGCTGTTTTGGGGTTGATGATATAAAGAACAATCAAGCCAATGATAGTCAAAGTACTCGCAATAATAAAAGCAGCATTCACAGACATTCTTCCTGCTGGGATAGGCCTATCTTTCGTGCGATCCATCAAAACATCAAGGTCCCGCTCAATTATTTGATTGTAGGCATTGGATGCGCCCACCATACAGTACCCTCCAATTGCCAATAACAAAACGGCAACAAAATTCACCACTTCTGCTCCCAAAAAATATCCTGCCACAGAAGAAAAAACCACACTAATTGCCAATCGCATTTTTGTGATCTCCTTAAAATCTGAAAGTACAGATACAGAAGGGGTATGTACGCTTGTATTACTCAAAAAAAGCAATTTTATATTTGGCGCAAAGATACTTCTTAATTGTGTTTTAGCAAGAATGTGAAAAAGTTAATTTTCGGCAGGTTGTAAAGTAGAAAAATTATGCCCTATAGATAAATGAGCATATAAGCTAAGATTAAATAAAGAATGTCTGTATTTAAGACAAACTCTTGATGACTAATGATATGACCTAACAGGATCTATTCATTATCATTATTGTTCCACTGTTAATATTCGTAGTACCAGTTAAATATATCTGTTCGTATTCCCACATTGAACCAAACCGTATTTTCCTTAAAAATAAGATCGGTATCTACCCCAGGATTGAAATTTCTATAGATAAGGCTTCCAAAAACCTTAAGATTTGTCACCGGATTTATAATATATCCTGCTTCCACCTCAGAAAACAAGGTAGTGGTGGTATTTCCTTGCCCAATTTTTACTCCATCCTCAAAGGCACGATCGCGTTCACTGCGATAAATATTTCCGCCATAATACCTATCATCACTGCCATCATCAAAATCGAAACCGCGTTTGCCATAGATCACTTTGGCACTTCCAAAAATTCGATCTCTCCTATATCTGGCAATCCCAATGATCTCCCTAAAATTAGATCCCCATAAATGGGCTAAAGACTGATTGTTGTGCCCATAGTTTAATACAACAGAATTATGAGAATAGGTATAAGGCCTTACCTGGTTATATTCTGCCTGCAAATAGAGATCTGGCACATTAAAGGCATCAAAATATTTCACTCCTAATTGGTATCCTAGCTTATTTTTCCAGCTTTGCTTGCCCCCAAAAATCTTTTCAGTAGAAAATTCATCTATGATCCATTGTCCATAAAGGTTGATTTGATCGCTCCATTTATATTTCCCTGTAATCCCAATAATTGCATTTCCACCTCTGGCACCTGTGGAAAATTCAATAGATCTATAAAAAATCACCGGGTTCAAATAATTAACATCGAAACCACGCCCATTATCATTTTGCCAGATCACCGATTCAAACAAACCAAGATTAAATCTCTTGGTTAGATTCAAACTCAAGTAATGATTGGCCATATATTTTGTTCTATAGGAACCTTCCGCAGACACCTCTTCCCTTACATCACGCAAAGACATAAATGTATTGGTGTATTTTAGTTTCCAAAAATTGGTGTTTAATTTCAAATATGGATACGGACTAGCAATATCGCTCATTAACAATGACCGATAACCATCGCCAATAAAATTTTTGCCATGCCCAAATTGCACGTTGAAGAAATCTGAAACTTTATAAGACAAATATCCTTCGGCCACAGGAAAATCATAACCATCCTCTAAAAACTCTTTTGCAATTCCCCTCCCGGGAACAATCGCAGGATTTCCGCCAAACGGGCCAATACTTTCTGCATACCTATTAAAATAATCGGCAAAGCGGCCCTGACTTTCAAAAACCACCGTATAGAAATTAAAATTCTTTCCCAAGCCTCCTTGGAAAATGGCACCACGGGTATTATTATAAGTAAATGCAATATCACTCTGAAAATCTTTTCCTACTTGAAGATCCAGAACCGCATCTCCGGTAAACCAGTAATTCTCACCCTGAAAAGCAACTAAATGTTCGTCCCAAATTTTTCTTCCCGTCCAAGTTTTACGGGTATTGCCTTCCTTAAATTCGGCATCAAAATCGTAATACCTGGAAACTTCATTGTATATATAAGGTTTGGTAGCTGTGTGACTATTATTTCCAACTCTATTCATCTCCGCATCAAACCTATTGTAACGCTCATGAGAAAGCGGCACAAACAAATTGCTGGAGTTTATTTTGCTGATAAATGGCTTGGATACAATGCTATCATATTCAGTCAGCGTTTTTTTCTTCTTAATAGATCTGGATTCTTTTACAACAGCAGCTTCAGATGAAGGAGGGACCATTTTGGTATATCCTATTGGAATCTTTAAAGGGAACCTAAACTGTGCATAGGCAGGCTTGCCGTTGTATGTTGCCGGTGAAATACTGGGCAACTCATCAAAAACACGCCGTATTTCTTCTTTTAATTCAGGATAAATTGCATCTACATAAAGCACCTTGAACTTTCCTTCTTTGGTAACTTCAAAAAGGATGATCATTTCTCCTTTATAATTTTCTTCAGAAACCTTTGCAGGCAACTGAAAATTCTCGGTTACCTTTTTCATCAAGGTATTCTTAAAACAAGCTTCCTCTCCATTAAAATCTATTTCTGAACATTCAGAAAAAGCTGGATAGGTTTCAAATTCGGAAAATCCATCTTGTGGAAATGCGTTGTAGGAAATAAAACAGAGAAGTAGGAATCCAATGTATTTCATAAAAGGAGCACAGATATTAAAGCGTGAAACAGCCGAAAGATACCAAAATTTTTATTCTTGAATGAGGAAAAGCCCATGAACAAGAAATTCCCAAACCGCTAAGCAATTTGGGAATTTTATATAAATTATAAATTGTATTAATCCTGTACTTGGAACACAATTGGTAAAGAGTACATAACCCCTACCGCCTTACCTCTCTGTCTACCTGGCTGCATTTTTGGAAGTGAGTTTATAACTCTTGCTGCTTCTTGCTCCAATCTTGGGTGTGGTGCACGAGAACGAACATCTGTAATGTTACCGTTCTTGTCTATTTTAAATTGAACGATCACACGATTAACCCCACTCAACCCTAACTGGCTACCTAGATCTGTATTAAATTTTCTTTGCACAAATTCTTGTACTTTCTCACTCATACATTTCTTGCGTTGGGCGTTATTGCTTAGGTTTTCACACCCTGGGAAAATTGGCACATTTTCAATGACCGCGAATGGAACATCTGCGATTACTTCTTCAACCGGTGCTTCAATAACCTCTTTTACCTCAACGATCTCATCTTGGTTGGTTTCTGTAGATTCAATTACATCTTCCTCTACTTCTTCTTCATCTTCCACAACCTCTATAATTTCTGGTGCTGGTGGTGGAGGCGGTGGTGGTGGTGGTGTGTTCAGAATTTCCGTGATTGGAATTTCTTCATCATCTAGATCACCTAGGTTCAATTGACCTAGATCTATATTATCTTTGTCGTATGTTTTCCATTCTATAGCTTGCCATGCAATAAATAGGACTAAAATAAGTCCTAACTGAAGAAAGAGAACGCTACGCTTCGTTAAATCGGCTTTCGGATTTTTCTTGGGTTTCATAATTCGATACTAATTAATAAGGGTTGCTAAAGTAAAATTTTTTTTCATAAAAATGAATTAATCTTATGTTTTAAGCGTTTAAAGGATTTTAAAAATCCTAGACATATGCCCAACGCCAATAAAACTCCGATACTATTTGCCAGTATATCGGCCCAATCTGGGTCGCGATAATCTGTAAGGGCTCCTTGTAAAACCTCAATTAACATACCAAAAAGTATAATTAAGCCAGTTATATTAGCAAAGCCCTTTATCCTTATACTGCCATCCCGTTTTTTAAACAAATAGTAAAAAAACCATACAAAGCCCAAAACAAAATATGCACCTAAATGCATCATTTTATCTGTAGGGCTAAAACTTCCAATTGAAATTTTCCCCAATTGCACTAAGGACAAAGAGGCAATTAAAATGGTATAAAGTACCGCTACTGCAAGTAATATTCTAGCCGCCAATAAGATCTTTATATTCTCCTGGACTCATTAAACCTGTGATTTCATCCTCATCTGCAATCTGGATCTTTACCATCCATCCCTCTCCATAAGGATCTGTATTTACCTTTTCTGGAGTGTCTTCTAGGCTTTCATTAAATTCAATGATCTCTCCTGTAAGCGGCAATAACAAGTCAGAGACAGTCTTTACGGCTTCGACAGTCCCAAAAACTTCTTCTCGCTCCATTGTCTCTCCAACGGTTTCCACCTCTACATAAACTATATCACCAAGTTCTCCTTGAGCGAAATCTGTAACACCAATGGTGGCAATATTTCCATCGATTTTCACCCATTCGTGATCTTTGGTGTACTTTAATTCTTGTGGTATATTCATAAAAATATTTTTTCTAGGTGCACAAAGTTAATTTATTCTTCGGTTTGGTCAAATAGCTATCAATTAATTTCCAAAATTATATCTCAAGGTGATCCCGGAACGAATAGTTGTTTGTGGGAACGCAGTAGAAATAGCATATTTGGAGAAGGTATGATCGTAATACACCAAGGCTGTTAAATTTTTTGAAATTGCATAATCTGCCACAAAATTTATGGCCCACAGGTCTTGTCCGGCAATTACTTGGCTATTATCTAGATCTAGGTACCTAATAATATTTATGTTTTTTCGGTAAGCAACATCAGCTTTAAAATTAAGGTCGCTACTAAGCACTCGTTGTTTTCCGCCAAGATTTGTTACAATCTTAAAATCTTTTACCCTATATCCCAAACCTAAGATATATTCGTTCCCTTTTACTTCTGTAAGCAAATTGTTATCGAAACTCAAAGACATGGTCCTGTCCTTTTTAATTTCAGCCAATATCCTAATGGCATCCTTGGTCTCCATATCCATTCTCAACAACGGACTAAAAAGTTCTGTTAAATTGATATTTGCAAACAACAACTTATTTTTAAAGTTATTAGTCTGATTGAATTCAAAGGGATTGTTAGGGTTGTAATCTAAATTAGATTGAAATTGATTGATCGTATATCCCGCCCGATACCCATGACTTAGGGAGAACCTACTAAAATTCCTTTTAAACCAGTCCAGTCGCATTAAGCCAGTGTATTTAATATCCCAGTTAGGTATTGGCACATTTCTAAAAGCACCTAATTTTACTGAAGATGCACTTTGCCCCGTATAGGCGGCAAGAAATGCCGGTAACAAAACAGCCTGATTGGTTTTACCATAACCTATAGGAAAACCATCTGCATCTACTTCATTAGGATCCCTTCCATTCTCTGATGCCAAGCGTTGTGCAATTTCCAGCCTATTTTTTCTAAAATTCTGAAAGGTTTCAGAAGATTCCTGATCATTTTTTTCGAACGCACTCTTAATAAGAACTGTTGAAATGTTGAAATTTCCGAAGGTATAGGGACTTAAAGACTGATATTCCAAACTGGCAGGATTTACCCTATAATTTTCATTATATGTTTCTGAATAGATCCTGCTGGCATTCAGGTCTATGGTAAGGTCCAGGATCAAGCTCAAAGAAGCTTGCATGTCCAATTGCTTGTTTTGCACCGAAGTGTACTGCTGATTGAATTCCTGGTACAATGTTAACCATCCATTTCTTGCCGCAATACCCCTAACATCACCTTGACCACCCAAAGTAAAACCTGTGGTAGGCCTAAGCGTTCCCAAAAATCCTATACTGGGAGCGTACCCGGGCAGAAAGATCCCTTTATTTTCCCGATATGTTAGTTGCACCCTTTTAAGAGCAGTTACCAAACCCAAAACCGTGTTGTAAGCCTTATCAGATTTTGGTTGTTTTGCCTTTTGTTCTTCCTTGGTCTCATTGGGAGATGTTGGAACTCCGGCACTCCGGGCTTTAATAGAGTTGGCAGTAGATTTTTTAGGCAGTAGGTTTAAATATTTATATAAACCTTGCATATCCATATTGGCATTGATCTGGTGGATACTTGAATTTTGTACCGAATTTCCCAAGTCTGGGATACCTTCTAATTGATCGAAGATCTGAGACCCACGCTGCCATTGAAAGTCACCCGTATAGGAATAGGTCGTTTTAATGAATTCCAAGATCGGAATTTTAGCGAACGGCAATTCATAATTTACTTGTAACGATTGAAAATGCTGATTTGGAGTCCCAACATTAAAAAAGTCGTCCCATACCCCGATACTGTTATCCACAAAATTATCTTCGGTAAAATAATTTCTTACCAACCTGTTATTGGTGGCACTAAAACTAAACTGAAGCGACTTCGTTAAATTATAATTTACCCGATATTGCCAATCGAACATAAAGTTTCGTTGGTACAAGGTTGGGATCCCTATATCATTTTCATTTAAAGATAACTCCCTGAATTTTTGTTCGTTATACTGCCTAAAGATATTCGATCCCCACGAAATATTGGTAGGTAAGAGGTTCACGTTGAAATCTTTCACCAAGGAATAATAGTCGCTGCTATCCAAAGCCTTTATGTTTTTAAACGGTTCCAGGGTTAATGGCAAGAACCCATAATCATAGGTGGCTCCTACCCTTACATTTTGGCTCAATGCATCTTCAATTTCAAAATCACGTTGATCTACCTGATTGTACGAACCAGAAAATGCAAAGTTTTCGATATCATAAGGCATCGGCTTCTTTTCTCCTACCCGCTCTTTTCGCAAACCAATGACATTTATACTTTGTCTTTTTGTATAAGATTCAGATTGTTCCCTCACTAGGTCCCGCTCTGTAGGATCTACAATATCATCCAACCTCGTTTGAAGTTCCAGATCCAAGAATTCCTGATCGTATTGAGGAGTAATCAACTCTTCCCCCCTGCTGTAATTAAATGGAATTTGAACTCCCCATTTTTTCGGTAATAATTGCCCCACATTTATATTGGTCACCATATCATATTGCTGGAGATCTTCCCGGCTTCTTTGATTTGGCCCTTCTTCCAAAGCTCCAAACCCAATAGTGCTTTTTCTTCCTGTAGCAGATACTGTTGCAAAATCGGCAATATTGGTGTCCATATTTACAATAGCTGCCCAACCTCCCTGGTTATCCAAATCGGACAATCGCAATTCATTGAACCATACTTCCCCGCAAATACCCGATGCCGAATTCTCCGGGCTCCCGTTCTTGACCCCGAGCATCAATAACCTTACATTTCCAAAACTCGGATTTCCCTTGATCCCAATTCTAAGTTGCCCCACTTCATAGGGGTCATTAGAATTCACAAGGTTTAGATCTTCATTAAAATAATTCAATTCTGTTGAGATCAATGATGGATCCCCTAAAACCTTTGTTTTTACCTGTTGCAGCAAGTCCAATTGTAACAAAAGCCTGTTCGCTTCTGGCCAGATCTCTTCAGCAGAAGTTGCTCCTGGCAAAGTAGCCGTTAATGGCACTTCAATTTGATAATAGTTATCTGTAAAATCGGTCCCTATCCTTATAAAAGCGATCAATTGCCCATCTTTTAAAGCGATCTCATTCACAAAAGATTCAGCATGCAGGAACATTTCCAAATTTTTATACTGGCGCATATCCACTTGGAAATTCTTATAAACTGCTCTGGCATCTTGAGGTTCTAAATCGCAAGTCCTAATGGAAAGCGATTGCTCGTTCTGGCGGATATTGGTGTTGTTATTGAATAATTCCTCGCGGTTTACCCCTGGAGGCAATACATAAGGAATCGGTTCGCGATTTTCATTCTCTTCTATATTCACTGCCGAAACCTCGAACAAAGTTCCTTCTTCTACTGGCTGTCCAGGAGTATCTGGATCTAAACTTTGATTGTACCTTCTATAATCCCCACGAACCAGGTCCATGGTCCCAAATCTCAAAACAGTTTCCTGCTGAAAGTCTGTTAGAAATAGTCGCATAAACCTAATAGATCTAAAATCGGCAATCCCTCCTTTGGTTTCTGTTGGCTCAAAAATTGGCACCTTAAATTGAATCCATCTTACCGGCAGATCTTGCCCATTGGGAAGCGGGGCATCCAGTTCCCTAACATCGGTTATATATGGGCTATTGGTAGCATTCATTCCAGGAAAGATCTTCACATCGTACTGAAAATAGCTGTTAATGGTATTCATGGTATTATCCCTGTTGAGGTCTTCGGTGGTTGGCAAGGTGGTATTTCCCCTGTTAGTGTCTGTTAATTCTGTTGGGGAATTCCCTTGTGTACCATTATAATTCCTATAACGATCTACGATGCTTCCTGTCCTATTCAGAAAATACTCATAATTATCTGCAGCGGGATCTGGAAGGTTTCCAAATGCTGAAAACTTCACTGCCTCCTCGGCATCTCCCAACCCATCAAAACCTACATCTTGGTTAATTCGTTCCTGACCTTCGGTATCAAAAGCATATATCAGGGATTGATCTGCCGGTACTTTTGCAAATACAGTGCTTACCGTATTTTGAACACCAGCATCCTGTGGCAATCCATTTTCATATTGTTTTCTCCCATCTTTAAGGACATCTTCAGAAATATTGCCCAGGTTAAAACTGATAGTTCCCCCAGTGTTTCCAGCATTTTCAGAATAAATGAAGGGATCCATCATCCAGAATTCTATAAATTCCACATTGGTTTGTTCAAAATTTGTAGAAGTAATTGCCCTGGTAATTCCTGCGAAATTCTCTTTAGGATTGTTTAAGGTATTTCCCCCCGAAGCTGCTGGGTTAAAATTATAAGGGCCCCTACTGGCAGGCGAATAAGTAAGGTCCATCGTATAGACAACCTGTGGTTGCCCTTGAATTACATCGGTATTGGGAAATATCTCATTTAAAAAAACGCGTCTTGTAGCGAAATTCGAGAGATCGGCATCGGTAATTCCACTTGGCCTTCTGCTGCTATAAAAAATTGGGTCTATGGTATACCATGACAAATATGCCCTTTTATATCCTGAAGCCAGATCCCCATTGCTTAACTCCCCCCCAAAATCCAAAGGCACACTGGAAAGTTCCCAGCTTAGCGGATTATTGATGGAGATAGCAGTCTGGGAAGCTTCAAAATCGTCTATATAGGTCGTTGCTTTTTGGTCGAAATCATTTACCTTTGGTGCTCCCGGTTGTAGATAGGCAAACTCTCCCCTAATTGAGAAATTGGAAGGAACATCGGTATCGATATTCGGTAGTTTATTCACGAGTCTGGTCAAAAATGGCACTTCTGTGCTGTAGGTAGCGTTTAAGCCATATATGGTATTGCTTACAGGCTCGTAACTATAATTGGCCTTTTGCGTAAGCGGTCGTTCTTTTAAATTCAAAAAGGTTCCCCCTACCAATAATTTTTCATTGAACTGGTGTTCGATATTAATTCCTGTAAACCTCTTGGATTGCTGCCCGAACAAGGCATTGTTTTCTGTAGAAACTTGGATCGGGATATTGGAAGCCAACAAGGCATCATCTATTATTTGCACCCTCCCTAACGGATAATTAACTACATAATCCACACCTTCCTGCAACACTCTCCCTCCCGCGGTAACGGTAACAGAACCTTGGGGCAAATTAAAACCAACCGGAATCCCATCTACCTGTGAAGATTTGTACCTTCCTTTTAACTGAAATTTATTTTTGTCGGCATCTTCTTGCTCTGCCTGGATCTTTGTGGTTCGGTATAAAGATCTAAACACATATTCCCGCTGATTGTCATTGTAGGTTTGTGGCAAATTATAATCTTCTCCTCCACCATTAGGCGTGTTGTCCAATTTATCAAACAAATATTCCCCAAAAGGTTCTACCGTAGTGAAAATTACCAGTCCATTTCTTGTGTTTATTGTAATTCCCGGCACATAATCAAAAAAACCATCTCCTCCACTTATAGGATCGTTGTTCGTGTTTAGTTTATCGAGATTGAACACGCGCAACAAGGTGGTTTCAGCAACATCTTCGGGCAATGGCACACCAGATCCAGGAGCTGGAGACAAATAATTTTGCGGCTGTGGATCTGTGTATAAAATATTCAATCTAAAATCGTCTTCCTCTAATTGAAAGGCACCTAAAGCATAGATGTTCTTCATCATAAGATCCCAAATTGGTTCGCTTACATTGGTAACGGTGCTCTTCAATAATTTTACCACCAAATTCTGATTGATCCTAGCGCCATCAATACTTGCTTGAGTGTTTGCATCTACTCCATCATTGGCAAATTCCCCTACTTGGTACACTTGTCCGTTCACCGTATATTGAAATGCAACCCCCAAAACCTCATCATTGCTCAATCTTTGATTAAGGCTTATATACCCGAGCCGTTGATCGAAGGTAAATTCATTTGGTTTTAATTGTCTGGCATTTTCTAGTTTAGCATAATCCCGCCCTTCGGAAACCACCACTCCCCCAAAACCACTTTGAACGGTGGAAATGTCCCTAATTGCAGGAGTTAAAATTGATTCTTCAGGCCCGGTTATCCCAAACGGGTTAAAATCGTTGTTGGAATTATTTGGAAATGCTCCCGCTGGACTATTAAAAAATCCTGCTGGAGGATTGTTTAAGCCAATATTTCCAGGAATGTTGGTTTCCCCCAGGTCTTGGATGGCGACAATGTTTCGGGTATCGTTTAAATTCTGGATATTATTGGTGCGGTTGGTGACCCAAACCTGAATTCGCTGAATTTGAATATTGCTATTGATAAATGGATAATTCTGAAGGGATTGATTGTACGTATCCCTAAAGTAATGTGCCAAGAAAAAGTGCCGGTCCTGATCGTAATCTATTGCAAACTTCTCGAACTCCTCTACCGTAGCCCCACCTTCAACATTTACGGTCCTCCGCTCTGATTTTTGTTCAGAAAAAACGCCTGTAACCCTGGTTTTACCGAATTGCAATTCTGTTTTAAACCCAAATAAACTTTGTGCTCCCTGGATAAGGGCACTATTTAGCGGCATATTCACATTTCCAATTTCTATTTTTTGAATGATATCGTCTTCATTGGGCGTATATTCCAACTTCAACTGGTTCTGGAAATCGAAGGTAGATTCGGTATCATAATTTGCGAGCACCTTTAATTTTGTTCCCACATTTCCCAGTAAACTAAGCTGGATCCTTTGATCGAAATCGAATGTGAGATTACTTCTGTTTCTAGGGGAGAAGGAAGGATTGTCCTGTTTTGTATAAAGCAGCCCAAGATCCATGGCCACACTACCTTGGGGCACTACTTCTATTTCCTTTCCTCCAAAAACACTTTCAAAAAAACCGGAATTCACATAATAACTAGGCAAGAGGTCTTGCTGGGCTTCAGGATCTCCTTCCCTATTTTCAGAAATAGCATTGTTTTTTTCCTTGAAATAGTTACGAATCTCTTCCTGAATAACCAATTGCTGATATTCGTCTGGTGTAAGAATCAAGGGAATGGACAAATTATAAGTCCCCAATTTTTCAGTATAAATATACCTGTTGAGAATGGGGTCATATTCATATCCCGCCACAATGCTTCCAGGATTGGGCAAAGACAAAGTGCCGGTTGCATAACCGGTACGGGTAGAATCTTGAGGCACAGGAGCATCTTGTGCATATAAACTAGGAGAAGAAGCAAATAACCAAAAAATCCCAACCAGGGATGTTAATTGCAGTTTCAAGTAATTATTCCTCAAGATTATTTAATATGAAATTATAAATTCTTTAAAGCTAATTTTATTATTGTTTCTACAGTAGGATCTTCTGTAGCATCTTTCATAATGCGGTCTACCACCTTTTCGGCAGGTTTTCTGGCAAAACCTAAAGTCTCTAATGCTGATAACGCTTCTTCCTTGTTCGTATTGTTTTGGGACACAAAAATCTCCCCTTCTCCAAAGACCTTTAGAACTTTATCTTTTAAGTCTAAAATAACACGCTGTGCCGTTTTTGCCCCAATCCCTTTAATGCTCTGGATTGTTGCAACATCTGCAGTAGCAATAGCATCCATTATTTGTTTAGGATCCAATGACGACAGCATGGTGCGGGCCGTACTTGCCCCAATTCCAGAAACAGAAATCAATAACCTGAAAAGTTCCCTTTCAGATTTGTCCATAAAACCGAATAAGGTATGAGAGTCTTCTTTTACTTGTAAATGTGTGTATAGGCTTATTGCTTCTGAAGCGCTCTTGAGCAACGCAAACGTATGCAAAGAAATATGCAAAAAATATCCTACTCCATTGCAGTCTATTACAACATAAGTAGGGTTTTTTTCTACTAACTGCCCCTTAAGGTGATAGATCATGTTATTAAAAAAATGTTAATATTCAAATGTACTAAATAATATAGAGCTCCAAGGCTTTAAAAAAACCTGAAAACAAGGCTATTTTACCGTTTTTGAACCTTTCCTTTTTCTTGGGCATCCACAACAGCAACGGCTACCATGTTCACTATTTCCTCTACACTTGCCCCCAACTGTAAAATATGGACCGGCTTTCTCATTCCCATCATAATAGGGCCAATCGAGTCGGCATTGTTCATTTCTTTCAGAAGTTTATAAGTGCCATTAGCCGATTCCAAATTAGGATATATCAAAGTATTTACCTTTTTACCTACCAATTTAGAGAATGGGAATTTCTTTTGAAGCATTTCCTTGTTCAATGCGAAATCTGTTTGTATCTCTCCGTCTACAATAAGATCTGGATGCGATCTATGTAAAATGGAAACTGCCTCTTTTACTTTACGAGCCCTGTCGTTTTTAGAAGATCCAAAATTGGCATAAGAAATCATGGCCACCACCGGCTCCATTCCAAATAATTTCACGGTTTTAGCGGTCATTACCGCAATCTTTGCAAGATCTTTGGCCGAAGGATCTATATTTATAGAGGTATCACTTATAAAAAGTGGGCCTCTGGAGGTATTCATTAAATTGGTTGCGGCAACTCTATCTACTCCTTGCGCCATTCCAATTAATTCCAACATTGGTTTCACAACGCTAGGATAAGCTCTGGAATAGCCCGACAATAATGCATCGGCATCGCCTTCGTTCACCATCATGGCTGCAAAATAATTACGTTCCCGCATTAAATTTTGTGCATCATATCTGGTTACACCGTTCCTCTCGCGCGTTTTCCAATACACATCTGCATAACGTTCCCGACGTACCACCTCTTCATCAGATTTTGGATCGATAATAGTTACAAGGTCTTCATGAAAATCTATTTCAGTCATCAGTTCTAGAATGACATCTTTCCTACCCAAAAGAATCGGAATTCCAATCCCTTCTTCTTGAGTGATCTGTGCTGCTTTAAGTACATCCAACTGATCTGCTTCAGCAAAAACGACTTTCTTAGGATTTATTTTTGCGCGATTCATCAATAAACGGGAGATCTTGTTATCGTGCCCCATTCTATTCAGCAATTCCTCTTCATAACGTTCCCAGTCCAGGATCGGACTTTTGGCCACACCACTTTCCATTGCAGCTTTTGCAACTGCCGGAGGCACTTGGGCAATCAATCTTGGATCGAAAGGTTTAGGGATAATATATTCTGGGCCAAAATGCAATTTGGTTTCCGCATAGGCAATGTTCACTTGCTCTGGCACAGGTTCTTTGGCCAATGCCGCCAAAGCTTTGACCGCTGCCATTTTCATAGCTTCATTAATTTTGGTAGCTCTTACATCCAAGGCACCCCTAAAAATAAAAGGAAAACCGAGCACATTGTTCACCTGATTGGGATGATCGCTTCTTCCTGTTGCCATAATAAGATCCTTACGCGCAGAAACCGCAAGATCATATTCGATTTCCGGATCGGGATTGGCCATTGCGAAAACAATTGGACGTTTGGCCATGCTTTTGAGCATTGGAACATCCACTATGTTTGCTATAGAAAGCCCTACGAATACATCGGCATTTTTCATCGCTTCTTTAAGCGTATCTATTTTTCTTTTGGTAGCAAATTCAAGTTTCTCAATTGATAGATTAGTTCTATCTGCACGAATGACTCCTTTGCTATCCAGCATCACTATATTTTCAGCTTTTGCCCCAAAAGCCTTATAGAGCTTGGTACAGGATACTGCTGCCGCTCCTGCTCCACTAATTACAATTTTAACTTTATCTATCTTCTTTTTAGAAATTTCCAATGCATTTAAAAGAGCCGCAGCTGAAATGATGGCGGTACCATGCTGATCGTCATGCATTACAGGAATGTCCAGCTCCTCTTTTAAGCGACGTTCAATCTCAAATGCCTCTGGAGCTTTGATATCTTCCAAGTTGATCCCTCCAAAAGTGGGGGCAATATTTTTAACCGTTTGAATAAAGGATTCTACATCTTTGGTATCTACTTCGATATCGAACACATCTATATCAGCAAAGATCTTGAAAAGCAAACCTTTTCCTTCCATTACTGGTTTGGATGCTAAGGGACCTATATCTCCCAGACCAAGCACAGCAGTACCATTGGATATCACTGCAACTAAATTACCTTTAGCCGTATATTTATAAGCATTCTCACTATCCTTTTCTATTTCTAAACAGGGAATGGCCACACCCGGGGAATACGCCAAAGAAAGATCTCTTTGTGTTGCATATTTCTTTGTGGGAACAACTTCTATTTTTCCAGGTTTCGGTTTGGCGTGATACACCAGTGCTTCTCTCCTTTTGCTATCCTTACTCATAATCTTAATTTTTGGCAGAACCACAAAGGTAACAAGCTAATCTTGCTTATTCGAATTTATTTTGAATAATACTTTTGATTCAAAGTAGAGAAAAACCTTGGTAATTCTGTAGTGCCCGTTTCCAAAAGTCAATATAAAACGAAGATTTTGACTATGTAATTATTCAAGAAGTTCTGTAATAATATTGATATTATCTGGTAATCTGCCTACATTTTGCAATTTCAAGGCGGCCAGTTTTAGAGCTATTTGCAAGGCTTCTTCCATAGAATACTCCTTAATATATGCAAATAAAAACCCAGACCAAAAAGCATCTCCTGCACTTGTGGCATCCAAAATCTTGTTTATTTTTATAGCGGGAAGTTTAATTTGAGACTTGTTTAATTGGGAAAGAATTACACCCTTCTTGCCCAAGGTTAGGCAAACAGTTTCTGCACCATTGGCATGAAAGAATTCAAATACCTCATCGTGTGTGAGTTTATTCAAAAAAAACCTGACTACATCATCCTCACTAATTTTCACTAAAGGATTATAAGAACAATACTTTTTGATTACCTCTAAGGCCTTATCTCTATCGCTCCATATTTTTTCTGAATAATTGACATCTATACTGAGTTTACAACCTAATTTAGTGAAGTCATGCAACAGGAATTTACTACAAACAACTTTTTAACCTTTAGCCCCATTTGAAAACTTTGGTTTTTGGCTATATTTTTTATTTCGCTTTTAGCATAACGGTCAATTCAATTTCACGGTCAACAAAAGTTCTGTCTATCCAATTTCCTTTGTACGCAATATCCCACTGAAACCTATCAAAGGTAAATTTTGTTGAAAAAAGGTTGTCTTTATACAACGCTAAGAATTCTAAGTTTTTGGTTGTATTCTTTATAGTTAGATTACCTTTTATCTTTAAACTATCACCTGTAATAGGTTCGACATTTGTTATTTCAAAATGTGAGGTTGGATAGGCATCAGCATCAAAAAAATCATCACTTTTTAAATGATCAACAAGCCTTTTGCGAGGTATAGGCTCATGCATGGGGATGTCAATGACTTCAATGGATTGCATATCCACCATAAAACCGCCTCCGCTTATGTTTTTGTCTTTGGTTAAAAAGTAAGCCTTTTGAAGTTGTATTTTACCTTGGTGTTTTCCAGTATGCCCCATTTTGCTACCCTTCCAAAGAACCTCCATTGCAAGCACTAAGCATATATACAGTAAGGAGTAGGATTATTTTATTCATAGTTAGGTATATTTTTGCCAAGAATGATATCCCTCCGGCCAACCACTATTCCCTTTTCCTTTTTTAATGATAAAATGCCATTACTACCGCCTCTGGAAGATTCGGGATTTTTATGTTCCTCGGTGAGTTGTGGATCCCCTGCAAAAAGGAAACTGCCAAGCCAGTAATACTTACCATCGGGCTCACGTATAATGGGATGGATATGTGCCGGCAATCCACCGTAGGGTGCGGGCTTGAAAGTGTAGAAGGCATATTTACCATCGGCTCCGGTCTTTATCCAACCATGAATGTAGCCGTACTGTCGGGCCCAACCGTTTTCATTGCCATGTTTTGGATAGACCCCGTCCCTATTGGTGTGATGGACAAATAAAATGACACCTTTAGCAGGGGTTTTTCCATCATTTTTATAAATGGTACCTGTTACTTTTATCTTGTCTTCGGTTTCTTCAAACCCGGGTAGGGTATCAATTGATAAAAGTTTCCGGTCTCCATAGTCGAAGACTGCCTCACACCCCTCGCAGGGACCACCCACCAATCTTGCATTTTCCTGTGCAAGTCCGCAGCCTGAGAAACCGAGCAGAATTAAAAGTAAAAGGATTATTCTATAGATATTCATAAAATTGAGAATAGTTTTTTTTGACTAAAAATTTGACCCTTATTGTAAAAGTAATGAATCTTGTGTGCCGACCGGCGATGAACCTTATAAAGTGTTGGAAAAGGTGGTCAAGTCCTTCCTGAGAATGAAACTGCTATGTACCTTATACAACCTACAGTTGCTTATGATGTAATAGAATATCAATTAGGATTCCAATTTTGGATCGCTATGTTCGACAATCCTTTCCAAGGATGGCTTGTGTGGAGAAAATTTGATGCGCCAGAATTGAACATTGCTGCAGGTTCTCAATTGCCGGTACCATTAAGGTACACGTATCCTGTGAACGAGCAGAATTTGAATAATGCTCAATATGAGGCTGCATCTTCTGCTATTGGTATGGATGAGCAACAAGCTCCCACTTTTCTAGGATGTTGATTAATTAGAATCTTGAAAACCATTGTTTTTAAAACCCGCCTCAATCGAGGTGGGTTTTTTGTTAAATCTTTTTAACTGTATAAATAATTTATGTCCAAATTTAAAAAAATCATTTTGTCCCTAATACGGTTCTTTATTAAATAGAAAATAAGGGAGTATATCAACAAAATCAACGCCTGTCATCAAATAACAGAGTGTGTAAAACCTTTTGATTTCAATTGATCATTTCCCAACTTTTACAAATACAAGCTCCTGTTTTCTTGTTTATTTTTCCTTTTATTAGAAAACAAGACAAAATATCTTGCAATATTCCTTGCTTTATTAACATGGTTTTAGCATTTTTGGCATGGCTAATTCAAATAAACTAAAATATGAAATCAAATTTAACGCGATTTTTAACGCTTTTACTAGCGTTAATTGTGCAAATTAGTTTTGCACAAGAACAAACGGTTACAGGAACCGTTACAGACGATGAGGGGCTACCAGTACCTGGAGTCAACATTTTAATTAAGGGGACCAACACGGGGACCCAATCAGATTTTGATGGAAATTATTCCATCAATGCATCACAAGGACAAGTTTTAACTTTTTCATTTGTTGGATTTGAAAAACAAGAAGTGACAGTTGGCACATCAAGTACTATCAATGTAACTATGACTGCAGGAGAAATGCTGGAAACTGTGGTTATTAATGCCTTAGGTATTGAAATTGACAAAGCAACTCAGGCATCTTCGGTTTCAAAGGTTGAAGCTGAAGCAATTCAGTCTTCCGGTGAAACCAGTATTACTAAAGGTCTTGCCGGGAAAGCATCTGGAGTTCAGATTATAAGTTCTTCAGGGGATGCCGGATCTAGTGCATTTATCCAAATTCGGGGACAAAGTACTATTACTAGAAGTCTACAACCTCTAATAGTTGTTGATGGTATCCCCATTAGTAATGATGAAATTGGCAATGGGGTTGATGGTGTAACCCAACAATCACGTTTAAATGACCTTAACCCAAATGACATTGCAAATGTTCAAATTCTAAAAGGGGCGTCAGCAGCTGCATTATGGGGTGCAAGAGCTGGTAACGGTTTGATTGTGATTACAACTAAAAAAGGTAAAGGTTTAGCAAAAGGGGATCTTAAAATTTCTGTTTCTTCAACAATTAGTTTTGATGAGACTAATGATGTATTAGATACTCAGAATATTTTTGGGCAAGGTAGTAACGGGTCTTACGCAGGTGGGACTACATCAGGATCATGGGGAGACAAAATCAGCCTAAGAAACGGTGGTGCAGATGAAGTTGATACAGCATCACCAAATTATTTTGTTGCTAGAGATGGAACCGCTTATTATCCTATTATCGCAAAAAACAGTACAGAGAATTTTAACGATAGCAACTACGATGCCGTAATTAACGAGGGATTATTCCTTGAAAATAACGTAAGCTTAAGTGGCGCTACGGATTCTGGCAATTATTTCATGAGCGTAAGTGATTTAAAGCAAGATGGAATTATTGAAAACAATGATTATAACAGGGTATCACTTAGATTAAATGGAGAATTTAAGCTGAATGACAAGATTAAATTTACAGGAACATCTACTTATTCCCAAGTAAATTCCAATCGTATCCAACAAGGATCTAATACCTCAGGGTTACTTTTAGGACTTTACAGAACCCCTGCAGATTTTGATATTAGAGATTATATAGGGACAAAATATGCTGGGGGCGTAATAAGCACAACTAACAGTCAACGTGCATACAGAAGAGGATTGGGAACTACAGATAGACAATCCCCAATTTATAACAACCCATTATGGACAACTAATGTTCAGAAAAACCCTAATACGGTTGAACGCTATATCATGGGAGGACAATTTAACTGGAAGGCTGCAGACTGGGTGACTTTTATTGCTCGTGCTGGGTTGGACCATTATACTGATGAGAGAAAGAGTATTTTCCCTGTAAATTCATCTGAAGCCAATGGTAGCGGAAGTGTTTCTGAATCTTTGATTACACGTACTCAAACAAACATCGACTTTATTGCACAAGGTGGTTTTGATTTAACCGATAGGTTTGATTTTGGTTATTTATTAGGAATGAATTTTAACAGAAGACTTAGTGAATCTCGCGGAGGTGGTTATACTAATTTCATTCTAGATACGCCAAAAGTGTTTTATGACAATGCCGTAATAGCAAACAGATCTACCTTTTTGGGGGAAAGTGAAGTTAGAATTTCTGCTGGGTATGCTCAGGCCAACCTTAGCTTTGACAATATGTTATATTTGAACTTAACAGGAAGAGCTGAAACTGCATCCACTTATGGAGATGGAAAAACATTCTTCTATCCATCTGCAGAATTTGGATTTGAGTTCAACAAATTATTAGATGACAGGTCCACATTCTCCACAGGTAAATTAAGGTTGACTTATGGTCAGGTAGGTATTGAGCCTGCTCCTTATGCAACACAAACCTATTTCGTGAATGCAGGCGACGGAGAAGGATATGGTCCCGCTTATGATGCAGGAGCCTATGATGGTTCTTTCGTAAGAAGTAGTGTTCAAGGAAATGCCAACCTAGAGCCCGAAAAGAAAACGGAATATGAAGCCGGTTTAGATTTAGGTTTCTTTAACAATAGGGTAACAGTTGGTGCAACTTATTATGCCAACGAAACTGAAGGAGCATTGTTTACAGTAGCTCTTCCAGGTTCTACTGGTTTCTCTGGGCGATACAGCAATGCTGCATCTCTTGAAAACAAAGGTTTCGAAGTTGATTTCAGTATAGATGTTATTAGGTCTAAAGATTTTAATTGGAATATTTATGGGAACTACTCTACGAACGAGAATGAGGTAACTTCACTATTAGGAACTGAATCTTTATTCTTGGCAGGGTTCACAGGAGTATCTTCAAGAGCAGTAGTAGGAGAAGCTGTTGGTGTGCTATGGGGTGGACGTTTTGATAGAAATGATGATGGTTCATTAGCATTAGATGCAAATGGTTTCCCAACGGTTGCTTTAACTGAAGGTGTTATTGGTGACCCAAACCCTGATTGGAGAGGAGGTCTAGGAACATCTTTTACTTATAAAAATATTACTTTAAGCACACTATTTGATGCTTCAATTGGTGGAGATATATGGGATGGTACTAATGGGGCTTTAAACAACTTTGGTAGAACCCCGGAAACTGCAAACGAAGTTACTGTAACTGCAGCAGAAGCAGCAAGTATTATCAATGTTAATGGATCTACATTAGCTTCTAGACCACAGGCCGTAACAAATGCAGATGGAACTGTAACTATTCGTGGTAATATTGAGGATTTTGGAGCAGGACCTAGATTATTAGACCAATCATATTACTCCGGTATTGGAGGTGGATTTGGACCAGTGGGAGAACAATTTATTAAAGACGGATCTTGGGTAAAATGGAGACAGTTAACTCTTTCCTATAACTTCAAAAATCAGGCGTTAAAAGATGCTATAGGATTTACGAATGCTGAATTCTCTGTAACTGGAAGAAACTTATGGTACTGGTCTAAAGATGATTTTGGCCAAGATCCAGAATCCAACCTTACAGGTGCTTCGAATGGGAGGGGTTTACAATATTTTAACAACCCAAATACTAAGTCTATTCTAGGTTCTATTACAATTAATTTCTAAAAAAAAAATGATGAAAAATAAATTATTGATACCGGTGCTAGCCGCTGTAATATCATTGTCATCATGTACTAGGTACGTAGATGAAATAAATGATGATCCTAACCAACCAACAGATGCTGGTGTTCCTAACCTAGTTCAAGGGGTGCAATTATCCAATCAATTTTGGCAATCTGGAGAATCGAACAGATTAGCCATGTTATGGCTTAACCAAGCTACTGGAGCCGATCGCCAGTATATTGCTCTAAATGACTGGAACACGGCTCAATCCACCATTTTTGATGGAATTTGGAATGAGGCCATGGTTAATACTATTAGTCAAGCTCAAGTTTTACAGGAAAAAGCTGAAGCTTTAGGTAATACCTCTACTTTAGGTATGGCACAAGTGTTAGAAGCTAATGCTTTTGGAACGTTAACCTCTTTATTTGGGGATATTCCATTCTCCCAAGTAAATAAATTTGAAGAATTCCCAAACCCAGCCTATGAATCACAACAGGATGTATATGCCGGAGTTCAGAATTTGCTAAGTGATGCTATTTTGAACCTTACTGATGCCTCTGGTGAAATCAAGAATGATTTGGTATATGATGGAGATGAATCTGCTTGGATAGCTCTTGCCTACACTCTAAAGGCTAGATATTATTTACACGTTGAGAATTATCAAGAGGCTTTAGCAAATGCTCAGTTTGGGATTTCTTCTGCAGATGGAGATTATAAAGCAGTTTATGGAACTTCATATGGAGCAGATTTTAATCCGTTTTATAGTTTCCTAGTCTATGATAGGCCAGGGTACATGTCAGCTGCAGATGCTTATGCACCCCAATTATTGGATCCAACTACAGATCTATATCGGGGGAATGCAAAGACAGATGAAACTGCTAGATTTAATTTCAACTATTTAGATTATTTTGAATATTATAATAATGGATATGAATTGAATTTTCTTTCTCTTTATGACTGGGGTTACCCAGACGGTAAATTTGGAACAGAATCTGATATGCCTCTGGTAACATATGGTGAAAATTTATTAATCATAGCAGAGGCTGAAGCAAGATTGAATGGTTTAGAAGCAGGTATTACTGCATACAATGCATATAGAGCAGAACTAGATGCTGGTTATTCAATTGGAACAAACAATGATGGGTATGCAGGTGTGGATGAGCCTTTTAATTATGATGACTATGAGGCTGCAGATTTTGCTTCTGGTGGAATAGAAAATGCCGATGGGAAAGATCCTGTTGCTGCATTACTTAGAGAGATCTATGAAGAGCGTTATGTTTATTTTAATGGTCATTATGAATCTTTTACAGATTTCAACAGAACAAATAACATTGCAGAGATTCAATTAAAGCCAGGATTTACTGGTAATGCAGAACGTTTTGTTTATCCTCAAGTTGAAGTAAGTGGAAACTCAAGTGTTCCATCTCCTCTTCCGGGAGTTCAGGATCCTACTCCTGTTCATCAATAAGAATAAATATTATATTTTTTAAAACCCACCTCCAACGAGGTGGGTTTTTTTATTGCTAATTTTTTAATTATCCTATCTTTGCCCCTATGGAAGAAAATACTACAATTTTTGGGATTAGAACGGTGATGGAGGCTATTCAAAGTGAAAAGAACATCGATAAGATCTATATCCAAAAAGGGCTTAATAATCCGCTGTTCCAAGAACTATTATCATTGATAGGTAAAAGGGGTTTTAATATTTCCTATGTACCTGTTGAAAAGTTACAAAAGCTTACCCAAGGAAACCATCAAGGAGTTGTAGCCAAGATCTCCCCCATAGAATTTCCAGATATGGAGGAAATAGTGCAAAAAGTATTGGAAGATGCCTCAACCACTCCCCTTTTCTTGCTTTTGGATCAAATTACAGATGCCAGAAACTTTGGGGCGATCATTAGAACTGCGGAATGTTGTGGAGTTCACGCAATCATTATTCAAGACAAAGGTGGCGCACCTGTGAATGCCGATACCGTAAAAACTTCTGCAGGAGCTGTATTTAATATTCCTATATGCAAAGTAAGCCATATTAAAGATGCCATTTATTACCTCCAAGGATCTGGGATCAATGTAGTGGCCGCAACAGAAAAAAGCGATCAATCTATCTACGAGACAGAATTGAACAAACCCATGGCTTTGGTAATGGGCAGTGAAGGACGGGGAATTAACCCTTCAGTATTAAAAATCGTGAACGATAAGGCCAAATTGCCCATGTTTGGAAGTATTGGCTCCTTAAACGTTTCTGTAGCCTGTGGCGCTTTTCTATATGAAATCGTAAGGCAACGCTCTTAAATAACACCGCACGGAATGCAATTCCGCACTATACTCAAACAGATTGCGCGGATTTGTAATTAGATAGCTCGGATTTGTAATCCGCGCGTACACTGTGATAACGATCGCGCAGATTTTCAATCCATGCTTTAACAAAACCAATAGCGCGGATTTGCAATCCGTGATTAATCAAAACAAATCCAATAATACAACTTCCAAATCATTCTCTAAATCTGCATAATTCCTTGCAGAACTGAAATAATAATCTTCAGGCAAAGCTACAATTTTGGCTTTTACAGGATTATTATGGATATAATTGACTTTTTGCTTTATAAACCAATTGGATTTCACGATTTCGGCATGATAGCCATTTTGCCAGACTTTGTATTGTTGTTCCCTTTTTAGATGTTCACAGGATTTTTTAAAATAATTCAACATCCACTCTCGGCGACTTTCAGGTTCTTCATTAATTGTTTGAATAATTTTCTTGGATGTAAATTTTTTAAAATCCCTAATGATGCTAGACAAAATAAAACCGTTTGTACCTTGGCAGAGTAAATGAATGTGGTTAGACATTAAACAATAGGCATAGATTTCCAATCCTTTGTTTTGTTGACAATACTGCAAGGCATTAATAATAACTTGTTTTTGATTTAGCCTTGTAAAAACATCTATCCAACCTACCGTAGTGATGGTTATATAAAAAGCTTCTTCAGTTGTTGTAGCTTTGTATTTTGTTGACATTGCAATGCGCTTTTATCAAATTTATACAAAAACATCTACATCGTTAATGTAATTAGTAGTTCGCTGTATGGTGGTGGAAATTGGCCTACAGGACAAAATGAAAGAAAAAACAGCACGGAATACAATTCCGCGCTAGCAATTCCGCACTAGCATTATTTTCGCGCTGGCATTGCCTATTCTTTTTCTTTCTTGTTCTCTTTGAAAATATAATTATAGGTCGAATCTAGGTTTTCAGGTTCCTCTCCAGTTTCTATGAAATTGCCATGTTCATCAAAATGGCTCATGAAAACATCTTTTTCTGGATTATAATCTTCTTTCTCCCATTCATATTTTGGGTTTTTTATGATTTTTTGCCGAAAAATAGATGCTAGAAGCAGTCCCACCCCCAATCCAGATAAATGACCTTCCCAAGAAATTTTGGGGTCTACCGGAACAACGAACCACAACATCCCTCCATAAAGAAAAACCACAATGAGCGAAAGGGCTATTAATCTATAGTATTTTGAAAAAATGCCTTTAAAAAATAAAAAAGAGGCCAATAAATAGATAATTCCACTGGCTCCTATATGATTGGCCGGCCGGCCTATGACCCAAGTAAAAAATCCAGTTAAGAGCAAACCCACGAACAATACCTTCCAACTAATGTTTCTATAAAAATAGAACAGCGCCATAGTTAAAATGAACAACGGAATTGTGTTATGAAAAAGGTGTTTTATATCTGAGTGGATAAAGGGTGAAAAAAGGATCCCTCTTAGACCTTTTAAAGTTCTTGGTTGAATTCCAAAATGATTAAAATCGAACCCAAACCTGATTTCAAACCAAAAAACCAGCCATATAATTAGAATGAACAATAACGGATAGGCGATTACTCCTGTAGAAAAAACAAATGGCTGACGTTGCTGCAACATAAATCCAATTTATAACATTAATTTTTTTGTATATCCGTAAAGTATCATAAAATGATAAATAACGTCATTCTGTTCCGAGAGCTATCGGAATTGTTTCAGAATCTTATAACACTAAGAATCAACATAGTAAATTGAGACCCTGAAATAAATTACCATTGACGTATTTTTATTTATTTGTGAATCCAAGACCCTGAAACCAGTTCAGGGTGACGATGCGGAATTGTCGTCATGCTGAACTTGTTTCAGCATCCCATCAGCTTATATAAAAATACGTCCGTTTCCTACGCTAGATATTTTTTTTTATTACGGATCTCAGGTGACGAAACAACGATAGGACATAAAACGGACATACAAATCTGAAATATGATACTTTTCAATAGCAAAAGCCGTACATATTTTGGCGCATTGCCATTTTGTCAACAGAACAATCAAGAACCTCGGGGCAAGCCCACGAGGAATGTGTTGGAAAATATTTTTAAAAAATTCGAGGCAAGCCTCGAGGAATTAAACCCTCAATGAGGGATTAAATATCCTAAAAATGAAACCTGATTTCCTACCTTTGTGATATGAACGAACCTCTTGCAGAACGGTTAAGGCCCAAAAAATTAAGCGATTATTTAAGTCAGCAGCATTTAATAGGAAAAAATGGTGCACTTACACAACAGTTAAAACAAGGAATGATCCCTTCCCTTATTTTATGGGGACCACCGGGGGTTGGAAAAACCACCTTGGCCAACATCATAGCAACCGAAAGCAATAGACCGTTTTACACGTTAAGCGCCATTAATAGTGGGGTAAAAGATATTCGTGACGTAATAGATCGTGCCAAGAAAGGGGAAGGCCTTTTTACCACCAAAAACCCCATCTTATTTATAGATGAAATTCATCGCTTTAGCAAATCCCAGCAAGATTCTTTATTGGGAGCTGTGGAAAAAGGTTGGGTCACTTTAATTGGTGCTACCACCGAAAATCCAAGTTTCGAAGTGATTTCCGCACTGCTTTCCAGATGTCAGGTCTATGTTTTAAAACCTTTTGAAAAAGGAGACTTAATTGCATTATTGCATCGGGCGATTGCAGAAGATACTGAAATAAAAAAGAAAAGCATTAAACTTACCGAAACCGAAGCTTTATTGCGTTTAAGCGGGGGCGATGCACGAAAATTATTGAACATTTTTGAACTCTTGGTAAATTCTGTAGAAGGATCCATCGAGATTACCAACGAACTAGTTCTTGAGAAAGTTCAGCAAAACACGGTTCTTTATGACAAGACCGGAGAACAGCACTACGATATTGTTTCGGCATTTATAAAGTCCATTAGAGGGAGCGACCCAAATGCAGCTGTATATTGGCTTGCCAGAATGATAGAAGGCGGGGAAGATGTAAAATTCATCGCCCGGAGAATGCTTATTGCAGCTAGTGAAGATATTGGAAATGCCAACCCAACAGCCCTTATCATGGCAAATAATACTTTTCAAGCCGTGACAACAATTGGGTTTCCGGAATCCAGAATTATTTTAAGCCAGTGTGCCATATATCTTGCCACATCCCCAAAAAGCAACGCGTCCTATATGGCAATCAATGCTGCGCAAAGCATTGTAAAAGAGACAGGAAATTTATCGGTTCCTTTACCTATAAGAAATGCGCCCACCAAGTTGATGAAAGATTTGGGATATGGGGACAATTATAAATATGCCCATAATTATGAAAATAATTTTGCCGAAGCGGAATTTCTTCCGGAGGAGATTAAAAATACCATATTTTATACTCCTGGCAACAACCAGCGGGAACAAGTGCAAAGGGAATTTTTAAAGAAGCGATGGAAAAATAAATACGATTATTAGAGATCCCTCCTACCGTCGGGATGACAATAAAACAGTGCTGTCATTCTGAAAGCAGGGAAATGGATTGAAGAATCCCTATGGAACAGGATTATCTTTACTAGAAATCCCTCCTACGACCACCATCGAGACGTCGGGATGACAATAAAACAGGATTGTGATTCTGAAAGCAGTGAAACGGATTGAAGAATCTTTATGGAACAAAATTAACTTTACTAGAGATCCCTTCTCCCCCTAGCCATATGGGGACGGGCCAACAATCCAGTTCATTTTAATTCTTCAGCTTGTAAATTTTAGTAGAAGTAGTGTTCCCATTTTCTGTAAGAATTTCAACATTTAAATTTCCAGACTCATCAAAAAAGGCGATTCCTGTGTTCTGTAAAGTTGAATAAATAAAATGATTAGCACTTCCTGTTTTTACGAGCTTGCCAAAAGGTTCCTCCATTTCCTTTTGAACCAACTGAAAACCATATTCGGTCTGTAAAAGGTAAACTTCCAATTCCCCTGAAAAATAACTTCTTTTATTAGAAACGCGTTCCAAAACTTTGGTTTCTTTTTGTATTTTTTTAGGAATGGCAGATACTATTACCTCTTCCACTTTGCCCTCTTGTTTTATTTCTTTTGCCGGCCCAGGGATATTCCTAATTTGTGTTTCGGGAACCTCTTCCTTTACTTTAGCCGAATTTCCATCGTACTTATAATTGATAGCCTCTACATAATTAAATGCATTCCTAAGAGCTTCCTGATAGGCCTGTTTAAAGTCCTTTTCTTTACTCTTCCCCTCTTCTGAAGTGAAAACAACTTGGTTTCTACAATCCTTCAAAAGCACTTGTAACTTTGTTTGGAACAACCCGCTATCTTCAATAACATCTGCATAAAGTACATTGCATGAGTCCATCGATAGATCTGATGGTTTTGATTCGCTTGCCATAAACGCAGTAAACCCATACTTCTCGAACAAAAACTTCGCAAGCTCATTCATTTGGTATTGGTTAGGTTCCTTTAAAAAATCGAACCTATCGGGAACTACCACATATTTATACGAATTCAAATTCTGCCCCAGGCTAGTAAGACAAATACCAAGAAGCAGTGCGAAAATCAAATAGGTCTTTTTCATTGTTTGTTATTTTTCCGTAAAGTACCACAAATTGCTAAGAACGTCATTCTGTCCCGAAGTGTTGGGAGTTCTAAAACCTCATAACAATGTAAATAATTAGAATAAGTTGAGATCCTTAAATAAATTCAAGGTGACGAAATAACTATTATGACAAAAAACGGGTATACATTTATTTTTTAAATATAAACTGCATTCCAAATTGTATGGAAGCACTTTGTGATTTTGCAAGGTTTAAATATCCAATCAAATTATCTGCTGCAAGATAAAAATTAAATTTTTTAATTTTTGTTGAGACCAACAAACCTACATTATAATATGAAAAATCGTCTACGGTATAAGACACTTTTGCTCGAAAGTTATTTGAAAATTTCCTATCATAATAGGTGGTTAAAGCATAGTTCATGGTCCTGGGCCGCTTTACGCCAAAAAGATGTATCCCTATTAGATTGAAATTCCTACGCTTATAAGTCCTTAAATAATCGCAAGTTTCAAACATTTCCTCAAATCCAAATTCTATCGCAGCATTAAATTTAACAGGCCTCCAAGTTTTATATTCCTCATTTACGGTTTCATCCTTTAAATTCCTATCTACCTCATCTTCAAAAAGGTCCCAATAGGGTATGGTATTATTGCTAGGAGCTATATCTGGAAACAAAGGCTCTATCCCATCTGTTTCATAATCTCCATAGTACAAATAATTTTCTACATCGTACTGTTGATACATCATACCAATATCCAAAATAGAAGCGGTAAGCCTTAAATTGTCCTGAAGATTATAAGACGCCCCCAAATCTACCCCAGCGCCAATATTTCCACCAAAAAAAGATCGTTTTAACAAATCACGAGTAGATTCTTGTACTGTTCTGCCCGTATTGTTTAAAGAAGCATATCCAGAAGTATTTACCCTTATATCTATATTCTCTGCAAAATGCCTATAAAAATTTGGGGTATTGGGATCGTCCCGGGTTATGAATTTTCCCGAATTATTTGTGCTTGCGACATTGAATATTCCAGAATACAACTTAGCTCGTGCTCCAATGGTTAATTTATCATTTATTTTTTTATTGAGCCCGAGATGATAGACCGTCATGATCTCTCCTGTAAAGGCAACATCAGAAAAATCAAACGGGACGTTTAAATACGCATTGTTACCTTCATTCACCAATAACGCCGGGTCTTTTGGGAAATACGCGAACATATCCATTTCTTGGTACACTCCAGCAGAAAAGTACTGCCCATTGTTTAACCTCCAACCAAAAGAAAGGACTTCTAATTGTTGGTTCAGTGTGAAATAATCGTCCCTGGTCAACCTTCTAATTGCGGCACTTACCTTTCTATTTACGTCTGGCTTGGAATCATCAAAAATATCGTATAAATTAACTCCCGATGATCCGGCCGAGATATGGAATTTGGAAAATAAGGGAATTCCAATATGCCCATCGAAATTCACGTTTGCACCAGGATTGTTGAGCAAGGATTGTGGCAAGCCCCGCACGTTATACAACAACTGCTTATTCTGTGCTTGGCAAAGTGTAATTCCCAATAATATCGTAAAGCAGGAAAGGTATAATCTCATCCGCTAAAATTCAAATGAAAAAAGTCCCTTTGATTCAAATTTTAATTCCCCTTCGAAAGGATCCGTATCAGGTATTACTTCGATCTCCACCACCATTTTAATGGATTTTTTTATAACATCAATCCGTTCGTTCCCAATAAACTCTATCCAATCTGTAACCGCTGGAGCATCTTTGTTTCCTTCAGCAATATCAAAGCTCACAGCATGTTGTACCCTATCATTTTCAGAAAGAAAAGAGATTTTATTCCTAAAAGATTGCGGGAAGGAATTAGTGTACTTAAAACTGAATTCCACCGTTACCAGATCATCCTGGATGTAGCTATCATCCAAAAATTCCAATCGCACCGTATCGCGAATAATTGGTACAAAAGCTCCAGTGTCCTTATCCAAAAAATCTTCGTTGGTTACATCAAAAACCAATAAACTTACCTGAAGGTCTGGGGTTAAGGCAATCTCTTCTGTTTGGTCCAGATCTACCCCTTTTACACAAGAATGCAACACCACGCTAAAAAGCAGCAGTAAAATGGGGGTTTTAAGTAGTTTTACAAAAGACATCAGGGGACAATTCTTTTAGTGAAACGAAGATATAAATTCTTTATTGCTATAAATACATTTCCAGCTCTTTTAACTTTTGGATTTGAGGCACTTGCACAGTTTCAAGCTTTCCATAGTAATCGAAATAAACGGCATGCAAACCTGCATTTTTCGCGCCTTCAATATCGGCTTCATAACTATCGCCAATCATGACGGAATTTTCTGGAACGGCATTGGATTTTAGAAGGGCTTTTGCAAATATTTGTAAATGTGGCTTTTTCACCCCAGCTTCTTCAGAAGTTGTAATAGTATCAAAATAATCTGCAATCTGGGAGTTTTGCATTTTGTTATGCTGAATTTCTTCAAAACCATTTGTAATAATATGCAGCTTGTACTTAGGCTTCAAATACTCCAAAATCTCTTTGGTATCTTGAAGCAAATGGTTAAAACCGGGCAAAACACTAATGTACCTATTTGACAATTTATCTATTGATTCATCTGAAATTTGAATTTTCAAAGCATCGAAACTATCCCGAAGCCTTCCCACACGCAAAAGCTCTTTGGAAACCAAATTATTCCGATACCTGGCCCAATAGTCAATATTAATAGGAATGTAGGCCTCTAGAAAATCCTGAATTTCCAGGCCTATGTTTTCTTCCTTGAAAATCACATCGAAGGTCAATGCCGAATTTTTATCGAAATCCCACAACGTATGATCCAGATCAAAATAGACATGTTTTATGTTATTGAATTTCATGTATTTGCTTTAATAATGAATAGTGATATTTAAAATTTGAATATTCCGAAAAATCCCTGTTTTTAAAGATCGTAAGCATATTTCCTTTCACATTTTTTAGATCTTTCATTATTTTAAGAACAACTTCCTGTAGTTCATTGGCTTCATAAATCCGTGTCGCCTGGGAATGAAAAACATAGGGATGAACCTTTAATGGGGTTGTTATTTCCAAATTGATGTCGTAGAACAAAAAGGGCAAACTAGTTCCTGCCCTAAACCCAATTGTCTCTGGATACCCCATAGAATAGTCATTGGGGATTTCCAGTTCGTTCAAAAAACCATAATGCTCTGGCAACATTAAATTGTACTTTGTATTTATAACATTTTGCAAAGGTCCGTGGATAATGTTCTCAAACCGCTTTTTTTCAACCTTTAAAGCTTCAATATTAGAGATCGCAAAATACCCCAATCGCAATCCTACTATGGAATAATCTGCAACATATTTAATAATTTCGCGGTAATTCAGCCTATTGTAATTAATATTTCTGTCGTAAGCATTAAAATTGCTTAGCTGAAACATGAAATTTAAGTTGATCTTATGTTTTTTTACCAATGAGATTAGGTCGTCAAACACATTATAAGGGTCTTTTTTGAACCTGAGCTGCACTTTTATCCTATCGGAAACCCGAGAAAACTTCAACTTGCCCAAATCTATTAAGGTTCCTGTTACACTTCTTAAAAATCCTTTATTCTGAAAATTAAAAACGTGGCTTACAGAAATTACAGAAGTCGATTTATATTCACGCTTCTTAAAGGATATTTCAGGAAATCTGGATACCAATAATTTTTTGAATTTTTGAATCCAAATATCGATGACAGGGGAATTTAAAAACCCTTTTTTAAAAGCCAAACTTTCCAAAGCCGGGAACCTTCCAAAATCGTCTTTAACATGGGGCAAATATTCTTCGTACCGGGAAAGCAAATAAAAGGAGGCCGCGAAAATATCGAAAGGCAGATCACTGTTTTCTGAAACCGGGAAAAAACATTTAGTCTCTTCCCAATCTTGTACTTTTATTTCTACATCACTAAAACCTTGTTCTAATAAAAGATCTACATTCTGAAAAAACAGTTCGTTGCCAAGCCTCTTTTTGCCATAAGAAAACTTCATGCTTTCGTACGCAATAAACTCTTCTATTTTTGAAGTGATTTTAAGCTCCACACCCAGCACGCGGGTACAAAGGTGCTTAAAAGCGTAGGTTATCCTGGGAGTTATTTTTTGAGTATAAATTAAAAGCATTGTAAAGGGGAATTTTGTATATCCGTTTTTTATCCTATAGTTGTTTTGTCACCCTGAATTTATTTCAGGGTCTCTATTTACTGTATTGATTCTTAGTGTTATAAGATTCTGAAACAAGTTCAGAATGCCGTTATTTTTTATTTTATAATACTTTTCGGATATACAATTGGAATTACATCAATCCTTCGTCGGCAAAGCTAAAATAGGACTTTTCGGTAACAATAAGGTGATCCAGGATCTTAATATCCATACTTTCGGCAGCAGTTTTAAGCTTTAGGGTTAATTGCTTATCTACCTCGCTGGGTTTTAAATTTCCAGAAGGGTGATTGTGGGCAAGAATCAAGGAAACTGCGCCCAATTCCAAAGCTTTGCGGAGCGTAATACGCACGTCCACCAAGGTGCCTGTAATACCACCTTTGCTTATTTGGAATTTTTCAAGGATCTTATTGGCATTGTTCAAGTACAAGATCCAAAACTCCTCGTGCGGTAAATCCCCAAGAATAGGTTGCAGAACCTCGAAAACGGAATTACTGGACGTAATTTTTACGTTTTCTATCGCATCTTCAGAACGCCTTCGTCTTCCCAACTCCATTGCTGCCATAATTGAAATGGCTTTAGCCTCTCCTATTCCCTTAAATTCCATAAGTTGAGAAACAGATTGCTTTCCCAATAAATTTAGATTGTTCTGGCTTTTTGAAAGGATTTTCTTTGATAGCTCTACTGCACTTTCTTCCCTGCTCCCCGAGCCGATTAGAATTGCAATCAATTCTGCATCTGTTAAGGAGAGCTTTCCCTTTTGAAGCAATTTTTCGCGAGGCCTATCATCTATGGCCCAATTTTTAATCGTGAAGGGGATTTTAGTGCTACTCATGAAATTCGTTTATATAAATATAAACAAATCAGGCAATTGCGCTTAGTTAAATTTTTTAATAGAAAACCTGAATTATGTTATCAACTCCCGCAAAGAACAATCTTTGCGCCCTAATTTTAAAAATTAGAGATCGCTATTACAGTTATATGCTCCATAAGGTATTAAATTGTTAAGAAACCCAATTTTTGATTTCATTAAAATCCAGTCCACCATAATTCCCACTGCTCATAAGCAACAGCACTTTATTTGAGTAATCCATGTTTTTTAAATGAAGTTGAAATTTTTCGGGATTGGTAAAAACTGTTAAATCTGATTTTCCGAATGCTTCAAAGATCTGCGACTCTGTAATTGGGGGCAACTTTTTTATCTGAAGTGCTTCCGGAGAGAAGAAAACTATGGCTTCATCGGCACTATTCAAACTAGAATTATACTGTTTTAAAAATTCAGGAGTTAAACTGCTATAGGTATGCAACTCCAAACAAGCAACCAGGGTTTTATTAGGATATTGATTTTTAACCGCTGTAGTTGTAGCGATCACTTTGGATGGACTATGCGCAAAATCTTTATATACGAGCATATTGTTGGTGCCTACTATCTTTTCCAATCTTTTGGAAGCGCCTTTAAATGTGGAAATAGCTTCATAAAAATCATCTTCATCAACGCCCATATGCTGACAGATCCATTTTGCACCTGCCAAATTGTTAAGATTGTGCGCTCCAAACAATTCCAGTGGCAGCTCGCCTTCTGGAGTATTTAATATTGTTGTTCCGTCTTCTATCGAATACTCTGGGGTATTATATCCATGTTTGCGAATTTGGTTAGTTGTATTTTCAGCAATTCCAACAAGCTCAGGATCCTCCTCATTATAGACCAGAATTCCACCACTAACTATGGAGTCCACAAAAATTTCGAATTGCTCTACGTAATTCTCATAAGTGGGAAAAACATTCACGTGATCCCAAGCAATTCCGCTCAATAAGGCAATATTAGGCTTATAAAGATGGAATTTTGGCCTTCTATCTATAGGTGAAGAAAGGTATTCATCACCTTCTAAAAGAATAAAATCGTTTTCTTCGGTTAAATGAACCATGGTTTCAAACCCTTCCAACTGGGCTCCCACCATAAAGTCAATTTCTTTTCCATTATAATGCAAAACGTGCAAGATCATAGAAGTTATGGTAGTTTTCCCATGGGAACCCCCTATAACGACCCTCGTTTTATGTTTGGATTGTTCAAATAAAAATTCTGGATAAGAATATATTTTAATACCTAAATCGATAGCCCGAAGCAGTTCTGGATTATCCTTTTTTGCATGCATTCCAAGGATAATTGCATCTAGGTGTGTAGTGATCTTATTAGGAAACCATCCGTTTTCATCAGGCAATAATCCTGCATTTTTAAGTTTGGATTTTGAAGGCTCAAAAATGGCATCGTCGCTTCCTGTTATTTTATTTCCTTTGTGATTTAGGGCTAGCGCCAAATTGTGCATTGCGCTTCCGCCAATTGCAATAAAATGAAGGTTCATGAAATGAAATTTGAGACAAATATAGGTATTAAAGCATATTTTAAAGAAGATAAAACCTATTTATAGCTCTTGAATCCGCTCCCTTTCTTTCAAAGCTTCTTTAAAATCAGCCTTAAGCGTTAGGGCTTTGTCAATATATCCCAAAGCGTCCCGTTTATTTTTAAGATTAGCCATAATCTGGGCCTTTCTTAAGTACACCCATTCCATAGAATAAATATCCTTATAACTGTAATTTTTTGTGTACCTCTCTAACAAGTCTAGACCATAATTAGGCTCAACACCAAATTCTGCAGCGACTTTACCGAGCTCATAGTTAAGAGAATTAGTATCTGTGGCTTCACCCGAAGACTTATATTTTTTAAATGCCTTTTTATAATAAACCAAAGCATCCTCGATATCCTCATTCTCCTTTACGATAAAACCTTTTGCTAAATATGCATTAACAGGACATAGATCTTCCAGTTGATTAGCGTATATCAAGGCTTTTTCTTCGCTCCCACCCAAAAAACCGGGTAATTTAACATATAACTCTACAAGAGCCCGTCTAGATTCAATTTGAGAAAGATCTTGTTCTGCCGCCAGTACCAAATGTTTCTTAATATCTGGAATATAAACTACGGCCTGAAATCTTGAAACACTCAATGCCTTCATTCCCAAAGCTCCTCCATATTTTAGATTAAAGCCTGCATTCTTAGGGTGAGAAACAACCAGTTTCTTATAATATAATATAGCAGTATCCCAATTTTTTTCGAAACTTGCAATATCCGCTAATAATTCAAAAACCTTAAGATCTATATTATTTTTATTAACTTGTTCTGTAAGAAGGGAGTTAGCTTCGCCTATTTTCCCTACTTCTAAATAAGAAATTGCCCTATCTGAAACGGTTTGGGAATAGGATGCTGAAATAAATAATATGAGTGGTAAAATAAGAATTGTTTTCATAAAATCGAATGTAAGAAATTAATGTCATACATGATCCTTACCATACAGCGCTCGGAGCATCAGATTAACAAAATATTAACATCGTTATTTTTTGGTGTTAAATTAATACTTAAAAAAACCGGTATTGTAGAAAAATATTGCAATATTTGTGTTGCCTTTTATGGTCATTTATTAACTAAAATATTTAATGTTAAACTTAACACCTAGCCTATGCAAAATTTTACATTAGGGAAGAAGGGATATAGCATGCTCCTTTTCGCCCTTATTTTATTAATTGGAAGTTCGTCCACTTACGGGCAAGCTAACTGCCCGACTGTTAGCGACACGTCGCAGGAATTCTGCTATTTGGCCACTGTTGCCGACTTAGAAGCCACTGCGAATGGGGACGGAGTTAGATGGTACAGAACAGAAACCTCTAACACCCCAATTCCAGAAAATGAATTACTGGAAACACGACCATACTACGCCGGAAACAACTCTGGAACATGTCGTCCAGGAAGAGTGCGGGTAGACGTTACTGTAGATGATATTGGCGTACCTACTGCCGACTTTGGTAATACTTACGCTCCTTGTGAATATGCTCCGGGAGGCACTAGCACGGTTCAAGATTTAATTGACAGTGTAAATGGGAATGAGGTTGAGATATATGATGAGGAATATAGTGGAAGCCCTTTAGCTCCAACTACTCTTTTATTAGAAGGCAACAGCTATTTTGCCGGACAAAGAAATCCATCTACCAATTGCCCTTCAAGTCGTTTAGCTTTAAGATACGACCCGGTATTAGCCCTCGCGCCAACTGCAGATCCAACACAAACTTTTTGTCCTGGAGCTACCGTTGCAGATCTTGTAGCACAAGCTACTAGTGATAATCAAACTGCATTTAGATGGTATAGTACAAGTACTTCCAATCCTCAGCTAAGTAGCACTACACCGCTTATAAATGGAGAAACCTATTACGCTAGCCAAATTGTAAATAGGGTAAATAGAGAACTTCCTCCATGTGAAAGTAGAGATAGAGCACCAGTGACCGTAAACTTTCAAGACGTACCACCGGACCAAACCACCCAAATATTTTGTATAGATTCAGATGATGCTTCTACTAAACCAAGGGTTGAAGATTTACTTTCTCCTTATGGTACCCCGTTTTTTGCTGATGAAGACTTTACAATATTATTGAACCCACAAGCATTTTTAAGAGATAGTGAAGATGAAGGAGCTTTTTACTTTACTGCAAATGGAAATCCTGATAGTTGTAAAGTGACAAAGGTTACTGTTGATCTTGTAGAAATTCCAAATGCTGGAAGTGATGTTAATGAAACTATTTGTCAATCCGCATTAACCGATGCAGCCTCCCTAATTGAAAGATTTAATGAATTATTGGTTGGTAGGGATCCTGGAGGTGAATTTACAAATTCCACTCTTACCGATCTTATGAATCAATTCATTGATAATCCAATTGGCACCTTTACAACCACATATACCGTAGCTACTGGTAGTTGTACAGATTCCGCAGTAATCACAGTTAAAGTGGAAGCTCCTACCCCTGTAGAAGCTGGAACTATTGACGATTTTGATGTTTGTAGCAATGGTGATAGTATTACTCTGTCATCTTTATTAAGTGATGATGCTACTACAGGAGGAACTTTTAGAAATTCAAGTGATGAAGTGGTAACAAGTTTTAATCCACAAACCGCAACTCTTGAAGTTAATGATTTTACATATACAGTGAATGGAAGTGTAGAAAACTGTACGACAGGCACAGAAACAGAAGAGTTTACCATCACAGTAGAGGAAGCTCCTAATGCGGGACCAGATATTACAGACTCTATTTGTATAACTCAACTTGAAACATTAGCCGCCAGCTATAATCAATTAGATCCTGATGCTACTATATTGGCAATTTTAGATCTCTTTGGTTGGAATGGCGATATGGATGGTATTTTTGATCCTAGTAGCAATGAGTTAGCAGATGATTTTATAGCTTTCTTTAACAATCCCAATAGACCTAGCTCATTTGTACTAAATGCTACTTATACAGTAGAATCCGGAAATCCCGTTTGTTCAGATGACGTTGCACAATTTTCAATTACAATAAATAACACTCAGGTTGCGAATGCAGGTGGAGATCAAACTCCCCCGGCATATTGCATAACCAATGATCAAGAAGTGCAACTGAGTAGTTTATTAGGAGCAGGTGCAAATACATTTGGTACTTTCGAATTAGATGGCGAAGAAATCGTTTCCTTTGTTCCAGCTCAATTAGGAGTAGGTGAATTTGAAATTACCTATACTGTAAGTGGACTTGAAGATTGTGCTATTGGTACAGAAACAGCTACTATTACAGTTACGGTTAATGACCTTACTGAAGCGAATGCAGGTGGAGATCAAGCTCCCCCAGCATATTGCATAACCAATGACCAAGAAGTGCAACTGAGTGGTTTATTAGGAGCAGGTGCAAACACATTTGGTACTTTTGAATTAGATGGCGAAGAAATCGTTTCCTTTATTCCAGCTCAATTAGGAGTAGGTGAATTTGAAATTACCTATACTGTAAGTGGACCTGAAGATTGTGCTATTGGTACACAAACAGCTACTATTACAGTTACGGTTAATGACCTTACTGAAGCGAATGCAGGTGGAGATCAAGCTCCCCCAGCATATTGCATAACCAATGACCAAGAAGTGCAACTGAGTGGTTTATTAGGAGCAGGTGCAAACACATTTGGTACTTTTGAATTAGATGGCGAAGAAATCGTTTCCTTTATTCCAGCTCAATTAGGAGTAGGTGAATTTGAAATTACCTATACTGTAAGTGGACCTGAAGATTGTGCTATTGGTACACAAACAGCTACTATTACAGTTACGGTTAATGACCTTACTGAAGCGAATGCAGGTGGAGATCAAGCTCCCCCAGCATATTGCATAACCAATGACCAAGAAGTGCAACTGAGTGGTTTATTAGGAGCAGGTGCAAACACATTTGGTACTTTTGAATTAGATGGCGAAGAAATCGTTTCCTTTGTTCCAGCTCAATTAGGAGTAGGTGAATTTGAAATTACCTATACTGTAAGTGGACCTGAAGATTGTGCTATTGGTACACAAACAGCTACTATTACAGTTACGGTTAATGACCTTACTGAAGCGAATGCAGGTGGAGATCAAGCTCCCCCAGCATATTGCATAACCAATGACCAAGAAGTGCAACTGAGTGGTTTATTAGGAGCAGGTGCAAACACATTTGGTACTTTTGAATTAGATGGCGAAGAAATCGTTTCCTTTGTTCCAGCTCAATTAGGAGTAGGTGAATTTGAAATTACCTATACTGTAAGTGGACCTGAAGATTGTGCTATTGGTACACAAACAGCTACTATTACAGTTACGGTTAATGACCTTACTGAAGCGAATGCAGGTGGAGATCAAGCTCCCCCAGCATATTGCATAACCAATGACCAAGAAGTGCAACTGAGTGGTTTATTAGGAGCAGGTGCAAACACATTTGGTACTTTCGAATTAGATGGCGAAGAAATCGTTTCCTTTATTCCAGCTCAATTAGGAGTAGGTGAATTTGAAATCACCTATACTGTAGAGGGGGCCGAAGATTGTGCTATTGGTACAGAAACAGCTACTATTACAGTTACGGTTAATGATGTTCCTGATGCCCCAACAGCAGATGCAAATCAATCATTCTGTTTAATTGACAATCCAACGGTAGCAAATATCGTTGCAACTGGAGATAATGTTATTATCTATTCCGATGCAGATTTAACTACGGTTGTGGATAGTACAACAGGATTAATCAGCGGTACAACATACTATGCCGTATCAGCAAACGATGATGCAAATTGTTCATCTGATGCTACTGAAATAACTGTAATTATAACAGATCCTGCAGCACCAACGCTTTCTTTTGAAGGTGATGAATTCTGTAGAAGCGATAACCCAACTGTTCAAGACCTCATCACTAACTTTAGCGGTGCTGGAGTTTTAATATACACTTCCTCAACTGGTGGTTCCTCTCTTGCAGCTACTACTGCCCTAGAAAATGGAGTTACATATTATGGAGCTTCTGTAGATGGAACTACGGGTTGCGAAAGTTCAGAAAGACTTGCGGTTGTTGCAAAAGTAGAATTCTGTGGAATCCCAGAAGGCTTCTCTCCAAATGATGATGGAATCAATGATAGGTTTGTGATCCCAGATATCGCTGAAAACTTCCCTAATTATACTATCGAAATATTCAATAGATGGGGGAATTTAGTATTCAAAGGAAATGCAAGTACAGGAGATTGGGATGGTATTTCAAATCAGTCAGGGACATTAGGAAATGATGTTTTACCAGTAGGTGTATACTTCTATATCCTGAATTACAACGACGGACAAACACCTCCGGTACAAGGAAAATTATATTTAAGTATATAACTAAAGGATAAACATTAGAAAGAAATGAAAAATAATATAACAAAATTCTTAATTTTCACAGGCATTATCCTTATCTCTTTTCAAGGAATGTCTCAGCAAGACCCCTTATACACTCAGTACATGTACAACATGAGTGTATTGAACCCTGCGTACGCTACCGATGATCCGGGAATGTTAAAATTGGGTGGTATATATAGATCTCAATGGGTAGGAATTGATGGTGCTCCAAGCACCGCCAATTTCTTCGCCCACACTCCCGTGAGCGAGAGAGTAGAACTTGGTTTATCTATTGTACGCGATGAAATTGGAGATTGGGTAAAGGAAAATAACATTACTGCAGATTTTGCATATGTATTGCCTTTAAACGAAACCAATAAATTGTCTTTAGGGATTAAAGGTGGATTAACAACTTTTGATGCCAATATTTCAGGATTGATCCTAAATCAATTGGATGATCCGGCTTTCCGTGAGAACGTTAACGAGATCTTTCCAGTGGTGGGCGTTGGAGCTTACTTTTTTGGAGAGAAATACTATGTTGGCCTTTCTGCACCAAACCTTCTTACATCTAAATATTTAGAAAATGAGGAAGGTTTAATAGCTCTTGGAGAAGAGAACATCCACTATTTTGTAACAGGTGGATATGTGTTCGATATCAACGAAAACTTCAAACTAAAGCCTGCATTTATGGCTAGAGGTGTGCAAGGAGCTCCATTATCTGTAGATATCACTGCAAACGTTTTAATGTTTAATAGATTGGAAGCTGGTGTGGGATACAGATTTGGCGATGCAATCACCGGACTTGTAAACTTCGCGGTAACTCCACAAATTAGAGTTGGATATGCATACGACAGAACAACTTCCAATCTTGGAAATTATAACGATGGAACCCACGAATTCCTTTTATTGTTCGATCTAGACCTATTCGGATTGTCTAAAGGATATGACAAATCACCTAGATTCTTCTAAAACCAGAAACAACATGAAAAAATTATACAGTTTTATATTAATAGCGGTTATTAGTTTCTCCGGTTTTGCCCAAAATTCTGAGATCAAAAAAGCCGATAGATTTTTTGCACAGCGAGCATTTATGGATGCTACTGATGCATATGAGAATGTAAATAACAAAAACCAGGAAGTTCTTCAAAACCTTGCAGACTCTTACTTTTATACCAACCAAATGCAAAATGCATCAGAGGTATATAAGAACTTGTTCCTTAAGCATGGAGAAGAAGTCGCTGCTGAATACAAATTCAGATATGCGCATGCTTCTATGGCAGTAGGAAACTACAAAGAGGCAGATAAGTACTTTTCAGAATTCTCCGGAAAAACAGTTGATTTCGAAAAATTTAGAAAAGAACTAGACACTACCGTTTCTCACGTATTTACTTCTAACCAAGTGATGAACAATGCTGCTTCTGCAGATTTTGGAATTTCATTCTATGGAGACGATAAAGTGACTTTTGCATCTACCAGAAACACAGCCCGTCCTTTATATCCTTGGAACAAAAAACCAACATTGGATTTGTACACGGCTACAACAGATGATGAAGGTCAATTGAACGAAATTGTTCTTTTCCCCGGAGACATCAATACAGACTCTCATGAAAGTTCTGCTACTTTTAGCAAGGACGGAATGACCATGTATTTTGATAGAACCAATGATAAGCGAGTAAAAGTAGATGACGATAAGATTGCCCATGTTAGCCTTTACCGTGCTAAAATGGTTGATGGAAACTGGTCCAACATAGAAAAACTTCCATTCTCCAGCGATTCTTATTCTGTAGAACACCCAAGCTTAAGTGCAGATGGCAAAAAGCTATATTTCGCAAGTGACATGCCTGGAACCAATGGTTCTTTCGATATCTACATGGTAGATGTTAACGAGGACGGATCTTTTGGAACTCCCCAAAATTTGGGAGCTGGAGTAAACACCGCTCACAGAGAGCAATTTCCTTTTATTAGTGAAGAAGGAATTCTTTACTTCTCATCAGATGGACATCAAGGTTTTGGTAACTTAGATATCTACAAGTCTGAAGGTGATTTTTCTGAAACCAAGAATTTAGGCGCTACTATCAATAGTGGATTCGATGATTTTGCATATGTTGTAAAAGAAGGAGAAGATACAGGATGGTTTGCTTCCAACAGAAGGGGCACAGATAACCTTTACAATTTCTTAAGAGAAGACTATACACCACCAGTAGTAGAGATTGAAGAGAGAGAAACCAATACCGAAACTGGAAGACAACAGTTAAGGGATGTTGGAAACATTTACTTCGACTTTGATAAAGCAACCATCAAAAAAGAATCTGAAGTTACTTTAGATAAAGTGGTGGCAATCATGAAAAAATACCCAACATTAAATATTGAAGTAGGATCTCATGCAGATGCTAGAGGAACAGATAGCTATAACATGGCTCTTTCTGAAAGACGTGCTGCTGCTACTTTAGAATACTTGGTGAATCATGGTGTTGAAAGAGATCGTTTAACCTCCAAAGGTTACGGTGAGTCCATGCCATTAAATGACTGTACTAAACCTACAGGTTGTACTGAAGCACAATATGCTAAGAACAGGCGTAGTGAGTTTACTATCATGAATTAAAAAAGTTGCAACTAACTAACCAAGAAAAAGCCCCAGGAAATTGGGGCTTTTTTATTTTATGCGCTTAGCTAACTTAAGAAACCTGCGAGCATATATTACTAACAATGATTAGAAAACGCACATATATTTTAGAACATATCTAATTCCATTTTGATTAAGATTCATTTTAAAAACAACTCTTTACAATCATTTTGGAATACTAGTTTGTTAGGTTTAAGTCTTTATTCTTGCCTCTTTTAGTGAAGCGGTCTTAACTCTTTAACCGTACATGCTAATGGATTTACTTCTTATTTGGAGGATAGCCTTTTAATGCCTTTTGAAACATTGTTCTTAATTGATTTTCCCGCTCTGCTGGAGAACCATTCCTATCAAATGGAGATTCCACAATGGCCTGCCAAATTAAAGCATCGGTTTTTACATTTATAAGATCGAAGGTTACTCTTAAATAGGTGTTCGACCCACCTATCGGGATTCCACCGGAAACCCCAACTCCAACATTTCTGCCAGTACCTCCTACCCCAATTCCAATATTATTTCTACTGGGTTCTTCGTATGAAGTTGAATAAAAATTTAAATACACATCTGGAGATTCTGAAGTAGTAAATCCGATTTTATTCATTTCTGAATCCAATACAGATAACATCCGCTGTTCATCCAACTGACTCAAATTGGATTTTAGATCTGGATAGATTTGAAAGGTATTTATGGAATTAAATTCCATATTTTGATCATAGTCATAAGTAGCTCTAGGAGCATTACAAGCGGAGACTATCAGTAATAAAAAAAGGTGTTTTAAATTTTTCATGGGATGGTTTTTACTGAAAGTTAAGCAAAAATCATCCCACGAAAAGTTTTAATAATAAAATTTTATGTATGTCTGTTTTTACTCATAAAATCAAAATTAAGAATAAATCGTCATGCTGTCCCGAAAGCTTTCGGGATGGTTTCAGCATCTAACATGAATAGTACTTTACACTCAACTTAGACCCTGAAACAAGTTCAGGGTGACGTCCAAATTTTAAAGTATGACTGTTTACGGATATACATAAAATTTTAAGTAGTTTCAGTATTCAACATTTCCCAAAGTTTATCCTTGAGTTCCATTAAACCTTGTTGTGCTACCGATGAAATAAATAAATACGGTGCTTTAAGTCCTTTATCTAAAATAACTTTCAGTTCGGCTTTTAATTCTTCATCCAACATATCACATTTAGAAATGGCAATTAGACGATCCTTATCCAACATCTCCGGATTATATCTTCTAAGCTCATCCAAAAGGATCTCATATTGCTTAACAATATCCGGCGCATCTGCCGGAACTAAAAACAGCAAGGTAGAGTTACGTTCTATATGGCGTAAAAACCGATGTCCAATTCCTTTACCTTCCGCAGCGCCTTCAATGATCCCAGGGATATCTGCAACCACAAATGTTTTAAATTCCCGGTATTCCACAATTCCTAGATTGGGTTTCAGGGTAGTAAATTCATAATCTGCGATCTTTGGTTTCGCGGCAGTAATTACAGATAGTAAAGTAGATTTCCCTGCATTTGGAAAACCAACCAAACCTACATCTGCCAAAATTTTAAGCTCCAAAGTAACATCTACTTCCTGTCCATCTATTCCAGGCTGTGCATATCTTGGAGTTTGGTTCGTGGAAGATTTAAAGTGCCAGTTACCTAAACCCCCTTTTCCACCCTGCGCTACAATACGCTCTTCCCCATCATCCGTGATCTCGAATAAGACCTCTTCTGTCTCTGTATCTCGAACCACTGTTCCTAAGGGGACTTCAATATATTGATCGGCTCCATCTGCACCAGAACTTCGCTGCTTAGATCCGTGAGATCCGTGCTCTGCTCTTGCGTGCCTTTTAAATTTAAGATGAAAAAGTGTCCAAAGGTTTTTATTCCCTTTTAGGATAATATGGCCTCCACGACCACCATCGCCACCATCGGGTCCACCTTTTGTAATATATTTTTCCCGACGTAAATGCGCAGACCCTTGCCCTCCTTTTCCGGAAGCCACATGGATCTTTACATAATCTACAAAATTCCCTTCTGTCATTGTCTTCTATTGTTTTGCGATTTCACAATCGGTTTTCGTAATCCTAAAATGTTATTTAATGTACCTCCGCTTTTTGTCCTAATAAATATTTCGTCACCCTGAATTTATTTCAGGGTCTCCGTATTGCATTGATATATATTGTTTTGAGATTCTGAAACTCCCGAACAGTCGGGACAGAATGACGTTTTTTATCAGTTTAAGATACTTTACAGATAATCAAATTTAATTTTATAAAGAATCGATTACTTTACTAATTCTTTCTGTAATTTCAGAAATAGATCCTACTCCATCTACTCCAAAATATTTGTTTTCTTTTAGATAAAACTGCTTTAATATCGCAGTTTCTTCGTAGTAGATATGAATCCTATTTCTTATAATAGCTTCATCTGCATCATCCTTTCTCCCAGAAGTTTTACCTCTTTCCAAAAGACGCTGCACCAGCACCTCATCATCTACCTCTAAAGCAATCATCGCTGAGATTTGTGTGTTTTTCTCTTTCATCAAGCCTGCAAGGGCTTCTGCCTGCGCTACGGTTCTTGGAAAGCCATCGAAAATAAAGCCGTTAGAGTCCGGGTTTTTATCCACTTCTGCTTCTAACATTTTAATTGTAACATCATCCGGAACTAGTTGTCCCTTGTCCATAAAGGATTTCGCATGCAGTCCTAGCTCCGTTTCATTTTTTATATTATATCTAAACACATCCCCGGTAGAGATATGAATCAATTTATATTTTTCCTTCAAAAAGTTTGCTTGGGTTCCTTTTCCTGCCCCAGGAGGGCCAAATAACACCAAATTTGTCATGTTTTCTTTTTTAAGTTTATAAACTTGCGTTAGATTTCGGCCAAGGCCATCATAATCTAATCCATATCCCACAATAAAATCATTGGGGATTTCCATTCCTATATAATCTATACTGAATTTTTTTTGATATGCTTCCGGCTTAAAGAATAAGGTTGCAATGCGAACATCCGCAACGTTTTCTTTTTCCATCATTTTATAAATGGTAGCCAAAGTGATCCCTGTATCCACAATATCTTCAATTATGAGCACGTGCCTGTTTTCTAAAGAGAGATTTAAACCAACCAAGGTTTCTACATTTCCGGTAGTTTCTGTACCCTTATAAGACGCTAGCTTCACGAATGCAACTTCACAATCCCCTTCAAAACCCTTAATAATTTCTGAAGCAACCATAAAAGCACCATTTAACACCGCCAAAAACACCGGGGTTTTCCCCTTAAAGTCTTGGTTGATTTGCGCAGCCATAGCATCTATAGCTAGTACTATTTTTTCTTCGGAAATAAAGGGTTCGAACTTAAGATCGTGTAACTGAATCACTAGTATAAAATTAAAACAGCAAAGATAGGGATTCTTATCATCCTAACACCTTAATAAATAAATGCATTTGTGTTACAATCTTTCGAGTATTCCAGCTTAAAAAATTATTTTTGCGTAAACATCGTAATCGCTATGATCAATTATTTTTCTTCAGATTTTAAATTGGGTATTTTAGGCGGTGGACAACTGGGGAAAATGCTTCTGTATGAAACAAGAAAACTGGATATCAATACTATAGTTATGGATCCAAGTGAAGAAGCTCCCTGCAAAATTTCAGCTAATACTTTTATCCAGGGAGATCTAATGAATTATGAAACTGTTCTCGATTTTGGGAGAAAAGTAGATCTATTAACTTTCGAGATAGAATCTGTTAATGTTGAAGCTTTAAAGCAACTTGAAAAAGAAGGTATTAAAGTGTATCCTTCTTCTGATACGTTAGAAAAAATTAGCGATAAGGTAGTTCAAAAACAATTCTACTTAGATAATGGCCTTCCAACCGCAGTTTTTTCAGCTTTTAATTCGAGAGCGGAATTACTAAAAGCATTTTCCGAAAACCAAATCTCATTACCCTTTGTCTGGAAAAGTGCGACTGGTGGTTATGATGGAAGAGGTGTAATGATCGTGAAATCCAAAGAAGATCTCACTCAGGTTCCAGATAGAAAATGTTTAGCTGAAAAATTGGTTCCTTTCAAAAATGAATTAGCAGTTATTGTAGCACGAAATCCTTCAGGCGAAGCAATCTCCTATCCTGTAGTGGAAATGGAGTTTCACCCTGTTGCCAATCAGGTGGAATACGTAATATGTCCTGCAAGGATTGAAGCATCTATTTCCAAAAAAGCTCGAGAGTTGGCAGAAAAAATTTCCGCTGCTTTCAAACATGTTGGATTGTTAGCTGTTGAAATGTTTTTAACTCAAGAAGATGAATTGGTTGTAAATGAAGTAGCACCGAGACCTCACAATAGCGGGCATTACAGTATTGAAGCTAGTTATACCAATCAATTTGAGCAACATTTAAGGGCCATTTTAGACCTACCCTTAGGTAACACAGAAAGTAAAGTTGCAGGAATAATGGTAAATTTATCCGGGGAAAAAAATCATACAGGCGCTCCTATTTACAAGAATATGGAGCAAATCCTGAAAATGCCGGGAGTAACTCCGCATATTTACGGGAAAAAAGAAACCCGGCCATTTAGAAAAATGGGTCATGTTACCATTGTAAACAAAGATCTTAGAACCGCAAGGACTATTGCCGAAGAGGTTAAAAACACCTTAAAAGTAATTAGCGAGAACTAAAGCATCAATTTAGATCGTACATTTTTAAAATATAACAAATGAGTAAAGTAGCTGTAATCATGGGCAGTACCAGCGACCTGCCAGTAATGCAAGAAGCCATAGATATTTTAAAAGGCTTCGATATCGAGGTGGAAGTAGATATTGTTTCTGCACATCGTACCCCAGAAAAGTTGTTCGAATTCAGTAAAGCTGCACATACCCGGGGAATTAAAGTAATTATAGCTGGTGCCGGTGGTGCAGCGCATTTACCTGGGATGGTAGCTTCATTATCTCCGCTTCCGGTTATTGGTGTACCGGTAAAATCGAGCAACTCCATAGATGGCTGGGACTCTGTTTTATCCATATTACAAATGCCGGGAGGAGTTCCCGTGGCGACAGTGGCTCTAAATGGGGCGAAAAATGCCGGAATCCTAGCTGCTCAAATCCTGGGAAGCTCGGATAAATGTATGCTGGATAAAATATTGGTATATAAAGAAGGTTTAAAACAAAAAGTGATAGAAGGAACAAAAACTATTAAATAGCAAGAAAGCCACATAAAATGTGGCTTTCTCTGTAGTACTTCTTCGTTAAAATTATCATTTATTAACCATTCTAAATATATTATTCTAAACTACAAAAGACTACTTATTATATTTTATTCAACCTTTTATTGCAAGGCGCAAAGTTACATAAAATTTTAACATATTAATAATCAGGTTTTAATATATCGCTACAATGCGATTTTAGCCCGTTTACATAAACAAATTAGCTCATGAACAGTTATAATCCTCTTCTTCAAGAATTCGATTTTGCTCCATTCTCGAAAATAAAAACCGAACATTTTAAACCAGCTATCACTCATGCTATAGAAATTGCAAAAACCGAAATTGAACAAATAGCAAACTTGTCTTCGGCTCCTACTTTTAAGAACACCGTTGAAGCTTTGGAGTTTTCAGGAAAAAAATTGGATAGGATCACCAGCATCTTTTTCAATTTGAATTCGGCAGAAACCAATGAAGAGATCCAAAAAATCGCTCAGGAAATCTCTTCTTTACTTTCTGAATTCAAAAACGATATTATTTTAAACGAAAAGCTTTTTGAGCGGGTAAAAGCAGTTTTCAATAAAAAGGATAGCTTGGAATTGAATGGTGAGCAACTAATGTTGCTTGATAAAAAATACAAAGCTTTTTCGAGAAACGGGGCAAACCTAAATTCAGAAGACAAAATCAAATTGAGGGAAATTGACAAAAAACTATCTTCCCTTAGCCTTAAATTTGGTGAAAACGTATTGGCCGAATCCAATAAATTTGAACTGCATTTAACCAACGAAGCAGATCTTGAAGGTTTGCCAGAACATGTTAAAGAAGCTGCAAGAGAGGTGGCAAGTTCTAAAGAGAAAAAAGGCTGGATCTTCAGTTTAGAATATCCCAGCTACATTCCATTTATGAAATATGCCAAAAACAGGGAGTTAAGAAAAACAATGGCCCTTGCCTTTGGAGCGAAGGGGTTTCATAATGATGAACTCGATAATCAGGAGCATGTGCTTCAAATTATAAAACTAAGATTTGAGCGCGCTAAATTATTGGGGTATAAATCTCATGCCGACTTCGTATTAGAAGAACGAATGGCTAAAAACCCGGAGACTGTAACCACTTTTTTACAGGAATTACTAGAAAAAGCAAAGCCAGCAGCTTTAAAGGAATTTTCTGAACTGGAAAACTTCGCTAAAGATCTGGAAGGAATAGAAAAGCTTCAAAAATGGGATGCTTCCTATTTTCAGGAAAAATTGAAACAGAAATCATTCAATCTGGATGACGAAATATTGAAGCCCTATTTTCAGCTTAATAATGCAATAGAAGGAGTATTTACGGTGGCTAAAAAGCTTTACAACTTAACTTTTACTCAAGTAACCAATATAGATGTCTATCATAAAGATGTAAAGACATATCAGGTTACCGATAACGAAGGAAAAGAAGTGGCACTTTTCTATGCCGACTTCCATCCCAGGGCTGGAAAAAGGGACGGAGCATGGATGACCGTTTACAAAAATCAGGAAATAATAAACGATAAAAACAACAGACCACATATTTCTATAGTTTGCAATTTCACAAAACCAACCAAGAACACGCCATCCTTATTAACATTTAATGAAGTGACCACCCTATTCCACGAATTTGGACATGCACTACATGGGATGTTGGCCAATACTCAATACCCAAGCCTTTCCGGAACCAGTGTTTACTGGGATTTTGTGGAGCTGCCTAGTCAAATATTAGAAAATTGGTGCTACGAGCCAAAAGCGCTTCAGCTTTTTGCCAAACATCATGAAACTGGAGAAATTATTCCGCAGGAATTAATAGATAAGATCAAGAAAGCCTCTAATTTCCATGAGGGAATGGCAACTTTGCGCCAAATAAGCTTTGGAATGTTGGACATGGGCTATCATGCCGGAGATCCTTCATCTATTTCTAATGTTAAGGCACATGAAGATGAAGCTTTTGAAGGCACAAAACTTTATCCAGATGTGAAAGAAAACTGTATGAGCACTTCATTTTCGCACATTTTTCAAGGAGGATATTCATCTGGTTATTATTCCTACAAATGGGCAGAAGTGTTGGATGCCGACGCCTTTGAATATTTCAAAGAAAATGGGATCTTTAATCCAGAAGTGGCTAAAAAGTTTCAGGAGACAGTACTTTCCTTGGGAGGAACAGAAGATCCAATGACCTTATACAAACGTTTTAGGGGGAAAGAACCACAACCAGATGCTTTGTTAATAAGGGCAGGGTTATTGGAAAAGCAATAAAAACCTATATTATCTTAAATATATCTTATCTTTCAATCAATGGTTTGATATCAAACTTTTCTTAATTTTGAGTAAATAATGTTATTTGCCTATGTCGATTAATAAAATAGATCCTACTAAATGGGTAGATAAATATTCCGATTATCTCTTCAATTTTACTATTGTAAGGGTGAACGATCGGGAGTTGGCTCATGATCTTATTTCTGAAACATTCTTGGCAGGCTTAAAATCCATGAAAAATTTTAAAGGCGAGGCGACCGAACGTACTTGGTTGATCTCGATTTTAAAAAGAAAGATCATAGATTATTATAGAAAAAGCAATTCTAGAAAAGGAAGGGCAGAAATCAAGATTCAATATAACGACGATTCCAATGAAGGAGATTGGTTAGAAGAAAATGCCCCAGACAGATTTGACAAGACGGCTGAAGATGTAATGGAAAATGAAGAGTTGGGAATAGCTATCTTGGAATGTATGGAGCAATTAACCGAAAAGCAGGCCAAGATTTTTAAAATGAAAACTATAGATGGTTTTGATACTGAAGCTATTTGTAATGAGTTTAATATTACCCCGTCTAATCTTTGGGTAATAATTCACAGGGCACGAACAACTTTAGCACAATGTTTGGAAAAAAACTGGTTTTAATATGGATACAAAAAAGAGACTTTTAATAGATTGCTCAGAAGCTGCATATTGTTGTGATAAAAACCAATATAAGGAAGCTTCTGTCACCGAAAAGCTAAAGATGTTATTGCATCTTATTTATTGTAAGAAATGCAGAAAATATTCCTCCCATAATCGCCACCTTACAGAATTGATTGAACGATCCAATATTAAGACCTGTACTGAGGAAGAAAAAAAAGAATGGCGAGAAGAAATCGAAAAAGAAATTACCAGTATATAAATTGCAATCCCAAAAGCAATAAGCACCATAAAATGGGCACCCCCTCCACCCAAAGAGATGAATAAAGTTTTGTTTGCCTTATTCCAGCATTAATTATTAGAGCACTTAACAACACGGAAATCAGAATTAAAGAAATTGCGCTTACAAGACTAAATTTTATTTTTAAAAATTCCAGCAGAATTATGATGGATAAGGCTATAACACCAATGATTTTAGTCCTTCGCACCCCGAATATTTGCGCCACAGTTTTTAAATTGGCCATATCGAACTTTAGATCTCTAATTTCAAATGGGAGGGTTAACGCAAATACAAAAAGAAATCTTTGGGTAAATTCAATTAGCACATCCCATTGTATCAAGTCGGTTTTACCAATTAAAGGCAACAGTACCGTTACTCCGCTCCAAACAAATGCAATGACATAGATCTTTATCCCGGATAGCGCCCTTAAATTCTTTCCGCCACCAAAAAAAGGCAGCATATAAAGCATGGTAATAAAGCCCATTAGTACTGAAAAAATAATAACATTCAACGATACTTGAAACAATACATAGAGCAAAGAGATAAATATGAAGAATGAAAAAATTTGAATAATCCGAAGGTTCTTTGTGAGGCTTAAATGATGTAATCCAGCAATTCCGGCATACTTTACAATATTATAGCCCGTGATGGTCGCTAGAAATATAAACAAACATATATTGAAGTCTATTGAAAGCTTAAAATCAAGCATTGTTATAATTGCTAGGCTCACTACTGCTAAAGCTACATGAATACTACTACCAATATAAAAATTAAGTATAGGTTTCAAGTTCATTTATTAACTGCTTTACCCATCAAAAATAAGCTATAAAATCTTAACAAGTCCAAGGAGCTAAATTGCAAAAACTTACGTTTAAAATATGTAATTTTGCAGCACCAAACACAACTTAATTTTAATGAGAACAGATTCTTTTGCACTTAGACATATTGGTCCCAGGGAAAGTGAACTTTCAGAAATGCTTTCCACCGTTGGGGTCTCCTCTTTAGATCAGCTAATTTACGAGACAATCCCGGACGATATCCGTTTAAAATCTCAATTGAAACTTGATACAGCGCTAAGTGAAAATGAATATGCCGAGCATATTGGAGAGCTGGCTTCTAAAAACAAAATATATAAATCTTATATAGGCTTGGGATATCATCAAGCTATTATGCCAGCGGTGATCCAACGCAACATTTTGGAAAATCCGGGATGGTATACTGCCTACACCCCCTATCAAGCAGAAATTGCCCAGGGAAGACTAGAAGCATTATTGAACTTCCAAACCATGATTGCAGATCTAACTGGAATGGAATTGGCGAATGCCTCCCTTTTAGACGAATCTACGGCTGCGGCAGAAGCGATGGCATTATTATTTGCCGTAAGAGAAAGAGATCAGAAAAAAAATGAAGTTGTGAAATTTTTTGTTTCAGAAGAGGTGTTGCCACAAACTATTTCCCTTTTAAAAACCAGGGCCATTCCACTTGGAATTGAATTGGTTATAGGGGAGCATACAAAATTCGATTTTTCATCTGAATTCTTTGGGGCAATCCTTCAATATCCAGGAAAATCCGGTCAGGTTTTCGATTATTCAGGGTATGTTTCTAAATGTAAAGATGCAGGAATTAAAGTAGTGGTTGCTGCAGATATTTTGAGCTTGGTAAAATTAGAATCTCCAGGACATTTTGGAGTAGATGTAGTAGTTGGAACCACGCAACGTTTTGGAATTCCGTTAGGGTATGGCGGGCCACATGCGGCTTATTTTGCAACCAAAGAAGAATACAAAAGAAGTATCCCGGGAAGGATTATAGGGGTAACCAAAGATCTTAATGGCAATCGTGCCTTAAGAATGGCGCTACAAACCAGGGAACAACACATAAAAAGGGACAAAGCGACTTCCAATATTTGTACCGCTCAGGTATTGTTGGCCGTAATGGCTGGAATGTATGCTGTATATCACGGGCCAAAAGGACTGGAATATATAGCAAATATCGTTCATGCTTCAGCATATACTTTAGATCAAAAATTAGAAAATTTAGGTTTTAGTCAGCTTAACAAATTTTATTTTGATACGCTACAGGTAAAGGCAGATGCCAAAGCAATTAAAGTTTTGGCGGAAAAAAACAAGATCAATTTCTATTATCCGGATGCCAAAACAGTTGTGATCGCTTTAAATGAAACAACCACGATTAAAGATCTTAATAAAATTGTTTCCGTTTTTGCAGAAGTTGCACATACAGAATTTAATGTTATTGAAAAATTATCCGAAGGAAATTCTATTCCTTCATCAGTAGATAGAAAAACTGAATTTTTGACCAACGCTGTTTTCAACACTTATCATTCAGAAACAGAATTGATGCGCTACATCAAAAAACTGGAGCGTCAAGATCTTTCATTAAATCACTCCATGATCGCTTTGGGTTCTTGTACCATGAAGTTGAATGCAGCTTCGGAAATGCTTCCTTTAAGCAATCCACAATGGGGAAATATTCATCCTTTTGCACCTATGGACCAGGCTGAAGGATACCAAATAGTTTTAAAAAGATTGGAAGGCCAATTAACTGAAATAACAGGTTTTGCAGGTACTTCCTTACAACCAAATTCTGGAGCGCAGGGAGAATATGCAGGATTAATGGTGATTCGTGCCTATCACGAATCCCGGGGGGATTCACAGCGAAACATTTGCTTGATCCCTTCTTCTGCACACGGCACCAATCCTGCATCTGCAGTGATGGCCGGAATGAAAGTGGTAGTAACAAAATCTACGAAGGAAGGAAATATAGATGTAGATGATCTTAGAGAAAAAGCATTAAAATATAAAGATAATTTAGCAGCTTTAATGGTAACCTATCCATCTACTCACGGGGTATATGAGTCGGCTATTAAAGAGATCACCCAGCTGATCCATGATAACGGAGGCCAGGTTTATATGGATGGCGCCAATATGAATGCACAGGTTGGATTAACCAACCCAGGTGCTATTGGAGCCGATGTTTGTCACTTAAATCTCCATAAGACCTTTGCAATCCCTCACGGAGGGGGTGGACCAGGAGTTGGGCCAATATGTGTTGCAAAACAATTACTTCCTTTCTTACCAGGGAACCCTGTGATAAAAACGGGTGGAGAACATGCAATCACAGCTATTTCTTCAGCACCTTGGGGATCTGCTTTGGTATGCCTTATTTCTTATGGCTATATCACAATGCTTGGGGTGAACGGTCTTCAAAAAGCTACAGAATATGCTATTTTGAATGCCAACTATATTAAAGCACGTTTAAAAGATCATTACCAAACCCTATATTCTGGAGAAAGGGGCCGTGCAGCCCATGAGATGATCGTGGATTGCAGGCCTTTCAAAACCAATGGAATTGAAGTGGTGGATATTGCTAAAAGACTAATTGATTACGGTTTCCATGCACCAACTGTTTCCTTTCCTGTTGCAGGAACCTTAATGATTGAACCTACAGAAAGCGAAAGTAAAGCAGAATTGGATAGATTTTGTGATGCATTGATCTCTATTCGTAAGGAAATCAGCGAATCATCTACTAAAGATGAAGTAAATATTTTAAAGAGCGCACCACATACACTGGCAATGCTTACTGCAGATATATGGGATTTTCCATATTCTAGACAACAAGCAGCATTCCCGTTGGAGTATGTGGCAGATAATAAATTTTGGCCTGCTGTTCGCAGAGTAGATGATGCTTATGGAGATAGAAACCTTATTTGCACCTGTGCTCCAATTGAAGAATATATGGACGCATAAACATATGTGAATAACAGGTATAAAATTAAACCTATGGATATTTTATATTTCAAGGCGTTATAATTATCATTTTAATAATTATAACCGCGAAATTTACTAATACCACAAAATGTATCAATTTATCTAAATCCTTGAGGATTACTTAGATTGCTTTTAGTATTTTAGTTGTTGTAATTACAAAAAACCTCGGTTTCAATGAGCATAAAGATAACAGGTTTAGGAAGTTTTATTCCAAGCTTAAAGAGAAAGAATTCAGACTTTTTGAAACATGAATTTTTAAATTTAGATGGATCAGGTTTTCCTCATGCAAATGAGATTACTATTGAAAAATTCAAAGCGATTACCGGAATTGAAGAAAGAAGGTATCTTGAAAAAGATCTAAGCACTTCGGATATGGCAACTGTAGCTGCTCAAAAAGCTATCGAAAATGCTGGTATAGATCCAGAAACCCTAGACTATTTGATTGTTGCCCATAATTACGGGGATGTTAAATATGGCAGTATTCAAAGCGATACGGTACCTAGTATTGCCACCCGGGTAAAACACAATCTTAGAATTAAAAATCCTAAATGTGTGGGTTACGATGTGCTTTTTGGATGCCCAGGCTGGATAGAAGCTGTAATACAAGCTCAAGCCTTTATTAAAAGTGGCATGGCCAAGAAATGCTTGGTTATTGGAGCAGAAGCACTTTCTAGAGTGGTAGATAATTACGACCGGGATTCCATGATATTTTCAGATGGAGCTGGAGCGGCGATCTTCGAGGCTTCCGAAGAGCCTGGTGGGATTCTTTCCCATAGCTCTGCGACTTATGCCTATCAAGATGCGCATCATATCTACTTCGGAAAATCCAACAGAAATGAAGAAGATGATGACACGAGATATATTAAGATGAATGGTAGAAAGATTTACGAATTCGCTTTAACACATGTACCTGAAGCGATGAAATCTTGTTTGGAAGAAAGTGGAAAGTCTATTGAAGATGTAAAAAAAGTATTTATCCATCAGGCCAATGAAAAGATGGATGAAGCCATTATAGCCCGTTTTTACAAGCAATATAAAATGAAAGCTCCGGAGAATGTAATGCCAATGAGCATTCATGAACTCGGAAATAGCAGTGTAGCTACAGTTCCTACGCTGTTGGATTTGGTGATCAAAGGTAATATTCCCAACCAAAACCTCGACAAAGGCGATGTTATAATTCTTGCCAGTGTTGGTGCCGGCATGAATATAAACGCGATGGTTTACGAATACTAAGATGTACGAAAATACATTTCCGAACAAAAGATTTAAAAAAACATTGGAATTTCTCGAAAATGCTGTTCCGGCACCTGCAAAGGTTTTGGATCTGGGTGTGGAAAACCCATTTTCCACTATCATGCAATCCCATGAATATTCGGTTACCAATACTTCAGGAGACGATCTAGACCTATATCCACTAGTAGATTCAGAAAATGAATATGATGTAGTAACTGCTTTTGAAATTTTCGAGCATTTGGTATCCCCCTTCAATGTTTTAAAAAATATAAAATCCAAGAAATTGGTTGCTACTGTACCTTTGAAACTTTGGTTTGCCGATGCCTATAGAAGCAAGACCGATATGCGTGATAGACATTATCATGAGTTCGAAGACTGGCAATTCGATTGGCTGCTAGAAAAAGCAGGCTGGAATATTAAAAAAAGAGAGAAATGGACCAATCCGGTTCAAAAAATTGGATTTAGACCTTTATTAAGGAAGTTCACCCCAAGATATTACGCCGTATATGCGGAGCGATAAATTTTATTTTCTGAAATTTTATCCTCAACTTCAACTCCATTCTTTTTACAACGCTATATTTTGAAAATCTATATTGTAATACCTGCACATAACGAAGCTGAATTTATTGGCTTGACTTTGCAGTCTTTAGTAGATCAGACATACGCACCAGAAAAAATAGTGGTCGTAAATGATCAATCTAATGATGCCACGCCGAATATAGTTTCAGGATTTAGTGCTAAATATCCTTTTATCTCCTTGGTTTCCATCACCTCGACCGAAGCGCATCTTCCGGGAAGCAAAGTGATCAAAGCCTTCAAGGAAGGGCTTAAAACACTGGATGACGATTATGACATCCTATGTAAATTCGATGCCGATCTTATTTTCCCTGAAAATTATCTGCAAATTATCGTGAACAATTTTAAGGATTTTCCCGAAGTTGGGATGGTAGGCGGCTTTTGCACTATTCAAAATAATGGAGCATGGGTCCTGGAGAATCTTACCAATAAAGATCATATTAGAGGGGCTTTAAAAGCATACAGAAAAGCCTGTTTTAAGGACATTAACGGACTTAAGGCTGCTATGGGTTGGGACACTGCAGATGAGCTACAGGCTCAATTTTATGGCTGGGGAATTAAAACAGATGAAAGCCTTTTGGTAAAACATCTTAAGCCTACAGGAGCAACCTACAATAAAGCTTCCAAATATAAACAAGGCGAAGCATTTTATAAGTTGAGATATGGTTTTACTATCACTTTAATTGCTTCAGCCAAACTCGCTTACAGAAAAAAAGACTTCAGTCTTTTTCAAGATTATATCACGGGTTATTTCAGAGCAAAGAGAGAAAATCAGCCATTTCTATTATCTAAAAGAGAAGGAGAGTTTGCCAGAAGCCTCCGATGGCGAAAAATGTTCAAAAAAATATTCTAAATTTATTTCTCCAATACCTGTATTAAAGGCGTGCCAGTAGCTGCATTTGGAAATGCAATTCCCAAGAGCACGGAGATCGTTGGTGCAATATCCACTATCTCAGATCTTATTGCCGTACTTCCCTGCTTAATACCCTTTCCGAAGAAAATTAAAGGGGCATGTGTGTCATAGGAAAACCCGCTTCCATGGGTAGAACCTGTAGTTGTAGTATACGAGATCACGGCCGGATCCAGCACAAAGACCACATCCCCACTTCTTTTCTGGTTAAAACCATTTTGAATCAAACCAGAAATGCCTTCAGTATAATTACCGCTTTCTAGTTGATTTCTAGTAAATACCCTACTCACTTTTGGGTATTGTAAAATAAAATGGGCAATATTTTGTTCAAAGGACTTTCGATCTATTTCAGCATCTGCCAAATTCCTATAATTAAAAAATACCTGATAATTGGAAATAGATTCAATCAGATTTTCCTTCTTATATTTTTGAAAAATAAATTCCTTCAATTTTGTATCGAATTCAACATCATCAAAATATCCAGAAGGGATTTTAACAGAGGTTAAATAGGTTGGAACATCTCCCCCCCCATGATCTGCGGTTAGAAAAAAGGCGTAATTTCCATTTCCTACCTCTTCATCTAAATTTGCAAGTAGTCTAGCTATATCGAGATCCAATCGTAAATACGCATCTTCGATCTCTTTAGAATTCACCCCAAAATTATGTCCTATATAATCGGTGCTGGAAAAACTTACGGTTAGAAAATCCGTGAATTCATCTTTCCCTAACGCCTCACCTTTTATGGCAGCAATAGCAAAATCTGTGGTCAATGAATTTCCATAAGGAGTCACTTTTAAGAGATCATAATTTCCATTTTCTTTTTCCAACTTTTCTAGATCATAAGGAAAAGTGGCAGTTTTCTTACCGCTATAACCAGTTTCAAAAAGATTTTCATCTATGCCGCTTTCTAAATAGGAATCCAAATCCTTAAGGGCATCCCAAGGCTTCATATAAGAGAGCGCTGCGCCCGAAATATTGAAATCCTGAACCCATTTTGGCATTTCTTCCATATAAAAAGTACTGCTTATCCATTTGCCCTCTTCTTGGCCATGAAACCAATACGCTGCATTGGCTGTATGGCCAGCAGGCAATATTGCACCCCTATCTTTTAAGGCAATCCCAATTGTTTTTCCCCTCATTTGAGTAAACAATCTGTTTTCGTCTGCAATTGTGGTAGTGAGCATTCTGTGTGGAGACATTTTTCCTGCGGAAGCCAACGTGCCAAGAGGCTGTACATTTACATCTGTTACACAATAAATATATTGCTGCTCGAACTTGTTGTACCAGCTATTGCTGATAATTCCATGATTTTGCGGAGTAGTTCCCGTAAATACCGAGGCATGTCCTGGAGCGGTATAGGTTGGAATGTAATTAAAATGATTGTTCTTAAAGTTGAAACCTTCTGCAATTAATCTCTTAAACCCATCATTTTCATATTTATTCCAAAATCTGGTCAAATAATCATACCTCATTTGGTCCACAACAACCCCAACCACCAATTTCGGCTTATCTGGATTAATAGAATTATCTGGTTTGCCTTGAGCTAGGGAAGTAAAAGAAAGCGTTGTGATAAAAAGAATCGTGATGTAATATTTCATAAAATGGATAAACGATTAATAAGTATCTCAAAATTACTAAAGAATTGGAGTTTAAACTTTAATTCTTCGTTAAATAGTTTCCTGCTAAATTTTAGTATTTTAGCTTTACAAAAATTCCTTGATGAGCTACATCCATTCTATTGGTGAATATTTTTTAATGATTAAAGGCGTGTTTGGCAGAATGACCAAACGCTCTGTTTTAAGAGAATTAATATTCAAAGAGATAAATGAGCTTATTATTGGTTCCTTGGGGATAGTTTCTTTTATCTCCTTTTTTATTGGTGGGGTTGTGGCAATACAAACTGCCCTAAACCTAAACAACCCTTTGATTCCAAAGACTTTAATAGCATTTGCCGCAAGGCAATCCATAATTCTCGAATTTGCACCTACCTTTATCTCTATTATCATGGCAGGCAAAGTGGGTTCATTTATAACTTCGAGTATTGGATCCATGCGTGTAACCGAACAAATTGATGCTTTGGAAGTAATGGGGATAAATTCCTTGAACTATTTGATTTTCCCGAAAATAATAGCTATGCTTACATACCCTTTTGTGATCGCTATTGCTATGTTCTTAGGGATTATGGGGGCCTATGCCGCCGCAGTTCTAGGGGGTTTTGTTGGTGCAGATCTTTTTCTAACAGGATTACAAGATGATTTTGAGGGATTTCAGGTAGTCTATGCATTTATTAAAACTTTTATTTTTGCAATGATATTAGCAACAGTACCCGCATACCATGGCTATTATATGAAAGGCGGCGCATTGGAAGTGGGACATGCAAGCACCACCTCTTTTGTGTGGACCAGCGTTATTATAATTATTACAAATTATTTAGTAACCCAATTATTGCTTAGTTAATGATCGAAGTAAAGAATCTTCATAAAGGTTTTGATGGCGAAGAAATTCTGAAAGGGATCAATTTTGTTTTTGAAACAGGAAAAACCAATTTAATAATTGGCCAATCAGGATCTGGGAAAAGCGTACTTTTAAAAAGTATGCTGGGCCTATTTAAGCCCGAAGAAGGAACTATAGAATATGATGGAAAAGCATACTCCACTTTTACAGAGGAAGAACAAAGAGAGCTGCGGAAAGAGGTAGGAATGTTGTTTCAGGGAGGTGCCTTATTTGATTCTATGACGGTGGAAGAAAATGTAATGTTTCCGCTGCGAATGTTCACTAATCAGCGTAAACGAAAATTAAAATCCAGAGTAGCTGAAGTCTTGGAGCGTGTTAATTTGGAGGGTAGCGCGAATAAATATCCTGCAGAAATTAGCGGGGGAATGCAAAAACGAGTAGCAATTGCACGTGCCATTGTGAACAAACCAAAATACTTGTTTTGCGATGAACCCAACTCCGGGTTGGATCCAACCACTGCAACCGTAATAGATAATCTTATTCAGGAATTAACCCGAGAAAATGACATAACTACGGTAATTATCACACACGACATGAACTCGGTGCTGGAAATAGGGGAAAATATCGCATTTTTAAAAGATGGTGTTCTCGCTTGGAAAGGCGACAAATCCCAGATTTTTCAAACAGATGATAAGACAGTGACCGACTTCGTATACTCTTCCAATCTGTTTAAAAAGGTAAGGGATGCACAATTAAAAGGGCATTGATTAAATTTTACCTTACCTACAAGCTTATCCAATTTCAATCTAAAAAATTTTTATTCGGAGACTTGCCGTTAACCTACTTTTATTGACTATTGCTATCCTAAACGCTCATCAAATTTTTCCATTACCTTATTCCTAATCTCTTTAATATCTTGTTCTTTATCCTTAGGAACAATCAGTAAAACATCTTTATCATCAACTATAATATAATCCTTCAACCCATCTAGAACCACCACTTTGGAGTTATGTGTATAGATCATATTTCCGGTTGCATCTTGAGGTAATAATCGTGCATTTACCACCGCATTATCTTCAGCATCTTTAGCTAATTCCTCATGCAATGAACCCCAAGTCCCCAGATCGCTCCATTTAAACGAAGCCCGAATTACATAAACCGAATCTGACTTTTCCATGATTGCATAATCTATAGAAATATTTTGTGCTTCTGGATAAGTGTCCTTAACAAATATTTCTTCTTTAGAAGTGTTTAGAATTTTTTTTCCATCATTGAATAGATTGAACATTTCCGGTAAAAAGGTTTTGAAAGAATCTGTAATAAAGGACGCTTTCCAAATAAAAATTCCGGCATTCCAAACGTAGTTTCCTTCTTTCAAATACTTTTTAGCATTTCTTAATGTAGGTTTTTCAGTAAATACTTCCACCTTCTGAAGGTCTTTCCCTTCTTCTTTGCCATATTTTATATAACCGTAACCAGTATTGGGAAAAGTGGGCTTTATTCCCAGTGTTACTAGAATATCTTCCTTAATGGCAGCTTCAAAAGCTAAATTGATATCTACAGCAAAGGCATCTTCATCATTGATAAAATGATCACTAGGTGCTACGATCATTACAGCATTTGGATTTTTTTTCTTGATCTTCATTGCCGCCAACAAGATACAGGGTGCCGTATTTCGCATTGCCGGCTCCAAAATAATTTGTTCCTGGGTAATTTTGGGAAGTTGCTCCTTTATTATTTCGTTGTAAGCTTCATTACTAAGAACAAGGATATTCTCCCGAGGTACTACATTGGTAAGCCTGTTATAAGTGCTTTGCAATAAAGTTTCCCCAATGCCCAACATATCGTGAAACTGTTTTGGGTATTTGGCCGTACTTAAAGGCCAGAACCTGGAACCTACCCCACCAGCCATAATTACTGCATAATAATCTTGATTGTAACTTGTCATTCTTTCTTTTGTTTAAAACCTAAACTGCTATTAACTCTACTTCGGCATTAGGTTGAAATAAATAAATCTTGCCCGTATCCATCTCTACACACTCATACCGCTTCCTTCTCTTTGCGCCTTTCTTAAAAACCTTACCATTATAAATTCTGAAGACACCACCTAGGGGAAGTTCGAAAATATAATTTTTATCATTTTCGGGATCAAAACTTTTAAGGGCTACAGATAATTGCGCATCGGTATCGCTGCTCGCTTTAGGGTTTTTGAAATGTTTAGCAATTAAAGGTAATAATTGTATGGGAAATATCTCAGGTCTTATGAATGGCAACATCATTTGCTGAAAAGTGAATTTCCATTCCCTCCCGTGTGGTTTTATTGCACTTCCAAATCTTTCGAACGCTAACAGATGGGCAATTTCATGCACCAAGGTTATCAAAAACCTGAACCTATTTAGATTCGCATTGATTGTTATTTGATGACCTCCATTTGGCTTCCTTCTATAATCCCCATGCCTCGTAACCCTTTCATTAACAATTTTAAGATGAATGTTATGTTCTTCTATAAGGTTGAAAATAGGAGATACTGCGTGACTTGGCAAATATTTTTCAAGAACATCGCTCATTTCTTCCTTTTTAAGGGGTACTATTGGAAACCTGTAACAGTTTACCGTTATAATATTTTTGACCATTAAGGCTGAAATCCAAAATATACTCCGCCATCCCTTGAGCAGAAACCGGTGCTTTGTATCCTGGAAAAGCTTCCGCCAACATTTCGGTTTGCACGGCACCTAAAGCCAATACATTAAAGGAGGGTCCATTCTCTTTATATTCTTCTGCCAACATTTCTGTCAAGGTTATTAATGCTCCCTTGCTCGAACTATATGCCGAAAGACCCGGAAATTTCATACTGCCTTGCACAGCGCCCATACTGCTGATGTTAACTACATGAGAGGTGGAATCCATAAAAGGAAGTAGTTTTTGAATAAGTCCTGCCACGCCAAAAACATTCGTGTTATAAATGGCTTTAAACTCATCCAAAGAGGCTTCAGCAAAAGATTTATTTAAAATTGCTCCTGCGTTATTGATTAAAACATCTACTTTTTTCCAAGTCTTTTCAATATGAGCCGCTATTTTTTGAAGTTCTTCTTCCTTGGTAATGTCGCAGGCAATCACCTGTACATTCTTCAACTTTAAAGCCTGAAGCGATTCCGGTTTTCTTGAAAGCGCCATTACACGATGCCCAGCTTCAGAAAAAAGTTTGACCATTTCAAAACCAATTCCCCTGCTGGTACCTGTTATTACTACATGCTTCATTCTTAATTGAGTTTTATTTCTTTGGTTGGAGTATTTGCCATGGTATAAATTCCAGGAATTATAGCTTCTATAAGATCTATCATAAAAGGAATATCCAGCTTATCGGCTTCATCCTGAACTTGATGGTAATAATTATAATTTGTAAAATCAAAGGTGCTAATGGTTTGTGCTGGCACATTGAATTCTTTATAGAAAGAATAATTGTCGCTCCTTCTAAAAAGATCAAATTCCTTTGCCTTCGGAAGAAACCCCAATACCTTTTCATTGGAATATTCATTGAATTTATCTGCAAGATTGGATTCTTCATACCCGGTCAAATAAGCCTTATGATCCTTTCCTACCATAGGAACTCCAATCATTTCAATATTAAAGTTCACATAGAGATCCAAGTTTTCATCCTTCAACCTTTTGGCCAAATGCTTGGATCCAAAAAGCCCCTTTTCTTCAGCAGAAAGAAAAACAAAGAGAATACTTCTTTTGTTTTTTGGTGCAGCGCCAAAATATTTTGCCAATTCCAAAACAGCCACAGAACCTGCAGCATTATCGTTCGCACCATTTGCAATAGAATCGTTTGCAATTGGAGAAATTAAGCCTATATGGTCGTAATGGGCGCTTATTATTAAAAACTCATTTTTCAATACAGGATCTGTTCCTTCAGCCAAACCAACAATATTATAACCTGTTGCATCCTTTACTGTGAAGGAATCCCGATATGTGGCAAAATATGGCTTAATATTATTTCTCTCGAGAATACCCTCAATATACACTGCTGCTTTCTCAATTCCCTTTGAACCTGTATTTCGTCCCATTAAATCATTTGATGCTAGAAAATCCAATCCCTCTTTTACAGATGACTCGTTTAAAGTCGCCTTGGCGATTTCAATTTTCTTTGTCGGTGGGATTATTATTTGCTTCTCTTCTGTAGAATTTTGTGTAAGGTTACACGCGAAAAATACAAACAACAGCCCAAAGCCGGCTGTTCTTAAAAATGTTTTTATCATAACTATAAAGATAAAAAAATCCCGCAATAGCGCGGGATTTTCAAATAGTATATTCCCTAAAGGCTTTTGGATTATGCCAACATGGTTACCGGGTTCTCCAAATATATTTTTAAAGTTTGCAAGAAAGCTGCTCCGGTAGCCCCATCTACAGTTCTATGATCACATGCCAAAGTAACTTTCATGGTGTTTCCTACTACAATTTGTCCATTTTTCACCACCGGCTTTTCTACAATTGTCCCTACAGAGAGGATCGCGGAATTTGGCTGATTGATGATACTGGTAAATTCGGTAATCCCAAACATCCCAAGGTTGGAAACCGTAAAAGTACTTCCTTCCATTTCTGATGGTTGCAACTTTTTATTTCGGGCCTTTCCTGCAAGATCTTTAACTTGCGCTCCAATTTGGGTCATCGACAATTGATCGGCAAATTTCACAACGGGCACCACCAATCCATCTTCCACAGCCACCGCAACCCCCATATGGATATGCTTTGCTATTTTTGTGCTATCTCCGGTCCATTGAGAATTCACCCTTGGATGTTTTCTTAGTGCCATTGCCGAAGCCTTGATCACCATATCGTTAAAAGAAACCTTCACATCTGGAATCTCATTGATCTGTTTTCTGGAAATCATTGCAAATTCCATATTCACCTCGATCGTTAAATAATAATGTGGCGCGGTAAATTTAGATTCCCCCAAACGTTTTGCAATGGTTTTGCGCATTTGGGAATTCTTGATCTCCTCATAAGATTCTTCGCCCGCAGGAACGTATGTTTGCACAGGTTTTTCTGAAGAAGAAACAGGGCTTTCCGATCTAGCTGTTGTGGGTTGAGCTGAAGGTTTGAAAGTTTCCACGTCTTTCTTTACAATTCTACCATTTTCTCCAGAACCCTTAACATCGGCAAGATTTATCCCTTTATCTTCGGCTATTTTCTTTGCCAACGGCGAAGCGAATATTCTGCCTCCATCTTTAGCTTCGGTAGTATTCACGTTAGGTTTTTCTTCTGAAGCTTCATTAGATGAATCATCTTCTTTAGATGGAGCTTCCTCTTTTTTACCTGAAGATTTTGGCTCAGCTTTTCCAGATCCAATACCTGAAACATCTGTTCCTTTGGGACCAATAATAGCTAACAAGGTATCAACTTTTACGGTTTCCCCTTCTTGAACCCCAATTTTAAGCAAGGTTCCTTCATAAAAAGACTCAAATTCCATTGTAGCCTTATCGGTCTCGATTTCAGCTAAAATATCTCCTTCCTCTACGGTGTCCCCTTCCTTCTTAAGCCAAGTTGCTACGGTACCTTCTTCCATGGTATCACTAAGCCTAGGCATATTAATTATCTCTACTCCTTCAGGAATTTCAGAAGCCTCGGTTTTTTCTGAATCTTCCTCTTGTGATTCTTCCTCTTCTTTATCTTTAGAATCTTTTACAGGAGCGTCCTTGGAAGTATCCTCGGACTCCGTTTTGTTTTCCTCTTTTTTTGAAGATTTACTATCTCCTTTTATTAATTTAGAAATATCCTCCCCTTTTTCACCAATTATGGCAAGTAAATCATCTACCGGAGCGGTTTCCCCTTCTTCAATTCCTATATGAAGCAATGTTCCTTCATAAAAGGATTCAAATTCCATCGTAGCTTTATCGGTTTCGATTTCAGCTAAAATATCGCCTTCTTCTACTTTATCCCCAACTTTTTTCAACCATTTAGCAACCACCCCTTCTTCCATGGTGTCACTAAGACGTGGCATATTTATTACTTCGGCCATAATTTACTCTACTTTATGTGATAAAAACGGATAGTCTTCTTGTTCGTAAACAGCATCGTACATCAAGCTTGCATCTGGATACTCTGATTCTTCTGCGAATTTTTCACATTCCAGAACCATTTCCTTGACACGTTTATCTATCTCCTTGATCTCTTTATCTGTTGCGTACTTTTTGTCTTTAATAATATCCAACACCTGGGTTATAGGGTCTACTTTTTGATATTCGGCAACCTCATCTTTAGTTCTATATTTTTGAGCATCACTCATAGAATGCCCTCTATATCTATAGGTTTTTAACTCTAAGAAAGTAGGTCCTTTTCCAGTTCGTGCCCTTTTAATAGCTTCATCCAAGGCTTCTGCCACCTTTATAGGATTCATTGCATCTACAGGACCACATGGCATTTCGTACCCTAAGCCCATTTTCCAGATTTCTGTGCTTTTTGAAGTTCTGGCCACAGAAGTTCCCATAGCATAGCCATTATTTTCCACACAAAAAACTACAGGAAGATTCCAATTTACCGCCATTGTTAAGGTTTCATGAAGCGAACCCTGACGCATAGCACCATCTCCCATAAAGGTTAAGGTGACCGCATCCCTTTTAAAGTACTTATCGGCAAATGCGAGTCCAGCACCCAAAGGTATTTGTCCACCTACAATTCCGTGGCCCCCATAAAAACGATGTTCTTTGGAAAAGATATGCATAGAGCCCCCAAGGCCTTGAGAAGTCCCGGTTTTCTTACCATACAATTCTGCCATTACCCTTTTAGGATCCACACCCATACCAATTGGCTGCACATGATTTCTATAGGCAGTGATCATCTTATCTTTTGTAAGATCCATTGCATGCAATGCTCCGGCCAGAATTGCTTCTTGCCCATTATATAGGTGCAAAAAACCCCTTACTTTTTGTTGAATATATACCTGAGCTAATTTATCCTCAAACTTTCTCCAAAAAAGCATATCCTCGTACCACTTCAAATAAGTGGCTTTGGTAATTTTCTTCATTTACAAATATATTTAGACCGGACACTGGATTTTGCCAAGCGGATAACAAAAATACTATTTTCAATAAGAATGAAAAACAGTTTTATTATTTAAAATAACGAAAACGTTATAGATAAGACTTATCGAAGGCCAGAGGCAATAGATCCTTTAGGGAATTGGATTTTGCAACCTTGCCACTTTCTCCCATAAAATAAATTTCAATAGGTTCATTTTGCTTGATCTCGTACTCTGCTATGGCCTGCCTGCATGCACCACAAGGTGGTATTGGAGTAGTTACTGCATGATTCACAGATGTGGCCGAAATCGCAATTCTCTTAATAATGGCTTCAGGATAGGTTGCTCCTGCATAATATATTGCTGTTCTCTCTGCACACAAACCACTTGGATACGAAGCATTTTCCTGATTGCTTCCAGAAATGACTTCATTATTATCCAACAGTATGGCGGCACCCACATGAAATTTAGAATATGGAGCATATGCTTTTTCCCGAGCTTCAACTGCGGTGTTCATGAGTTTTATAACTTCTTCTGGAAGTTCAACTAAAGAATCGTAGATTTCTATTGTTGTAGAAATGGTTATTGATTTCATCTAAATTGCTTGGTTTTTTTTTCGCCTTAATATGGTCACTATATTATTATAGAAACACCACGAACTGCCGGAAATATACAAATTTTTAATTATCGTCGTATTCTTCACCAAAATTAAAGACCAATCCAAATCTAAGGGTTCCTTCTAAAGGACTTACTACATTAGAAGTAGAAAACAAATAAGAAACATCTATAACTACCGGAGCATATTTGAAACCAGCTCCTATGGCAACAAATTTTCTTGAACCTTTTGTATCGCTTTCATTAAAATACCCAGTTCTAAGGGAAAATTGATCCTGATAAACATATTCAGCGCCAAGCGCCCAAGTAATCTCTTTTAATTCTTCCCTAAAACCATCTGGCGCATCACCAAAAGATTTAAAAATCCCTTGAATAGCTCCAATACTATTATATTCTTCATCATCTTCACTATCACCAATTACCCCATTATTATTAAAATCCTGTGGCGTAGGAACTAATAATTTATTAAATTCAAGATAAGTCCCTAATCTATTTGATGGATCAAAAATAAAGTCGAAACCTCCCCCAACTTTTAAATTGGTTGGAATAAAATTTTCCTGACCTACCTCATCATACTTGATTTTTGGCCCAATGTTGGAAATATTCATGCCAGCTCTAAAGCGTCCATCAAAATTTGAAAAAACAATATCGCTACTTTGATAGAAGGCCGCTACATCTACCCCAAAAGTGGAAGCAGCGGTAGCATCTTCACTGCCTATGGACAACTTAAGATCAGACCTCAAATACCGCCCTGCAACTGCCATGGAAAAATTTTCAGCTAATCGCAACGAATAAGAAAGATCAAAGGTTAATTCATTTGGGCTCAATAGTAAAGGTTCATCTCCAAAGCCTTCCTGAGCTTCAATAGACCCTAAGCTAAAATATCTCAAACTTACCGCAACGGCACTTTTTTCGTCAAGCCTATTAAAATAAGTAAGGTTCCCCAAAAATATATCATTCACTATACTGCTTAGATAAGGCGTGTAGGACACACCTACACCTTGCTCACTATTTATAAATGCATATTTAGCTGGGTTCCATTGTTGAGAAAAGGCATCTGCAGAAGTTGCGACCCCTTGATCCCCCATTCCAGCTGCTCTAGCATCGGCTGCGATCAATAAGAAAGGAACGGCTGTGGTTATAACCCTATCCCGTTCCTCTTGGGAAAACATAAGCGAATTTGATAAGAGGGAAAATCCAAGAAAAAGTATCGTAATTTTTTTCATCACATTATTTAGTCTTTAACAAATATATATTTTTATTCTTGTTAAGAGATGTTCCTCCCAGCAATTTTACGTTGTATTTCATTAGAATTCGTAAAAACCCAACGATTCTATTAAAACTGCAATTTGTTGTTTTTATTGCATCCATCCACTCGTTTTCACAAGCTTAACCAAAAATATTTTAAACCTTGATATTAAGTATTACTTTTGTGGATATATTAAATTTACCAAAAAAGTGGTAAGCCTCAAGAATGTTAACTGTTTAACCCATTTTGATTAAGACAAAATAAACTTGTACTTTTCACGTTAATCACTATATTGCAAAGCCTAAATTACTACATAAACAGAACAAAATATGAGGACTAATGTTGCCTTTAAGACACTATTTGCTATCGCTATAGGCGCTAGTTTGTTTAGTTGTAACAATTCTAAAGATTACAAAAACAACTCAAGAGCTACTGGATGGGATATTAATTCTAAAGAAGGCGGTTTCCAATACAAAACAAATTATAAGGAACAGGAAACTGGACCTGGGCTTGTTTTTGTGGAAGGCGGGACCTTTACCATGGGAAGAGTGCAGGATGATGTAATGCATGACTGGAACAACACCCCTACCCAGCAGCACGTTCAGTCTTTTTATATGGACGAAACCGAAGTCACGAATATCATGTATATGGAATACTTGGATTGGTTAAAAAATATCTTCCCGCCAAGTGAACCAAATTATAAAAATATCTATACTGGTGCCGTGCCAGATACTTTGGTTTGGAGAAACCGATTAGGCTTCAACGAAACCATGGTGAATAATTATTTACGTCACCCTGCATATTCAAATTATCCTGTGGTGGGAGTTAACTGGATTCAGGCAACCGAATTCAGCAAATGGAGGACCAACAGGGTAAATGAACTTAAATTAGAGCAAGAAGGATATTCCAAAAAAGGAGCCCGCTATACAGATGTTGATGGAGGAACCACTTTTGATACTGAAACGTACTTGAATGCTCCAACCAGAACTTATGGTGGCAATGATAGTATTACAAGGGGAGGTAAAAATGCAGATAAACTAGGAACTGCAAAGGACACTAGCAATTCCAAAAATATCTATATCCAACGAAAAGACGGTGTACTATTACCTGAATACAGATTGCCTACAGAAGCAGAATGGGAATATGCAGCTTTAGGACTGGTAGGCATTAGAAACTATAACGTTTACCGCGGTAGAAAAAAATACCCATGGGATGGTCAATACACTCGTTCTGGAGATGTTAAAAGACAAGGTGATCAACTAGCCAATTTTAAACAAGGCGAAGGTGATTATGGCGGAATCGCAGGTTGGAGCGATGATGGCGCTGACATTACCGCCGAAGTGAAATCTTACGAAGCAAACGATTATGGCCTTTATGATATGGCCGGAAACGTGGCAGAATGGGTAGCCGATGTTTATAGGCCTATAGTAGATGATGAGTTTAACGACTTCAACTACTACAGAGGAAATGTGTACACCAAGAACGCTATCAACGATGATGGTACTGTAAAAGTTGTAGCACCAGATGGTGTTGTATATGACACTTTAAGTAGTGGAAGGATTATGGCCAGGGCTCTTCCAGGAGAATTGGCTCAAGTGCCAATTAATGAAAAGGACACTTATCTAAGAACAAATTTTAACGAAAGCGACAACAGAAACTTCCGTGATGGAGATAAGAGTTCTACAAGGTATTACGAACCATTCAATGAAATTTCGAACCCTTCCAAGAGAATGTATAATTCCCCTCAATTTAGTACAGATACAGATAGTATAGGAACTGTAAAACCCAACTATGATGAAACTAGCAGAACTACTTTAGTTAGTGATGAGGTTCGCGTATATAAGGGTGGTTCTTGGAGAGATAGAGCATATTGGTTGGATCCGTCTCAAAGAAGATATTTCCCTCAAGATATGGCTACAGACTATATTGGGTTTAGAAACGCTATGTCTAGGGTTGGTTCTAAATCTAAAGACAAAAACAAAACGGCAAGGAATTAATCTTGATGTTTTTGGATAAAGCGGTTTAAAAAGTTTATTTTTCGTTTATTATAATTAGGATCTTAGGTTTCTAATTTATTTGAAATTCGAAAAACTACTTTTTGAACCGTTTGCTATTTAACATATTTAAGTAATGAATATAGAAACATTACATCAGCTATTTCTTGAAAGCAAAGGCGTGGCTACAGATACTCGAGCAATCAAAACCAATCAATTATTTTTCGCTTTAACAGGGAACCACTTTAACGGCAATTTATTTGCCAAAAAAGCCTTGTCCAAAGGTGCAAGTCATGCCATTATAGATAAAGAAATAGACGAACAAAATGAGCGCTATATTTTAGTAGACAATGTATTGGATACGCTCCAAAAGCTAAGCACCTATCATCGTAAATTCTTAAATATTCCAATCCTTGCCATTACGGGGAGCAATGGAAAAACGACCAGTAAGGAATTAATACATGCCGTATTAAAGAAAAAGTTCAATACTATAGCCACTGTGGGAAATTTAAACAATCATATTGGGGTTCCTCTCACATTACTGTCCATGAATTCAAAAACTGAATTTGGCATAGTGGAAATGGGTGCAAACCATCATAAAGAGATTGAAAAATTATGCGAAATAGCCAGGCCCAATTATGGTTATATCACAAATTTCGGGAAAGCACATCTGGAAGGTTTTGGAAGTTTAGAGGGAGTCGTCGCGGCAAAAAGCGAATTATACAACTATTTGAAGGCATTTAACGGAAAACTGTTCCTGAACATTGATGACCCCATTCAGCTAAAACAAATAGATTACCATAACATATTTACTTTCGGAGAATCAAACAGTGCTGACGTTATTATTGATTATGACAACTCCAAAACCCTAGCCGAAGTGCAATACCAAGAAACTACTATTAAAAGTCAGCTCACAGGGAACTATAATGCCCTAAATATAGCCGCTTCCATATGTATTGGGCTTTACTTTAAAATTCCCATAGAAAGTATTCAAAAAGCCATTTTTAACTACTCCCCTAAAAACAATCGTTCTCAAATTGTAAAATGTGGGAGCAATGCAATACTAATGGATGCCTATAATGCAAATCCCACCAGTATGAAGGCCGCTTTAGAAAGTTTTAAAGCCAATCCCGCCGATAATAAGATAGTCATTTTAGGAGATATGTTTGAACTTGGAGCAACTTCCGAAGAAGAACATCAATATATTGTTGACTTTCTGAAAAACTTGAACCTAAAACAAATATTTCTTGTCGGTAAAAATTTTTTCAAGACGCAATCAAAAAATCAAAAAATAAAGAAATTCGAAAACTTTTCTGACCTTCAATTAAATCTTGAAACCGAAGAAGTTCAAAATTCCTATATTCTTATTAAAGGCTCCAGAGGAATGGCTTTAGAACGTGTTTTGGAGGTTTTAAAGTTAAAGAAAGCATCACAATAGTTGATTATACTCTTCTTATCGATTTAGGCACCACGGGACTAATCCACAAAGTATTTAAGGTGTAGAATTAAAAACTCTAAATAGAAGACACAAAAAGGCCCTCCAAAATGGAAGGCTTTTCTTTTGTGGGCAATGAGGAACTATCCATAATCTTATTTCTTTAGGCTTTATAAAGCCTAAGGCCTTATCCTAAATTTTTACGCACCGAATTACGCACCGCTATTAAATACAAAGTAAAATAATTTAAAAACTTGGTTAAGTGATAGTGAACGTTATGCGTTGATAATACTTCTGGAAATCACTATTTTTTGTATTTCTGAAGTTCCTTCGTAAATCTGTGTGATCTTTGCATCCCGCATCATACGTTCTACATGATATTCCTTTACATATCCATTTCCACCGTGAACTTGCACTGCTTCTACTGCTACATCCATAGCAACTTGAGACGCATATAATTTTGCCATAGCTCCAGAAAGATCGTAATTCTCTTTGTTATCCTTATCTACAGCTGCTTTCATTACCAACATTCTTGCAGCTTCAATAGAAACGTGCATATCTGCCAATTTAAAAGCTATTGCCTGGTGGTTACAAATTTCGGTTCCAAATGCTTTTCTTACTTTAGAATATTTTAAAGCAAGCTCATAAGCTCCTCCTGCAATTCCTAAGGCTTGTGCAGCGATTCCAATTCTTCCTCCAGCTAGTGTTTTCATAGCGAATTTAAACCCGAAGCCATCTTCTCCAATTCTATTTTCTTTCGGAACTTTTACGTCGTTAAAAATCAATGAATGGGTGTCACTTCCTCTAATTCCCAATTTTTGTTCTTTAGGGCCAATTTCGAAACCTTTCCAAGTTTTTTCAACTATAAAAGCATTGATCCCTTTATGTTTCTTTTCACGATCTGTTTGTGCAATTACTAAATAGAAATCTGCCGTCTTTCCGTTAGTGATCCAATTTTTAGTTCCATTTAAGATATAATGATCTCCGTGATCTATTGCCGTAGTTTGTTGTGAGGTGGCATCACTGCCCGCTTCTGGCTCAGATAAACAAAATGCGCCTATAGACTCTCCAGTGGTCAATTTGGCAAGGTATTTTTCCTTTTGTTCTGGAGACCCAAAAGTGTCCAATCCCCAACAAACCAAAGAATTGTTTACAGACATTACCACAGAAGCTGATGCATCTATCTTGGAAATTTCTTCCATTGCCAGCACATAAGATACGGTATCCATTCCGCCACCACCATATTCTGGGGAAGCCATCATTCCCAAGAAACCGAGTTCTCCCATTTTTTTGATTTGCTCGGTTGGGAATTCTTGTTTTTCATCTCTTTCAATTACTCCCGGTAAAAGTTCGCTGTTAGCAAAATCCCTCGCAGCATCACGAATCATTATGTGCTCTTCTGTAAGTTTAAAATCCATTAGGTAATTTATTTTAAAAATTCATTTTTTAAAGTGCCCAAAGATACCTTTTTGACCCCTAATATTCAATTAAGAATAATTATTTTTACAAGTATGAAAACAATTGACTATAAGGTATTGGGAGTGATGTCTGGAACTTCTTTGGATGGGGTGGATCTAGCATATATTCATTTTACCAAGGATTCTCAATGGCATTTTAAAATTCTGAAAGCCGAAACTACCCGATATAGCCCGGAATGGAAAAAAAAATTGAATGATGGGTTAAATTGCACTTATCGAGAATTAGAGGAGTTGGACGAAGAGTATACAAGCTATCTAGCCACGATTATTTCAAATTTTATGGATAAACATTCAACCAAAAAACTTGATGCGGTATGTAGTCATGGGCACACTATAAAACATGAGCCGGAAAATGGATTCACCTTGCAAATTGGAAATCTTCCCAAGTTGGCAGCGCTTCTGGGAGCAAGAGTGGTCTGTGATTTTCGAGTGCAGGATGTAGGTTTGGGTGGTCAAGGGGCGCCCTTAGTTCCAATAGGAGATCAACTGTTGTTTGCACCATATACTTATTGTGTAAACCTGGGCGGATTTGCCAATATCTCTACAAATAAAGATGGGGATAGAATTGCCTACGATATATGCGCTGTGAACACGGTGCTTAATTACTATTCAGAAAAACTAGGGAAAGAATATGATGATGGTGGGAAAATTGCAAGATCTGGAAAATTTGATCCTGATCTCTATGAACTACTTGAAGCGCTTCCTTTTTATAAGTTGAATTCTCCTAAATCATTGGGTATGGAATGGGTAAATAGCTCGATTTTACCCATTTTGAAGAGTTTTGAAGAAGATATCCCTTCAATAATGAATACTTATTGTCAACATATAGCTTCAGAAATAGCAAAAAACATGAAAGATGATCCCAACGTTGAAGCCCTGTTTACTGGTGGAGGTGTTTTTAATAACTTTTTAATGGAACTTCTTCAACAAAAAACAACTGCCAAGCTCTCTATTCCTGCTTCAGAAATTGTAAATTTTAAAGAAGCCGTGATCTTTGGGTTCTTGGGAGTACTAAAATTAAGAGAAGAGATAAATGTATTAAGCTCGGTAACTGGAGCAGAATATGATCATTGTGCAGGCTTGGTTTATGAGCCCTAATATTTTGTGATTTTCTCCTTAAGGGTGGTTTTGTTTTTTATATTTGCGTTCAAACCGAATTATACATGAAAGATTTACTCGATTTATACGAAAACAAGGAGCCCGAGATTGTTTTTAACTGGAAAGATGCTGAAACCGAAGCGGAAGGATGGACTGTGATAAACTCCCTTAGAGGTGGAGCTGCCGGTGGAGGAACTAGAATGAGAAAGGGACTGGATATGAATGAGGTGCTTTCTCTTGCTAAGACCATGGAGGTAAAATTTACCGTTTCTGGACCAGCAATTGGCGGAGCGAAATCTGGTATAAATTTCGATCCCAACGATCCTCGTAAAAAAGGGGTTTTGGAAAGATGGTATAAGGTGGTTTCTCCTTTATTGAAAAGTTATTATGGAACCGGTGGGGATTTGAATGTGGATGAAATTCATGAAGTAATTCCAATAACCGAAAATTGTGGCGTTTGGCATCCGCAGGAAGGTGTTTTTAATGGGCATTTTCAGCCTACAGAAGCAGACAAGATCAATAGAATTGGACAGTTACGTCAAGGGGTGATAAAGGTTCTAGAGAATTCAACCTATTCCCCAGATGTGTCAAGAAAATATACCGTAGCCGATATGATCACCGGTTACGGGGTTGCAGAAGCTGTGAAACATTACTATTCAATTTATGGAGGGGATGTAAAAGGAAAAAAAGCGATCGTTCAAGGATTTGGGAATGTAGGATCCGCAGCGGCTTATTACTTGTCTCAAATGGGTGTTAAGGTAATAGGAATTATAGATCGTGTTGGAGGATTGATAAATGAAGACGGGTTTTCATTTGAAGAAATAAAAGAATTGTTCCTTAACAAGGATGGGAATACTTTGAAACATCCAAACTTGATCCCTTTTGAAGAGATCAACGATAAGATCTGGGATTTGAATGCTGACATATTTGCTCCTTGTGCAGCATCTAGATTGGTAACTAAAGACCAAGTGGCAAGATTAATAGATGGTGGATTGGAAATGATTTCCAGTGGGGCAAATGTGCCATTTGCAGACAAGGAAATTTTCTTTGGGCCTATTATGGAATATGCCGATGAAAAAGTAAGTGTTGTGCCAGATTTTATTGCAAATTGCGGGATGGCAAGAGTATTTGCTTATTTTATGGAGAGACGAGTGCAAATGACAGATGAAGCTATATTTAATGATACTTCAATGACGATAAAAAATGCAATTCAGAACACGTTTGATAATAATAGTTCCAAAACTGGTATTAGTAGTACTGCTTTTGAAATTGCATTAAAACAATTAGTATAGATTTTGCTACAATTAAATTTACAATCTCACGTTACACTAACAAACCTAATTTTATCTATGTTAAACTTTTTCCAAGATCCCGACGCTGCTCAAGCAGCCTTAGAGGTTGAGCCTGTCGTAGAAGAGAAAACCCTTTCATTATTTGATTTAATGTTAAGCGGTGGTTTGGGTGGCCAGATCATTATCGGAATTTTGTTTGTGCTATTATTTGTAGCCGTGTACATTTATTTTGAGCGGTTGTTTGCAATTAAAGCTGCCACGCAGGTAGATCCCAATTTTATGCTTCAAATTAAGGATAGCGTACTAAATGGAAATATAGAATCGGCTAAAATTAGATGCGCTCAAAACAATTCTCCTGTTGCCAGACTTACCGAAAAAGGGATTTCAAGAATTGGTAGTCCATTAGAGGATATCAATACGGCTATTGAAAATGCTGGAAGATTGGAGGTCTACAAATTGGAAAAGAACGTGAGCATCCTTGCTACCATCGCCGGGGCAGCCCCAATGATCGGGTTCCTTGGAACTGTAATTGGTATGGTTTTAGCTTTTCACACCTTGGCAACAAGCAGTGGGCAAGCAGAAATGGGAACACTAGCTGAGGGTATTTATACGGCCATGACCACTACCGTAGCGGGTTTAATTGTAGGTATTATCGCATATATTGGTTATAACCATTTAGTGGTGAAGACCGATAAAGTGGTGCACCAAATGGAAGCTACAGCTGTAGATTTCCTTGACCTTTTAAACGAACCGGCTTAATATGAACTTAAGAAGTCGAAATAAAATAAGCGCAGATTTTAGTATGAGTTCCATGACAGATATTGTTTTTCTGTTATTGATATTTTTCATGTTGACTTCTCCGGCAATCACTCCAGAAGCTTTGGATCTTATTTTACCAAAAGCGAAGGGGAAGACCACTAATAAATCCAATCTTTCTGTAAGTATTACAAAAGATCTTCAGGTTTATATAGATAATGATAGAATTAGCAATAGTGCTTTGGAAAGCACGCTTAAAACTAGATTGGCAGGCGTAGATGATCCCACAATTATATTGAGGGCAGAAGAAGGAGTGCCCATAGAAAAAGCGGTTAATGTAATGGATATTGCCAATAGGAACAAATACAAAATTGTTCTTGCTGTAAAACCCGAAAAAGTTAATAAATAATAAAAGTGCCCAGTGAGCCTACTTAATACGAAACACGAAAAAAAATCTTTTACCATCACGGTAGTTTTACACGTGTTGCTCATTCTTATTTTATTGTTTTTTGGATTACAATATTTGGATCCACCGCCTGAAAATGGAATAGCTATCAATTTTGGTACTTCTGAAGTTGGCTCTGGAGAAAAACAGCCTACGGAAGCTATTAAATCTGCCCCACAAAAATCTGCTCCTCATGTTGTTGCCCAACCTAAAACACAGGTGGAAGAGGTAGTTACCCAAGAATCCGAAGAAGCCCCGGTTATTCAGAAAAAAGCGGAGAAGAAACCAGTCATCCAAGAAAAAAAAGTGGAGCCTAAAAAGTTGCCACCTGCTAAGAAACCAGATCCAACGCCAGATAAATCTACCACAGATGCGATGAGCAGCATCTTGAATGGACCAAAAAGTGATGGCACTGCAACTGGTGGTGAAGGTAACGATAGAGCTGCAGGCGATAAAGGAAGCAGGGATGGCGATCCAAATGCCAGTGCCTATTATGGGAACGGCTCAGGATTAGATGGTGATGGAAATTATAGGTTAGGAGGAAGAAAAGCTTTGAACAAAGAAAAAATCCCTCAAGATTGTAACGAGGCTGGAATTGTGGTGGTTAAGATTACCGTAAATCAAAAAGGACAAGTTATAAGTGCAAGTCCAGGACAAAAAGGAACCACAAATAGTGCCACCTGTTTAACGGAACCAGCAAGAAAAGCTGCACTAGCTACAAAATTTAATAGTGATTCCAAAGCACCCTCTGTGCAAACGGGATATATTACCTACAATTTTAAATTAACCGAATAGTGCCTACGTATTCCCAAACTGTTGAATGGATGTTTCAGCGGTTGCCAATGTACCAACATGTGGGTGCAGATGCCTTTAAAAAAAACCTTTTCAACATTATTAGTTTTTCAGAATTCTTAGGAAACCCTCATAAGGACTTTAAGGCTGTTCATGTGGCGGGTACAAATGGAAAGGGGTCTACAAGCCATATGTTGGCTTCCATTCTTCAGGAAGCCGGCTATAAAGTGGGATTGTATACTTCCCCACATCTAACAGATTTCAGGGAACGAATCAAAATCAATGGTAAAGAAATTTCAGAAAATGAGGTAGTAACTTTTATAGATTCAAATAAAAGCTACCTAGAGAATAATAAGCTTTCTTTTTTTGAGATGACCGTGGGAATGGCATTTAGTTATTTCAGCAAGAAAAAGGTGGATATAGCTGTTATAGAAGTGGGATTGGGAGGAAGGTTGGACTCGACAAATATTATAAACCCAATACTTTCTATTATCACCAATATCGGTTTGGACCATACCGATATGTTGGGGAATACCCTTGCCGAGATCGCGGCAGAAAAAGCTGGAATTATTAAACCGAATACTCCTGTGGTAATTGGTGAATTTCAGGAAGAAACCTTTCCGGTTTTTCAAAAGATAGCCAAAAATCGTTCAGCAGAAATTGTTGTTGCTTCAAAAGAAACTATTGAACTAGAAACAGATCTAAAAGGGGATTATCAAAAAAAAAACAGTAAAACAACCTATGTTGCAGTTCAGCTTCTTCAGTCCAAAGGTTTTAAAGTTTCTTCAGATAATATAAGAAGAGGTCTAAGTTCTGTTGTTGCAAATACAGGGTTGCAGGGTAGATGGCAGCAAATTCATGAACACCCAAAAGCAATCTGCGATACGGCGCATAATAAGGAAGGTTTAAAATATGTAATATCCCAGTTAGAAAGAGAATCTTATAAGCAATTACATATGGTATTAGGTTTTGTAAGCGATAAAAAGTTAGAGGATGTTTTAGCTTTATTTCCTGTAGATGCAAATTATTATTTTTGCAAGCCAAATATTCCTAGAGGTTTAGATGAGGAGATCCTTTTTAAGCAAACCTTGCAATTTGGTTTAAAGGGAAACACATATAAAAGTGTGAAGCAAGCTTATCAAGCTGCTTTATGCAATGCCAATAAAGAAGATCTCATCTTTATTGGAGGTAGTACATTTGTGGTTGCTGCTGTTTTAAAGGCTGACTTTTTAGATATCTAATTAGCTCTTAAGCTTTTCTGGTTTTGGCTGTTTTGCAATTCCCCAATTTTAAAAATAGACTTTATATTGAAATTAAAAATATTTTATTTTTTTAATTTTTAGTTTGTAAGATTGAAAATGTAGTCTATATTTGCATCCGCATTCAGGCGATTGCGGGCAATTAGCTCAGTTGGTTCAGAGCACCTCGTTTACACCGAGGGGGTCGGGGGTTCGAATCCCTCATTGCCCACTAAAAAAGCCCTCCTTCTACGGGGGCTTTTTTAATGAAATTTTATTGTAATTCCTATTGTGTTAAGAATAGGGCAATTAGCTCAGTTGGTTCAGAGCACCTCGTTTACACCGAGGGGGTCGGGGGTTCGAATCCCTCATTGCCCACAAAAGAAAAGCCTTCCATTTTGGAGGGCTTTTTTCATTTTTTTCAATATCATTAAATATCAAATAAAAGGAGCGGTATTCGGCGCGTGTTTTTTGATATTTATTTACGCACCGAATTAGCTGTAATACGTTGCTGTTCAATGGCTAATGAGATTTATTTTGATTTTATTTTTGTAACTTCAGCTATCAAAAAAACCACGCACCTATGCAATCCACATTCTCCACCCTATTTTATCCTCGAGGAAATGACATAGATAAAAATGGTAATGCCCCTATACACCTAAGAATTACAGTTAATGGAAAGCGAAGTGAATTTAGTATAAAAAGAAAAACACCTTTTAAAAAATGGAATTCGAACGCTGGGAAACTTCGAGGGAACGGACAAGCCGGTACGGGAAAACCAAGCTTTTGCCACCAAAATACTTGCGTTAAAAAACGACATCCGAAAAGTGCAACGTGGCAAACTCCTTGGTAATATCAAAATGATGGAACGGAAAATCACGAAATTGGAAAAGGCAGCCCCACATCAGCAGGATGATAAACGAATTGCCCAGGGCATGCCCAAAGAAGGCAACCAGGGCCATATCCATATTATCGTGAGCCGCAAGGATGCTTCAAATTCGGTTAGTCTTTCCCCAGGAAGTAAGCACAAAGCTTCAGAAGTTGAGATGCACGGTAAAAATGTAAAACGAGGTTTTGACCGAGACAAATTTTTTGAAAAAGCAGAAAAGACTTTTGACAATACTTTTGGCTATAAACGAAACTTTGCCGAAACCTATAAAGCAAGAAAGGATTTCATCAAGAACCCAAAAATCTATTTTGCATCGCTAATGAAATTGCCCACCAACGAAAAGGCAATCGCTTTTAAAATGATGGGTAAAAGTGGCATCCCTATGATGCCGAGTATTCCGGTTACGCAAGCACAATTGGCAATGAAAATATTTAAACAGCTTCGACGTGGTGCGGAAGTGGCCATTAAATCAAGTTCCATCGGTATTTAAATGAAAGTTATGGACATATATAATATATTAACGATACCGCTTTGGGCAGCTTGATTTTTTATGGGATGCACCGGATTTCAAAATATGCCTTCTTTTTAAATATGGTACTGCTTTGGTATTTATTGGTTATCAATATTATCCCCACCACTTGATAAGAGCACTCCTTTATCTGGGCTGTACTTTGCTTTTGATCAATACGGTTTTCTACGTTTTCCTGCACAAGACCAATGTAAAGGGCAGCGTTGAAAATTAGTATGCCGATAATCATCCCAAAGCTGAATGAGAAGATGATAATGAGCAATGAGGGCAAAATGGAAGCCATCATTAATGCGAACAACGAAATCGGCAATCCAAAAATGACCGCCTGTTTTCTGATATTTTTATAGACCTCGAATTTCTTCATAAATCAAGTTGTTAATTGCCAAATGTCGCTTAGCGACTTAGACTACGATTCCAATTAGGTAGGTGAAGATGCCGACTACTGCACCTGCAATCAGAACAAAGACGAGAACCCTGGTAATTCCTTTTTTGAGGTCTGCATTTTCTCCAAAGAAGTGCCCTGCATTAAACAGGAAACCGATGAGGAAAATCACCCCTAGAATAATGGGAAAAATGGTTCGAATCGTGTTGGAAACGTCATCGACCGAATCTTCAATGCCACCAATTTGAGCAAAAATCAAAGTTGAGAAGAAGGACATTAAAGTTGCCAAATAGATTGATTTTTTCATAACGTAAAAGTTTAGGTTTTGATGAATTTTCGTTATTGGAAATTTACATATATTTGATTGTAAACTATTGAAAATCAGTTATTTGTTAATAAAATATTATTTGATCTTATTTGAATTCAGATGCTGTTATTTGGTATCAAATTCAATGGAATTTTGAAAGTGAGCTGTTAATAACCCAAAAATTGAAAATGGAAAAAGTGCTCAAAAACGTCAGTTTTCTCATTTTGCTCTTAAAAATGTGTATCATGTTTGGTCAGGAAACTGTAACTCATAAAAGAATACTTATTGATGTTGGACACGGTGGAAAAGATTCCGGTGCAATCGGAATTAATGGCATTGAAGAAAAGGATATTGTCCTCGATATTGCTCTGGGAATTTTGAGCCTTAACGAAAAGTCGGGAACACCAAGGGATATCTATTTGACAAGATATAGTGATACGCTTATTTCATTATCGGATAGGACTAAACTAGCGAAGGCTCTAAAAGCAGGTTTGTTTATTTCGTTGCATTGTAACCATTCCGATAACCCGAATGCTAGAGGTGTTGAAATATATGTGGCAAACTCCACTTCACAATATTCAAAGGATGCCACTTGGTTGGCTTTTCAATTGCAAGCTGCGCTTAATAAGGAATTGGGATTTGAAAGTAGGGGAGTGAAGTTTTTCGATTTTCAGGTGCTTCGGGAAACTGTTGATTATTGTCCTTCCGTGCTTTTGGAATTGGGGTTTTTATCCAATCTTGATGAATCATAACATCTTACTAAAGAAGAAAATATATTTGCGATTGTGTTATCGATTTTAAGTGGTTTACAAATTAAAAAATAAGGTCATGAAGGAACTATTCATAGAAATTATTAAATGCATCAAGCAACTTATAATTGCTCTCTTTAAAGAGATTAAGGAAGTAGCAATAAAAATAGAATAATTTGGACAGTTTATATATTAATTGTAATATTGCAATGAATTAATATAAAGCGAAATGGGATTAACCAAAACAGAAATGTTCACAGACCAGCAAAACCAAATCTCGGTTTTTGCAAAGGTTTTCGGACATCCGGCAAGAGTGGCAATTTTACAACAACTCTTTAAAACAGACACTTGCTATTGCGGGGATTTGGTCAACGAAATTGGATTGACCCAACCTACGATTTCACAACATTTAAAAGAACTGAAACATTTAGGACTAATTAAAGGAAATGTTGAAGGCACTAGCGTTTGCTATTGCATCGACACCGAAAATTGGACTAAAATGAAAGCGGCAATGTTGCAATTTCTAAATCAAGATATTTCTAATAAAGAAGATTGTTGTTAACAATAAAATAGTCACAATGAAAAACGAACAAGAATTAAAAAATATCGTTAAGGAACGCTATACCAAGATCGCTGAACAAGGAAAAGCAGAAAATGCTTCGTCTTGTTGTGGCGCCACTACTCCATCAAACAAAGTATATAATATTATGATGGATGATTATTCCGAAACCAAAGGATATATTGAAGATGCAGATTTAGGCTTAGGTTGCGGATTACCAACTCAGTTTGCAAAAATCAACACAGGTGATACTGTAATCGATTTAGGTTCCGGAGCCGGAAATGATTGTTTTGTTGCAAGGCACGAAGCTGGGGTAGAAGGAAAAGTAATTGGAATCGATTTCACACCAATTATGATTGAAAAAGCCAGAGCAAACGCAGAAAAACTCGGATATAATAATGTTGAGTTTAGAGAAGGCGATATTGATGCAATGCCAATAAGTGATAGTGTTGCCGATGTAATTGTAAGTAATTGTGTTTTAAATTTAGTTCCTGATAAACAAAAAGTAATAGGAGAAATTTTTAGGGTTTTAAAACCCGGGGGACATTTTAGCATTTCTGATATCGTCTTGATAGGAAACCTGCCAGAAACTTTAAAAGAAGATGCAGAAATGTATGCTGGTTGTGTGGCCGGGGCAATTCAAAGAACAGATTATTTACAAACGATACAAGATAACGGTTTCCAAAATATAACTATTCAGAAAGAAAAACCCATTACAATTCCAGATGATATTCTAAGTAAATACCTCACTTCAGAACAAGTCAATGATTTTAATAAGGGAGAAACAGGAATTTTTAGTATTACCGTGTATGCAGAAAAACCAGGAGAAAAAAATAAAAACCCAAAAGTAAATCTTTCTGAAATTGAAATTTCCAATGGTTGTTTACCAAACACAAATTGTTGTTAATTAAAAAAAATATTTAGAAACTTAAATGCACATTTTTAAAACCATTGATACCGTTATTTCAACATTGAACGTTGATACCATTAAAAATAAACGAAAAGAAATTTTACAGCCCTTAATTGATTATATTAAAGCTAAAGTAGCTGAAAACAAAGAAATTAGAATCAACTTCATCTGTACTCACAATTCACGAAGAAGTCATTTATCTCAATTTTGGGCACAAACTTTGGCCTATCATTTCAACATCAAAAATGTATTCTGTTATTCAGGTGGCACAGAAAGTACCGCACTTTTTCCAACGGTTGCAGAAACTTTGCAAAGTTCAGGTTTTGAAATTAAAAAAATTTCAGAGGGCAACAACCCTATTCACAGTATTAAATATGCTGACAATGAGCATCCAATAATAGGGTTTTCAAAAAAACTGGATGACGATTTCAACCCAAAATCAGGATTTGTAGCCATTATGACGTGCGATTCAGCAAATGAAGCCTGTCCATTTGTTCCAGGTACAGAAAAACGTATTCCCATAACTTTTGAAGACCCAAAAGCGTTTGACAATACACCCCAACAGGCGGAAAAATATAAGGAAAGAAGTCTTCAAATCGCTACTGAGTTATTTTATGTTTTCTCTCAAATCAATTCATAAAAATGGCTACAAAAAAATTAGGCTTCCTCGATAGTTATTTAACCCTTTGGATTTTTATTGCGATGGCATGCGGTGTGGCTCTCGGCTACTTTGTGCCAAACTTTCCAAGTATCGTCAACTCATTCAGTAGCGGAACAACGAATATTCCCATTGCAATCGGTTTGATATTGATGTACCCACCTTTGGCAAAAGTCAACTATTCGCTATTGCCCAAAGTTTTCAGAAACACAAAAATCCTTTCCATTTCGCTTATACTCAATTGGATTATTGGTTCCGTTTTAATGTTTGTATTAGCTATTACATTTTTACGTGATTACCCAGAATATATGGTCGCACTGATTTTAATCCCTCATCGAGGGTTTAATTGACCGTACTCGGAATATGGAAAATTTTGGGGGTTATAGCAGTGCTAATTCCTAAATTCCCATTGCTAAAGGAATGGGCCTATGCAGGTTTTTTCTTTGTGATGTCTGGAGCTGTGATTTCCCACGTCTTATCCGGTAATTCGATAAATGAAATATTTCCACCATTGCTACTTCTAATCTTGACAATTTTATCGTGGTATTTCAGGCCAATGGATAGAAAGGCAGCCTTTAACAACCCACAATTATGAAGAAATCTAAAAACGTAAATGAATATATCGAAAATTCGTCCGAGGAATCCCGTTCTATTATGGAAGAACTTCGCCAAATAATTAAGTCCACCGTTCCAGAAGCCGAAGAAAGAATTGCTTGGAATGTCCCAAATTACAAGCTTAATGGAGTTTTAGCGGGTTTTGCAGCATATTCTAAACATGTGAGTGTTGGATTTAGTGAAGGTGGGCTAAGCGACGAAGAACGTAAACTATTTGGAGATAAAGGATATAAAACAGGAAAGGGTACGGTACAAATTAAATTTGACCAAGAAGTTCCTTCCACAATAATCAAACAAGTTCTCAAATCGCACGCAAAAATGAATGAATCAAGAAAGAAATAAACCCAAACAGCAAGTTAGTATCATAGCATAAAATCTTATGAAGAAAAGTATCGAATCCTTTTTTCGAAGAAAGCAAAAAGTGGAAGGAGGAATATGCTTATTTGAGGAGCCTGATCCATAGCACGGGACTGCGCGAAGAATTCAAATGGGGCAAGCCCTGCTATACCTTCCAAGGTAATAATATTGTTCTCATTCACTGATTTAAAGACTATTGCGCGTTGCTATTCCATAAAGGTGTTTTGTTGAAAGACACAAATGATATATTGGTTCAGCAAACAAAAAATATTCAAGCAACACGCCAAATCCGGTTTAAGAATTTTGAAGAAATCAGAGAATTAGAGTCTTCCGTCAAAACTTACATTTTTGAGACCATTGAGGTAGAAAAAGTAGGCTTGGAAGTGAAGATGAAAAAGACTTCGGAATTTGATATGCCCGAGGAATTTAAAAAAGCATTAGAAGATGATGCGAATTTAAAAAAAGCCATCCAATCATTGACGCCAGGCCGACAAAGAGGATATCTATTATATTTTTCAAATGCCCAGCAATCTAAAATCAGAACGGCAAGAATGGAAAAGTGTACAGGGCAAATTCTGAATGGTAAAGGTCTTAACGATTAAACAATTATATCTCAAGCTTGCCACTATATTTATTCAAATAATCCAAAGGTGTCATATCTGTAATCTTTCTAAAAACATCCCGGAACGCTTTGGGGTCAGAATACCCAACGTCATACATTACCTCATTTACGGTTTTACGGCCTTTTTCCAGTTCTTTTTTTGCCGCTTCCACTTTTACCCTTTGTAGGTATTCCAGGACAGAATTGGAGGTTGCTTTTTTAAAACGGCGTTCTAAGGTGCGTCGGCTCAAAGCGATATGCTCACACAAATCCTCAACCGATATTTTATCTTTATAGTTTTGCTCTATGTAATCCTGGGCCTTCAAAACTTCATCATCTTTATGCGATTTTTGTCCCGAAAAAATCATAAAAGGCGATTGACTGCTACGGTCAATATCAATCATAAATCCTTTTGCGGCCATAACTGCAGTTTCCCGACCAGCAAATTTTTCTATTAAGTAAATGACCAAATTGGTAAAAGCGTATGCGCCACCGCTCGTATAGATGCCATCGGCCTCGGTCACGATTTTTTCATCGGTCAAAATAACATTCGGGAACAGTTCCCTAAACATATTGGCCGATTGCCAATGCGTAGAACACGGTTTCCCGTCCAGTAGCCCTGTGGCGGCAAGAAAAAAGGAGGAAATACAGAGACTTACGATTTCCGCACCATCTTTATATTGCTTGATAAGCCAGGGTGTCAATGCACTATTTTGTTTTAAACTTTTCTCGAAATCTGAATGGATAGCGGGAAGGATAATTAAATCAGTTTTTGGAATTTCCTCTATCACGGTTTCAGGTTTAACAGGAAAAAGCCCGCCACCGCTATCCGGTTGCCCTTCAAGACCTACCAATTGAATATGGAACATTGGTTCTTTACCTGATTGTTGAAGAAATTCATTGACCCAGGATAGCATTTGATGCGTTCCTGCAATATTTACAACACTTACGTGCCCTTTAGGGACAAGGATGGATACGTGCTTCATTTTACCTGACTTTAATGTAACGAAAGATATAAAAATTCAATGTCGCAATCAACCCGTAAGATTGACGTAAACACACCTGTGAAGTTTGGTTTTACTCCGATATCTTTGAGTAAGTGATTTATTAACAAGCTTTTAAAAAATAATACAAAATGAAATCAATCTGGCTGAACCTCCCCGTTAAGGACATACAAAAATCAAAAAAATTCTTTAAAGCCATAGGCTTTCGCGAAAATCCTTTGTATTCAAAAGTTGAACATTTTGCAAGCTTCTTTATAGGAGAAAATGACTTTGTGTTGATGCTTTTCCCCGAAGACACCTTTAAGTCCTTTTCGCAAAATGAAATTTTGGATCCTTTAAAAGGAACGGAGGCACTTTTGAGTATCGACGCACAAAACAAGACCGAAGTGGATGAAATGGCTAAAAAAGTCAGCAAGGCAGGTGGGAAAATTTTTGCCGAGCCTAGCGAAAGGGATGGTTGGATGTATGGCTTTGGGTTTATGGATATGGATGGCCACCGCTGGAATATGCTCTATATGGATATGGACAAAATGCCGGAACAATAGATTAATTGAAAACTAAAAAATAGACTTAATCTTTAATTTAATGAGAAAGATAATTTTATCAATGATGGTATCCCTTGATGGATATATTGAAGGAACGAACAATGACATACATTGGCACGTTTGGGATGATAAAATGGAAGATTATATGATGGACTTTTTCCAAACAGTCGATACTTTTATTTATGGCCGAAAATCCTATGAACTCATGCTAGGCTATTGGTCGGGCCAAACCGGAGCGTTCGCCGATATGATGAACAAGACCCCTAAGATAGTTTTCACCAAAACATTGGAGAAGGTAGAATGGAATTCTAAGATAGTGTCTAAAAACGTCGTCGAGGAAATTAACATGGAGAAAAATAAGAAAGGGAGGGATCTGGTGCTGTTTGCAGGAGCGGGTATCGCATCGACTTTTATAATGCACGATTTGATTGATGAATATCGCCTTATTATTAATCCGGTCGTGTTGGGTAAAGGTACAAGCTTGTTTCCAGACAAGAAACGATTGAAATTGAAACTACTAGAGGCCAAAGCATTTGATTGTGGAAATACCTTGCTTATTTATAAGCCTGAGAAAAGAATCAAATCTAGTCAATTATGAAACAGAAAGAATTCAAAACAATCATTAATGCCCCCAAAGAAAAAGTTTGGAGGGTGCTTTGGAGCAAGGAGACATATCCCATATGGACTGCCCCTTTTTGTGAAGGCTCACGTGCCGAAACCGATTGGCAGGAAGGGGGCAAAGTACTTTTCTTGGGCTCCAACAATAATGGGATGCTAAGCAGGATCCTTTCTAAAATAGCCAATGAGTATATGTCTTTTGAGCATCAGGGGGTTGTAAAAAATGGCAAAGAAGATTTAACTGGTGCAGATGCGAAATCGGTACAGGGTGCGCAAGAAAATTACATCCTGCAGGAAAAAGGCGGGACAACAGAATTAAAGGTAGGCGTTGATATTACCGAAGAATATTCAGAATATTTTCAAAAAACATTTCATAAAGCCTTACAGATAGTTAAGGAGCTATCGGAACAATGAAACCCATTTAATTCTATGAAATCCAAATTTAAATTATGAAAACATCAAATTCAATAGTCTGGTTCGAAATCTATGTAGATGATATGGAGCGGGCATCAACGTTTTATGAAAGCGTTCTAGACGTGAAGTTGGAAGCACTGCCCAATCCCACAGGCGACGATATGGAAATGAGAAGTTTCCCGGGAGACATGGAAAAATATGGTGCAAATGGAAGCTTGGTCAAGATGGAAGGGGTAAAAGCAGGTGGTAACATCAACCTTGTTTATTTTAATAGCGAAGACTGCGCTACGGAAGAAAGGCGGGTAGAAAAAGCGGGTGGTAAAATCTTTAAACCAAAAATGTCCATTGGCGAGCTTGGGTTTGTCTCCCTATTATTTGATACAGAGGGTAATATGGCCGGACTTCATTCGATTCAGTAGGATATTTTAAAAACAATATTTAATGGTATTTTTATATACTTTAGTAAAATAACACATTTTTAAAGTCTGTATTTGTAGAAAAATCTTGCAAATGGTGGAAATATTTAGAACCAATGTTGATAATGAAAATAAGGCAAAGAAAATTGTGGATGCTGTTCATTCCAACTTTCAGTGCTATAAGGCCAATTTTGATTTGGAAGACTGCGATAGGATCTTGCGGGTGGAAAGTAACAATGGCAGACTGAGCGTATCTAAAATTTTACAATTCTTAAAGCGACTGGGGCTTGAGGCAGAAGTTTTACCGGATTAGGGATCAATTTTTAAATAGTATTAATAACCTTTAAAATCAATTATTATGAAAGTAAATCCATATTTAAACTTTGACGGCAATGCCGAAGAAGCATTCAATTTTTACAAATCGGTATTTGGTGGTGAATTTATCGCCAATATGAAAATGGGAGATGCTCCCGATACGGAAAAATTGCCTAAAGAAGAACAGAAACGAACAATGCATATCTCGTTGCCCATAGGCAAGGATACCATCTTGATGGCTTCGGATATTGTACCCTCGATGGGCCATACCCTGAACAAAGGAAACAATATGTATGTTTCACTTCACCCCGAAAGCAGGGAAGAAGCGGATCGATTATTCAATGGACTTTCCGCAGGGGGCGATATCGAAATGCCAATGGAGGACCAGTTTTGGGGAGATTATTTTGGAAGTTTTACCGATAAGTTCGGGATGAAGTGGATGATTAATTATAACGAACAGAACAAGCAATGAGCAAACCTAAAACCATTACCATAGAAACCCCTATTAACGCCAGCCTTGATAAGGTTTGGCGTTTTTGGACTGAACCAGAACATATCAAACAATGGAACAATGCTTCCCCAGACTGGCACACACCAAAAGCACAGAATGATCTGAAAAAAGGGGGTAAATTCAGCACAAGAATGGAAGCCAAGGATGGTAGTATGGGATTTGATTTTGGAGGAACTTATGATGAAATAGTTCCCAACAAGCAAATCAAGTACACATTGGATGATGGCAGAAAAGTGGATATTACATTTATGAAAGCTAATAAGGGAATAACAATTACGGAAACTTTTGAGCCTGAAAGTCAAAACCCTGTGGATATGCAAAAACAAGGTTGGCAAGCCATTCTGGATAATTTTAAGAAGTATGTAGAATCAAAGAATAAATCAACATAAAGATAGATTTCCAAATCTACCATGCTGTAGCACCTATTTAAAAAACATCAACATCTAAAAATCCACACTTAAATTCGATGAAAATTTGAGTTAGGACAAAGACAATTAAAATTGTTTCCATTAAATTAGTATTACAAACCTAAGAAAGACATCATGGATACATTAAAGCAATTAAGGGATGAACTTACCTTTGAGTACACGGTTACTAAAAAGTTCTTCGACAATTATCCCGAAAAAAACAACAACTATGCTCCACACGAAAAAAGCATGAAAATGATCGACTTAGTTACGCACATCGCATCAATCTTTGGGTGGCCGGTTGTTATGTTGGACACTTCTGAGCTTGATATTTCAGAAGCAGATCAAACAGAAAAGGTAGAAAACAAGATGCAGTTGAAAGCGCTATTGGAGAAAGAATACAAGGCTTCGATATCAGCCCTTGAAGTGGCTGCAGAGTCTGATCTCGAGCCTAGATGGGGACTCACTATGAAGGGTGAAAAATTGATGGAGTGGACAAAATATGGTGCCATTCGCCATGCACTCGATCAAATTACCCATCATCGTGCCCAACTGGGCGTTTACTATCGCTTGCTGGATATCCCAGTACCCGCAAGTTATGGCCCTTCTGCCGATGATCAGAATTTTTAAACCAAAATCTAACTGATATGCAAAAATAGAATTGGCAGGCCATTTTGGACAATTTTAAAAGATCCGTAGAATCACACTGAAAGTGTAAATTCGTATTGGATTAAATGTAAGTTTCCAGAATAAAGGGAAAGTTTGCTGCAATTCATTTCCTCTTATCCCCAGCCCTTTCATCAAAAGCAATCAAATTAAACAGTTCCCGTATTCAGCTTCGAACACAATTTCTATAACGTTCTTTTTGAATATTCTGGTAGTGCTAACTTCCTTTCCAGGATATACTGACACAAAAACATAATAAAAATCAAGCCCCTCTATTTCAAATAAAATTCCAAATATATAAGAGGGCTCTTTTTTTTAACAAGCTTATTCTGCAATAAAACAAAAATGTTTATCTTTAAGTATTATACCCCCTCGGGATATATAGAAATGGGGGGATGCAGTTAACAGCGTGTTCCCCCATTTTGCTAATTAACCAGGCCAGAAAATTATAAATCTCTTTTTTTAAACTTGCGAGTTTTTAACCTTACACATAATTTAAAATAAAGTAATTCTTAAGGCTGATCATGGATAAAAGAAATTCTGCACATTGATCGCTATAAGACCCGCTTACAAGGGAATTAACTTTTTGATGCGCCTAATTAAATATATTGCAGTTCACCGGTTTTGCAATTCCCAAAAGTATACTGTAATTACTTGTAGAAATACTCAAACCCTACTATCCATTCAATAAAAACCCTGTATTTACGCTTTCATCATTATTTTTGAAAGCGTGAATTTTATTCTTCAAATGGGAACAATGATTATCTGAAAAAGGTTTGTTATAATAACCTCTAACTTCAGGATATTCTCTAAGACTTTTTATTACCGTGGAATCTATGACGGAACTTAAAATAAAAACGAAAAAATCTAATGTTTTAATCTTTTTTTTCAAACGTTTTAATCTTCGCAATAATTCGATGCCATTTAAATATGGCATCTCCAGATCCAGTAGGATAATGTAGGTTGTTTTTGAGGTGCAACAATGAGAAAAATAAGTAAGGGCTTCCCTAGGGTCATTAAAAATAATTGGAGTTACGGGGGTCATTTCATTTTGGACCAATTTTTTGTGATGCAACATAGTAGTTAAATAATCATCATCAATAATTATAATTTTGAATTTTTGGGGCTGATTTTCCATCAATTGATAATTTTGGGGATTGGTAAAATTTTTGTTTGTTTTTTTAGATCATTTTTAATAAATATTTCTTTGGTAGTAAATGAAAAACTTGCAATAGATTGTAAAATATCCATCCCCTTCAACTAATGCTTCTATAGTCCTCGAATTACTGTATTTTGTTGTAAAAGAGGTAGCTCCTATCAGGATTTTTCGAAAAGTAGTACTACAAAACAGTTTGACCGTTCAAAGAAATCTATTCCCAGTTGCTCCAAATTTTCCTGTGGGGCTTGTTTAAAAAAAATCCAAGCTAATACCCAATAAAAACTACCTTATTCCATGAGAGTAAAACAATTGAGGCTATAAAATATTCAGCCTTAGACATAACCAAAATCTAAGCGTTAAATCAATCCCACATTGCCGTAGGGTCATTGTCCTCTTTCTAGATTTTGAAAATTGTTCTTTACTCTATTAAAGAACTTCCCTGTTTTCATTTTTAGGTGTTCTCCTAATAGACAATGTTTTACATAGTAATCAATACATTCTTTGCCGCTTATGATGGAAACCCTTCACATCGGTTGTAATTCAAGCTTTTCTAGTCGTATCTTTATTTCTTCCTTCAACTGGATTACCTTCCATAATTCTTGAAAAGCCCTATCCACATCTATCTCCCTCCATAAAAGGTCCACACAATAGTCATCAACGATATGTTTTTTGAACATCTCAGCATATGGCTCCTGGCTTATTAACCAACCTAAATCCATCTCCTCCTTGGCAGAGAGGGAATCAGTAAAATATTTTGAAACCAGTTTAATAAGAAAGGGCTTATATTCCATCGTTCTTTTTAGATAATACCTTAAAAATGTAAAAAACCCTTACTCTTAATTGTTTTTTTTTTGATCTTTGAGACTTTATCCAATTTTTTAGCACGTTATAAATAGAAATTTTTATTCGGAAATCGTAAAAAGACATTAAAATAAACTTGGAATTACCTACAGTTCTATTTTTATCACCCCAAATCCCCCCCCATGGAAGATTTACAGTTAGTACCCGCCATTAGAAAAGGAGACAATTCAGCTTTCAAAATGCTTTTCAATAATAATTATAAGAAGCTTATAGGCTATGTAAGGACTTTTACAAACAATCAGGAGGAAGCTGCAGATGTAGTACAGGAAGCTTTTCTTAGTTTATGGGAAAATCGCAGCCTCTTAGATACAGAGCGTTCCCCCAAGAACTACCTTTACAAAATTGCATATAATTGTTATATGGATCGATATAGCAAGCGGAAGAAGGAAGAATGTTTTTTTAAAGAATTGAAGAAAGAGGCATTGGAAGAACATATCTTTAACGATCCACAGTTACTGGAACGGCGATTAGAAAGATTGACGGTAATTATAAACAACCTTCCACCTCGCTGCAAAGAAATATTAAAGCTCAACAAAATTCAAGGCTATACCCAAAAAACAATCGCTGAAGATTTGGATATATCTGTAAAGACTGTAGAGGCCCATATACGCAAAGCTTACAAAAAAATAAGGGAAGGATTTAAGGATGATGATTTGTTCTTAATGGTTATCATCAAAATTTTAAAGCTGTAACCCTTAAGTTCACTACCAGAAATAAATATCCAAATTTCAATTTTATTATTTGCAATTTTTTCTGGTGACTAAAGAAGGTGATATCTATATACTCATTATAGGTAGCGCGATTAAGAAACCTTTTCAGGAACAACTTATCATTATATTTCTGTTAAAGTATTATTCCAGTTTACACTGCACCTCGGGAGGGCGGTATCCAAAATGTTTATTCTTTAAATGAGCTTGTGGGCTGGGTATTCATAAATGCGCACCATCGCATCGGCTCCTATAGTAATTTATCTAAAATTACCTGTATAACAGATTTTTATAAATTCTCATTTCCTTTTATCCCCAGCCCTTTCATCAAAAGCAATCAAATTAAACAGTTCCCGCATTCGGCTACGAACGCGGTTTCCATAGCGCTCTTCCAGTTCTTCGGCATTTAGATTTGTAGGTGTAGCTCGTAGCGGGATAGCAGAACCTCGCCCATAACATTGAGATCCGTACCGTAAAAGCTTCCGGCAGGTTCTACACCCAAGTCGTCAAAACAAAATAATTTGGTGTTCCCATATTCCTCGACTGTTTTAAAACCGATATGATTGAAACTAAACGTTACATTCCTGCAAGGAATCATCTCATACGGTCGTTGCATCGGAACGATGTGTCGAAGCAATTTCATCAAACTGGTTTTACCACGGGACCGGAAAGTAGCAGTCCCTTGTTGGTATCAATTCCAAATTTTTTGCAATTCTCCTTATCCTTGATGAAGTAGGAGCAGAGTTGTAGTAAGATCGCATTATCCTCCTTATGGATTTTAAATTTTTCTCCAAAAAGAAGCTTGCCTTTGGCATTCAGATAAACATCCTCATAATAATCCATCCAATCCAAAAAACAATTCTTATTTCAAACATTTTTTTTCAGAAAATGATTTAGATAATTTATTCGACAAAAGTAATTTTGAGAGATTATTTTATGCAGATATTCAAAGTAAAAATTCTCAGTATGACAAAAGAATAAATGGTATGACAAATTTTTCGATAATAACGGAACATTAAATGAAGGAGCACGTGCTAAAAGAATAAAAGAGCTACTAGCGGATGATAAGCAAGCAGGTCTTATAAGTATTTATAGAAAAAAATAAAAAGCTGCCAAGTCGCTTATCGCAAATAGCGGGCATTCCAGTGAAAAGTGTTATTTTAGAGACCAACTAAAAAACAACAAAGCCGACGAGTTTGCGTCCCTACTCCACGCTAATTGCGTTAAAGACCGTTGTGTTTAATTCACTTTGATAGAATCAACTGTAAATGTCCAAAATTAGAATATTAGCAACAGAAGACGATCCCATTCATGAAGCAAAACTTCGAATGGTGATGGATTCATTAAAATACGATTTAATTGATGTTATAGTTGATCCTCATCAGGTGATTCCTATAATTCGAGCAACAAATCCTGATATCTTATTGATGGATGTTGATTTGAATAGTGATATCTCGGGAATTGATTTGGTTAATAAAATCAATGAGTTATTTGATATTCCAACCGTTTTTTTAACCTCGTTTCATGATGCTAGTACTTTCAATAAAGCCAAGGAAACACAACCTGTGGCCTACATCACTAAACCATATAAAGCAGAGGAATTAGAGCGAAGTATAGCGCTTGCGATTTTTAATAAACAAAAGGAAAGAATAGGTATCGCTAGCTCTATTAATACGCGTATAACAAAGCATCTTTTTGTGAAAGACGGCGCTTCATTAACGAAAGTGCTACTCTCAGACATCAGATATATTGAAGCGTATGACAAGTATTGCTACATCCATCTACAGAACAAGAAGTACATGATTAAGGAACGGTTAAAGAACATATCCGAAAAGTTCCCAGATGATCTTTTCTTACAAGTGCATCGCTCTTATATCATCAATCTCGAAGCCATTGATGATATTAAACTGACTCAAAATATGTTATTGATTGGGGAGAAGAAAATTGGAATTGGAAAAACATATAGGCGCGCTTTTCTTTCCAGAATTAGCATACTTTGATAGATTTTCTCTAATTTAGTTTTTCATGGAAATTACTGAAAGAATAAAAACAATATCTGGCCTACAGGAATTCCTTTTTTGGGTGGCCTCAGTAAATAAAAATAAGATTTGTGAGTTGACTCGGGTCGCTGGCTATACCATTGAAGTGGACAATGAACACATTATCATTTTTCTTCCAAAGCAATTGTTTGAAATTATAGAACCAACGCTCGAGGCTGATTCGAAAATCAGCTTTTTAATGGCTTCAATACTCAACTTTGAATCTTATCAGATAAAAGGGAAGTATGTAAGTCATCAAATGTGTACCGAGGAAAATGTTAATTTGTATCAGCCAAAAGTCCTTAAAATCATTGAAATACTAAGTGGTATGGGGTTGGATGGAGACGGAATTTTTGGTTACTTATTAGATCAACCCAGCATTGCGGTGAGGATGCGGTTTACCGAAGTGTATGAACAGACACCCAAACCTGGAACAGGAGGCAAACTAACGGACTAAGAGATGATGAAAAACAAAATAACACAGGATATGTTTCCTGCCTTTCAAGGTGTTATACCACCTACACTTGCCACGGTGTCTCTTGATGGAACGCCAAATGTGACGTATATTTCGCATGTTCACTACATAGATGAGGACTACCTGGCTATATCACGGCAGTTTTTTAGCAAAACCTGGAAAAACATCAACGAGAATCCACATTTTACGGTAGCTGTAAACTGCCCTGAAACGTTTTCCCTCTGGAAAATTAACCTATGCTTTGAGAAAGAAGAAACGGAAGGCGACTTGTTTGAAGAAATGAACATGATCATTACGGCAATAGCATCCATGCAGGGTATGGAAGATACTTTCAAATTGCAATCTGCAGTTATTTGCAAAGTCGAATCAATTCAAACGCTCGTGCTCAATGGAAAAATCAATTGAGTCATTAGAGAAAGAACTCCTAGAAGAGAAGAGAAAAAACGTGCTTTTAAGAAATGTTGCCGTAGAGCTCGCAAAGCTTTCTCCCCTGAAGGAAAAGCTCGATAATATTTTAGAATTACTAGACGATAATTTCAATCTAAAGCACACCATGCTTTTGTTTCCGGCTAAGAAAGATACCATACTTCGGGTTTTTGCCAGCCGGGGATTTTGCGATTTAGGAATTGGCGTTGAGATACCCTTTAATTATGGTGTAGTAGGCACTGTGGCCAGCAAGAAGAAAAAATTAAGAATTTCCCGATTATCTCAGTATCGAAAATATGCAAATGCCTTCCACAAAAAAGATAAATCCGCTTCCCAAACTATCAAACTTCCCGGTCTCCCCAATGCTGAAAGTTTAGTGGCTTTGCCGCTTATTGCCAATAATGAATTGGTGGCCGTTTTGTCTTGTGAAAGTGAGGACATCCTGTTTTTCCATAAATCAGATGAAGTGTTTTTAATGACGCTATCTCAGCAAATAGCGGTCTCTATTCAAAACTCCATCGTCTTCGAGCAATTGGAAGAACGCGTAAAACTTCGTACCAAGGAGCTGGAAAACCTGAACAAAACAAAGGATCGCTTATTTTCTATAATTGGGCACGACCTAAGAAGTCCTGTTACCTCCCTGGAGGGGATCGCTGAACTATTTGAATACTACAATGCGAAAGGAAAAAATGAACAGCTCCTGGCGCTGGGGCCAAGGATCAGTTTTGCAGCAAAAAACGTTAATCAACTCCTCGACAACCTCTTGAATTGGTCTCTGGGCCAGCAAGAAGGCCTTCAATGCTCACCTCAAAAAATAGATTTACAGCCTTTGATAAAAGACGTTCATCATCTTTTCACCGATTTCATTGCTTCTAAGCATATTCGTTTTTTGCATTTTGATGATGATAAAGCATCCGTATTTGCTGATTACAATATGATTTTTAGTGTATTGAGAAATGTAATCAGCAATTCCATAAAGTTTACGCCCTCAGGCGGACAAATTGAGGTCTCTACCAATGATATTGAGGACAACGTTCAAATCACGATCAAAGACACTGGTATTGGAATGGATCATGAAAAGATTGAAACCCTGTTTTCACTTCAGGAAAACAAGAGCACACTTGGAACGGATCGTGAAAAGGGGTCAGGCTTAGGTCTGGTGCTCGTCAACGAATTTATGCTGCTCAATAAAGGAACCATCAATATAGAAAGTTCAAAAGCAGGAACCAGCATCCATTTGCTACTTCCGAGGAAATAGTCATTTTCTTCACTCCCTTTTTTAAGCCATTTACTCCCTTAACAGGGACGTTCATTCCTTTTTTTTCCCTCTCATACTTCATTTAAGCATTTTTGACCTAAGAAATCAAACTTAAATGAAGATAAAATGAAAACCATATTAGTTACTGGAGCAACAGGAGCCCAAGGAGGCAGTGTAGCTCGCCATTTATTACAACAGGAAAATTTTAAAGTAAGGTGTCTCACCAGAAACCCCGAATCTGATGCTGCTCTCGCACTCGAATCAAAGGGTGCCGAAATTATAAAAGCAGATTTATCTGACAAGGAAACGCTCATTGCAGCCATGCAAGGCTGCTATGGGGTATTTGGTGTCACCAATTTTTGGGAACATTTCGGTGGAGAATTACAACAGGGACTAAACCTGGTAGATGCTGTAGAAGCAGCAAATATTGACCACTTTGTTTTCAGTACGCTTCCAAGTGCTGAACAATTATCCAATGGAACTTTATCCGTACCTCATTTTGAAACCAAAGCGGCCATGGAGAATTACAGCAGATCGAAAGACACGCCAACAACGTATGTTCATGCAGCCTTTTATTTCGAGAATTTTCTATCCTTCTTTCCACCAATGAAACAGGAAGATGGCACTTATGGATTCGGGTTCCCGCAAGGGAATACGCCATTGGCTGCTTTGTCCATTGAAGATTTAGGTGGAATCGTAAACACGATTTTCAGCGACCCTTCTAAATACATCGGGAAACTTATAGGTGCTGTTGCTGAAGACTTGGAGCCTGTAAAGTATGCCGAGATCATGACGAAGGTTCTTGGGAAAACCATCCAATACAAGGATATACCAAGAGAGGTCTTTGCTTCATTTGGCTTCCCGGGAGCAGAAGATCTTGCAACTCAGTTTACCTGCAACCGATTACACATTCTAGAAAGAAAAGCAGACCGGAAATCAAGTCATGAAATGTATCCTGAAATAAAAGGATTTGAACAATGGCTCACAGAAAACAAGGAAAAGTTTGCGCCCTTCTTTCTGGAATAAGCATTCACTGTTTAACACTCATAAATTACAATAAACCACTTTAATTAATTACTAAAAAAATTAAAAATGGAAACAACAATTGAAAAACAAATCGACCCGTCCAAAATCATGCAAATTGGCTTGGGATTTTGGGCCTCAAAAACACTTCTTACGGCGATTAATATGGAGCTATTTACCTATTTATCTGCGGGAGAATTGTCTGGAAAGGACATACAAACCAAACTAGGATTACACCATAGAAATCTTTATGACTTTCTGGATGCATTAGTGGCGCTCGGATTTCTGGAAAGAAACGGCTTGAAGGAAACTGCTACGTACCGAAATGCTGAAGATTCAGCGCTTTTTCTCGACAAGAATAAACCTAGCTATGTTGGTGGAATGCTTGAAATGGCAAATAATCGTTTATATCCTTTTTGGAACAATCTGGAAGAAGGTCTAAAAACAGGAAAGCCCCAAAATGAGACACGTTCGGGAGGAAAACCCATTTTCGAAATTTTATATAGAGACCAAGCTTTGTTAAGTGAATTTTTAGGAGCTATGGGTGGCATTCAAATGGGCAATTTCATGGCATTGTCACATAGATTTGATTTCTCTGGGTATCAAACCTTATGCGATTTGGGAGGAGCCGGTGGATATCTCGCCGCTCAAGTGGCACAGCTCAATCCACATATGAAATGCATATCATACGACTTGCCACCTGTTTCGCCTTTGGCTTCTCAAAACATTGAGAACATGGGCCTTGCTGAAAAGGTGAAGGTGCTTTCGGGTGATTTTTTCAAAGATGAAATTCCAAATACAGATGTAATTACCATGGGCAATGTACTTCATGACTGGGGGGTGGTTGAAAAGAAACGATTAATGAAGAAAGCCTACCAAGCACTTCCTGAGGGGGGCAGTTTGGTGGTGATAGAAAATATCATTGATGATACGCGAAATAAAAATGCATTTGGCCTATTGATGTCTCTGAACATGATGATTGAAACACCAGAGGGATTTGACTTTTCTTTTGCCGATTTCAACCAATGGGCCAAGGAAGTTGGATTTAAAGAAACATCCATAATGCCTCTTACAGGGCCTTCGAGTGCAGTAATAGCTATTAAATAAACCATAAACTATATTAAAATGAAATACTTTAAAATCAAACTCGCATTAACGCTGATATTGGCGCTTTCAGTAACAATGTCCTATTCTCAAACCAGCCAAAACGAAGCAGAAAATTTCTCTTTCACATATCATATACTTGGAGGAATGACGTGTGTATTGGTTCAACACAATGTTGCAGACTTTGGCATTTGGAAAACGGCTTATAAAAAGGATGCCGAAAGGAGAAAAAAAGCTGGAATAGTAGAAAAGCTTATCCTAAGAGGGGCCTCTGATCCGAATTTTATAACCGTAGTTTTTGAACTCGAGAATGTGAAAACTGGGAAAGATTTTTTCACAGATCCTAAAACAGCTGAGTTAATGGGAGCGGCAGGAGTGACCAGTAAGCCGACTTTCACCTATTTCAAAGTTTCCAATTCAGGAATCCCAACAGGTGATGCTTTTTTGATCATTCAACACACCGTAAAGGATTACAAACAGTGGAAAAAAGCATTTGATAACCATCAGAATGTTCGGTCAGAGTATAAGATTTCACTTACTGCGCTTGGAAAAGATTTGGACAATCGCTTAAATGTTGTGGCAATTTTCAACGCCGAAGACACGAATGATATTACTTCTTTTTTAGAAAAGTCCAATTTGAAAGAAGCCATGAAAAATGCAGCAATAACAAGCGAACCTGTTTCACAAATTATGGTATTAAACAAAGAGTAATTGTTAAAGTGCTATCTTGTTCAAATGAAAGTCGTGCAACGCCATGTACGACTTTCATGTTTTCATAAGTATTCGAACTACTTAAGGTGAACAACTCTTAGACACTAAACACAAGAATGTATATAAAAAAATAGCGGAATAAGTGCTAAAATGAAAATATAAACATAAAATAAAGGTCAGTTATAAACCGAATAGTTAGTGCGTAAATCCGTCACGGAGTGAAAAGTAGTGTTGTTTACAACATTAATTTTAGCAGTCCTATTGATGAGTATTTCAGCCACATCCCAGGAAATTTATCCACAAGGTAGTTATATGAGTTTGGAGGAGTTAAAAGCAAAAACTCCAAGTAAAAACTTTGATTTAACAATAGAAAGAAGAACAAAATCAGACATTAAAATGAATGGTGGAAATAATTACAAATTGATTTCCGCTGACAAATCAATAAAAAGAAAAGTATTAAAAAAGGAAATTGTCGCACATTCAACAGGAGATTCAATCTTCATTAATGGTTGGCCTTATAAATTACAGACCTGGTATTCAAAAATAATTAGTGACGGAAAATATTTTGTTTTCACAGCGGGAATCCCAATGAATAAAACCATGCAAACTAAAGAAATGCAGTCGGGTATGGCATTTGGAGCAATTGGGGGAGGTAGTGCAGGTGCTTCTCTTGCAATGAAAAGATTCTTGTATCTTTTGGATAAAGAGACAAATAAAATAAGAATGATTGATAGGGAAGTTATGACGGAATTATTAACTGAATACCCTGAACTATTGGATGAATATAATTTAGAGCGTGAAAAGGATGAAATTCCGACTCAAATTGAATATTTGAAAATATGGTTATGTTTTATAAAGTTGTGGAACTATCAATTTCTCATACTTCCTTTCGATAGAGCTATAGAGTTTTATTGCACCGATGTTCTTGGCGACGCACCTTGCAAGTTCCAAGCCCTGTAGGGCAGATTTCTTTATCTTTTCCAGAAAGACAAACCAGTTCAAGTAGCCCCGAAGGTACTTGGTCGAAACCCCATAAAACTTCTTGACCCATCTCTTATAGCGGTTGTCTCGGGAATTGACGTGCTGTACGTGATAGCACCTGTCCTTTACATGTTGGCGCGACGCCACAAAGGTATGGTGCTCGAGTTCGTTGTCCCTTGCCCATTTGATTATCGAAGGATGGGAATCGGAACACAGTACGTTGCCCGGTGCGATGAGCGCACCTATCGTGCTCTGGACGCTTTCCGCATCTATCCTGCCGATCTTTGCCACAAGCATGGTCCTCCCGCCGTTCCTGCCCGAGGCGACCACCACCGAGACCTTGTCGTTGATGTCTAACTGCTTGTCGTCGCTCTCCACCACCAACAACAGGTATTCTTGGAACTTTTCCAGCTTCTTTATGCCGTCAACGGCAGTACCGGTAAAGTCGTTGAAGGTCTTGTGGCAAGACCTGCACTTGTAGCGCCTGCGCCCCTTGTAGTGCCCGTGACCGTATATGTCCGAGTCTTCGCAGTGAGGGCAATACACCGGGCGGTCGTTGCCGATGTCCCAGCCCACAAGCCCTAGGTCGGGGACGTTGAGCCCCCGATGGAGAAGCTGCGCCAGCTCGATCTTCTCGGCTCGATCCAGATCGTTTAAAATATTGCGTAAATCCATTTGTCGTAAATTTGATCGATGTATAAATAATAAATTCCCACATTATTCCAAAACATAACCGAAAATATTAAACACTAAATAAAAAACTTAAGTCGGCAAACAGCAAATAGCGGGTATTCTGGTGAAAAGTGCTATTTTAGGGATCAAGTAAAAACCACCTAAGCCAACAGTCCCAATAGCTATCGGGAGCGTCCTTCCTCCACGCCACTTGCGTTAAAGGCCGTCGGCAACAATTTGAAAAAAAATGTCTTTTTCTATGTATTTTCTAGTATTAAACTAATTGCATTTTTAATTCTTTTCATCCCTTCTGGTTGATTTATATCAATCTCGCAAAATAATGTGTCGGTCGATTTCGCATGAAGTACCATATAATAAATACCAGCAACCAATATTGCTGATACTGCTCTTATATCTTTACCCTCAAACTCTTTATCGGCTAACGCGAAAACTTTGGAACCAAGACGCTCTCTCTCCTCACAAACATCATACATGATTTTGGTCTTTTCGCTAATTTCCCACAAAATTATTTTTTGCATTTCAGAATTATTATAAAAATAATCCAGTTGATTTTGCAGAATATAATCAATCATTTTTCTAGTATCCCTACTTTCATTTCCATTCATCATTTCCCCTACTTTCCCAGAAGCCGCTGTCCAATAATCTTTGTTTCTAACATAAATTTCTATCAAATCATCAACAGAATCGAAATAAATGGTAATAAGACGGCGACTTAAACCTGCTGCTTTCGCAATATTCGTTGCAGTTAATCCTGTATAACCTTTGGTTTTAAGAACTTTCCCTACTGCATTTATAAGTTTTTGTTTTGACCGTTCCTTATCATTGATTTCTCCTTTGTACTTTTTTCTAACCATGGCATCTCATATTGGTAATAGATGAAAAATATCTATTTGTAAATATAAAGCTTGAGAGGATGAAAAATATACCATAAATCGAATAAAAAAAATCTTGATTAATATTTTCCCTATAACGGGAAAATTAATATATTTATGTCTATTCCAAAAAGCACTTCGGAATAATTTAAATAAACCCCTTATGCAAAAAATTGTATTATTACTCCTTACAGTATTGCTTTCCTTATCCTGTATGAATGATGATGATTTTCCACAAGTTGAAAATATAACAAAAGGGAAAAAATGGACGCTTAAAATTGGTAGCTCTCCTTCGGAAGTTTATGAACAACTTCAAGTATTAAATATTGAAAAACAATTTAATACTATAAATGTAACCTATAGAAAGCCTTATTCAAAGCCCGAAGAAATACAAAGTGATATTTCACTATATAATTCAATATCATTAGAAACAACATTTGGGGTTTTAGAAAGAATTTTAATAACCTTTGAGGAAGACAAAGTGATTTCCATAGAAAAAGGAGGAGGACTTTTAGATTATGTTCAAAAGTGGCCCGAAAACCAACCAAATAATATCTCAATTAATATTGATGATTCTGTTGACATTATAATAGAAAAATTAATTGCCATATACCAAATACCCACTTATCAAGACTACCAAATTACTCTTCCTCCTAAATTATTATCAAAACCATATGACCCAGATATGAAGAATTACGATGAATGGTTTTTTTCTTTTTTCGAAAATGTCTCTTTTAACAAAGATGGAAGAAACTCTGTTAAACTATATTTTAAGAATGATAAATTGATCAAAATAAACAATGTCTATGAAGAGTTTGAGTTTGTGAATTAAATAATAAAACAAAAACTGTAACAACTAAGCATTCGGCACGCCGATAGGCAAGAGTTGAATATAGTGTTGACGAATCCGGTAGATTTGGTTCTATGGGTAAAACGATAATTTCAGGGAGCTAGTTGGAGGGAGAAGTTCTATTATGCTGTCGGGACAAATTAAAATCCCACAATTTCTAGCCGTGTTTTCGTTCAACATCGGTTCATCGCAAATACTGGGCCTACTCCACGCCACTTGCGTTAAAAGAAGACCGTTACCCACTATGGGAAATCCAGCTTATATGTAAATTGAAAAAATAAAAACAAAAAAATGAAACTTTCAAAATTATTTATCGCATTATTCTTATCCATTGGTTTTATATCTTGCAGCGAGGACGACACTTTAATTAATAATGATCAAGAATTAAAATCCTACGAATTAGTTTCAGTACAATGGAAGTTAAATACAAACGATGGGCAAAGTATAGTAGAAAAAAAAATTCCCGAGTTTTATTTTCGAAATGATTCGGATACAATTATGGAGATAGTCATTGAGCCACTTAAGAATATACAAGGAAGTTCTATATTTAAATTTAATGATTCCCTAACATTCACAGGACTTAACTACTTGGAGGTGCAGGTGTCTATTCCAGAAGAGTTAAGTTTATTATCTGGAGAGTACAGTTACCTGGGTGGAGGTGTTAAAGTACCATTGGCACAAGAAGAATCATCTTTCCCTTTTTCCTGGTATTTCAAAGATACTTTTGCCCTCAATCAAAGAAGTACATTAACTTCTAACTATACTGTTTTTCTCAGAAAAAATAAAGCTAGTTTTTTAGCTACATTTAGGGAAACCACTACAGGAGAAACATTAGAATTAGATGGCACCTGGACAGGTTTGTTTTTCAATAATTTAGAAGGGGAATCTGTAGCAGATGGAATTGATTAGTCAGGTTAATAAAAGTTTTGATTAATTAAAGATAGACCAGCAGCATAAAAAATTAATGAAGGTAAATTAATATAAAGCCGAGTATTGTACAATAAGCCTTAGAAAACAACGAAATGCCTCCAACAACGCATATTCACAATTGCGGCCATTCAGGTAAAAGAAAAAATATAGAAATCAAGAAAATATAACCTAAGCTGACAAATCTGTATATTAACTACCTCAACTGACGAATATACGGAGATTGTTACCTGTAAGTTTTATATGTTTCAAGCTCTAAATTAAAAAAAAATGAAAAAAATTCCGATTTTAATTTTGATGATTTTGGTTATTAGACAGACTGCCATTGTGCAACATATTGACACAAATTGATAATTTGAACTAAATAAATTGATGAAGTATATAAAATATCTGATTTCCTTCCTTCTGATTTTCGGTCTGACGGTTAACGAGTGTTCTATATATTCACGAATAAATTCTGCAAACTTTCATCAGGTTTCATATGTTAATACTAGAAAAAAATTTAGTCATAAAACTTCGGAATTGTATGTCTATACTGGAAAAACCCTTTTGGAAAAATTATTTTCAATTGCATTATTTACATATCAAAATTTAAAAAAGGCTTTTAATACTCAAACTCAAATTATTTTAAAATTACGAATTGAGCTTTACCAAAAGATAAATACAGAGATAGTTCAACGTGCATTTTTAAACAAAATAATCACATCCAGTAATCAATATTCAAGTTTATACATAGCATCGAACGGATTTACTTTTCTATGCAAATATGCACCCTACTGCATACAATGATAAAATAAATATCTAATCATTTATCATTACCAAAATGTATAAACAAAAAAACAAAACCAATCTGGAGAAATCCCAGCATTTTATCTATTGGATAAAAAGAAAAATTCTATTAATCATTACCGCATTTATGATAGGAATATCCAATGCAATGTATGATGAAGATAAAATGGTTAATGGAAATCAAAATCATACTGAACAAGAACATAAAAAAGATTAACATAATTAAAAAATACGTTGCACAACAAGTCAGTAAACGGCAAATAGCGGGCATTTTAGTGAAAAGTGTTATTTTAGGCACCAAGTAACCAACAACAAAGCCGACAGTCCCAATAGCATCGGGAGCGTCCCCATTCCACGCTACTTGCGTTAAAAGAAGACCGTCAGACTTTCTAAAAACCTCTTGTCATACGTAAAGTATTCGGGCAGGTATTTTTGAAAAAATTGAAATACATCATTCTAAGGTGAGTATTTTTAGTTTTTAGACAGACTGTCGTTAGTTGGAAGCAGAGAAGCCCACCTCGCATTAGGTACATTTGATTTTTTCCGACACACAAGCCCAACGCTGAAAAACCAAAAGAGCCTAATTTTTTCAACCCTTGATCATAAACAGAAAATAATTAAAAATAAATTTGGAGACCTCCCCTATACCGACCCCATCTTTGTAGTGTAATTAATTTTAATAATTAAAATCTTAAAAAGATGAAACGACAAATTGAAGTATTTACAGCTGGATGCCCAATATGTGAACCAGTGGTAAAAATGGTAAAAGAAATGGCTTGCGACTCTTGCGAGGTAACAGTTTATAATACAATTGAGCAATGTGACTCTAAGATATGTATTGACAAAATGAAGGGATACAATATTACTTCTTTGCCTGCAGTAGCCGTAAATGGAAAATTGCTTACTTGTTGTAAAGACAGAGGAGTAAACAAAGATGAATTAATCGCTGCAGGAATTGGAAAAGCATTATAAAAGAAGTTGCTAAATTTATCATCAATATATTCCAAATGCTGTAAATGAGCGTTTGGAATATATTTAACTGAAATCATTATGCTACCAAAAGATTTGACTAAAGATCTAAAAGACCGTTTGAATTCCCTAAAAGGACAGGTTGAGGGCGTGATAAAAATGCTTGATGAAAGTAATGATCCTGCCCAAATATTAAATCAATTTAAAGCGGTCAATAAAGGCTTTGATAAAGCGCAATACCTACTGCTAGACGAAGTGTTCAGAAAAACTTTGGCGATCAAAATTGCGGAGGCGTTAGAGAGTTGCCCTGGCAATTGTGGACAGGAAGAAAAAATTGCTGTGATTAGAAAGCAATTCCCTGATTTGAACCTATATGAACTTACCGACAAAATGAAAGAAATTGAAACTATTTATGAATTTCTACAAACAAATACAGAAGAAATTATGCAAACTATAACGTTAACAATTGACAATATGGTTTGTCAAGGATGCGCCGAAAAAATAACAGACATTTTAAAAGAATTGGATGGAATTAAAAAAGTAAAAACCAAAGCGATGCATAAATCGGTACAAGTGGATTTTAATCCCGATAAAATAAGTGAATCAAAAATAGAAACTACCTTGACCAAATCGGGATATGAACCCAAAAAGTTGATTATATGAAAGCTGTTTTCTACTCTTCATTTTTAATGCTATTTGTGCTTTTATCAGGATGTGATGAAAATAGTGATAAAAGCAAGCTTACAGATGCAAATCTAGCTAATAACGTGTCCGTAGAGGTTTCTATTGAAGGGATGAGCTGTATGGCTTGCGTAGCTAAAGTAAAAAAAACACTTTCTGATTTAAACGGCATAACTGAAGTAAACGTTAGTCTTGAAAACAAAAGTGCCACTGTACAATACAATCCAGAAAATATTTCATTAAATAAAATAATGCAATCTATTGATGAAATTGGATATAAAGCCGGAAATGTGAAAAAATTACCTCAATGAACCTAGAGCGTTTTTTAAATGGATTTACCGCTACTTTTCAAGATGGTTCAATATTCAGTTTAGGTATTGCCTTTCTAGCAGGATTGATTTCAAGTGGTGTTTGCCCTTGCACACTACCAGTTGGTCTTGGATTTGCAGGTTATGTGGGAAGTACTTCTGTTCGAGAATCAAAAACAGGGTTTGCAGTAACTTTTTCGTTTTTTATAGGTATTGTTCTTTGTTTGACATTATTAGGGGCCATTGCTGGGTATTCCGGTATTTTCCTGACTGAAGTATTTGGAAAATATTGGGCTTTAGGGATGGGAATAATATCGTTGGTTGCCGCAGGAATTGCATTTTACGGACCCTATTTACGTGTAAGACAACTTGAATCTTTACGCACACCAGGAATTGGAGGTTCATTCATTTATGGATTTATTTTTAGTTTAGGTACATCAGCGGCTCCTTTATTGCTTTTATTATCCTTTGCGGTTGCAAAAGCAAGTTTACTTTATGGATTACTTCTAGCTTTCAGTTTTGGTATTGGTAGAGGACTTCCTTTTTTGGCAGTTGGCTTATTTTCTAGTTTTGTTTCGAAACTCGCAAAATTATCTTGGTTGAGAAAAAGTATTCAAATAATAAGTGGAATTGCCCTTCTTTATTTAAGCTTTTATTTTTTTAGGGTTTTTAGTTTCTATCTATAATTAATAGAAACAATATACAAAGGACAGCCAATGCTAAAGCCATACACAATTGCAATTCGCACCAGCCTACGCTACGCCAAAAATTGCCTGCTACTAACAAGAAACCAATGTTGTATACTCATTTAAGTGCACTTTATTATCCTTATTTATGGAATATCTTTTATTGGCATTTTCTCTCGCTATCTTATAAACATTAGCTACTTTTCCCGTTTACTTGATTTAAAAAAATTATTGTCTGCCTTTCAACCTAACCTCAATCTTCTTCTTCTTTGTTGTAAGTAGTTTCATTAAGTCCATTAAGATTGGATCTCCAGTTTCTTTGTAGATTTCGTTGATGGCCAATATCAACTTTTTTGCTTTACGGGAAGCGGCAACACGATCGCTTGTGGACATATTGCTCATCTTAGACTTTTCAAATTTTTTTGCTTCTTTTATAATATCCATAAGACTTGATTTGTTTTTCCAAAAGTTCCTCGCAATTATTGAAAGACGGGCGCGGGGACTAATCGACATAGCAATGTAATAATTGAAATCCCAATTAGAATTATTAACACATAAAATTTTAAGTTGCTCATCATTATGTTTTAAGAATGTAGAGCGATCAATGGAGTACTCAATGAGGGTCCCAGCTTTGTTATCCGTGAGTTATTTAGGCCTAACATTCTCCAAAAACCTGGTTTTTTGTCTATTAAACAAATGATGTGATTTGAATAATTACCGACTAAATCTTCTAACTCACCAAATGTGTCAACATGTTCCATTTTAATTGGTAATGTAGAGTACATTTCGATTTGTAAACGAACCCAATTTTGATTGGTTTTTTGTATGGATGTCATTTTATCTTTCTCAAAAAGTGTGACTATTTTAATTGTACCCTTTGCGGCTTTCACAAGCTTATACCATTTTTGTATTTCAGTTTTAGACAATTCCTCCTCAAAATTTGAAACCAGTACAAATTCTGGTTGTATAAGTATTCTTGCTGAAGGGGGGATGATCATCAAAGGGCATTCTCTTATGTTTCCTATGACGCGTTTTGTATTTTTACTGTACTCTTCATTTGTGTCATTAGTATTCTTCTTTCCCGGGATTACCACTAAATCAATTTCGATTTCTTCAATTACCTTTTTAATCCCTTGAATCAAATTTGTACAATCAGAAATAGCACTAAATTGATGGTTCTTTCCCCTATTTTTATATAAATACTTTTGAATTACGAATCCCAGATTTTTTTCAGACTCATTTTTAGGGTTCTCAAACCAATCTTCATCTGCTTGGAGCAACTCTATGGCATTTAAGCCATCAATGTCAATGGTAAAGGTGTTGAGAAAGTAAAAATGACACTCTTCTTCTTCTTTAAAAAATTTGATGGCATAATCGATAGCATCGTAACTATGGAAACTAAAGTTGATAGGGATTAAAATATTTTTCATCTTTAAGAGGTATTATTCAAATGGATATTTGACAAGCTTATCATATATGCCTTTTTTGATTTGATTGAATTCTTGGATGAATGCGGAATGGACATCGCGTTTCTTTTCATGTTCTTTCGCCCGTATCAGATTATATTCGCTTTTTCCATATTCATGTTCTGTATTCAATTCCTGTTCGTATTTGCACAACATCCCCATTAATAAAGTATTCTTTCTGCGCAGACCTTGTAGGTTCGCTTCGCTACTGTTGTTTTTTAAAAGTTGCTTCTCTATTAATTTTAAATAGCCTAACTCCTCATTAACGTTTGATAAGGTATCTATCCAATGACCCAGTTCCATGAGATCTTTTTTGATAAACAATTTTCTTTGAACATCAGCTTTATATGGTAATGCAGTTTCCACTATTTATTTGTTTTAGAGCATGTTTAAAAACGATTCACAAGAATCATTCGATTCTATTGAGGATAATCTGACAATTCTGCCACAATACCCAATATTCCTGACTTTCCGGTGTTTTTTCATAATCCTTGTCCAGTCGCCTGAAGAAATTGAAGATCCCGAAGGTCCTTTCGGTGACCCATCTCCACTTTACCGGGACAAAGCCTTTCGAGGATGGCGGGCATGACGAGATCTCCACTTCCAGCCCTATTACCGTCCTCTCGACCCACTCCATGAACACCTTCTTGTAGGCATGGTCGGCCAGTATCTTTTCCATCCGGTCCAGATAGCCCAACAGGGGCTCCACCACCCTCTCGGCCACCGCCCCGTCGGCCTGGTTCGCCGCGCCTACCACAACGCCCCATACCAGGCCGAGGGTATCGGTGATCGCGTGCCGTTTCCGTCCGTTTATCTTCTTGTTCCCGTCGATGCCCTTCGACTCGGAGGTCATCGGCCCCGCCTTGACGGACTGGCTGTCGATCGACAGCATACTGGGTGTTGCCCCCTTTCCCTGCCGCTTCCTCTCCATCATGTTCAGCCCTGCGTTCAGCCTTGAAAGGGTGCCGTCCCGGCCCCACTTCCTGAAATGGTAGTAGACGCTCTCCCATTTGGGAAAGCATTCCGGTAGGTTCCGCCATTGGCAGCCGGTGCGCAATATCCAAAGGATGGCGTCGGCAATGTCGCGCAACTTATAGTGGCCCTTGATTTTAACGGGAAGGAATTTTTTCATAATTTCACACTGTTGGGCAGTCGATCGGGTGTATCTCGATTTCATAAACTCTGTTTTATTTGTGAACTACAAAGTTTATACTGCCCAACTTTTTTTACAAACTTTCACCCAAATTTGTTTTTAAACATGCTCTAAGGATTGAATATTGAGCCAAGTAAATTTGCCTTGTACTTTGCTAAAAAAATCATCTTTTAACCTTCTATATTTATCCAAGTGATACAGATAACTTCTACGATAAGTCTCATGTTCGGTGATATAAATCATATCGCACTGAGTGTCTTCACACTCTCTGATATCATCCCTTGAAGCCATATACTTGTTAAGTGCCTTTAATAATAAATCGTTTTCAGCATCTTTCTTTTGAAATTTTTGAAGTATACTTTCATCGTCTAATTTGTTGCTAAGATCTTCCCCATAAAGCCCGATAAGATTATTCAATTCTTTTTTAATATATTTTAGATGATTGATCCAATTGTCCAATTCCATAGAATTAATTTTATGAGTGACATCAATATCAGAGTCATGATTGTATATTTCAGTTTGTAAGGTTTCCATATTTCAAGTATTAAATGTGTATTTCAATTTTTTTTTGAGCCTCGTCTTGAATTACTGCTATAATCTTTAGTACTTGTTTGCCCGAAGGAAAGTCCCATGCAATGGTGTCCCCTTCTTAATAACCAAACAGCGCTGCACCCATTGGGGTGAGAATGGAGACTTTATCTTGCTTGGCATCTTTATCTTTTGGGATCACAATCTGTATGGATTTTTCCCAACCATTTTCAGAACTCACCATTACTTTACTATTAAGTCGAATGACATCTTTAGGCATATCAATTTCATCCACAATGTGAGCATTCTTAAATTTTTCGATCAATCTTTGCAGTGATTTCTTCGTTTGAAAATCTTCGGCATAGCCCGAGATGTTGAGTATGCGCTTTAAGTACACATACTATTTTTTATCTATTATTAAACTACCGTATTTCATCTCATTTGTTTATAAGCGTTCTGATTTATGGGAAAATCCCACGTTGTATATATGCTTTCTCTATACGTTTAATGGCAATACAATAAGCTGCCGTACGTAAATCCATTCCTTCTCTTTCTGAATATTCATACACCTTGTTGAAGGACTCTATCATCTTTTTATCAAGTTTAGCCATCACTTCATCCAGTTGCCAAAGCTCTCCATTTCGGTTCTGCAACCATTCAAAATAACTTGCTACCACACCGCCAGAGTTACACAGGATATCAGGAATAATTGTGATGCCCCGCTCTAAAAGGATCTTTTCACCATCCACATTAGTTGGGCCATTAGCACCTTCAGCAATTAATTTTGCTTTAATTTTATATGCATTGTTTTCAGTGATTTGATTGCCCAAAGCCGCAGGAATACAGATGTCGCAGTCCGTCATAAAGAAATCGTCCTTATCCAAGACCGAAGCTTCCGGAAAGTCCACGAGGCTTCCTTTGTTGGCTTTGCTATAGTTAAAAAGATCTTCTACGATAATTCCATTCTGGTTGGTAACACTCCCAAAAGCATCTTGGACAGCTACTAATTTTGCTCCTTCTTTTTCCAAAAAATGGGAAGCCCAGTAGCCTACATTTCCAAAACCTTGGACAATAAACTTCTTGCCAACAAGCGTTTCGTTGTTGCGCCTTGCCCAAAATTTTATGTTCAAGAACACGCCATAACCAGTGGCACGATCCCGGCCTTCCAAGCCACCACTACCATCGGGTTTTCCTGTCACCACGTGCTGATTTGCTGTGCGTTCTGCTGGAGGCCGGGTGCTCATATAGGTATCTGCAATCCAAGCCATTGTCTGGCTGTTTGTGTTCACATCTGGAGCAGGAATATCATGTTCAGGTCCAATATTATCGGCCAGGGCAAATGTAAACCTACGGGTAATGCGCTCCAATTCTCCCTCCGAATATAGGGAAGGATCTAATTGGATACCTCCTTTTCCACCACCATATGGCAAACCAGCAAGGGAGGTTTTCCAGGTCATCCACATTGCCAGTGCCCTTGCAGCATCGATATCTACCGTTGGGTGATAACGTAGGCCACCTTTATATGGGCCTAGTGCATTATTGTGTTGCACTCTGTAGCCAGTAAAAATCTCTACCTCGCCATTGTCCATTTTCACAGGAAAATGCACAATAATTTCATTGTTTGTAATACTCAATATCTTACGAATATTGGGGTGAAGATTAATATGATCTGCGGCACTGTTAAATTGCTGCATCACATTATCCATCATACCTTTTACAGGGGCTTTCTTTACTGTGTTGCTTAAATTTGCTGTTATTGTTGTCATGATTATAGACCGTTTAGCGGTTTTTTTTAGGGTTGGTTTATTTAAATAGGCGGTTGCTTATACGTATTTGCTGATATTTACTTTTAAAGGAAAACTCATTCGCGACTGGTTTTACAGGAACTGGTTGCAATTTTTTATCTACTGATGTTCGATTTGTAAGCGCTGATATTAATGTGTTGAAATTCATAGCTACTCATTTTTAAAATTTATGCCATTGCCATTTCTGGCTGGTCTTCTATGGGTATAGATGGTCGCGAATTGTCCAAATGGTTTAACTCCAACCCCTCTTCGTCATATTCACTACATGACCAAACTTGGTTTTTTTGTTGTGTTAGCACACAGGTCTCTCTATGGACACATGTGGGACATATATTAAACAGATTTGATTTCATAGTACACTGTTATTGTTTTCTATAAAAAAGCAATGTGTGTGCCAGCACAAAAAGGTCTGGGTCAGGAAAGACTTATAAATAGGGGGATTCCTTGGTGTGGAAGGTTTTTGAAGATTTTTAAGAAAGAAGATAGGTAAATAGCAACCGGTACAAAATTACCCGGCTGGGATAAATCGTATCGAAAATTCCATGATTAAATGAAAAGTAATTGACAGGAAAATATTTGTTGTTTTGAATCTTTTTAGGATCTTTCCCTTGAATACACTAAAACCTATTTCAAAATGGAAAGAGGAATCACGGGAACTTTAGAGCTTGGAGATCAAAAACCCAATAGATAATCCAAAAATAGGGTGGTGGTAGCTTGATCTGGATACCTTTAAGGAATATGTTGAAGAAAAGGATTAATCTTCAAGTTTCATTCTAATGGTTTTACGATCGATTCCTAAAATTCCTGCAGCTTTTGTCTTATTGTTATTGGTAGCATTCAGTACTTTCTGGATGTATAATTTCTCCATTTCTTTTAGAGGAAGCAATTCGTTTTCGGGGAATTGAATGCTATATTTTAAAGAATCTGGGAGACATTCAACCTCTACTGTTTTGTCGCACATTATCACCGCACGTTGAATCACATTTTCCAGTTCACGAATGTTTCCAGGCCAGTCATAACGTTCCAAAATTGCCGAAGCTTCTGGGCTTATCTTTACAAAACGATCCTTGTATTCTGCACCATATTTAAAAAGGAATTTTTCAACCAATAACAAAATATCCTCCTTTCGCTCTCTCAATGGTGCTACATCTATCTCAACAACAGTAAGACGATAGTAAAGATCTTCCCTAAAAGCACCTTTCTTGATCATTTCCTTCAGGTCACTATTGGTTGCGGCAATGATGCGCACATCAATTTTTTCTGCTTTTTGAGCCCCTACCTTAACTACTTCTTTTTCTTGAAGAACTCGTAATAAACGGGATTGTACGGCCGTTGATGCGTTTCCTATTTCATCTAAAAAAATAGTTCCACCATTTGCCGCTTGGAAGAATCCGTCCCGATTTTTTTCAGCTCCTGTGAAAGCGCCTTTGGTATAACCGAACAATTCGGCCTCCAGTAAATTTTCAGGAATACCACCACAATTAACTGTAATAAAGGGCGCTCTTGAAAATTTACCTTGATAATGAATGGCGCGTGCCACCAATTCTTTTCCTGTACCGCTTTCTCCCTTAATAAATATGGTGGCTTTGTTGTCTTTTACACGTTCTATAATTTGAATGACATCATTGATCTTTTCTGAATTTCCTATAATTTCCCCATAAGCTTTCTCTTTTTGAGTTTCTGCTCTTGTAAAAGAAGAAATAGAATCGATTTTACTTTCCACAGATTTATTGATGGCTTGTTCCAACTCGGTCTTGGTAAAGGGTTTGGTTAAATAATCCACCACCCCGTATTTAATGGCAGAAAGTGAATCTTGCACCGATGGATATCCTGTAACCACAAGCTTGGGAAGCGTAGGATAATGTTCTGAAACAAATTTTATAAGTTCTGAACCATCAATTTCGGGCATTCTTAAATCGGTAATGAGTAAATCAATTTTGGTATCACGCAAAATTTGTACAGCTTCTTTTACCGAAACAGCTTTGTAGGTATGGTAATTCCATGATTGTAGGTGGCGTTGCAATAACTCCCTAATATGGATATCATCATCTACAATTAATATGTTTTCTTTTTTTAGTTGCATAACAGCACTAAATTAATCAAGTTTTAGGAAGCCTTACAGTAAAGGACACACCTTTTTTCGTGTTATTTTCAGCCCTGATAGATCCCCCATGGCTGGCCACTATACCGTGAACAACACTTAAGCCCAGGCCAGAACCATCGCCCGTAGGCTTTGTGGTATAGAAGGGTTGAAAGATTTTTTCCAGTGCTTCTTCAGGTATTCCAGAGCCTTCATCTGAAATTTTAAATATAATCTCATTTTTGGTTTGAAATGCTTCAATGGTAATCAATCCATTTTTTGGTGAAAAGTAAATTGCATTGATGATTAAATTGAAAATAATTTGCGTTAGCTGAATGGTATCTGCTCGTAGAAGGAGCTTCTCCTCTTCGATTTTAACAATGTATTTTACTTCTCCCTTTTTGAAGGAAGCGTCCAACAAGGCAATGGCATTTTTAATGCGTGGAACTATATTGACTTGCTGCATTTTTTGTGGCATTTCACAAGCAAAGAACATTAGTTTCTTTACAACTTCTCTCGAAAAAATGGCATTTTGAATGATCTTGTCCAAATCTTCAGAGAGACGTTCGTCTTTAGAAAGGTCATTTTTTAATAGTTCTGCAAATCCAAGTATGTTGGCCAATGGGGTATTGAGTTCGTGGGAAATGCCTGCGGTTATTTCCCCCAATATAGACAGGCGGTCTGCGCGCTCCATCTGTCTTTTTAATGAAGTCTCGTTTTGCTGAATCTCGATGCGCTCAAGAAGGTTGCCAATTTTTAGGGCAACACTGTCCAATAATTGTTTCTCTTCCTTTAGAAATGAGCTTTTGTCTTCATTTAAAGATGCAATGATAGCCCCGTTCGTTTTATTGAATACCCTAATTTCCGACGATAAATTGATGGCCTCATCAACGATGCCTGTTTCTATGGAACTAATGGATGTTTTAATTGCAATTTCTGTTTGTTTGGGATACTGAAACCCGTTTTTAATATTGACTGCAATAGCTTTCAGGGTTTCTTGCATCTGTTCAACATCAGCATTTACAATTATGGAGGATACTTCATAGAGACAGGTAAGCTCTTTGATGCGTTCTTTTAAAGCGTCTTCTGTGATGCTCATAAGTTTTTGATTTATTCCATTTTATTCTTTTGATCACCTATTTTTACAAATGCAGGGTGTCCTTTTTAGGTTTTCAATATAATATTCCAATTCTGATAATCCTTTTCTTACTGCTTATTTAAATGTTATGATTTAAATTGACTTATTTTATAATCATCTTTTAAGTGAAGAACAGCGGCATAATCTTGTATTTCCACATGTGTATATTTTTTTAGCATTCTGTCCATAATTTTTGAGAGGCCCCGATCTACCCATTTACTTTTTATTGCCCACCAAACAAAGCCCATACCAATAACCACAATCCCCAACCCATATAATTTGGATGATAATGTATCTGGTAGAACGAAAGTTAGTATCAATGAGGACATTACCGTAACTATTCCAGCATTTCCAACCAGCATAAGATTGAATATTATCTTTCTTCGAACCGAATGGTTCATTTTTTTTTCTGATTCCGATGTGGTAAAACCCGCACCGGTGTATACCGATTGGGCTTGAAATCTGGCACTTTGGGTAGATAGGCCAGTATATGTGAAGGCAATGGTGGCTATTCTTGTAATTAATGCCGAAAGTGCTACCAATAAAAATAAAGTTACTGCTGCAATCATTTATCTCAATTTTAAACTAAAGACGGAACTTCGGCAGCTTTCCTTCATTGTTAAAAATTAGAGAAGCTACATTTTTGGCAAATTCCAACTTAATTCAGAATAAAAAGCAAAGAGCCCACAGAGATTACTATCCAAAGTATGATTGCTAAAAGGAATGGTTTAATTCCGGTTTGTTTCATGTCTTGAATGGAGAGGGTGGTGCCTACCAAAAACAAGGTTACTATCAACAATCTCTTAGAAATTCCCGTAATTGTTTGGGTGAATATCGTTGGTAAATCCAAATAAGTGTTCAATAATATCGCAATTATAAAAAATAAAATAAACCATGGTATTTTTATTTTATCTTCTTTATTTTTGAACAATACCATAGATATTAGGGAAACAGGAATAATCCAGAGAGTTCGAGCCAACTTCACAATGGTGGCAATTCTAAGTGCTTCAGAACCATATTCCAGTGCTGCCCCTACAACAGAGCTGGTGTCATGAATGGCCACGGCAGCCCATAAACCAAACTGATGCTGGGTCATGTTAAAATAGTGGCCAATGGCTGGGAAGATAAACAGCCCAATAGAATTCAATAGAAATACTACACCTAAAGAAAGCGATATTATTTTTGGGTTTGCTTTAATAACCGGAGAAATCGCTGCAATTGCGCTTCCACCACAAATTGCTGTTCCAGAAGAGATAAGGTGACCAAGTTTTTTATCTATTTTTAAAATCTTGGCGAGAAAATAGCCTATAATCAATGTGGTGGAGATTGAAAGTATTGTTAAGGTAAGACCTTCTTTTCCTGTTTTTAAAGTTTCCATAAGAAACATTCCAAAACCTAGCCCAACTACTGAAATTTTTAAAAGGTACTGAATACTTTTAGCTGAATGTTTTTCAAAGGGTTTGTTGAAGATAAGGGTATAAAGAAAACCAAGGATCAATGCCATGGGACTGCTTATATAGCCACTCAAACATACTATAATTAAAAGGGCAAATAGGAAATACCGAAATAAGCTTTTCATCACAATCTTTAATTGCTACAAAGAACTAAAGAATTCATGTATATCGTGCGAAGCGATTGATGATAGCCTATTACTTTTTGTTATACTGTTCCAGAAAGAGGTCCTGTAGTTTTTGATTGACTTTAGATTGATAACCTTGCCGGGACATAAAATAGAACCATCGTTCTATAGTTAAACCATCAACTTCAATGATGCGCAGCTGGTTTTCCATTAACTGTGCACTTATGGCGTGAATTGACAAAAAGGCAAAATGATTGGTATGGGAAAGGTAGGATTTAATACTTTCCGTGCTTCCCAATACCGAAGTGATATGCAGCGATTCGATTCCATTTTTAGCAAGGGCGTTATTTATAACTTCTAGAGTGCCAGAACCTGGTTCCCTTTCCACAAAGGCTAAATCCTTTAATTGTTCTATTGAAATAGAGCCTTTGATATTCTTGTTATTGGCATTGGTAACCAAAACCAGTTCGTCTTTAACGAATTTTTCATATTGTAATCGGGTATCATGGTTTTCGCCTTCAACAATTCCTAAATCCATTTGGCCAGAGAGCACCAGCTCCTGGATCTTTCCGGTATTCCCGCAAATAAGATGTAAATTGAAATTAGGGTATTCCTTTTTTAAACCAGCAGTTATTTTGGGGATGATATACTGGCCTATGGTGGTACTTGCCCCCAGTCTTACAGAAGTTGGCAAAACTTCAGATGAAGCACTGAAGGTGTTTTCCATTTCAGCATATAACCTCAACAGCTGTTCTGCATACTCCAGGAACAACATCCCATTGGTAGTTAGTTCAATATGGTTGCCTTTTCTATCGAAAAATGCCTTTCCATAAGCTTGTTCCAGGTTTTTAATGGTTTTTGAAACCGCAGGTTGGGAAATAAATAAATTCGCTGCCGTTTTGGTAAAACTTTTTGTAAGCGCAACTTCTTTAAATACTTTTAATTTATGATCCATTTATCAAAAATAAGGCTTACAAAAGAGATTAGGGACTTAATCCAGATTAATACTTTATAAAAGGCAGATGGAAATTACACATTAAAAACCAAAAAAGGATTTTGAGTAGTATCGGGAAACTCAAAAATTGATTTAAATTCGTTGGTTTGCGGATTGTAGCGATACTCCAACCCCTATTCCTTGCCCTTTTTTATCATGGATTTAAGTGCATTTATTACAAAATTCAACTCTTTGTGAGCAACATTTTTTTGCATAGTGCTCATAAACCTCCTCAAACGCCTTAATATCGTCTTTGGCTATACGTAGCACTAATTCTTTATCCCTTAGGATTGATGGCATTTCCATAAAAATCATAACCTTCATGTTCGGCCAGAAATATTTAAGCTGGAAATCAGTCTATTATCATTACCGCAAGTGGTGCCCCTGTGGTTTCTGGCATGAGTGCTGGACAAAGTTTTTGGAACGCTACAAGTCCCATCTCCACCTTTCGAGTGTCGACCTTGACGGCAGCCATACCCCAGCGATCAGAGGTGGGGAACAGGTTGAATATCAGGGAAGGAAGAAACGCAAGACCACCAACGCCCTTTATTTGATCGATAGGCAAGGTCTTCCTTTAGCCATGTCCGGGCCCGTGGCCGGTAACCACAAGGATATCTTTGACATTGAGGTGCAGTTCGAGATTGTGACAGCGACCTTAGGGGAAGCGCAAATACCTGTAGAGGGGCTGTTCCCCAATGCAGATGCGGGATTTGACACAAAGGAGTTCCGCAGGACCTGCGACAAAAAGAAGATCAACGCAAATATATGTCAGAATAAGGCAACGGCGATACGGACAGGGATGATTACTTCGACCAGAAACTCTACGATGAGAGATCTTCGATTGAACGTACCAATGCATGGGTGGATAGCTTCCGTTCATTGCTCAACAGTTTCGATACAACAGTAATAAGCTGGAAAGGCTTCAATTATCTCGCGTTCCTGGGAATTGCACTAAAAAAATTCAAAAAGAAAAAGTTTAAATGAGTTCATTGAAAATCAAAAGGACTTTGTGTATGCCAAAGGGGAACTCAGTTCATTGCTCAGTTCTATAAAATTGGCAGGTAAGGTGGTAAATCAACAAATTAACAAGGCTGGACTTTCTAAAATTTTAGGCAAGGCCGGGATGGAAAATATTCAGGGTGAAAGTCAGGCTAAGCTAGAAGTCATGGCGAATGATATTTTTATTGGTACACTGCGTAATCGGGGGGAAATATGTGGAATAGCTTCCGAAGAACTTGAAGATTTTTTAGTTTTTGACGATGAAATTCATAAAAAAGCAAAATATGTGGTTTTAATGGATCGTTTGGATGGATCTAGTAACATAGATGTAACCATTACAGTAGGTACAATTTTTAGTATTTACCGCAGGATAACACCTGAAGGAAGCCCAGCAAAATTAAAAGATTTATTGCAATCTGGCACGAAGCAGGTAGCTGCGGGATATCTTATTTATGGAACCTCTACTATTCTGGTATATACTACTGGGAATGACGTAAATGGATTTATATTTGATTCGGGAATGGGCTCCTTTTTTGTTTCCCATCCAGATATTAAATTTCCAAATAGGGGAAATACTTCTCCGTAAATGAGGGAAATTATGTGCATTTTCCATAAGGGATCAAAAAATATATCAAGTGGGTTCAGGAATTAAATGAAGCAGAAAATCGTCCTTTTACCTCCAGATATACAGGTTCGCTAGTAGCCGATTTTCATAGGAACATGCTTTTGGGTGGGATATATCTGTATCCACAGGGCACAACGGCACCTAAAGGAAAACTACGTTTGCTGTAGGAATGTAATCCTATGGCTTTCTTAGCTGAACAGGCTGGTGGAAAGGCAACAGATGGTTTTCGTAGAATTTTGGAAGTTAAACCTATAGAACTTCATGAACGAATCCCATTTATTTGTGGCAATAATGAAATGGTTAAAAAGGCTGAAGAGTTTTTGAAAGAGAACTAAATGATAACATATCAATTTGTTCGATGACATATTGAAAATTACGTTTTTGGAGATAAATCTCTCTTTTTATTACCCTAAAATATAGATTTTAGCAGTTCTAACCCATAGAAACACCTTGACTTTAAAAAGCGTTAACCTATAAAACAATTTGAATCTAATCATATAACTATCTTTTAGTCGCTATAAAACTAATTTGAAATACCATTCTCTTCAATAAAGAAATTCAAATTTTGATTGTTCCTTTTTTATTTTTCTGCGTCCCCCGTTGGCTTAAGCCATCGTGCCGGGCTTTCCGCGCTACCCGGTAGCTTGCTCCAATCCCTGGCCGATTAAACCCTATAACCATTCAGTATTAGTGGTGTAAGCCCTTCCAAGTTAAACCACCATATCTATACTCTATTTCGTACCTCGCCCTGTAGCATTTATCAGTCAAGATCCCTTTTACCATTGCACGCTAAGAACGGTTACCGAGCCTGCTGAGGTAAAATTAGTAGCCTACGTTACTCTTTTGAAAGACACCACAGTTCACTCAACATTTAAACTGGATATGAAATTAATTCAAACTAAAAATCAATAAATTCTGTAAACTCTTTTCCAGAGGAATGATATACAATTTTATAATTTCCTTTGTAAGCATCGGATAATTTATAAATTCTTTCAATAACTTTTGTATTATCAATTGTCTCTGAATTTAGTAACTCATAGCTTTCAGAAATCCCTTTATAATAAACATCGATTTTTAATGGTTCGAGATCTAAAGCCAATTTGGAAACTAAAATTAAATTGCCTTTAAGTCTTGTGGTAGGCTTTATAAATATAGTTTCTTTAGTTTTATCAAACACAACATTTTTTGCTCTTACTATAAATGGAATTGTTTTGATTTTAACATCGCCATCAATCTCAAAGAAATAATTCCCATCTGGAAGAGCAGTTAAATCAAATTCTTTAGAATACGTTCCAGAATTCTGGACGATTTCTTTATATAATATGAGTCCTGAATTGTCTTTGATGGATATTAATTCGCCTTCTTTCACATGCTCTAGTATTAAGGCGGTTATTTTAATATCCTTCATTCCCATCAAAGTCGAAGTGTTGCTTGCGTAACTTAACGAGGCAGTCATCAAGGCTACCATTAAGATACTTTTGTTAAGATTTTTAATTGTTTTCATGATTTGCAAATTATTAAGGTTCAAATACAAATGTAGGACCAATACCCAGGTTGCAAAACATCATATTTGACCAATTTATGTGTTATTTTATCCGTTAAACTAACATTAAGTTATTATAAAGTTAATATAGCATATAATAGAGGTAATTAAATATATAATGTTACTATCATAAACTGTAAATTTGTAGTAATAAACACTTACTAATGAACACTAAGAAACCCACTTTAAAGAAACTAAGCCCTAGCTTTGGCAGTAATATATTAGTGAAACAACATATAGATAAAGTAGATAAGAATGATGCCTATTGGCATTTTCATCCGGAGTTGGAACTCATCTACATAAACAAAGGGCAAGGAAAAACACATATTGGCAACCACCTGTCCTATTTCAATAATAGTCAACTTATATTAATCGGCTCTAATTTACCTCACAATGGTTTTACAGATAAGCTGACCGCCAATGGTACAGAAACCACGGTACAGTTTAAATCCAACTTTTTAGGCGATGATTTTGTAAACATCCCAGAAATGGCAAATCTAGTTTCATTGTTTGAGCTGGCTAAAAAAGGCATCCGTTTTAAAATGGAAACCAAGGCAGTAATGGGGCCAAAAATTAATAATTTATTAAAATCTGCTGGCCTAGATAGAGTTATAAAATTTTTAGAAATATTAAATTATTTAGCTTTAACAGATGATTATAGCTTACTGAATGCCAACGGATTTGCATTTGAAGCAGATGCACAGGACAGCAATAAAATTGATATCATATTTAAATATGTAAATAAGAATTTTCATAACCACATCACTCTAAATGAAATTGCAGATCAAGTAAGTATGACAGCACCTGCATTTTGTAGATATTTTAAAAAAGTGACTGGAAAGACCTTTACCCAATTAGTGAATGAATATCGTGTGGTACATGCTACGAAGCTGCTAAATGAGACCCAAATGAGTATTGCTGATGTGTGTGTTGAATGTGGGTTTAATAATTTTTCTCATTTTAACAAGCAGTTTAACGAGATAACAGGAAAAAGTGCTTCTAAATACAGGAAAGAAATAAAACTGATCATTCAATAAAGAGGAAGCTTATGAATGCTGAAAAGTGACCTAAAATTTCCAAACTTTCAGACACAAAAAAACCCTCACATCTAGATGAAGGAGTTTTTAGTAATTGATGCAAACAAAAAACCCCTCCATCGGGTGATGAAGGGGCTTTCAAAAAAAAGGCGGCGACATACTCTCCCACAAAAATGCAGTACCATCTGCGCTAACGGGCTTAACTTCTCTGTTCGGAATGGGAAGAGGTGAGCCCCGTTGCCATAGCCACCTTAAATTATAAGTGATCAGTGAGGGGCAAGGGGTGATCAGAAAAAACCTGTTCACGCTTCACGCTTCACAATTCACTTCACGCCAAGGCGTGATAATAAGATCAACATATGGGAAACAAACAATAGAAGAATACCAGTTCGAACGATCAATGGCAAATTGGATAGGTTTTTCGCCCTCCCCTTTATGGTCCCCCTCGGGGGATGTAGGGGGAGGACCGCACTAAGCTTTACGGATTATTAGTACCACTCGGCTATGACATTGCTGCCTTTACACCTATGGCCTATCAACGTGGTGGTCTTCCACGGTCCTTTAAAGAAATCTCATCTTGTGGTGGGTTTCGCGCTTATATGCTTTCAGCGCTTATCCCTTCCGAACGTAGCTACCCAGCAATGCTCCTGGCGGAACAACTGGTGCACCAGAGGTTCGTCCAACTCGGTCCTCTCGTACTAGAGTCAGATCCACTCAAATTTCTAACGCCCACTGTAGATAGAGACCGAACTGTCTCACGACGTTCTGAACCCAGCTCGCGTGCCACTTTAATGGGCGAACAGCCCAACCCTTGGGACCTTCTCCAGCCCCAGGATGTGACGAGCCGACATCGAGGTGCCAAACCCCCCCGTCGATGTGAGCTCTTGGGGGAGATCAGCCTGTTATCCCCGGCGTACCTTTTATCCTTTGAGCGATGGCCCTTCCATGCGGAACCACCGGATCACTATGCCCTACTTTCGTACCTGATCGACCTGTATGTCTCTCAGTCAAGCTCCCTTATGCCATTGCACTCTGCGCACGGTTACCAAGCGTGCTGAGGGAACCTTTAGAAGCCTCCGTTACTCTTTTGGAGGCGACCACCCCAGTCAAACTACCCACCAAGCATTGTCCCCCGCAAAACGGGGTTAGGCTTCAAACAAGTAAAGGGTGGTATTTCAACAATGACTCCACCACACCTGGCGATGCAGCTTCAACGTCTCCCACCTATCCTACACATCACTTGTCCAAAGTCAATACTAAGCTATAGTAAAGGTGCACGGGGTCTTTTCGTCCCACAGCGGGTAATCGGCATCTTCACCGATACTACAATTTCACCGAGCTCATGGCTGAGACAGTGTCCAGATCGTTGCACCATTCGTGCAGGTCGGAACTTACCCGACAAGGAATTTCGCTACCTTAGGACCGTTATAGTTACGGCCGCCGTTTACTGGGGCTTCAATTCAATGCGTCGTGCAAGCACTAACATCTCCTCTTAACCTTCCAGCACCGGGCAGGTGTCAGGCCCTATACATCATCTTTCGATTTAGCAGAGCCCTGTGTTTTTGATAAACAGTCGCCTGGACCTCTTCACTGCGGCCCCCGCAAGGCGGGGGCGACCCTTCTCCCGAAGTTACGGGTCGATTTTGCCTAGTTCCTTAGCCATGAATCTCTCGAGCACCTTAGAATTCTCATCCCAACTACCTGTGTCGGTTTACGGTACGGGCTGCCACCACTTGCTTTTCTTGGAAGTCGATTTGCTGGATTGTCACGCCGGCCGAAGCTTTTGTGTACTATCGGAGTGTTGCCACTTCCTTCAACGTACTATTCCGTCAGTACGCACCAACTTTTCGCCTCCGTCACGTTCAACGTGGGGCAGGTACAGGAATGTTGACCTGTTGTCCATCCACTAACCCTTTCGGGGTCGCGTTAGGTCCCGACTAACCCTCAGCTGATTAGCATAGCTGAGGAAACCTTAGTCTTTCGGTGTGCGGGTTTCTCGCCCGCATTATCGTTACTTATGCCTACATTTTCTTTTGTAACCAATCCAGCATGCCTCACGGCACACCTTCAACTTTGTTACAATGCTCCCCTACCACTTATACCCCTAGGGTATAAATCCATAGCTTCGGTAGTATATTTATGCCCGATTATTATCCATGCCGGACCGCTCGACTAGTGAGCTGTTACGCACTCTTTAAATGAATGGCTGCTTCCAAGCCAACATCCTAGCTGTCTGGGCAGTCCAACCGCGTTATTTCAACTTAATATACATTTGGGGACCTTAGCTGATGGTCTGGGTTCTTTCCCTCTCGGACATGGACCTTAGCACCCATGCCCTCACTGCTGACCAACATTTTATAGCATTCGGAGTTTGTCAGGAATTGGTAGGCGGTGAAGCCCCCGCATCCAATCAGTAGCTCTACCTCTATAAAACTTTAAATCAACGCTGCACCTAAATGCATTTCGGGGAGTACGAGCTATTTCCGAGTTTGATTGGCCTTTCACCCCTACCCTCAGGTCATCCCAAGACTTTTCAACGTCAACGGGTTCGGTCCTCCACTATGTGTTACCACAGCTTCAACCTGCCCAAGGGTAGATCACACGGTTTCGCGTCTACCACTACCAACTATACTAGCCCTATTAAGACTCGCTTTCGCTACGGCTCCACCTCTTAAAGGCTTAACCTTGCTGGCAACGGTAACTCGTAGGCTCATTATGCAAAAGGCACGCCGTCACCCCTAAGGGCTCCGACCGCTTGTAAGCGTATGGTTTCAGGATCTATTTCACTCCGTTATTCACGGTTCTTTTCACCTTTCCCTCACGGTACTGGTTCACTATCGGTCTCTCAGGAGTATTTAGCCTTAGCGGATGGTCCCGCCAAATTCATACAGGGTTTCACGTGCCCCGCACTACTCAGGATACCACTATGGTTCATGTTCATTACCTATACCGGGCTATCACCTTCTTTGGCCACCCTTTCCAAGGTGTTCTAATTCTGTTCACAACCAACAACGTGGTCCTACAACCCCACGCGCGCCGTAACGCGCGTGGTTTGGGCTAATGCGCGTTCGCTCGCCGCTACTTGCGCAATCACTTTTGTTTTCTTCTCCTCCGGGTACTTAGATGTTTCAGTTCCCCGGGTTCGCCTTCCTTACGGAATACTATATCTTCAATATAGTGGGTTGCCCCATTCGGATACCTGCGGATCAATTTGTATGTGCCAATCCCCGCAGCTTTTCGCAGCTTATCGCGTCCTTCTTCGCCTCTGAGAGCCTAGGCATTCCCCATACGCCCTTATTTAGCTTATGTGCTTTTACCTAATTTGCTCAAATCTTGTTTTTGCCGATATGCAAAAACAACACTTTTATTATAATTGTTCTTTTGCACTTGCAATTCCTTGCAAGTACCTAATGTTCTCGTATTCTTTATTTCCCAATATGTCAATGAACGTGTGGCGAATCGCCACTGATAAATAATTATCAGTAGGCGTTTTGCCTGCAACACCCTTGTGATACATAATATATCCCAAGGCATTGCCTTGTGGAGAATAACGGAGTCGAACCGTTGACCTCTACGGTGCAAGCGTAGCGCTCTAGCCAGCTGAGCTAATCCCCCATTTTAAAGAAATTCAAAATCTTGAATTCAGAATTTAAAATGATTAGAATTCTCAACTTCTAAAATTTCCCAGTATTGTAATGAACATGTTCAATTTTGAATTCAAAACTCCGAATTCAGAATTAAAAAGTAGTCTCAGGCAGACTCGAACTGCCGACCTCTACATTATCAGTGTAGCGCTCTAACCAGCTGAGCTATGAGACTGCATCTTTAACAGTTTCAAGTTTAAAATGACAAGTTTCAAGTAATACCATTCACTCTTCACATTTCACTTTTTACTATTATAATATAATTAAATTGACAGGAATCAAGACCAAAAGGACCTCTTGAGAACCTTTTTGATGTAATTGCGTCTTGCCTTTTAAAACGGCAAAATCTCTAGAAAGGAGGTGTTCCAGCCGCACCTTCCGGTACGGCTACCTTGTTACGACTTAGCCCCAGTTACCAGTTTTACCCTAGGCGGCTCCTTGCGGTGACCGACTTCAGGTACCCCCAGCTTCCATGGCTTGACGGGCGGTGTGTACAAGGCCCGGGAACGTATTCACCGCATCATGGCTGATATGCGATTACTAGCGATTCCAGCTTCACGGAGTCGAGTTGCAGACTCCGATCCGAACTGTGATAGGGTTTGTAGATTCGCTCCTTCTCGCGAAGTGGCTGCTCTCTGTCCCTACCATTGTAGCACGTGTGTGGCCCAGGACGTAAGGGCCGTGATGATTTGACGTCATCCCCACCTTCCTCACGGTTTGCACCGGCAGTCTTGTTAGAGTTCCCGACTTGACTCGCTGGCAACTAACAACAGGGGTTGCGCTCGTTATAGGACTTAACCTGACACCTCACGGCACGAGCTGACGACAACCATGCAGCACCTTGTAAATTGCCCGAAGGAAAAGGTGTTTCCACCCCTGTCAATCTACATTTAAGCCCTGGTAAGGTTCCTCGCGTATCATCGAATTAAACCACATGCTCCACCGCTTGTGCGGGCCCCCGTCAATTCCTTTGAGTTTCATTCTTGCGAACGTACTCCCCAGGTGGGTTACTTATCACTTTCGCTTAGCCACTCAGGATTGCTCCCGAACAGCTAGTAACCATCGTTTACGGCGTAGACTACCAGGGTATCTAATCCTGTTCGCTACCCACGCTTTCGTCCATCAGCGTCAATGACTTATTAGTGATCTGCCTTCGCAATCGGTGTTCTATGTAATATCTATGCATTTCACCGCTACACTACATATTCCAACCACTTCATAAGTATTCAAGAACAACAGTATCAATGGCAATTCTATGGTTGAGCCACAGACTTTCACCGCTGACTGATCGTCCCGCCTACGGACCCTTTAAACCCAATGATTCCGGATAACGCTTGGATCCTCCGTATTACCGCGGCTGCTGGCACGGAGTTAGCCGATCCTTATTCGTAGAGTACCGTCAAGCTCCCACACGTGGGAGTGTTTCTTCCTCTATAAAAGCAGTTTACAACCCATAGGGCCGTCTTCCTGCACGCGGCATGGCTGGATCAGGCTCCCGCCCATTGTCCAATATTCCTCACTGCTGCCTCCCGTAGGAGTCTGGTCCGTGTCTCAGTACCAGTGTGGGGGATCTCCCTCTCAGGACCCCTATCTATCGAAGTCTAGGTAAGCCGTTACCTTACCTACTAACTAATAGAACGCATACTCATCTTGTAGCCATAAATGTTTAATTATAAAACAATGCTGTCCTATAATACCATGGGGCATTAATCCAAATTTCTCTGGGCTATTCCCCTCTACAAGGTAGATTGTATACGCGTTACGCACCCGTGCGCCGGTCGCCGGCTCCCGCCCGAAAGCGGGACCGCTGCCCCTCGACTTGCATGTGTTAAGCCTGCCGCTAGCGTTCATCCTGAGCCAGGATCAAACTCTTCATCGTTGATTTTTAAATGTTGCAACAATTACAAGGCCTGTTTCATTAGCTTCTCCGAAGAGAAACCAATCACTCAAAATATTCTTCTAGTCTTAATTCTTTTCTTTTGGTTTCTTCTGCCGTCCTTGCGGACAACATTGAAACGCGCTGTCAATTCAATATATCAATGAACATTTCTCCCATCTGCCCTTGCGGGCATCTTCCCAAAGGGAAGGATTACAGGAACTTCTTGTCGAAACAAAAGGAGTCGAACCTCTTTCTTTTAAACCCTGCCCCGGGATTTCTCTTCAATAACTTCTCGTGAACTTTTGATCCCGCTCAAAGCGGCTGCAAATATACAATGCTTTTTCTTTACCGACCAAAACTTTTTTCAAGTTTTTTTTGGTTAAACTTTTTGATAAAATTTATCCTCAAATCTTACATCATAGTATCACTGATCAAGGAACTTTTTGTAGCGCTAAACGCGGCTGCAAATATACCAACTTTAATTTCTATCCCGCAAACTTATTTTGAAGTTTTTTTAGTTGAATTTTAACCGCCAAAACCGCTCTAAACCCACGTCAACCAAAGAACTTTGCCTCCCAAACCAACTACTCGTTGATCGCTTAGCGGGTGCAAATATACACCCTCTTTTTTCTTAACCACAAGCTTTTGTTCAACTATTTTTTAAAATAAATTTCATCCCACGGTAAGCCTTTGAACGCTCGGGAGTTAACAAAGGATTATTTTTTATTAATCTATGTGTGCTTTTGTAATAAAAGGCATCAATGATGCCCGCGTTAGGGATTGGAGCGGTAGCTCCCAATGGAACATCGTGGAATTGGGACTACAAGCGTAAAGCCCGGCCCCCGAGCAAAGCGAGGGGGAACGCCCAAAAAAAACTTGAGAAAATTATAGGAAGAAATCCCAAACTAGGCCAAACCTCACCAAGAAATCACGATACGGATACGCTGGAGCTGCGAAATTATTATTCCCTTCTATTAATGAGTTGAGATGTTCCAGCTTAAAAAAGATCCTTGTTTGCTTCACTTTTGCATTAAAAAAGAAATCTACCACCGGGAAAGCTCCAAAATCTTGTTGGTTTTGAATATAGAATTCTGCAAGAACGGGATCGTAGCCATCCATTTGATAGCCGGTAAAATATTTTAAGGTGAATCCTGTCTGCAAATAAAGGGCACGCTTGAACCAATGGTCTTTATAATATAGTGTATTGCGCGTGGTGAAGGCTGGCACATTTAAAACCCCATCTCCGTTAAGCACTTGTTGATACATAAGGGTATTATCCAAAGCAAACTTGCCATACTGAAACTCTTTGCTTGCCTTCAGCTTAAAATAGCTGACTTCTCCACTCTCCTGATATGGTTTTGTAAAGCCGTCTTCGCTTGCAGAAAAATATGCGTAGTCGGTAATTCGGGTAAAGCTCGCATCTACATTTGCCAAATTAGTTGACTCTAATTTTAAAGATAAGCTTTGGGTATTGGTGTTTTTGAAATCGTTTTGCCAATTATAATTAAGATAATCGCTCTGGTAGAGTAAAAAATTAAAATTTGGAGCACTTTCATTACTCTGGAGCTCTGCCTTTACTCGATTGTTCTTATTTATGTGATAATCTGCTCCCGCCAAGAAATTATGGCCTGTAAAATCACCTGCTACATTTACCATAAAATCCCCATACATTCTTAATGACCCAAAGTTTTTAAAATACTCGGCTCCGGCAGCGTAATTCTCTCCTTTGAGCCTATTGGTAATGGTTTGGTCTTCTAAAATAAAAACAGAATTGTAACCATAATTATAGTACGTCATCCCCACCTTTACTTTTAGCTCCCCGAGCGTCGTATTAGCAAAGGTGATACCCACAACATTGTCTATATTCCTAAGCTTCACTCTATCGCTAAGATTAGCCGTTTTAAAGGACGGCCCTATAGAATCAGTAGGCGCATCTTGTTTAAAAATATACTTCTTATCACTAAAGTCTAGCTTATGATTTATGGTAATCCTATTATTATTTCCGTTTGCAAGATCGAATTCATGAGCCAGAAAGAATCGTTTTCCAAAAAGCACGTTTTCGGCATTTTCAAATTTAACCTCTAGTATAGATCTATCATCAAATTCGGGTTCTTTACCAATATATTGTGCTAAAGCTTGATCTGTTAACCCGCCATTTTCTTGATTCAGGAGATCTTGTGACACAAAATGAGATTTAAGCCTATACCTCTTATTAAGTGTTGCGTAGTTAAGCGTTGCCCTAAAATTTCCTGTACTCGTTAATACATTCTGATACTTCCCCAGCGATCGCAATCCTTTATAGGCTATTGAAAAATTCAACCTTTCGGAAGTATTAATGGTGAAAAAAGCATCCAAGGTTTGCCCTTGCTCCGGGACAGTTTTAAAATAGAGTTCGGTAAGAGGGGTAGGAACTTCATAATAATAAATCTCCTCTACTTCCATAAAATTATAATGTCTAGCCCTAGCTCCCAACTCCGGGATTAGACCTCTGTCACTAAAATTATAAGCAAGCTTGTTATAGGTTTGCCCAACATTATTAAAAGGCACTAATTCGAAATTATCTTTTCTAAGGTAATTGAACTTGTAATCCTTCTGTATGGAAAGCGTAGTATCTACATAAGTGGAATCTCCTGAAATTGAAAATATCTTGTAGGCTGAAATAGGGGGTTTTTGGAGGGAGTCTTTTGGAGTTACCTGTACTTTACTTTTACTTCTAAATGTAGGTTCCTGGGCAAAGAGGCTAATTGGGAATAAAAAGGTAAGTAATAAAAAGGATAAATGTTTCATACTACTATATAGAATGGTACAAATGTAAAATAATAAAGTAAACTTTTATCACAATTAAAGGAAGGTATCTAGAGGGTATCTATAACTAACAAAAAAAAGGGCTGTCAATAATGACAGCCCTTTTAAATATAAATAAAATTTACTTCTAGTTTTCAAACCACATTGGAGTTGTAATTGGTACAACATCCGGCGCATTAGGGTTGGAAGAAATCTCACTAAGAGGAATTTGAATTCTTCTAATTATATCTCCAACTACAGCATCTACAGGAAGCATAAAATCAGGAGTTTTTGTCCTTTTCCAATGCGTCCAAGCCTCTAGACCACGAGTAAATAAAGCAACATATTGCTCCTCACTTATCTGCTGAATAGCTTTATCATTTGTTAATCCATCTAGACTACCGCGAGAACTAGCTAAATAAGCATCTTTATCTGCTTGAGCAATTTCTCCTGGCTGACCATCGTAAGAATCTAAAGAAGCCATTAAACCTTGGGTATAAAATTCCTGAGCATCCCCGGAAATAAATCCTTTTATAGCTGCCTCGGCAAGTAAATAATAGCTTTCTGAAGCAGTAGCGTATCTATCCTCAAGATCTGGTCTTAAAATATTTAAACTCACAGGAGAAATTCCAGCAGAACTAAAAACACCTTGATCTTGTCCAACATATCCACCATCCTCAACTTCGTCAAAATAAGTAGCTCTACGAGGATCATCATTATTATTCATGATATCTACAAGGGTGCTTCCAGAAAATAAAAATGCATTCTCTCCACCTGAAAAATTATTTATAAGTCTCCAAAGAGGATTTTCATTACCTACTTCCTCACTATAAGGGAAATAAGCATTTTGAGAATTTTCCATAATGAACGATGAATTAGCTACCGCTTGAATTTGTGGAGCTACAGAAGGATCTTTGTTTGCAATTAACATTAAAGTTTTTAATTTTAGTGTGTTTGCAAAGCGTATCCAAGCTTGTCTATCACCATTATAAAGAAGATCTCCATTGGTAATAATATCAGTTTCTGTACTCAATAAATCTATACCTTCATCCAATCTATCCACTATGCCACGAAGAACTTGTTCCTGCATATCGAAATTAGGATTTGGAAACTCCACAACTTGAGTTGCCTCACTAAAAGGAATATCCCCATAAAAGAGGGTAAGGTTTAAAAATACAAAGGATTCAAAAACCTTGGCTTGCCCTATTATGTTATCTGCTTCAGGATTATTCCTAAGTGTTAACACCCTAATTTGCTGAAGATTTCTCAAAGCAGTAGAATATTGACCTACAAACAAGTTGTTGGTAGAGTTTGGACTGGTGATATAAATCTCCGGATTTCTAAATACCCCAGCAGATCCACCACTTGTCCATTGTTGGGACCAAAACTCTGTTTGAGGCCCCAATTCTATAGTCCTGTTTTGTGACACAGACACCATTATGGTTGGGAACAATAAACTAGGATCCACTTCTAAAGCAGCTAACGGATCTGAGTTTATATTCAGGTCATCTGTACAACCAACCGTTCCCATCATGAAAACGCTTAGTAGAAAAATTCCGAATTTGTTAAAATTATATTTTTTCATTTTAAGTGTTTAAAAATTTATATTAAGATTCATACCAAAACTTCTGGTTGAAGGCACACCCCCTCTTTCTATTCCTTGCAAGTTGCTAGCAGCACCTCCTAATGAAGATTCTGGATCTACATGTGGAACGTCCGAATTAAAGATTGCTAGATTTCTACCTTGAACTCCAATACGGGCACCTTTAATAAAGGTATTCTCAATTACTTCTCTAGGGAAAGTATAAGTTAAACTTAACTCTCTCCATTTTATGAAAGTAGCATCAAACACATTTCCTTCAACAATACTTGCATTAGCAAAAGATTGCCAATAACTTTGAGGAGAAACTGCAACCGTATTAGGAACTGCATCTCCAGCTTCATTTAAAATAAATGCTTCGCTGTCTACAATATCTGCTCTACCGTTTACTGCAGTTTCCGCTGCAAGACCGTCTCTTCTTAACTGTCCAACAGTATTAGAAAACATTTTACCACCTTCTCTATAATCAAAAGTAGTAGTTAATGCGAATGCCTTATACTTAAATGTTGAAGTAAGACCCATTATAAAATCTGGGAAAATATCCCCTAAATTATCAGATTGTCCCACTTGTCTCAAACCATTAGCTCCTACAAGAATTTGATCTTCAATTGGTTCTCCATCATCACCAGTAACTCTTCTAAATCTAGGTCCAAATAATTGCAAGCTCTCACCTTCTACTGCTCGCACCGCAATTCCATTAAAACCAGTTGCTAAATTTAATGCTGGTATGTCTCCTAAATCATCTACATTAAACCTGTTTGCTGTAAAATTATAATTTAAATCCCAAGAAAAATCCTCGCTTCTTATAACTTTTGCTCCCAATTCCACTTCAAAACCTTTATTGCTTACTTGACCAATGTTTGTAAGGAAACCACTAAACCCTGAGGATTGAGGCGTTGGTAATTGCAATATTTGATCTGAAGTAAAGTTTTCATAATAAGTAGCATCAATCGTCAACCTATTTTTGAAAAATCCAAATTCTATACCGAATTCATAATTTTCTTGATTCTCGGGTTTAAGATCTTGATTTGCAATAACTGCATCTGAACTAAAAGCGAGATTACCGTTGAAAGGATAGTTACCTCCTAAACCATATTGTCCAAAAAACCCGGTTAAAGGATTAAATGTAAAGTCCAATCGGTAAGGATCTGTATCTCCCCCAACATTTGCCCAACTTCCTCTTACTTTTAAATAACTTAAAAGATCACTTTGAATATTAAAAGCATCCGTTAAAATTACACTTGCGGAAACTGATGGGTAAAAGAAACTTCTGTTATTCGCAGGCAATGTAGAAGACCAATCGTTTCTTCCTGTAGCGTTAAGAAAAGCCCATCCTTTATAATCTAAGGTGATATCCCCAAAAACACCATGAATCCTTCTATCGCTAAAAGCTTTGAAAGGAGAATTGTTTTCTGCATTGCCCGGATCATACAATTCTGGTACTACCAAATTAGTCGCACTATTTCCAATTCTATCTACAACCCTTTGGTTCCATTGAGTCCCCCCAATTATAGTGATATTAAAATCTTCATTTAGCAACCAATCATACGTGGCGATTAAATCTAAAGTTAACTGTCTGCTTTGAATAAAATCATCGGTAAACCTTCCTTGCAGTCTTCCTAAAGTACCAATCCTGTTTTTTGTAAATCGACGATCGAGATAAGAATCATACCCAGCTCTACCAACAATGCTTAAATTCTCTACAGGTAAAAATTCCAATTGTACATTCCCAAAGAAACGTTCTACATTTGTTTCAGCAGCATTTTGACGCGCTATGAAAAGTGGGTTGTTGGTCTGCAATCCTGGCGCATTAAGTTGATTTCCAAATTCATCTATTTCTGGTTCAAACAACCTGAAATCTGTTGTTCTTGGCAATCCATTAATGATGTTTGTTAAAACGTTGGGATCGTTTGCTCCTGCAGCCGCAGTTCCAACAGTATTGGTTCTTACATAGTTTACATTGATTCGAGATTTAAGTTTCTCAGTCAAAGTAGAACCTGCATTCATACCAAGATTGGTTCTGTTTAAACTAGAGTTTGGAATAATCCCTTCCTGATCTGTATAGGAAAGACTCAATCTATAATCGTCTGTTCCATCTTCTGAAGCTCCAGAAACATTAAAGGAATTAATACTGGTAGCTCCAGTACCATAAAAATTTCTCACATTGCCTGGGAAAATTTCAAAAGGAACAACCTCTCCAGCTACGTTGGTATACGTTTGTCCTGCTAAGGTAGTAATACTTGGCCCCCAACCTGGAAAGCCAGGATTAGTTCTAATTGGAGTATCTGTATCTACTTCTCCTTGGTTTCCAAATACATATTCATTCTGAAAATCTGGCAATATTAAAGGCTCATCGAATCTAAATGACGTACTTGCCTGAAAAGCCGCTCTTCCTGCTTTCCCTCTTTTTGTTGTGATAATGATAACCCCACCAGCGGCACGAGAACCATATAATGCGGCTGCAGAGGCACCTTTTAATATAGTTACACTAGCAATGTCATCTGGGTTGATATCCTGAGCCCTGTTTCCAAAGTCAAATCCTCCGGTAATTCTAGAACCAGTTGCGATGTTGGCGTTAGAAATTGGCACTCCATCTACAACAAATAAAGGCTGTACATCTCCATCCAAAGAGGAGATACCTCTAATTGTAATTCTAGTAGAACCCCCTACGTTACCACTCTGGTTTTGAATGTTAACTCCAGAAGTTTTACCTTGAAGCGCGTTTAAAACGTTAGTTTCCCTAACTTCGTTCAATTCTTCAGATTTTACTGTAGAAACACCATAACCAAGTGATTTCTCAGATCTTTCAATACCCAAAGCAGTTACAACAACTTCATCTAATTGAGCTGCATCTGTTTCTAAAGTAACGTTAATTGTAGTTTGTGTTCCCACTACTACTTCTTGTTTTGTAAAACCAATAAAACTAAAAACCAACGTATTTTGAGCTTGTGCGGAAATACTATAATTTCCATCAAAATCTGTTTGGGTTCCAGAATTGGTTCCTTTTACAATAATGTTTACCCCCGGTAGCGGCAAACCTGTATCATCGGTTACCGTTCCAGTAACGGTTTTGTCCTGTGCAAAGGTTAATTGCACCATAAACACTAAGAATAGTGTTAGAATTCCATTTAATTTTTTTTCCATTATTTTGTTAATTTGAATTAGCCTGCGCCAAAAATCCTAATAAATATTGGGTAAAACAATATAAATTAAAAGTCTTGATGTGTTAAAATATTAACACTACGCTACTTCGTAGATGCAAAATTTGCAATAAGGTTGCGCGAGGTCTCAAAAAAAATGTGAGATTTGCAACATGCTATTGAACTCTTATAAGGAAAATGTATTAGAATGTGGCACCGATGAAGCAGGGAGGGGATGTCTTGCAGGCCCAGTGACTGCTGCAAGTGTCGTCCTTTCTTCGCAATTTAAAAATGACCTTTTAAATGATTCCAAAATTGTTAAATTCAGCAACAGAAAAATTTTAAAAAAAATTATAGAAGAAGAAGCAATTTCTTTTGGAGTTGCACATATCTTTAATAAAGAGATCGATAAAATGAATATTTTAAATGCTTCTATCCTTGGAATGCACAAGGCAATAGAACAGCTAAAGATCACTCCCGAACATATTTTAGTGGATGGAAATCGGTTCAAGCCCTATTTGGATATTCCACATTTGTGCATAATTAAAGGAGATGGAAAATATTTGAATATTGCGGCTGCATCTATTTTGGCGAAGACCTACCGGGATGAATTCATGAATTTGATTCACCAGGAATTCCCAATGTACAACTGGAAACAGAATAAAGGCTATCCAACCAAAGAACATCGAGCGGCAATTAAAAAATATGGGATCACTAAGTATCACCGATTAAGTTTCAAATTACTTCCCGATCAGTTAAAATTAGATCTATAACTTAGTACTTTTGTGAAAATTGATTTTGTATGATTAGACATATACTGGCACTTTTACCGGTCTTCACCTTGTTTTCATGTGATACATCCAAAAACGAAACTAGCAACTTGTACGATCTTGTTCCTGAAAAAAGCTCATATATTATTGATTCTGAAAATATCTCCAGCTTTTTAAATGAAATAGACAGAAATACCGTTTTAAATAATTCGGATATTTTTAAAAATTTCGATTTACAGGGAGTTAAGGAGTCCACTTCACTTTTCACCCCTACCAATTCCCTATTGTATTTTATCAAAAAAGACAGTTTATACTACAATTATGTTTATTTAAGCAAAGCTAAAAATGATAGTTTAATAAATAGTTCTTCTGCTGATTTCTCTGTTGAAACAATTACAGCCAAAGACTTCAGCTACAAAAAAACAGTTATTGGAAAGTCTACCTTTTACAGCACTAAAAGCAACGAAGTTTTAATTGCCAGCAACTCTTTGAAACTCCTCGAAGAAACAGCAAATAGGGAGCAGTCAGAAATAAATAAATCAGAAAACTTTAAAAAAGCGATTGCTGCCCGATCTATCGGAAAATCTTCACTTTTCATCCATCATAAAGCTTCTAATCATTTGATTGCAGATTGGAGCGTTGTAGACTTAGAGATTAACAACCATACATTTAGCTTTAATGGCATCGCTATCACAAAAAACCAGTCAAATCAATTATTGGGTATTTTTCAAGGTGTCCGGCATCAAAAGAATGAACTAGCTAAAATAACCCCGACTTCGGCTAACGGATTTTACTCTTTTACTTATAATGATTTCAGCACACTTTCAAAAAATTTACAGGATTACAGAAGCGATAGCTCAAAAGTGGTCAAAAACACAATTTTAAGCTATACAAAAGAAGCGGGTGTTATTTTAATGGGAGATGCGACTGCAATTGCCCTTACACTTGTTGACCCTAAATTGGCGATGGATGACTTCCCGGTAAAAGATGAACTAAAAACAGAATTTCGTGGCATACCCATCTACTCCACTTCAGAAATCGATTATGTAAGATCTTTTAAACCCTTGATCACGGCAGGTTCTCCCAAGTATTATATGCTTTTAGAAGATTTCCTTGTTTATTCTGAAAAACAAGAAACCCTAAAGCGTATTATCAGTAGTTTTCAAAATAACCTAACCCTAGACAAAAATGCCACTTTTGAAAAAATTCAGGAAAACCTGGCTGAGGCTTCCTCTTTACTAATAGTTACAAGACCTCAACTTTCCAAAGCGCAAATAGAAAAGTCCTTATTACTTAACAAAATTAGTCCATTTGGCAAACTTGGCAAGAATTATACCCTTGCTGCCACCCAATTTGTGAGCAACGATGGTTTTGCACATATTCACGGCATTGTCTTGGACGATAGTGATATTAAATCTGAAGACAATAAGGAATTAATAACAACTACCCTTCCTATCAAGGTTTCTGGGAAAACTTTTATTCTCAAAAACCACCATACAAAAGAGTTGGAAATAGCTGTTCAAGATGAAGGCAATGTGCTTTCGCTTCTAGATTTAGATGGCAAAGTCCTTTGGAAGAAGAAACTTCCAACCAAGATAATAGGCAAGATCACTCAAGTGGATCTATTCAAAAATGGAAATCTTCAACTGGCATTCACAACTTTAAACAAATTCCATGTTTTGGATAGAAATGGGAAAGAGGTGAAACCGTTCCCATTGGGATTTAAGGATCAAATCACTCAGCCAGTAGCTATTTTTGATTACGACAACAACAGGAATTTCCGCTTTGTGATCGTCCAAAAAAATGAGGTTTTAATGTACGATTTCAAAGGAAAAGCTGTAAAAGGATTCGATTTCAATAAAGCTTCTTCAGAAATCCTTACATCCCCAAAACACATTCGGATTAAAAACAAAGACTATATCGTATTTCCTGAGAGGAGTGGAAAACTCAACATTTTGAGCAGACAAGGAAAGGAAAGAATCCCGGTGAAGGAGAAGTTTCAATTTTCAGAAAATGACTGGTATGAAAACAAGAATGAGTTTGTCTCGGTTTCTGAAGATGAAAAATTGATCAGGGTCCATCAAAATGGAAAAATAAGCGCTAAACAATATACTACTGATGGAAACCTGCAAATTGCCGCTAATGAAAACACTTTGGTGTTGCTTTCAGAAAACATTTTAACGATAAACAGCAAAGAAATCCCACTGGATTTTGGGCTGTATTCAAGTCCTAAAATATTTAGTGTTTCAGGGAAAAACCACATCTCCCTTGCAGATACTCAAGCCAACAAAGTGTACCTCTTTAACGAAAAAGGGGAACTGGCTCCCAATTTTCCAGTCTATGGAAATTCATTGATTGGTATCACAAATTCTAAAACAAGAAGTAAATCCTTTATGCTTGTATTAGGGGAGAGCAATGAAATTATTAGTTACGAGTTTTAATTTTTAGAAGTTAGTTCTGCTTCAAAAATAGCAGAAAAATGCTTCAAAAGTTTTTGCTCCACTTCTGCTATACTTACTTCACGTATACCTAATTCCACATTAAGGGAAGTCACTGCTTTTCCTCTAATTCCGCAGGGAATAATATGATCGAAATACCCCAGATCTGCATTTACATTCAATGCAAAACCATGCATGGTCACCCAACGACTGGCGCGAACCCCCATCGCACATATCTTTCTGGCAAATGGTGTCCCAACATCCAACCACACTCCTGTTTCACCCGGGCTTCTATCTGGTTTTAATCCGTACTCCTTTAAAGTTAATATGATCACTTCCTCTAAAAACCTAAGGTATTTATGGATATCGGTAAAGAAATTATCGAGATCTAGAATAGGGTAGCCCACCAGTTGTCCCGGGCCATGATAAGTGATGTCCCCTCCTCTATTTATTTTATAATATTTTGCATTCTTTTCTGCGAGTTGGGCTTCAGAAAGTAAAAGGTTCTCTAAATCCCCACTTTTCCCCAATGTATATACATGAGGATGCTCAACAACAAGCAAATAATTGGGTGTCTCTAGATCAAGGGATTCCCGCCTATTCCTGATTTTTAGATCTACAATAGATTTGAACAATTGCTCCTGATATTCCCAAGTTTCTTTATAATCTTTTAAACCAAGATCCTGAACTTCAATTGCTTTGTTCATTATTTCCTGTTGTTTAGGATAATTAGGGCTGCAATCACTCCGGGGATCCAACCCAGCAAAGTAAGAATCAGCACAATTAATATTGAACCGCAACCTTTGTCGTATACTGCCAATGGTGGAAATAATACCGATAAAATAACCCTCCAAACACTCATTAATTCTACTTTTATTTCTTAAAGCCACAAAGATACCAATTAATATTTGCTGAAAAACCCCACAATTCAATCTTTCTAAATCCTGTTAAATTGAAATTGACTAGTTAAGTGAATGTAGTTATATTTGCAACTTCTTATCCCTGAAGATAAGACACAAATTAAACAACATGCAGCTATCTGAACAAGAAATTGTAAGAAGGGAAAAATTAGCTTCCCTTAGAAAATTAGGCATCAATCCTTATCCGGCAGATTTATTCCCGGTGGACCATACAACTGCCAAGATCAAATCCAAGTTTGAAGAAGGCAAGAAGGTAGTAGTTGCGGGAAGACTTATGTCTAGAAGAATTCAAGGAAAAGCATCTTTCGCAGAGATTCAGGATTCAGCTGGAAAGATCCAAGTATATTTCAATAGGGACGAAATTTGCCCAGGTGAAGATAAAAGCAAATACAACGACGTTTATAAAAAATTACTGGATATAGGTGATTTTATAGGGATCCATGGAGAGCTTTTCACTACACAAGTAGGGGAAAAAACCATCATGGTAAAGGAATTCTCTCTCCTTAGTAAGGCATTGCGCCCACTCCCACTTCCTAAAACAGATAAAGAAGGTCATATTTTTGATCAGTTTAACGATCCAGAACAACGTTATAGACAGCGTTATGCAGATCTTGTGGTGAACCCCAAAGTGAAAGAGGTTTTTGTGAAGAGAACCAAACTTTTTAATGCCATGCGTACTTTCTTTAATGATGCAGGTTATTTTGAAGTAGAAACCCCAATCCTACAGCCAATTCCGGGAGGAGCTGCAGCAAGGCCTTTTATGACGCACCACAATGCATTGGATATGCCCCTTTATATGAGAATTGCGAACGAATTATATCTTAAAAGACTGATCGTTGGTGGATTTGATGGAGTGTATGAGTTTTCCAAAAACTTCAGAAATGAAGGAATGGACAGAACACATAATCCAGAGTTTACGGCCATGGAGATCTATGTGGCATACAAAGATTATAATTGGATGATGGAATTCACTGAAAATTTGTTGGAACATTGTGCGATGGAAGTGAATGGAACTACCGATGCCACCTTTGGTAAGCACTCGGTAAGCTTTAAAACTCCCTATAAAAGGGTTACCATGACCGATGCTATTAAGGATTTTACTGGATTCGATATCACAGGGAAGTCTGAAAAAGAACTTTTCGAAGCTGCCAGGGGAATGGGTGTGGACGTAGATGAAACCATGGGAAAAGGGAAACTTATCGATGAGATCTTTGGTGAAAAATGTGAAGGCCAGTTTATTCAACCGACTTTTATCACAGATTACCCAAAGGAAATGAGTCCGCTTTGCAAGGAACATAGGGATAATCCAGAATTAACCGAACGTTTTGAATTGATGGTCTGCGGAAAAGAGATTGCAAATGCGTATTCAGAGTTAAACGATCCTATCGAGCAACGCGCCAGGTTCGAAGAGCAATTAAAACTTTCTGAAAAAGGGGATGATGAAGCGATGTTTATAGACAATGACTTTTTGAGAGCCTTGGAATATGGAATGCCGCCAACTTCTGGATTGGGAATTGGAATGGATAGGTTAATTATGTACCTCACCAACAACCAATCTATACAGGAAGTGCTTTTCTTTCCTCAAATGAAACCAGAAAAGAAAGCTGCAGTTCCAAAACCCGAAGATTTCCTTAAAATTGGAGTGCCCCAGGAGTGGGTGGATGTTGTGATGCATGAATTTTTAAGTGTTGCCAAGCTCAAAGAAAACAAGGCAACACAGGTGCATCAAAAATTGAATGGCTTAAGAAAAAAGAATAAATTACCTGTTGCTGCGCTTCAATTGGAAGAAGTAGAAAAGTGGTTCAATCAATAAGTCTTTTTATTTATTTGAGTTAAATAGGATCCTGAAACGATCCATGTCCTTCGGGACATGATGAGGATGCAAAATTACCGTCATGCTGAACTCGTTTCAGCATCCCAAAACGGATATATCTATAAGTTTTTAAGGTTTCTTCGGAAATAAATAAAAAATTTCTGGAAACCGAGTAACCCCGAGGCAAGCCCCATCTGAAAGGCGCGGGCGGGCGTAGGGGTATTTTGCCAGGTTCATTTTAGCCGAAAGGGCTAAAAACCGTTCCGAAAGCTTGGGATTATATTTTACCTCACCAGAGGTGAACTGGAAAGGAGGCAGGGCCATCGGGGAATTTTTAGATTAAAATACTTATTTCTTACCAAACATTCCACCAAGTTTTCCTGCGACATCGCCAAAGCCTTCGCCGGCACCGCCTTCATCTTTTAAATATGCATCAACCTGACCAGCCATGCCTGCGGGCATTTTATCTTTTAAAAAGTTTGCTACAGTAATGACTGCGGTCTGTGCTTGCGATTCTGAAATCCCCGTTTTTTCTACTACTAAGCTTACAATTTTATCCATAATTTTAAAGATTTTATTAATTCAACTTAAAAATAAGGCTTAACTGTCTAAAACCATAAAATTTTATTATAACTTAACATTTTATATGAATTTTATGCTGATCTATTTAAACACCTAAAAATAGATTTTGTCTCCCTGAGAGGAGTCGAAGGGTTAAACAAAGACGTCTCGACTGCGCTGGACGTGACCTTTTTAGTTCAATTACGCCTTTTAGGCATATTAGCGGATATACAAATAAATTTTAAGAAGATATTTTTACTCTTCTCCATCACATTAAACCTTTTCAAACAATTTAAGTCTAAAGGCTACCAAGAGGCAGTCTTTTTTCGTTTTATATTTCGGCGAATGGATACTGCTTCTTATATTCAAACAATTATTCAACAAAAACATTTTTCATGACCAAACAGTTATCCCACAAGCTATTATTAATAGCCTTGTCCCTCTCTGTTTCCGGATGTGCCGTTTTTCAACCTAAAGAAAAAAAGGCTTCCGAACAAACAGCAGCAAAATCGGAATCCAAAGACAAAGACGGAATTAAACCTTACGATAAGGTAATTACCAAAGATGCCAAATCTGACAAAGGATTATTTACAGTCCATAAAGTGGACGAAGCTTATTTCTATGAAATTCCCGACAGTCTATTAAACCGTGAAATGCTCACGGTAACAAGAATTGCAAAAACCGCCAACGGAATTGGGTTTGGTGGTGGAAAACAAGATACCCAAGTTCACAAATGGGAACGAAAGAACAATCAGATCCTTTTAAGAGTAGTTTCCCATGAGGTTTTTGCTGCAGATTCACTTCCTGTTCATGAAGCCGTGGCGAATTCCAACTTTGAGCCCATTCTTCAATCTTTCGCCATTAAGGCATTTAATAAAGATTCTTTGAGCAGAAATTATGTGATAGATGTAACAGACCTTTATACCAAAGATGTGATGGCGTTGGGACTACCAGATAGGGATAGAAAAGAATACAAGGTTTCCAGGTTGGACGATGCAAGATCTTACATAGATACCATTAAGAGTTTTCCTGAAAATATTGAGGTGCGACACGTAAAAACATATAATGCGGCGAACCCACCTTCTAATGAAAGTACCGGATCTATTTCCTTGGAATTCAGCAATTCCATGATCTTGCTTCCCAAAGAACCTATGAAGCGTCGCTATTTCGACCAAAGGGTTGGGTGGTTTGCAAGAGGTCAGGTAGATTATGGTTTGGATGTTCAAAAAAGTAAAACCATCAAATATCTGGATAGATGGAGACTGGAAGTAAAAGATGAGGATCTTGAAAAATTCAGGAAGGGCGAACTCGTAGAGCCTAAAAAACAAATTGTTTATTATATAGATAGGGCAACCCCAAAGCAATGGGTGCCCTATATTAAAGAAGGAATCGAAGATTGGCAAGTGGCTTTTGAAGCTGCGGGTTTCAAAAATGCCATTATAGCCAAGGATGCTCCTACAAAAGAAGAAGACCCAGATTGGAGTCCGGAGGATGCACGTTATTCTGTAGTTAGATATCTCGCTTCCCCAATTCCCAATGCGAATGGACCTCATGTGAGCGACCCAAGATCTGGAGAGATCTTGGAATCTGATATTAACTGGTACCATAATGTAATGACCTTACTTAGAAACTGGTTCTTTGTGCAAACCGCTGCCATAAATGAAGATGCGCGTGGGGTACAGTTCAAGGATGAAGTAATGGGAAGATTAATTCGTTTCGTTTCTTCACACGAAGTTGGCCATACTTTGGGGTTACCACATAACATGGGAAGCAGTGTAGCTTATCCTGTAGAAAAACTGAGAGATCCAGAATTCACTAAAAAATATGGGACAGCTCCTTCCATTATGGATTATGCACGTTTCAATTATGTGGCGCAACCAGGGGATGGAGATGTTGCGCTAATGCCGGAAATTGGCACTTACGATAAATATGCAATTGCATGGGGCTATAAGCCTATCCTAGATAAATCTGCTACTGAAGAAAAGCAAACATTGGATTCCTGGATCTTAAAGCATCAAGATGATCCTATGTATCGCTTCGGAAGTCAACAAAGCGGAGTAATAGATCCTAGTTCCCAAACCGAAGATCTTGGAGATGATGCCATTCTTGCCAGCCAGTACGGAATTGCAAATCTTAAGCGTATCGTACCAAATCTTATAGAATGGACCGCAGAAGATGGAAAAGACTATGAAGATCTTGATGATCTTTATGGACAGGTCCTTAGCCAGTACAATAGATATATGGGGCATGTAACTGCCAATATTGGTGGGGTGTATCAATATTATAAAACCTACGACCAAGAAGGGCCGGTTTATACCCATGTTGCTGCCGATCGTCAAAAGGAAGCTATGAGTTTTCTTCAAAAAGAATTGTTCACCACTCCAGAATGGTTGATAGACCAGAACATCTTCAATAAAATTGAGTTTGATGGTAATTTAGAACGTGTGAGAAGCTTCCAAGAAAGAAGTATGAACAATCTTCTCGACTTTGGACGAATGGCCAGGTTAATGGAGAATTCAGAAATAAATGGAAGTGAAGCATACTCTCTTTTAAATATGATGACCGACCTAAGGACAGGAGTTTGGAGTGAACTGAATAGAGGTCGGTCTATAGATCTTTACAGGAGAAACCTTCAAAGGGCTTATTTAGAACGTATGGAATACCTAATGACAGAGAAACAAAGTGAAATTCCTGCACGCTTTAGAAGTTGGGTAAAACGAAGCACCATAGATGTTGCCAACAGTGATATTAGGCCTATTGTAAGAGGGGAATTAGTGACACTTCAAGGTAATATTAGAAACGCAATGAATAGGTCCAATGATAAACTTACCAGATATCATTTGCAAGATGCGTTAAAAAGGATCGATCTTATTTTAAATCCTATTGCAAAAAGTTAGTTGCTTTAAAATTTTAAGAATTAAAACGATCATTGTTAAAGTGATCGTTTTTTATGTTAAAAATGATCTACAAAAACACTAGTTTGCTTATTTTTAAATACTTAATAAATTACTTAAGCACTAAACAAAAATTAATATTATGAAAAAAATAAGTCTATTGTTATTGATGGCTATGTTCTCCTTTGCAACTTATGCACAAGTAGAAAAAGAACATATGGATAAAGATCATATGGAGCAGAAAGAAATGAAGCAAGTGAAAATGATGTCCCATGAGGAAGATGCCAGTATGTATTCTGATAAGATGGCAACAAAATTGAGCCTAAATGCCGAACAAAAAGAAGATCTTAGAAAAGCCCAGCAAAAGAGATGGGAAAGCATGAATGAAATGAAAGCCAAACATAAAGATGAAATGGCGAAAATTCAAGATGATTTCAAGGAAGATTTAAGAGATATCCTGGATGATAGCCAATATACAAAATGGGAGGCTATGCATAATGCAGAAATGAAAATGCATGAAGGAGATAAAATGGCTCCCAAGATCCACAAAGAAATGAAGCAAGTGAAAATGATGTCCCATGAGGAAGATGCCAGTATGTATTCTGATAAGATGGCAACAAAATTGAGCCTAAATGCCGAACAAAAAGAAGATCTTAGAAAAGCCCAGCAAAAGAGATGGGAAAGCATGAAAGACATGAAAGCCGAGTACAAAGAAGAAATGGCAAGTGAAGATGCTGAAGACATGTCCAAAGAAAGAGCTGAAATGCACGAGCAAATGATGAAAATTCAAGATGATTTCAAAGAAGATGTAAGAGAAATTCTTGATGATAATCAGTACACCAAATGGGAAACCATGCATAATGAAGAAATGAAAATGAAAATGAACGGCGAAAAGGGAAAAATGAAAAATAAGGGGATGAAGATGAAAAATGAAAAAATGAAAGATGTGGATTATGATGATGACAATCCTAAGTTATAATCTCCTCCTATTTTCATGTAAATAAAAAAACCGGCAAAAAGCCGGTTTTTTTATTTATTTCAACATTGATTTTAAACCGTTTCAATATTATAAGGTCTAACAATTGTAATATATAGCCCTACCTATATAGTTTATTAATAGCCTAAAAGCCATATCATATTTTTGATATGGCTTTTTTAGTATAAGAAATCTAATTAATTTTTGCAGTCCTTAATCTCAGCGCATTCGCAATTACGGAAACCGAACTAAAGCTCATTGCCAATGCCGCGATCATTGGGGATAGCAACAATCCGAAAAAAGGAAAAAGAACTCCTGCTGCAAGGGGGACGCCCAAAGTGTTATATATTAAAGCAAAGAACAAATTCTGTTTAATATTTCGCATTACTTTTTCACTAAGTCGCTTGGCTTTTACCACCCCTTGAAGGTCTCCTTTCACCAACGTGATTTTTGCGCTCTCAATGGCAACATCTGTCCCGGTACCCATCGCAATCCCTACATTCGATTGTGCCAATGCAGGCGCATCGTTAATACCATCTCCTGCCATGGCAACTAACTTTCCTTCAGATTGGAGACGTTTTACTTCATTTAACTTGTCTTCAGGTAACATTCCTGCTTTAAAACCAGATAAATGAAGTTGATCTGCGACGGCTTTGGCGGTTTTTTCATTATCCCCCGTGAGCATCAGCACCTCGATCCCGTCATCCATTAATTCCTGAATTGCCTTGGCACTTGTTTTCTTAATAGGATCTGTAATAGTGATATATCCAATAATGGTATTATCTATAGAAACATAGGAAACCGTTTTGCCCTGCTCTTGCTCTTTATCAACTTGACTTTTGAATTCCGAAGTAATATCGGCTCTGGAATCTTTCATCAATTTATCATTTCCAATCGCTACCTTTTTCCCATCAATTTCTCCAGTAACCCCTTTTCCCGTAACCGAATTGAAATTAGATGCTTCCTTTAAAGTCACGTTTTTCTCTTTTGCGTACTTCACAGTAGCTTCTGCCAGTGGATGTTCGCTCATGGAATTAACAGAGCTTATGTATTGCAGTGCTTGCTCTTCGGAATATATAGAGGTCAATGCCACTACTTTTTCCACAGAGGGTTTTCCTTCTGTAATCGTTCCGGTTTTATCAATTATAAGCACATCTACCTTATCCATTTGCTCTAGCGCCTCGGCATTTTTAATAAGTACTCCATTTTGGGCACCTTTTCCAACCCCTACCATAACCGACATTGGGGTAGCGAGTCCTAAAGCACAAGGGCACGCAATTATCAATACTGCAATTGCATTTATCATTGCATAGGCGTAAGCAGGCTCAGGTCCATAGATTGCCCAAACTACAAATGTTATTATGGAAATAAACACTACAATAGGCACAAAATATCCAGAAATTGTATCTGCTAATTTTTGAATAGGAGCTTGGGACCTGCTGGCATCATTTACCATTTTTATGATCTGGGCCAATAAGGTCTCATTTCCCACTTTTTCGGCTTTCATGGTAAAACTCTGGTTCCCATTGATAGTACCAGAACTCACCTTGTCCCCTTCGGCTTTATCTACTGGAATAGGCTCTCCAGTAATCATGGATTCATCCAGACTACTTTGGCCTTTTTCTATGATTCCGTCCACGGGTATTTTATCCCCTGGTTTCACCCTAAGCAAGTCCCCTACCACAATTTTATCGGTAGGAATTTCCTCTTCCACCCCATCAACAATCCGGTAGGCCTTGTTTGGGGCCAGTTTTAGTAGTTCTTTAATGGCGCTATTTGTCCTGCTGTGTGCTCTGGCTTCCAATAACTGACCTAAAAGCACCAATGTTAGGATTACAGTTGCTGCTTCAAAATATACATGCACGGTTCCCATTTCAGTTTTAAACTGATCTGGAAATAGATCTGGCAGCAACAACCCAACTACGCTAAAAACCCAGGCCACACCCGCACCAATCCCAATCAATGTAAACATATTGAGGTTCCATGTTACTATAGATCTATAGGCGCGTTCAAAAAACATCCAAGTCGCATAAAAAACCACTGGAATGGAAAGTCCCAGTTGGATCCAGTTCCATACCTGCATGTCCAACCAATCATAAAGTGGGTTTCCAGGGATCATCTCAGACATTGCGATCAGAAATATTGGAAGTGTAAAGATTACCGCGATCTTAAATTTTTTCACCAGTCTTAAATAGGACTTCTTTTCTGCTGAAACATCGGCCTCCATGGGCACCAGGTCCATCCCACAAATTGGGCAATCCCCTGGTTCGTCCCTAATAATTTCCGGATGCATCGGGCAGGTATATTGGGTTGCAGTTGCTTTCAAACTCATTTCTTCCACAAGGTCCATCCCACACACAGGGCAATCACCAGGCTGGTTATAGGTTTTATCTCCCTCGCAATGCATTGGGCAATAAAAAGTTCCCGTTCCATTTTCTATGGCTTTTGAAGGTTCATTTTCCCCTGCTTTTGGGGCTTTCCCCTGAGGATAAATTTTATAGGTTTCCCCTTCTTTTTTTAATGCCTCCTGAAATTTTTTGATGTTAACATGAGGCTCCATTTCTATAACAGCTTCCTTTTTTTCAAGATCTACCGTGGCTTTAGAGACCCCCTCTACATCATTTAGAACCTTTTCCACATGAGACCTACACCCATTGCAAGTCATTCCCGTAACATCATAAATATTAGTGAGGGTTTTTCCCTGCTCATGGATCTCATAATTTCCCCCATCCTCTTTTAAAGCCTTTTGAAATTGGCTCAATTTAATATGGGATTCCATTTCAATTTCGGCTTCGGCTTTTTCCAGATCCACTTGGGCATTAGAAACACCATCCACCTCCTTTAAAGTGTTTTCAACATGGGTGCTACAGCCATTGCAGGTCATTCCGGATATTGTATAGGTATGTTTCATTTCTTTTGAATTCGAAAAAACCCAGACGAATCCAGGTTTTAATTTAATTAAACTATTAGATTTTAATTATGCTGCAGGAGCATAAGACTCACATGCTTTTTCACATTCGCGACATGCTTTTGCACAATCCTTACAATGTTGGCTATCATGTTTTTCGCATTCCTCTGCACATGCCCTGCAAACTTTTTTACAATAATCCACAAGACCCTGAACATCTTTATAACTTGTCGCCAAGATCTGGTTTAAGGCTGCACAAGCTTCAGCACAAACGCGGTCTATCCTAATGCAATCTACCATCATTTTTATATCATCTTCATCTAGGCAGGCGTCTGCACAATAATTACAATGGTTAATACAGTTACCTAATGCTTGGATCAATTTTTCATTTCTCATAATTTTTGGTTTTAATGATTTATATACTCAAACTTACAGAAATGATATATTAAAGGCTTTTAAAATTATTGCAAGGTTTTATGAATAAATGGGGTTTTAAGGGTATTACGTTAAATAAAACAGTAATAGCGTTAATTGTTCAATTATCTATAAAATCAACTACCTCATAAACCTTTAAAATCACATAAACACATCTTCCCATTTCCAACCATCTTTTTCAACTAAAGTTAAAAATACCTTGCGATTATGCTGGACATCTTTTGAAAAATCTATTGTTCCAATATTAGGTTTAAGCATTCCTTTTTCTTCCAATTTTGATATTCCAGGAGAATTTGGAGCCTCCGGTTTTACCTCAATATTAGAAACCTCTTTTATTACTTTAATATAATTGTTCAAAGCAGTTCTTATAGAGGATAATATTTGCCCTGAAATAGTGTATTCCGGTTTTAAAGTGTTTTCTAGAATATACACCGCTTCGTTTAGACGGGCGATCTGCAATATAATGGCGTGCTCCTTATTGCTATTATGAAAAAAATGAATTACCGGATACGCTCTATGGTTTTGGTTATGCTCCAACAATGCATCAGAAAAATTCAATAGCTGCAATTTAAAAAATTCATAATCTTTTCCATTCCAAGCATTTAGAACAATAGCTTCTGGACTATTTCCCAAACTACTAAGGTTTATTCCTAATTTTCTTTGTTTTATTACCCCTGATAAAACTGGAATAAAATAGGTAACCGACATGGTAAGTAGGATGAGCCCTGTGAATGAATACACATCTGTAACTATTCGCCATAAATCGTTGGATGCCATAAAATCCCCTACTCCCAGTGTGGAAATCACGAAACCTGCATAATATAGTTTTTCTAATGCCGATGCCGGGATTTTAGAAGAATTTACCAAAGAGTCCACATCTGATTGCAATAAAAGAAAAAAGCTAAGTACTAATAAGCACACCCAAATTAAAACTATCAAAATCAAAAGAAAAAAACCGGCTTGTGCCAAAAATTTAGAGTTGCCATTTTTTCCTGAAATCTTTAGCAATAGGCTCCAAAAACCATGGGAAAATTTACTTGTTAGCCAACCGCCCCCTTGCATGGAAAGCGTGGTTTTAAGAATGTCCGCTACAATTACCAAATAAAGTAATGCACCCAAAATAACTAAAAGATATTCCATTTTGTATGTTTATTTAATAAATAATATTGCAGAAGTATTTAACTTTACTGTTGCTAAATATGTTTGCCAAATGTTGAAAGGTTCATTAAAAGATCAAATATCTTGGTAGTTTTCTTAGAAATCACCTAGTTTCCTTATTCTTGATTAATTTCAGTATCTAAGACAAGAAACCTAAATAATTTCTGGTATTGTCATAAATATAAGTTTTATCTTAGATCAAGGCTCCACTTGTTCATGGATTCCATAATTTCCCCCATCTTCTTTTAAGGCTTTTTGAAATTCGCTCAACTTAATATGGGATTCCATTTCTATTTCTGCTTCGGCCTTTTCTAGGCTCACTTTTGCATTGGCAACATTCTCCATTTTATTTAAGGTGTTTTCTACATGGGTTCTACAGCCATTGCAGGTCATTCCGGATATTGTATAGATATGTTTCATTTATTTTGAATTCAAAAAAACCCAGACGAATACAGGTTTTAATTTAATTAAACTATTAGATTTTAACTATGCTGCACGAGCAAAAGACTCACATGCCTTTTCACATTCACGACATGCTCTTGCACAATCCTTACAATGTTGGCTATCATGTTTTTCGCATTCCTCTGCACATGCCCTGCAAACTTTTTTACAATAATCCACAAGACCCTGCACATCTTTATAACTGGTTGCCAAGATCTGGTTTAAAGCTGCACAAGCTTCAGCACAAACGCGGTCTATCCTAATGCAATCTACCATCATTTCTACATTATCTTCATCTAGGCAAGCGTCTGCACAATAATTACAATGGTTAATACAGTTACCTAATGCCTGGATCAATTTTTCATTTCTCATACTATAATAATTTTATTGGTTTCTGTAAAAATAGGAAGAGTATGCAAAAAAGGAATTTGAAATTATGGTTAAAGGTTTCAGGTTTAATGGCAAAAAGATGATCCCGTACAGGGCTTCATGATTAAATAATAAGTAATATAATCAGCAAAACAACTACCACCAATAAAACCCAGCTTAGCATGGGCTTATTTTTGCTCAACCATAATTCCCAACTGGAAGATTTTGCCATATGGGTAAAACTGCCATGGACCCCATGATCGCCTGGAATAGGTTCCCACAAGTTATGCTGCCTGCCTGGATCTTCAGGTTCATTGGTTTGCTGCCCTTCTATCGCAGTATTGGCCAGGACACGGTCTGCATACCAGGGGGCGATTTTATTCCCTACTATGGCCTTAACCGTAGACCAGCCAACCATGATTTCCCGCCTGTCATGTTCTGCCGCATACAGTATAGCATCAGCAGCAACTTCCGGCTGGTAGATCGTTCCCATAGGTTTTGGTTTTTTGGGCAGGCGGCTTTTTACAAAGCCAAACTGAGTAGTGTTCAGTGCAGGTAATTGTACTATGGAAACTTTAACCTTACTTTTATCATGGATCAGTTCCGTGCGTAATGAATCAAAAAAACCCTCTATGGCATGTTTGGCCCCGCAATATGCCGATTGAAGCGGGATCCCCCTGTACGCCAGTGCCGAGCCCACAAACACAATAGCGCCCCGGTCCCTGGGCAGCATCCTTTTAAGTGCCGAAAGGGTGCCGTTTACCTGGCCAAGATAGGTAACGTCGGTCACCCGTTTATATTCCTCGGCTTTCATTTTTTTTATAGGGCTAAAAACGCTGTTCATGGCATTGTTTACCCAAACGTCTATAGGCCCCAATTGGCCTTCAATATACGTGGCGGCTGCTTCTACCGCACCGGCATCGGCCACATCTACCAGTTGATAAACAGCTTCACGCCCCAGTTCTTGAACTTCTTTTGTGGCCGCTTCCAATCCGTCTTTGCCCCGGGCAAGCAGGCCAACATTATAGCCCTTTTTTGCGAAAGCCCTTGTCGCGGCACGCCCTACCCCGGCAGAAGCCCCGGTTATCACTACTACTCTACGGCGTGTGGTTTCAGGTTTTTTCGATTGGTCCATTAGTTTATTTTTTATAGGTTGCTTAATTAATTTCAATTTTATGGCATAAATAATCGGTAAGCTTATTCCATTGGAATTTCTGAAATCCGGCCCATCCTCCTTCCGCGATAAGCGAGTTGATCAATTTTCTTTTGCCCGCTTTTTTACCTTGATTATTAATACCTTCATTCCTCCCAATTTCATAGGCCTTTATCAATTTTCCTTTTCGTTCTATTCTAAAAGTGCTGGTAGCTTCATCAATAAAAAAATGTTCGATTTTTTTATTGCCTTTTTTACGCTTTTGTGGATTTACACTAGGACTAACGGTAAACTCGGAAAAGTTTTGCCCTTCTTTTATATGGGTTACCACCACCCAATTTTGCAGAATGTTGCCCGGCAGGTCGATCCTTATAAAATCTTTTAACTGCACCTTATCGTGTTCTTTTTTGTTTCCTGTTGGATCGTATAAAGCGAATTCTGAAGATAAACTGGAAATTTTAGACCATAATTCTACTTTAAATAATTTCTCCTGTGCCCTTTTAAATTCTTTTATGGCCACTTCCCTCGTTTTAAAGCTATTTTCACTGGTATAGGTTTTATTCTTGATTGTTTTGCCACCCGTAAACTTTCTTTTTATCCATTTTATGACATTCATTTAAATATTATTTAAGTTCCTGTATTTCCATATTTTGTTTAGTTATCAGTTATTTATCTTCTTCTTTGCCCAACATATCTAACAAAAGCCCCGCCCAGGTAAAATCTTTAGCCCCGTAACCTTCCCCGGTAAACGGATTATAATATTCCCTAAAACCGCTTTTTTCAATAAGGCCCTCTATACACCTGGCCAATTGGCTTGCTTCTCTCCGGTAGTTGTTATCTATAAAAAAATTATATAAAAACCAATTATTGACAATCCAGGTAGGCCCCCGCCATATATAGATAGATTCTGTAGGATTAAAAGCGGGCTCATTTTTTGCAACCGATGGGATAGGGTACGGGGTTTGAAATTCCTCACCTTTAAAAAGATGTATCTCCATCACCTTTTCAACTATATTTTGCGGCACCCCATCCAGACCGAGGGGATAAAATATGGTAGGGGTAATAACTTTTAATTGTTTATTGTCTTTTCCGTAGCAATCGTAAAAAGCGGCATCTTCTTCGTTGTACATTAACTTTAAAATACTTTCCTCCACTTTTTGGGCCAGGGTATTGAATCCTTTTGCTCCGGGATCCCCAAGCATTTTACACAGTCGGGACATTGATCTTAAATTTTGGGCGTATATACTGTTAAAACCTACATCTTTTACCTGAAAATAATTTTGCTTGCGGATCTTTTTCAGGTTATAATTATTCAAAAAATTTCGAACATCCACCCATATCACTTTCCAGAACAGTTTTTTGTTGGCCTTTCCATCATTAAATTTTAAAACTTCATCGTAGGAGGGTTTCCAATCCATCCCCGACTCAAAGGGTGAAATAATACTTAACAAGTTATCCCCATCAAAATCCCTGTTATCGGCCAGCCACTGGTAATATTTTTTTACGCAGGGCAATATTTCCCTTAGAAAATGGATATCCGCGGATACTTGTATAAGGCGCTCGATGGCCATAGCCACCAGTGGAGGCTGGATCAAAGCGCTCATATGGCTTTTATACAGGTTTTTATAAGTGGGCAGGGACTGAAAAAAATCTGGCCACCTGCCGGGCTTTAACCTGTTCCAATATATCATATGCCCAACAAAGCCATCTTCCCTTTGTAGGGCAAAAAGGCTTCTAATATGGCTTTTTGCCATTTCATTCTCTTCCAGGGCGCAAAAAATAAATACATGAAAACAAGTATCCCAAAAAAACTGGTAGGGGTACGTGCCCGGCGATGGCTTGGTAAAATGAAAGGCGGGTTTGGTTTTACCACCGCCTGTTTCCATATTTTCGATTAAAAGTTCCTTAATCTTTTCAAATAATTCCTTTTTAACCATTTAATCTCTTTAAAATTGTGCCGTTGATTGTCCAAAACCCAAAGCTTTTATATTATTTTACATATTTGCCCCATAACCCATACTGTTGGTATATGGCCCCTTTTGGGAATGACAATCCCACCACAGCAAGACCGGTAAGAGTGCTGCTTATAGTGAGCGCTAAATTTCCATCCTTGATAAACCAGGGCAGCATGGCGATTGCCAAGCCTATTAAAATATTAAGGTAGCGGCCAATTCTAAGCGGTTCTGCCATTACTACTACCGCGATCACCACTACCAATGCCCCGCCCAGGTGGTTTAAATCTGCTGCAGAGGCTTTAATGCCCACCCCAAATACGGCTGGGGAGAACATGAGCCATATGCCCAGAACAGTCACAAGTGCCAAATTCCAGGGGAAACCCATCCCCCAAACAGAGGCTTTGAACACCTTGCCCGGGTGTTGGGGCAGTTCCAATAATTCAGGGGAACGTTCGTCATTTTTGTTGGTAATTGGATCACCACCTTTCCAGAAGACTTTCCATAATGAATCACCCTTTTGTTTTCTTTGCACCATATGTTGCCCCATTGCAATTACTTCATCTACCTGTAACGGGATCATAGGGAGCATCACAATCGCAGTAAATAGGCAAAGTGCACACCAGGCCCCCACTGTTAAAGGTTGTGAAATGACCAAAAATATGCTTACAAAACCCAAGGGTATTACCAGTATCCCAAAAAAAGTGACCATCCAGGGCATGGTACGCCACCTGGATGTGCCCCCCATCCAGCCCATCAAAAATTCCAGTGTATAGGCAAAAGTTCCCAGGGCCGCATCAGAAATGGGAAGTGAATGCGACATTTTTGAATTGAGGACATTTAAGGTGCCATCCCCGAAGAAAGGGTCCCATGCATAGCCCACATATCCCATTTGAAAAGCACCAAGGTAGCGAGAAGCTATCCAACCTATAAAAGCTAAGGCTATCATGATCCCTCTTTGCGGCCAACTGGATGGGTTATAGGACCAACCCGGCGGGACATCCCCGCCCATTTTCATATAATTGATCATATTTGGCATTCCCGGAATAAGGATGGTCAATGCAATGATCAATGCCCCCACAATGGTCGAGTTATAATAGCCAACAGCATTTGGAGACCAGAAAATCAAGGGTGCCATACTTATCCATATCCCGATAAAACAACAAATCCATATGCTTACAGGCCTATTGGGGGTAAGGGACCGCCATCCTAAGATAATAAGCAGCAACCCGCTTAGTATATCACTCCATTTCATATAATTTATACGCTCGCTTAAGCTTAGCCACAACTCCCTGCCCCCACTGGGTTCTACTGTTCCCACATTATAGCTAAAAGTAAATGGGGAAGACACCATCCAAACGCCCAGTAAAATAATCGCCCAGTATACCCATAAGGTTTGTTCATGGTGCATATGTAGCATTTTCATCCTATCCATGCCCATTTCTTCTTTCCCTTTTTTCTCCTTTTTATCCTGATCGCTTTGATTCCCAGAAGTTTTTTTCGTTTCCATTTCCGCCATCGGCCTTGCAACGCCGCGGCTCCCCATTCCCCCATGTTGCATATGTTCATTTTGTTTATTCTTTTTTCCCTCGTTATTTTCCCCCATTGCTGAAAATTTTAAATTTATTTATTTCTTCAATTTATATTTCCGCAAGCTGAATACCGCATTTAACCTGAGGAATTTAAGCCTAATAAAATTTTGGTCCCACAGAATTTTCCTAAAAATAAAGATTGGAATTGAAAAAGCTTATTAAGATTATGGTAAAAATTAAATTTTTTAAGGAATAAATATAAAAAACGAATATTTTTTATGTGTGAATGTCTTCCCATTCCCAGCCATCCTGTTTTACCAGGCTTAAAAAAACCCGTCGTTTGTATTGAAAAGCATCTTCAATAGTAAAATGGTCAGTAGGCGGTTGCTCCATGCTTATATTATGGCTTACTAAATAATTGAATTCAGGCCATTCAGGCGCTTTATTTTCAATACTCATATTGCCCACCTCAGTTATCACTTCAATATAATTTTGAAAGGCGACTTCTAATGGGTATAGATCATAATGCGATGGTTGTAAATCTTTTCTAACCACATTTTTAAAAAGGTACAATGTTTCAAACAACCTTGCCATTTGCAAAATGATCGTATTGTTCTTTTTACAATTATGAAAATAGTGGATAACCGGATATGCCCTGTGATTTTGGGAATGTTTGATAAGGGAACCGGCAATATCCTGGACTTCATCCAATATTCGGCTAAAATCTTGGCCGTTCCAGCTTTTCATGATAATATCCTGCGGGCTGGTACCCAGCATTTTCAATCTCAATCCTAATTTTCTTTGTTCAATCACCGCGGTTAAAACAGGTATAAAATACGTCACGGACATTGTTAACAATATTAGCCCTGTAAAAGCATACATATCGGTAACCATTCTCCAGATGTTCCTAGAGGGAATATAATCCCCCATTCCTAAAGTAGAAATTATAAACCCGGCATAATAAATTTTCTCCCAGGCCGTGGCCGCCATTTTTGTACTGCTGTTAATTATTGAATCAACATCTGAAAAAAGCAACAGGGAAAAGCTGGCCCATAAAAGAAATACCCAAATTAGGACAATTAAGACCATAAGTATATAGCCCGCATGGCCCAGAATTTTTGACTTCCCGTTTTTACCCTATCGTGTGGACACAATTATTTAATATTTTAAGGGATTAGCATTAATTTTACTCAAAAAATGAGAAGGGGGTTCACAGGCTTAGGGGATAAACGGTTGGTTTATCGGGGCAACAAGATTTTATCGGACCTGTTCAGCAAGAGCGTCCATTCGATCCGTCAGCTCAGCAGGAACGAATCAGACGCAAAGGCCGTTTACCGTTTTTTGCAGAACGATAGGGTCAGTGAAGGAGATATAGTAGAGAACTTGGTACATAATTGCCAGATGGCTTGTGCGGGCAAATTTGTTGTCTGTATCCAAGATACCACGGAGGTCAACCTAAGCAGCCATGGTAATAGGATCAATAAAGATGGCTTTGTGGGCACGACCAATGCGAAGAATTCCCAGGGACTGGGGTTCTTCATCCACCCAAGTTTGGTCTTGGATGCCGTGAGCGGCACCCCCTACGGCTATTCTGATATAAAGATCTGGAACAGGCCCTTGGAGTTCGCATCAAAGCATGAAAGACAGTACGGCAAGCTGCCCATAGAAGAAAAAGAGTCCTATAAGTGGATAGAAGTTTCCAAAAACACACAGGCCTCGCTAAGGGGCGTGGTAGCGGGAATGGTGATCGTACAAGATAGGGAAGGCGATATCTACGAACAGTTTGCAACCATACCAGATGCACAAACAGATCTATTGATAAGGGCCCGTACGGATAGGACCTTGGCGGATGGGTCAAAATTGTTTAGCTGCCTGGCGGACCAACCCTATCAAGGATCCTATGAGGTACAGGTGGATGCCTGTGCAAAGACCAGAAGAAAAAAAAGGATTGCAAAAATTGAAATCAGATATAAAGAGGTGGAACTTAAAAGGACCAGGGCGGCAAGCAAAGCAGTGGCACCCAGCATAAAACTATACCTGGTAGAGGCCAAAGAGGCGAACCGTACCGGGCCGGACAGGGTGTGCTGGAGGTTGTTGACAAGCCTGCCCATAGAGACTCTGGAAATGGCAGAAATGTGCGTGGAATGGTATAAGTGGAGGTGGACCATAGAAGAGGTGTTCAAGATATTAAAAAAAGAGGGCTACAATATCGAGGCGTCAGAGCTGGAGTATGGGTCATCGGTAAGAAAACTGAGCTTGTTGATAATGGAGGTCATCATCAAACTGTTCTTGATGCGGCTGGCGTATGCGGTACCAGAAGGAGAGATGAGCGCCGATAGCTGTTTCACGGAAGAAGAACAAACGTTTTTAGAGCACCAGATAATAAGACTGGAAGGTAGGACAGAGAAACAAAAAAACCCGTATAAGGAAAAAGGGCTAAAGAGATATGTTTGGGCGATAGCAAGACTTGGCGGATGGAAAGGCTATGAAAGCAAAAGGCATCCGGGCATAACGACCCTATGGATAGGATTGAAATATTTTAAGGCTGCCATGGAAGGGTGGACCATTCATAAAGATGTGTCCACACGATAGGTTTTTACCGGAAACCTTTAGAAGAAAAACCCAGAAAAGATGCGAAAAAGGACTGGTGAGCCAGCCGCCCCCCTGCATCGATAACGTAGTTTGAACAATATCTATAACAACGCTTAAATAAAGCAATGCACCAACAATAAGTAATAGGTACTCCATTTTTTTTTTATGTTTATTTATAAATACCCATTGCAATTAGAATATATCTAAAAAACCCCTCTTGTTGGAGTTGTTTGCTTTATATTTGGAGGGAGTGACCCCCGTTATTTTTTTAAATTGAGTAGAAAGATAGGCAGCACTTCCAAAACCTAGATCGCTTGCAATCTCAGAGATACTTAGTTCATCATATTCCAATAATTCTTTAATGCGCTCTACTTTAAGTTCATTCTGGTATTTCTGAATGCTTTTGCCCTCGGTCTTAGAGAATATAGAACTCAAATGACTGTAATCAAAATTCAATTTTTCACTTAAGGTCACCGATAAATTCTGATTCCTTTCACGCTCTGCTTCAAAGATTTCTTGAAGAATGATCGCTTTTATTTGTTTAACGATGCGTTCATTTTTTTCTGAAATGATCTCAAAACCCACTTTTTCGAGTTCCTTCTGAAGCTGCTCTTTTTGATGGGGATCCATATAGCTTTGAAGTTCAATGGTTCCTAGAACAATAGCGTTAAATGCGATATTTTGACGTTGCAATATTTCACGTACCGCGAGAATGCACCGATCGCAAACCATATTTTTTATATGTACCACCTTATTTTCCAAATTATTAAAAAATATTTCAATAAACTCAAGCCTATCTCTACTCCCAAATTACATTTAAAATTAGGTGCAGGGATAAGTTTGAAATATTAATAATCGACCACTAATTAATCACTTCCTCTACCCTGCCGCATTTTAGCATTTTGTCACCAAAATATGGGTTTCTTATTTCCACAGAAGTAGCGTACCAATAATCTCCTTTTCCTTCAAATGCCATTGGGCAAAATTGCTTGTAGATCCCGCCTGAAGATATAGCTCCCTTTAAAACAGTTTCCATACCTTTTGTTACTTTAGAAAAAGCCTCTCTTTGCTTGTTGATATCTTTAGCTTCTGCCAACTGTTTGGTGGCACCCACCAAGGATTGCCCTGCTTTAGCCTCGGTTAAACTTTCCAATAACATACTGGCATGTTTTTGAGCTTCGGCATTATTTGAAGCAACCAGTGCTTGTTTTATTCCGATATAATGTTCGAAAATATCTTGGGTGCTGGTTTCCTTGAACTGTACATTTATAATTTCCTCCTGTTCAGATGCCTCTACGGTTCCTAAAGATCCTTCAGAATTCATTTCTTCATCCATGACAACGATTGTGGTTTCTTCTTTTTTATCCTTGTTATCTATACAAGAATAAAATCCAAAACCCGCTACCAATGCAGCAAGCATAAAATGATTTCTAAATTTTCTTCTCATTCTTTTTTTTCTTTTTCTTTTTATTGAAAACCTTTCTAATGGTTGGGGAAGAGGTATACCACAAGGTAAATCCGCTTAATACCGTTATGAGCCCCAGTAATGAAAACGCACGCAATATTAAGTTGTTAAAATCATCCCTACCTTCGTAATCCATCGTATGGGTCATCCACAGAAAATCGAACCATCTCCAATCCCTATGCCTAACGCTTCTAAAAGCGCCGTTATTAGAGGCAACGTAAGCACGAATATTCTCTGGAGAATCATAAGAAATCACATAAGCGGGCAAAGGGCTGCCCCTATACTCATGGTGATCCCCCACTTCTGTTATCCTTTCCACACTGCTCACCTTTAGGTCATCACGCATATTTTGCTTGGCAATGATTTTCGCTTCTTTCTGTGATATTTCAGAACGCTCTTCTCCTGTTTTGGCATTTACTAATTTGGAACCGTTTAACCAATAATGAGGAATTCCCGCGATATCCTTTAATTCTACCGAAGTGATGCCCGCTGCATTATAGACATCTGAAGGGCTTTTTAAATCCTGAAATTTTTCCAAGGTGACCGTTTCTCTGCGAAATTGATCCCCATGTATCTCATCTATATCTGTCCAACTAAAATATAGACCACTTATGGTCCACATTAAAAATTGAATTCCAATAAACAAACCTAAATATCTATGGGTTTTTCTAATTTTTAAAGCGGTTTGTCTTTTTACCATTCTACAGGGTTAATTAGGGTTGTAATCCCGAGAAGAAGAATGGGTTTTTAAAATTTTCCAAGACCCCTCTACTTTTTTAAGCACAGAAGTCGCCACTCCTTTTTTATTGATTACTTGTGCCTTTCTATTTTTCTCTTTATTGGGTTTTAGATCTAGGGTATAAATATACGTTTCTGTAGTAAAAGCATACGGGGGGTCTACTTGAACATCGATATTATAATCTGAAAAAACAAAACTATTAAAATGGCTAAGTTCTGGCCCTATGTGATGTTCATTATAATTTTTATATGTGCCTTCTGTTCCGCCAGATTCAAAAACCTGTGAATCTTCAGAAAATAGCTCCATCGTACCCTCAGTAGAAAGGTTTTGAAGGGCATCTTTGTACTTCTTCATATGCACTTCCACCTCATTCTTTTCCTCATTTAAATCTACTTCAACCACCTCTTTTTCTACTTGCATTGCTTCAGCATCAACCTCTTTGGTTTCTTCCTTACAACTATAAACCCCTAAAATCAAGGAAAGTGATAAGGGTAAGAACATGAATTGTTTAAAAATACGAGTTGTCGTCTTCATAATAATATTGGTTTTTGAGTTATTAACATTAATTAATGGGAATGAGCCCCGTCTTCTCCTAAATATTTCCCTTGTGGTCCCACATTTTGGATATGCACTAATTGAGACCCATAATGTCCTGCTTTGGACACTGAAAATACAGCAATTCCCATTACTACCAAAATTAAGATCTCAAATATTTTATTTTGTTTAATAACAAATAGGCTTAATGTTTTTAAAACTGCTGCTATCGCGCTTGTCCAAATGGTCCAGTTTGCAACAGTGTCGTGGTTATCCAAGATTTTTTGCGCAATATCGCTTAAGCCTTTTGTATCTGGATGTACAAAAGTACCCGCGACATAAGCTCCTATAAATCCAAAACCAATGCAAAATAAAACAACCCAATCTAAATTTCGCTTCCTTATAAATAGCTGAAACAATTGGAATACAGCAGCTAATAAAAGTAAGACAATTGGAAAATGGACTACTAAAGGATGTAAAGAAGGGAAATCACCGATAGCGACTTCTTCCCTATTTATTAAGTCTCCATCCATTTGAGATTCCTCTGGGGGGTCTTGAACTTCACTTAATTCAGTATGAGACATCTCGTTATCCCCATGTTCATGCCCATCTTGGGCATTTATGGGATTTACAAAACACAGGAACACCAATAATAAACCAATTTGTTTTAACATAATAAAAGTTATTAATTTAGGCTAAAGTTTAAACGAGCGCTGCTATAAACTCCTACCCAGTGGGGAGGGTTTGAAGGAGATGAGCGTATTAATTATTTAATCCCCCAAGGAAAGGGAACAAAAAATATCTTCTCACCAGCAGCGCTTGTCTTAACTAAAGCCTTATTTTATTGTAAAAGACCCTAAATGGGAAAGAGAAGTAAGCAACTAATTAAACAATGGGCTTTCTCTTCCCCTTAAGGAGACTTAAGGGTATTATATTCTAAATGCTGTCTAGTACTTTATTTACCCAGTTTAGCACTAATTCTTTTTCGGTGTTTGAAATTTTAGCTTCTTGATGAATTAAGGTATAAGAAGCCAAAGGCATTTCATTTTGTTCTACCTGTCTAATAAAGGATTTCAATTTGCTCTTTTTACGCCTATCTGAATAATCGCCAAATTCGCTGAAATTAAATTCTTCTTTACCATGCTCGATATGATCTTCTAAAAATAGGGCTACAGGTTGTATCTTATTGTACCACGGGTACGCTGTGTTATTGCTATGGCAATCATAACAGGAAGTCCTTAAAATATTGGCTACTTCCTTTGGAGGATCATAAGTGCTTATAAAATCTGTAATGGGTACAATATCGCTTTGGTTACGATTTGTTGGAATAAATTGAATTCCCACCAGTGCAACCAAAGCAATTATTGCTATTATTTTTAAAATTTTGATCACCTAGATCTCCTTTTGCATAGATCCACAAGTAAGCATCTTGCTTCCGTAGTAAGGGTTTTTGATTTCTTTAATTTCACTCAACCAAATAGCTCCTTTTTCGTCGTTATACATAGGGCAAAAATCTTGATATAAAGTTTTATCTGTTCCAGTAATAGCGATTAGATCTACCACATCCTTACTCAAAATCTCAAAATGCTCCCTTTGATGGTCCATTGCACTTTCTGCAATATGCTCTGCGTGTTCTATAGCATCCTCTATGATCTCATTTAGTTCTTCTTGTTCTTCTTTAGAATAGTTTTTAACATCTAAAGCTTTAAAAGCGCCCACCACTTTTTTTCCTGAAGATGCGGCTGCATTGGTATTATCTGCAACCAAGGCATTTTTTAATTCCAAATAATTTACAATGATGGCGTCTGCGGCAGCTTTATTTTGACCCATTGCCATATCATCCGATGAATTCATGGAGGAATCCTCCATCTCCATGCCATCATGTTCCATTTCCATATCGTCATGATCCATCTCCATATCATCACGGTCTTCTTCTTTTTTAGAATCACGACATGACGTTACTGTAAATGTTAGAATCGCTATAAGCAATACTCCTAAATTTGATTTTAAATTTTTCATTTCTGTTTATTTATTTTTGAATTTGTATTTAAATATTCTCGATTACCCTTTTTAATTTTTCCTTAATTTCCCCGGCAATCCCTTCAAGTTCAGTATTAGCAATGGCTTGCATTGAAGCCACGGGATTTACGGCTGCCACTTCTATTTTTCCTTTGTCCAATTCCTGCACAATAACATTACAGGGCAACATGGTGCCTACTTTGTCCTCAGCTTGTAGGGCTTTATGGGCAAAGGGAGCGTTGCAAGCTCCTAAAATCCTATAATTTCTAAAATCTACATCCAGCTTCTTTTTAAGGGTAGGTTTAATATCGATCTCGGTTAGGAGACCGAATCCTTCTTTCTCTAGTTCTTGTTTAACTATTTCAATTACATCTTCAAAACCACCTGTAACGGTTTTGTTAAAATAATAATTCATTTTTGATTTATTTAATGATCATGCTTTTTAGTATCCTTCTTGTCTTCCTTAACCTTATCCATATGCTCCTTCATTCTCTCCATCATCTTAGGGTTCTCCTTCATTTTCTCCATCATTTTTTTCATCATTTCAGGATTGTCTTCCATTTTTTTCATCATCGTATTCATCATTTCAGGATCATCTTGCATTTTATGCATCATTTCTTCCTTAGATGCCTTGTTTTCCATCATTTTCTTCATCATCATCTTTTTCATTTCCGGATTGTTTTCCATCATTTCTCCCATCTTTTGTTGCATTTTTTCCTTCATATCAGGATTCTCCTTCATCATTTGCATCATGTCCCCACTTTCCATAGCCTTCATATGTTGTTGCATTAATACCATTTGAGCTTGCTTATTACTGCTAGCAGCCTCCAGTAATTCGGAAAATTTTGCCTGATCTGCCACAATTTCCCGATACACTTCTACCCTGTTGCTATCGTTTTCTAATGTCTCAGCGGCATTAAAGCTTGATTTACAACTCACTGTTACCGTTAACAGTACTACTGCTATCACCAAAAATTTAACTAAGTTATTCATAATATTCTACTTTTATGTTAATATTTATTAATTCCTTAAAATCTTATGGAAAGTCCTCCACCGGCTCCAAAGCGGTTATCATAGCTCCCCATGAGCGAAAAGTTTTTGCTTAAAAAATATTCAACACCTGTGCTCCAAGTAACTTCTTTTTTGAAATTATCTCCTTGGGGCAGTTCATCTACCCACCCAAAATCTGCCTGGTACTCGTACATTCCGAACAATATTGTTCGCGGAAAAATACTGATCGCACGGCTCAGGCTAATCTGCGGGCGTAGCTTACTATCCATCCTCACATCCAATGTAAATAAGTAGGGCGTAAGATATCGTACCCCTGCTATTGCCGTTGTTGTTATCTCATCGAGGCTATCCTCCATTTCGTTCTCGACATTTACACCGCCAAAAACCGTCAAATAATCATAAAGGTACCTATCATAAGCAGCTTCCACTTCCATATTTTTGTTCCATCCATATTCCCCCCGGAAACTAAACTGATTTCGGATATTAGACGATATGAGGTTCAATGTGGTCATATGCGATGCCGCATCTATCATTCCATAGGAATAATACCGATCGGTCTCATCCAGAAGCTTGGAGACCGGATATTCTTCTAGCCTTGGATCCCTAGGGGTGTCATAGCTTACAATGCGTGCCATACCACTTACTAAATGGTAAAGGATATGGCAATGGAAAAACCAATCGCCGTATTCATTGCCATAGAATTCAATGGTCAACTTTTGCATTGGCGGTACATTGACCGTGTGTTTTAGAGGGGAATATTCCCCGTTTTCATTGATGACCCTAAAGAAGTGGCCGTGAAGGTGCATCGGGTGGTGCATCATAGTCAAATTGTTGAAGGTAATCCTGGTTACCTCGTCTCCCTTGATCTTTATTTTATCTGCTTCAGATAGAGGAACACCGTTCATACTCCAGATATAGCGTTGCATATTCCCGGTAAGGTTCAATAGGATTTCGGTTACGGGCACATCGGGATCATAGCTGGTCTTTTCTGCCGACTTCAGGTAGTCATAGTTGTATTGCGAAAACATATCCATTCCCTGCATGCCATCTGCTTCGTCCATTACTTCCCGTCCGGCAGTCGGGTTCGTCTTGTTCATATCCTCCATTTGAGAGGCCTCTTTCATTTTGGTATCCTTTTTCGTACCCATCACGGCCATTTTGGAACGGTCCATATGCATTGAATCCTTTTTCATATCCATTTGCATTCCGTCCATTTTATCCTTCTTCATTTCCATATCCTTACCTTTGGACTTGGCCCCATTCATCGTACCCATATCCATTTCCTTCATTCCTTCCATCTGCATATTATCGTCCATTTGCATGCCCCATTTTTTGGCCATTTTATATGGGTTTACCTTATTGGGTCTAAATTTTAATCCCGGGGCGCCCATTCTCATATCCATTTTGGACATTTGCTTCATCATCCCGATTTTATCCGGTCTGGAAACATCAGGGGCGGCAACGATAGGGCCTTGGCCTAAGTAAGCAGTTGCGGTTCCGGAGCCATCCTGGGCCATAATTTTAAATTCCAGTTTGCCGTTCTCCGGTATGGTCACGATAAAATCGTAGGTTTCCGCAACGGCAATAAAGGTTTTGTTTCTTTTAACAGGAACAACATCTTTACCATCTGCCGAGACAAGCAAAGGGTCTGGGCCGCCGAAGGCCATCCAGAACGAAGTTGATGCAGAGCCGTCAATAATGCGAAGGCGTACTTTTTCCCCAGGTTTGAATTCGGGATATTCCACATTTTCTTTTCCATTTATTAAGAAGGCCGGGTAATATATGTCCGCTATATCCGCACTTTCCATACGCTGTCTCCAAAAATCGACCTGCGCGCCCAGTGCCCCCCGGGCAATAACCTGGTTAAGCGGTGTGGCCGTCCCTTTTCTTATATTGTACCATTCGGTGCCCCGTTTTAAAAACCGCATTACATCCCGGGGCTTTTCATTGGTCCAGTCAGATAGTACCAAAACCTGCTCTTTATCATACTCCAAGGTTTTTTCTTTGGGCTGGATGACCAAAGGGCCAAAAACCCCACTTTGTTCTTGTAACATGGTATGGGAATGGTACCAATAGGTGCCGGATTGTTTTATTGCAAATTCATATTTTAGTGTTTTACCGGGTTCTATGGGCGGTGTAGAAAGGTAGGGTACCCCATCATAAAAATTGGGCAACAACAAGCCGTGCCAATGGATGGATGTCTCCACGCTCATTTCATTCTTCACATAAATTATGGCATATTCCCCATCATTAAAATCTAATGTGGGTCCGGGTATCTGACCGTTTACGGTCATACCCATAACCGGCTTGCCGGCCTTGTTGACCTGTTCTTCCCGCAAGGTCAACGTGTATTCCCGCACAGGTAAATTGTCAACGTTTCCTTCTACGGATTGTTCTGTTTGGGCAAAAGCCAATCCACCCACAGTAAGGAAGATGAATACTAAAAAGTTTTCGATGGTCATGTTTTAGTCTTTCTTTAGTTATAAGAAGACCTCACAGGTTTTGGAAACCTGTGAGGTCATTTTTCAGGTTTCTATTTGCCTTCGTTCTCCAACCTGTAAATAATCTTTTTCATTTGTGCTATTTCCCTTAACTGGGCTTCGATGATCTCTTCTGCCAATTTCTTCGTCTCTGGATCGTCTATAGCTGCACGTTTACTGGTTAAAATTGCAATAGAGTGATGGGGGATCATGGCTTTCATATACAATACATCTCCAATAATTGGGCGTTGTGCCCTTACCAAACCGAATGCGGCAACAAATAAAACAAGGCTTCCAACGTAAATTGCTATATTTTTTTTCTTGTTCTTATACATATTTAACATGAACGACAACATAATTACTGCCATTGCGGCAATGCCTAAGCAAGCCATATATAACCGGGTCATGCTAAAATAAGCATGATCCCATTCATAAGTGTTCAGGTACATGGTGATATACATGGCCACAAATGATAATCCGAGCATTAAAAGAAAAATACCGTATTTATTCCCATCCATTTTATGCTGTTTTTTTTCCTCTGAATTCATTGTTTTTTGAGTTTATGGTTAGTTAAAATAGTAGTTACTTTTTAATCGTTTTTTTTACAGAACCACAATCGGGCATTTTCTCACCGAAATATGGATTATTTATCTCTGCGATGTCTGCATACCAATAAGCCCCTTTATTATTAAAGGCCATTGGGCAGAATTTTTTATAAATAGTTCCGCCAGATAAAGCATTTTCAAACATAGGGCCTGCTTTTTCTGTAAACTTAGCAAATAATTCGCGTTGTGTTTCAATATCATCTGTAGCTGCTATTTGCTGAGATAAAGATTTCATAGTTGCCCTTTCTTGAGAAAAAGCTTCAGCCATTTCACGAGCAACATCTTTTACCGTTCCGGCGTCACCCTCTGTCAACGCCATTTTGATTTGAAGATAATTATGCCATACTTTTCCTGTCATCCCATCTACAAAATCTTGATCGGCGACATCAGGTGTCTCTTTTTCAGCTTTCTTTACTTCCTCTGGAGTATTAATTTCCACCGTTTGTTTTTTCACGTCTTCACCACATGATGTAAATGACACAGCCATTAACAAGACGACACAAAAATTTAGAGTTCTGTTTTTCATTTTTGATTAGTTTTAGTTAGAACGCTAAAATATTGTATAACTGCTATCTATGTTGTTACTATTTTGGCTAACATCTATATAATTTGGTCTAAAGAATTCCTAAAATTAGTGCTTAAACCTTTATATTCTGTTAAATTCATCCCGGTTTCACTCTTGAATTGTCTTGATAAATAATTGACATTATTATAGTCCAACAACTGACCGATCTCTGTAAAATTATATTCGTTGGCCTGAATTAATTCCTTTACCTTTTCAATTTTCAGTTTTATAAAATACTTTTCTATCGTTATATTTTCTGTTGAAGAGAAAACTTTACTGATTTTAGAATAGTCCATGTTGGTTTTTTGAACCAAGTAGTCTGAAAGTTTACCTGGCAACACCATTGGAACGACATTAAATAGGTTTATAAGTTCTATCTTGACCCTCTCAGAAATAATAGTTGCCGGGGCATCCAATAGCTCAAAACCGTTTTCATGCAATACCTTTAGGATCTTAATCTTATCCCTGTCTTCATAAGTGGTCTTAATAACTATCTTTCCAAGAACAACCTCCAGAACATCCACTTCCCCATCCAACAATTCATTTCGCAGCACTTTTATACAGCGACTACAAACCATGTTTTTTATGTAATATTCTTTTTTCATTTAACTCAGCGCCTGGTATTTAGGAAAACATCAATTTGGTTGCCTCTTTTATATAGTATTTCTTTTTTTTGTTATGCCACCAACTAGGAGGTGCTTATTTTGGACATATATTCCTAGCTACACAATAAATGCAATAAATAGCAAGGTCCAATTTTTTGCTTATTATGTTTTCTAGCCTTTTTTATTATCTTGGCATAGGTTAAAACCATTCCCGATAGTTATCGGGATACATTGTAGTTACTTTGGTTTTCATAAACTTTTAAGAGCATCTTGTCATTTCGACAGTTCCGATAGCTATCGGAAGAGGAACGAGCGACGAGAAATCTTATAATAATTTTGACTCACTCAAATAATAAAAAAGGAGGGTTATTGCCTCCCTAATTTACCATCCCTAATCCTTATCCGCTGTTCCACATTACTTACATATATCAAACCATCCCCTCTTTTTCCCGTATGGGCATGCGATTTTATAATGTTTATAATTTCATCTACCTCTTCTTTATTGCACACAATTTCTATTTTAACGACTTTATCGTGCAAAAAGGGAAATGCTAAACTGGGGAATTCTGTTTCAGGATCTGTATAATCCCCTACCCCTTCTCCTTGGAATACTGTGAAACAACAAAAATTTTCTTTTTTGAGGTTTTCAGCTACATCTATTAACCGTTTTTCCCGGATATATGCTTTAATTTCTTTCATGGGTCAAAAATTTTTAAGTGGTTTAAAATCAATCAATGAATCCAAAAAGTAAAAATGCCATGCTGACCTTCTTAGAGGATTTCAATTTATTGCTAATCAATATTTTGTAAGCTGAAGCAAGTTCAGCTTAAAGGAGATAAGACTTTTTAGACAGTTTCACTTAGCATCTGCCTTTAAAATTATTCCTTTTTATTATAGGTCTTATAATTAGACTCGGATTCAAAATAAGCTACTTCCCCTGCCTCGTTTTGGAGCACGATAAAGGCCTCGGATTTATCTACCTGTTTACCACTAAATGGATCTGTGGCCATTCTAGCTTTTTCATCACCGTTCAAAGCCCCCACACACATTTCACAGCAGCCATAATAGGTTTTTCCGTTTACAGGAACCGGTATTTGTGGCTTGCCCATATAAGCATTGTTCACCATACATACCAATTCATTGGGCAAGTGGTCCCCTACCTGATAATCGTAGGAGAGTTTTTCGGTAGACTCCTGGATTGGCTCCACCTCTTTACCTGATTCTACTTCCTTTTTTAGCTTTTGTTGTTCGCCGAAGGAGTTACATGCTCCAAAAAACCCGACTGTCAAAAAAGCCACTGCTAAAACTTTAATTATCCTTTTCATTTTTATCTTGTTTTGTGCCTGCCGTATGGGTTGAGCATGTCTAGTTATGCTCAACCCATATCATGCAGGGCTTAATTAATTAATTTTTTCTTTTATACTGCCACATTTTAACATGTTTTGGCCCAGATAAGGATTTTGGATTTCTTTTTCATTGGAAAGCCAGTAACCTCCAGTATTTTCATTGGCCATTGGACAAAATTCCAAATAAATTTCACCCATTGCAAGCGCTCCATCTTTTATCAATGTGGCCATCTCGCTACTCAATTTGGTAAAGGCCTTACGTTGATCTTCTAGGGAAACAGCAGTGGTTACTTTTTCAGCTTGCAGCTGTACTGTTTTGCTGTTTTTCACAAAACCCAGTGAGTTTTGCAATTCGGCGGAGGCTTTTGCGGCATCCTCCTTACTCGAAGCTACCAAGGCTTCTTTCAAATTAAGGTAATGGCCGTACACCGTGCCCATAACCTTATCTTTGAACATAGGTTCCTTTCCCATAGTTTCTTCCCCCTCTTCATGGCTGCCATGGTTGTGCTGTGCATAGCTTCCAAGGCTTACAAAAGCCAAGCAAAGCATTATCATTGTTTTTTTCATTTTTAATTAAATTTTAAAAGTTCAACATTTATATTAAGTTTATTCCCGTCGGGCAGAAAAACAAAGCTTAATTTTTCTACAACCTGGCATCTACACTACAGAGCTATCGGCTAGTTTTAGTTTACGGTTCTCATGGTTCAATGGAAATCCAGAATTTGTTAAAACATCTTTAAATGAATCCACATTAAAAGATAGTGTGCCATATTCTATGTATAGGTGATCATCCTCAAGGCAAAGGCTAGAAAGTCCATCCATGTTCAAAAAAGGTTTGAATTTTGAACGAAAGCCATTTTGTTCTTTTGCCGTGAGCGTCTTGTTCGTTTTCAATACTTCAAGCTTAAATAAATTTTTCATAATTATAAATTTTAAGGTTTCTTAAAACATTATTAAATTTTTGAATTAATTTTTACTGCTATTTATTCTATAGTCGATTTAACTTCCCCACAGGTAGGCATGGCCTCGCCCAAATAAGGGTTTTTGATATCTTTTGAAAGGCTTAACCACGTAGCCCCTTTATTATCATCGGCCATGGGACAAAATTGCTCATATACTTTTTGGTCTACCCCAAATAACTTTACTGCTTTTATCAAGTGGGCAGATAAATGTTTAAAGTGTTTTCTTTGCTCCCCTATTTCGGAAATTTCAGAAATGGATTTCGCCGATGCGGTAACTTCTTCCTGAATGAGCATCCAATGGTTATGGGCTTCATGGTCTTTCAACAATTTCATATCAACCTTGGACATGGTATTCAATAAACCTTTGGCAGATTTTTGGGCTTTCCCCTTATCATCACCGGCAAAGGCATCTTTTAAATCAAGATACTCCTCAAATACCAGTTTTAATTGATTTTTGAATTCCTTTGAAATGCTAATCCTTTTTCCCATTTCGGTATGGTCGGTGTTATCTTCCATTTTTGAATGGTCGGTAGCTTTATCACCTTTCCCAGCACTTGTTTTAGGGGAACCCCCTCCCATATCCATTCCGGCATGGCCGGTCATCGCAACGCCACCATCAGGGTTCATCATACTTTTTTGTCCCACTAACTGGGCAGAAGCATCTATCCTGAACACCCCATTGGTGACCACCACCTCTCCTTCTTCCAAGCCTTCTGCCACCATATAGAAATCCCCGGTGTCCGGGCCTAATGTAATTTCCCTGTACACAAAAGAAATGGTCTTTTCATGGGGCACCTGCACATATACCACAGATCTTTTACCAGTCCAGAGCACCGCAGATTTGGGAATTACAAGGGCATCTTTGACTTTATCCTTATCCAGTTGAGCTTGAATGATCCCGTTCACATACATCTCTGGCAAGAGTTTCCCGGCGGGGTTATTAACTTCTACCCTAACTTTGGCTACCCGGGTAGCTGAGGAGACAAAAGGATCTACATAGGTTACTTTTCCCTGAAATTTTTTACCGGGAATGGCCTGAATGGTAAAGTCTACAACATCCCCATTATTTATCCATGGGATATCGGCTTCATAGGCTTCAAACATTGCCCAGACGGTACTTAAATTTGCTATTTCAAACAAATTGCTCCCGGCTTTAACATAATCGCCCAGTTCCACGTTCTTGCTCATCACATATCCGGAATGGTCTGATAAAATATCGATTTGTTCCTGTACTTCCCCCGATTCTTCAATGGCATCGAGTTGGGCCTCAGACAGTTTCCACAATTTCAGTTTGTTTCGGGATGCAGTATAGAGTTGCGGGTACACCTCCCTGGACCTGATAGCCTCCAAAAGTTCTTTTTGGGCCGAAATCAGGTCTGGTGAATAAATCCGTGCTATTTTTTGCCCACTATATACTTTTTCCCCCGTGAAGTTAACATATAGACGTTCAATCCTTCCCGGGATATGGGAAACCTGGGAGAACAGTTTTCTCTCATCGGGTTTTATCCTGCCCAGCAAACGGATTTCCTTACTGGCATCGGCCTTCTGCACCACAGAGGTTTGGATATTTGCCAATTGAAGGGCCTGGGGCGACATCACAATTTCATTGGAAGCGATTTCCTCGTCCCCATTGTTAGATTCGTCCAGAGGAATAAGTTCCATGCCGCAAATTGGGCAATTTCCGGGTTCTTCCATCCGTATTTGGGGGTGCATGGCGCAGGTCCAAAGTCCTGTTTCCTCGTCCTGCACATATTCGTGCTCCCCGTCTTTATGTACAACTTCTTCTTTATCTCCCGAGAATAAAAGGCCCAGGAAAATCCCGATAACCAAAATACCGGCTGCAATGAGATAATTTTTATATTTTTTCATGATCTTGTTTTTTTTATTGTCCTATTAAATAATACATAAATGCTATGGCGGCATTCTTATCGGCCAGGGCTCGTTGATGTTCCAGTTCATACCTCAACAATTGGCGTTCTATCCTTAATACTTCCTCAAAGTCCCTTGCATTGGCAGAATAGGAGGAGATTAAAATATCCAGTACCCTTTTGGCAATATCGGCCTGTTCCTCGTTTAAATCTATACGCCTGTCGCTATCACTATATTCTTTATATATGTTCTCAAAAATAGTGCTCAAGGTATTTTTTATATCTTCTTTTCTGTTTACTTCCGCTTCCTGAAAATATTGGGCCTCTTTAACCATGGCCTTATATTTCTTACGGTATATGGGTATTGTAATACCTACTGAAGGGAACATAAAAGCGTCGTTACCATTATCGACAACTGTTGACATCGGATTTTTACCGATAATGGTATAGTCCAGCCCAACGTTAAATTTTGGCATTCCTTCTTTCCTTGCCACGACTTCTTGATTTATAAAGGCATCCAGTTTATGCTCGATACTTTTTATCTGGTGATTGGATTTATAAATTTCATCCAGCATCGCTACCTTATCAAAAGGGAGTTCCTCCTGCCAGAGCGTATCGGGAACTGCAATCTCTGCAACCCTTTCCCTGTTCAATAAATTATTGAAATTCACCCGAAAGGTGTTTCTGGTATCCACAAATAAAGCTAATTGATTTTCAAGGTCGTTCAACTCCAGTTCTACCCTCAATTCATCTACAGTAGATGCGGTTCCCGCCTCGATCTTAACCAAGGACAGCCTTTTGAACACTTCCAGTATTTCCATATTATCCATGGTTATTTCAATAGCCTTTTCAATAAAATAATAATTGAAATAAGCGGTTTTCACTTCATAGAAAATATTGGATTTAGTATTTTGAAATTGTTCAAAACGTGCCTTTGCCAAGTTTGTTGCTACATCTTCTTTAGCATCCAATAACCCAAACCATGGGAAACTTTGGGATAGCCCGAATTTATATTCTTGCGGCCCAAGCCTTGTTTCCACAGGTTGTATAAAATACCCGAAAGCGAATTGCGGATCAGGCAAAGCGCCCACCTGGGGCACTTTTTCCATCGCTGCCATGTACTCATTGAATTCCGCTTTTAAGCCGGGATTGTTTTGGGCGGCAACCTCTAAATAAGTATCCAGATTTTCCTGGCTAAAGAGGCTATAACCAAGCATCAAAAACATGCCTGTGAAAAATATTTTACGAATGTTCATTATCATCTCTTTATTTTTAAGCATTCCTCTTTTTTAATTGTCTCTTTAATTTCCCCTCTTTCCACATACTATAAAGAACGGGTACCACAAACATGGTCATTACCTGTAAAAGCATGCCCCCAAAAGAAGGGATTGCCATAGGCACCATTATATCGGCCCCTTTTCCCGTTGCGGTCAATATTGGCAATAGCGCTATTACAGCAACCGCAGCGGTCATCATGGCAGGTCTTACCCGCTTGGAACCGGCATGTAATACCGAAGTACGTATCTCTTTGATGGTTTTGGGTTTCTCCTCATCAAAAACCTGGGTCAAATAAGTTCCCATAATCACCCCATCATCGGTAGCGATACCAAAGAGGGCTATAAAACCTACCCATACAGCCACACTCAAATTTACGGTATGCAGTTGGAACAGGTCGCGCATATGGACCCCTGCAACATCAAAGTTCAGGAACCATCCTTGGCCGTATAACCAAATCATAATAAACCCACCGGCAAAGGCCACAAATATCCCACTAAAAACCATCAATGAAGGAACCATTGATTTAAACTGAAAATACAGGATCAACAGGATCACAAGCAGGGAGATAGGCACCACTATCATCAAGCGTTTTGAAGCGCGTATCTGGTTTTCATAGTTCCCGGTAAACCGGTAGGTAACCCCAGCGGGCAAATGGAACTCACCGTTATCCATTTTTTCCTTGATAAGTGCCTGGGCGTCTTCTACTACATTGGTTTCGGCATAACCATCCTTCATATCAAAAATCACATAGCCTGTTAAAAAGGTATCCTCACTTTTGATTACCTGGGGGCCACGAACGTACTCAAAGGATGCCAACTCCCCAAGCTCTACCTGTACCCCTGTGGGCGTTGGGATCAAAATCTTTTTCATATCCTCGGGGTTATCCCTGAATTCCCTGGCATAACGGACACGCACGGGAAACCGTTCCCTGCCTTCTACAGTTGTTGTTAATTTATTACCACCTATAGCTGTTGAAAGTTGCATTTGCATATCCTGGATAGTCAGGCCATAACGGGACATCGCCTGCCGGTTCAATTTGAGCTCTAAATAAGGTTTTCCAACTACCCTGTCGGCAAATACCGTTGGGGGGTTTATGCTGGGGACTTCTTTTAAAATATTTTCCAATTCAAACCCTACTTTTTCAATAATTTCCAGGTTGGGGCCAAAAACTTTTATCCCCATAGGGGCCCGCATTCCCGTAGACAACATAATCAAACGGGTTTGAATGGGTTGCAGTTTGGGGGCCGAAGTAAGCCCCGGGAATTTGGAGTGCTTCACAATTTCGTTCCAAATATCGTCGGGTTTCCTGATCTTTTCCCTCCATTGCCTGAAGTTTTTTCCGTCCTCATCAAGTGTGAGGTCTTCTTTGGTTATTTTACGGAATTCATCTTTGCCATATTTATAGGTGGAACCGTCTTTTAAAACAAACGCCCCATCGTCATTTATTTTAAACCTTTCCCTGTGCCCATCTTCATCTAAAATATATTCGGGAACATAATTTATGGTATTCTCATACATTGATATCGGTGCAGGATCCAGGGCCGAATTTACACGTCCCCATTTCCCAACAGAGGATTTTACTTCGGGAATAGTCATTAAATGTCTATCTACACTTGCAATAGTTTCGGTGTTTTCAGAAACACTGGAATGCGGCATAGTGGTGGGCATTAACAAAAAGGAGCCTTCGTTAAGCGCAGGCATAAACTCCTTGCCTATTCCCGGAAACGTTTCTTCCATGCTTTCCCAGGCCACATTGTTTTTAGCGACATCGGGAATAAAGCCAAAGACTTTGCCAAAGCCCATCCAAATGATCACCCCAAAAATAACGGCCAAGATGGGCAATGTTAAAAATTTCCATTTATTGACCAAGCACCAGGCCAGAATTGGTTCATAAAAATGCACTATCGTCATTAAAATCCCCAAAATCACACCTATTATTACAATAATAAATATAAAATTGGCAAATACAGAGTTGATAGCTCCCAAAGGCATCCATTCAATGGTCAAAAAATAGATTACCACCAATATGGTTATTGCTATATTGATGTAGTTGGCCAAGGTTTCTGAATATGGTAAATTTACCCTGCCCTTAAACCCGCTCCAACGGGGGCTCTGGGTAAGCAAGTTATTGATCCCAATAGCAATCAAGGCCAGTGCAAGTAAGCTTCCGTAAGCGAAAAGGAACACGATCCCAAACCCAATTAAAATGGCATTGAATATCCTACTGGTCCTTTTTTTATCGAACCTCACAGAGAACAGCACCTGTGCAATGGCCGGAATAAAAATAATACCTATAAGAAGGGAAGAGACCAAGGCGAATGTTTTGGTAAAAGCCAGGGGCCTGAAGAGTTTTCCTTCTTGCGCCTGCATCGCAAAAACAGGCAGGAAACTCACAATAGTGGTGGCCAGGGCCGTCATAATGGCCGAAGCGACTTCAACCGTGGCGATATAAATGACCTGTACCAGCCTTTTGCCCCTCGCCCCCTCATTTTCCGGCATTTCCAGGTGCCGTATAATATTTTCGGTAAAGACGATCCCCACATCAACCATTACTCCAATAGCAATGGCGATACCCGAAAGGGCCACAATGTTGGCTTCTACATTAAAATATTTCATCAATATAAAGGTCATCAACACACCTACGGGCAAGAGGGTAGAGATCAATATGGAAGCCCTGAGGTTTAACACCAGCACAATAACTACCAGTATACTAATTAAGACTTCATGGGAAAGGGCTGCCTCTAAAGTACCCAGTGTTTCCTGGATCAATCCTGAACGGTCATAAAATGGAACTATGGTCACCTTAGAAACAGTACCATCGGCCAGGGTCTTAGAAGGCAGGCCCGGGGCAACTTCTTCAATTTTATCTTTCAGGTTTTGGATCACCGCCTGGGGGTTGGCCCCATACCGGGCAACAACTACCCCTCCAACAGCTTCTACCCCGCCTTTATCGAGGCCTCCCCTTCGGGTCGCGGGACCAAATTGTACTTTGGCCACATCTTTTATACGTATGGGGACATTGTTGTTTACGGTAACAACACTTTCTTCAAGATCTTCTAAAGTCTTAATATATCCCAAGCCCCTTACTAGATATTCCGCCTTGTTAATTTCCAAAGTTTGGGCACCAATATCCTGGTTGCTGTTTTTTACCGCATTCATGATCATTTTCACATCTGCGTTATTGGCCTTCATGGCATCCGGATCAATCTCAATCTGGTACTCTTTAAGGAAACCTCCAATTGAGGCAACCTCGGCGACCCCACTTGAAGCGGTCAAATAATAACGCACATAAAAATCCTGGATGGTCCTGAGCTCATGCGGGTCCCAGCCGCCGGTGGGTTCCCCGGTTTTGGGGTCCCTGCCCTCCAGGGTATACCAATACACCTGCCCCAATGCCGTTGCATCGGGCCCCAGGGCCGGAGTTACCGCATCAGGCACGGTTCCGGGAGGTAAGGAATTTAACTTTTCCAGGATACGAGTCCGGCTCCAATAGAATTCGACATCTTCTTCAAAAATAATATAAATACTGGATAGCCCGAATATGGAATTGCTTCGTATGGTTTTTACCCCGGGAATCCCTAATAAAGCAGTGGTTAGCGGATAGGTGATTTGATCCTCAATATCCTGGGGTGATTGCCCCATCCATTCGGTAAAAACAATTTGCTGGTTTTCACCAATATCGGGGATCGCATCAACCGGGACCGGGTTGCGTTCAATAAGGGAGGTGTCCCAGTTAAATGGGGCGGTCACTATTCCACCCACTATAAAAGTAAAGAGTATAATAAAGGTTATCAACTTGTTTTCAAGAAAATAACGGATAATATTATTGAGCATAATATATTTGATTTTTAATAATTTGTACTATAGATTTTTCTAAGTTATTTATTTGAAAAATCCACAAAAGAATACTCCCACGGGGGATAAGAAATGACCCAGCAATCTTAAGACGTGGAGCTACTAATCAAAAATCATAAAATCAAATAAGGAAAGTCTGGTCTAAAAGCTGAATATCCAAGACCAATACAGGAGGGGAGTAATTACGAAAAGGGATTACATTTTCTTGCAAGCCTTCAAAAAGGTTGAGGTAAGTGTAAATGAATGACGCAGCAAAAATTTGCTTGCTGGCATTCGAATTTTGGAATGCGGTCTTTAAATCGTCCTGACCGTCCAACACTAATTGTGAGTCGATGCAGCAATTGGTGGAAAGTGTACTACAATCGTCTGTCGAGGATGGGTTTTGAATAGCCATCCCACAAGCATCTGTATGTTCAAAAACGGAAAAGGCAACTAAATCCCCCCCGCAAAAGTGTTTATCGATGGTAAATGAAAAAGTGGACACCAACACTAAAAGCGCTAGCACCAAAGAAGAAAATTTTTGAATACCCTTTTTCATTACAGGCAAATATAAACAATAATTGTTAAATACAATATAGAAACCTCTACATAAGAAATTTCTAATTAAATCCACACAAATATAGCGCATAATCTACCCAAAAAATTTCAATTTTGTTGAATTAACTTTTGAATTTATGGGCATTCTTGCGCCTATAATAATAGAAAGCCGGCATAAGAACAAGCACCAAAATGGGATGGATCAAAAACCTACGGACATAGAAAAGTGCTAAAAAGTGCTGGTTTTCTATTTCAAAAATCAAAAACACAAAGGCCAAAAACCATGTTACAAAGAAGATCGAAAACAGGTATACCGAAAATTCAAATATGTTTTTATCGAAAAAAGTAACATAAAGTATTCCCAACGATAGGGTGGAATTGAGTGCGTACCTTAAAAGGACATTAAAAAACAACCTGCCGGTTTCAAAATTTGGAACAGTGTGGCGAAGGTAGTCTGCTTCGTAAAATTTAATTAACGGGTCGTAAAATAGTTCATTTTCAAAATAGCGCACCAGCGCTAGCAGGATCACGAAAAACGAAATCAATAGAACCTTAAACCGCTTTTTCATCTACTATATTTTTAGAAAACAACCGAACCCAAAAAACCCACAAAATAAAAACCGTTCCATAAATTATAAGCGGAAAAACAATCGTGTGCAAGAACGATGTATATTGTGGATATTCGTAAATACCTATAGCCAAAATAACAATTCTTAAAATATTTGCGATATAAATAAGTACCGCTCCAGCAAAAATAAAGAGAAAAGTTACTTTAAACTTGGCAAAAAAAGAAAGTATGAAAGAAGTAAATAAAATGATGATACTTATAGAATTACAACCTTCTATAATTCTGGCAAGAAATACTTTGTTAACATATAATTTCAGGGACGGTTCATTTGGATGTATCATTATTTTTGAAGAATATCCAAAGAATTCTATCACTGCTTCGCTTTGCAAAGCCACTAAATGAGTGAAAAAATCGGGATAATAATTAGAGTTTTCAGAAACACTGAGATACCAACTATATAAAATCGAGAATATAAAATAACTCCCCATGAAAATAAGGATAAATTGTAATACCGATCTATATTTTCGAAATAATTGAAACAATTACAATCTTGATTTTAACAAATTTATAGAAAATACTACCGTGAGCATCCTAATACTTTTTAATACTTTTGAACAAAAATCAGCATCATGCCTTTTAAAAAATTAAAACCTCAGGTACTTTCCATTATAGAATCCAAAAATCTTTCTATAGATCATAGACTAACAGCAGTTTGTGAATTACTGGAGAAAAATATTCCCTACTACGATTGGGTAGGCTTCTATTTTAAAAATGGCAATAAGAACGAGCTCAAATTAAGAGCCTTTGCTGGAGAACCCACAGATCACATAATTATTCCATTCGGAAAAGGTATTTGTGGACAAGTAGCCGTTACAAACAAGAATTTTGTAGTGCCAGATGTAAAAGCACAGGACAACTATATTGCCTGCAGTATGTATGTGAAAGCTGAGATCGTTGTGCCTTTATTCGTAAATGGAGAAAATATTGGGCAAATAGATATAGATTCCCATACCGCAGATCCATTTTCCAGAGAAGACGAGTTGTTCTTGGAGTTTATCAACGAAGAAATCGCGAAAATTTTAGATTCAGAATTTTAAATTCAAGGTTCGGAATTCAAAATTCGGAATTTAAGGTTCAAGTTTTATTGTTTGTTTTTTGTTTTTTGTTTTTTGTTGTTTATAATTGTTGTCCGGTAAAAAAATTTAGTACTTCCGTTAGGATATAAATAATGGGAATTTCCACTGATTTTGAGATTAAGGAGCTTGCTATAGGAGTAAAGAAATATTTTTTCTTTTTGAAAAATTAATACAAATTATAACATTCATTTTCAATTAGTTAAGATCAAGTCTAACGTCTCAAATCTATCAGCAAAGCGGTTTTATATCTTTTGCCGGACGGCAATGATTGTTTATTGTGAAGTATTCAATTTTGAATCCTGAACTCGGAATTTTAAATCCTGAATCCGAAACCCGGAATTCTGAATTCTGAATTTTAAACCTTGAATTAAAAACTATATCCCAGTCCTAATCGCTTCCACAGGATCCAGCTTGGAAGCTGCGATTGCAGGTATTATCCCAGAAATCAATCCAATAATTGCAGATACCATGGTGCCTATGAACATATTCCATGGAGAGAGTACAAATTCGAAGTCCCCGGTGAATTGGGAAGCTATGAGCGAGACTATCCAAACCAGAAATAATCCAATTAACCCACCAATTATCGCTAAAATAACTGCTTCGAACAAAAACTGAAACAAGATAAACCTATTCTTGGCCCCCAAGGATTTTTGGATTCCTATTAAATTTGTTCTTTCCTTTACACTTACAAACATGATGTTTGCAATTCCGAAGCCTCCTACCAATAGCGAGAATCCACTTATAACAAGCCCCATTAAATTTAGTTGACCCGTAATATTATCTATAAGATCTGCAAAGCCTTGCAGCTGATTCACAAAGAAGTTACTTACCTCATCTGGCTTCAAAGCCCTATAATTACGAAGTTTTTGGGTTAACACCGCGATAAATTCAGCATTGTCCACCCCTTCCTCGGGTTTTATAATAATTTGAGGGAAAGCAGCTTTATTATTATCCCCATAAATGCGTCTAATTACATTTACAGGTAGGAAAGCCGCAGTATCCTTAGAACCCCCAAACAATCCTGCTCCTTCTTTCTTAAGTACACCTATTACAGTAAACCGTCGGCCATACATTCTAATTTGTTTCCCTAAAGGATCACTTTCTCCAAATAGATTCTGCGCAATCTCATGACCCAAAATAATTACATGCGTTCCACTTACAGATTCTGCCTCGTTAAAAAACCTTCCTTGGGCAAGTTGTAGCGCTTCAATTTGATAATAATTATGGGTAACCGCACCAATTTCTACTTGCGAGACGGTTTTTTCTTCAAATTTTATAATCTCCCTCCCAACATTCAATGCATAATCCATAGCTTCTACATCTGGAAGGCTTTTTTCCAAGTATTGGTATTCATCATAAGAAACATCTGGAAATTGTTCTCTTTTCCATCTTGGAATATCTGAGGGGCCAAATTTAAAGCGCATTACAATTATGGTGCTGTTATCCAGGGAACTTAAATTTCCTTTTATTTCTCTTTGCAAGGAATCTACCGCAGCCAATACTGCAATTATGGAGAAGATACCAATGGTTACTCCTAATAACGAAAGAAAGGTTCGTAATTTATTGTTTCTTAATGCACTTACTGCAAAATTGAAACTTTCTTTTAATAACCTTACATATATAAGCATAGAAAAAACAGGTGTTTTTGCATAGAATAAAGATAAGACGTCCACAGCATAATTTTGTTACATTTATTTTAAGAAATAAAAGCGAAGAACTTTAGAAATCTTAGCGATTTAATTACTTTTGCAAGCTTAACAAACACAACACAATGAGCAACTTAAAAACGGCGAAATCTGCTTTAATTTCGGTATTCAGTAAAGATGGTTTAGCACCCATAGTTCAAAAAATGGATGAACTGGGAATCACTATTTATTCTACTGGTGGCACCGAAAAATTCATTAAAGATCTTGGAATCGCTGTTATTCCTGTAGAAGATCTAACTTCTTATCCTTCAATTTTAGGGGGCCGGGTTAAAACTTTGCACCCTAAAGTCTTTGGCGGAATCCTTAACAGACAGGATAATGAAAGTGATGTTGCAGAGATGAAGGAGTATGACATTCCGCAGTTGGACATTGTGATTGTAGACCTTTATCCTTTTGAAAAAACCGTAGCTTCGGGAGCATCGGAAGCAGCTATTATTGAAAAGATCGATATTGGGGGGATTTCCCTGATACGTGCGGCGGCCAAAAACTTTAAAGATGTGCTTTGTGTTTCTTCTGTAGACGATTATTCAGAATTTTTAGAGCTTTTATCCAAAAATAACGGAACTACTTCCGTGGAAGACAGGAAGAAATTCGCTGGAAAGTCTTTTCAGGTTTCTTCTCATTATGATACTGCTATTTTCAACTTCTTTAATTCTGAAGACAGCACCTTCAAACAAAGTTTCAATAAAGGAAAAGAGTTGAGATATGGGGAGAACCCACATCAAAAAGGCACATTTTTCGGGGATTTTGAAGCGATTTTCGATCAGTTGCACGGAAAGGAACTTTCTTACAATAATTTGCTGGATGTAGATGCAGCCGTAAATTTAATGAACGAATTCAAGAACGAGGATCCAACTTTTGCTGTTTTAAAGCATAACAATGCCTGTGGATTGGCACAAAGAGATACTATTTTACAAGCTTACAAAGATGCTCTAGCAGGAGATCCTGTTTCAGCATTTGGTGGGGTTTTAATTAGCAATACCGAAATTGATAAGGCAACTGCTGAAGAAATTCATAAGTTGTTTTGTGAAGTGGTGATCGCTCCTTCTTTTTCTTCAGAAGCGCTTGAAGCTTTAAAAGGAAAGAAGAACAGGATTATACTTGTTCAGAAAGAACAGGAACTGCCTCAAAAACTAGTGAGAACTTGTTTAAATGGGGTTTTGGTTCAAGATAAAGATTTTAAAACAGACTCTGAAGCCGATTTAACGGATGCTACAAACAATAAACCCACTTCCAACGAGTTAAAGGATTTGATTTTTGCATCCAAAATTTGCAAACACACCAAATCCAACACCATCGTTTTAGCAAAAAACAAACAATTGTTAGCTAGTGGGACTGGGCAAACTTCCAGGGTAGATGCGCTTACACACAGTATAGCAAAAGCAAAGTCGTTTAATTTCGATCTTAATGGGGCGGTGATGGCAAGTGATGCATTTTTTCCATTTCCAGATTGTGTAGAGATTGCAGATAAAGCCGGAATTACAGCAGTGATTCAGCCTGGAGGATCAATCAAAGATCAATTGAGCATAGATTATTGCAACCAACATAACATGGCAATGGTAATGACTGGTACCCGCCATTTTAAACATTAATTTCATTACATTTACCTAACCTCAAAAAAAAAATATGGGATTTTTCGATTTTCTCATTGAAGAAATAGCAATAGATTTAGGAACCGCCAACACATTGGTAATCCACAACGATAAAGTAGTAGTAGATAGTCCATCTATTGTAGCCAGGGACAGGACCACCGGTAAAATTATCGCCGTTGGGAAAGAAGCTGCGATGATGCAAGGGAAAACCCATGAGAACATTAAAACCATTCGGCCTTTAAAGGATGGTGTAATTGCAGATTTTGATGCCAGTGAGAAAATGATAAGCATGTTTATCAAGGAAATTCCTGCATTAAAGAAAAAAATGTTTACTCCAGCTTTAAGAATGGTTATTTGTATCCCTTCTGGAATTACAGAAGTAGAAATGAGAGCGGTAAAAGAAAGTGCAGAGCGGGTTAATGGAAAAGAGGTGTATCTTATTCACGAACCAATGGCAGCAGCAATTGGTATTGGTATAGACATCATGCAGCCAAAAGGAAACATGATCGTCGATATAGGAGGTGGTACTACAGAAATTGCCGTGATTGCTCTTGGAGGAATTGTTTGCGATAAGTCTGTGAAAATTGCAGGGGATGTTTTTACCAATGATATTGTGTATTACATGCGTACCCAGCATAACTTATATGTTGGAGAGCGTACTGCTGAAAAAATAAAAATTCAAATAGGTGCTGCTACCGAAGATCTTGAAGTTCCGCCAGAGGAAATGAGCGTTCAGGGTAGGGATTTACTTACTGGGAAACCGAAACAGGTTCAAATATCTTACAGAGAAATCGCGAAGGCATTGGATAAATCTATTTTAAGGATAGAAGATGCCGTGATGGAAACGTTATCCCAAACCCCCCCAGAATTAGCTGCCGATATTTACAATACCGGGATCTATCTTGCAGGTGGAGGTTCTATGCTAAGAGGCCTAGACAAACGTTTATCCTTAAAAACAGATCTCCCGGTATACATTGCAGAAGACCCATTAAGAGCCGTTGTTCGAGGAACCGGAATATGCCTTAAAAACCTTGCCCGTTACAAAGGAATATTGATAAAGTAGGATTTAACCCATGCAGCAGATATTCAATTTTCTTATCCGCAATAAGAATAACATCTTATTTCTGTTGCTGTTTGGCGTATCTATATTTTTCACGATTCAGTCCCATTCATTCCATAAAAGCAAATTTATTAGTTCTGCTAATTTCATTACCGGTGGGATCTATAAAAAAGCGAATAGCATTCAATCTTATTTTTATCTTGAAGAATACAACAAACGCCTTCTGGAAGAGAATAATTTGTTACGAAACAAGCTTTCCAATGTCCCAGATACTTTGTTCAATGACACTTTCATAGATTCTACCGTCTACGAGGGGATTTATGAGTTTAGGACCGCTAGGGTTATTAATAATAACTATGCTAAAGTAGATAATTACATCACCTTGGATAAGGGCAGAAAAGACCATATTTTACCGGAATCTGGTGTGGTTACCAGCCAAGGGATAGTTGGGATAATAGATAATGCCACTAAAAATTACGCTAGGGTGATTTCTATATTGAACAGCGATTCCAAAATAAATGCACAACTTAAAAAGACCAACCATTTTGGTTCTTTGGTATGGAATGGCAAGGATCCCAATGTAGTCCAGTTAACAGATGTGCCTAGATTGGCTCCTGTTAAAAAAGGGGACACCATTATAACGGGCGGGAAATCTTTAATTTTTCCTCGCGGTATTCCAATTGGCAATATTATAGGCTTTGAGTTAGATGAAAATGGGAGTTATTACACAATAGACATTCAATTATTTAATGATATGACCAATATTGGTCATGTGTATGTTATTGTGAACAAGGATAGGAAAGAAATAAGGGAACTGGAGGAAATAGATGACTAATACACTTATCTCCAATAGCATCCGGTTTGTGGTCTTGGTTTTGTTACAAGTCCTGCTCCTTAATAATATCAACTTTTTGGGTTTTATAAACCCATATCTGTATATCCTATTTTTAATTCTATATCCTTTTAACACGCCACAAGGCTGGTTTATGCTTATTGCTTTTTTATTAGGGCTAAGTATAGATACTTTTGAGGACAGCGGGGGAATACATGCCGCCGCGAGTGTTTTTATAGCCTATATTAGACCTGTAATACTCCGATTTTCCTTCGGAATAAGTTACGATTACCAAACAGTAAAATTATCGAACACCCCATATGGAGCAAGGCTGAGTTATATTATCCTTGTGGTGGTACTTCACAACCTATTGCTTTTTATTTTGGAAATGTTCGGTTTTTCCCATGTATATTTAATTTTGAAAAAGACATTTTTTACGAGTATTTTCACTATACTTTTAGTCTTAATTAGTTTGACATTATTTAAACCGAAAAGACGATGAGAAGGCTGCTGTTGTACATTATAATTATTACCACCGGTTTTATATTTATAGGCCGCTTGTTCTATTTGCAGATAATGGACGAATCTTTCGCCCGTTTGAGCGAAGACAATGCAATAAAGGTGGTTTATAATTATCCGCAGCGCGGCTATATTTTCGATAGGAACGGAGAGTTGCTGGTTTCCAACCAGCCTTCCTATGATGTGATGGCAATTCCAAGAAACGTGAAGGCATTTGACACTGCGGAATTTTGCAGCATCTTAAAACTCACCCCGGAGGAACTGGCTAAAAAATTGGATAAGGCAAAAATTTATTCCCCCAGGCTTCCCTCTATTATTGTACCTCAGCTCACAAAATCTGAGTATGCCTACCTTCAGGAGAAAATGCGGAAGTATCCGGGTTTTTATATTCAGAAGAGATCTTTACGAGACTATCAAACCCAAAATGGTTCTAATGTTTTAGGGTATATTGCTGAAGTAAACAATAAAATAATTGAAGAAAATCCATATTATATTTCCGGGGATCTAATCGGAAAACAAGGGGTGGAAGGTCAATATGAAGAATTGTTGCGAGGTATAAAAGGCGTAAAATATATACAAAAGGATAGGTTCAATAGGGATATTGGCCCTTTTAAAGATGGGATTTTTGATACCCTACCAAAAAAAGGAAAAGATGTTTCCATCTCTATAGATGCGGTTTTGCAAGCTTATGGAGAAAAATTAATGGAGAACAAACGTGGAGGAATCGTAGCAATAGAACCTGCAACCGGTGAAATTCTTTCACTTATTACAGCCCCAAGTTACGATCCTGCGCTCCTTATGGGCAGGCAACGATCGGCAAACTTTACCAAACTATATTATGATACCATTGCAAGGCCCCTTTACGATAGGGGCTTATTGGCAGAATACCCCCCAGGCTCCCCTTTTAAAACCATCAACGCACTTATAGGTTTACAAGAAGAGGTTGTAGATATTCATGATAAATTCTCTTGCAATCGAGGCTACGTATATGGAAGAGGCCGAAAATTAGGTTGCCATGCACATGCGAGCCCTTTGGATATGATCCCAGGAATTGCACAATCCTGTAATGCCTATTTTGCAAATGTATATAGAAGGATCATAGAAAAATATCCTACTCCGCAAGAAGGTGTAGATGCTTGGGCGAAGCATTTAAACAGTTTTGGTCTTGGGCAGTTTTTGGGCTACGATTTACCTGCGGGAAGATCGGGGAAAATTCCAAATGCCAATTACTATAATAAAATATACGAATATCCTACCTACAAGTGGTTTTCAACTGCAACCATCTCCAATGCGATTGGTCAAGGAGAGGTTTTAATGACCCCTATCCAATTAGCAAACATGACCGCTACTATTGCTAATAAAGGCTGGTATTATACGCCCCATATCTTAAAAAGTATCGATGGGGAGCCAATATCTGACCCAACTTATACCGAGAAAAAATTCACCACCATTGATAGTGAGCATTTTATCCCGGTGATTGAAGGAATGCATCAAGTATACAAAGTTGGAACGGCATCTGCCTTACAAATTCCGGGAATAGAAATAGCCGGAAAAACTGGAACTGCAGAGAATTACACGAAAATAAACGGCAAGAGAACGCAGCTCACAGATCATTCTATATTTATTGCATTCGCACCAGTGGATAATCCTAAAATCGCCATTGCCGTATTTGTAGAAAATGGATATTGGGGTGGCCGGTATGCTGGTAGAATTGCCGGTTTAATGATAGAGAAATATCTTAAAAACACGATCTCTAGAAAAGATATGGAAACTTGGATACTCACCCACAGTTTAGAAGATGAATACTTAAAGCCACTTAGTGGAGAACCTTTCACAATTAACAAATAATGGCGAAAGGCACAATTAGTTTCGATTGGGTTACTATCTTAATATACCTTTTACTTATAAGCTTTGGGTGGATGAACATCTATTCTGCCTCTCTCGGAGATTCACCTTCCGGAATTTTTGATCTCGATAAGATCTACGGAAAACAGGCACTTTGGATCATCCTCGGGTTATTTATGATCATCATCATATTATCCATAGAGGCCAAATTTTACATAAAGTTTTCGAGCGTGTTCTATGTAATCTCAATCCTTTCTATATTGGGGCTCTTTGTGTTTGGAAAAACCATCAACGGAGCAACTTCGTGGTATGGATTTGGCGGAATAAGCATTCAACCTGCGGAATTTGCAAAAGTTGCGACTACACTCGCCCTCGCAAACTATCTCGGGGACATTCAAACGAATATCAAACTATTTTCACATCAGTTAAAAGCATTTTTTATCATCGCTTTGCCAGCACTTATTATATTGCCACAACCCGATGCGGGAAGTGCCATGGTGTATGCTGCATTCCTCTTCCCGCTATACAGGGAAGGACTATCTGGAATTTACCTGTTTTTAGGTTTTGCAGGGATAGCTATTTTTATATTAACATTAGTTATTGGCCCACTGTATGTAGCCATTACAGTTGGTATTATTGGCATACTTAGTTTGCTTCAGAAAAAGAAGGGCAGACCAAAACCACAGGTATTATTAGGGTTAATTATAGGTGCTATTGCGCTTTCTTATTCCGTAGATTATATTTTTGAGAATGTATTTGAGCAGCGCCATAGGGATCGTTTTAATATAGTTCTGGGGAAAGAAGTAGATGCAAAGGGCATTGGTTATAATACCAATCAGAGTGAAATTGCAATAGGTAGCGGGGGCTGGCTGGGAAAAGGCTGGACAGAAGGAACACAAACCAAAGGACAATTTGTTCCAGAGCAAGACACCGATTATATTTTTAGCACGGTTGGTGAAGAATGGGGATTCCTAGGTACTTCTTTGGTCGTGCTTTTGTTCATGGTGCTGCTCCTTCGATTATTGTTTCTTGCCGAGCGGCAAAAATCTACATTTAATAGGGTATATGGCTACAGTTTGGTGGGGATTATTTTTGTCCACTTTCTTGTTAATATAGGAATGGTAACCGGTATTTTTCCAACTGTTGGAATTCCACTTCCTTTCTTTAGTTATGGAGGCTCTGGTTTATGGGGCTTTACTATCCTGCTTTTTATCTTTATAAAGTTGGATTCTGAAAGATTGGCCTTTTAATCCCTCAACCTGAGTACGACCTAAGTAAATCGCGTCAGGTCGAGTGCCCTGACCCCTCGGGGCTGAAAGGATTTTCTGTCAATAACAGCGATTTCGTTCAAAAAACCCGTTCTCGAGAAATGTCATTCTGAACGCAGCGTAGCGAAGAACCTCGATGAAGCATTATTTCTATAATAGAGCTCCGTCCTGCCGCGGGGATGACATATCAAAAAAAGTATTCGTGGCATGTTCCTGAATGAAAGGAAGTACTTCTCGACTCCGCTCGAAGGGACAAAGCCGAGAAATGTCATTCTGAACGCAGCGTAGCGAAGTGAAGAATCTCCTGTTTTCATCTTTGCAACACCCCAGAAATTTTTCTCGATTATTTGATATAATTCCGCCTGTTCATCATTCATTTTCAAGAGGATAGACTTGGTATGTTTGGAGTCAGGAAGCACATAAGTGATTTGATACATATTATGTGTTAGTTCTGCTGCTTTCCTTAGTGATATACTAGATTTTTCTGCGTGCAGCAGCCTTTCCAATTCCTTATAAATGCTGTAAGCAGTAAATGAGATGCAGATATGGGCTTCAATCCGGTGGCGTAACCTGTGGTAAATTGGCCGTATTCGTAAATCGGTCTTTGACATCCTGAATGCCCTTTCAATATGCCATAGGTTTTTATAGTTTTCCACTACCAGTTTATCTGATAATCCTGTATTGGTTACATAGCCTTTCAATCCATCCCAGGCGTTGTCTTTCCAGAATTTTTCATAATCAATTTCAATGGTCACATCCCCCTGCATTTTTAAATATTTATTGTAACCCTTATTGTTGATGTTGGATTTGGTGAGCTTGCCGGATTTAATTCGTTTCTCCAAACGTTGTAACCCTCTTTTACGATTGTGCCCATCCTTTGCCGCTCTATTGTCCGCATAGGTAACAATTAAGCGGGTTTTTTCAGCCTTTGGTATTTTGATCATCTGGCCATCGATAAGCTTTTTTGCCAGTATCTGTTTCTTTATTTTTTCTGGTTCGTTTTTTAGTCTTGCCCCAATGATATATTGGTAACCTTTTTCTTCAAGGGCCAAGATGTTGGAATTTGATAGCAGGCCCGCATCGGCAACAATCACAGGTTTGTCCAATTTAAACTTTGCCGCTGTTTTTTCTATGAATGGAATCAAAGTATGCCCTTCATAAATATTGCCTTCGAAAATATCATAGCTAATAGCATAGCCTCCAAGCCCCACCAACAAACCAAGAAAGATCTGGGGGTTCTGGTGTTTTCCATCTTTGCTGAAACCCGTTTTTCTGAGGTCATCCCCATCGCTGGCCTCAAAATAAAGTGTGGTCATATCATAAAACACAATACTGATCTTACCACCAAGAACTTTTAGGCTATGTGCAAAGGAGATCTGTTCAACCTGTGCTTTTAGACGATCATTAAGCTTGTCCAGAAAACGATATACGGTATCTATATTCAGCCTTGTCCCCTGAAACCGGTACAGGTATTCAATAGTCTTTAATTTGCTCAAAGGAAAGGCCAATCTGGCAATCACCAAATGGCGGAACAGATCTTCATTGATTTCACTGAACCCAATGCCGTTGTATATTTTCCCAAAAATCAGTTCGGGGCCCACGGTCTTGATGCTCGCATTGGCCAATGCCCCAAATAATTGTTCTACAACAATATCATTTTCTGAAACAAACAATTTTCCCTGGGCACCCTGTCTTTCCATTTCCTGCTTTCCAAGAAACATCAATTTTTGAAGCTCCTGCTCATTGTTGCTACTGCCAATGGTTTTGATGACTTTGTATTTCCCATTGTCCTTGGAAATAATCTGTACTGAAATACTACCGGGACGATTCTTTAATTTTCGTAAAAACATCCTCAAAAATAGGCGTGCAACACCCATTTTCAAAATTTATTTCAACAAATTCAGTGTTTCCTAAAGGGTTTTTTAAAAAGTGCGGAAAACAGGAAAAAAGTATTCGTGGCATGTTCATGAATGAAAGGAAGTACTTCTCGACTCCGCTCGAAGGGACAAAGCCGAGAAATGTCATTCTGAACGCAGCGTAGCGAAGAACCTCGATGAAGCATTATTTCTATAATAGAGCTCCGTCCTGCCGCGGGGATGACATATCAAAAAAAGTATTCGTGGCAAAGAAAGTACTTTTCAACTCCGCTAACTCACGATCTTTGAGCTTCAATCAAGTTAGGTCGAACTGAGATCCTCATTAATGGTTTAAAAGGTCTGACCCAGCTGGCAGGTTCTCCTAGGTTCTTGATTTACCATTTTTAGGCACATCGTTCAACCAATACAAGTACTAAAGCAACAACCAATATAATACCTGGATAAATATATTTTCGCTTCATAGGAAAGTTGTGGAAATAAAAAAGAGCCTGTATGAAAAAATGAGTGTTTGTCCGTAAAGTATCCTAAACAAAAATGGACGTCATTCTGTTCCGAAGCATCGGAAGTTTCAGTCTCATTTCAATGTAAATCGATGGAATACTGAGACCCTGAAACAAGTTCAGGGTGACGAAGCTGGTTTTTAGAATTACTTTAACCCTGTTCAGAGAGCTATCAGAATCGCGTCATCATCTCATTATAAATACGACAATTTCTTCAATTTTATGAGCTAGTTATAAGTAAAACTTTTTTTTCGAGCTTCAGACTGCCTGTTAGAAAACTTTAGTTTTTAATTGTGGCTACTTTCGACCTCTTGATGTTATTGATCTTGATATCTTCCAATACATTAATAGCTTCTTCTATATATACATCGCCAGTTAAACTAGTATGCCATCTATCCCTCTTTTCTTTCAAGATAGTGTCTGTTACATATAGCTCCATTTCGTAGGGCAAAGATTCATAAGTCAGGTTAGAAGTATAACTTGAAATTGCATCGAACCTCTTAGCATCTTTTTCTGTAAGCAACCTATGGTTTTGATACGCAGTATAGTTCAAGGGATAAATTTCTTCATCCCGCTGATTTTTCACCCACTTCGCATTTTCAGCAATAAGGTTTAGTTGAGCATTATTGGACATTCTCGCATTACTGCTTTTAATGGCATCTTCAAAATCTATATAGCCATCCCAAATTTTATATTTAGCTGCTTTTATTTGATCCCAAGGCAATGGATTTTCGTAATCCTTCTCCCCTATGTCTATATAGCTATATCTATCTGGAACAACCACATCACTTTTAACGCCCTCTAACTGGGTAGAACCTCCATTTACCCTATAGAACTTTTGAGTGGTTAATTTTAAGGCTCCAAGATCTCCATATTCGTTACTTCTAACAGTCTGGTTAAGGTCTATTACATTTTGAACAGTTCCTTTTCCATAGGTTTGCTTGCTACCTATAATAATTGCCCTTTTATAATCTTGCATTGCAGCCGCAAGAATTTCTGAAGCCGAAGCCGATAATTCATTTACCAATATCACTAAAGGACCATCCCAAAGAATACTAGGATCCTGATCTTCTAAAATCTCCTGACCAGCTCCTTTGCTTTTCACCTGCACAATAGGACCTTTCTCTATAAATAAACCCGCAATATCCACTACGGTTTTAAGAGATCCACCTCCGTTGTTTCTAAGATCCAGCACAAGACCTTCCATTCCTTCTTTCTTCAACCTTATGATTTCCTTTTTAACATCGGAAGCAGCATTTCTATCTGCATAATTTTCCATGTCAAAATAGAATTTTGGTAGGTTTATAAGTCCAAACTCACGTCCGTTTTTCCTTACCAATGCAGATTTCGCATAGGTTTCTTCCAGTTCCACCACATCTCTTGTAATGGTAATATCTTCAATATTGCCCATCACCTTTTTCTTGACCGTCAAAGTAACCTTAGAATCTTTAGGCCCTTTTATTAGGTTCACGGCATCATCCAAACGCATTCCAACAATGCTTACCGGGGCTGCTTCATTTTCTTGCTTTACCTTTAAAATGATATCACCTTCGCTTAATTTATCGCTTAACCAAGCTGGTCCACCCGAAATCACTTCCATGATGGTAATATTGTCGCTTTTCTTTTGTAGCCTTGCTCCAATCCCTTCCAGTTTTCCAGACATTGCAATATCGAACCTATCTTTATCCTGTGGGGCAAAGTAAAATGTATGAGGATCGAACTCCTCTACTATTGCATTGATATACACTGCGAAATAATCTTTGCGCTCCAATTCTTCACTAAAATCGAAATACTCATCCATAGAAGTAAGAACAGCTTCCCTTGCTTCTTTCTCTAATTCAACATCACTCTTAATCACGAATTCCTTATCACTTTCAGAAATGTCCGACTTAGATGAAGCAAATGCTTCCTTAGCCTCATCTTCGGAATCCACATCAGCATCTATATAATTTTCTTTGGAACTTTTACTGTCTTTTTTACTAAGAATTAGTCGCTCCTGCTCCGCTTTCTTTTCGTAATAATTAGCAAGCGTGCTAAACTTCAGCTGCTTTCTCCAACGCTCTTTCAATTCTGCCCTGGAAGCCACATACTCTATCTCCTCATAATTGGTATTGATATCTTCTTCTTCGGAAAAATCAAAGGGTTGAGCCAATATTTCTTTATAAATCCCACGCACCTCTTTCATTCTTTCCAGTAACCTATCATGGGTCAAATTGAAAAAAGTAAGGTCTTTTCCTCTTATCTGGTCATCTATCTTATCTTGATAAACAACAAATTCCTTCACGTCTTTCTCGTAAAAAAAACGTTTTAAAGGATCTACTGCATCCAGATAGTCCCTATATACTTCTTTGGAAAAACCATCGTCGATGGATTTAGCATCATAATGTCCTCTTTCCAAAACGTAAGTAATAAGATCTATTAATAGTTTATCTTTATTAGGGTCGTTGAAAGTTTTTGTAGTAAAACTGCACGATGCGGCTGCCATAAGCAAAACCAGCACCAAAAATTTATAGTTCCTTTTCATAAAGTGAATATATTTCATCATTCAATATCAATATATATATGTATTAAAAATTGTGCCAACACTCATCATTTGCACAATTAATTTGTTAGACCACTAAGATAAGCTTTCCTTTGGGAATTATTATTTTAGCAGCCTTAAAATATTTTAGCTATGTCCCAAGAAAAACCGCTTATTTTAGTGACAAATGATGATGGAATCACCGCTCCGGGAATTCGAACATTGATCGAGGTCATGAAAGAACTTGGCGATGTTATTGTTGTTGCGCCAGATAGGCCACAAAGTGCGATGGGGCATGCCATAACTATTACAGATACGCTTTACTGTGACGAGATAAAGATCAATAAAAAATATACCCATAAAGAATATAGTTGCTCTGGAACTCCTGCCGATTGCGTGAAAATTGCCACACAGGAAATTTTACACCGTAAGCCAGACCTATGTGTGAGCGGAATAAATCATGGCTCCAACTCCTCTATTAATGTTATCTACTCCGGAACAATGAGTGCTGCAGTAGAAGCCGGGATTGAGGGAATTCCTGCCATTGGCTTTTCATTGTTGGATTATTCTTTAAGTGCAGACTTTGAACCCACAAAGAAATTCATAAAAGCGATCACCAAGAAAGTGCTTAAAAATGGGCTTCCTAAAGGTGTGGTCTTAAATGTGAATTTACCTAAACTGAAGGAAGAAAAAATTAAAGGAATTAAAATATGCAGGCAGGCAAAAGCCTATTGGGTAGAGGAATTTGATAAAAGAACAAGCCCGCAAGGCAGGGATTATTATTGGCTCACCGGTAAATTTGTAAATGAAGATAGCGGACAGGATACAGACGAGTGGGCATTGGAAAATGGATATGTTTCTGTAGTTCCCGTTCAATTCGACCTTACCGCTCATCACTATATTAAAGATCTTAACGACTGGGAATTGAATGATTAAAAAACACGTATTTATTGGCTTTATAATTGGTTTATTGGCTAACGCAGCAGGGATTTTCTTTTATATTTTGCTTTTTTCAAATATGGATCTGGAAACAACCCTTCAGCATGCCCTTAAGAATGATTATTTAGGGAAGATTATTGCACTTGGTGCCATCCTGAATTTTTTGCCATTTTTTGTGTTTATAAAAAAGAACCAAGTCTATAAAGCAAGAGGTGTACTTTTAGCAACCGTACTTATGGCAGTGGTTATAGCAGTTACCAAATTTATTTGATGTCCTCGAAAAATTTATCAAATTTGAATCAAGAACCTTGGGGGAAGCCATACTTAACAACTCGAGTGGCCTCATGGAATTAAACTCTTAATGAAAGGGAGCATCTCGACTCCGCTCGATGTGACAAACTAAAATTGTCATATTGAGCTTGTCGAAATATGATTTATAATACGGCTCTTAATAATTTTAATACTGCTTTGAAGGTTAGATTCTGAAACAAGTTCAGAATGACGCAAATTTAAGACTTCTCGACTCCGCTCGATGTGATATTCCAACCGGAATATTGTTAAAAAGCAAGGTGTACATAGATATTATTTGATAACTTTCAAACCTTAAAATCCCTTAGAATGAAATATTACCTTATTGCAGGTGAAGCTTCCGGAGACCTACATGCTTCCAATTTAATGTTGGCTTTAAAAAAAGTAGACCCAGAAGCTGAATTCAGGTTTTGGGGAGGAGACCTTATGCAAGAAGCCGGCGGTACTCTTGTAAAGCACTATAGGGAGCTAGCATTTATGGGCTTTTTAGAAGTGATCGCGAACCTAAGGACCATTTTAAAAAATATTAAAGTTTGTAAAAACGACATTCTGGAATACAAGCCGGACACCCTCATTTTTATTGATTATCCGGGCTTTAATATGCGGATTGCTAAATGGGCCAAAGAATTAAATATCCCTACACAGTACTATATTTCTCCGCAGATCTGGGCTTGGAAGGAGAATAGGATTTCAGCAATAAAACGGGATATAGATGAAATGTATGTGATCCTTCCTTTCGAAAAGAAATTTTATGAAGAAAAGCATCAGTTCCCGGTGCATTTTGTAGGGCATCCCCTTTTGGATGCAATCGCTAAAAAAGAATTGGTGGTACCAGATGAATTCAGAAAAGAGCATCAATTGGATAAAAGACCCATTATCGCTTTGCTTCCTGGAAGCCGAAAACAGGAAATTTCCAAGATGCTAGAAACCATGTTAAGTATTACCGATGATTTTAAGGAGTATCAATTTATAATTGCTGGGGCTCCCAGTCAGGATCCAGAGTTTTACAAACCTTTTATCAAAAAGAAAAATGTTCATTTGGTAATAAACAAAACCTACGATGTGTTAAGTCTTTCCACGGCTGCGCTAGTAACATCCGGAACAGCAACTTTAGAAACAGCCTTGTTCAAGGTGCCAGAAGTTGTTTGTTATAAGGGGGGTACGATTTCTTATCAGATCGCAAAAAGGGTAGTGGATTTGGATTATATTTCGCTGGTTAATTTGATCATGGATAAAGATGTGGTTACAGAATTGATTCAGAATGATTTCAATCCGAAGAAATTAAAAGAAGAGCTCAATAAAATATTGGATCCTGAAAACCGGAAAACAATATTTGAGGCTTATTTCGAGTTAGAAAGAAAATTGGGAGGTGCAGGAGCTAGTGAAAAGACTGCCCAACTGATTTATAAGAGTATTAAAAAATAGCATTTTTGTATGAGTAGGTATTTTTACTATGTATTTTTTATCCTGTTCTCTTTATTGCTCACAAGTTGTGGGGCATCCAAATCCAAACGATTGGTAGGACAGCAAAATTTGAATCCAAACGAAGTAATAATCTACAATAAAGCTCCAGAGAACAAGATCAAAACAGCCTCAGCTTCGGAGTTGCCAAAGGACAAAAGGGTCTATAATGTTACTGCAACGGCCCTTACCTTTGAAGGGACTAAATATAAATATGGCGGTACCACAGCAAAAGGAATGGATTGTTCCGGACTTGTTTTTACCTCATTTTTAGAAGAAAATATAGAACTGCCAAGGTCTTCGAGAGCAATGTCATTAGAAGGTGAGCGCTTATCTTTAGCAGATGTGAATATTGGGGATCTCTTGTTTTTCGAGACCAATAAAAATAAAAAAGTGATCAATCATGTGGGATTGGTGGTGGAAATTCAGTCAGGTCACATTCTTTTTATTCACTCTTCCTCCTCAAGGGGAGTTATAATATCTTCATTGGCAGACGATTATTGGTTTGAACATTTCGTGATGGCAAGACGAGTAATCTAATTATTTACTATCTTCAAGAGCAACTTAGACTTTTGGGGATTGTACAATTTCACACTTATAAAACTTGCTTTTTCCCTAATAGTTGGGGTACTATTGGGGTTTTATTTCGAATTCACGCCATTCATAATTCTAACCATTGGTGTTGTTCTATTATTTGCATTCATCATTTCATTTTATTCAGCAAAAAGGAGCTTCCTCCAAAATCCCATTTTTGGCGTGCTGGTATTTTGTATGTTCATCTATCTTGGCGCTCTTAGCTCCTATTCCCATTCCCCGAAAAACAATCCAGATCATTATACAAATCAGGTTCCAACGGATGTAAAGGAGACCTCCCCACTTTTAATTGCTGAAGTATTCGAAATACTTAAACCGGGCCTTTATCAAGATAGGTATATTTTGAAGGTGCGAGAATTGAACTTCAAAACTACTGAAGGAAAATTGCTTTTAAATATATCGAGGAACAGTTTATTACCTAAGCTGAAGGTTGGCCAAGCCATTTGTGTTTCAGGACAAATTGAGGATATAAAAGGAAGCTTAAATCCTTACCAATTCGATTATAGTCGCTATATGAAGACCTTGGGAGTCTATAAGCAACTGAATATTTCCCATGGTCAATTAGACACCCTCGCTAATTCCAATATTTCGCTAAGATCTTATGCGGGGAAACTCCGGGAGAAAATTATCGTCAGGCTCAAAAAGCAAAATTTTAAAAAAGATGAACTTGCCGTGATCCAAGCTTTGTTACTGGGCCAGCGCCAAGAACTATCCCCAGAAATTCAGCAGAATTATGCTGCAGCAGGAGTAATTCATATTCTCGCAGTTTCTGGATTACACGTTGGGATCATTTTATTTATGCTTAACTGGGGCTTAAAATTCATGGAGCGATGGAGATATGGAAAACTCATTAAAACTGTGATGCTTTTAATTGCGCTGTGGGGATTTGCATTGATAGCCGGGCTTTCACCATCTGTGGTGCGCGCGGTGAGCATGTTCTCTTTTGTGGCTCTTGGAATGCAACTAAACCGAAGAACAAGCATTCTAAATACTTTATTTGCTTCGTTATTGATTCTGCTACTTATCCATCCGCTTTATATTTTTCAGGTAGGGTTCCAATTGAGTTATTCTGCGGTCTTCGCAATCGTGGTATTTCAACCCGCTATTACGAAATTAGTAAACACCGAAAATAGGTCCTTGAGATATTTTTGGAAGATCGTCTCGGTAACTTTGGCAGCACAAATTGGGGTATTGCCGTTAAGCTTGTTTTATTTCCATCAATTCCCCGGATTGTTTCTGGTTTCCAATATCCTTATTTTGCCATTTATGGGCTTGATCTTGGCAGTAGGGATCTTCCTGATTTTTCTTCTTCTTATCGGACTCAATCCACTCTTATTACCCAAAACCTATGCTTGGATGATTTCAATAGTAAATGAGCTTGTAGCCTACATAGCCTCCAAAGACACCTTTATCATCAAGGATATTTCATTTTCATTGATGTTGTGCATCGCGTTCTTCGCATTTCTGATCTCTGTTTCTTTGCTTCTGAAAAAGTCGAGCTTTAAAAATTTGTCCGTGGTATTGAGCTCCATACTACTAATCCAACTGGTCTTCATTTACGAGAGATATGAAAAACCAAAAAATGAATTTGTCATTTTTCATAGAGCAAGAAACACGGATATTGGAATAACAAGTGACTATAGTTTCAACTACTACACTTCTGATGTTCAGCAAAAACCTTCTTTTATAACCGGTTATGAAATTGGAAATAAGCACCAAGTAGATACTATCTTGGCACTTAGAAATATGTATTCATTTGCTGAAAAAGATATTCTGGTACTGGATAGTCTCGGAATTTATAAACTCCCTGATTTTTATCCGAAATTGATCTTGCTCACAAATTCCCCAAAAATAAACATGGAACGACTTATTCTGGAGCTTCAACCTGAGCAAATAATTGCAGATGGCAGCAATTATAAAAACCTTATTGAAAAGTGGAAGGAAACGGCATTTATTAAAAAAATCCCTTTCCACGCAACTGGCGAAAAGGGATCTTTTATTATAAAATCAGTAAAAGCTACTGAAGGAAACTAACTAACACTTAATTTTTAAAAGTTCCTTTGAACTCTTTTTCGTATTTGCCCCAAGCATCTGCCGAGGTTAATTTTTTATAATCGTTGTTCGCTATCATCTTAAGAAAGATCTCCAACTGTTCAGGAGTTCTATAACCAACGATCGGTGAAATTACATTCGCTTTTTCATCAAAAAAAACCAAACTGGGATATCCGGTTATTTTTAGGGCATTCGCCAAAAAATGCTGACTATTTCTACCTTTTCTATTAGGATCGTGATTAGGATTGGTATATTTAAAATCTTTATAAAGCACCTCTTCTGTACCCTCTGCATCGAATTTTACAGCATAAAAATGCTTGTTCACATAGTTTACCACATCTTTATTGGTAAAAGTATTTTTATCCATCAATTTACAGGGGCCACACCAAGTGGTATATGCATCCATCAGGATTTTTTTAGGCTGTTTTGTTTGTGCTTCCAAAGCTTCGTTCATGCTCATCCATTTTATCTCCTGAGCTTGTATTCCGGCAAAAGTCATTAAGACAAGTAAACTGGTAAGTATTAATTTCATAGTAAATAATATTTTTTTTTGTCCGTAAAGTATCCTAAACTGAAAAAGGACGTCATTCTGTTCCGATAGCTATCGGAATTGTTTCAGAATCTCATTTCAATGTAAATCAATACAATATTGAGACCCTGAAATAAATTCAGGGTGACGAAAGCACTATTAGGACAAAAAACGGATATACATGTATTTTTTTATGCTTTTTCAAATACCGTTCCAAAATTGATCTTTAACAAGGATTAAATTCAAGCCTTTGTTCAAGCACTATACGCCCGCATTATTTATAACCATTCTCATCAGTTTTCTTTGTCAATACAGTACACTTATTTCTAATTCCTAAATTCGAAATCGGATACAAATTAACTCCATTTGCTATAATTGTATCTACACCTTCGGTTTTCACTCTAATTGCAGAATTCAGTTTTTCCCTCATTCCTCCGCTTCCTAATCCTGATTCATTTTCTGTTAGACTTACATCTATATCATCAATATTTATCACTTGCAATTGTTTTGCCGTTGGATTCGTTTTTGGATTGTCGGTAAATATTCCATCTGTATCCGTAAATAAAATAAATTTCGATGCCCCTATTTTTTTGCAAATTTTTGATGCTAGTTCATCATTGTTATAATCACTTTGTAAAGGAATATTTTCATTGATGATAGGAACTATTCCGTTTTCTGTCAATTCCAATATTAATTCACATATTGAGGTAGTCTCTATATCTTCTTCTCTTATGGTTAATGCTGCTGCAAGCAATCCAATATGGCCAAAATTCTTTTGCCATTTATAGAGTAATTTACTTAACCCTATTGCTCCCAAGGCTTTTTTATTTTGCTGTATTTTTTGATTGTTTAGTTTTATCTTGACTATTTCCTGCCTACCCGTTGCAAGTCCGCCAGAAGTAAAGATGATTACTTTATTCCCTTTTTCTTTTAGCCTTTTTACTTCTTCGCCTACAGATTGTATCCATTTCTCTTTTATCTCCATAGTCTTTTTATCGCAAACCGAAGTTGTACCAAATTTTAAGACAATCAATTCATTTTCGTAGGCTTGTGTCATTTTTCTTTTAATTGATGAGAACACTGGATAAACATGCTAAAAATTACCTATTTGATACCGTGCATCAACTTTTTTAACAGCGGATGCAACATAATTATAAGAACTCCCGCTACAGCTGGAATTATAAAGAACAATAAAAAGAACGTAGAGAGAGAATATTCCGCAGTAATTTCATCTATCATTCCCCCTGTGGTTCCCGCTAATTTATTACCTATAGCTATTGCCAAATACCAGATCCCAAACATAAATGCGATCATTCGTCCTGGAACCAGCTTGCTTAAATAAGATAAACCCACCGGCGACAAGCACAATTCTCCCATGGTATGGAAGAAATAAGCAAATACCAACCAGATCATACTGACAGCTGCTATCTTGGCACCAGATGGAATTCCATAAGCCCCATAGGCCAAGGATAAAAATCCAACCCCTAATAAGATTAATCCAGCCCCATACTTTACAGCTACGGAAGGATTGTATTTACTTTCCCAAAGTTTAGAAAACAAAGGCGCAAAAATAATAATGAACAAGGAATTAAGAACACTAAACCATGAGGCCGGAACCTCTGGGTTTTCTTGAAGATATTGGTTGTAAAGCATAAACCCAACCAACACCCATATAATTATAAAACTGGTTCCTAAAAACACATTAGACAATCCATATTTCGCAAAAGTCTGCCGAAAAAGTTTAAACAACACCCATGTAATAATCCCCAATGGAATTATAGTGATCAGGGTATTTACAACCCTAAAAATATTAGCAGAGCTACCATCTAAAACCCTATCTGTATAATCTGCAGCAAAAATTGTCATAGAACCGCCTGCTTGCTCAAAAGCTGCCCAAAAGAAAACGGTAAAAAAGGCAAAGATGGACACGGCTATCATTTTATCCCTCACTATTGGACTGTACCTAATAATCCTGGATACCAATAAAATTATAAAAATTATAAGGGCGAACAAGATCATAAAGTTAGAACCATCCATCCCGGCAACAGTAAAGTCAAATATATTGGTGCCTCCAATTTTAGACATGGGATCATTAATGATCCACACCAAACCTATCACCGCACTAATTATAATGAAAGCTTTATCCAATAATGTGAATGGGTTCAGTTTATCTACCGTTTTATCAATAGTTACCTCTTCTGCTCCCTTAATTGGTTTCTTACCTACTTCCCCGAAAATATTTTGGGCAAAATAGAATTGTAAAAGACCAAAAAACATAAAGATCCCGGCAAGACCAAAGCCCCAGTGCCAACCAATTTCTTCTCCAACATAGCCACAAAGTAAGATCCCCAAGAATGCTCCTGCATTAACCCCCATATAATAAATAGTGAAAGCTCCATCCTTTTTCTCTTCATGTCCCTCGTACATATGAGAAATAATAGACGTCATGTTAGGTTTAAAAAACCCATTCCCTAATATTAAAAAGAATAATCCCACATACAGCATAAATTCTGTATTCAGTGCCATACTCACATGGCCAAGAGTCATCAAAAAAGCGCCCAAAATCACAGCGTTTCTATAGCCCATATATTTATCGGCAAGGAAACCACCCAAGATTGGCGTTAGATAAACTAAAGAGGTATAGGTACCATACAGGGCAAGTGCATGCTCTCGAGGCCAAGCCCAACCTTCATTAAATAAAGCTGAAGTTAAAAAAAGCACCAATAAGGCACGCATTCCATAATAGGAGAAGCGTTCCCACATTTCAGTAAAAAACAAAACAAATAACCCGGAAGGATGACCTAAAACATTCGAGTTGAAGAAATCCTCGGAAGATGCCTTATCTACTGACATAAAAACCCTAATTAATTTCTGTATCTGCTAGTTCGTAAGGTTCCTGTTCCAACATTTCCCTCTCATTATCTTCAGCTCCATGTGTAAGTCTCTTTAATGGCTTCAACATTAAAAGAACGATAGAAGCAAATGTAACCGTGAATATAGTTATTCCAGAGAAAATTGCAATATCACCCGCTTCCGAAGCGAATGCACCCAGTTCCCCAGCCACTTTATTACCTAAACCTGTAGCGGCAAATAAACACCCATCATTAAAGACGCATATTTAACCGGAGCTAATTTGGTGATAAAAGAGAGTGCAACCGGAGAAGAACAAAGCTCTCCAATAGTATGGAATAAATAAGCCAATACCAACCAGTACATTGCAGATGACCCATTAGATTCAAACTGCATTGCGGCAAAAACCATAAATATGAAACCTATTCCCATAATTATAACCCCGATGGCCATCTTAAAAATGGAAGATGCTTCTTTGCTTTTCAGTTTTCGTTTAGCCCAATAATTTGCTATCACTACTCCAAATATAATGATGAACATCGCATTTAAAGATTGAAACCAAGACGCGGGCACCTCGTTCCCAATTCCAAAAGGAAGGCTAAATGGGATAGATCTATTTGTATTGTCTAAAGCATAAATATTCATTAATCCACCGGCTTGCTCAAAAGCTCCCCAGAATACGATCACCAAAATAAAAGAAAGCAGCATCACTACATATCTATCTTTCATGATCTGGCTTGTAAGATCTTTATAAACCATCATCATCATGGCAACCACCAAGGTTAAGAACAAGAACAACAGTCCGTAACCAAATCCCCATGATAACCAACCCCAAATTGATGCTCCTAATAAAATTGTTGAAACCACTAATTGTAATGGGGAATTTAATAGTTCACTAAAAAGATTCCCTAAAGAAGCACCTTCGTTGCGCTCTACTTTAGACAATAGATTCCCTACATTGGTTAAATATTTTTGGCCCCATAAATAAACTATTAGCCCAAGTGCCATAGCGATTCCAGCAAGACCAAAGCCATAGTGCCATCCATACACTTCTCCAACGGTACCTACAATTATACTGGATAAAAATGCACCAACATTAATTCCTATATAAAATATGGTAAAACCTTTATCCCGTCTTATATCCCCTTCTTTATATAAACCACCCACCATTGTAGAAATGTTTGGCTTTAAAAGTCCGACCCCAGCGATAATTAATCCCAAACCGGTGTAAAAAGCCCACATTTCTTCCACGGCTAAAATACCATGGCCAAATACCAGAATTATTCCCCCAATGAGTACTGCCTTTTTTTGGCCAAAGACTTTATCGGCAAGAATACCTCCCGGTATAGATACCACATAAACAAGCATTGTGTACCAACCGTAAAGTGCCAATGCCTCAGGCTGTGTCCAACCCAAACCAGCATTCCCTCCTGTTGTTGCACTCACAAGATAGAGAACCAAGATTGCGCGCATTCCATAGTAAGAAAACCGTTCCCACATTTCTGTGAAAAATAAGATATACAATCCCATAGGATGCCCGAATAATTCCTTTTGATTTGCCGGAGGTGCTGTATTTGCCATTATATAGTTATTGGTAAGGTTATTATAAATTTTCTTTAATGAAGTTTGTCATCTTAGTGTACAAGTGCAATCTTGTGTTTCCACCATAGATCCCATGATTTCTATCCGGGTAAATTGCCCAATCGAATTGCTTATTCGCTTGTACCAGAGCTTCTATTAATCTCATGGAATTTTGAACATGCACATTATCATCCCCAGAACCGTGAACCAAAAGGTACTTCCCTTTTAATTTCTCTACATGGTTAATTGGGGAATTCTCATCGTACCCACTTGCATTCTCTTGCGGAGTGGTCATATAACGCTCTGTATAGATGGTATCGTAAAATCTCCAGCTAGAAACCGGTGCAACTGCAATTGCCATAGAGAAGACATCGTTTCCTTTTAAGATTGCATTCGTAGACATAAATCCTCCGTAGCTCCAGCCCCAGATCCCAATTCTTTCTGAATCTATATAATCCAGCTCCCCTAATTTCTTGGCCGCCGCAATTTGATCTTCCAATTCAAATTTTCCCAATTCATTTTGGGTTATTTTTTTGAAAGCTGCTCCCTTAAATCCTGTTCCGCGCCCATCGACAGAAACTACAATATATCCCAAATCTGCAAGCATCTGGTACCAATAATCATTTGAACCTGCATAGGAATTTGAAACAGTTTGAGAACCTGGCCCAGAATACTGGTACATCAAAAGTGGGTATTTCTTGGTGGCATCAAAATCTGACGGCTTAATGGTCCACATATTCAATTCGTTTCCATTGATTTCTATAGTGGACAACTCTTTGGGAGAAAAATCAAATGCTTTCTCCATTTCTTTTAATGCTGAATTATCCTTGATCTTTCTCACCAGTTTTCCATTCTCAGCATTATGCAATGTATATTCATTTGGAGTTGTGGTATTATTGAAGGTATTGATGAAAAATGTATAATCTGCACTAAAATCGGCATTGTTTGTGCCGGTTTTTTCGGTTAGACGGGTTTTCTTGGAACCATCGGTTTTAATGGAATACACATCCCTATTTACACTTCCATTTTCTGTACTTTGGAAATAAATCCTTTTAGTTTTCGGGTTAAACCCATAATAATCGGTCACTTCCCAATCCCCCTTTGTAATCCTATTTAAAAGTTTTCCAGATTTGTCGTAGTGATAAATATGATTGTACCCATCCTTCTCACTGGTCCAAATAAAGCTGTTATCGTCTAAAAAAGTTAAATTATCTGTAATGTCCACATAAGCTGCATCCTCTTCATTTAAAAGAACTTGTGCTTCATTCTTTTCAGCATTTACAAAAATAAGGTCCAGATTATTTTGATGACGGTTAAGAACCTGGGCACTTAAGATATTTGGGTTATTTGTCCATTTAATTCGAGGGATATAAAAATCTTTATAGTCCCCTAAACTAACCTCGTTGGTTTTGGAATTCTTTAGATCGTAGATATGTAATGAAACATTTGCATTTGCCTCTCCTGCTTTTGGATATTTAAATGTGGAGGCTGTAGGGTATAAGTCGCTTCCGATAATATCCATGGAAAATTCCGGTACGTCAACTTCATCGAACCTCAAAAAAGCGATTTTTGTTCCATCGGCATTCCAATCGAATGCTCTTACAAAAGCAAATTCTTCTTCGTAAACCCAGTCTGTAATCCCATTGATTACCTCATTCTTTTTACCGTCTTTGGTTACTTGGGTTTCTTTCCCGGTAGAAAGATCTTTTACAAAAAGGTTGTTTTCAAAAACATAGGCTACTTTAGAAGCATCTGGAGAAAATGTTGGCTCCTGCACTTTCTTTTCGCTTAATTTCTTTAGTTCTTTGGATTTTACATCGTAGATATAAAAAATTCCCTTTGAAGAATGACGGTAGATCTTGTCCAACTCTGTAGCCAATAAGACCATATTTTCATCTGCACTAAGCTCGTAAGATTGGAACCTCGATAATTCTGGCAAATCCAAACTATTTAAAAGGCTTCCCTTTTTATCACCCGACTTATAATCGAAAACATCTATACTGGAAGTCCCGGCTTTTCTATCTTGATTAAGAACGATATATTGGGTTCCATTATTTAAAGATTTCAAAGATTCCAGTCGCTCCTGCCCAAAGGTGCCCCCCCATATATCTTCTAAAGTGACTTGCTTTTCTTGTGCATAAATCGCAGAAGTTCCTACCAAAAACAGGGTAAGGACAAATTTTGGTATTCTCATAAATGTGTAAAATAAATTTTATAGGCCAAGTTTACTAAAAATTCAGCAAAAAAAGCAGTTTTTTGGTGTTAAATACTAACAGAATGTTAAAGCAGAAAAATTGCCAAAGTCCAATTTTTCCTTTTGCGATAAGACTTGTTTCCTCAATAAGAGCAGTAATTGTATCTTTGAAGCACAAATCTATTATCCAATGATCACACCCATTAGCGGTTTTTCCAAATTGAACAAGGAAGAAAAAATTGACTGGTTGCTAAAAACATATTTACAGGGTTCCAATATTGCCGAAAAAGTATTGAAACAATATTGGAACGAGAATGAGGCGGTACAACAACTACATGAGGAATTTACCGAAAACACCCTGAGCAATTTTTATTTGCCCTTTGGGATAGCACCTAACTTTTTAATTAATGGAAAGTTAATGGCGATCCCTATGGCCACCGAAGAAAGCTCTGTGATTGCCGCAGCCAGTAAAGCCGCGAAATTCTGGCAAACCCGAGGAGGGTTTAAAGTAGAAGTTTTAAATACCACCAAAAATGGACAGGTTCATTTTATTTATAACGGAGATAGGGAGAAATTAAATCGGTTTTTTAAGGGTGTTAAGCCTGTATTATTCGATGCTGTTAGCGGCGTTACCAGAAATATGCGGAAGAGGGGTGGCGGCGTGTTGGGTATCGAGTTGGTGGATAAGACCAAGTTGATAAGTGGTTATTTTCAGTTGCACTGTACTTTTGAAACCAAGGATTCTATGGGTGCCAATTTTATAAACTCCTGTTTAGAAAAATTTGCAGATACCTTAAAAGAGGAAGCTGCAAAGTTTCAGGAATTTAATGTTGAAGAAAAACGCTTGGAAGTGATCATGAGCATCCTTTCCAATTATGTGCCGGAATGCTTGGTAAAAGTTGAAGTTTCGTGTCCGGTTTCAGAATTATATGATGACACACATATTTCCCATGGAACATTTGCCGAGAAATTCTTAACAGCCATTAAGATTGCTGAAGTAGAGCCGTATCGAGCTGTTACACATAACAAAGGGCTTATGAATGGTGTTGATGCTGTAGTATTGGCGACCGGAAACGATTTTAGAGCCATAGAAGCGGGCATTCACGCCTACGCTTGCAAAGATGGGTTTTACACTGGTTTGACTCATGCCAGCGTAGAAAATGACATTTTTAAATTCTGGATGGAAATCCCATTAGCTTTAGGAACGGTAGGCGGGCTTACCAATCTTCATCCACTTGCCAAAGTAGCCTTAGAGATCCTTCAAAAGCCCTCTGCAAGGGAACTAATGGAGATTGTTGCTGTTGCAGGTTTGGCACAAAACTTCGCGGCAGTGAAAACCTTGGTGACAAATGGCATTCAGCAGGGGCACATGAAAATGCATTTAATGAATATCCTGAATTCCCAGAACGCAACTCCAAGAGAAAAGGAGGAACTTATTCATTATTTTAAAAAACATACGGTTACCCATAGTAGTGTCTCCGAGCAATTAGAACGAATCCGAAATTAACAAACTGCATTTATGACCACTTTTCGAAGTAACGGAAAACTGTTGATCACCGGGGAATATGTGGTTTTGGATGGAGCCGTTTCTTTATCCCTTCCCACAAAATTCGGGCAAAGCCTAAATGTTGAAAAAACCTCCAAACAGGGAATACACTGGATTGCCTTCGACCATAAAAACAAAAAGTGGCTTGAAGTATTTTTCGAAATCGAGGAGGTGCTTAAAAAACCAGATATTGCTCCATTAGCAGGATCCATTTCAGAAGAAGCCTATCTTTTAAAAATTTTGCAGACAGCAAATTCATTAAATCCTAATTTGCTTAAGAATTCGGACGGTTTCATTGTAACTACGCAACTTGATTTTCCAAAGAATTGGGGCCTTGGCACTTCTTCAACATTAATAAATAATATCGCCCAATGGTTTCAAATAGATGCTTATAAATTGCTGCAATTAACCTTTGGAGGAAGCGGATATGATATTGCTGCTGCGCAATATAACAATGCCATTACTTATGAGCTCTCCAACGAAAAAAGGAACGTATTGAATGTAGATTTCGATCCAAGTTTTAAGGATGAGCTGTTCTTTGTGCATTTAAATAGAAAACAAAACAGTAGGGATTCTATCCAACATTATAGAGATCAATCTAAAGCTGAAATGCAAAAGAACATTGCGAAAATCTCTAGCTTAACGAGTCAGTTTCTTCATTGTGAAACCTTAAAAGAATTCGAACTATTGGTAGAGATCCACGAAACCATCATTTCAAAAATCCTAAATACTCCAAAGGTGAAATCGGAACTTTTTCCTGATTTTCCGGGTGTCGTAAAAAGCCTTGGGGGATGGGGTGGCGATTTTGTATTGGCAACAGGAAAAGAAGCAGCCCAAGATTATTTTAGAGGAAAAGGATATAAAACTATCATTTCTTATAATGATATGGTCTTTTTTCAGTAGTGTCCAGTTAAAGAGTAAAGAGCGCTTCGCTGAAAGATACTCCCTTACCATGTTTGGGAAGGGATGGGGTGGAGATGTGTTAATATAATTTACACTTCCCTCCTAAATTTCCCCTCTGGGAGGACTTCAAAACAACAATATTTTGAACCAGAGCCCTAACTGATACTCAATTAAATAACAACGAAAATTATCAACCAAAACTTTTTAATATGGTAACTATATTAGAATCAAAAATTACTTGTCCCAACTGTGGACATGAAAAGAAAGAGGATATGCCAACAAACGCTTGCCAGTTCTTTTACGAATGTGAAAATTGCAAGCAAGTACTAAAACCCACAGAAGGTGATTGTTGTGTGTATTGTTCTTACGGAAACGTTCCCTGTCCTCCCATTCAGGAAGATAAAGGTTGTTGTTAAGTACGCAACCGTAGGGGATAAAAAGGCTTTCATTTTAATAAACCAGTAGATCCTTATCCCAGTTCGATTCTTTGAACTTATTCTTACAGAAAAAAACCCGCTCTAGTTCTTAAATTCGTCATCCTGAGACCCGAAATAAAAAAATTTACCTAGCGCAGGAAATTGACGTATGATGATTCCAAGCAGATTTATTGTCTTAGGAATTTCTTTTTTGCAAGTGTAGTGCTTTCCCGGCGTAAAATTTTTGAAGCCTTGGAGAAAATTTAGCTGGGGAAGTACGGTTCTAATTATGCGGTAGCATAATTGGAAACACCTACAAAAAAGTGTCCTTTTTTTGGTTCGTTTTTTTGGACAAGAAAAAAAAATGAACAATGATAAAAATTAAATGAAGCTTTACCGACCAAAGGGAGTGTTTTATATATTTTTAAAAATATGTCAATGATAATTCAGTTCAGGATCCATTAGAAGCTGGAACCTCTTTAATTCGACGTTGGATTTAATCTAGCCCCCTACAATTTTAAGCAAATAAAAAGCCCTTGATTTTCTCAAGGGCTTTTTATGTAATATATTATTTAGGGACTAGTAAAAACGAGCTCTGTTATCTTCAATTTCAGCATTTTCTTTTAAAGCTTGGAATACCCTGGAAACTACTGCTTGCCTTCTCTGTGAAGCTTCCCTCAGGGCGAAGCTCTTATAAGAATCCATTTTTGGTGCTGCATTTAAAGCAACCATTTCCACAACATAAACCCCTTTTTCACCCGAAATTGGCTTGCTCACCGTTCCCGGTTTTAAAGAAAACGCAGCTCCAACCACTGCTGGCTCGTTACCAGCACCTGCCAAAGTTGGATTATTCAAGTTAATAGCGCTTGCTGTTTGAACACTTGCTCCATTATTTTTAGCGATTTCAGCTAAAGATGCTCCTTTGGCTTTTTCCTTTAAAAGTTTTGCTTTTTTCTCTTTCATCAAGATAGGTGTTACCGTTGCAGATGCTTCTTCTGCAGACATTATGCCTTTCTTTTTAACGGCAGTAACCTGTGCTACCACATATCCTCCAGGAACTTCAAATCTCTTGATATCTCCTGCTTTTACATCATCCTCAAAAGACCACTGTACAATTCTCCTTTGTGCACCAACTCCTGGGATATTCTCCTCCAAAACTTTCATGCCCCTTACGGTTTTCACTTCGTAATTATCGGCTTTGGCTACTTCAGCGAAATCTTTGTCCTTGTCCTTAGCAGCTATTTCAAACTTTGTAACCTTGGTATAAAGATCGTTCAATGATTTTTCTGAAGGCTCGATCTCCCTAGCAATAGTTGCTAGCTTCACTCCGCGCTCTTCAGCAGTTTTATCTTCAATAGAAATTACATGGTATCCAAACTCAGACTCTACAACCCCGATATCCCCCTTATTATTATTGAACACATAGTCGTTGAAATTCTTGATCATAGATCCTGGTCTAAAAAATCCAAGATCGCCTCCTTTATCTTTTGAAGCGATATCTGCTGAATATTGAGCCGCTAAAGCTTCAAAACTAGCTTTGTTTTTTCTTACAACTCCGGCAAGGCTATCTGCCAATATTTTTGCTTCTTCTTTAGTTCTTAAAGTTTCAGCAGCGGTTGGCAAACCTTTCCAAGAGATCATGATGTGGCTTGCTTTTGCAGAATCTGCAATTTGAACAGCTTCTACCATTTTAGTCACTTTCCAATATCCACCTTCTTTATATGGCCCATACGTTTCACCTTCATTCAAATTAAAAATTTGGTCGGCAAAACTTCCTTTTAAATCACTTTTGAATAAAATCCTATCCTGATATTGAATATCTGAATTTTGATTTACAAATGCTTCCACATCATCCGCTTCTTTAAAGCTTGGTAAGGTATCATTCTTACTAGAAGCTGAATTAAATTCTACCCTACTATTGAGAACACCTGCAACCACTGACTTAGCTTCACTGTCATCTTCTTTGGATGCTTCTTCAGGAAAAAACACAAATTGGATATCCCTGGTTTTCTCTACCTGAAATCTTTCTGAATGTTTCTTAACATAATCCTTGATTTCGTCTTTGGAAACACTTACTTGAGTATCTGCAATGCTGGAATATGGTAGCTGCACGAATTTAAGATCGATGTTATCGTTCTCCATTTTGTAGGCTTGCTCCCCTTCCAATAAGGTAGCACCAACTCCGGCTCTTACCATATTATAGTAAATATTCTCTTTTGCATTTTCTGCTATGGAATTCTCGTAAGCAACCCATTGGTTATATGCTTGGGGAGAAGTAGCCTTTAAATTAGCCACATATTCTTGTAGTTTGTTTTCATCGAACATCCCAACTTCATTCACAAAATTTGGGTTTTGGGCCAATTGAAGCCGAAGCAATTCCCTAACCTGAGCCTCCCCTACATTGATCCCCAGCTTTTCAAATTCTTCTTGCAAAACAACTTCACGAAGTTTTAGGTCCCAAACCTGGTTCACAACCTGAGAAGTAGTTGCATTAGGCCCCATGTTTTGTTGGTAAGCATCTACCTGTCTGGCAAAATCCTCTCTGCTTATCTCTTCTCCATTAACGGTCGCAACCACATTTTGTGATTTTTGTGAGCTTAAGCCCCCATTACGAATTACATCGGCAAGTACGAATGAGAACAATGCCAATGCAATAATTATGATAAGGAAAACAGACCGTTGTCTAATTTTATTTAATACTGCCATTTGTAGTTGTTATTTATCTAATATAGTGCGCGAAAATAGTGTTTTTAACCTAATTATAAAACTTAATATTTGCAAAATATTAACGTAATTCTTTTTAATTTTTGTCTTTTAATTGAATTTCCACCAATTCTATTTTAGTGTTGGTGGCATCCAAGATCTTAAAGTGGTAGTTATTGATCTTTACTTCTTCATCTATTTCCGGAATCTCCTCGGTATGATTGGTAATGAAACCTCCAAGTGTTTCGTAATTTTCGCCTTCGGGAATATCTAATTTGTAGGTTTCATTTAGATAATCCACTTCCAATCTAGCAGAAAATTTATAATGATCTTCACCAAGTTTTTCTTCAATAAGAACAACAGAATCGTGTTCGTCTTCTATTTCCCCAAACAATTCTTCCACAATATCTTCTATGGTGATCATTCCGCTGGTTCCTCCATATTCATCTATCACTACCGCGATACTCTTCCTTTTCTTGATCAAAATATTAAGTACGTCTTTAACCCACATTGTTTCTGGGGCATACACCACGGGAAGAAGTATGGATTTAAGGGTTTTTGGTTTTTTAAAAAGTTCAAAAGAGTGAATATAGCCTATGATATCATCTATTGTTTCATTATAAACAAGGATCTTGGACAAGCCGGTATCGGTAAAAATTTTGACAAGGTCTTTGGGATCCACATTTTGGTCTACCGCCACGATCTCCGTTCTGGGCACCATCACCTCACGGGACTTGATATCTGAAAATTCCAACGCGTTTTGGAAGATCTGTATTTCTGAATCCATTTCTTCATCAGACTCTACGGTTTCGAGCTGCTCGCTTATAAAATTTCCCAATTCCAGTTTGCTGAAGGCCAGTTGCACCTCGTCCCCTTCGGTTTTAAAAAACCGTTTCAGAATAACATCTGAGATCCAGATTACGAAAGAAGAAACAAAACTGAACAAGAAATAGAACAAATATGCTGGGATTGCGAAGATCTTTAAAAAAGAGTTCGCATAGATCTGGAAAAACACCTTCGGAAGAAATTCTGCGGTAAAAAGAATAACCAGTGTAGAAATGATGGTTTGGGTAAGCAAACTAAAATCTGTGACCATTGCGGTTACAAATCTACTTTCTGAGGGCATGAGACCAAGTAGGACAGTCATGATCAACTCTCCCATATAGAAACCATAAACCACTAAGGCAATATTGTTGCCCACCAACATCGTGGCAATAAATTTCGAAGGTTTTTTGGTTAATTTTTTAAGGACATTCGCAAGGATACCGGACTGCCTTTTTTCAATTTCAATAAAGATTTTATTGGAAGAAATGTATGCTATTTCCATTCCTGAGAAAAATGCCGATAGAATAAGACTGCATACAATAATTAGAATTTCAGCTTCCATAGTAATTAATGCTTGTCATTTTCCAGTTTCCGCCTGAAACGTCTTTTAAAAAAGAACATAAAAACAGCAATAACTACAAAGAAAACAAAAAGATATGCACGGTTTCTTTCCTCGTTCCAAATCCTAAAAGCTTCGAACAGAAAAAATGCCGCTATAAATAAATAGGCGTATTCAAAATATTTAAAAAACTTCATCATTTTTTTTCTCTTCTATTATTTGAATTCCCACGTTTGTACGGGAACGAAAATTAGTGAAATTTAAATCGGAATCAAAACCTTGGCCATCATTCCGAGCGCCATTTGCAAATTGTATGGTATTGCGCCTATCGGTAAAAATCCATCCTGCTTTTTGATCCCAAAACAATTGATCTGCCTTTAGTTTTGTGCTGTCACTGGTAATTAAAACCACATTGTCCTGAAGATCGATGAGGCCAGTTTCATCATAGATAACCCCATAATTAGCTGTGACAGTATTTTTTTTCTGGTTTTCATCAAAAAATTCTACTTGTATCCCGTCTGGAAACTCCCTATATGGAAATTCCATGTTTGTGAAATCCAGCATTTTTGGGCTTTTTAGGGTAGCTACCACTCTTCCAGAATCGGTATATTTTAAATTAAGGCCCATCCCTATTGCTTGCGGGTTCTCATCTGGCATATCCAATGCTCGTACCCTGTTTAGGTTGCCTTCACATGAAAAAAGCATTGTCACGGTGATAGCCGTGACAATGCCTGTAATTATTTTTTGATATGTGATCATTGATTTTACAATGAAGGTACTCTTACTGTTTCTCCAATCCAACATCCTATCCTCACACTTTGACCTTCTTTTCCTTCTTGAAAAATATCGGATTTTTGTGGAGCCCTTCCTTTGTAAGCAGCTACCGATTGGTTTGCAACACTGCTTAAAGATGGATCTACACGACCTGCTCTAGAAGCATACTCTGCAGCTAACCAATATACAGCTCTCTTGTCGAAAGTGGTTTGCCCACAGTTGTTTGCGCTTTTTGCTACCATATCTGCAATTTGTAAATATGCTCTCCCCGCAGAGGGTTTAGCAGCTAATGCCTTGTTGTAATAATTTCTTGCTTGTCCATAACTACCTTTTCTCTTATAGTTATCTGCTAATTTCATATATACTCTAGATTTATCTGAAGGATTTGTTTCCAACTCTGCAGACTCATTATAGTATTTCATTGCTTGAGAACTATTCCCCTTAGCATCTGCCAATTGTCCTAAATAAAGGGCAGATTTTGCAGAAGGTTCTGCTGTGTGCAATGCTTCAGATAATTTAAAGAAGATAGGGTCTTCTGTACAATCCTTTGCAGACAATCTTCCAGAAGCAATTTTTAACCAAGCTACATCTGTTTTTCTTTCAGCAAAATCCTTGTTGTATAAAGGAATCAAGTTATCACAATCTGCTCTTTGACCTAACTTACCATTAATACTGCTTTTTACAGTACTATAAGCTTTCAGGTTAATTTCAGAATTTGCAACCAATTGTGCTTCTTTTGCAGATAACTCTTCACCTGCATCTTGCTTCACTAAAAGTGGCGCAAGGAATTCTGCCATTTTATTTTCTTCTTCTTCTACTTTAGAGATCACCTCATCGTAATTTTCAAAAACATCTTCCAGAGATCTTTTACCTTCATCTTGAAGATCTACCAATAAAGAGAAATATGCATATAATGCTCTTGCACTGGTGAAGCTTTCTTTATCTGCCTTAAAAGCTGCATCGAAAGCTGCGAACTGCTCTTCTTTAGTTCCTATGCCATTGTCATATTTAAGCATGGCGATATCACCTTGTACTTCACCTGCACTTGTTTTAGCTGGGAAATATTTTAAACGATCGTTCATTAGATCTATAGTCTCTTGAACCAATTTTGCTTTATCTGCCCCTTCTGCTTTGGACATTTTATCTTTTAAAACACGATCCAGATATTGAAAAGTTGCCAAACTATACGTAGGACATTTTTCTTTAACCTCCATCAATGGCGCGTACGCCTGCTCGTACCTTTTGGCTTTTGCATCATCGTATGCCAGCGCTGCCTTAGTCGTACAGTCTACGTTAGATTGAGCTTTAACTAGACCAGAGCTTAAAAGCAATCCCGATAGTAATAGTATAAATTTAGTTTTCATGTTTTTATATTTATTTTGGTTAATCAAATTTGCGTTGTACGAACCATTTATCATTTAAAGACAAACTTATTGAAAGTTTAAAAAAGTTTTCCTGAATTAAACCGGAATTTGTTGTACCGCGCTGTCCATACTCAATTCCCAAGTTTGCATTTGAAAAGTTTCGCCCTGCGGGTAATCCTACTCCAAAAGATATGCCAAACTCGTTTATCCCTTCATCCCCAAGGTTAAGACCCGTTTCTTCAAATCGCAATCCGGCACGATAAACCACTCTACTAAAATAACTGGTCAAGGAATTATATTCTGGGATATAAAATCCTCCCAATCTATATTGAGAAGCATTATCATATTGTACCTCTGCAAAAGAATTTCCAGAATTAAAATTATAATCACTAGCAGAGACTCTTCCATACTCTGCTCCCAAGAACCATTTATTATTAGTACCAATTCCCGCACCAAGTGTTAACTCAGACGGCAACGAAAGGTCTCCTTGTGGGAACGTTACATCGCTCTCCTCTACAACCACTTCACTTCCATCTGTCCTAAAGGAGATTGTAGCAACATGGCTCATTTTCTCTGTGGTAATATCCATTTGTGGAGCATAGGTAGCTACCGTATACAACTTCAGCTTATCATTTAGGTTCCTTTGGTAATCCAATCCGAAATTTAAATTAAACCCTCGAAGATCTGTTCTATTGATTTGTCGAGAGCCAAATTGAACTCCGTTTTGAAGCGTTGTAAAGTTATTCTGAATATTCCCAAAATTATAATTTACATCTATTCCAACACTTAAATTCTCATTGACCGCATACCCCGCAGTTAAGAAAACTTTGTTCATCCCTCCACGACCGGTAAACCTATTTGAAGTTTCCTCGTTGGTTTCCAGTATTCTATAGCCTACAGAAGTAAATGGAATTAAACCTAATCCAAAGTTCAATTTTCCGGTAGGAAGGCCTATTGCCAAATAGTCCAATGAAGTTGTTCTACTGGATTCGCTCTCATCTTCTGTTTTTAATGCAGTACTTTGATAGCTTCCTCCAACGGTAAAAGTTGTTAACCGCAGCCTCCCATAGGAACCGGGGTTCCGCAAGTTTAAATGAATACTATCTGAGAACATCCTAATACCTCCCATAGACTGATTTTCTACTGTACCTTTGAATTTTGTAAGGCCAATTCCATAAAATGAATAGGGGGATGATGTTCCTTCTTGCGCAGCCGATGCAACCGTAGTTAATAAGGCCACGAGTATTATAAATCGTTTAATCATTGAGATTTATTAAATTCTAAAATGTAATTCAATCCTTCAAGGAGAAAATTTGAGTTCGCAAAGATGCTATTTTTTAATCGTTTACACAAAAATTGTGAGTCTCCACCTGTCAAAATTATTGTTAAATCTTTAAACTGAGAGCTATACTTGGAAATCACCCCATCGATTTCAGAAGTAATTCCAATAACCACACCAGATTGCATGCTCTTAACGGTGGTGTTTCCAATAAAATCTACATCTTCTTCCGGTTCTAATAACGGTAAGTTTTCTGTAAACGTATTCATCGCCTGAAATCTCATTTGCAAACCTGGAGAAATAGCGCCTCCCAAATATTGATTTTCGCTATTCTTAAAATCGAATGTAATACAAGTGCCTGCATCAATTACCAGGACATTTTGAGATGGATATAGTTTACTTGCAGCAGAAACCAATGCAATTCTATCATTCCCCAAAGTCTTGGGTGTTGTATAAGAATTTAAAAACACTTGAGGCAACTCCTGATCCAAAACATACATTTTATAGTCCTCCTGAAGTTTTTGCAACCACTTGGAAGGTGTTTTTGATACCGAAGAGATCAAAACATCACTGATATTTGGATAGCTTTGATCCAGTTCTTCAAGGTTTTTTAAAAAATTTTGCTTGAGCCCTGTTTTTTTCTTGATTAACACATCACCTTGGAATACAGCCATTTTCACAAGTGTATTCCCTATATCTATCACTAGATTCATAGATTTCAATTAAAAAAGCGAAGTTACAAAAGCATTTTTTTAATTTTTCCTTTGTGGGTTAATAAAAATGAAATTATATTTGCACCCGCTTGAAAGGCTTATATAAGCAATAAAGCAACTGGTGCCTTAGCTCAGTTGGTAGAGCAAAGGACTGAAAATCCTTGTGTCCCTGGTTCGATTCCTGGAGGCACCACCTTTAAAAACCTGTATGAAGCTGAATTATAGCCGATTACAGGTTTTTTTATTAGTCTAGGGTGCTTAAAAGGGTGTTTTGGAGAAAATAACCATATATTAATTTAGTAGGGGGTATCAGACAAAACAAGTTATTCAATATAGTTTATAACAACCGTCAATATGCAGACCCACGCCCTCTCAATTCTTTTAAAAATAAATTAATTTCAGTCACAAATTCCTCTGCCCTATTTGGAGCCATATATAAAGTTATAGAGGTAGTAAATTCACAGTTAGTTATTTCTCGCTCCCCTTCTGTGTAATCTATAGATTTCATCTCACTCCATTTGGATTACTATTTTTCGCAATCATATTTACTATACCAATAGACTGACTTGATAAGGATTCATTATTAAAGTGAATATTATCAATTACCAAATCCTCTAAAAAAATTTGATATTCATTCCTGTACATTAAGTTTCTTTGTGTACGATCTCTATATTTATTGACAACAAACCAGAAAACTTTTTCCTTATCATTCAATTTAAAGAATACCTTGTTAACGAAGTAATTCGCCATCTTTATATCCTTATAATCAGTCTCTCTAACGCTCGAATTCATCACATGAGTTAAACTGTTTAAATGTGTGGCAGCACGATTATTTAGTTGCAATTCATTTTCCCTAATTTCCTTTAAGGTTACTAGATTACATTCCTCATTCTTACATGAAAACATTAAAAACAGAATAAATATTAAAAAACATGAATTAAAAAAATTCATTCTTCTACCTTGGTTCAAAATATTTTTAAGCATAGTAGATTAGTTGTGGCGATTTTAGTCCTTTTCTAGTTCCATTACCCGAGTGTAATTTGTGGCATTGGAAAATTTTAGAGTTAGATTGTTTTGTGTTATTGTAAGTATATCTGCTTCCGCATCATCTAAAAAATAATTATAGTCAATAAAAAGTATATGATTATCATTTATTAAAGCATATTCACCAATAATATTGGTTTCTCCTCCATAGCTATGACAATTTTTGAATATTAATTTTCCATCTTCCTGAAAAATAAAATAGCTGCAAATTTCGTCATATATTATATCTCCATCTTTAACAACATTCCATTTACCTATTAATTTTTCTGAAACACTAGCTTCAGAATTATCATCTTTAGAACAACCAAAACCGAATATGAATGTTCCGATTAGAATTAATTTGAAGTATTTACCCATATTACTTATTGCTTTTTATAAATAGAATTATTTACAGCTTCCCAAGAAATCTCAGTACTTGAAAGTTTCCTAAAATCTAATTTCAAAGTTTGTCCATATTGAAAATCAATATGTAAAGAATAATAGGTATCCTCTTTATTTTCAGTTACAGAAACCTCTTGCCCTAAATCAATAGATTGTTGAAGTAATTCTCTTTGACTAGTTTCCATTGAATTCTGAATTAATATAACATCATTAGAAGTGAATCGGAAACCGTGCTCCCCTGTCGTTGAACCTTGAAGTATCCAAGTTCCTTGAATCCAAGAAGGGGGATTAATGGTAAAATTGGAACTATTATTTACGCTATTATCTGAAGAACATGAGGTTAATATAAACATAAGCAATAGATATAATCTCTTGAATTTTTCAAAGTAGATTACGGATGCAATTTTTTTCATAGCGTTTATTTAAAAAATTATTTTTCAGAATTCAGATCATTAAAATTCGTAAACAACATGTATTTCTGATTACTTAAATTTCTCAATATAATATTACCGTTGTCATAAATAAATAAATCCATTTTTTTTCCCATCATTAAATACCTAGCAGCAGTATAAACTAAATCTCCATTTACACCATCTACTGGATTAGAAATCTGATTTAATTTCACAGAAGGTGTGTTTTCCATATTAAGCCATATATCTCCTGAATCGTCTTTATTAAAAATAAATGTAGAAGAATATACACCCTTATCATATTCATCTGTTTTTTCGTTGTACACAACTAAATATTTAAATGATAGTTCTTGCCCGAATAAATTGGGAATGCTGATAAATAAGATTACAAAAAACAGTACTTTCATAACCTATAGTTAACTACAAGATTTAACGATTAGTACTGCCAGTACTATCACTATTACGACAGGCAAAAGATTAACAACAAATGCTCCTCCTAAAATTGCTCCAGTTTTCGCCGCATCTTCCCTTTCTCCATCCTTACTAAATAAGAAACCTATAATAGCAAATCCTACTATTATACCAATTATAATTAAAACTGCTGTTCCCATTTCCTTTTATTAATTTGAAAGTTCTTGAATAGTTTTATCTGCTTCTGATGATTCCATGAAAACGCTACCGACCTGTTTATACACCATTCTATTACCGCACACGTTGAGAGCGTATGTGGCTCCATGCAGCCCCTTTACACTATCAATAATTTTAATATCTTCTTGATCACAACCCTGTTCAATTGATACGGTTTTTAATAAAGTTTTCTCAGTCGTTCCAAACATTGTTCGATTGACAGAACCACAAGACCAAATTAATGTTCCCAGGCAGGCTAAATAGACTAATTTTTTCATAAAGATTGATTTAGGTTTTAAAATTGCGTTTTATAAATAGATTAACCTTACGGTTTTCCATAATTCAAAATAGCGCATATATGCGTTGATAATTAAATCTTGTATTCTTCACCTTTATCGGGTGCAAAAAATTAAAAACCAATCCTTCATTAAATCATTCGGCGATAAGCTCCGGGAAACAAGAAAGCTCAAGAATTTTTCTCAAGAACAACTTGCCTTTGAAGCTGATATTCCCATTTCTCAGGTAGGGCGTATTGAAAGAGGGGAAGTAAATACAACAATAAGCACTGTTTCTGTTTTAGCGAAAGCGTTAAAAGTCTCTCCTAAAACCTTATTCGATTTCCCGTAAAATTTGAAAAAATAATTCAAATAAAAAAATTAATTCTTAAAAAAGCAGAAAAAAGCCCCTTCCAAAAGTGAAAGAGGCGAATTTGTCCTAAGTATTATAGTTTACATTCTCACCTAAGCAGCTAATTTATAGCTATCACAATCCATATTATTAGCGAACTGTTTATCCAGTAATCTTTTTACTTTTCGCTTGGATTTATCAAAAGAATAATTTGTAATAAATTCGTTGCATTTCCTCTTTCTTTTGTAATATCCATTCTGTGACAAATCCTTTTGTAGATTCAGCCAATAGTGGGGATTGGTATACTGTTTTAAAATATGAATTTCATCCTCTCTAAGAGCTTTTCGCAAGATAAGAAAGTCAATCATCAATAATTTATCAAACTGTTCTATTAGGAACTTAAATAGCCTTCTATAACTTTCCGACTCGTATAAATCCTCTAAGCTAAATATCCCTAAGTCATGCAATTTCCTTTTTTTAATAATCTTAACCTCTATTCTTAAAATATTCTCACTTAGTTTATACTGCTTGGATTTGTTATATATCTTCAAAGAATAATCATTCTTTTCAAATTCTTTTAAATATCCCGCACCTCCAAAAAAACTTATTTTAGAAGGAGCCTTAAAATCCCACATAATGGAATTTTCAATAAATAATGAGGGATCATACTCAAGAGGAATGTTTAATCCAAACTCTAAATTAGTGATTGTGGTTTCACCTGGTCTAATAGAAAATTTATCTACTAAAGTATCAAGAGCCCTGTAATTACCGCAAAGGTTTAAGATATCGTAATTTTGTTTCTCTAAGCCATTATTCATATTCTGCATTTTATGTAGGCTCCCTTTTATATAGGTTGACTTCTTAGCAATCCTTAGCTCCATATTTTGAAAGATTCCTATTTTCGGAAATTCTAAATATTCTCCTGTCTCTCTGTCAATTTTAGAGAATAGACCAACCGGCTTCTTCTTTTCTATCCGAAAATCAAAACTTTCTTTATCAGTAATATAAAAACGAATATAATCTAACATATTAGGCTGCAATTTTATAGTTCGACAGTTCGATTTGTCTCAGTAAGTCCTCATAAAGGTATAATGGCTTTCTACCTACTTTATGGGTTGGAACTAAAATCTTTTTTTGTTTTAGGTTGTGAAGTGTTACTAAGGAAACACCTAAAAATTCCGCCACCTCTTTTCTACTTAATAATTTCTCTTTGTCTTTAGTCATATTTATTTTATTTGTTCAACAATAATTATTTATGGCAACAAATTTATTTTAAATGACTGTTTTTCAGACTAATAAGAACTTTATATATGTTTTAGTGAGTTTTTATATTGCTGAATTTCATTGAGTTACAATGAAAAGGAAAGAAACCTTGATATTAAAAGGGACTGAAATTATTTAAAAAGGGACTGAAAACCCATAAAAAGGGACCAGAATAAACTTAAAAACTATTTTAAAAAATCAAATAATGATCCCGGAGATAACTTTGCTATACGCCTTGGATCAGTTTGCTTTTTTAATGCAGTACTATATCTTTCAGCTAAAAATCTCAAAATTTTTAAGTGCGCTTTATTCGTAGCGTCTTTAAAAATATTCAAATTTTCAAGAAACAGATAGTATCTAACTAAATCATTTTTTGTTCCTCTCCATATTTTGTCAGAGGTTAGAAATTTAGGGAATAGTTGTTTCTCATATTCCAAAAAAGTCGTCTGATAATCTCTATAAATATAATTATCTAATTCATTTATGAAACCAAAATTATTCTCAAAAAGAACTCTTAAATTCTCAATTTTGCTCTCAAAACGGATTATAAACTCTGGGAAAAAAATTTCATTCTCATTAACTATTTTTTCAATGAAAAGTATATAGCCTCTTATTAACTCTCCTGCCACAAGTCTATTATATTTATTCAGTTCTAAATCCAAAATTTTCATTATTGCATTTTGACTTATGTCGATAATCTTGGAGATAAACTTTTTTTGATTTGCATCTGCACTTATTTCAGAAAGAGATTCTTCAAACCTTTCATAGTATGAGGTTGATAAATAAGCTATATATCTTTTTACACTATTTTTAAAATCATTATCGGATATATAGTTCGGGATTTCATTATAATTAAAGGAATAACTATCTCCTTTCCTATATTCTTCACACGGAAAATATTCTTTTTCAAATTCTTCTCCATTTCCATAAATAAAATATCTCCAACATTTTAAACAATTAATTAGAGGTTTTCTTAACCCTGTGATGCGAGGAGAAGAAATAAATTCAAAGGGATCTTCAAATTCAAAAATAAAATCTTTTTTGGTACCTTCTAGTTTAGGAATATAAAGCGCTTCAATTTGCTTTAATTCAGTTATAAAAAAAGGCTTAAACTCTTCTTCATTCATAAATTAAAAAATCCGCTAGTTGCAATATGAGTAGCTCTATCTTGTTTACTTATTCGAATATATTTACGAAATTCTTTTTCCGTTGAATGACCTGAAAAATACATTATATCATAAATAGACATTTTCTCTCTGTATTTATTTGTACAAAAACTCCTTCGTGCAGTATGAGTGGCAATTAAATTAAATTTCGATTCAGGTTTTTTCTTCTTTTTACCATTTTCAATATAATCCATAAAAATCTTATCATTGATATTGACCATCTGACCTACTTGCTTTATATACTCATTTATCTTCTGATCTGGCATTTTTGGAGGTGGATTATCTCCATATCGTTTCATTATTTCCCTTATTTCCACAGTTATGGGGCAATGAACTAATTTACCAGTCTTTTTCTGCTTAATTTCAAAATAATATACTCCATCTATATTTACAATATCATCCCGAGTTAACCCGTTGTAATCACTTACTCTTTGCCCAGTATAATATCCAATCAAAAAAATATCCCTAGCCCTCTCCAAATTATCATATTTACTTAAATCTTTATTTCTTATAGATTCAATCTCTTTAGGATTCAGATATATAGCTTTTGTTAATTCAGATTTCGCTTTAAAATCTCTTGCTTTAAAACGCTGGTTCACTTGAATTCCCTCATATTCTGCGCTTTTTAAAATGGTTTTTAAATTACCTATATGTTTCCCAATGGTATTAACTTTATATGATCTTTCTTTAAGGTAGTGAGTGAAGTTATTGTAAAAAGCTTTATCAAATTTGAGAAAATTTAATTCTTCATTTTTTTTCGCACTATATTCTTTTAACAAGCGAACGGTTTGTTTATAAGTTCTTAGAGTAACTATTTTTATCTCCTTCTCTTTTAATGAGAAAAAATAATCCGTGAATTGTAAAAAATTTAAATCACTGGATTTCGATAGACTTGTATTCTTATTAGTGAATTCATCTAATAAATTTCTTAACTGGCTTTTTTTAATTACCTCACCTTCGGCAATTAATCTAGAAAATTGCTTATTGATGTAAATTTCAAGATTACTAAAATATTCGTTTACTTCATCAGCATTTAGTATTCCTGCTTTAGTTGTTTTAATACGCTGCTTCTCATAATTCCAATCATTATAACAAGATTTATAACCAGTAGAATATTTGAATCTTTTACCTCCACCATAAGAAAAATGTAAGAAAATCAAACTTTCCTTTTTTGGAGATTCCTTTAAATTTTTGATCGATTCTTTGAAAGCGAATCTCACTTTCCCCTTTAAATTTTTGATCGTTCGCATAAACCTTATTTGAATGCTAATATCGTAAATAAATCAAAAGGGTGCTTATAAGGGTGCTTATAATTGTTAACAAAATGAAATTTTAATTAACTTCAATTAATCTCAAAACATAATAAATTCAGTTGCTAAAGCAGTTATACCATGCATTAGAATAAAATAAGATTAATTAAAGTTAAAAGCTAAGTGGTACTGGAGGCACCACCTTTAAAAACCCCTTGACAATAGTCTTGGGGTTTTTTTAATTTATACACAATGCATTATCTATATATCATATATTCGGAAAAACTTAAAAAATATTATGTAGGAGAAACTTCGGATATAGATCAAAGATTACAGCAACATAATTCACATTATTTTAAAAACAATTATACAAAAGGAGCTGAAGATTGGGTTGTCAAATTAAAATTTAGAACAAGTTCCAAAGATGAAGCCATCTTATTGGAGCGTTATATTAAAAGAATGAAAAGCAGGAAATTCACAGAAAAACTGATTGCGTTGCCGGCCATACTTGAGGATATTTTAAAAAATAAATAGTCCCTGGTTCCCCCGAATGGTCGGGGCTGGAGGCACCACCTTAAAAACCCCTTGACCTTTGTCTTGGGTTTTTTTAATTTATACACAATGCATTATCTATATATTATACCAATTTAACTATTAAAAGTCGTAATAAATGCATTTACATAATGGTGATTGCCAGTAATTGATTTTATTGTTTGCTTGCCCATATCTTTTACGGTTTGATGTAGCCATTGTTTAAGCTCCTGCATTGATTTAAACCTTTGATTTTTAAACCTATTTTTAATATACTGCCATACTTGTTCACACGGATTGAGTTCTGGAGTGTAAGGCGGAATTCTCAACAAATATATATTCTCGGGAACATTAATGTTTTTTGTCGAATGAAAACCAGCATTATCAATTATCACAATTTTAAATTCTTGAGGTTTGTATTTAGAGAAGTTCTCTAGATAAGCTTCGAAAACAGTAGTATCTACTCCATCAATTTCCCAGACAAAACTATTTCCGTTTATTGGGGAATAACTACCATATAGATAAGTTGTTTTAAATATGTGTTGATATTTGACAATAGGTTTGATCCCGCAGGCTGTTAAGTGTTTGCCGGTATGGGTCATCATACCAAATCGAGCTTCATCTTGAAAGTACAAATTTACTTGCTTATACTTGTTTTTATTTAGACTTGTTCTAATGTTGTCTAGGTCATTAGGGAGTTTTTAAAAAAGCTTTTCCAGCTTCTTCATCTTTTTTATAATGAGATTTACGGGGGCTTTTAAGCTTGGTCTTAAAATGCTTTATCAAATATTTGCGCAACCAATGGTATTGTATATCTATGTCAAATTCATTATTTACCCACGCTTGCGCATCCCAATATCCTAAAAATCCCTGGTCGCTAGAATTCAAACGTTTTTCAAGTTCCTTATGTATTTCAGGAGTGATTATTTTTGACTTTTTGTTCTTGGGCAAATCAGTCAATAAAAACGATATTCCATTTTCAAGATACTGTTTTGTCCAGCGTTGTTGGGTTCGTGGATCAATACCTAAATAATCGCAAAGCTCGTGGCGTGTTTTAAATTTGTTCTCTTTTAGATAGATTAAAAACATAACACGCTTTTCATGCTTTATATTAGTTTGACTTTTGCGGAGTGCCCTAAGCTCTTCAACGCTTTGGGTTATTGTAAATTCTTGTGGTTTTGCCATTAGTAAATATACAAAAAAAATAGCGACATTGTATAAGTAAATTGGTATTATATAGGATCATTTCCAAAAGTTGTGGGATTTTAGGATTAAGCAAAAACTGAAGTCCTCCCCGCAGGGGGAGGATTTAGGAGGGGATGGGAACGCAAATTTTTATATCTTATATCTCACCCCATCCCCCAGCCCTTCCCCAAGGAAAGGAAGAAAATATTTTATGATTATCGAGGCTTCTCTAAACTAGAGTCAAAATTTTATGTAGGTGAACATAAATCAAAGATTGCAACAGCGCAATTCGCACTATTTTAAAAATAATTATACAAAAGGAGCCGAAGATTGAATCCTGAAAGGGAAGTTTGCACCTACCTCAAAAGAAAATATTATTTAAAAAAAATAAATTATTTCAGAATCTCCTAACGAATTTTAGAAAGGCTGAAAAATGTCATTTTTTACCAATACTATTCCTAAATGACCTGATTTAATAAAAACCTTATTGAAATAATCTTAAACCAATCTTGGATCTTTAGCCGTTTCTTGGCGTGTTATCCATGCAAGGTTAATAGATATATAATCCAAATCGTTAACTACTTTTCCAAAACACAAATAAATTCCATTGCCCCGAAGCGGGTATTTTTCAGCTGCTTTTGGAAACTGCACAGTGTCAAAAACATCATTGTTCTCATCTGAGAAAGTCCCAAAATACATATATTTGTTATTCATGGTAGTTGTTTTTTTTGCAGTAATTAAATTTCCATAGACCAAAACATCCTGACCCACATAATTCCCTAGATTTTTAGCTTTTACTGAGTTTGCCGTTTTATTTTTAAGCAAATCAAAATGACTACATAGCGGAAACCCCAACAACTCTATCTGGTCGAATGCATCGATCAAACTAGAATAGGAAAATTGTGGCAATACAAAATCCCTATGTTGAGTTTTAAATAAAGGGGTTTGGATTGATTGCGTCTTGGAGCTGCTTAATTTAAAATGTGCTTTCCACAATAATTCATGCTTATCTATTCCTGTAAACCTAAACGCATCTATCCTTACTAAAATACGCAGTTGTTCTATAGAAATAGAAATACGATCCACAAAGTCATCAAAAGAAGCAAAAGGCCCAAAAAACTGACGATTTTCTAGAATTTGCTGAACGAGCCTAGTTTCTAGCTCTTTCAAATAACCAAATCCTAAGTATACATCGCTACCAAAAATAACATTGGGATGATCACTTTTATTCATACAAGGAGCATGAACCTTACCTCCACATTTTCGAATTTCTTGCACATAGGTTTCTTTTGAATAAAATCCGCCCCCATTATTAAGCACTGCAACCATAAACTCCAACGGGAAATAGCATTTTAAATATAGACTTTGATAACTCTCTATGGCATAAGAAGCAGAATGCCCTTTAGGAAATGCATAGCCGGCAAAGGACGAAATTTGCTCCCAAACCTCACTTGTTAAAGTGGTACTATACCCCCTTTTTTCGCAATTATTCCGGAAGTTTTTTTCTATTTTCTCCATTTGCCCACTTGAAGTTTTTTTACCACTCATTCCTCGCCGTAATACATCGGCATCATCAAAACTCAAGCCTGCAAATTGGTGGGCAACCTTCATTACATCTTCTTGGTACACCATGATTCCATAAGTATCTTCCATGATCTCATACATTACCGGGTGTGCTTGTTTTCTAAGCTGTGGATCTCGATGGCGTTTTATATATTCTTCTTTCATCCCTCCGCTGGAAATCCCAGGACGAATAATAGAACTGGCAGCTACCAAATTCAAATAATTATCTGTTTGCAACTTAATGAGCAAGCCTCGCATTGCAGGAGATTCTACATAAAAGACCCCCATACAATCTCCTGCTTTAAGTAAATTATTTATTTTTGGATCGTTCTTAAAAACCTCTACATCATCAATATCCAAGATCTTAGCCTTGGGTTGATTTTTTTTGATGATCTCAATTGCATCCGTGATTTTTGAAAGACCTCGCTGGGAGAGGACATCAAATTTATGGATGCCCACATCCTCCGCAATGTTCATATCAATTTGGATAGTTTCAAAACCTTTTGGCGGCAAAAAAGTTCCCGCATAATTATAAATAGGATCATTCAGAATTAAAATCCCACCCGAGTGCACACTCAAATAATTGGGAAAACCTTCAATTAAAGAACTGTATTGAATTACCAGTTTTTCAACTTCATCCAATTCCGAATAATTAAAAAACCCACTGGAAAGCTTATCGATCTCCATTTTAGGCAGGCCAAAGACTTTTCCCAACTCCCTTAATACTGCCCTTCTTTTAAAAGTGACATAGGTTCCCATTAATGCAGTATTCTTGTATTTATTAAAAATATACTGCGTGATATTATCGCGATCTTTCCAAGAAAAATCGATATCAAAATCGGGAGGGGATTTTCGATTTGCATTAATAAAGCGTTCAAAATACAAATTCAATTCTATGGGATCTACATTGGTGATCCCCAAGATGTAGGCTATAATTGAATTCGCACCACTCCCTCGGCCAACGAACTGAAAATTTTTGGATCGCGCATAGTTCACAATATCCAGGTTGATCAAAAAATAAGAAACAAATCCCAATTTTATAATTGCATCCAACTCTTTGGTTACGCGTTCCTTTATTTTAGTGGTAATTATGGAGTAACGATCAGGAATCTTTTCTTCGCACAAATGCTTCAGTTGTTCAATGTCTTCAGCTTTATTTTTTCCATAAACCAGCAAGTTTCTATTTTGGCCCGTTCCAAAATCGAATTTCACATCGCAACTTTTCATCAACTTACGGGTATTCTCTAAAATATGCTCAAAACCCTTGAAAGAAGCCTCTAATTCTTCCTGCCCTAACATTTGCTCCGAGAGCGAACCTTGTTCACTTTTTGGCAATTTACTCAGTAAGGTGTTGTTGTCTATTGCCCGCAAAAGCCTATGTGCATTATAATCTTTTTTACTGCGAAAGCTAACGGATTGCAGCAGTACCAGTTTTTTGCTGAATTTTAAATAATGGGAAAACTTTAATTTTCGAAGGCTTTCCACCGAAATGCCAATAAATTCATTTTCCTCAAAAATGGTTTTTTTCAGGGCGACTACTTTTTCAAAAGGATAAATAACATAACAGTCTTTTAATAAAGGTGCTTTAGCTGAAAATTCTTTCTGAACATGAAGATGGATGGATAAATGTTCGTTAAGTTGCCTAAAACCTTCATTGTTTCTTGCAATGCCCACATATTGCTGAGAAACCCCATTTCTAAAATCGATCCCAACCAAAGGCTTAATTCCATACTCTGACGCGATTTTTAAAAAACCAAGGCAACCAGAAGTATTGTTGATATCTGTAACTGCAAGAGATTTTACTCTGTGCTTTACGGCTAATTCACATAAAGCCTCTATAGAAAAAGTCCCGTAGCGCAAAGAAAACCAAGTATGTGAATTTAGATACATTGTAAAAATTTATAATTTGAAGTTGTTCTACTGCTTGCGATGTGCCAAGACCGTTGGGGGCTCCCCATTAAACGGATTGGACATTCTACCAATAGTTTTGGTTCCCATGGCAACCGCACGCATTACACTCCGCTCCCCGTATTTGTTTTTTATTTTATCGAGGGAGTTGTAGAGGTTCAACATTTGTTCGGAATCATCAAAAAGATTGATTTGATAATTCCCTCCAACCAGTCCGCTGAATTTTACTCCTATCAACCTTATTAATAACCTGCGATTATAAAGTTGCTTAAATAATTCTTCCACTTTTGAAATAAGAATATGATCTGCACTGGTATAAGTGATTTTAGCTTGTTTGGTATACGTGTTAAAATCTGAATACCTAATCTTAACACTCACGCTGGAAGTGAGTTTATTGCCCCTACGCAGTTGGTAAGCCAAACTCTCTGCCATGGCGATCAAAGAGGCGTGTAGTTTGGATATATCTATAGTGTCTTGCGCAAATGTACGCTCTGTAGAAATGGATTTTCGGTCATGAAAAGGAATAATGGGAGAATCATCTATTCCAAGGGCACGCTTCCAAATTGTGCGTCCATTCTTACCTAGCACACTCTCCATCATTTCTACCGGCATTTCTTGGATTGTCCTAATTTTGCGTACTCCCAAGTTCATTAATACCTGAAAAGTCTTACTTCCAATCATAGGGATGCTCCTAACCGAAAGCGGCGCTAGGAATTTTTTTTCTTCTCCATAATCAATAATTTTCTCGGCATTGGGCTTCGCTACACCAGTTGCTATTTTAGACACCACTTTGTTTTGGGACAATCCAAAAGAAATGGGCAACCCGCTTTCCTTTATAATAGTTTGCCGAAGCTCATGTGCGAATTTCTGTATTCCAAAAAATTTATCCATTCCGCTTAAATCGGCATAAAATTCATCTACACTTGCTTTTTCAAATGCTGGAACTTTACTTGTAATAATATCTGTAACTATTTTGGAATGTTGGGTATAGGTGCCAGCATTGCCTTTAATCACAATTGCTTCAGGACAAAGTTGTCGAGCAACTTTCATAGCCATCCCAGAGCGAACACCAAAACCACGGGTTTCATAACTACATGCCGCTACTACCCCACGATCCCCCATTCCCCCAACAAGCAAGGGCTTGTTTTTCAACTCAGAATTTATATGGCGCTCCACAGAGACAAAAAATGCATCTAGATCGAGGTGGATAATGGATTTTGTTTTCATAATTTTGGAATAATTCCCATAAAATGGAATAATTCCAAAATTACTGATATTTTCTAAATTCAGCTATGCTTTCTAATTTTAAAAATACAGATGTTGATAAGTGTTTAGATTCCCGAAAAACCTTCAACTTAAAAAGCATGAAAATTCATAATTTCCAATGTAATTATTGCTGAAAAACAGTAGTAAGTCTAAGCTTAGAAACCTATTTTCTATGCTTGACAGCGATTTCCTTTAATTTCTCCACGCTTAAAGGTTTGCTCAAAAAACCTGAGACCTCTTTGTAAGATTCGGCCTTGTCCCTATCTGAATGTGCAATGGAAGAAGTAACTATATAAATAATGGTTTGAAGATGAAAATTTGGCCTGAGCGCAATTAAATTGTCCAAAAATTGCCATCCATCCATTTGGGGCATATTAATGTCCAGAAGAATGATTTCCGGCAGTACATATTCAGGCGACTTGAATATCTCAATAGCCTCAATCCCATCATCATAAAAACACATAGAATCAAACTCTGAAGTACGTTCTACCACTTTTTTTATAATAAGCTGATAGATCTTATCGTCATCTATTATGCAAATATCTTTTTTCATTTAAAACACACTTTAAAGGTGGTGCCCACCCCAACCTTACTTTCAACAAAAATTTCACCACCCATGGCATTTATCTGATTTCTAGTAATAAACAAACCTATTCCGCGAGAGTTGGGAGCAGTTGTAAAAGTTTTGTACAGCCCAAAAAGCTTATCTCCATGGCACTCCATATCTATACCTATCCCATTATCCTTGACAAAGAGGATCCATGCCCCATTTTCTCGTGTTCCTTTAATTGATATTTCCAATTTTCTTTCAGGTTCTCTAAACCTAAGTGCATTGGTAAGAAAGTTCAAGAGCACACTTTCTAAATATGCGGGATTAAAATCTATCACCATTTCATCTGGGACATCCCTTCTAATAATAGCAGCTTTCCTGTTAATCTGTACTTCCAACAATTCTATCGTTTTATCTAAAAAGACATTGACATTTAAAGGTTCCACTTTTAAATCCAAATTTGTCCCTATGGAAACCACTTCATTAAGATCATCCAAAGTTAGGTTCAATGCATTTCCAACTTTAGAAAGCAACTCTATATAATTGCTCTTTTCGTCTTCAATATCTGTAGTGTTATATAGGCTTAAAATTGCCTGAATATTGCTGGAGTGCGACCTTAAATTGTGGGACACTATGTAGGAAAAATTCAAGAGCCTCCTATTTTGTTCCATTACCATTTGATAGGATTTATTTAAATTGATCTCCGCCTCTTTTTTCTCGCTCACATCCCTAAAGTTTCCCACAATTCCATTAATGTTGGGATCCTCCAATAAACTTGTTATGGTAGATTCGGCCCAGCGCCATTCCCCCATCTTATTGATCAACCTTACCGGATTGCCCACAATAGGCTGCTTGGGATTTTGAATAGCTGTATGTATTTGTTGCTGAAAAACCTTAAAATCTTCCGGGTGAACCAATGATCCTAAATTAAGGGATTTAATTTCAGCTTCAGAATACCCCGAAAGCTTTTCACTGGATGGAGAAGTATAAATCGCCTTTCCTTCTTTAGAAAAAATGGTCAACACTTCTGCTCCATTTTCTACAAGTGCACGATATCTTTTTTCTTTGTGCGTGAGTTCTTCCTGTGCTAAAACCGTTTCTGTAATATCTTCAATAAGCGCAATATGGGCAGTAGTTGTAGATCCTTTTTTCCACAATGGGGAAACAGAAAGGTTGATCCACAAAAAATTTCCGTTTTTCTGAATTAAACGTTTTTTCAAACTATACTCACGAAGCTTCCCATTTAGAAGCTGTTGCATTAAAGAAATATTTTCATCAATTTCAGAGGGATCTGAAATATCTTTAAAATTCATGTTCCTCAATTCTGCATGGGTATAGCCCGAAAGTTCTTCAAATCGCTTATTGGTTTCCAAAAATTTGCCAGTGGCTGTTTCCACGCGCACCATCCCAATGGCGGCTTGGCTGAAAATACTTCGGAATTTTAATTCGCTCGTAGCCAATTCGCTGGCCTGAGAATTTACCAAAGCTTGAAGTCTGGCAGGTTGTTTAAATAAAAGAACAACCATCCAACTTAACCAAGTTGCAATTAGAAGTATAAAAAAAGTAAGTGGGATCAACTCATAAAATGCTTCTTTAGGATTATTGAGTGCTATATAAAATTTCCAATCCCCATCTGGTAGAACAATGGTTTCTGCAATGTTATATTCTATATCCAGATCGTTCTTAAGGAAAAATTGTTCTTTTTTGGTTTCAGGATCAATTTTGGAGAATTGAAACAAGTATTTATCCCCCGCCAGCTTTTCCAGTTGAGCTTGTTCCAATAAACTTTCAAGTTTTATAATTACCGCAGAAAAACCCCAAAATTTACTATTTTTAAAAACCGGAAGTCGACCAATAACCGCAGTACCCCCTTGTTTTAAATCTAAAGGACCAGCAAAATACATTTTTCTAGCCTCTATCGCCTTAAGCGCCTCATTCCGTGTTTTAGGATCCTGTAAAATATCATAGCCTAAAACCGCCTTGTTCCTTTTATAAGGATATACTTTTTGTATTACACCGCCAGGAACTAATTGTACGGCATCTATTACGGGATGTTGTTCCAATAAAAGCGGAACGTTTTCTTCAAAATTTGTGATATTGCCTTTATCATCTATTAATAGGCCCATACTTAGGGCAACAGAATAACTATCCTTTAATGAACTATTGAGGTTCTGCTCTAAAAGGTTGATTACATTTACCATCCCCCGTTCTTCGGTCTCTTTAATGATTTGATATCTCTGATAAAGCAGATAGGATCCCACTAAAAAAAGAAATACAAACGAAAATATTCCTGCCCAAATTGGACGTGAAAAAAGAGGGTTTTTGGGTAATTTAGAACCTTTTTTACGGCTCATTTTGGGGGAGATATAGGTTGAAGTTTATTTATTTTTAAATATATGATTTGGGCATATAATTGTTAATTATATATTAAATATATATAATTTAAGTGTAAAAATGTTAATTATAATTGATTAATAGACATGTGCCTTCCCAACCTGGCCTATTTAGGCATCACTTTTTAAGGATTTCAAGAAATATTTAGGGTTTACTCCATACTTTTCTTTAAAGATCTTAGAAAAATAACTTCTATTATTTAACCCAATGGCAAGCACAATCTCTGAAATATTTTTGTCAGAATTCATCAACATGTCTTTAGCTGCTTCCAACTTAATATTTTGAATATATTTATTCACGGTTAGCTCGTACACATACTTAAAACCTTCTTGAAGTTTGTTAACATTGGTACCCGCTTCCTTAGCCAAATTCTCCACCGTTAAATTACTGCTTAAATCCCCTGCAATTCTTTTGGCAACATAATCTACCTTTTGAATATCGGATTTTCTTAATATTTTAGGCAGTTTGTCTTCAGCCTCATCATCTTGATATTGCGCAATTTGAACCACCAGCATCTGGAAGGACTTGCCTTCTAAGAAAAGGGACCTTAAAAATCCTGTGTGCTCCTTATTGTTCATTTCATCCATTAAATCGGCTGCCTTCATGCTATAATTCCCTTGGTAGAAAAATTGATTTTTAGAAACCTCATCTTTAAAAAGGGCCTTTAAAGTATCGTCCAGGTCCTGAAAATTATAGTTTGATCTGTGAGAAAAAGTAGCGCGAATTATTTCCAAGCTAGAAACATGGGTTTGCACATTTGCTTTAAAGTATAGTACATGGCCATTATAACCACTACTGGAAACTACAATATTTTGATAAGCTTCAATTTTATTCATTTCTTCAGAATCCTGAAAAGAGTGTGAAACAGATCCTTCAGAACAAAAAATGAATTTTAAAGGATGAATACTATTTAAAGTAAAATGAATTTCCACATCCTCATAAAATTTGCAATTATAGGAGATCACCCCAATCCCAGAATCAAAATTCGAAGCATTTATAGTTCCTTCCCCCAATTCATTTGGGATTTTTAATATTTGTTCTCCGCCATCATTATCAAGAGGTACGTTTAAATATTCTGAAATATCCTGAATAATTTCATTAACGGGCAATGTCTTAACTGCAATTTTCATAAACAAAATTTCTGTTATAAGCTTCAAAACTAGTTTTACATAAACTTTAACTTTCCTGCCGGGAAATCAAGTCTTTAAAACACTACCAAAAATAAGTTAACCAAACAGATAATACAATCATAATAGTAAATAACCGCAACATAAATGCGTATAACGTTATTGAAATAATTATTAGTCTAAAACACTAAGTTGTTAATTTTAGTTAAGAATCGTCGTATTCGTGTTAAGGATTTCTTTAATAACGGTACTATTTTTGCCAAAATATCATCAAATTTGTTTTCTCTAAAAGATTCTATTTAGCTCCCCGCGAAACTTTTAAGTTAAAATTGCTGCTATGGATGTTATACTTATTTTATTGGCTATGGAAATTTTGCTTGTGGTTTTTCTTACAATTTTCTTTATTCGTAAAAATAACTAAATCTTTTCCCGCCATTCGATGTTTATTACCAGCCCTAATGGGTTCGCAATCTTATTTTCCCAAATATTTTTATACTCTATTTTTTTAGATATCTTGTTGCGCAAGTTTTAAGCGAAATCCCTTTTATAAATGATTGGACAAACAGAGGCTTCAAATTAATTCAGTTTAAAAATTGCCATAACGGTTATTTCACGATTAATTATAATGATTAGGGCAGCCATAAAATCCCAATCCCATTTCCTTAAAACCAAAATTGCTTTAAACACGTAAGTATTTCGTAGATTTTACGATAAAAGAAACATGCTATAAAAGATAATTATGTCTAAAACCTATTATGACCCCGCCGATTTAAGAAAATTTGGAAATATTACCGAATGGAACGAAGAATTGGGCTCCAAATTTTTCGATTATTATGGAAAAGTTTTTGAAGAAGGCGCGCTTTCCGCACGTGAAAAGTCTCTAATCGCATTGGCAGTTTCCCATGTGGTACAATGTCCTTATTGTATAGATGCATACACCAAGGATGGACTGCAAAAAGGGATAGATAAAGAAGAAATGATGGAAGCTGTACACGTTGGGGCTGCAATTAAAAGTGGTGCTACCCTAGTGCACGGAGTGCAAATGATGAATAAATATGATAAACTAAGCATGTAATATGCTGAGCGTACAGCATATTAATTAATTTTACCAGTTTACTTTTTTATAATACTGAAATCAAGAACCTCGGGGCAAGCCCACGAGGTATATATTGGAAAATATTTTTAAAAATTCGAGGCAAGCCTCGGGAATTAAACCCTCAATGAGGGATTAAAAAAACATATGGCTTTATTAAAATCATTGGCAGCAAGAAAAGACGATCTTTCGAGCCCCGCCAACCAATTGGAATTTTTGAGCAATGGGATCTTCAAAAAGGGGAAATTACCCTTGTTTAAAGATAAAATCGCCGAAACAGATCATTTCCCCTTAAAACCTAAAAAACTCGAAATTCTCCAATTGAATTTAGGGTATATGTGCAATCAAGTATGTTCCCACTGCCATGTAGATGCAGGCCCCGATCGTAAAGAGATCATGACCATGGAAACCATGGAACAATGCCTTGAAGTAATTAGAAATACCGGCGCCCACACTTTAGATCTTACAGGTGGAGCTCCAGAGATGAACCCGAATTTTCGTTGGTTCGTAGAAGAAGCGTCAAAAGCCGGGATCAAGGATTTTATTGTGCGCTCCAACCTTACCATTATTTTAGCGAACAAGAAATATCATGATCTCCCAGAATTTTTCAAAAAACATAGAATCCATGTTGCGTCTTCCCTTCCTTTTTATAAAAGGGAAAAAACAGATAAACAACGGGGTAATGGTGTTTTCGATAAATCCATTAAAGCACTGCAAATGCTTAACGCTGTTGGATATGCTCAAGAAGGGACCGGCTTAAAGTTGGACTTGGTCTACAACCCATCAGGTGCTTTTCTTCCCACAAATCAACAAGCCTTGGAGCAAGATTTTAAAGTGGCGTTAAAAGAGGATTTTAATATAGATTTCAATAGTTTATTTGCAATTACAAACCTTCCTATAAGCAGGTTCTTGGAATATCTAATTGCTTCAGAAAATTATGAAGATTATATGTATGCCCTTGTTGAAGCCTACAATCCTACCGCTGTGGAAAACGTAATGTGCACCAATACCATTTCCATTAGTTGGGATGGATGGTTGTACGATTGTGATTTCAACCAGATGCTGGATCTAAAAGTCGCGAGTAAAGTTCAACATATTAGCAACTATAATGAAGACCTGTTAAATGATAGAAAAATCATTGTTTCCCAACATTGTTATGGTTGTACGGCAGGTGCGGGAAGTAGTTGCCAAGGAACAGTAGCATAATCTCAAGTTAAATGAGCCTAAAGCACACTTTTTTACTATTTTTTCTTTTTAACCTAAGCTCCCTTGTGGCCCAAGAACCTTTGGATAAATTATTATCTAAATATAACTCCCACAGTATTCCTTATATTTCTGTGGAAGGATTAAAAATGCAAAGTGAAAATGAAGAAGTTTATATTTTGGATTCCCGGGAAATGGAAGAGTTTGAAGTGAGCCACCTTAAAAATTCCATTTTTGTGGGATACCATAATTTTTCGGTAGCTAATGTTACTTCAAAAATCAAGGATAAAAACGCTGCAATAGTGGTGTATTGCTCTTTGGGGATACGCTCCGGGAATATTTCAGAAAAACTGAAGCACGCAGGATACACCAACATACAGAATCTCTACGGCGGAATTTTTGAATGGAAGAACAAAGGCTATAGCGTATACGATGCTTCCAATAAAGAAACCCAAAAGGTCCATGCTTTTTCGAAGCATTGGTCAAAATATTTAACCAAAGGCGAAAAGGTTTACAAATGATAAAGAACGTCATTCTGAACTTGTTTCAGAATCTCTCAACACTAATAACCAATACAACAAATTAGACCCTGAAATAAACTACCATTGACGGATTTTTATTTATTTGTGAATCCAAGACCCTGAAACCAGTTCAGGGTGACGATGCGGAATTGTCGTCATGCTGAACTTGTTTCAGCATCTCATAAGCTTATATGAAAAGGACGTCAATTCCCTACGCTAGATAATTTTTTTTATCACAGGTCTCAGGGTGACGAAACAACTATATTTCAAGAAAGCGGCTCTACATTAATTCTTTAAAATTTTATAAAATTGAAACCAAGAAATTTACTTCTCATTTTTACCCGAAATCCTGAGCTGGGCAAAGTTAAAACCAGACTGGCCAAAGATCTTGGAGATCAAACCGCATTGGATATTTATAAATTCCTATTGGATCATACGGTTGCAGTTACTTCATCGCTGCCAATTACCAAGGAAGTTCATTATTCAGAAACAATCCGTGAAAACGATATTTGGGATGCCTCCATATACCAAAAAAAGCAACAAGTAGGAGAAGATCTTGGAGATAGAATGAAAAATGCATTTATCGAAGGGTTTAAAAATGGCTATTCCAATATTATAATTATTGGAAGCGACATGTACGATATCAATTCCAAAGAATTAATGGATGCATTTAAAGAACTGGATGCTAAAGATTTTGTGATAGGACCGGCAGAAGATGGTGGTTATTATTTATTGGGAATGCGTAAATTGGAGCCTGCTATATTTGCAAATAAGGAATGGGGAACCCAAAGCGTATTAAAAGCTACGCTACAAGATATAGATCGAGAAAATATAGCTATTTTAGAGGTAAAAAATGATGTGGACTATTATAGCGACATCAAAGAACACAAAGCTTTTCAACAATTTTTTCTATAGAATATGATAAATAAAATACAAGAAACTTCAAATTATTTAAAAGACAAAGGTTTTAATGCTCCCGAAATAGGGGTGATTTTAGGAACCGGATTAAGTAACTTCCCTAGTGAGATAGAGGTTTTGGCTGAAGTTAGCTACAATGAGATCCCTCATTTTCCAACCGCCACCGTAGAATTCCATAAAGGAAAATTGATCTTCGGAAACTTGGAAGGGAAGAAGGTAATTGTAATGCAAGGCCGGTTTCACCTATATGAAGGCTATGCCCCAGAAGAGGTAACATATCCGGTAAGGGTCATGAAAGAACTAGGGATCCGAAAATTATTGGTTTCCAATGCGGCAGGCGCTACAAACCTCGACTTTAAAAATGGAGAACTTATGTTGATAGTGGATCATATTAATTTGCTGGGTGGCTCTCCGTTGGCATTTAAAGGCGTAGAAAAACTAGGGGAACGTTTTATAGATATGTGTGATCCCTATGACCTTGAAATGAACTCGGCATTGGAAAAAATTGCGAAAGAGCATTCCATTAAATTGAATAAAGGCGTGTATGCTTCAGTGCTTGGTCCACAACTGGAAACCAGGGCAGAATACCGTTACCTAAGGATAATTGGAGCCGATGCCGTGGGAATGAGCACGATACCAGAAGTAATTGTGGCAAAGCATTTAAACCTTCCAGTATCCGCTATTTCAGTAATTACAGATGAAGGAAACCCGGACGACCTAAAGCCCGTAGATATAAGTGAGATCATCGCAATGGCCGAAAAAGCAGAACCAGATATGATCTTGTTGTTCAAAGAATTGATTAAAATTATCTAAGTGTTGTAATTATTTTACGTTTAGTTCTACTTAGCACATAGAGCCACCCTAATAAAAAGAAAAATGAGTTATCTCGATACTACCTACGATGTTTATAAAGATGCAGCCCTAACCCCGGATGTTGGGTTGTGCTGCACGACCAATCCAATTTGGGAATTGCCCGGTCTTAAAATTCCCAAGATCATGCAGGAGATGAACTATGGCTGTGGCAGTACCGTGCACGCCAGGGATCTTTCCAACAATCCAAAAATGCTTTATGTAGGTGTTGGCGGCGGGATGGAACTGCTTCAATTCGCATATTTCAACCGTGAAAAAGGCGGAGTTATTGGGATCGATATGGTAGATGAAATGTTGGAAGCTTCCCGCAAAAACTTTATAGAAGCCGAAGCTGTTAACCCTTGGTTTAAAAGTGAATTTGTAACGCTTAAAAAAGGAGATGCCCTTAATTTACCTGTGGAAGACAATACGGTGGATGTTGCGGCGCAAAACTGTTTGTTCAATATTTTTAAGGCTGAAGATCTTAAAAACGCTATTGAGGAAATGTACCGGGTATTGAAGCCACATGGGAAATTGGTAATGAGCGACCCTACCTGCGAGCAACCGATGAACGAGGAATTAAGAAACGACGACAGGTTGAGGGCCTTATGTTTAAGCGGAAGCTTACCAATTGCCGAATATGTAAAAGCACTTACCGATGCTGGTTTTGGAACCATAGAAATTAGGGCTCGTAAACCATACAGGATTTTAGATCCCAAAAATTATCCAACAGAAGAATTGATCTATATAGAATCCATTGAAGTTGCAGCCATTAAAGATCCCATGCCGGAAGACGGGCCATGTATTTTTACCGGAAAAGCCGCGATCTATTATGGGGATCAACCTTTTTTTGATGATAAAAAGGGGCATGTCTTGCTTAAAAACCAGCCTTTGGCAATTTGCGATAAAACCGCTGCCCAGTTACAAGAGCTGGGGAGAAAAGACATTTACTTTAGCGAGTCCACCTTCCACTATGATGGGGGCGGATGTTGTTAGAATAGTTTGCCATCCTTTTTTTGTTATTCTGAAAGGAACGAAGTGGATTGAAGAATCTCTATGGAATATAATTATCCTTACCGGAGATCCCTCCAGACGTCGGGCTGACATCACTCTATTAATTATCATTCTGAACACAATGAATTGGAGTGAAGAATCTTTGGTTTTAAATATATTCCTCTTCCCGAAAGCTTTCAAGGTGGAATGACATTTTATTATTCTTGTTATACTAAGCTTATCGAAATGCCTGAATAAAAACAACATTGGTCATCTCGTCACCCTGAGACCCGTAATAAAAAAAATATATAGCGTAGGAAACGGACGTATTTTTATATAAGCTGATGGGATGCTGAAACAAGTTCAGCATGACGACAGTTCCGCATCGTCACCCTGAACTGGTTTCAGGGTCTTGGATTCACAAATAAATAAAAATCCGTCAATGGTAACTTGTTTCAGGGTCTAATCCTGATTTCATGGGATGCTGAAACGAGTTCAGCATGACAAAAAACTTGAAGTTTGGTAGTTGAAAGTAATAACTAGTACAGAAACGAACAATCGGTTTAATATACAAGACTTTATGAAAAAACAACCTTTATATGTAGCAATACTTGCTGCATTGTTTTTAAGCAGTTGTAATTTAATTTCTTCGGCAGGGTTTTCGAGCAAAGGTTTGCCAGCTAACGAAGCTCCAAAAGAATTAGCTTCTACAATAGCAAATTCTGAAGTAAATGTAGATCACAGCGAATGGAACAGCTTGCTTAAAAAACACGTTTCCAATGTGGGTCTTGTAGATTATAAAGGTTTTATGCAAGATAGGGAGCAATGGAATGCTCATCTCTCCAAACTTTCAGTAATGAAACCAACAAAAGACTGGTCTGTTCAAGAACAGTTGGCTTATTATTTCAATATTTATAATGCGTATACGGTAGCGCTCATTTTAACCAATTATCCCACAAAAAGCATAAAAGATATCGACGCAAATTGGACCAAAGATATCGTGACTATTTTCGACTGGGGTAAAAAAGACTTTACTGAAGACGGTAAAACTCTCTTAGGTTACATCAATACATATTCTAATGTAAAAAATAGCAGTTGCTTACAAGGACTATAATTGGGGTTTAAACGAACAAAAGTCTTCTGAAAAAGGAAGGGCAATACAAATAAACACAGGGGCGAAAAATGCAAGATTTGAGGTTCTTTATTTTTTACATGCAGATAGTTTCCCTCCACCCAATTTTGATCAATTAATTCTGAACGAAATAAATGCTGGTAATAAAGCCGGCTGTTTTCAAATGAAGTTTGATATGGATCACTGGTGGCTCAATTTAATGGGCTGGTTCACGAAATTCAATCATAAAGCTTGCAGGGGTGGAGACCAATCCTTATTTATCACGAAAAACTTATTTGAGGAGCTGGGTGGTTATAATGAAACATATGTGGTTTACGAGGACAATGAATTTATTGGCAGACTCTATAAACAAAAGGAATTTAAAGTAATTCCAAAGTTCATTACCACTTCCGCGAGAAAATACGAAGAAGTAGGGGTTTGGAAATTGCAATTTTGCTTTTCCTCTATTTATTTAAAAAGATCAATGGGGGCTTCGCCTGAAGAACTGCACCAATATTATAAGCGCAGGATCAATCCCTGATCGTTTCTCCATAAAAACCTTTTACCACTTTTAGAGCCGGTTTATTCTGTGGTGTAAATTGATTGTTTTCCATTCCTCCTGCCTGTTCATGCTTATGGAACCATTTCCACAAAAACCCTCCAGAGAACCACTCTTCCCTCCAGAATTCCCGGTATAGCGCCATCAAGGCATTCGATTGTAGATCGTAATTCAAAGAAGTTTCTTTTCTTGAGGAATCCCAAGGCTGCTTAGTGGCATAATCGGTGTTTCTATAGCCATATTCAGTAAACAAGACCTTTCTATCATATTTATTGGACAGCGCTCTTAATCGAGTTTTATGAGGTTTCCAGGAAGCCCTTAATTCTTCAATATTTGGGGATTTTCCTTCACTTAATGGGAAATAGGCGTCAACACCAATAAAGTCCAATTGGGTCCAAAACTTAACTTTTTCAACCTTGTCCCAATTTTCGGCATAGGTGAGTTTCCCTTTATAGATCTTTCTAACTTTGGTGATTAGTTGCTCCCAGAATTCCCTTCTCTCATTTGCGAATCCATACAATTCTGTGCCCAGGCAAAATAGTGCTGCATTTTCTTCAGCAGCCATTTTCGCGTACAGCATTATAAATTCTTCATAGTTGGATTCGAATTTCTTCCAATCTTCTTCAGAAGCCATTTTTATATTCCCGGTAAATTCCCCTTTCCAAATCCAGATTTGTGGTTTTATCATCACTTTTAAGCCCTGAGAATGCAGTAATTGTGTAGTTTCCCTCACGCCTTCCAAACGTTCGCCTTGCCATTGACGATCTGTATTGAACTTAAGATCTGGACTGGCAAGGCTTTCCATAAATCCAAATGGCATTACTGCCACCGCATTGGCATTTACATCTAAAATGGGTTTAATGTGGGAAGCTGAAATTGGTTCTCGGGAAGCCACTAAACTTATTCCGTTTATTTTTTCCTGCGCTTTTTGACCTTGACAGGAAGTAACCACGTACAATAAGAGAATTAGAAAAGAAAAGTTTTGCGGCATGGGTCTTAAAAGTTTTCTTGAATTTACGTTTTTATCCTATAGCTGTATTGTCACCCTGAGCGTAGGAAATTGACGTGTTTAAAATTCTATTAAAGGTAATTTATTTCCAGGTTTTTAAGGTTTTGAGACCAGTTCAGCATTGTTCGGCGTTTTATTGGTTCTCTGGTTATTGCCACGAATTCACGAATAATTTTCCAGGATTTCTAAAACCAATAATTCGTGCATTCGTGGCCCATGATTCTGTATATTGTTGGTCATCCTAAAACTTTTAATAAAAATATATGGCATAGGAAATTGATATATTTTACGAATCCGTCACTGGTGATTTATTCCAGGGTCTCAGTCTACATTGATTCTTGGTGCTATGAGATTCTGAAACGAGTTACTATTTACGTATTTTGAATACTTTGTCATCCCGACGTTAGCAGGGATCTCTGGTTACATTGTTTCTGTTTTATTGAGATTCTTCAGTCCACTACGTTTCCTTCAGAATGACAATCCCTTTTTTATTGTCTTCACGACCTAGGAGGTATCTACTCTAAGATCCTTCAACAGGCTACATTTGAGGTAATTTTTAACCAAGTCAATTTCCTACGCTAGATAAAAAAAAATTCACGGGTCTCAGAATAACGTTATTTATGCTTTTATGAGACTTTACAGATATCCAAAAGTTGTTCAAAAAGAATTCAATTCCCAGTTATAATTATAAAATTCGATTTTCAAACCTGCGGGTATGGCTGTTTTCCTGTATTTGTTTACATAATCTATCAAACTTCCATTCCCTTTAGTAAAATCTTGCTCGTACCATTTCATCAATTCCGAAAACAACACCTTGTCCTTTTGCACTTTTATAAAGTCAGAAGAATTCATTGTTTTAACAGTTTGCTGCTGCAATTGCTTTTCCAATGTTTCTGGCCTATAGGCTTCAGCAATTATTGGAGGACATCCTTTTGCGGCACATATAAGGACAAAATGAAATCTAGCTTCGTCTGGATAATTTCCCAATAAAAATTTCTTCTCGATATCATCCAAGGTTACCGATTTTTGCCCCAAACTATGTGTCTTGGCATTAAAGAAGCCTTCAATATCCATCGGGGATTTCACCGGGAACTGCTTAACAATTCCATTTATCACGCCAATATTGTACGCATTTATCCAAAATGCCTTATACACATCCGGATCTTCAGTAGAAACTTTTACCCGTTTTGCTTGGCTCAACAATTCGTACAAAGAGTTGGGATTCTGCTTTATTTCTGCGTACTTTACCCTGCCATTACTAACATATTGCTTAAAAAACGCATCGGAAGCATCAAAGAATTTTGAAGGTTCCTGAGCAAATGAAAAATTGGAAATAAGGAGTGTTAAAAAGAATAAATATTTCATTTTATTGAATTTATAAAAGGTTTCGAGCAATTCTGCGACCAAACGGATAAGAACTGAGTCGGATTTTTAAAAAATTACTAACCCGATTGTCACCAATCCTCTAAAAATAAGGAATTATATGGAGCATGTTGTCATAATAGGCAATGGAATTTCTGGAATTACCGCCGCCAGACACATTAGAAAACAATCTGACAAAAGGATCACAGTAATTTCTTCGGAAAGCGATCATTTCTTTTCCCGCACTGCCCTTATGTACGTATATATGGGCCATATGAAATGGGACCATTTAAAACCTTACGAGGATTGGTTCTGGGAGAAGAACAGGATAGAACTTAAAAACGCGTACGTTTCCCAAGTTCAACCAGAAAACAATCAGCTTAGCTTTTCTTCCGGAGAAAAAATGAGCTACGATAAATTGATCATCGCCTCTGGCTCCAGTTATAACAAATTCGGTTGGAAAGGCCAGGATCTTGATGGCGTGCAGGGAATGGTCACCAAACAGGATCTCGAATTACTGGAAGAAAACACCAAAAATTGTAAAAGGGCAGTTATTGTTGGTGGCGGACTTATAGGCTCTGAACTTGCCGAAATGCTGACCACAAGGAAAATTCCAGTTACATTCTTGGTAAGGGAAACTAGCTTCTGGAATATTGTGCTTCCTCCGGGGGAGTCAGAAATCATCAACAATCATATTAAAGAACACCATATAGACCTTAGGTTGAACTCTAATCTCAAGGAAATTCTTTCCGACGAAAATGGCAGGGTGAAGGGCGTAACTCTAGAAGAAAATGGAGAAGAGATCGCATGTGAGCTGGTAGGGCTTGCAGCTGGGGTTTCCCCTAATATTGCTTTTCTAAAAGATTCGGGAATTGAGTTGGGTAGAGGTATAAAAGTGAATAGATCGCTTCAAACAAATTACGGGAACATCTATGCCATTGGAGATTGTGCTGAACAGCATGAAGGAATAGGTGATAGAAGACCTGTGGAGGCTGTTTGGTATACCGGTAGAATGATGGGGGAGGTAGTGGCTCAAACAATCTGCGGAAACCCAATGCAATACAATCCCGGTCATTGGTTCAACAGTGCCAAGTTTTTCGACATAGAATATCAAACTTATGGCTGGGTTTTTCCAGAGCCACGTAAAGGGGAAGCACATTTTCATTGGAAGCATCAAGATGGTAGAAAATGCATCACCATAAATTATCAAGAAGAAGGCAGGAAATTTGTAGGTATCAATACCTTCGGAATTAGAATGAGACATGAAACCTTCGATACATGGCTTACCGAAGAAAGATCTGTGGATTTTGTGATAGAAAACCTAAAACAAGCCAATTTTGATCCAGAATTTTATGATAAATACGAAACTGAAATTCAGCAAAATTTCAACAAACATCAACCAGTAACTCACTAAACCCTAAAAAACTACAAGTAGTATGGAAAACAATATGTCCTTGACCGGCGATGTTTCAAGATCCCTAAGTATTTCTCAAAAGTTGTCCACTTTCTTGGGTGTTTCTGGTGTGTTTATCTTAATGCTGGCGGCCTTCAACTTTAACTTTCCAAACAAAACTTTTTGGTTGTACACATCCCTTGCGGCAATAGGAATTGGCGTGATATGGTTCGCACAAGCTACCTATGCCCATAAAACCGAGGGCATAAAAAATGACCATATTTGGTTTAAATCCATAACCAACAGAGGCGTGTTGGGCTGGATCACCGGTTTGATGCTAACAGGTTTTTATATTGTTCTCTATTTTTATCCGGAGCTGTTAGGCTTAAGTGCCGAAGGACAAAATACCGGGATTATTTCACTTTTCGATCCGTTAAGCAAGCTGTTAGGCGGGACTCCCGCCAGCCAATGGTTTGTTTATGGGACCCTTTATACTATTGCGATTCTTGCCTTCGGGATAAAATTCATTTGGAAATACCGTCATAATAAGTATGAGCGTTTGCGCACCTTTTCGGTCATGTTCTTCCAGTTGAGCTTTGCTTTTCTTATTCCAGAATTTATGCAACGCTTAAACAGTGATAATTTTTCATTGCCCTATTACGATCTCAAGAGTATTTGGCCGCTCAATTATTATAATTTCGAACAATACCGTGTGGATTCCATGATAAGTGCCGGGGATATAGGACTAGCAATGCTCATTTTTGGGGTGCTTTCCATATTCGTTATTACCCCAATCCTTACTTATAAATATGGAAAAAGGTGGTATTGTTCCTGGGTTTGTGGTTGTGGGGGCTTGGCTGAAACTGCTGGGGACCCATTCCGGCATTTAAGCGACAAAAGGCTATTTGCCTGGAAAGTGGAACGTTGGGTAGTACATAGTGTGGTGGTTTTTGTGGTGCTCATGACAACTGCTGTTATTTATTCCTATCTAGGTGAAGATGGAAAGTATTGGTTGAATAGAACCAGTTTTTTAATTGGAGTTGTAGTGCTGTTAACTGCTGTTTTTGCCTTGGTAATGATCTTTAAAAGAAATGAATTTAAGAAAGACGCAAAATTCGGGGCCATTGGATATATGGCAATTATACTTTCACTTGTTGGCTTTCACTATTTAAGCGGGAACGGACAGGTGTTTCTCTTTGAAGCAGAAAAGTTACGGATGTTTTATGGTTTTTTAATAGGTGCCATTTTTAGCGGGGTAATAGGCACCGGGTTTTATCCCATTTTTGGGAACAGGGTGTGGTGTAGGTTTGGTTGCCCATTCGCTGCGATCTTAGGTTTCCAGCAACGCTTGTTTTCAAGGTTCAGGATTACCACCAATGGTGGGCAATGTATCTCTTGTGGGAATTGTTCTACCTACTGCGAGATGGGAATAGATGTTAGGGCCTATGCTCAAAAAGGCGAAAACATCGTAAGATCCAGCTGTGTAGGCTGCGGAATCTGTTCTGCGGTTTGCCCAAGAGGAGTTTTAAAGTTGGAAAACGATTCTATGAATGGTAGAATAAACGCCAATGAAATTCTATTGGGAAACGATGTGGATCTAATGGATCTACTGAATCAGAAATAATATTTTGTAAGTAACTACCTTTGCAATCGAACCTATACTTGTTCCAGTATTTAGTTACATGAGAAGATCCCCACAGAATGTCTGAAAAAATTATTGTTATTATCCCGGCTTTTAATGAAGAAGCTTCCATAGGGAAGGTGATTCAGGAAATCCCGAAAATTGTTTCAGAGATCATTGTGGTTAGCAACAATTCTACAGATCGCACTGCAGAAGTTGCGAAAAAAGCTGGGGCTACCGTTCTTTTTGAAACAAAAAAAGGCTATGGTTATGCTTGTTTAAAAGGCATGAAATATATTTCTGAAAAAATGGAAAAACCAGGTATCATCGTATTTCTGGATGGGGATTACAGCGATTATCCTCAGGAATTGACAAAAATTATTGAACCAATACTTTCGGATAATATAGACATGGTTATTGGATCCCGGGTTAGTAAATGGCGGGAAAAAGGCTCTATGACTTTTCCTCAGCGATTTGGAAATTGGCTGGCAACTTCCTTGATGAAGTTATTCTTCAATGCCAATTTTACAGATCTTGGACCATTTAGGGCTATTAAATACAGCAAATTACTTCAGCTAAATATGCAGGATAAGACGTATGGCTGGACCGTGGAAATGCAATTAAAAGCCATAAAGCAAAATTTAACGTATATAGAAGTCCCCGTGCATTATAAGAACAGGATTGGGGTCTCAAAAGTTTCAGGAACTATTAAAGGAGCTATCTTTGCAGGGGTTAAAATATTGACTTGGATCTTTAAATACAGTTTTAAATAATGGATTTTGCGATTATAATAGTCTACACACTCGCGCTCTTGCTTATTTTATTATATAGCATCTCACAATTGAGTTTGCTTATAAATTACCTTAGATCAAAAAAAAGGGACGACCCCAGTGATAAATATAATTTTTCCAATCCTTCGGAAATTCCTCTAGTTACTATCCAATTGCCACTTTATAATGAAATGTATGTGGTGGAAAGATTGCTGGAAAATATTTCCAAAATCGATTATCCATCACATAAGTTGGAAATTCAGGTTTTAGACGATTCTACAGATGAAACCATGACAGCTACTGCAAAACAAATCCTTGAACTTCAAAAGAACGGACTCGACATTCAACATATTACCCGAATAGACAGAACTGGATTTAAAGCGGGGGCCTTAAAAGAAGGACTTAAAATTGCAAAAGGGGAATTTATTGCGATTTTCGATTCAGATTTTATGCCGAAACCGGATTGGCTTCTTCAAACAGTTCCTTTTTTTAAAGACTCTCACATTGGTGTTGTTCAAACCAGATGGGGGCATATTAATAGGAACTACTCCTTGCTTACCAAAATTCAGGCTTTTGCCTTGGACTTTCATTTTATTCTGGAACAAGTAGGCAGAAATTTCGGAAATCATTTTATAAATTTTAATGGTACTGCCGGGATATGGCGAAAAGAGTGCATTATGGATGCCGGCAACTGGAGCGGGGATACGCTAACCGAAGACCTAGATCTTAGTTACCGGGCACAGATGAAAAAATGGAAGTTCAAATATCTGGAACATGTAGAAACGCCTGCTGAATTACCAGTAGTTATTAGCGCTGCGAGATCTCAGCAATTCAGATGGAACAAGGGAGCTGCAGAGAATTTTCAGAAGAATTACGCCAAATTACTTTTTGACAAAACGTTAACCGCAGGAACAAAATTCCATGGATTCTTCCATTTGTTAAATTCCAGTATGTTCCTATTGATCTTGCTTTTGGCCGTTTTAAGCGTTCCCGTTCTATATATAAAAAACACCAATCCGCAATTCAGCAGCTATTTTAATGTGATCGCATTTTTTGCAATAAGCACACTTATCTTTTTCATCTGCTATTGGGTTACCTACGCCAAAATACATGGAAAAGGAATTGGAAGTTTTTTTAAATTTACTGGGATGTTCCTTACCTTTTTCTCCATCGCAATGGGCTTTTCTGTGCATAACTCGCTTGCAGTGTTGGAGGGACACTTCGGAAAAAAGAGCGAATTCATCCGTACCCCAAAATTCAACATTAATAATCTAAAAGATTCCTGGAAGGGCAACAAATATTTATCCCGAAAACTATCTCTAAGCAATATGGTGGAAGGATTGCTTTGGTTGTATTTCGGATTTGCCATCTATAGCGCCTTTGTCTTAAAAGACTTTGGGCTTATTATATTTCATCTGATGCTTTTTGCAGGCTTCGGATACGTTGTTTTCAAGTCATTACTCTCAAAAGTTTAATTTCCAGATGGATTCCCTTACTCAAATTGTTTTAGGAGCTGCCGTTGGGGAAGCTGTTTTAGGAAGAAAAGTTGGCAATAAAGCCATGTTGTACGGGGCTATCGCCGGCACCATTCCAGATCTGGATTCATTTGCTCCGCTCTTTACCGATACGCTCACTGCCATAGAGATCCATCGAGGTTTCACCCATTCCATTGCTTTTTCTCTACTTTTTGCTCCCATTTTTGGGTGGCTTATCGCTAAAATTGAAAGAAAATCGAATGTAAGTTGGAAAGATTGGTCGTGGCTCATGTTTTGGGGGCTGCTTACCCATCCTTTATTGGATGCTCACACTACCTGGGGAACGCAGCTTTTTTGGCCATTCGACCTTCGGCTGGCATATAAAAACATCTTTGTAATAGATCCGCTTTACACGCTCCCTTTTCTCATTTTCCTGATTTTGGCAATGCGGTCCAAACGCGGATCAATAAAAAGAAGGAAATACAATAATCTGGGACTCATTATTAGCAGTGCCTATATGTTGTGCACGATCGGTTTAAAAGGAATCACTTATTATAAATTCAAGAACGCATTAGAAGATCAGGATATTTCTTATCTGCAACTCCAAACTAGGCCCAGCCCTTTTAACACCATCATGTGGTCTGCCAATGTAGAATTGGAAGATGCCTATTTAATTGGGGATTATTCATTTTTAGATTCCAAACCAATAACATTTAAAAGCATCCCTAAAAATCATTATTTAGTCCACTCTTTTAAAAATGAAAATAATTTAGACCGAATAATTGCGATCTCCCAAGGCTGGTACGCCATTTCCAAAAGAGGTGAAAAACTTTACTTTAACGATCTGCGTTTTGGCTCATTAGATCCCAATGCCGATAACCCAAAATTTGTATTTAGTTACCTCTTGAAACAAGAAAATGGGGAATTAATTGTGGAAGAAGTACCAAGAGATCCCGAAGAAGCAAAAGCACTTTTAATGGAATTAGGAAATCGAATGATTGGGAATTAAAATCTTCTATGTGTAAAAACGAATTAAGGTATTTCCATAGAGTATCATAAAATAATCAAGAACATCATTCTGAACTTGTTTCAGAATCTCGAAACACTAAGAATCCATACTGCAAATTGAGACCCTGAAATAAATTCAGGGTGACGGAACAACTATTGAGTATAAAACGGAGGTACAAACAAAATTTCCTCTATTAATATGGTTAGCTTATCTTTAAGACACAATATTTAATTTTTATCTATGCACTTATCCCGAACCCTATTCCTTCTATTATTCCTCTGCACTACTTGTCAATTAAACTTTGGTCAGGAACGATCAGAAGAACTCAATAAAATTATTGAAAAAGTTCAGGATCATAAAAGTTATGAAATCAAAGAGTTTCCGTTGGGTCTATATACAGAAGATCACTATCGCAGACAATCACTTTTTGCGAGTGAGCAATTAAAAAAATTGAATTTATTGAATACTTCTAAAATGTCCCAAACAGACATGATCTCTTTGGATCTTTTAAAATATAAACTTCAGGAAACCATCGATACTTTTGAATATAAATTATATTTAAATCCGTTGCTTTCCGATGCTGGGTTTCATTTGAGCTTGCCATATAACGTTACCCATCTTGCCGATTATTCGCAGGTTAAAACATACCTCAATAAACTAAATTCGATTCCAGAGTATGTAGATCAGCATCTCATTTTACTTAGAAAAGGATTAAAATTAGGGATTACCCAACCCAAAGTGATTTTTGAAGGTTATGAAAGCACGTATAATGATCAGCTGGTTAAAAATTATTCGGACAGCTATTACTATACTCCATTTAAAGATTTGCCCGCCACCCTCTCTACAGCCCAAAAAGATTCCGTTTTAGATGCTGCCGAAAAAGCTATTGAACAATCGGTATTACCAGAGTTTAAAAAGATCAAAAAATTCTTCGACAAAGAGTATCTGCCGAAAACCCGCACTAGCTTAGGAGTTTCAGAAATCCCTAATGGGCGGGCATTTTATCAGAACAGACTGAATTATTATACCACACTAGAACTTACGGCGGAAGAGATCCATCAAATCGGCTTAGATGAGGTCTCCCGTATCAACACTGAAATGAAGCAAATTATCAAGAAGGTGAATTTTGAAGGTTCCTTCGAAGAATTCATTCAATTCCTAAGAACCGACCCTCAATTTTATGCGAATACTCCCGAAGAACTATTAAAAGAAGCCCGGAATATTTCAAAAAAAATAGACGCACAATTGCCGAGATTTTTCAAAAAACTACCTAGAAAACCTTATGGAGTTACCCCGGTGCCCGATGCGATCGCGCCGAAATATACTACGGGAAGGTATATCTCTCCGCAAGAGGACACTCAGCCTGGTTATTATTGGGTAAACACCTACGATCTGCCTAGCAGGCCACTTTATGTGTTGCCCTCCCTTACCGCGCATGAGGCGGTGCCAGGGCATCATTTACAGATTTCCTTAAATTCAGAATTAGGAGATAGTATTCCAAAATTTAGAAGACGCTTTTATCTTTCAGCTTATGGAGAAGGTTGGGGATTGTATTCAGAATTTCTAGCTGAAGAAATGGGCATTTACACCACTCCTTACGAGATGTTTGGAAAACTCACGTACGAGCAATGGCGGGCCTGTAGATTGGTAGTGGACACAGGGATTCATGCTTTGGGATGGACAAAAGAACAAGCAGTTGACTTTTTACGAGAAAATACCGCGCTATCTTTTCATGAGATCAATACCGAAGTGGACCGCTATATTTCTTGGCCGGGACAAGCGGTTTCCTATAAAATAGGGGAATTAAAGATTCGGGAGTTACGAAAAAAGGCTGAAAAGGAACTAGGAACGAATTTCGATATCCGCGATTTTCATGAAGTGATCCTTTCTCAGGGCACAGTAACCTTGGCAATTATGGAGAAATTGGTGAATAATTATCTTGAAAAGAAGGGGAATTAATCAACTTTTCACTTTGTTCAATTGTCATTGCGAAGGAGCTTTTTTGCGACTGAGAAATCTCTTTTGTATGTGAAATATTCAATTCCATTGAGATCTCTCACTACGTTCGAGATGACATGTTAAACAGCATCTGCTTCTTTCTTCTGTATTTTAAGGATTCGCTTACCTTTGCGATCTAATAAAGAAACAATGAGTTTAGAGCAAGAATTATTTCAGCGTAGCGGATCAAAATGTGAATTATGTAGTTCTGCAGAAGACCCACAGATCTACGAAGTGCTGGAAAGCCCAACCAAGGGTACCGAGAGCGCAATTCTTGTTTGCAATACTTGTAAAGAACAACTTGAAGATCCGGAAAAAATTGAACCCAATCATTGGAGATGTCTAAACGATAGCATATGGAGCACTGTTCCTGCAGTTCAGGTGGTAGCTTGGCGAATGCTAAATAAATTGAAGGCTGAAGGCTGGCCACAAGACCTTTTGGACATGATGTATATGGAAGAGGATGTAAAGGAATGGGCGAAAGCTACTGAAGTTGCAGATCCTGCAGCAAAAAGTATAGTTCATAGGGATAGTAATGGAGTGATCCTAGAAGCCGGTGATTCCGTAGTGCTTATCAAGGATCTCAAAGTGAAGGGCAGCAGTATGGTTGCCAAGCAAGGAACCGCAGTGCGCCGAATTACTCTAGACCATGAAAATGCAGAATATATTGAAGGTCGGGTAGATGAGCAGCAAATTGTGATTATCACTCAGTATGTGAAGAAACTTTAATCCCCCAATAAAACAATAATGCCAATACTACCCTGAGCGGAGCTGAAGGTGAAGGGTATAATAAAACTTCTCGACTCCGCTTGAAGTGACAAAAAAATTCGACATATTACGGATAAATCTGCGAAAATCTGTGAGATCTGCGGGAATACTTTTACAAATAGTTCATTTCACATTTCGACAGGCTCAATGTGACAAACCCAGTTTGACAAGCGAAATTCATTATGATAATTACTTCTTAGTCATTTCAGTGAAATGCTTGTAAAACAGAGGAATCGTCTTAATTCCTTTTAAATAATTCCAAATCCCAAAATGCTCGTTAGGAGAATGAATAGCATCACTATCCAATCCAAAGCCCATTAAAATAGTCTTACTTTTTAGCTGTTTTTCGAAAAGTGCCACAATTGGGATACTTCCCCCACTGCGCTGCGGAATTGGCTCTTTTCCAAAAGAATCTTTATAGGCGTTGCTTGCTGCCCGGTACGCTACAGTATCTATTGGCGTAACATAGGCTTGTCCTCCATGGTGAGGTTTTACTTTTACCCGAGTTCCTTTGGGGGCAATACTTTCAAAGTGCTTCTTGAACAATTCGGTGATCTCCTGCCAATCTTGATTTGGCACTAATCGCATGCTGATCTTCGCAAAGGCCTTACTGGCAATTACAGTTTTTGCGCCTTCACCAATATAGCCGCCCCAAATTCCATTTACATCCAGGGTTGGTCTAATGGAATTACGTTCGTTGGTAGAATATCCTTTTTCGCCATACACCTCTTCAATATCCAGTGCTTCCTTATATTTTTCCAATGAAAATGGAGCCTCTGCCATTTTTTCGCGTTCTTTTGTACTTAATTCATCTACTTTATCATAAAATCCCGGAATGGTGATATGATTGTTTTCATCGTGCAAGGAAGCGATCATTTTGGTAAGCACATTTATAGGATTTGCAACCGCTCCTCCGTACAATCCGCTGTGCAAATCTCTATTTGGGCCAGTGAGTTCCACCTCAACATAGCTCAATCCGCGTAATCCTGTTGTGATAGATGGTGTGTCTTTTGCGATCATTCCGGTATCGGAGATCAGGATCACATCGTTAGCCAATTTTTCTTTATTTCTTTCTATAAACCATCCAAGGCTTTCACTTCCAACTTCCTCTTCCCCCTCGATCATGAATTTCACATTACAAGGTAAGTTTCCGGTTTTGGTCATGTATTCCAAAGCTTTTACGTGCATGTACATTTGCCCTTTATCGTCGCAAGCGCCACGAGCAAAAATGGCTCCTTCTGGGTGAACCTTTGTGTTTTTGATCACAGGTTCGAATGGCGGACTGTCCCAAAGTTCAATAGGGTCTGCTGGTTGCACATCGTAATGTCCATACACCAAAACTGTAGGAAGGTTTTTGTCTATAATTTTTTCTCCGAAGACAATTGGATATCCTGGGGTCTCACAAATTTCTACAGAATCGCATCCTGCTTCTTTCAAAGCATCTTTTACGGCTTCGGCAGTGTTCAAAACATCCTTTTTGTAAGTAGGATCGGCGCTTACCGAAGGAATTTTCAATAATTCCATCAATTCTGAAATAAAGCGGTCCTTATTTTCTTCAACATATTTATCTAAATTCTTCATGTTTATATTTTTGAAATCCCCCAAAGGTAATAAATAGATATTTTTTTGTTGGGCTATTTGAATATAGAAACATTTATGTATATTTGCAGCCGCTTATCTAGGTAAGCAGTTTTACAGCGAGTCCCAAGTGTTGTAAAATGGAAATGCGGGCGTGGTGGAATTGGTAGACACGCTAGACTTAGGATTAAACCAAATAAAAGTTCTTAAAATATCAAAAATGCGGGCGTGGTGGAATTGGTAGACACGCCAGACTTAGGATCTGGTGCCGCGAGGTGTGGGAGTTCGAGTCTCCCCGCCCGTACAAAAGCCGAAGATTTCTCTTCGGCTTTTTTTATTGAAAATTACGCCACTTTTTTTCTTGGGTACAACATAGGTACAACATTTTTACTTTTTTAGGGCTCTCATAAGTTTTATAAGCTTTTGATTATAAATCGTTCCAAATCAAATTAATTTGATGGGTTGTTCAATAGTATGTAAGATGCCTTATGTGTTTCTTTTGGTTTTTTCATTTGATAAACACCGATATTAGTATAATTGTTTTTAACTATCGATAGGATTTTTTCAATGTATCCCTGTTCAGCTTTTTGGCCTATTATTATGTTTCTTAGAGCTTGTCTGTCGTGGTATATTTTACCTGTTCTATCTTTTATCAATCTTAATTCTTTTTCAGAACTCCAATCCTCTAATTTGTGGTAAAGTAAATCCACGATTCCATTAGATTGAGTTATTGGCTTAAATTCTCTTTTCGTTAGTTCAGGAACATAGAAAACGGGAAGAAGATTATGGAAAAATTTTAAATCATAATCTATATTATATTGGAGGCACAATCCTTTGTGATTGTTGGCATAATTGGCCCATAAATTATAATTAATCTGGTGCATCGAGAAACAAGCTATTCCAAAAGATAAAATAAATTCTCCTAATTTGTCGGTAGCGATTTTTTGAACATACTCCACTCCATCCTTTCTCTTTATGTAATCATAAACTAAAGGATCTTTAGTGCCTTTTAGAATTTCTTGCTTTAGAAGATTTAGCTCTTCTTTCGATGGAGTTAAGTGGAGATAGTTTGGACTAGAATCAAAGGGATCATTAAGTTGGTCTCTATTTGCAAAATAGATGTAATGGTTTTGAATTTCGTCTAGTACATAGTCATTGTCAGGTCTATATCTAAATGCATAAGGTATGCCAATATGTTTTAGTTCGTTATTCATATTATTAATTGGGTTTAATCATATATAATTCTTCTAGGGAAATCCTGATAGGAGTTTTTAATGAATCTAAATATAACAATATTTATTTCAAATATTCTCCACTAATATTAGAAAGTGGCAATATTTTGATTTCAAATATTAGCCACTTTTTTGTATATTTGGCAAAGTTTTGATTTGTAGGTTATGCCAAAGATTATAGAAAACAGAATTATAGAAGCATTCAAGGACCAGAGTTCTTTCGATAGAGATGAGCTATTTCACTTCTATTTGGAATTTGAACCAGACCTGAAAGAAAGCACGTTTAGTTGGCGAATTTATGACCTAAAGAAAAAGGACATTATAAAAACTATTGGGCGGGGGCTGTATGTTATATCCTATAAACCCAAGTACAAGCCTGTATTGTCTGATAATGTTCTAAAAATAGCACGTAAGACCAATGAAAAGTTTTCGGAAATCCAATACGCCATATGGGAAAACCAATGGCTTAATGAATTTACACAGCACCAGGTGTCAAATCAAATGATTGTTGTGGAAGTAGAAAAGGAATTTACAGAATCACTTTATTATTATCTCAATGATTCTTTGCGAATGGATTTTTTCTTGAATCCAGATGAAAAGGAAATCGAGTTCTATATTTCAGAAAGTACAGTGCCTGTAGTCATAAAACGTCTTGTTACAAGAGCGCCCATAAACAAATTGAGAGACAAAAAAAATACAGTTCTTGTTGCCACACTTGAAAAAATAATGGTGGATTTGTTCGCAGATGAAAATCTGTTTCATTTTTACCAAGGTTCTGAACTCGTAAATATTTATGAAAAGATATTGGAACGATACAGTATTAATTTCACAAAGCTCTTTAGCTATGCGAAAAGACGGAAGAAAGAAGAAGAAATAAAGCAATTTATAAATAACCATATACCTAATATTCTAGAGGACATAATTAATGATTAATAGCAAAAGTTTTACAAGAGAATGGTTGGATACTTTCCGGGCACAAAAAGAACATAAAGGGATTAATGTGACCATTTTGGAAAAAATGGTTCACGCATTTTCTTTATTGGAACATTTAAAGATAGCAGGACTTGATTTTGTCTTTAAAGGCGGAACATCACTTGTGCTTTTACTGGAGGAAGGTAACCGATTTTCAATTGACATCGATATTATTTCAAGTGTAGGGCGTGAACCCTTGGAAAAAATTCTTGATACAGTAGTCTCCAGATCACACTTTAAAAGGCATATACTGAACGAGCGTCGAAGCTATAAAGATGGGGTGCCCAAGGCACATTACACTTTTGAATTCGATTCAGTATATAATCCTAACGTTCCAGGAACAATTCTTCTGGATATCCTTTTTGACAGTCCACATTATCCCGAACTTATTGAATCTACTATTGACACACCGTGGCTTTCGGTCGATGAAACTCTAACAGCCATTACAACGCCTTCGATAAATGCTATTTGTGGAGATAAGCTAACTGCTTTCGCCCCTGAAACGATAGGTATCCCATATTACAAACAAGGACGACCTTTTGCAATGGAAATCTGCAAACAATTGTTCGACTTGGCTAAATTGTTTGAGAGCATTACAGATATCGCCATTGTGAAGGCCAGTTTTTCTGCCTTTGCTAAGGCAGAACTATCCTATCGAAGTTCCGATAAAGATTTTAGCAGCAGGAAACTTACAGAAACCGACGTACTGTGGGATTCTATAAACACCTGTACGGTTATTGCCAGAAGAGAAAGTAATTCAACCACCGAAGCAAAAAAGAAATTTGCTGATTTGAATTTGGGTATTCGCAGTTTTGGTAGCGCATTTTTGATGACAGGAAATTTCAGAATTGAAGAGGCAATGGCAGCTTCATCAAGAGTAGCTTATTTAAATGCGATACTGTTACAAGATGAGATAACAGAAATCGAATATTATGAAGGGCAAGATATAAGCAAACTTGCTATCGAAAAAGCAGATTGGGCATTTTTGAACAAATTGAAACGACAACCAGATAAAACCATCTTTTATTATTGGTATAAAGCTGTGGAACTATTAATAATTTAATACAGATGGAGTTTAAATACATTATCGAAATATGCGTTGCAATTGATATTGCCATTATTGGTTTGGCGTATCCTATTACTTTAGATAAAATATCTAATATTGGCAGTAAGTACAAATCAAATTATTTATCAAGGGTATTTGAAAAAGAATTTCCACAGATAAGTTTGGGTCCAAAACTTTGGTATCGTTCAAGACCTATTACTTATTTTGAATGGTTACTTTTTGCAACATTTTCTTCTTTTTTGTTTTTAATATTTGAGTTTGAGCCTTGGTTTCCTTGGTTAGCAAGCAGTAATCAATTGCTTGTTTTTATATTGACTACAATTCTACTTATTTCATTGATAATTTGGGTGGATAAAGTTGCATTATACATAGGGAAACCAACAAGGCTTTTAACCAGATTAATTTCAAAGTATAAATCGAAGAAAACAGATAGTGTTTATAAGACTTACTTATTAAAAACTATCAACGAGTTCACAACGTTTGCAGTAGAAAATGAAGATGAACATTTACTTGAGACTCTGAGTAGCTTTTATACTCAAGAATTTTTAGAAATGAGAGATAAGAATCCTTCAAATAAACCTATTGAATACCCGATAGATTTTTATCTTATTAATAGAAATATTATAAAAAAGCAGATTAGGAAACCTCGAGAAGAGTTAGATGCAGTAACCTTAAATTCGGTTTCGAACTGGTGGCTTCTTGGTCAAGATTTTAAAGAAATACCTATATCGTCTACCACTTATTCCTGGATGTGGGGAAATATCATATTAATTTCGGATTCACCTAAATTGATTGTCCGGCATTGGGGTACGGCACATCAATATTATAGTATGCGTTTAGAAAGCATACAAGGAGATTATAATATAGAAACTCGTGGTTATGATAATCAAGATGCTATTGATTTCAGAAAAAGAGAGCAAATCGAATTTTTTGAGTTTCATATTGCATTGGGTGGGTTACTTCTTTACAAAAATAACTATGAGGCTCTAAAGAGAATTTTAAACTATACCCAAAGTCAACCTGTCCAATATTACCTGCTACCTAACTCTATGTATGAAGTGTTTTATTGGTTCGCTTATTTTAAAGACGGGTTTATACAGGATAGAACACCTGTTGACTTTAAATATCGATTTCCAGAAGTTGACAATCTAGGAATATCCAGACAAATAACATTTTGGATATGTAAATACGTTGCTCTTTTGTTTCTTAGACAATATTTTGTTCAGATTAATTATACCAATCGGGGAAGCACAGAACAACCAAGAATGCCAGATACTGTTGCGGAATTACTTAAATGGAAAGGTTCTATAGAGTATTTTGAGTTTTGTCTAGATAAAATTTTGGAAGAACAAGAGCTTCTTAAAATTTTAGGTTATGAAATAACAAAAGAACATAAAGGTACATTCGATAACTTCACAGTTGAATTGGCACAGAATATTGAAGAGGCCATTCTTAATAAACGAATTTCTGCAAAGTTGAGTCCTGAGAAGATCGCTAATTTTAAAATAAATTCTACGCAATTAATTGCAAATGCTTTTGATGTTTACAAACCAATCATTAACAGTAATGATTTTTCAACAAAAGAAAAAGATATACTTAGGATAGGTCTTCAAGGCACTAAAAGATTAATGCAAAAGCAGGCATTTACAGAAGGGGATATTCCTCATATGAATTATGACACCATATTCGGAGAGCTAATAGTTTCAGAAGTACTTAATAGATATATACCCAATTCTTTTCTTACTGCCCGAACACGTCGTTATTTAATTGAAAGAAGTGAGATCCCAGCTGCACTTAAACAGTTGAAATATAAAAATTCTACTCACGTTATAATTGGAGTCAATTTTGTAAGTCACAGTATTAGGGCCGACCTTGATTATTTAAAGAATATAATCAATCTTCCTTCAAGATTCTTTAGAGACGTATTGTTTATAATCCCTAAATCTGACCTACCAATATTAAAATATAATACGTTGAATCAGGATGATGTTGATGAACTTAAATTAGATTTAATGGACGAAGAAAAGAAGCTGTATGCATCGGTTATAGATTTAACTCAGGAAGCAAATTCAAATTACAGGGAACAATGGATTGATGATAGGCACGAGAACCCACGTGAATCTGTACAAATCACTTTGGCTTTTGCTTCAGAATTGATTTGGAAGGTAAATAGAGATGTTGTTCAGCTTAATATGGTTTCCCCCTACCAAGAACAGGGAATTAAGGATGATTTGAATAACATTGAACCTTTTGAAAGTCTAGAAGATGATTAATTTCAGAAACCCACACCATATAGAGCCACCAGGAGCTTTGCGCGAAATATTATCGCATCCAGTAAATGAAAATGAAGCTATAGAACTTGCAGTATTTCAAGAACACCGCTATGCATTCTTCTATTGGAACAAATGGATGCGGAAAAACAATGGAGCACATCCACCCTGTTTAGTTTCTTTAGACTGGCATCAGGATTTGTGTTATCCAGAAAATGTAGAAAAAGAATGGCTAGACGCGCTAGATTTGACTAGCGATGCAGATGTTTCTGTTTTCTCCTGGGCAAAACTTGCAGGCAATAATGACGGTCATATTTTGTGTGCAGCTTATCTTAATTTAATTGGAGATATATATGTACATTGTAGACAAGCACCATTTCCTGGCGCTTGGAAAGATGAAGAATTGATTGATACTTATGGAAATAAGCACACAATCAAAAAGTTCAAAACTTATGAGGGTTTACAAGATGAATTATTTAAATCTTCGGAAACATCTGTGTTTTTCGATATTGACTTGGATTTCTTTTCGCTAAAGAATGGTCTAAGCGACGGTTCATTTGAATTTACATATCTACAGGAAAAAGAAATAAGGACAATGTTGAATAAGGACAACACTTTAATCAACTGGGTTTTTGAACGTCTAAAGGGTTTCACAATTGCAACAGAACCTGAACATTGCGGCGGACTTTTAAAAAGCAATAAATTTTTAGGCTTAATCAGTGATATTTATTTCCAACCAGAATTGTTTGCACCAAAATGTAATTGGAAATGGAAACCAAAATATTGACGGAATATTGATTTTTTACTCAATTATATTAAGCTAAATTTTAGCTAAAATGGAAAAACTGACAGAAAATAGAACCATTGAATTACTGATGCCTCATTTGATTCAACAAGGGTATCAAATAGAGAGTTATTGTTTAGGCCAAACAAGAGGGTGTGATATTGTGGCGAACAGAAAAGAAGAAAAATTACTTATTGAAGTTAAAGGTGCAAAAGCACATATAGATTCACCAACGAAGCGACGAGATTATTTCAACTCTGGACAAATTAAGACTCATTTAGGTAAAGCAATTATTAAATGCTTAGAAACTAAAGCTGCGTTTCCAAATGCGAAAATTGCCATTGCACACCCCGAAGATGAACAAATAAGAAAAGCAATAGCCAGTATTATTCCTGAACTGAATAAGATAGGGATACAGCATTATTGGGTTAATGCTAATGGAACGGTTACTCTTGAAAAATAATTCATTTTGAATACAACAACGAATTCTAAGCTATCTACGTTATTTCATTTCTTGAATGAAAATAGAGCTTATAATAAAAAGGTCCAATCAAATTCTTATAATCTATTTTTAACTCCGTTCGATTCGCTCGAAGACAAATTGTATTCAGTTCTTTACCACGTAGCGAATACCCAAAGTCAGCCTAAAATTGATGTACTCTCGTGCTTTTTTCAAAAAGTATATTCAAATAAATCTCACCTTCAAAGTTTTAAGGCATTCATCAGATTTTTAACAGATACGGATAACTGTGACTATAATTATGAATCACTGTACTATGGTATGTTGAGGCAAACTGGTTGGGGAAATAAAACTTCTGCATTGTTTACCAAAACCATTTATCATTTACATAATGGAAACTATGGATTTAAAAGTTCAATATGGGAGGATGCACCGAAAGTTATAGAAACAAATGAAAAATTTTTCTTGCCTGTAGATGCTGTAATTGAAGCAATTTTTCATCGTATTGATCCGTCCAGAAAATGGAATTTCCATAAAGTAAATAGACTTTTACAGGAAAATTATTCCTCTGAAGAAATGGAAGTTTGGGATGACCTTTGGTTCTGGGGATTTATAAATCAACGTGGTTCAGGTCTGACTAGGGAATTTATTTGGAACGAGCCCAAATATTGGGCACTTATTGAAACAGTAAAAGATGAAGTATCAATTCATAAAATAAAAGATGTATCAACGAGGTTTCTGAAAATCCTTGATAATAGTTAATCTAAAACCGTTCAGCACATTTCCCTCCATTTCACAAAAAGCTCCATTCCAGGCAAAGACCTTCCTTGAGAAATCTTGGACACCCTTCAGGATTCAATTTGAATACTAAAATCCCTTATTTGAATACTTTTAACTTTTAGGCCTTCAATAAGTTTGTGTGTATAAAAAAACAATATATATGAGCACACAAAAAGTTTGGTTTATTACAGGAGCGTCCAAAGGTATGGGCCTAGAAATCACAAAAGCGGTTTTAAACAACGGAGGTAAAGTAATAGCAACTTCCAGAAATACGGAAACGCTTTTAGAAAAAATCGCGGATTACAAGGGCAATCTACTTCCCGTAAAGTTGGACATCACCAAAGAACATGACGTTGAAGAAGCTATTTCCAAGGGTATAGAAAAATTTGGTCAAATAGATGTCGTGGTCAATAATGCAGGATATAACCTGTTGGGGAATATTGAGGAACTAAGTGATACCGAGTTTAGGGAAACAATGAACGTAAATGTCTTTGCACTGGCCAATATCATCAGGAAAATCTTGCCGCATTTACGCAGGCAAAAATCAGGGCATATCATTAACACTTCGTCAATGATGGGCTATATGGGGTATGCGGGTAATGGAAGTTATAATGCATCCAAATTTGCTGTTATAGGACTATCGGAAGCTCTTGCCCAAGAAGTTGCTCCTTTTGGTATAAAAGTGACGATTCTTGCACCGGGAACATTTCGTACAAATTTTATGAGCGAGGACAGTCTCAATGTGGCGAAAAATAAAATTGACGCATATAATTTAGATGAACAGGTTGAACAGTTTACGGGCTTTGATGGCAAACAATTGGGCGATCCGAAAAAATTAGCGGAAGTATTACTTAAAATTACCGAAATGTCAAATCCACCCTTACATCTTCCTTTAGGTTCCGACAGCTACAACGCTATTTTACAGGTACGCAAAAATGAGGAAGAAGAAATGGAAAAATGGAAAGAACTATCTTTATCTACTGATTTTAAATAATTATAAATTGAAAAAAGCTGCTCCATATAGAATCGGGTCCATTTCTGAACTCCACCGTTTATTCGGTTTGCCAAAGCCAGACCATCCACTGGTAAGTGTTATCAATTTTGAACTTTTGAAATTTGGAGATAGCGAAATCTGGAAAAATTTTTATTATGATTTTTATTGCGTTGCCTGTAAAAAAGGTTCTTCGGGTAAGTTCAAATACGGGCAACGTGATTATGATTTTGAAGAGGGGATTATGAGTTTTACCAAACCTGGACAGATTTTTTCCGTTACAGATGTTACAGATGATCCTGTATCGGGATACATGCTAATATTTAAACCTGATCTTATTCGCCATTATGGATTAGGAAAAGTCATTGGAAACTATGGCTTTTTTTCATATTCCAGAGCTGAAGCCCTACATCTTTCGGAAAAAGAGGACGAAATAATTATGTCTCTTCTTCAGCAAATGCAGGACGAACTAAAAAACAATATAGATGGTTATAGCCAAGGTCTTGTTGTTTCACATATTGAACTACTTCTTAACTATGCGGATCGTTTTCATAATAGGCAATTTCTTACTCGAAGCGCGGTAAATAACGATCTGCTCACCGAAATTGAAAGCCTGCTGACCCACTACTTAAATAGCGAATCGGCACTTTCAGGCTTACCAACAGTTCAATTTTTATCGGAAAAGCTTAATGTGTCTCCTCATTATCTGAGTGATATGTTACGAGGCCTTACTGGTCAAAATGCCCAGACCTATATTCAGAAATTTGTAATCGATAAAGCCAAAGACCTTCTTTCAACGACCAATTTAAGCGTGAAGGAAATAGCTTATGATTTAGGTTTCGAGCATCCACAATCCTTTAGTACGATGTTCAAAAAGAAAACCCAAAAAACCCCATTGCAATATAGGGCGTCATTCAATTAAACAATTTCGCTAACAATGCAAAAAAATAATCCAATTACATAACTTAATCGGCACATTACTCTTCATTTCGGAAAAAGCTAACCCCAGATAAAGAACTTAACTAAAAAGTTCCGGGTACAACTATCAAGTTTCCAGTTTCCATTGCTTTAATTCCACAAATGGTTTGAAACACTTTATTCCCATTCAACATATCTAAAGTTAAGTCGCTCATATGATGCTTTATAGATAATCAGTTCTCATAATCCGTTCAGCCCATTGCCTTTCATTTCGCGAAAAGCTCCATTCCAGACAAAGAGCTTCCCTAAAAAAAGTCTTGGACACCATCCCCAATTTCTCCTTTCCATTCCGTTAACCCTTCCCGATACTCTGGGAAGGAACACTCCATTCCCAATCCGAAATCGTGAATGGAGTCCGCTCCATTGGAATTCCATATAATCATTTGGTACCGCTTCCTATGTATTGGTACTTCACAAAAGCCTTTAGACCTACTCCCGCACCCTCACTGTCCCTCCCTTTTTTTGACAGCAAAATACCAACATTTGGAAGTTGAACGGACTGCATAACCGGTCGTGCCTCCCTTTTATAATTCCTTATCAATTCCAAATATTGAAACTGTATCAGCAACAAAAAAAGGTAACAGCGAGGGCGCTATGGGAAGTAAATCTAAAATGAAGCTTATGAAATCGTACAAAAACATCAAAAAGGAAGCGGCACCAAAAAAACAAAAAAAGGAAAACGCTCCAGATATAATAAGTAAATCACTTCAAAAAAATAGAAACGCAAACTGTCTGAATGGTTCAGATAGCATTTTAATTAATCTTTAAATATTTTATTATGAGTACTTTAAAAAATCACGTTCAGTTAATCGGAAACGTTGGTCAAGAACCAACCATTACCAACCTTGAAAACGGTAAGAAAGTTGCCCGTTTTTCAATCGCCACAAATGAACACTACAAAAACAACAAGGGCGAAAAAGTACAGTCCACTGACTGGCACACCGTCGTAGCTTGGGGCAAAACAGCCGAAATTATCGAAAACTATGTAGGCAAGGGAAAGGAAATAGCCCTTACGGGAAAATTGAGAACCCGCACCTATACCACCGATGACGGAAACCAACGCTATGTAACCGAAGTGGAAGCAAAGGAAGTGCTTTTACTTGGCAATAAAAGCGATAAGTAATCCTTAAAATTTAAGAGGGCGTTCCCTTGGAAAGTAGCGCCCTCTTATTCATCATTCACAAATAATTGAAAAACAATGAAAAGCAAAGTTAATGAAATAGCCATAAGTTATAGCGGAACTGTAAAAGCAAATTTACTGCCCAAGATAACAAGTTCCGAAAGTGCCGCAGAATTAGCCTTCAGCCAATGGAACAAAGAAACGATTGAACTGAACGAGACCTTTAAGATAATGTTGCTCAACAACGCCAATAGGGTCAAGGGGATTTACGAAGCCTCTAACGGTGGAATTACAGGAACTCTAGTGGATGTCCGCATCCTGTTTGCCGTACTCTTAAAGAGCTTGACCACGGCAGTTATTTTGCTGCACAACCATCCGAGCGGTACCTTAAAACCGAGTGAAGCGGACAAGAGCCTGACCGATAAAATCAAAAAGGCCGGGGAGCTTTTTGATATAAAAGTTTTGGACCATTTGATACTTACCCCTGATGGCGACTATTACAGTTTTGCGGATAACGGAATCCTTTAAACTGAAAGCTATGGTTTATCTAAATTTTACAGACTTGAGCGAAGAGGCTCAAAACCGACTTTTGGAGGATTCCAAAAAAGACGTGGAACGAAAATTTGGGGAGGACATCCGCAGATACGTAAGAAAAAATCACACCAGTTTTGAAAAGATGATAGCCGAAGAAGCATTACGCAATTTGTATTCCTATACGTTTGTATTCAACATCTGATTTTATAAACTGCATAGTAAAGCACCTCTAAATTCTTGGAGGTGTTTTTCTGTTTCACCGATTTCAATTCAATAAAAATCACTATCTTTATTTCGCTGAAATTCAGCATTCAATTTACGTAGGGTTATCCATTTTTTACTTTCGCCGATAACCGTACCCATCGAAAAATTACATAACAGGAAATTATTTCCCTGAAACTGGCAATTGGCTTTGAGCCAAATTGTACGGAGTTTTGTCCCGCTGGGCGGGACGAAAAGGAGTAGCAAGAGGGTAACACGCGATGCGATGTTTAGCACTCCTTTTAATTTTCAAATAACTGATATTCAGTAATTTGAAAAATAGTAAAATTCCCGACCCCCTACAATTTGCGACAAATGCCCTGTGAACGCCCATTTTTAGGGAAGGATTTGCGACAAATCGGCGAATTATGGACTCATTTATCGGCATCAGGTTCAAAAAGAAAACGGCAAAACGTTTTCAGGAATTTTCAAGGACACACTTCAAATCACACACCGAAGCATTGGAAACAATGCTCGACTTTTTCTTCTATAACGAGATTTCCCCAAAGGAAAAATTGGGTCCTACTGGTAGGACTATCGAAGCATCAATCAAGAAACGTATCAATGCGGCCATTGCCATAATGCGGGATATGGAAAAGAGCCAGACCAAACCCACCGTAGCAATGTTGGAATTACTTTTCCAAACCGAAGAACCCAAAAAGAAGCCCTTGATCTTGGAAAAGAAAATGGTCGAAGAAAAACCTAATGTAAGATTTCAGGAAAAGCAAAACTATACTAACGAACCCTAATCTTTGAACTATGTATATCACGATTACACCTCAAAAACTGGGAGGGAATTATTCACAAAGTTCAGGCGATTTTGTCGGTTATCTGGAGAAAGAAAACCAAGGTCTGGAACAGGAAGAAATGGAACACTTTTTCAACCAGTATGAAGATAAGATTTCCTCGGAAGAAGTGGTGAAGGATATCGATGGCAACGGTGCCAAACTCAAAAAGACCGAAGCCAAATTCTATTCCATTACGGTGAGCCCTTCCAAATACGAACTGAGCCGATTACAGAACAGTAGTGAAGATTTAAAAAGATACACCCGTGAACTGATGAAGGATTATGTGGCATCATTTAATCGTGAAATCAACGGAAGACCCATTACCATCGATGATATAAAATATTACGCAAAAATCGAATACCAACGCACCTTTAAGGGGACGGATTGGCAGATAAAGGAGAATCAGCCTTATGCCACCAAAATATTGCAGCTCAAAACAGAAATCAGGAATATTGAAGAAGGGCGGGCTGAAGGCAATAGCAAACTATTGCAGAAGAAAATTGACCGATTGGAAAAGGAAGCCCCGCACCAACAGGAAGGGAAGCGGATTGTCCAAGGGATGCCAAAGGCAGGAGACCAAAGCCATATCCATATCATCGTAAGCCGGAAGGATGCCTCCAACACCTTCAGTCTTTCCCCGGGGAGCAAGCATAAGGCATCGGAAGTGGAGATGCACGGTAAGACCATAAAACGGGGCTTTGACCGTGACCAGTTTTTTGAACGTGCGGAAAAGACCTTTGACAGGACTTTTGGCTATCAAAGAAACTTCGCCGAGACCTACAAAGCTCGAAAGGATTTTGTCAAGAATCCCAAAATCTATTTTGCATCGCTGATGAAACTGCCCACCAATGAAAAGGCAATCGCATTTAAAATGATGAAGGAAAGTGGTGTTCCCATGCTGCCCAGTATTCCGGTTTCACAGGCGCAACTGGCAATGAAGGTATTCAACCGACTGCGCCGTGGCGTGGAAGTGGCCATTAAATCAAGTTCCATAGGTATTTAATCCGAACGTATGCAAATAGACAATCTCTTTACCGCTCTTTTAACCATAGGTCTGGCCAGTGCTATATTTTATGGATCGTATCAGGTCTCCAAATATGCATTTATTGCAAACGGCTTTTTGTTGTTTGCCCTGGCTTATTTTTTACAACCTTGGAACAATTTGGTTTTAGTTTTGTTGAATGTGGTCTGTCCGCTTTTGTTGATCAATACGGCATTGTATGTTTTCTTGCATAAAAAGGAGGTGCCAAAAAATGGCGACTATAGGTATCAAATCAATTTTGCTACTACCAAGGGAAACTTCAAACTGGACAATATCAAACGTGGCGCATCCATCATAGGTTCTGCGGGAAGTGGAAAGACCGAAAGTGTAGTGTATGGATTCCTGAAACATTTCCGGAAAGAAGGCTTTTGTGGCATCATCCTCGATTACAAGGATTTTGAACTAACGGAAATGGCGTATCCACTTTTTAAGGACGGAGATATTCCATTCAAGGTGATTTCCTTTGATAAAATTATCCATCGGGTCAATCCCATTGCTCCAAGGTATTTGGAGAACGAGGAAAGCGTAAATGAGGTTTCCCGGGTGTTAATCGAGAACCTTTTAGAGCAACGGGAATCTGGAACGACTGGCACGACCAAATTTTTCAATGATGCTGCAGAAGGTTTGATTGGTGGATTGATTTGGAAACTGAAAACGACCTATCCACAATTCTGTACCCTTCCTCATTTGATTGCCATTTATCAATATCTGGACACCGACAGCCTGATACAGTTTTTGGAAACCAATACCACCTCAAGGGCTATGGCAGATGCCTTTATAAGTGGTAAGGATTCGGAACGCCAAACCGCTGGTGTAAAAAGTACCTTGGCCAATGCATTAAAACGCATCAGTACACAACGGATTTTTATGGCGTTGTCCGCAGATGAAGTACCGCTCAATATCAATAGCGAAGAAAATCCTTGTGTGATTTCAATCGTGAACAATCCAAAATTTGAAACATCCTATTCGCCTGTTATTGCTACTATTGTCCATACCATTACCAAACAAATGAGTGTGCGGAATTCCAAACCTTCCTTCCTGTTAATGGAAGAGGCGCCTACCATTCGATTATTGAATATGCACCGTATTCCGGCAACGTTACGAAGCTATAATATTTCTACGGTCTATGTGATGCAGGACAAGATCCAGAACGATATGATGTACGGCGATAAGGCAAGCAAGGCGATATTGAGCAATCTTTCCTATCAGTTTTTTGGTAAGGTCAACGACCCGGACACTGCAAAATACTATGAACGCTTTTTTGAGATTATAAAAGATCCTACTAAAAGTATCAGTCGTGGGCATAATCTCGATTTTGATACGCGAATTACTACCGGTGAAAAGGAAATTCCCAAGATAAGGGCGGATGTTTTCTTTCGGTTGAAACAGGGCGAGTTCATTACCTATGCAGATGGAATGGATAATAAAGTGCAGTTTAAGTTGCAAAGAATAAAAAGGGAGCTTCCTCTAGAACCCAAGCAGTTTTCTCAGGCTGATTTAGCGTCAAATTTTGAGCGGGTTTATGAGGAGGCGAGGTCGATATTTAAATAGAACAATTAGCCCTTTGCCACCACACCTGAACATAATATTTACACTTTATACACCATTTTTTGAGATAAATAAAAAATCTTGACTATTTTAGTGGACTAAATTACGTTTGAAATCAGCGGAGCTATTCAATGAGATTTTTAAGGAAAAAATAAAGACCGAATTAAATGAACCGAATTAAGGAAGTGTTGGAACAGAAAGGAATTAAGCAGACTTGGTTAGCTGAAAAACTTGGGAAAAGCTACAATATGGTAAACGCTTATGCCCAAAACCGACAGCAACCACGCTTGGAAACCTTGATGGAAATAGCGGAAATTTTGGACATTGACGTGAAAGAATTGATAATATCAAATAAAGAACAGAAATAGTATGCCAACACTCAATTGGATAGGAAAAGAAAAAGTGGTGAGCCACCACCAAGATGTGCCATACAGAGTTTTGGAACGCAAATACGGATTTACAGCAGAAAAGGGCGAACAAAACGAACCGACCAACAGCGGAAATAAAATCATACACGGAGACAACCTTGAAGCCTTAAAAAGTTTACTACCTGAATATGAAGGAAAAATAAAGTGCATTTACATTGACCCACCTTATAATACAGGAAATGAAAGTTGGGTGTACAATGACAACGTGAACCACCCCAAAATAAAAAAATGGTTGGGCGAAGTGGTAGGTAAAGATGGCGAAGACCTCACCCGACACGACAAATGGCTGTGTATGATGTATCCACGCTTAAAATTGCTTCATAAATTGTTGGCAGATGATGGAGCTATTTTTATTTCGATTGATGAAAATGAGATATCCAATCTTAAATTAATGATGGATGAAATTTTTGGAGTTGGCAATTTCATAGAACAATTAGTTTGGAATAAAAGGGTTCCAAAAAATGATAAGTTTATTGGAAACATTCACGAGTATGTACTGCTTTTCGTTAAGAATAAATCCCGAGAGCATAAATTTATCCAAAGAAAAGAAGGTATTCCAGAAATAAACGAGCTTCTCAATCAATTAAAAAGAAAAAAAACTTCTATTCCGAAAGCTGAAATTGAAATCAAAAATTTATACAAAAAGAATGCTTACGACCGAGGAATAACTTTGTATAATTCACTTGATGAGAACTATAAACTTTGGGGTAAAATCAATGTAAGTTGGCCAAATGGTCAAACATATGGTCCTCGTTATGATGTTCTGCATCCAAAAACAAAACAACCTTGCAAAGTCCCAGATAGAGGTTGGCGTTGGACGAAAGAAACTTTTGATTCAATGTTGGATTATGATAATGTAAAGGAATTACATAATGGAAGTTTCATATGTGGTAAAATTTGGTTTGCAAAGGATGAAAACACTCAACCGAGTTCAATAAAATACTTGGATGAAGTTTCGGATTTTCTTTTAAGGTCAATAATTAGTACCAAGAGTGTAGGTGGTGTTTCATTGAAAGAATTAACAGAAAAAAGTTTCGACTATCCCAAACCCGTAAGTCTTATAGAGACATTACTTAATTCTATTGATACTTCCGAAGGCATCATCCTCGACTCTTTTGCAGGTTCAGGCACAACTGCTCACGCAGTTTTAAACCTAAATAAACATGACGGTGGTAATCGCAAGTTCATTTTGGTAGAAATGGAAGATTACGCCAATAATATTACTGCAGAAAGAGTAAAACGTGTAACCAAAGGATATGGTTCAGGGGCAAAAGCAGTAGCAGGAACAGGCGGAGCATTTGACTTTTACGAACTCGGTTTACCATTATTTGATGAAAATCAAAACCTAAATGAGAAAGTTGGCTTGGCGAAAATCAGAGAGTACATTTGGTTTTCAGAAACCCGAACTTCTTTTACTGAACCAAACAAAGAACCTTATTTTTTAGGAAAAAAAGACGAATCAGCGTACTACTTCATTTACGAAAAAGACCGCTTAACCACCTTAGATTATGATGCTTTGGAACTCATAAAAACCAAAGGCGAGCAATTTGTTATTTATGCAGATAACTGCTTGTTGCCAAAAGAATTTATGTCAAAAAATAACATCATTTTCAAAAAAATACCTAGAGACATTACAAGATTTTAGATTATGGAATTAAAAAGCTATCAACAAAAAGTAATAGAAAATCTTGAAGAATATTTGGAATATGTTCAAGAGCATAAAAATGTATCTACTGCATTCAATCAATATTGGGAAGATAAAATTGGACCATATAATCCTTTGGATAATACAGGAATGCAACCTTACAAAAATAACATTCCAAAATCAGCACATGTTTGTATAAAAGTACCAACTGCTGGCGGAAAAACCTTTATTGCTGTAAATGCTTTGCATTCCATTTTTTCAGCTTATGACACGAGCAAAACTAAAGCAGTAATCTGGTTAGTTCCTTGGAGTAATTTATTGCAACAAACCGTAAGCGCTTTGTCAAATCCCGAACATCCTTATCGTCAAAAATTAAATGCACTTTTTAATCATAAAGTTGAGATTTACCAAAAAGAAGATTTGCTACAAGGTTCAAATTTTAACCCAACAGTTGTAAAAGAACAATTGAGCATTTTTGTGTTGAGTTTTGCCAGTTTAAGAGCAAAAAACAAAGAAGACAGAAAAGTATATCAAGAAAACGGACAGTTGGAGTCTTTCGTTCCACAATATGCAAACAGAAATCACCTTCTAACAGATGTTGACGATACAGCGTTAATCAACGTAATTAGAAGTTTACATCCTGTTTTAGTAGTTGACGAAAGCCATAATGCAGAAAGTGATTTGAGCGTAGATATGCTAAAAAACTTAAATCCTTCATTCATTTTAGATTTAACAGCAACACCAAAAGACAATAGTAATATTGTGAGTTTAGTTCCTGCAATAGAATTAAAAAAGGAACATATGGTTAAACTTCCTGTTATCGTTTACAGCAATCACGATAAAACAGAAGTCATTAACAATGCTTTGCATCTACAACGGAAATTGGAAAATTTAGCCAAAAAGCAAGAAGAAGATGGCGGAAAATACATTAGACCAATTGTATTGTTTCAAGCTCAACCAAAAACTAAAGATGATAATACAACTTTTGAAAAATTAAAAGAACAACTATTAGGTTTAGGCATTCCGGAAAATCAAATAAAGATAAAAACTGCCAACATTGACGAACTTAAAGGTATAGCAAATTTACAAAGTAAGGATTGCGAAGTTCGTTACATCATTACGATCAACGCTTTGAAAGAAGGTTGGGATTGTCCTTTTGCATATATTTTAGCCTCATTGGCTGACAGATCAAGTGCAGTAGATGTTGAGCAAATTTTAGGTCGTGTGTTACGTCAACCTTATGTTCAAAAGCATAAAGCATTTCAATTAAATCTTTCTTATGTTTTAACAGCTTCGGCAAAATTCAATGAAACTCTACAAAGCATCGTTGAAGGATTAAAAGCCTCTGGATTTAGTGGAAATGAACACAGAGTTTCAGATAATATGACAGAAGAAGAAAAACAAACAGAAGTTGTAAATCCTGTTGAGTCCTTTCTGTTTCCAGAACAACAAAAAGAAGCGGAAGAAGAAACAATTGATAAAAAGCGAATTTCTTTTGACCCAAATGCAAAAGAAGATGACATTGAAGATACTTCTGTAATTGTGGAAATAGAAACAATGGCAGAAGAACAAAACAAAGAATTAGAACAGCAAATACAGGAACAAGAAAAACAACCTGTTGACTCAACTATTTTTCAAGAAATGGGAGATAAAGTAAAACGCTATCGAGTAAAAGAAGCAAACAAAGAAATTATTGAAAAAATAGATTTTCCTCAATTTTTTCTAAAAGTAACAGCGAGTGACATCTTTGGAACAGATGAAGAATTGTTAAACCGAGAATCTTTATTAAAAGACTTTAAACTTTCAGATGAAGATATAAAAATAGACTTTGACCAAATCTCATCTGATTTATACAAAGTTGATTTGACAGAAACAGTGAAGGATAATTACACACCTGATTGGGTAAAGATTGAGGAAAGTCAAGTAAAAGACCCAATTGCGGAATACATTTTGGCCAAACCAAAAGATGCTCAAATAAGTGATATTACGCACCAAATAATGCAAATTATTGGAAATATGTATCCAATTCCTGATCAAGAAATAAAAGTCTATGTTGGTAGAATCTTAAAAGGAATGAACGCAGAACAAATGCGAGATATTTTGGTTAGGAAATGGAGTTACACTGATAAAATAAAAGCTAAAATCAGACAACTGTCAGACAGTTATGCAGAAACCCGATTTATGGATTTGATTAAATCAAAACGTATAACTGCAAAAGAAAACTGGAAATTAGGAAAGGAAATTGTTCCTGGAAATATTGGCTCTTCAATTGGAAATTCATTGTATGAAAGAGAGGGAACAATGAATAATTTTGAGCAAAAAGTGATAATGGAAATCGGAACTTCTTCAAATATTGTGTTTTGGCATAGAAATTTAGAAAGAGGAAAAGGGTTTTACATTAACGGATTTAAAGCCAATCATTATCCTGACTTTATTTTGAGAACGAAATCTGGAAAAACAATATTGATTGAAACGAAAGGTGACCATTTGGACGGTTCTGACAGCGAAGGAAAATGCAGACTCGGAAATGAATGGGAAAGACAAGCTGGACACGATTTTTCATATTTTATGGTTTTTGACAAGAAAGAAGTTAAGGGAGCATTTACGTTGGACAAAGCAAAAGAATTAATTAGCGGAATGTAAAAAACAAAAACAATGACGGAAACAAACCGTATAGAATACAAAAGAGAACTGTCCGATGGGCTTGAAAAAGAGGTTATTGCTTTTCTGAACTACCGTGAAGGAGGTATTCTATACATTGGTATTGATAAAGACGGAAACACGTATGGCTTGGCAGATGCAGATGGTGACCAATTGAAAATTAAGGATAGATTGAAGAACAATATCCGTCCTTCTGCATTGGGTTTGTTTGATATTGTGAGCGAGGAAAGAGAAGGCAAGATTATCCTGAAAATCATTGTGGCGAGCGGTCCCGAAAAGCCCTATCATCTTAAAAAATACGGGATGAGCGAAAGGGGTTGTTTTATTCGTTTGGGTTCAGCAGCTGAACCGATGCCACAAAAAATGATTGACGAGCTCTTCGCTAAACGTACCCGAAATTCCATCAGTAAGATTAAAGCGGGTCGGCAGGATTTAAGCTTTAGTCAGTTGAAAATCTATTATGAGGAATCGGGTTATTCCCTTGGTAAAGCATTTGCAAAGAACTTGGAACTACTTACCGAAGATGGTGCTTTCAACTATGCTGGTTATCTTTTGGCAGATAAGAATAATACTTCTATAAAGGTGGCCAAGTATTCCGGCAAAACCCGAACAGATCTTATAGAAAGTAACGAGTACGGACACGAATGCTTGGTCAAGTCCACAAAGCAAGTAATAGATAAAATTGCCGTAGAGAACAGAACCAGTACAAAAATAACAGCAAAAGAAAGGGAGCAAGTTAATCTTTGGCATCCCATCGCCTTACGCGAAGCGATTATTAACTCATTTGTGCATAACGACTACACCAATGAGATTCCCCCAAAGTTTGAAATCTTTGCCGACAGAATTGAAATCACATCTGCAGGTGGTCTGCCAGAAGGATTGAGCAAACAAGAATTTTTTGAGGGCTTTTCAGTACCACGAAACAAGGAACTGATGCGTATTTTCAAGGACTTAGAACTCGTAGAGCAATTGGGTTCTGGCATCCCTCGTATTTTGGAACATTACGGGAAAGAGAGTTTTAGTTTTTCAGATAATTTCTTAAGGATGACTTTTATTGCCAAAGAAGTTGCTGATGAATCTACTTTTAAGGCAGATGATAAAGAAGGTGGTGTAATAGGTGGTGCAACAGGTGGTGTAACAGGTGGTGCAATAGATGCAGCTGACACTCTAACTAATAGACAAAAAGAAGTTCTTAAACTTATTGCAGGTAATACTTCTATTACCTATACTGCAATAGCGGAAGCTTTAAGCATCAATGAATCTGCTGTTGGTAAACATATCACAGCTATTAAAAATAAAGGATTTTTAAAGCGGCAAGGTGGTACGCAGGGTTATTGGGAAATTAATTTCAAAGAAAATAAATAAGGCTAATGACAGAATTTAAAATATCGACAATTGCCACACCAGCAAAACTGATGCAACTCTATAATAAAATAATTGAGCAACACCTAGTTGATACTACATTGATTTTGCCTGGACATTTGACTAAGTACAGATTCGGTTTACTTTCAGATATTTTAAAGCTTGTATTTTATCTAAATAGCAAAAGCAATATAAAGTTTGTCAAAATAGATGTAGAAGAAAGTGAGTTGGATAAGTTTTATGATCAAGAGTATAGTTATCCAATTATATCTTTGTTATGGAATATTTCCAGCTTTATCGATAAAAATGGAATAGATATAAAGGAAAAGCTAAGGGTAAAACAAAATGAGTTTTTTCTTAGAATGAACTCGCTTTCCAAATTTAAAGGGAACAAGTATATTTTAGTAAATACAGATCACCTTCCCAAAAATAAAGGTTTAATAAAGCTATTAGAGGGGCCTGAGGGGTTTAACGATGATGAGGATAAGATAGTAAAAAAAGTAAAAAAAATTCTAAAGGATTATATCCTCACATTCAATAGAAAAAACTTAAATGAGATAGACCCTATTATTGAAGATATAGGTGCCATTATATTTGAACTTGTGAAAAATACATGGGAATGGGGAAGAACCGATACTAATAATGTCGATTTATCTCCAAGCATAAGGGGTGCTTATATAAGGTTTCATATCGGTAAAGATGAAAAGATTGAAAAAGAGTTCAAGGATACTCCATTAGAGCAATTTTTTACTCATCCTAAGCTACTTCAACAATCAACAAATGACAATCAACAAATCTATTATCTAGAAATTCTAGTTTTCGATTCTGGTATTGGGTTCGTAGAAAAGTTTGGGAAAGAAGATCGAGTTAGCGATATCGATATTATAAAAAAATGTCTTATCAAAAATCAAACTTCCTCAAAAACCAATATGAAGACGAAAAAGGGTAAAGGGCTTGACAGGATTTTAAATATTCTAGATGATAAAGGGTTTTTAAGGATAACCACAGATAGATACTGCCTATATCGAGACCTTATAAAAAATAAATACGAACCTGTAGACAAAAACAATTTAGACAATCTGGTATTGCAAAATTGGAACAATAATCTTCTCGACGGTCAGAATACCATCAAGTCACAAGGGTCATTTATAAGTATTTTATACCCTTTTAAAAGTTAAATAATGGGAAAATACTATATATACAACGCAAAAATTGAAGATGACAACTTTAAGAATGTTACAGTAATATTTAACCCTGACACCAATTTTAATTTTAGTACGCTCAAAAATGAATTGACTAATTATTTTAAATTTCATCATCAAACAGCAGCATTGGTATTTGTACATTGTAAGAAGGAAGAAAACATAAAAGGTTTAGTACTTGAGAATATTGATACCATTTTCAAAAGCATACCCAAAGTGGAGGAAACTTCCTTACGTAAAAATATCTTTTTCGTTCCCTATGACGGGAAATCATTTAATTTCAAAAAGAAACGTTTTTTAGAGAAAAACAAAAAGGAAATTCTAAATCAAGGTTTAGCAGAAATCTTTATTGGCAATGGAGGTCTAATAGAAAGTAATGGGATATCTCACCATTTTGTTTTTCCATCTGGCAAGCACTCCACTAAATTTTTGAGAACCGCAAATGTTTTAGTGCATAAATCTGAGATAGATTTTATCGCTATAAATACACTTCATCTTTTCCAAAATATAGAGTTTGAAAATATCTATTGTGATACGTTATCTATAAATGTTGTAGCATACTCAATTACCAAATTTGTAAAAAGATTTCACGCTGATAAAGAAATCAATATTGAATCCTTTAAATCCTATGATGGACTTTATAACAAACAATCAATTTTCTATGACAATGCAATATTTCTCATCTCCGCATCTACATCAGGAGGTTTAATCAACTATTTACAGAGTACTCACCCAGAAATTCGATCTGAAGAAATTTGTACTCTGTTCTATTTGCCAATAGACAAAAATTCTAAAGTGGCTTTAGAACGTGTGTTATGTAATTTGGAAAGAAATAAGAAACTAAATTATGGTATAGATCTATACCATCAATCAAGAAGAAATGAGGAGTGTGTTTACTGTAAAAATCATTCTACTCCTATCAGCATTCAAGGGGACTCATTTAGTTTGGATGAGCCAATAATAAATACAAGAAATATTTCGGCCTCAAAATATATTACTAAATCAATAAAAGATTTTGTAGAAATATTTAAATACAATGGGGAAACAGAAAGAACATCCTTAAAGGTTTCATATAGTGAAGAATCGGCAGCTAGAAAAAAATATAATTTGTATATAGATTATGAGAATGTCATCGATGACATTGGAAAGAGTCATTTCGAAAGCCATAAAAAAAAGTTAGATGCCTATATAATGCAATATGTTCCAGCTTCGCTAAAATATATTGTGCATCTTAATGACAAAGGATCATTTAAGCTATCTGAATATATTCGAAACCGCATTAAACCTGATACTCGAGATGAGATTTTAATTTTTAATCAGTCGGAATTGACAGAATCGTTAATTGAGGAGAATGAGGTTGGTTCAATTTTAATCGTTGGATCTTGTATTTCAAATGGAAAAAACCTTCTTTACCTCAGTCGCTTTTTCAGAAACTATGAGAGCTTAAGGTTAATATATTTCATTGGCATCAATAGAATAAGTGACTCGTCTAAATATAGTGAGTTGAAGACAAATGTGAAATATGGTCTTTATGGTAAAGAAAATAGTTCCTTTGTTGAGATAGAAGCTATTCAATGTGATAATTCAAGCTCTGACACACCTTGGGAAAAAGAGATTGAGCATTTGCAATGGATTCAACAAGATTCAGGCGTACCGCCAAAATTTATTGAAGAGAGACTGAAGATAATAAGTGAATTTGCAAATATTCAAACAAGAGGAGGAAGTGAATCCATATTCTATACTGATATAAACAAACAACCACTTAAAATTAGAAAAAATTCTGCTTTCTTCAATGATAATAATTATCATGAAAATGTTACTCAATCCGATGTCTATTTCACTATATCTTGTGTATTAAATAATATGCGAAACAATAAAGAAGACGGTCTATATCAAACTAGTTTCGTGAAGAATATTTTGGATCCTTTTATTTTCAACAGATTTAATGATGGAATCATTCAGGCGTCAATACTCAGGGCCGCAAGGGAAGAAGAACTTAACTACTCTTATAGTCAGCAACACTCTAACGATATGCTAACTTTGATAAAAACCTTTATCAAACATATAAATGAGTATCAGGGAGAAGCAATTATAGAGTTTTTATATGCTCTTTCTATTCGTAAACTAAAGTTAGTTAAAAGTCATTACGCGGAAATTATTAATGAACTTGAGGGCCACGAAGATGAAAGAATCAATATTTTTAAAAAATCTATTAAAAGAGTTTACGATGAACTCTACCCCAAAAGTTATTATAATTAAAAGGGTGCCTGTTCTAAGACATTTTTCTGTCTGTAATTTTATACACCCCGTCCTGCAATACTTTTAATTTTAAGTTTTCCTTTTTCCTTTCATTCAGCTCCAAAACAGCCCTGCTTTCATTGGACAATGAAAATACTGGATAATAACCCGTAAACTTATAGGGACTTGATATCAAAAATTAATACTTCAGGATGGATTTATCCTTTTCGATTTTTAATTCAATTAAAACTAGCCCTAAACTCCATCGGACTTACCCCACTTTTACTTTTAAACAATCGGCTAAAACTTTGTGGATATTCAAAACCCAATTGGTAGGCTATTTCATTAACTGTCAATTCGGAAATTGAGAGCATTTCTTTTGCCTTTTCCACAAGTTTATTGTGTATATGGTGCTGTGCACTTAGACCGGTAAGCGTTCTTAACATATCACTTAAATAACTGGGGGAAATATTTAATTTTTCAGATAGCAATTGCACGGTTGGAATTCCTTCCTTCAATGGTGTGGAGTCATTAAAATAGTTGTCTAAAATTTCTTCTATTTTTTGTAATAAATCGTTGTTTACGACCTTACGAGTTATGAATTGTCGTTTGTAGAAACGGTTACAGTAATTTAATAATAGTTCAAGTTGCGCTATCATGACATCCTGACTAAAATCATCAATCCTACTTTTTAATTCGTCGTCGATGATTTCAAAAATGGATAAGATTGTTTTTCTTTCATTATCTGATAAATGCAGTGCCTCATTAGTGGCATAGGAAAAGAAACCGTATTCCTTAATCTTCTTTGCCAATGGATAGGTTAAAAGGAAATCGGGGTGGACCAGTAATAAACGACCACTTGCATGATTGCCACTGGGACTTTCAAATACTTGGTTTGGCGAGGTAAGCACCAAGCCACCTTCTCCAAAATCATAATAGCTTTGTCCGTATTTTGCTTGCCCACACATCCCCGTTTTATAGGAAATCTTATAGAAGTTCATTGCCATAGATTTCGGAAAATCATAGGGTAGAGTTTCTAAGTCCGTTATATCTACAAAACTAATCAGCGGGTGCATAGGTTTTGGTAATCCAAACACCCGATGAAAGTCCGTTAATGATTCAAATTTATAAAGTGTATTCTCTTCCTTTTTCATTCTCAAATTTACAAAATTCAAAAGCAATATTTTTACCAAGGGCATTCGCCAGTTTCCGGATTGTGTTCTTCGCTGATAAACTTTCCTGTGGGTCCATCCGCGCCAATCATTGCATATTTGGCAATTCGGGTACCTGCTTCTTGAACGGTTCCCGTTCCACGATGGCCATTGAAGTCCGTTGCCACAAATCCCGGACATACCGCATTTACTTTAAATGGCGTATCCCTTAATTCGTATGCCAAATTGATAGTGTACATATTGAGAGCGGCTTTTGATGCCGGATAAACAGCCGCTTTGTGTGAATAGTATTTCCAAGTAGGATCGCAATGTAAAGTTAGCGAACAGCCACTCGATGACACATTTACTATTCGTGGTTGCGGCGATTTTCGCAACATATCAATGAATGCCTGTGTAACCCTTGCCACACCATATACATTGGTTTCGAATACTTGTCTGAACTGGTCAATGCTTGCCTCTAAAGCAGCTTGGGGCCAACCGCCATTGATACCTGCATTGTTGATGAGCACATCCAGGACTTCCGTTTTTTTACCAATTTCGATTCTTGCCGATTTTACTGAATCGTCATTGGTAACATCCAATTGTACGACTTCAACATTCGTTAGTCCTTCGGCTTTCAGTTTTTCGACAGCTGCTGTTCCGTTTTCCAGATTGCGACTGCCCAAGAAAATGTAATATCCTTTTTGTAATAGTTGTCGTGCGGTTTCATAGCCAATACTTTTGTTGGCTCCTGTTATTAATGCTTTCTTCATTTTTCGTTCTTTTATTTGTTATATGCCAGTGCAAATTCTTTGGCAAAATCAGTGAATTTCACCTTACCATAAGTAGGCTTGTTTTCATAAAAATCTTCGTATAGCTTTCCGTTTCGCTGACTGGCCTGCATTTCTACCATACCTTCTGCAATTTTTGTATTTACGCCCATGCCCAACATGCCTTCGAGCATCTGTTCATCTGGAATCATTATCCATTGTAAGTCTGGTTTTCCGATAGCCTCACCTATAATTTTTGCAATTTCATTTGGCGAAACATCATCACTGGCTATATAGCGTACTTTTCTTCCTTCAAAAGGAGATTCCATTTCTTCCACAATGGCAGCAGCTATATCCAATGGTGAAACCAATGGTTCCTTTACGTCGCCACCGTGATTGGAAATGAAAGCAGCTTTGTCTTTGATCGTTTGAACAGACCTGTATAGATTGGTATAAAAACCTACAGGTCGCATAAACTTGATAGCAACATCATCAGGCAGTTGTTTCAAAATGTTTTCTACATCGTGATGGGCAGTAAGCGTGCCATAACCTGTTTTGCTGTGAGCTCCTACACTGCTCAGATGGACAATATTTTTCACACCTGACACTTCTACGGCTTGTTTGTAATTGTTGCCAATACGATGAAATCCTGCAACAAAATCCACATCCTTATCAAAGATGCTACCGATACCTTCCCAAGCTTCCATGAGGTAAACCACATCTGCTCCTTTGAAAGTGTTTATAAGAAATTCGGCATCTTGGATAGAACCAATGGCAGCTTTAGCCCCGATGTCTTCGATGGCTCGTTGTCTTTCGTCCTTGCTGCTGATGACGGTAACGTTATGACCTTTTTGGACCAATTCTGTAGCGAGTGGCTTGCTGATGTTCCCTAAGGAACCTGTAACTACTATATTCATACTTATATTTTATTTTTATGATGCAAATATCATTAAGCGGATACAAGAGGATATAACCTAAATGAGGGATTTTATAACAGGAATGGGGATAATGAAAAAAGCCATGAAATACTCATGGCTTTTTCAGCAAATGACGAGAGTAGTATATTAATTAATTACAATACTATGAACTCCTTTCTCCAATGCCGTATCCTGTATAACGGGAATGTGAAGTCCTTCAGCTCTAACCACTGTAAGGTCGGTCATACCCAAAAAGCCTAAGAATGATTTTAGGTAAGGTGCTACAAAATCATTCGATTTGCCTTGTTCATCGGTATAGATACCTCCGGAACTCATGGCTACATATACTTTTTTTCCTGTGATGAATCCAATTGGAATACCAGCTTCATTATAGCCAAATGTAATTCCACGACGTGTTATATGGTCTATCCATGCTTTAAGGGAAGAATGAATGGTTAGGTTGATAAGTGGTGCACCTATTACTAGTATATCACTTTCAAATAATTGTTTCAACAATGTATCCGACAATTGAAGTGCTTGCCTTACTTCATCGGTTTGATGCTCTTCTGGGGTAAACATTGCCTGTAAAGTTTCTGGTGTTAAGTGCGGGATATTGCTTTCCACTAAATCCAATTGTTCAACCGTACTATTAGGGTATTTCACTTTTATTTTTTCAACGATAGCATTTCCTAATTTTCTGCTATACGATTTATCTCCCATGATACTGGAGTTGATTTGTAAGATGCGTTTTGAATCCATTTTGTATTTTTTTAAACTTTGAAAACACAAAACTAGCCGGAATAGCTATGCAAAAGATAGTAGTTACCCAAAGGAAAGCGCTTTCCTTTAGGAAAGTTTTTATCTTTACCGGTATGAAAATTCATGAAGAAAAAACACTTCCTACTAAAGAAGAATGTTCAGGGTCACTTAAAAATGTATTCGATGCAATGTTTGTTTTGAATGGCAAATGGAAATTGCCATTGGTGCTTTGTTTAATGCATTCCTCAAAGCGGTTTAATGAACTTCAAAAGGAAGTCAAAGGAATATCTCCCAAGGTATTGGCCAACGAACTGAAGGATTTGGAGTTGAATTTTCTAATTAAACGGAACGTATATCCAACCACCCCGGTAAGTATTATTTATGAAGCTACCGAGTATAGTCATTCACTTAAAAATGTTTTGGAGGAATTAAGTTCTTGGGGCGAAAATCATAGGAACAAAGTAAAAGGGAAAACTATTTAGATTTTTAAATTTTAAAGGCTTTTCTATAAAATTTATCCTACTGAGTTTACTTTTTGTTTAAACTCACTTGCCCATTCTCTCATGTGATCCAAAACTGGTTTTAAAGTAAGTCCGTCATCTGTTAAACTATATTCAACGGTAATAGGGACGGTATTGAAGGTTTGCCGGTTTACAATACCAATAGCTTCAAGGTCCTTTAGTTCCTTGATCAGCATCTTCGGTGAAATGCCGACCACATCGCGTTCCAGCTCTTTAAATCTTTTTTTGCCAATGTATAAGCTTGTCAGGATGTGAAGTTTCCATTTACCACCTAAAACTTTTAGAATAAAATGTAAATCCGATAAGTCAAACTCACAATTTTCATCATTTTTCATTTATTATATTTTATTAAAGCATTGGTTTATAGTTAAAGTAACCTTTAGTATATTAATATACTAAATGGTAACTACTTGCAAAAGTATAGTGTTAGGATTAATTTTGCAACTGAATTCTAAAATATTAAGAATGAAACAAAATGGAAATACGGTACTTATAACAGGAGGTGGTACCGGAATTGGTCTGGCCATGGCCGAAATTTTTTTAAATAAAGGAAACGAAGTAATCATCTGTGGAAGGACAAAGGCCACCCTTGATAAAGCCCAAGAAAAAGTTCCCTTGTTACATACCATTGTCGCGGATGTTTCATCCAAAGAAGGGAGGAAAGCCTTGAAGACAGAAATTGCGAATCATTTTCCTAAACTAAATGTTCTGGTCAATAATGCAGGAATTTATAGTATTACAGATATTATGGACCCCAAATATATCCCTATTTTGGAATCTCAACTAACGACAAATTTAGTGGCACCAATGGCCTTGATCCAGGAATTAATGCCTGTTTTAGAGAAAAATGTTGACGCTATTATTGTAAATGTTACCACGGGCTATGTCTTTATACCATCGGCACAATCATCGGCCTATAGTGCAAGTAAAACAGCACTAAGAGCTATAACACAAGGCTTAAGGTTCAACCTTCAAAAAAAATCGATCCGTGTAGTAGAGATAATTCCTCCTGCGGTTGATACGCAAATGAACAAAGGAAAAAATATATCCTTAATGACTTCTGAACTTTTCGCTCAAAAGGCGTTTAAAGGTCTGGTGAATGGTCAAGATGAAATAGTAATAGGAATGTCAAAGTTGGGTAAACTGCTGTCTCGAATAGCTCCAAAGTTTAGTTTCAAAAAGATGAATACCGATGAAGAAAAACAGCGAATGGAAATGGACCTAGCAGCAATTGACTTATAATTAAAAGTGTAACTAAATCTTTTTTCTAATATCGCTTTACAACGTCCATAAAGAAATTGAAATAACGTCAATAAGTATAGCGGCTTCATCAATCCGAATAAGAATTATAGAAGATTCGTATTCTAAAGGTCCAGCTCTAGTGTAAAGCCCTTGTTTTTTAAACTTTTTAATGCTGTTCCCTTAACTGTGATTAGGATATTTTAAGAGTTGGTTTTTTGAATTTGTTTATCTCCCCATTCTTTTAGGTAACTGATAAATGGAATCAACTCCTTACCGACCTCTGTCAAGGAATATTCCACTTTGGGCGGTACTTGGTGATATACTTTTCGGTCGACTAAATTGTCGTTTTCCAATTCCCGAAGTGTTTGAGTCAGCATTTTGGTGGTAATATCTGGCACTGTCCTGCCCAATTCTCCGTATCGTAGGATTTTATGTTCGTGCAAATACCATAAGATCCTACCCTTATACTTTCCACCGATACGTTTAAATGCATAATCAACAGAGCAAGTAGGAACATCTGGACATTCTTTTTCTTTTTTCTTCACTTTTATTAGGTTTTAATTATCTAAAAATCAGTAATACATACTTTTTGGTATGTAGCATACAAATAAGTACATACTTGTCAAAAGTAAACATTGCATCTAACTTTGCCAATTCATTGCAAATAATAGTAGAGCTCAATAGAGTTCATTAACGATTTAAAATCTTATCCAAATGGAGATAATAGAAAAAAGTAAAAAGACAAGCATAATGAAGGCAATACGCCAGCACGAGTTCGGTGGTCCTTCAGTGCTGCAATATGAAGATGCACCGGTACCCGAAGTGAAACTAGGTGAGGTACTCGTAAAAGTCCACGCCATAGGAATGAATCCCCCTGACTGGTATCTTCGTGACGGATACAAGTCCCTTCCCAAGGAATGGCAACCGGAAGGATCTTTCCCCATTATTTTGGGGACGGATATTTCAGGCATAGTAGAGAGGGTCGCTGATGATGTCAAGGATTTTTCCATTGGAGACGAAGTATATGGTATGGTTCGTTTTCCCGAGGGTGTTTTTGGGGAAAGCAAGGCCTATGCAGAATATGTAAGCGTTCCTGCATCGCAAATCGCTCTTAAACCAGAACGAATTGATCATATACATGCAGCTGCTGCTCCAATGTCATTACTTACCGCTTGGCAGTTTATGATTGATTTAGGGCACAATGTTCAGAATCCGCTCCAACCTAATAAGCATGAACCCGTAGCACTTGAAGGTAAAACCGTCCTGGTGAACGGCGCTGGAGGTGGCGTGGGACACTTTGCAGTTCAAATAGCGAAATGGAAAGGAGCAAGAGTAATTGCCGTAGCATCCGGAAAGCAGGAAGCATTTTTACGCGATCTTGGTGCCGACGAATTCATTGACTACACAAAAACCCATGCGCATGAGATAATTTCTGGTGTTGACCTCGTTATTGATTCGGTTGGCGGTCCTACAACAGGTCGTTTCTTGCATACGCTTAAACCAGGAGGTGCATTGTTCCCGATTTTTCCATTGGGCTTTGATGGTACGGATGAGGCTAAGAAACTAGGTGTTATAGTTTCGGCAACTCAAGTGCGCTCAAATGGAGCTCAACTCGCAGAGGTCGCTCGTTTACTAAATGATGGAACACTCCAAATAGCCATCGACAGCATTTTTTCGCTTGCTGATGCACAAAAGGCACACCAAAGAGCGGCCCTTGGCCATATTCAGGGCAAGATTGTGCTCAAAGTTATCTAATTCAATTAAGGCTATTTCAAAAGTTGCGATAGCCTTAATTAAATATTTTAGATTAAAAATAAGGTTACACTCCTGTATTTATAAAATAATGCTGGAAAATGTAGTGCTAATTCGCAGACTCAAAACGTGCACGAAAGATGGAAGGCGATTGCTTGGTCTTACTCTTGAACAGTTTACTAAACGACTGTGGGTGTTCAAAACCTAGTTCAAAGGCTATCTCACTAACAGACAACGCGGTAGTGGACAGCTTTTCCTTGGCCTTTTCGATGAGTTTGTCCTGAATATGTTGTTGGGTGGACCTCCCTGTGATACTTTTTAAAAGGCTGCTTAAATACTTTGGGGAGACATGCAATCGGTCTGCTACTTCCTGGACCGTCGGAATTCCCGTGTCAATAAGGGATTCTTTACCGAAAAATTCGTTTAAAAGCGTCTCCAATCGTGTTACAATCTCATGATTGGCAATACGTCTTGTAATGAATTGCCTATTGTAATACCGCTCGGAATAGGAGAGTAACAGCTCCAATTGAGCAATAATAATAGTATGGCTATAGCGATCGATATTGGTATGGTACTCTTGTCGGATAATCGTGAAAATATTGGTAATTGCTTCTTCTTCCTTTTTGGAAAGGAACAAGGCTTCATTGACAGTATAGTCAAAGTATTCATATTGTTTTATGGTGGTAGCCAATGAGGTATTCCAAAAAAAATCAGGATGTACCATTAACATCCAGCCCGTTGGTTTTTCTTCCGTAGTTGTACTCACGCCAAATACTTGCTCTGGAGCCATAAAGAGCATAACACCTTCATTGAAATCATACTCTTGCTGTCCGTATTTTAATTTGGCATCCGGATGTCGTTTTAATGCAATGGTATAAAATCCCAAAACCAAACGCTCTGGGTCATCGGCGTTTAGGTCGATATCGTCGAAATTGATCACGCTGACCAGGGGATGTTCCGGTGCCGGTAATCCCCTGAAGCTATGATATTCACTGATGGTATGGAATCTATAGGGTGCCTTGGTAATCATGCGCATAAGTTAGCGGTTATTTTCATATACCGTATTAAACTCTTCGGCAAAATCCCTTAATTTGACTTCTCCCATTATTTTGGGTTTGTTTTTTATATAATCCTCGGCCAAATGCCCTGATTGCAGCGCTGCATACATTTCGGAGAGTCCCTTGGCGATTTCAGGGTTCATTCCTATGGACTTAAGACTGCTCGCAATGGCTTCGTCACTGACTATTTCCCATTTCAGATTCGGTTTTCCTATGGCATTTCCCAAAATCTGTGCGGTCTCTTCGCCTGTAAGTTCCTCACTGACCACATAGCGAACTGTTCTTTTGGAATCCAAATTGGTAAGCTCTTCTGCTACCGCCTTTGCAATATCTTTGGGTGATACCCATGGAATGGGACTGCTTCCGTAGTTGGCGTAAATGGTACCGTCCGATTTTATGGTTTCCATATAACCATAGAGATTGTAATAGAATGAAGTGGGACGCATATGGGTAATTGAAACTTGGGAAGGCAATACATTCAATGTTTGCTCGACATTATGGGCTCCTCTTAAAATCCCATTCTCTTTATCCAAATGACCGCCGATCGTACTTAAGTTGACAACCCGTTTGATATTTGCTTCCAAAATACCCTTTGCATAAGCTTCCCCCAGTCTTTTGTAGTAGGCTATCAGGTCCAGATCCTGATCAAAATAATTGTTGGGGGGAACCATTGTAAATACGGAATCAGCCCCTTTAAAACTTTCAATTAGTAGATTCACATCCGCCAAATTGCCGATAATCGCTTTTGCACCCATTGCTGTTATGGATTTCTTGCGCTCTGGATTGCTGCTAATGATTGTAAGCTGATGCCCGTTTTCGATTAGAGTTTTTGCCAATGGTTCTCCTATGTGCCCCAATGAACCTGTAATGGTAATTTTCATGGTTTTTGATGTATTAAAGATTTATAGGGGCAAAATTGAAGATGTTTTGACTTGGACAAATAACCGAATTTCAGGTTTTTGTAGTCAAATGGGAATATATGAGGGATGAAGGATTACTTAACTGATTGATCCTTTTCCAATAGTATTAATTTGGGTTATTGATATATCGGTGCGATAATTTCAATTCGATATTACGTTCACCACCCTTCTCATTCAGATCCAAAACAGCCTTACGTTCACTGGATAGTGAAAATTTAGGCAAAACATACACCAATCTCATGGTTTCGTTTTTACCAATTCTGGAAGGCACATTATATTGGAACAAAGGTTCTTGATACAATTTCTGTAATGATTTCTTTTTGCCTTTCTGTCTCGTTTCTATAGAGAGGTTCAAGAAATTCAAATCGTAATCCAAGCTGGAATTGTTTGTTATTTCGATTACGAAATAGAGTTCATCTTTATCAGAAGCAATATTTTCAACACTCAAAGCAACGCCTTCCTTACGTTTTTTGAGGTGACCAATACGTTGTTTTCTATCAAGAAGGTAAGAACAGAATCTTTTATAATAATGCTCTTTGTTTGCAATCTTGGGTTCAGAATTGATAAGTTTTATCAAATCATTGGCTATCGGTCTTTCATTCCCGATGCTATTTGACATCTGGATAAAATAATTGAGCTTTGATAGCCGCTCCTTGTATCTTATAATATACGAGAAAACCGAACCATCCCTATTGACCACCAACAGGTTGCTTTCCTTTCCGGGTTTTGCCTGCAAAAGTCCCAAATACTGTTCTTTTTCCCTGTTATAGGTGAAAACAAAATTATCCGAACCGGTTATGCCCTGGCGAATGGGTTCAGGAAAGAATAGCGCGACATTTTTTTGGTCATTGGCATAAATGGTATCCAATACAATAGTATTCTGAGCTTTACTGAAAGTAGACATCAGGACAAAGGCGGAAATAAATAGCTGATTTTTCATAAGAGTATGTTTTAAATGCCCAATATGAGCTTATAGTTTGGGCTTTAATAGTAGCTGGTAATTATTGAGAACGGTCACCTTTACGTTTCGGTTGTTGCGCTTTAGTACTTTGGTGATTCCGCCTACTTGGGGTACACTTGGAATATTGATATCACCTATGATATCATCCATTACCTCATTGGTGGCTTCTGCACGAAAATTGTTTTCCACATAAACCCCCTCGCTGCCATCTTGGAGGTCAAAGGCTTTTAAATTGGTAGGACGGTGTTGGATATTTTCAATGGTAATCAAGGCGCGATTGGGCTGAAAACTGATAAACCCATAAACAGGTGTATTTTTTGGCACCATTTTATTGTTAATGAACGCATCTTGAACCAAACGCATCCGCAACCGGGAATTGGTCTTGACCACTTGGTTTCCATCAACAACCGCATATATCATTTCGTCCGTACTTCCCAAAATCGACAGCTCATTTTTCTTGGGATTGGCTGCAAAGAACAGTTGATGTTCCAGACCCAGTTCCTTGACGGCAATCTTTTGTTCCATTTTAAGTTCCGTGGAATCAATTTTCTGAACTTTGTTTAGAGCGGTTCTTTTTTCGCCTAAATGTTCATAGGATCTATCCGAATACTTGATTTTTCCGGCAGCGTAAATGCTGTCAACGATTCGCTCTTTTTCCATTTCGGGCCGATCCGGATTGTAAAAGCCAAGCGAATCAATCATCTTTTCATCATAGATACTCGGTGCGTTGGTCTCCCTCACTTCTTTTAGATCGTTGATGGCATCCAGTTTTGAATCATATTCCTTTTGGTCCTGTTCCAATTCAGGTATCAAGGTCTGTTCAAGGTTCTCGTTTTCACTTTCATCATCGCCCATTATTAAAATAGAATAGGATATCAGGAAAATGAACAGTACGGCAAGTACGGCAGCAAATACTATTTTATTTTTTTCTACTTTCATTGGATATTTTTTTTTAGCGTGTTCTCGAAGTAATCTGTAATCAACAATCCGTGCGGATTATTGGGAAAGTTTCGGTCAACCGTAATCAGATTCCCGGTGGAAACCAATTCATAAGTGTCGATTATCGACCCTCGATTGATTTCAAATAGGGTAATCGTTCTGAAACTATATGTCCCATTGTTTTCTTCAATTTGGGAATCGATGCGCAATACCTTTTGAACCAAGGAATATTGCAAAAGACGGTTATAAACGCCATCCGCTTTCTTTTGCCGATAGAGGTTATCCACGGAGCTATTCCCTAACCAAAGCGCCTTTTTTAAGTTTTTTTCATAATTGCTAGCATCGATATTATAGAAATAGGTATGGAACAGTTCCAGATGTGCCAAAGCCTCCACCTTGAAATTTTCCTTTTGGGTAACTAGCTTTAAAGGAATAATACTCCCATCGGTGTTGATGGCAAAGGCACTGTTCAAAGCTTTCTTGTGGATATTGAAGGCCATATAAACCGAAAATATACCCAAGAGCGTTGCGCATATAACCACTGCCAGGATAATGAACCTATTTAATTTTAGAATGGTATAGATGTTTTTATAGGGTGTTTTCATTCAAATTTAATTAGTTGGTGAAAAGTCTTAAAGTGAAGGAGGTGGCGCGCCGATACAGCTTGAATTTCAAGAACACGATAAAGCCAACAGAACCCAATTGCACCACTGGGGCAAAGAAACCTTGGCCCATATCCGTATCAAAAAGGTTGTTCCAAAAGTTGGTGTTGATTTCCGTGTAGAGGGCATTGACAAAAACATTGACCAGAAAAAATGCTGGTACGAGCATATACACCGCTGCATATAGTTTAAAAAAGGTATATGCCAAGGAGCGGAACTTTTCAAAAACCGCCAAACTGATGACCAAAGGAAAAAATGCCTGCATTATCCCCAAAAGGAAAAAGCGTTCTGCCAAAAACAAGGGATAGATGAACAGATCCAGGATCCAAAGTATAATGCTGACGATAAAGGTAAATATCTTAAACCCAAAAAGTGGGGTCACCAAAGCTTCGTAGAGCAAGGTCATTGCATTTTTTGCCACATCAATTAGATTCACGTCTTCTTCTATGGGAATATCCTGCATCTGTAAGGGCAACAAGGCTGGGGCAGTTCCTCGATATTGTCCTTCGATGGCCACCAGAATAGCATCAAAAAAGCCCAAGACCTGTGTCGAGAAAATGACCAAGAGAACGACCGCAAAATTCTTGGCCAATTCTCCCGGACTCAATCCCCAAGTATACCCGTCCTTATCCGCAACACCTTCGTTGTATTTTTTAAGGATATTGACCAGAAAGAACAAAACAGCAAGTGTTTTCATTCCGACAATGGTATATTGCGAGAAGTCGCTGTTTTGAATGGTCTGGAATACCGTGTCTACATATTCGAGCCCTATCCCTAAAATGATGGTTGCGGTCATCTTTAGTATTCGGTTTCGCGGTTATTGATTTTATCCTGCATTTTTCGAAAAGAAATAATATCCCTATAGCGTTTGGTCCGGATTGTGATATCGGAGACCATTTCCTTGGACTCAATTTCCTTTTGTTTTAATATTTCTGCACGTTCGGCATCACTCATTTTGAGATAGTCGCTGGACAGGATCTCGTCAATGAAGTCCATTGTATCCAAGGAGTTCTGGACAATGGTGCTAAACGATTCGGACACCCTGGCCACTTCATCAGGTTTGATATAGGGCGAGTTCAGAATATCCTGTAAATCGTTTTGCATTACATTAATAAGGCGTTGGTTATTATTTGCAATTTCTTGGACAGCATTGAGCTGTTGTACCACGCTCGATACTTTCTCGATGCTTTCCTTTGCATCCTTCAGGAATTTTACGGACTTGATAAGTTGGGCGGTCTGTTTTCCTGATTCCACCAATTGCTTTACCAAGCTGATAAAATTGGTGTTGTCATAAGTGGGCATTCCTTGGGCGGGAGCACAGCCAGGTGATAAAAAGGCAATCGTAAGGACTGAACCCAACAAAATTGTTTTGATTTTCGATTTCATAATACTATGTTTTAGATGTGAATTCTTTTATTGCCAATTCCATATCATTGGTCTTTTCATAAATGGCCATTATGGCCTCGTTTTCCTGTCCATCGGTCAGATAAGCTGCATACACTTCTTTGGGAACTTCGAGCCTGAAAATGTTGCTTTCCTTTCCGATCTTGATGAATATCTCTGTGTACTTTCTAGGCCCGGTTAGATTGTTCTTGATGGATTTTAACTGGTTCAGGTCGTGGCTGGACAGATTGAGGCGTTTGACCAGTTCGGTATAGCCTTTTTCATTGTTCAGGCTATAGATGACCTGCGTATTTTCAAGGATGCTTGCCGAGGTGGAATTGTTGGGCAGTTGATTGATGGATTGTAGGATGATGCCAATCGCACCATTCTGTTTACGGATCGCCTGATAGTAGAATTCCACACTTTCCAGTACATTCTCAAACTTCAGCTGCTTGGCAAACTCGTCGAATAGAATGATGCCCTTTTCAGCTCTGTTTTTCCAAATGGTTCTTTGAATGGCCGATTTAATCAACTTGAGCATTACGGACAGGATTTCCTTATTGTCCTTGACTTCATCCAGTTCAAAAACAATCAATCGTTTGTCCTCGATTTTATAGGTCTGGTCTTCACTCACTTCAAATAGGAAGCTATATAGACCATCGCCGACATATTCGGACATTACGTGCAAGAAGCTCGTAGCATTGAAGTAGTCGGGATGGATTTTTAGGGTGTCAAGAAGCTTTTCTTGATTCCTTTCTATAAAACTGTAAAAGCCATCCAAAGAATGGTCTTCTGAAGTACTTTTATAATAATGGCGTAATATTTTTTTAACCGAAACTGATTGTGCCTTGGTTACTTTCAAATCTGAAGCGAACAGTTCAAATAGAAAAACCGATAAATCTTCCAGCCGTTCAGGGGTAAGGTCATCGATGTTGCTGATGTAAAATGGGTTAATACCCAAATTCTTTCCGCTCTCATAACGGAGCACGGTATATTTTTCAGGGTAGAGTTTGGCGAATTTGGTATAAGAACCACCCAAATCGATGATGACCAAGCGAACCCCGCTTTCAAAATATTGACGCAAGATATTATTGGCCAAAAAGGATTTTCCTTCGCCCGTTGGTGCAAAAATGGCAAAGTTCCGCGCTTTGATGCGTTTTTTTCGTTCGTCCCAAACATCCTTAAGCACTGGAATGTTGTGTTCCCGATCATTGAAGATGATTCCGGTAGCATCCGATTTGTAGTTGGTATTGTTGATGAACAGGCAGAGTGCGTGTTTCAGATCGGTTACATATAAATCGTTGTTCGAGAAATTGGACGAGAAGCAGCAGTAACTATTCAGTATATAATTCTTGCGTTCTTCCCCTCTTGGATAGTATGGAATAATATCCAATTCCTTAAACTCGGTCTTTATCTTTGAGGTGATTTTATCCAGTTCTTTGGCATCCTTTGACCAATACACAATGTTTAGATGACCACGGATAATCCGTGCATTATCATCGGCATTGATCTGGTCAAGGATATCTTGGATTTTTCCGAGTACCACTTTGTTCTGGGACCCAAAATTGGAACTCTTGTTCAGTTCCTCAATTTTCTTGTCCAACAGCTTGCGCCATTTCTGTTTGTCGTCCAAGTAGAGAATCTGGTTGACAATGTGATTTTCATTTAGCGTAAGCCCTAGACCATCAATAAACCCTTGATGAAATACAAAATCGTCAGAAGTGAATTTCTCGTTGGTCTTGCTGCTCTGTACACTTTCGCCAAAGCACAGTTCGCTGTTGATGGCCAGGGCATCAAAATAATTTTCGCCAATAGTGACGTTCTTCTTTTCAAGAAGTATATCGGTATCAAAACCTTCGTTGAAGCCATTGAAATAAGCATCACTGATGCTCTTTATTATTTCTGGGTTCAGTGGTGTCAGTTTAACTTTACGGCTGTTATTGATAAAGGAAACCGAATCGCTGACCGAAGCGATGAACGTTTTTATGTTGTCATCCATTTCCTGAACGATTCCCTTGGAGACCTTTCTAAATGGGTTGACATATTTTGGATTGTTGAGCGCCTTGTTCTTGGTTAAAATGAAGAAGAAAAGACATTTATGCTCCATATAGCTGCGCCCTTTAAAATGGTCGTGGGTCGCTTTTTCCAAAAAGGTTGTATTAGGAAGTTGTTCGGACGAATAGGATTTCTTCAGGTAGATATCCTGTTTATGAACCACGGTACCCACGGGTAAGGATTTCAATGCCTGAAACCAAGCTCCGTGCATATCCTCAAAATCCTTTTCGGATAGTGAATAGATTTCCGGTAGATTGCCTTCATAACACAAGACCACATTGCCGTTGTTGGCAAAAATGATATTGTCCTGAATATCCGCGATAGGTTGATATGCCGAAAGGTTAATCTTGTCCATACTCGAAGCCGGAATTTCTTTTATTACTTATGATTTGTGGGAAGACTTTTGTCATTTGAAAAAGCTGGGGGTTGTTGGTTATGCGTGTCAAGGCAACATATAAGGCTGCATTAAAAATCAAAATGCCTATAATCATCGCAAAACTGAAGGAGAAGATAATGACCAACAGCGAAGCCACTATGCAAATCATCATTACTGCAAATAGGGAAATGGGCAGCCCAAAAATGACCGCCTGCTTTCTGATGTTTTTATAGACCTCGAATTTCTTCATACAACTAGGTAGATAAATCCCACTTAGTGGGTTAGACTACGATAGAGATTAGGTAGGTGAAAATTCCAACCACTGCACCTGCAATAAGTACAAAGACCAGAACACGGGTAATCCCTTTTTTCAGATCGGCATTTTCACCAAAGAAATGTCCCGCATTAAAGAGGAAGCCGATGAGGAAGATGACGCCCAGTATAATCGGGAAGATGGTCCTTATGGTATCGGAAACATCGTTAACGGAATCTTCGATTCCTCCGATCTGTGCAAATAGCGATGTTGAAACCAGTGAAAGGAAAGTTGCCAAATAGATTGATTTTTTCATAACGGAAAAGTTTAAAATTTTGATTCGTTTTCGTTATTCGAAATTTACATATATTTGTTTATAAATAATTGATAATCAAATATTTGTGAATAAAATATTATTTGTTTCTGTTTGAATTCCGTTGCTGTTATTTGATGTCAAATTCTATGGAATTTTGAAGCTAAGTTGTTAATAACCTGAAAATCGAAAATGAAAAAAGTGCTCAAAAACGTCAGTTTTGCAATTTTGCTCTTAAAAATGTGCATCCTTTTTGGGCAGGAAATTGACGCTCAAAAACGAATCGTGATCGATGTTGGTCACGGAGGAAAAGATTCCGGTGCCATCGGCATAAATGGCGTTCAAGAAAAGGAAGTGGTACTGGATATTGCCTTGGAAATTTTAAGGCTTAACAAAAAGTCGGAAGCACCATTGGATATTTACTTAACCCGTTATAGCGATACGCTTGTTTCATTATCGGGTAGGACTAAACTGGCCAAGGCGCTAAATGCTGATTTGTTTATTTCCCTGCACTGCAATCATTCTCATAATCCTACTGCAAGAGGGATGGAGGTATATGTTGGCAAGAACGAATCTGAAAACTCAAAGGAGTCTGTTTGGTTTGCCTATCAATTGCAGAACCAAATTAAAAAGAAGTTAGGGTTTGAAAGTAGGGGTGTGAAGTTTGCGGATTTTCAAGTGTTGCGGGAAACTGTTGATTATTGTCCTTCGGTATTGGTAGAATTGGGATTTCTATCCAATGAAGATGATTCACGCTATTTAACTCATTCAAATCAGAATAAAATATTGGCTTACCTCATTAACCATCAATTATATCAAAAAAGATGAAAGAATTATTCAAAAAAGTTTTCATTATTATGAGGCGGCTCTTGCTTAGCCTTTTAAATGAATTACTACTTTCCATTAAAAAAATATAGACTGCAAAATTCTAGTCTAATAAAAGTGTTTTTTAATAATTGAGCTCCTATTATGTTGGAACTCGATTGATGCCAACTCAGCGAAGTTTTTAATTTTGGCTGTATCGCTTTCGTCCATATCAATAAAGTTATCCTCGTTAAGCTGAACATCAATTCTATCATAGACAAAATTCGGATTGTCTTTTTCTCTTTTATCAATTCCCTGATACAGAAGACTAATATAATTTGCGACGAGTTGAGATTGACTTTGCATAAATAAATCAATAAGCCTCTGGCGTTTATCTTTTCTCATCCAATAATAAAGCCCCCACTTTTTCCTAGAATTACCATCTGTAAATTTTTTATAGCCCGTACCCAAAGAGAGTATTTCCAGTTGTGACATCTCAACTTTAAAAGCCTTAGTAGCTTCCAAAAAAGCAACCAATGTCGGATTATTGGCCATCACACCGCCATCTACTTTGTTTGAAAAATCCTTTTTGGTCCCGTTCAAATCAATATAATCAGATGTGTAGGGGTCGAAATATGTAGGAGCGGCAGAAGTGGCCATTGCAGCTTGGTATGCAGGAATGTGATAATCCCGTTCAAAGGCTGGATGGTACTTAGTTTTAAGTACACTAGGATTACCTTGAATCAAATCATAAATGGGAATACAAATGTCCGTTTTACAGTCTTTTAACCTCGGGTCCTTTCCACCGTTTGCTTCCTTGAATTTATTACGAACTAACGTTTCAAGAAAATTACGCTCGTGAGCGGAATTTCGGATTTGCCCGAAAAAGAAGGGTTTTTTATTGCCAAATATTTTTTTTGCATTGTCCAAATACAAATTATAGATTTCCTTTGCAGAAATACCGAGTGCTAGGGCAATTGCAATAATACCACCGGTGGATGTGCCTGTTATCAAGTCAAAATGTTGATAGATTTTGGTTTTGCCATCTGAACGATTTTTTAGCTCGTCCTCTAAAAGCATCAAAAACATTGCTGGGAAGACTCCTTTTATCCCACCTCCATCAATCGATAATATTTTAAACTTTTTCTTATTCATTTTTTAATATTTCTGTATTGTCCTCATTGGAGTATTCATTGTGGCCGCCACCATACCATTTGCCTTCAGGTAGCCACAATTCATAATAGTAAAGCCACTCACTTGCCCAAGGAATGATTGTATCTACAATGCAGCTAAATCCGTCCCATTCCTTTTTGCTGGACGAGTACAAGCAAAGCTGTTGTTCCTTGCTGTTATAAACGTGCGGTAGCTTTGACCTATTCGCGGCAATCCTTAATTCCTTATTCACCACAAAAACTTTAACCCATCTGTTTTGTTCATAGATAACCATAAGATGATATTTTTCACTTATTGCCGTAGGTTGGAGTTCTAAAATAATTTGAAAGCTATTCCAAGTGTTTTTGACAACTCTAACTTCTGGAAAATCTACTTTGATCTTTTTAAGATGTTCGGAAGAGAGTAACCCTTTAAGAGTTCTTTTGCCATTCGACTTGAAATACCTACTACTCATTTTTATTTATTACCCTCGAAGTTATGGTTGGGTATTGACTTACCGATACTCCCTAGCATTCCTGTCCCAACTGCCATTTTTCTTAGTCCATTCTCACGCAAAATCTTGTTTTTTTCGCCATATTCAGCAAACGCCTTATTGACGACCCTATTACCATATTGTGCCGATAATGATTCATTCAAACTGAAAAGACCTTTATTTTGACCATATTGAATTGTAGCTAGATCTTCTTCTAATTTATCCAACCAAGCATAAAAGTATTCTTCTTTCTGAGCCACCTCCGACCATTTATCAGCAAAATTTTCTTCGTTATTTATAGGGTTACTTACCCATCTTTCGTATTCCCCTGTTTTAGCGTTGAGCCTAGTTTCAATATAGCTACGCATTTTACTTACAATATTGACATAAGCATCAACAATATTTTCGCTTTTGTCAAACGCTTTACTTGCCAAAGTGGTAATTATGATGGAAATGGGTTTATTTTCACTATCATATTCATCTGATGAAAACATTATATCCCTATGTCTCTTTAAAAGTTGGACTACCCTTTGCAATGGCATTTTTTCTTTCTGAAATGGTCGTACTGGATCAACGGATTCGCTGAGCGCGAACATTTTTGTCGAACTGTATATGGCCCTTTGAAAAAACCATTTGGCGTAGCCAAATGGATTGCATTTTCTCCACCATTCAGTATCGGTCATTATAGAATAAAAAAGATCTTCTTTATCCGTTATTCGGATTGCTAATTTATCGGCGTCTAAATTCTGGTAATTATTGAATGATTCATTAAGTAAAACGGTAAAGTTTTTATCGGAAATAGATGGTAGAATATCTAAATGATAGTTGGCTTCATCAGAATATTCGAGCGTCCAGCATCTTCTTCCTCCGTCTAGACTTTCCAGCATTTCTTTGTAGACGGAATGCTCTTTGAGCCTGTCACCAACTGCATCTTTCAAATGTTTTTGAGTCCAATGGGATGGCTTCCCATTCAACTTGCAAACGAGGTCGATGTCTATATCGTCCTCGTCGTTTATAGGCCTAGTGATAGTGCCAAGCATAAACGATCCTTGGGGAATTATTCTTGGGGAGTATGGGTATAATATGGAACCTTCTTTAGAGAGCCAATCCCCAACTGCTTCATAACTTTTTACAGCGGCTTTGTATTGACTTTCAGAAATGTCTAGATTCTCTCCCAGAATTTCTAGTATTTCGTTGATTTCATTTTTGTACAATTCATTCATAATTTTTTATTTAAGAGTTTTGATCAATTTCTGAAACCAACTAGTACTTTAATTGCGCAAAAAATTGACTTATTTTTTATATTAATTATGGTGACTCAATTAATATAAAGCCACCATAATTGTATTATAAGTTAGGTTGCTTCAAAATTGCAGCTATACCACCTATAACGATAATTGTTGCAAGCCCAAAAACAATAGCTTTCGCAAAATCACCCTTGATATTCACGCAATTATTTTTATGGCAAATACTTAACCCTTTTTCTGTAAGATTTATAGAATTCATAAAAGAACTTTAAATTATATAATACCCCAACATCAAGCCCTGGGGACTGAGCTTATTTTTCTTTTCTTATGCCCTTGAAAGGGGTATTGCTTGAGGTCTTTCCGTCCATAAACCTACCAGTGTTGGAATCACGTTTTACCCAAATATCCGTTTTGGGATTTTTAACTTGGGACCTGTTTTTGACAGCTCCGTGTCTGCGGTTATCACCACTCTTGCCGTTTGTAGCCATTGTTGGGAGTATTAAATTAATAATAGCAGATGCGAAACTCTTGTAGGAGTCGGGTAAAACCAAGTACTTATAGAAGAAAATATCGTGAAGAATTTGAAATACACCGAGGAACTAGTATATTTGTGTCGCTAAACAAAAATCTTTCTGATATTTATATCTTAAAGTATATGGCTGGTACCTCAAACGTATCAGCTTTTTTTATAACATTTCACTTCTTATTTTATTTATAAAAACTAAATAATCTTTATTGCGAATCACATTTCTGCTAAACTCAGCAATACTTAATGTGCTTATTTCTAGATTAGAACATAATTGTAATTGTGATTTCCTGTCATCTCCAATAATTACAATTCCATTTTTCTGCTTTGCACAATGTAGAAGGAACAAAAATCCTTTCCCATATATACTATCTAACAAATCATATTGCGTCAGGAAATCATAGAAACCGTCACAATCAACTATATCTAAAACTTTTCTATTGCTAATAGCTTGAATTTGCATTCGTATTGCTAGACCATAATTCTGAAGGTGCATTTCCGGAACTAGAATTTTGAGTCCGTCTTCCTCAATTAAATCTAATTGCTTCAAGGAATTTAACCAGCAGAGATATTCTATGTCGTAGAAGAAAAACATACTATATTAAATCAAAGTTTTTAATTGCTAAATTTTGTAATTCATCTATCGGTATGCCACTTAATTCTGAAGCTTTATTTTTTTCAATCCTTTTTTCGGTTAACGCAATTCTTATTAATTTTCGGAATCTTATTGGTGCTTCTTCACTTTTGGTATAATTTCCAAAGTGTTCATCACCATTATCTAACAACAGGTCGTAACTTTTAATAATCTCTTGTTTAATAGTATCATCAATCAATTTTAAACTACTTAACCTAAATATTATCGATTGAATAGATATTCCATAAGTTTCCTTTAAATCTTTTAATTCCCCAAGAGAAATTGAAGTCCTGTTTTTTCCAAATTTTTCAAATGCAACTTCATCAACAAAAAGAAATGCAGCTGCAAATCTGTTACAAAAGATCTCTTCAAGGTCTTCGCTTATATTCGTTATATCAAATTTCATCAACAAATGCCCCAATTCGTGGGCAATGGTGAACCGTTTGCGCGTTGTTTCTCTTTTATGCGCTCCAGAATTATTTATAACTATAAGTGGTATATTATTTACCCAACCGCTCAAGCCTCCAGATTTTGTATCCCTCTCTAGTGCAATAATTTTTATGCCCTTATCTTCTAACAGTTCTGTTAGACTATCAATAGGGGCATTACCAATCTTCCATTTTCTTCTTACTTTTTTAACAGCTTTCTCTACATCAGCATTACTATGGACAATAAAGTCTTCAATTGGATTTTCAAAATCAATTTTAGCCTCAAGAATAGACTCTAATTCTAAATAGTTTTTGACAATAGAAAGAACGTGTTTTTTAACTTCATTTTCTTCTTCTGTAGCATTATTGAGCTTATTTCCGTCTCTAAATTTTACAGATTCAATAGAGATATTAAATTTTGGAACTCTAAAAAATTCCCAAAAATCTACCCCTAAAACCGTGGCAATTCTTTTTAGGATTTGATTACCCGGCATTGAAGTCCCATTTTCATATTGTTGTATTGCTGCTTTAGATACATCAACTTGGTCAGCAAGACCTTGTAGCGACATATTTGCTTGTTTCCTTAAATCAGATATTTTAGATCCTATTGTATTCATTGTTTAATTGTAGATTTAGAACAATCGTATAGCAAATATATAAAAAATAATAATTACTATACGATTTAGTTATTAACACTTATGTGAATAAGTCATTTTAAGTGAACTAAGACAGGTTTGCTTGCGACAGTTAGGTACACTGTAAGCTTGTATTTAAATATTTATTTCCTCTTATCCCCAGCCCTTTTATCAAAAGCAATCAAATTAAACAGTTCCCGCATTCTGCTACGAACACGGTTTCCGTAGCATTCTTCCAGTTCTTCTGCATTTAGATTGGTGGTGGCGTGGGTTTTTATTTTATGTTTGGTTTGCTGGTAAAGTTCATAGCGGGATAATAACACTTCACCCATAACATTCAGATCCTTCCCATAAAACCGTCCAGGGGGTTCAATGCCCAAATCATCAAAACAGAAAAATTTGGTATTGCCATATTCTTCAATGGTTTTAAAACCAAGATTGTTAAAGCTAAAAGTGACATTCCTGCAAGGTATTATCTCATACGGACGTTGTAGCGGCACTATGTGTCGCAACAGCTTCATCAAACTGGTCTTGCCACAGCCTACGGGACCGGAAAGTAGAAGCCCCTTATCGGTATCAATGCCATAAGTCTTGCAGTTCTCCTCATCCTTGATGAAATATGAACAGAGCTTGAGCAGAATATTCTTATCCTCGTCATAAATCCTGAATTTTTCTCCGAAAAGGAGTTTGCCTTTAGCATTTAAGTAAATCAAGATTTTAGGGAAATCATAAAGCACACTTTTGCCGTCAAACTCCCCAAGCGAATATTCCACGCCACCTTCGGTTATTTTAGAGGGGTTGTCCATAATCCTTGTTTTTAACGGTTCGCAAGTTGTCCTTGATTTGGGACCCTTGTTTTTTATTTGGTTTGTTTTGCGAGACAAACAACTCGGTTCTATCCATCCAGTTGATGGCCAATGCTTGCCAATCACGGATCGCTTTTCCATCACTCGTTTTCCAATCGGTGGCTTCGTAATGGGTGAAGAATTTTTTTCCTTCATCATCAGCAAAACCTTTTTCTTTAAAAAAATCAATGACAGCCTGCCAGCCCTTTGGCTGTTTATTATTATTTGCTTGTTTGGTATTGTTTATAGTAGATACCAATGCTTGTCCATTAATGGGACGGTGCTGGTACACTTCTGGTTCACGTATGGGATGGTACTGTTCCGCAAGTTGTTCTAATTTGGGATTGTACCGTCCCATATCTGGTTCATCACTTGTCCCAATAATGGACATCTTAATTTTACTACCCTTGTATGGGTTGTTGGAGGGGAAATAGGAGAGGTAGTCCCAAGCATCCAACTCGGTCACACATCTGTGATAAGTGGATTTTGAACCTATTTTTGCCACGCGCATAAGGTCACGTCGGTTCACATAGAATTCATCGGCAAAACGGCTGCTGTTCCATTCCTGGAACAATGCCATATAAAGGCTAATATGGGTAGGATTTAGGCGATCATCAAAAAAGAACTTTTCAAAAGCCGCGTTGAGTAGCTTTATATAGTTCATTACCTATAAATTTAGCCCGTGTTGGACACGGTTTGCATCCATAACCTTTTGAATTTCCGCTGCATCGTAATAAATGATTCCGCCTACTTTTGTATAGGGAAGTGTCCCGTTGATACGCAGATTTTGTAGTGTTCCCGGACTTACTTGGAGCAAGTCCATTACTTCCGAAGATTTAAGATACTTCTTGATATTTCCGGAAGCTTCTTGTTTGGCAAGAAGGTTTTTAATGTCATCGAGCAATTCCATTTTGAATTCCCGAAGATCGTCTGTAGTAATAATTGCTGTTGGCATAATAGAACGGTTTTAATGGAAGGGACTATCGTGTCGCTGTCAACTAATTTGATAGCCCCTGACCTGATTTGACTTTCGTTCTACAAATTTGAGGTTGTTTATTGGGGTTTATTCACAAGTTGAAACCAAGTTGGGTACAACTTTAACATCTTGATGATTAGAGTTATTTGGTTGATTTAGGTAGCTATAAAACTCAAAATGAGAAATAAAAGAGGTCAAAATTTATTGCAAAAAAAAAGCACAAGTTGGGTTCAACTTGGGTGCGATAATATTAGCTATCCAAATCGTGTATTTTCTTTAAGAGGCTTGCTTTTAATGCATCTAGAAAGCGAGCGGGATTTTCTTTTCGCCCTCTTATTTCTAAAAAACTTCGGTAGTAATTTCCCAGGTCTATATCGTAGGTCTTTTCAAAAAGTGTTGCCAAATCTTTAATATCACCTTTTACTGCCCCTGAGGATATTAATGCATAGGTCAGTTCAATTAAATCAATTTTGTTGGCGGTCCAATTTAAGTTTAGGCTATCAAATGCTCTCTGGTCATCTATGTTTTTTTTGTTTTGTTTTTTTAAATCTTGAAGGTCATTGGTATAATATACTATAAGCAAATCATAGGCTTTGATTTTTGCCACTGCATTGTCGTGGCTTGTTGAAAATTCCACATCAGTATAGAAATATGATGTATCACTTATGAGACCTATATTGTCATTTCCTCTTAAAAAATAGAACTCATCCAGAAAAGTCGCATTCTGCCTATAGTACTTGATAAAATCATTATTTCGATAGTAATATTCTTGCAGAATTTTAATTTCAGAATCGATGAAAATCCTTTTGGACTTATCCGAGCCTCTTGGCTTTTGTAGCAAATATTTGTACAATTTTGCATAATATTTTAAATGTCCATGGATTTCAGGTTTTTGATTTTTGAAAAAATAAATTTCATTTTCCTTGTTTTCGAAAGAGCCTTCTCTAAGCGTAACACGAAGCTTTTGTAAATACTTTCTTGATAGTAATATACCTCTCTCAGTGTTAGAAAATTTTGATAGATCCGATTCGTTGACTATTCTTATTTCTTCTCGGTATTTTTCAAGTATGTTTTGGATTTTTTTACGCATCTTGATTGAAAAGTTTCATTTCAAAATGAAGATAGCTTCTGGGGATAAAATGTGGATATCCAAATTGCTGAATATTATAACAGAATTTCGGAATCCTCTTGTAGTAAAATTAGTACTACAATAGGATTAAAATAGGAAGGCATAACTTTTAGGAAGGAGTTCCTTACCAATTATACTCTTTGAAGAAATTGCAACAGGAACATATGGTTCTGATTAACGATAGCGAACATAAAATCCATCATACACCGGTTATTCGAAACAGCTAAGAGTATTTGTCGTCAATCAGGGTCGTGTCTGCATTTCTGAAGGATTTATTTTCCCCCTTTTGCTACTTCATTTCTTATACGACTCAATGATTGCGGAGTAATCTTTAGATAGGATGCGATATACTTTTGAGGCACGGTTTGGGCTAAAACTTTGTATCTCAGCAAAAACTCCATATACTTGGTTTTTGAATCACCAAAATTCAAAAAATCGTTGTCCTTTATTTTGTTAAGTAATGTGGATTCAGTCACACTTTTAAAAAAAATGAATAAATTCGGAAACCGCTCAAATTGCTTTTCAAATAAACTAAATGGAATGGTATAAACCTCACTGGCAACGACACATTGAATTGCAACCGTTGAAGGCTGTGATGAATAATGGCTTTCTAAATTGGCGAAAAACTGGTTTTCCTTGATAAAGTATTTGGTGACTTCGTTCCTGTTGCCATCAATACTGTAGGCGCGTAAAACCCCGCTGCAAACAAACACTATTTCATGTGAAAGTTTACCAAAATCTTCTATGTGTTCTTCGGATTTGAGTTTCCTATACTTGAAAAGGTCAACCAAAATTTCTATGTCTGCCGATGACAGAATTCCAGCAAACGCCAAAGCTGATTTTAGTTTTTCCATTATTTTAAAATATTATTCAAAAATAAGCTTTCAGCGCATGATATGACGGCTTCTTGAGGTGATGTGGGTACCCAACCTAGTTCATTGATGGCTTTCTTATTGGTTGTTTTACGATTATGGGTCTCAAGCAATATTGATTTTAGCATTGGCTGAAATAAGGAAAGAAACTTTGTTACAAAATTTGGCAATTCTGTGACCGGTATTTTTCTATTGGGATATTTCCCTTTAAGAATCTGAGAAATTTCCTTAAGTGTTAGATGCCCTGCTGTTGCGATGTATCTTTTGCCCTTTGCTGTAGGCGATTCCATCGCTAATATTTGTAGGTCGGCGACCGAGCGCACATCAACTATGTCAAATTCGATTTTAGGAATTGCCGGAAAACTCCCATCCATTAATGAGATTACAATATTTGCGGAAGTTCCAAAGTCGCTTTCGAGTATTGGTCCCAATATTGCCCCTGGACAAATAGTTACCAATTCTAAATCGATGTTTTCATAACTAACAAATCCCCATGCAGCTTTTTCTGCGACTGTTTTGCTCCTGTAATAGGCCGTAGTGTCTGCCAAGTTTGTTTCATCTGTCCAATCTTCCTCACTAAGTGTTTTTTCAAGCTCCTCATACGACTTTCCATATGCAACGGCACCCAGTGAGGAAGTCATCACCACCCTTTTCACACCATTTTTAGCGGCGGATTTCAGGATATTTAAAGTTCCTTGTTTGGCAGGAAGCAACAATTCATCATCTGATTTTGGAGCTTGTCTCGGATGTGGCGATGCTACATGCTGGATAAAGTCAACATCTCGTGTAACTGCATCCCAAACAGTATCATCGTTGAGATCAGCTACGGCAAAAGATAGATTATGAATGTTTTTTGTATGCGTTTCAATGGTTGATTTAATTGAATCATTACGGTCATGGCTGCGTAAAGTTCCTATGACCTTGTAACCTTTATTTAAGAGTTGGATTGTTATATGGGAGGCTAAAAAGCCTGTTATCCCTGTAATTAATACCTTGTTGTTCATGCTTTAATTTTTTAACAAAATTGCCCATTAATACAATGATGACAATTACCATTTGTTAATTAATCAGCCTATCAAGCATGTAAAAGGAATTTCCAAATATTACTTGATATTAGGTACAATATCAAACAGTACGCAAATATTATGAAGGGTTCTCTTTTAGTATTTTATCTCGGTGATTATTACCCCAATCCGCAATCACGTCTATAATGGGTTTAATAGAACGGCCATGGGCGGTAAGTGAATATTCCACACCAATAGGTTGGATATCTAACACCGTTCTCCTTACTAGGTTATTCGCTTCCATTTCTTTAAGTTCTCTACTCAGCATTTTTCCTGATATTCCTTCGACTTCATCGAGTAAATCGGAATAACGCTTATTTCCATAGCATAAACAGGCAATAATCGAAATCTTCCATTTGCCACCAATTATATACAGTACATCATGAATGGCTCGAATTTTAAACTTACAGGCCTTTAACCCGGTTTCTTTTTGTTCTCGCATAGAATTATTTGATTTCATTTTATCATTGTTACCTAAATGTTACAATTACTTTTAGTCACAAAGTTACAATTTGTCACCACATTAAAATAATATTGCAAAAAAATTTTACTTATGGATTTATTAAAAGGATTAAACTGGCGATACGCCACAAAAAAAATGACTGGGAAAAAAATACCCCAAAATCAATTGGATTATATTCTGGAAGCTGCTAGATTGGCGCCATCGTCATCGGGTTTGCAACCCTATGAAATATTTGTAATATCGAACCCATCCACACTGAAGGATATTAGGGCGGTAGGGTATGACCAATCTCCAATCACAGAATGCTCTCACCTGCTTGTTTTTGCATCATGGACAAATTATACTCTGGAAAAGATAACTAGGGTATTTGATGATATGATGTCGGTACGAGGTCTGCCGAAAGAAACAATGACTAATTACAAAGAAATCGTTTGGGGTATGTACGAACACCTAAGCAATGATTGGCATGCCCAACACGCAGCCAAACAGGCCTATATTTCATTTTCAATGGCTATAGCCGCAGCAGCGGAACTGGAAATTGATACGACACCTATGGAAGGATTTCTTCCGGATAAAGTGGATGAAATATTAGGACTTGGCGATATGGGACTTACAAGTGCTGTTATTTTGACTCTTGGTTATAGAGATACAGAAAATGATTGGAATGTAAAATTGAAGAAATTTCGTAAATCAAAAGATGATATACTTCATTGGATTGACTAAAAGATGCTTTAAATTCAATTACTATAGATGCCCGAATAGAATTCGGGCATCTACGTTAAAGGGGGGTAAAATTAATTATACTATAACTTTCGTTATTCTGTTTCTTTCCAGCTATGAAGTAAATAGGATGGCAGGAAATACTCCCAAAAATACTATCAAAGGATTAGAAATTTACAACACTGTCAAGAGCTTCATCTGCCTCTTTATGAATAAAATTGGCCTGGTAATTAATGGTGGTTTTTAGATCACTGTGTCTGTAGAGTTTTTGTAGCATGAGAGGATGAATTGAGTCTCCCGCAATATTCCCAAATGAATGTCGTGCGATATGCATTGTCACTTTTTTGTTGATTCCTGCTTTTTTAACAATTGATTTTAGGTTCTTGTTGAATTTACTGGTCGCCACTTTAATTTTATTATAAACGTCTTTGGCTTCACTGAAATCAGCCTTTTTCATTTCAGGAAAAATAAAATCATCAGCTCCATTTTTATTATTCTCATAATACTTCAATATTATCATTGCTTTTTGAGGTATTTTGAGTGATACAATTTTCGTGTTCTTGCTCATCCTATAGTTCAATCTACCATCATAAACCATTGACCATTTGGTAAAAAGAACATCCGAAACTCGCATCCCGGCAAAATAAAAACTGAAAAGCCAAACATTTAATGCGTGACGTTGTACTTCTGACAGGTTTTGAACATTTTCAAGCTGCGTAATTTCCTTTTTGTTAAGCCCTATTTTAATAGTTTGTGGAAATTTGATTTTGAAACTGCCTTTACCAAAAGGGTATAAATCTTTACTTACCACTTTATCAGCAATTGCTCTATTATAAATCAAGCGAATCAATACCATTACGTTTAGGGCAGAAGTCTCCGTTAAATTTCTATTGCCCATGAGATAAGTTTTGAATCTTTTGAGAAACCGCAGATTAATTTCTTGAAAGCGCAATTCTTTTGATTTATGGAAATCACTGATATAGGTTAGGAGTGCAGTATCTGTTGTATATCTATTCATTTTCTTGTCAGCTTCAAGTGCGTCTAAATGCTCTTTTGCATAATCAAAGAATGTTAAACTTGAAATAGGTTTGTAAATATTCCGCTTAATCTGGGTGGCCGATACATCACCATCTTCACTTTGTAGATTCATTAAGCCCTTATTCACTTCTGTAAGTTTTGAGGACAATAAGCTATTTAGGCTTTTTGCATTAGGATGGGACTTTTTTACACGAAGATTTTTCTCATCCCAATCTTCCATATCAATATAATGACCGATATGTTTATAGGTAGAACGGCGGTTTTTAGTTATCCTAATTGCCAAAGGAAACATTCCTTTGGTATTAGGCTTTTTTCGTAGAATGATTTTTGCACTTGCTGACATAGCTGACCTGTTTTAGTTGCGAAAGTCAAATCAGGTACAACATTTTGTCAAAAATTCACTTTAAAGATACATCTTTATTAGGAATTTTGGGTACAACATAGGTACAACAAATGTTGAAATTAACTGATATTATATGACTTTAAATAAAATGTCAAAACACATAAGTAATTGTAAATGAGTTAATTTGTGTTTTGTTGGTGCAAGGTATGCAAGACTTAGGATCTAGTGCAGCAATGTGTGGAGGTTCGAGTCCTCTCGCCCGCACAACAAAAAGAGCTTAATAGACTGATCTAAAGTTTATTAGGCTTTTTTTATTTTATAAATTCCCCTAAAAACACCCCAGTTTTTCTTTCAATATCTATAAAGGGTGGGGTATCCTATAAATTTCTTCTCAAAATCAAATTTGAATACTGGTCCCTAATGAGTTAATCCCCCACATTAAATTTCTCACTATATTTTACTATTTTAGATGAATATTCGTCCCCTACGCCGATTCACTAAATTATTTTATGCTCGAAAAAAATAATCCACAAGCTAGAGACACCATATTTATTGGCCATGCAACACCTGAAGACAATGAATTTACAATTTGGCTACAATCCCAACTTCAAAATCACGGCTACAATTGTGAATGTGATTTAACTTTTCTCTTAGGTGGAGAATCCGATTACTGGAAAAGCCTTCAAGATTTTTTAGAATATCGTTCAATCAAATATATTTTAGTAGTCTCCGAAGTGACATTTAGTAAACAGGGGGTTTTGGATGAATGGGAACAATGTAAAAGTATTGAAAGACAATTTGGCTTAAAAGACTTTATTATCCCCATTAAAATTGATCAATCTTCCTACTCAGCGAGAATTGGCTTAAATCGAAAGAATATAATAGACTTTGAGAAAAACTGGGCGGTAGGCTTGAAAAGACTTTTTAAAAAATTAGAGGCCGATAAAGCACCAAGAGATAAAAACCTCAAAACTAATTTAACTGATTGGTATAATAATATCTATTCTAATTGGAGTGGGATTGAAAAAGGGGGTACAGATGTTTTCTATTCAAACTGGCTGAGAATTGAGAATTTACCCAGAAATATTTATTTTTTTCACTTTAGAAATGATAAACAGGCAAAAGCTATTCTAAAAGAAAACGATTTTCCTTGTTATAGGCATGGCAATATGGTTGTAACTTTTGATAAAGATCTCAATCTTTATTTAGAAGCTGAAGATCTACATTTAAATCCAAAAGAAGTTATTGAAACTAACACTAAGAATGCTTTCAATTACTTTGAATCAGATAATTTTCCAAAATACAATGATCTTAGAAGGTTGCTAGTTAGACTTTTAAATAGAGTCCTTCATTATTATATGGAAAATCTAGGGTTATTGCATTATCAGTTTTCAAATAAACTCTGCTATTTTCATCCGCATTCCATTGACGATAAAGTGAAAGGTAAGTTTGAGCTAAATGGAAAATCTAAAAATATTGGTTTGACAGGCAAATATTTTGAAGATTTTTGGCACTATGGTATTAGCTTCCATACTTTATTAGAACCCGAATTGTGTTTCAGTTTGAAAAATCATTTAGTTTTTACTTCAGATGGGATGAAACCTTGGAGTGACTCGAAAAAAATTCAGGCTGCAAGGAGAAAAAAAGGAAAGCGAATGTTTAATAAGGAGTGGAGAGATCTTTTACTTTCTTATTTATCGATATTAGGAACCGAAGAAAATAAAATTTACATACCCCTATCTAATAATTCTTATTTAGAACTTCCAACTACTCCTATTTTATTTGAATCATCATTTACCTATATAGAACCAAATGATGAAAAAAGAATGATTCCAATTGATGATTTTCTGGAGGAACAAGAACATTATCTATCTCAAGACGAAGAATCGCAAAATGAATAAACTCAAGAATATAATAGAGCCTAAATTACTGTTCAATCATAATCAAGAGGTTCAAGATCCTAGGGACGGTCTTACCCTATTTGGCCCATACAGTAAGGATAAAGTAAATAATTTTTCGATAGGAATAATAGGAACACCTTCAGGAATAGATTTCTTTAAAAGCTGGTTAACAAAATTCTTAAATCCAGTTATACCCTTAAAAAAAGACGTATCCAAACCTTTTTATCCTGGTTTTGAAGCCATTTTTGGAATTACTGTAAATTTAAATTCCACTGTAGAATTAGAAGTATCGCCTTCGGATCTAAAAAAAATGTATAGATACTCTGATTCTCATGTGAGAGTTTCAAGTATGGTAGATTTATTTGTAGATAAAATTATCGACCAGAAAAAGGAAGATGACAGACCACCAGTTAATTTATGGTTCGTTATTATTCCCGATGAAGTCTATCAACATGGAAGGGTTAAATCCAAACCTGCTAAAGACCCTATAAAAATTGGCATAAAAGATAAATATTCCAGAACAACCGTGGGATTATTTGACGAGATAGATCCAACCATAAAAAAACTTAAGGATAGTTACAATTACGAAAATAATTTTCATAATCAACTTAAATTAAAACTGTTAAAGCATGAGATCCTTACACAAATAATTAGGGAATCAACGATTGCTTATGATCAGCATCCGTATTTAAATTCAAGAAACGAACCCAAAAGAGATTTGGCTAACATGGAATCTGATATTTGTTGGAATATAGCAACGTCAGTATATTATAAATTGGGTGGCTTACCATGGAAACTTGGAAAAATTCGAAAGGACGTCTGTTATATAGGATTAGTTTTTAAAATAAATGAGAGAAATAAAAATAATAAGTATGCCTGTTGTGCTGCCCAAATGTTTTTAGATAGCGGTGATGGAATGGTATTTAAAGGCGCTGTCGGGCCATGGTATAATGAGGATACTAAAGAATTTCATTTATCCGAAGAAGCTTCAAAAGATTTACTCAATAAGGCTCTTGATTCATTTAAAAGGGAAAATAATAGATTACCTAAAGAGATTTTTATTCATGGTAAAACTTACTTCAGTAATGAAGAATGGAAGGGATTTTTAAATGCAGTTGAAGGGCAAGATATTTCAATTATTGGCGTCACTATTAAAGAAGAAAAAGTTTTTAAATTATACAGGAATAAAGATTTCCCAATTTTAAGGGGATCTTATTATACAAAAAGTCATTCTCAGGCTTATCTCTGGACTAAAGGTTTTATTCCTCGCCTACAACAACCTTTAGGCATGGAAACTCCTAATCCTCTTTCAATAAAAGTAACAAGGGGAGCAAGGAACACAAATATTAATACCGTATGCAAAGATATTTTAGCTCTCACAAAATTGAATTATAACTCCTGTAAATTCTGCGACGGATCACCCGTCACTCTGAAATTTGCAAATGTTATTGGAGAAATTTTGACCTCTGGTGAAATAGAGGATTTAAGGCCTGCATTGCCTTTTAGGTATTATATTTAATATTACAAATGGGAAATAGTAACAAGCCAAAATATCAAAAATTAATAAAAGCATTAGATCAATATTCAATCGGTGACATAACAGAATTACAAAAATTGGTGGTAGGAATGGAGATCATTATAGATTTGGAAAAACCAGTTTATGACCAAGATTTAGATCAAACTTATGAGCATGAAAGTGTTATTATAACTATGGATAAATGTTTGACGTTAGAAGTCGACAAAGAATTATTTAAAAGCGGATATTATGATAGGCATTTTTATAGAAGATCCAAAAATGTAAGGCTATCTGAATTACAAACAATTAATTATGCCGACTTTATATATCATAAAAATGATTTCCGTGAAAAAGTTGAAGAAAAGTTAATTGAGATTGAAGAAAATATTACTGAGTATCTAAATCATTATATACACGAAAATCTTCCAACTCCTCATTATCCAAGACATTTATTGAATAAAGTAATTCTTTCCAAAATTCGATATTCTAACAATTGGATGAATACCAATTACAGTAATCCTCCAGAAGAAAATATCTTCCCTTTTTTCAACAAGTTTGACACTTTTCCTGAACTGATGCCAGTAATGACCATGGTACAAGATCGGCAGGCTAACTTTATTAAATTTTTAGAGACTGAATTTAAATATTATTATGACAAATCTGATCTCGAAAAATATCTTGATAAACTAGATAAAGAGTTTCAAAAGAAAAAGAAAACACCCATACATCCTGACTTCTTTAAAAGTGAAATCGAATACGAATGTTTCACTGAATACTTAAATGAAAATGTTGTTAAGAAAAATCCATATAAAGCAATTGGTTATGTTTTTAAAAGAATGTTATTCGAGAAAAAAATTCATAAAATTACCGATATGCAATTTGCCTTTTTTCTTAAAGATAGAAATTTGATAACTATAGAAATGTTTGATTTCATAATTGAAAAAAATCAATTTGATTCTTTGGGAAAGAGTAAATCTGAAGCTCGAGAAGCGGCCTATGATTTAATCTTCAAAAGGTAGTTCCGATTTTCGGAAATTTCTAGCTATAAATCAGAAAACAATATTTTCAAGCTTTGTACTCATAAAAGATAATTATTATGAGTATAAAAACATTTACAGAATTAGATCTTGAAGATCTAAAAACTATTATTAAGAATGCAGTAGCTTCAGAACTGCAAAATTTTAAGGATTTTAAGCCTCCAGGTGCAGCTAATCGAAAAGAGAATCTACTCAGCCGGAAAGAAGCTAAAGAACTCTTACAAGCGTCCTACACAACTTTATGGAACTATAGTAATCAAGGTTTTCTTAAACCAAAGAAAATTGGAGGAAGAGTTTATTATTTAAAGAGCGAAATCCTTTCTTATTTAGAAAATGAAAATGCTCAATCTAAAACCTGGGAAGGATGATTTGCGGAAAAAAATATTGCGTTCAAATTAATCAAGATTTATTTGACGAATTAGAGGTTAGGTTAGAACATTACAATTTTTCATTAGAAAAGAAACAGAAATTGGGGCTAGATTATTTAGTGTGTTTTCTAAACTTAATAACATTTGGTAATCTTCATGGAAAAGGAGATTCAGAAGGATTTGTCAGACTTGCTGCAAAGTATCTCAATAAATTGTGCAGGAATCGGCACAAGGATCATAAAAACTTTTTACTACAAAATGGATTTATTAAAATTAAAGCTTATAGCATCAAAAGAAATCAAAGCTATGGTTATAAAATTTGTTGGTTTGATCAAAAAGATAAATCTAAGTTCAAACCTTTCAATTTTCATTCTTATGAACTATTAAAGAGAAAAGGAGAAATTTCAAAAGAAATAAATGAGATTCAAGATAAAAGAAAGGAAAGAGCAGCAAAGAAAACTGGACATTTAACCAAATGGTTACAAGAAAATTACATACAAATAGATACCGAAAATGCCTACAAATGGATTGAGAATAATGAAGATCTTAGTAAAGATCAAAAATATCAATATGCCTTTGCAGTTAATAATTTAACAGTGGGTAACTGGTGGTACAGTCGGGAAGGTGAAGATAACAGACTTCATAGTAATCTAACCAATTTAAGCTCTAACCTTCGACAATTTTTAAATTGTCAGGGAAAAACTCTAATATCTTTAGATTTAAAATCATCCCAACCCTTTCTTATGACTTCCGTTTTAGAAATGATTAAGATTGGTACTAATAGGGATAAAGAATTTATTAGAAAAAGTTTTGATAAGAGAAAGATCTCTAATCAGAAATGGGATGAAGTTTTCTCTATTATGAATTACAAACTTACGGAATCGCAGAGCCAGAAGGAGTTTGAAGCTTTTAAATCGATAGTTGTTGATTTGGATATTTATATATGGCTTTCAGAATTATTATCTGATAAATTTTTAAAAGAGATAACTACTGAAAAAGGACTTTATGTAATAGAAGCTTATAATACTCAAATAGGTAAACTTGAAAAAAGGGAATTTGACTCCAAACGGTCCTTAGCAAAGGTTCTACTATTGGAATTTATGTATAGCGGACTTGGAAGCAAGACAAAAACCTATAGAGAAGTAAAAAATCTTTTACCTAAAATAATTGTAGATTTTGTTGCAGAATTTAAGAGTTCGAAACATCTAAAGAAAAATTATAGAGAAGGTATAAAGAAAGCCAAAAAACGCTTTGCTACTTTTCTACAACAATTTGAAGCTTTTTTAATTCTTGATGTCATAACTAAGGATTTAGCAGAGGATTACCCGGATATGTTTATGGCAACCATACATGATAGCATAATTGTTACTGAGGAAAATGTCGATCTGGTAAAAAAAACACTAGAAATTAGAATGGACTATTTAACTGGGCTTAAGCCTGAAATTAAGTGCGAACCTTGGATTTCTACAAAAGAAACTTTGAAATGTTAAGAATAAAATCAATATTTGAACTCTATACTATTCATTTTCACAGCCCTACCTTGAAATGAATACATTAAAAATTCACAATGAAAAAATGTATTTTATTTCTAACGGTCTGCCTTTTAATTTCCTGTAGTACAGATTCAGTTAGTACAGAGTTATCTTTGTCCCCTCCTGAATGGCTTCAAGGTTCATGGGAAGATGAACGAAGTCAAAATGATTCATTCACTCAAATCCAAATTGAAGTTTCTTCTAAAAATGTCAAGATTATTTCTGGTGGTGGTATTGTCGTTTTAGATATTGTTGGAATGGCACGAAATGCCAATGACGCTCCAAATGGTTCAGCATCGATAGATGAAGAAATTAAGACTGGAGAAACCTATGAATTTAATGTAACCGTTAATTTAGATAACGCAGAAATACAAAGAACCGCCTATAGATTTGAAAAAATTGATAGTGAGAGAATTACATTTTATCAGAATAATGTCAGCTTAGAATTAAATAAAACAAATTAAATATGAAATCACCCATTTTAATCTTTTTAATTCTGTTTTCCTTTGCATGCTTTAGCCAATCATACACTGAAAAATATAACGAAATTCAACAGAGGTATGAATATTACAATTCTTATAATGAATTAGTTGGATATAAAGAATGGGATGCCATCAATGAGGAGTGGAGATATACAGATTTGACTCAAAGACAACAACAAAGAAAATCTCCCTATGCCGATATGCAACCTGTGAACACTTTTAACGCTAATCTTACCAATCAGGTTTTAGCTGCGAAAGAGTCTAAATATAATTCCAATATAAATTTAGTTCAAAATAAAATTGATGAGTTATCCCGAAATTTAACTTCTCACCCCACTCTACATAAGAGATTTTCAGATGCTATCACTCGATTTAATAATCAAAATAATAAAATTGATTATTCAAGCGCTCAGGCTACTAATAGTGTAATTAACTATTTTATAGGGATATATAACGACTTAATAAATTCAATATCTCAGAAACAATCTAATAATTATCCAGTTAATAAAAAAGATTCTAAATCGAAGTATGAGGAAGCAGATGATTATTATAAAAAAGGGTTTAATTATGAGCAAAATGGAGAAATTGATATAGCCATCAATTTTTACAAATTGGCAGTGGCAAAAAATTCAAATCATTTCGAATCACTATTTGCCTTAGCTCGAAACTTTTTTGAAAAAGCAAAAAATATAAATAATGAAATAAAACAGATTAAAAATTCAGAAGATCAAAATGTGAAATACACAAAGCTGTATCTGCAAAGAAAAGAATTAAATTCTGAAATTAAATCTTTATTAGAAAGAGCTAAAAAACTCAGACCTGGAAACGAGGAAGTAAAACAATTATTAAAAAAGATAACCGACTTAGATACTGTAGAAAAAGAAAACAGTAATCTACCAAGCAAAGAAAATTCCAGACCTATTGAAATTCGAGAGGGCTTTCGAACTAATAAAATACTTGAATTTAGGTTTAATAAAAACTCAAACGAATATGAATTGACCAAAGAATTAGATACAAATTCAGAACTATATTTTGGTAAAGATTATTACGGCTTCAAAAGAGGCAATGATCCTTGGAAATATAATAACTGGACGTTTTCTGAATATAATGATAGAACGGAACTATATATGTTTTATGATAACTATGGTAATACAGTAGTTTTTGACAAACAACTCACATATATAGCTTGGTATTTTGATAGAGAGGGCAATCAATTTAACCAAAGAATAATATATACTGGGCTAAAAAAAGATCCAACTATTTTACCAAAAAAATAGTTAACTGGGATAATCTATTATTAATTGCACCTTACTGCTTCGGGATAGTGCCAGAACTAAGAAACCATTTATTTTATGAAACAAATATTTTTATTAGTCATTTTTATATTTTTTTCATTGGGATTAAAAGCTCAGTCCTGTGAGGAGTTAATAGATTTTGTTAAATCAAATGATTATGGAACAACTTATAACAGTCCATTAAGCGAAGCAATTTCAAAAGTTTCATTTCATAAAGTTTTTATTGATTTTGACACCTATTATTTTGCGATAGTATGTTTTAAATCAAAATACTCTTATGGATGTAACGAATACTTATATCAAGTTGGTTCTAATACAAAATTAAATTATACGATGAATTATTTAGATAGTGCAGGGAAAGCGTTTTGGAAATATATACAACCCTATCATGAAAATTTAGAATGCAGCCCGAGTTTGAATAGATATAGAAAAAATCATCTTGCATAGGTGTCTATTTGAGCGTCCTCACAGGCATCTTTTGCATCTTCATATGAATACCCTTTTCTTTTTCATCATTGAATCTATACAATCATCTCTATGGCTTCTACAGCCAATTAAACAGAAGGTAACAATCGTCAAGGATAGAAAGAATAGGATTTTTCGCATGGTATTAATCTTTAAATGAATATACTATAATAAAAACAATTAGGAAACTGTAGTAAGCTGTTAGGTATGGCTTAGCTTCTTTAAAATAAATATTTATGTGTATACTACATATTAGAAATTGGGAGAGAGTTGAATGTGAAAATTATTTTAAAGAGCAATTAGAAAATGCGGGGGCAGAAAAAACAGAAAAGGGTTATAAATTAAACAATAAAGAATTCAGGCTAATAATATCAGCTATGCTATTTCAAATAGCCATTATAGATGGTTTAGATATAGAGATGGAAACTACATTTAGCCTAGACAGAGCAAAAGAATATATTAATTTTAAGATAATTGAGATTTAAATTGAGAATTACTTATGCAACTTTGAAGAAAGAAAGTAACAACGGCAAGGACAAGTATAATTTTTTCATAATAAAAATTTGAATTACAATACTAAGTTATGATTTTTGTTTTAACCAGAAGTTTTTCAATTTTTCAGCATACTCTTTTGGAGTAACTTTTATATAATCAAGGAATTGCTTTTCTGTTTTATGCCCAGTTATCTTCATAATAGTAAGCGTATCAATTTTTCCATACAGATTGGTAGCAAAAGATCTCCTACATATGTGAGAAGTTACTAATTTATATTTTTTAAAGCTTCCATATTCTTTCCGATGAATGGTGACCTTTTTGCCATTCCGAAGGATATTTCTTTCGCTCATCTTTGCCCCTTCGGTCAGTTCAGTTAACCCTGCTTTTTTAGCAACTTTCTTAATATAATCATTAAATTTCTGATCACTTATTTTCCTGGGTAGTTCACCGCCTCTTTTATTCAAAATTTCCTGTACTTGATCATGAATTGGAATAATCACGGGGAAATCAGTTTTCTTGGTATTTTTAGTTATAAAACCATTTTCAATATTCTTGTTAGTTAAAGAAAGAAAATCAGAAACTCTAAATCCAGTTCTTAAACCTATAACCAACCAATCCCTGGCATTATCTAAATACTCATATTCCAAATCAACACAGTAAATCGAGTTAATTTCTTCCTCATTTAAATAGATATCTTTCGTTTTATTTGATGGAGAATAAAAATCTGATAATTGAAAGTCTTTAGGAACATCGTAATTTCTTTTATCTGCGTTGCTACAAAATAATTTTATATCATCAATGTAACCCCCAATGGTATTAGGGTTTAATAACTGTTCAGTTTCTAAAAAATCAATAAAGTTAGAATGGAATTGAAGATTTATATCCTCAAAACGCAATCTCTTATTTTGATATTCCTCAAAAGCTAATATCTTATTTTTTGTAGTAGTGTAATGTTGAATAGTCCTTTTTTTAACCGGCGTATTATTTCGAGTTTTTTTATTGTGAGAGGCCTTAATAAATCGGTCAATATAATTAGTGAAGAATAATCTATCGTCAATTTCAGCATTTAAAGTTTCTCTATTAAAAAAATGATAGATCTTTTCCTTTAACCACTTAGAATTGATCAGATGACCATTTAACCTAGTGTTTTCGAATTCTGATCTGACATAATTTTTCAGCTCCTTTAATTTCAAATTAGCAGAACGGTAATCCATTTCAATCGTTGGAAGGATTTCTTCTTTATATTTACTCCATCTGCCTTTTGGCGCTTGAATGCCAGTAGAAATTTCTAAATCAAACTGTTTTCCCTGCTTAAATCGAAGATATATTGAATTCCAATCTTTAGACGTTTTAATTCTGTATTTTATTGAAGCCATAATTCCCCTCTTATTCCCCCAAATATACTTAATCTATATGAATTTATCTTTATGTAGTAGAATTTATCTATATGCTAAACCCTATTAAATAAAGAAAAACTAAACATATATGGATTTACTATAATCTACCAGAATCAAGGGTGCGACTCCTCTCGCCCGCACAAAGGGATAAGCCGACTTTAACGAGTCGGCTTTTTTTGTGGGCAACACCGGGGCAACGCTTTTTTGTTGATTTTTTAAAAAGTTATTGTGTTGAGCCGAATTCTCCTAGTTGGCTAGATAAATATATAGAGATGATGAGGCGGGAGTGTTTTAAAATTTGCTTATGCTTTTAACATTGGGCTGTCCAAGCATTACTTAATGGAGTGTTCACGAATTAGACATCTCTAACTAAATTTTAAGATTTACAAGAAGTTAAAAACTCTTCAGCCTTTTCTACCATTTCTTTATTTCCACAAATAAACGGCGCTCGTTCGTGTAGTTCCTCAGGTTGTAATTCCATGATCCTGCGGAATCCGTCAGAAGCTTTTCCCCCAGCCTGTTCGGTTAAAAATGCCATAGGATTACACTCGTACAGTAAACGTAATTTTCCTTTAGGAGCTGTTGTTCCCTGCGGATAGAGGTAAATTCCGCCCAGCAGCATATTTCTATGGAAATCGGCTACCAGCGATCCGGTATACCTGGAGGTAAAAGGCCTGTTTTCTTCTTCATTTAGTTCCTGCACCCATTTTATATATTTCTTGATTCCCTGCGGAAAATGCACATAATTGCCTTCATTTACTGAATAGGTATTACCGGTGTTTGGAAACCTGATATTGGGATGGGAAAGAAAAAATGAACCAATTCCCGGATCAAAAGTAAACCCATTTACGCCATTTCCGGTAGTATAAACCAAAATAGTGGAAGTACCATAAATTAGATAGCCGGCTGCCACTTGTTTATTGCCCGGTTGCAAGAAATCTATCAATTCTGCCTTAGTTCCTTTAGGAGTAATTCTGCGATAAATACTAAAAATAGTACCCACGGTGATATCTACATCAATATTACTGGAACCATCCAATGGATCAATAAGCACGATATATTCAGCATTTTTATGGATATTATCTTCAAAAACAAGATAATCTTCTAGTTCTTCAGAAGCCAGACCACATATTTCACCCCGGTTGCGAAGGGTGCTTACAAATATTTCATTGGCCATTACATCCAGTTTAGCCTGAGACTCTCCCTGAATATTTTCCTGACCTGCCTTTCCAAGAATTTGGGAAAGACCGGCTTTATTTATTTTTTCATTTACCATTTTCCCCGCCAACTTAATTGAGCTTAATAAAGCGCTCAATTCTCCTTTGGCGTATGGAAAATCCTTTTGATTTTCAATGATAAATTCTCCTAAAGTAGTATGTCTTTCCATTTGCTTTATTATTAAATATTAACTAACATTAAGACTTACTTACCATCTTAGGTGTTTTTATTTTTTTTGTTTGTCCGTAAAGCATCCCAAACTGAAAAATGATGTCATTCTGAACTTGTTTCAGAATCTCATTTCAATGTAAATCAATGTAATATGGAGACCCTGAAATAAATTCAGGGTGACAAAAGAGCTTTTAGGGTAGAAAACGGATATACATATATTTTTTTAATTTGATTTGAGATTCTTTATAATTTTAGTACACTTACATACAAGTTGCTCAATTTCCTTAAAGTTATAAGCCCCGTCAGAGTCCCTCTTCATCAGTTTAGAACCAATACCCACGCAATAAGCCCCTGCATTTAACCATTGGCTTATACTTTCCTCTGTTGGTTCTACACCCCCGGTAGGCATAATACTCGTCCACGGTTGTGGGCCCTTGATAGCTTTTATAAATTCTGGCCCATAGATGGAACCTGGAAATAATTTTACAATTTCACAGCCCATTTCTTCAGCCTTAGCAATTTCAGTTAAAGAACCACAACCTGGAAAAAAAGGAATTTTCCGTCTGTTACAAATAGCTGCAATATCCTCTCTAAATACAGGGGTCACGATAAAATCTGCCCCTAATTGAATATATAATGAAGCTGAAGGGCCATCTGTAATCGAACCAATCCCCAGAGCTAGATCAGGATAGTTCTTTTGTACATATTTACCAAGCTCTCCAAATACCTCATGAGAAAAGTCTCCACGTGCAGTAAACTCCAAAACCCTTGCTCCACCATCGTAACAGGCCTTGATAATTTTTTTGGCAATTTCTATATCTTCATGATAAAATAATGGAACCAAACCTGTAGATCCCATTATATTGAATACTTCAAGTCTTGATAGTTTGGACATATTTGATAATTTTTATCGTTTAACTAAAGCGGACAGGTCTCCCTGCATAATAGCGTTGATCTCATCCAAGGAGGCTAAATTAATATCACCCGAAATTGTGTGCTTAAAACAGCTTGATGCTACCGCAAAATCCAAAACTTTTTGAGTGTCCCATTCCTGGCTTAAACCATAGATGATACCAGCCATAAAAGCATCTCCTGTTCCTAACCGGTCTACTATGGGAATAATCTCCTTTATCTCAGATGTAACTATGTTACCTGCAGAAAACATTATCCCACCGATTTTTTGATGAGAAGCACTCTTGGAATACCTTAAGGTAGTTGGTAAAAATTCCAGTTTTGGACATTTCGCCAGCACCTCCTCATAATAATCCCCTAAAGTTTCTGGCATAGAATAATCTGGATCGATCTTCTCTTTGCCAAGCATTTTAAAAAGAGTGGCCAAATCGCTTAAGATGACATTGGTTAGAGCCAGTATTTCCGGCAAGACTTCCTTTGGCTCTTTTCCCCACTTCCATAGCATGGACCGATAATTAAGGTCACAGGAAATGGTTATATTCATCTTACTGGCAACCCTACAGGCACGCAAACATTCTTGCGCTGCTGCCCGGGAAATACCGGGAGTGATTCCAGACCAATGAAACCATTCGGCTTCTTTAAGTACTTCTTCCCAATTAATATCGCCAGGTTCTATATTAGCCACAGCACTATCTGCCCTATCATAAATAACCTTGCCTGGTCTGATCGCAGAACCTTTTTCCAAAAAATAAATTCCGAGTCTTGTTCCCCCCTTAGCGATATACTTTTGACCTACACGATATCTGGAAATTTCAGAAATAACCTTATTTCCAAAGTCGTTATCGGGTAATTTCGTTACGAATTGAGTTTCCAAACCCCAATTCTGTAACGAAGCGAGGGTATTGAATTCGGCACCACTATAAGAAGTTTCAAAAGAACTGGCCTGAAAAAACCGAAGGTGATCAGGAGGAGATAACCGCATTAGAATTTCACCAAAAGCAACAATATTATCCATCTTATTCTTTTTTATTAGGAATGAAGTCGAGACCGATATCCCTGAAGCCTCCAGTAACTAACACTATTTTTACTTCTAACTTGCCCATTTCGTGCTTTATTATATTCCCAGGGCTTGTCCACCTCCAACCTGAATGGTTTCAGCAGTTAAAAACGATGCATCTTTACTTACCAGAAATGATACAACAGAAGCCACGTCTTCTGGCTCTCCCAAACGCCCTAACATGATATTATCTTTCCACGAAGCGAATACTTCTGGTTTAGTAGATTTAATTTGCGCATGAAACGGCGTATCAATGGTACCCGGGGAAACTGCGTTAACCCTAATTCCATATTCCGCAAGATCTTTTGCCAGCGCCCTGGTAAGGGTGTGGACGGCCGCTTTCGAAGTTCCGTAAATACCAGCACCGGGACCCCCGGCATTCCAACCTGCGTTTGAAGTGTAATTAATAATTGATGGGCTATCACCTTTTTTTAAAAATGGAATAGCAGCCCTGGAAGCAAAAAATGCTGAATCAAGGTTTAACGCCATCACCGATCTATAAAAATCAGTAGTCATATCTTCAAATCTTGATCTACCACCGAGACCGCCGGCATTATTTACGAGGGCATCTATTTTACCATATTTCTCCCCAATTTTTTTGAAGTTTGAATTAACAGCTTCTTCGTTGGTAACATCGAAACCATAATATTCAGCCGAAATCCCTTCTTTTTCGAGTTCTTTAACTCTTTCAGCTCCTTTATCGTCTTCTATTCCGTTTAAGATTACGGTATATCCATCCTCACCAAGTCTTTTGGCCACAGCAAAACCAATACCTCCAGTTGCTCCGGTTACCACTGCTATTTTTTTCTTTGAATCACTCATTGTTTATTGATATTTATAATTGTTCTATAAAAAATTTAATTTGATTTGAGTTCCACGGGTTCTATTCTTCTTATTAAGATATAAATAGATATGACTGCCAATGGGGCTAAAATGGCAATTACTATAAATGCCGGTGTATAGGAGATTTCAGTAATCTGGGGAATAAGCCAGTTCATAATAATTACTGATACCGCTGCAACCGTTCCCGCAAGACCTGCCAGGGTTCCAACAGATGGTCCCTTCAGCAGATCACTGGAAAGGGTTTGAATGTTCCCAATGGCGAATTGGAATCCAAAAAGGACTACAGCTACGATATAAATAAACGTCATTGGATTATCTCCTTTTACCAAGAATATGATCCCCATAAGTCCTAGAAAAATTAAGCTACCACCAATAAGAATGGACAGTTTTCGGGAAAAATCCAGAGACCGCTTCTCCATTAGTTTGCCTGCAAACCATCCGCCTGCTATACTGCCGGCCATTCCACCCAAATAGGAGATCCAAATGGTTGCTCCAATTTCTTGAATGCTGAAACCAAATTTGGAGTTTAGATATAGTGGCATCCATCCAACGAACAGCCACCATATTGGTTCAATAAAAAATCGTCCCACCAATACCCCCCAGGATTCCCTATAACTCAAAATCTTTAAAACGGGTAATCCTTTTTCCTTTTCAGGTACTTCATCCGGCTCTATCCTTCCAGAAAGAATAAGATTTCTTTCTTTTTCGGATAACCATGGATGATGTTTAGGGGTGGTTTTATTAATAATGAACCATGGTATAATCCATACAAAACCTAAAATACCTAAAATGATAAAGGTGGTCCTCCATCCAAATTGAGCATATAAAAATGCGATAAGCGCGGGAGCAACCACGCTTCCAAGAGAAGCTCCGGCATTAAATATTCCTTGTGCAATGGCCCGCTCTTTCACGGGAAACCATTCCCCATTGCTTTTTACAGCTCCCGGCCAGTTACCCGCTTCCCCAAAACCAAGCATTGCCCGCACGAGTGACAAGGAAATAAGACCCCTAGCAAAAGAATGCAGGATGGCAGCAGCAGACCATAATGTAATGGAAAAAATAAAACCAAGACGGGTCCCAATTTGATCGTATAACTTCCCCGATAAAAATTTACCAAGTGCATAAGTAACCATAAAGACATTAAGCATGACTGCGTAATCAGATTCATCCATGCCTAAATCCTTACCCATTTCGGGCCACATGACACCAAAGGCTGTTCTATCTATATAATTTATGACCGTGGCAATGCATATCAATCCAATTATCCACCATCTTAGTCCTCTTATCTTCATATTTTCAGATTTGCCGCCCTTTGTTGGGCTTAAATTTTAGACAAAATTACCTGTGACCCTCAGGCAACTACCTGTGGAGTTATATTCTTACATGACCTGGAATGAGGATATAATTTTTTAGGAAAGGTATATCAAGTAATTCCTGGTTTAAATTCTTCTCTCTACCAATTATTTATAGGATCGTGCATTCCCATCTTATTTATAAATCTACATTGTAGCAATACTTGTAAAGACTCCTAAAATGCAATTTCATTTTTTCTTTAGCTTCTTGAGGATTCTTATTTGCTATTGCCTCATAAATAGCTTTGTGTTCATCAATTCCCAAAATGGCCTGATTTTCATCACAAACATGGTATTTTGCAAAATTCGTGATAATTTCTGGTGTAATGATAAGCATGAAAGTATTCATTGTACTGTTCCCACTTGCTTTGGCAATAGCCAAATGAAAAAGCAAATCTTCCTGTACTGCGTCTTCTCCTTTAATAGCTTTTTTTGTATAAGCTTCAAGAGCTTCTTTCATCTGTTCTAATTGATCTTCGGTCCTTCTTAATGCAGCAAGTCTAACCGTTTTTAATTCCATTAAAATTCTGGTTTCAACCAAAGATTTAAAATCTGGATCGTCCAGACTTAAAATATCAGAGATCATCCCATTTAAAGCAACCACACCAATATTGGCCAAATAGGTTCCGCTTTGTGGTACAGATTCCAATAACCCGTAAAACTCCAGCGTTTGAATTGCCTCACGAAGATTATTCCGGCTAACACCAAACCGTTCTGAAAGCATTCGTTCTGATGGTAATTTCTCTCCGGGTTCCATATTTTTGAAATTGATATATTCCCTAATTTCAGAAATAATTTTATTCCTTGTTTCTTGCTGAATATCAATTTTAGTAAGCGACTCCACCTTCATTTTTTCTTGGTTTAATATGTATTTAAAAACTGGTTAACCAAACTGGTTAGGCAAATTTAGGGAAATTAATCTAGTTTAAAATAATTATCACATACTAATTAAAACCCTTGAAGTTACATTGATTCCGTCGATTTTAGCCCAACGGAATCAATGGTAGCTAACTCAAACTAAAATTCTTAACCTATCCAAAAGCATTTTCAACTTCCTTGATAACCAGGATTTTGAGTGATTACCCCATCGCTGGCTAGAATTTCTGAGATTGGGATTGGAAATAGGTAATAATTTGGATCAACTGATTCTCCAATTTCCTCGTTAACAGTACCTGTTCTTACCAAATCAAACCATCTCTGTCCTTCAAAGGCCAATTCCAATCTTCTTTCATCATATATAGCTTCTCTAACCAATGCTTGTGTATTAAGCACAGTATGGTCCAGAGGATCTAATCCAGCTCTTGTTCTTATAGGATCTAATAGATCAAGTACTTCCTCCGAAGACGTACCATTCTCATTCAATGTCTCTGCATATAACAAAATAACGTCTGCTAACCTAAGTTCTATCCAATCATGATCGGGACCTCCAGTTTGGGGATATTTTGGTGATGCCATTAGTCCTTCATCAATAACTACCCCTCTTCTTAATGTTCCTGATACTTCTCCATTTTCATCAAAAGCTGCAATTAAATCTGGGTCTAACGGCATCAAAGCTTTTGTATCCAGGCCACCATACCATGACCAAAATTCGGAATCTCCATATTCATCAACCACAGAACTTGAAATTTGGGTTGCAAATATGATTTCTGAATTTAAATCGTTTTCAAATCCAAAAATATCCCCATAATTAGCTTGTAAACTAATCCCTGCCCCAGCAGCTCCATTAATAACTTCAGCCAAAAGTGGTTGAGCATTACTAAAATCACCTCTTTGAATATATGCTTTTGCAAGCATTCCCTGAGCTGCGATTTGAGTAGCGCGTCCATTTGATAATCCGGAATTGTCCAAAGATGTTATTGCATCTTGAAAATCTGGAATGATCACGTTATTATATACATCAGAAACAGGCTGTCTTGCTAGAATAGATTTATCAGTTGTACTTGGAGAAGCAGATAAATTCACTGGAACATCACCAAATACTTTTACAAGTTTAAAGTAAGACAAAGCCCTCAAAAATTTTGCTTCACCAATATGAGTAGCATCTGATGAATTTTCAATTACATTATTGGCACTTAAAATTGACTTGTACAAAGCTGTGTAAAAAGGCCCGAAAAATTGATCTTCCATAACGGTTAATTCACCATTGAATCTATCGAATGCAGGATATGGCTCCTCGTCCATTAAAGCATTGTCTGCTCTAAAATCTCCCATTACTGCTAAAGGTGTAACAGAACCGTGCTGGTAAAAATAAGCAGCATTTAAAACTCCCTGAAAATCCTCCAGAGAATCTGCACTAGCAATATTTGGTGGAACCTGATCCAAATCACTTTCACATCCTACTGCTACCAACAATGACATTAATAATAACTTATATACTGTTTTCATTTTTTAATCTTTAAAAATTAACATTTAAACCAAATGTAAAGCTTCTTACAATTGGACTTGCACCTACCTGTACCCCATAGGTTGTAGGACCTAAATAATCATTATTCGTAGTCTCAACACCCTCTGGATTAAAAGACGTATAATCATCAGACCATAAATACAATAGGTTGGTTGCCGCAACATAGATTCTCGCAGAACGCAAACCTATTTTACTCGTTACCTCCTGGTCAATAGTGTACCCTAATGTGAGGTTTCTCAATGCAACGTAAGATGCATCTTGTACCTGGGCGTCTAACTGGTTTCTTGACTGGGTATAGAACTGGCCATTATGATCGGCAATACCGTCATTATTGGCGTCAAAACTATCCCTCACTCTTCCTCCAAATTCTGAATTATAGTAAATCGGGTCTATATTATAAACATCTCCTCCCTGGGACCCTTGAAATTGAAAAGACATATCAAAAGCTTTAAATTGCATTGAACTATTCAATCCCCAATAAAAATCTGGAGTATTCTGTCCTATTTTTACCAGATCTCCACCTTCTTCCACAGTTCTGGTTCTATCTATTACACCGTCACCATTCTGATCTACAACATAATATTCTGAACTATTCAAGCCAATAGCTCTTGTTGGATCTTCTATAAATCTATCTTCTACCTGACCTATAGTTTCAAGTCCCCACATTTCTCCAATTTCGCCCCCAACATAATTCCTAAAAACAGGTCCTCTACCACTCTGCCCGTAAATTACCTGAGGTAGTTCGTCCAGGCCACCTAGGTCGGTAATTTCTGTTTTAACCGTAGATAGGTTGGCTCCGATATTCCAGCTAAAATCTTTTTCAAAATCCTGGATAATAGCTGCAGATAGTTCAACCTCTAATCCAGAGCTTCTCACGTCACCAGAATTAAGTCGTATTGAAGTGGTCCCAAGGACTTCAGATACACTTTGATTAATAAGGATATCTTCAATATCCGACGTATAGTAATCTACACTTAACCTAAAACGATTTTTAATAAAACCTAAATCAACTCCATAGTTAGTTTCTGTATTCGTTTGCCAGGTTAAATTATCATTTGCTATATCTGAAGGAATTAGAAATGCATTTCCTAATACTGTTGCTTGTGGGTTTAAAAGACTCAAGGAATTATAGGCTCCTAAATCGGAGGTAGTTCCTAATGATCCTATACTAAACCTTGGTTTTAATGTGCTTAATAGTTCCGAGTTCCAAAACTCTTCATTATGCACATTCCATCCTACCGAAAAGGCCGGAAAGGTTTCGTATTTATAATTAGTCCCAAAGCGAGAATCCCCATCCCTCCTTACCGATGCCGATAATAGATAACGATTGTCATACGCATAGTTAATTCTTCCAAAAATGCTCCTTCTTGAAATTGTCTCATCCCTTTCCGTAACAGCTATATCTGCAGGATCTAAAAGGTTATAATTTATGATATCGCCAAAGGGCACATTTGTACCGTTTAAAGCCGTCCCATTGGTATAGAGGTTTTGAAATTCAAGCCCAGCTACGGCAGATATATCGTGCTTGCCCAATACCTTTGCATAATTCAAAGTTGTCTCACTTAATATTGAAGATCTTTTTATATCGGTTTGATCCAAGTTAGTTTGATTTGTACGTGCTCTGGAATCAAACTCGAGTCCCCTCCAAAAATAGTCTTGGGTATCCCTAATATCTGCTCCTAAAACAGTTTTAATGTTTAACCCATCTATGATCTCAAATTGTAAATAGGACGTAATATTAGCGAAATACGTTTTTTCATATCTGTCTGTATTATCAAGTTTCGTTGCCGGTCCTGCATCGCCAGATCCTCCAATACCATTCCCACTTCTACCGTACTGCCAGTCTTGCGCGGTATCACCAGGCTCTAAAGTATAGATACTATTATTAAAAGGAGCATCACCTCCTCTATAACCAGCGTCAAATGGATCAAGCCCTAAAGCCTGCGCTTGCTGATCCAATTGCTGAACGAATGCAATAGACGCTTCAGTGTGGTAAATAGGGTGAATGCTATATGCTCTTAAAAGATCTCTCATATCCCAACCCACGATATCTCTTTTAGATGCAAATCCATTGAAACTTACTCCGGTCTTAAATTTGTCTCCTATTTTAGTATCCACATTCAAACGTGCATTCACTCTTTCAAAAGCTTGATCCAATACAATACCTTCAGTATTTTGATACCCGATTGAAGCAAAATAATTTGAATTTTCAGTACCCCCGCTCATGCTGAAATCCTGATTATTACTATATCCATTTTTGAAAAGCCAATCTTCTACAGCTACAACATCAGGTGAATTTCTATAGGCATTTATCTTATAATCGACAAAAGCTGGATCCAATTCAGAAACATCATATCTGCCACTGGCTATACCACTCTCTAGGGTATTAGCCCATTCTCCGGATGTCATATTGATATTATCTTTCTTATATCTACTTGATGTACTCACATAAGTATTGTAGCTAAAACTAGGCTTACCCTCTTTTCCTTTTTTGGTTGTTACCAAAATAACACCATTGGCTCCCCTAGAGCCATAAATAGCAGCTGAAGCAGCATCCTTTAACACCTCGATACTTTGAATATCGTTTGGATTGACCGTTGCCAAACTTCCTGAAATAGGATATCCATCCACAACAATTAGTGGGTTTGAATTACCATTGATCGAAGATGCCGCCCTAATTTGAATCTTAGGATCGGAACCTGGTGCGCCATCCTGATTTTGAATTAAAACACCAGATAATTTACCCCCGAGTGCTTCATCCACTCGAGTTGCTTGAATACCTGCAACATCATCCCCATCCACCTGAGCAATAGCTCCTGTTAAGTGCGATTTTTTACGAGATCCATACCCAATCACGACTATATCGTCCAGTTGTTCTGAACTTGAGATAAGAGTTACATCTTGAGTTTGTTGTCCATCAACGGTAATCTCCAGGCTTTCAAACCCTAGGTATGAGAACTGGAGAATATCACCAGTTGCTACATCGATTTCGTAATTTCCGTCAAAATCGGTTACCACCCCGGTGTTCGTGCCTTTAATAAATACGTTTACACCTGGGAGGGGGATGTTATCATCCTGAGAAGTTACATTACCAGAAAGCGAATAACTTTCCTGAGCAATTGCATGTAAATGGCAAAATAACACCATTAAGAAAATTGCTGTGTTTTTCCAATTCATAAGTTTTCCATTTAATTAAATTAATAATTTAACCTAACCGATTAAGGCATGATATTTAAAAAAGAAATGGCGATAAAAATGTATTTATAAATTACGTACGAATTGGTATCTTTGGAATACATGTAAACGATAAGTAATTCGTAATGTGTTTAAATAACTTCTCTCTAAGGAAGTTTGATCTTAAAGGATGGGTGCGCACCCATCCTTTATTTTTTACCATTTTTACAACACCTTTAATTGGTTATCCAAATTGGTTTCCCAATCTGGTTTACCAAATATAATTTTATTTTTTTCTTAAACAAAACTTAATGCGATAATTTTTTATTTTTTACTTAATTTTTTATGGGAGTATAATTTAATTGAGGGTTTTCAGCAGAAAATTTCTAAGAAAAGGCTAAACCTCCATTGATATCGATATTCGCCCCTGTGATAAAGGAGGTTTGATTGGAAGCCAAACAAGCGACTGTATTTGCAATTTCCTCTGCGGTACCCTGTCGTCGCAGTGGGGTGGAATCCGCTATTTTTTTTCTTATTTCATCATTAGTAAAAGTATCATGAAAGGTTGTGGCTATCATCCCAGGACATAGTCCTTTTACCCGTATATTTCTCGGACCAACTTCTTTTGCCAAACCTCGGGAAAAGTCATTACTGCGCCTTTTGAAGTTGCATAAGCCAGGGATCCGGTCCCGCCGCCATCCCGCCCTGCCTGGGAGGCAATATTTATTATAGAGGCACCAGATTTCATATGGGACAAAGCAGATTTTGTTACCATAAAAACACTATAAAGGTTGAGCTTTATTACTTTATCAAAAAAAGCTTCATCCATTTCTTCCAACGTTTTTCTGGCTACTAGACCACCTGCGTTGTTTACAAGGATATAGATAGATCCATAGTTGGAGATGGCTTCCTTAACTAAATTATCGACATCTGCCTTTTTGGTCATATCTCCTTTAACGATAATTCCTTCTCCTCCACTAGAGATTATTTCCTTTAAAGTTTGTTCAGTATTAGCCTGGCTATGTAAATAGTTCACTACTACCTTGACACCTTCTTTTGCTAATTTTAGGGAAATGGCGTTGCCAATATCCCTGGTACCACCGGTGATGATGGCTGTTTTTCCTTGTAAATTCATAAGCATATAATTATTTTATACTTATCCGGTATAACACCTAATGATTGAATTTGGGCTACAATTGTCACGTCGAGCGCAGTCGAGCCGTATTTGTTTGACCTTTCGACTGCGCTCAAGGAGACAAGCATTATTATTTTTGCATAAAATCTTCCCTAATAGGGCTAAATACATCGATCAACATTCCATCTTCCAAACATAAAGCCCCGTGCATTACATGCGGGGGAATATAAAAGGAATCTCCTCCCTTGAGCACCTTTGTTTCTTCCCCAATTGTTAATTTAAATTGTCCGCTTACCACATAGGTAACCTGAGAATGATGATGCTCATGCATAGGCCCAATACTGTCTTTCTTGAATGACACTTGTACCAGCATGATTTTATCATCATAGCCCATTATTTTTCGTTTTACCCCTTCTCCTACTGTTTCCCAGGCGATATCATCACCTATTAAAAATTCCTTACTGCTTCCAAATGTTTCCATATTGTTCTATTTATTAATATTAGAGTAGTAATAAGCACCTTTCCATAAGTACTCTTTACCGTTTATATTCAATTGATGTTCTTTTGTTTTTGACGAATTTGTATTGCACAGAATAAAGATATTTGTATTTCCTAAATCATTTTCCATGCTTACCGCCGTATAATCTGTAGAATCATAAGCTACTTTTAATTTTGAAATATGGCTAACTGCATTTATTGCCAATTCTGACACCGGGCTGTAACTTCCATGCGGTTCTATGACAGAAACAAAAGTTGTGTTTTGTGAATTCTTTCTTCTAATCATCAACGCAGTATCTCTTCTCAGGTTAAACTTAGGGTCGTTAGCGCCTAGTCTTGTAAAGAACAGATCATCTAATGGATTTGTAACCGTGGTTATGGTATAAAAGCTACCACTGTTTAGCCAGGTAAATTTAGTGTTATCGGTATCGGCTTTGCTAATCCCTTCTACCCATAGATGTTGGTAACCATTATTAGTTCCCAGAATTTTCATTGGGGTGGGTGAGTCATATTTAAAATTCGTCTCTATGGGTTGACCCATAAAATAAAAGGGGAAGTCATATTGATTTTGCTTATTGGAAGTCACTTTCATGATATCCAAAACAAAAGGTTTTTCAAAATTATCTTCTTTGATCATGACCATAGTGCGCTGCAGTTCGGTACCCGGATAGGCATTTTTTTCCTTGGCACTTACTATCTGTACATTCCCATTGCTGGCGTCGAAGACGAACAATTCAGAATGATGCGTACTCCCTTTTTCATATTCACCATTAAAATGAGAGGTCTCGTTTTGAATAATGGTATTGTGCGCAATGCTCTGTTTTGCCCAGGTAGTATTTTCCTTTAGATAATTACCTCCTCCTTTTTGCTCGATATTCACAAACCGGGCAAGGCCATAATCCTGAATAACTTCATCCCCCTTTTCATAGAATGAAAATGATAATTTGTCGTAATGACCATGACTTGATCCTTGTGCAGTATATTTAAAAACGAGCTCTAGATCATCCTTTCTTAAAATAGCTACTCCACCTTGAGTTCCATTTGATCCATCCAATAAATTAATTGATTTCTTATCGAATGGTTTTTCTTTTCCGTTTTTGATACCTAGTGCTACTGAAAATCCTGAATCGTCTAACAATACTTGATCTTGTTGTTTTGCGATACTTAATAAACCTGTGACCTGGTTGGCGTTATGGTAGGCAATATCTACAGCAGTCACTAACTCTCTTGAAAAATACGACATGCCTTTTTGGGCATCGTTTAGCGGAAAAAATTCACCGTCTGCATCAGTAAGGTTTAACAATACATCTACAGCTTTTAAAAGCACCCCGTCTTTATACTCAAAAATCTTTAATTCTGGTTTTATATTTTGTAAACCCTGAGCAAAAATTAAAAACGGATACATCGCGTAACGCTGGTAATATGGTCCTTCGGTATAATAGCCATCAGGTGAAAAAGGCTCTTCTATATTTGCTAAAAAACCTGCTTTCCCGTCCTTATTAATATACCCTCCATCATCATCTTTAGTAGTTTTGTCCAGATCAACATCTTTAATTCCATACAAAGCACGTTGTATTAATTCTTCGTCGTTCATAACCAAACCAATCATCCCAACAGCTGCATTTCCCCAGGTACTATGGTTGTGAACTCTGTTATAAAACTGCGGATTTTCAATAGAAATATAATCTGCAAAAGGCCTGAAAAGATTTGTTTCCAGTTTGTTTCGTTCTTCTTTAGACAGGTAGTTATATATACAATCATAAGCCTGACTCACATACACCAACCAATTGGAATCGTTTAAAGATTGCCAGAATAATTTACCTCGTGCATACGAACGAGTTTTTGGATGTACAGGCAATGTCTTATATAAGGCTTCGTATTGCATCAATGCATCCTTAACGTATCTGGCGTATTTTTCGTCATCTAAAATTTGATATAACACACCTGCTTTTTGTAATATTAAAAAGTTACGCTTATGTCTTTCGTGCGTGTAACCTCCAGAATAATCTTCTGGTATTGGTGTATCAATTCCTTTAGCTATTTCGGCATCAACTTCTGCCTTCACCTTTTCTAAAGTTTTATCGAAAATTGGAATATTTCCCAATTGTGCTCTAATATCTTTTACGCCTTGGGCTGTTAGAATTAATTTTGGATGCGCCTGAGACGATGTTGTTTCAGAATTGTTTTCTGAAGCTGCTTGATTCTCATTTTGACCTGAACATATAAAGAACAAAAAAAGAATGATTCCTAGAGAAAATCCTGATTTATTTTTCATTTAAATTGGTCTACCAAATTGGTTTACCAATATACAATAATTTTTTACTTTGTCAATAATTTTTTCTCCCCAAAAGATAAAACACAATTTTATGAGGAACTACATATTGTAAACACCACCATTAATGTCTAGCGTGGCTCCGGTAATAAAACCATCGTATTCAGACGCCAAATATAGAACTGCCCGAGCTACGTCATCTGCGTTACCTGCACGTTGAACAGGAATGCCTGCGATTGTTGCAGCTGCTGAATCTTTTGTTGTATGCGTATCGTGAAAGGAAGTTCCAAGGATAAGGCCTGGCGCAACAGCATTAACGCGAGTACCTTGAGGGCCAAGTTCTGTTGAGAGCGCTCGAGTATATGTTAAGATAGCACCTTTGCTGGTAGCATAAGCCAGAGATCCTGGATGCCCACCTTTTCTTCCGGCAAGGGATGCCAAATTAACAATACTGCTATTGTTGTTTTTTGCCAAATAAGGTGCTGCAGCTCGTGTTACTAACATCATAGACGTAAGGTTGATGGCCATTACTTTATTCCAAAAATCAGTTTCCATTTCGCTTAACATCTTACGCGCTACCAGGGAACCTGCGTTGTTAATTAAAATGTCTATACCTCCTAAGGCTTTTGCTGTTTTTTCAATCAATGCGTTGACATCGGTTTCTTTGGTTAGATCACCAGAAATTGCAACCGCATTTACACCATTGCTCGTTGCATAAGTTGTTAATTGCTTCGCAGTATCTGCACTGGAAAAATAGTGAATTGCCACATGGGCCCCGCTATCAATAAAGTGTTTGGTTATAGACTCACCAATGCCTTGGGCACCAGCTGTGATGAGTACCTTCTTTCCTGTTAACTTAGTTTTTTGTTTCATATGTAGATATTTATTGTTTTTTTATGGTCATATGCAATTCGCATATCTTCATCGGTGTTTGTATCGCATTCCCGTTATGCTCATTTCATGGTTAATCATTTTTAGTGAAATAACCTTCATTAGAAACGGCATTATCACTTACAGTTATACTTGCATCCTTAAACCATACCTCAGCATAGTTTCCGTCTGCATATTGTTTTTCTATATCGCCTCCATGAGTTTCCGCGCCAGAACACCAATTTTTATTTATTGTAGGTGATTTTCCATTAGTTTGATTGTAAGCTCCCAACTTAAAAAAACATCCCTCGCCAGCATACGCATTTTTACGCTCTACCCCATCTTGCCCAACTGGCACGAATAGATCCTGTGTTTGCTTGGGAATGTCGGCAGTTGTTGGATATTCAGATTGGATTAGGTTTTTTGTAAAAGATTTGGTTTCATGTCCTTCACTAGTGAATTTTAAGTTCATAATACCATCCTTCACCTCGATTTCATAACTGAATTCTTCACCTAATGCAATACCATCCGCTGGTTCTTCCGGATAGGTATTTTCATCAGGGCCAACCACCGAAAAGTCATGCCCCCAAACCGCTGTGGAAAAATCCCAGCGTACAGAATTGTCATCGCCTGCGGTATTGATCTCATAATGCCAAAACACAGAACCCTTGGTATGACCGGGAAATTTCTTGTAAAATATTTTAAGCGGTTCGTTCTCATGGCCATCGGCACTATGAATCTGACCGACGACTACCGAGTACGAAGCCGCTACACGGGCATCGCCGGTAGATGATACATTCATTACTTTGAGTGTGGCCGACAGTTTATCATTAGCAGTTGCGGGATACCATTTTTTTATTTGAGCCAATTCGGTTCTCGTATTATTTGAAGTGCCATGGGTATCCCCTCCATTGGGCGCCTTAAAAACTACCCAATTCCCAGAATCATCCGTTGCAGTATAGAAGAAATCTTCATCTTCAAATTTATTGGCAATACCAGCATTGGAACCATCACCCAATATCAATTTCCAATGATCAAAAAATGGAATAACGTCACTTGCGTAAACTGTTTTATTCGCTTCCTTTTCACCTTTGCTGGCCTCAGTTGAAGTATCTGTGTTTTTGGTTTTATCATTACAGCTACTACTTGATATTAGTAAAACACCAAGGGCCAATGATATTGATAGTGATTTGATTGTATAACTCATCATATTATTAGTTTTAATTTTTAATACTTCTCTGTTAAAACACCTGATAGGCAAATCATAACTACAATTGTCACGTCGAGTATTTCGGCTTCGCTCAATACAGGCTAAAGTCGAGACGTTTTTGTTTGACCTTACGACTGCGCTCAAGGTGACAAAAAATTATACTAGTGTCTAAATAAGTAAGCATATAATTTTTTATTAAAATTGAATAGTTCCACATACATTTCTATGCAAATAACTTCTTAACATAAACAGGGTTTCATACCATTACTAGGTATTAAAAATACTCCCTCAATGCCAAAATTCCGTTGTAAGATATTATGCAAGCAAAAAGCAGGGAGGCAAACATTCCTATATTCACAAATAGGCTGGTTTTATATTCCTTCATCACTTTTTTACTGTTCACTAATATTATTATACCAATTATCACTAATGGCAAAGCAAACACATTAAATACTTGAGATAGAATTTGAACCTCAATAGGATTGGCTCCAAAAGCAGGCCCAATCAAAGCCACCAGAGAAGCGATAAAAGTTATAATTCTAAATTGCTTTGAGTTGGTATCTAATTCACCGGATTGATAATCTGCAATCAACAAAGGTGCTATTAACAAACAAGGAAAAATAGATGATAGACCTGCACTTAATGCTCCAAAAAAGAAAATAGTAACTGCCCATTTTCCAGCTACCGGCTCTAAAGTATTTGCCATATCCAGTACGTGGGTTACCTCTTTACCTTCATAAAATAATGCACCAGCAGCCACGGCCATTATAATTCCACTAATAACAAATATTAGAACAGCAGCAGTTATAGCATCTTTCTTCTGCTGATCTAAATTTTTAATAGTCCATCCTTTTCCTTTTACGAAGAGGGGACGCGATAAGAAGGTTGCAGAAGCCATGGTAGTGCCCACAAAAGCAGCTACCAACATTTTACCTCCCGGAACATCCGGTATAGTTGGGATTATTCCTTTGAGCACATCCAATGGTAGCGGTTGTACAAAAAATAAAGACAATAAGAACGATAACCCCATTAAAGTTACGAATATTACCAGGATCTTTTCAAAAAAAGTATACTTACCCACTAATAGTAACAAGTAGAAAACTAAAATTATAATAATGGCTGTTATTAGAACCGTTTCGTATTCATATCCGCTTAAGCCTGGAAAATTAAGCACCAATATTTCGAATATAATATTAGATGAAATTCCCAGGATTCCCATAAGGGAGTTCCATTGTCCAAAAGTGACTCCTATAATAATTAGTATAGCTAAGGCCTTACCAAATTTCAAGTGTTTCTTAAAACCATACAAGGCTGTCTCCCCGGTCAATAAAGCATAGTTGCCATAAGTGAACATTAATATCCCTGAAAAAAAACAACTCAGTAGTAACACCCATAGTAATTGCATATTGAATTTACTGCCGGCCACGATCATAGAGGTTACGCTACCTGTACCAATGGTATAACCAATAGCAAAAATACCCGGACCAAAACCTAAAATTATGGCAACGACTTTTTTTAGTAGTGATTTTTTCGCTGTAGCAGCATCCATAATTCTAAGTTAGTAGTTAAATATTAGTCCCAAATGGTATGATGGTTTTTGCCCGAATCATCATCAAGCCTTTTATAGGTGTGGGCTCCAAAATAATCCCGTTGCGCCTGAATTATATTAGCGGAAGAATATGCTGTTGTAATCCCATTGAAGAATTGAGTCGATTCGCTCAAAGCGGGTGTGGTGATATCATTAAGCAAACATTGTGAAACCACTTTTTTTGCTGATGGCCTGTATTTCTTGATTTTTTTTATCAATCGAGGATGGGTCAACAAGTTGGATGTCTCCATAAAGATTTCAACCAGATCCCGCATTAAGGTAGATTTGATAATACAGCCGCTTGTCCAGATTCTTGAAATTTCACTTAGATTTAAATTCCAGGAATATGATCTTGAAGCTTCTGCAATAATTTTAAAGCCTTGATAATGATTTATAATTCTCGCAAATTGGTAGGCTTCTAAAATCTCATTTGTGCTAATATTTAATTTTGAAGATTTTACTCCCTTAAAAGTCTTATTTAATAGAAGACGTTCCTCTTTATAAAACGAAATATATCTTGAAAATAAGGCCGATGCGATTAATGTACCTGGCACTCCAAGCTCTGCCGAAGCAATAGTCGTCCAGTTGCCTGTGCCTTTATTGCCGGCTTTGTCTAGAACCTTCTTTACTAACCAATCTTCACCTTCTTTTTTTCTAAAAATGCTTGCTGTTATATCCAGCAAATAACTATTTGCATTCTCCTTCCAGCTGTCTAAAATGGCAGCAATCTCGTCTGGATTTTTACCTGATGCTTCCATAATAGTGGATATCTCAGCTAATAATTGCATTTCTACATATTCAATTCCATTATGAACCATTTTTATAAAATGACCACTTCCTTCCGGTCCCACATAGGTACAACATGGTAAACCGTTACGGTCTTTAGCCGAAATGGTTTCGAGGTAAGCTTGCACCAGTTTATAAGCAGCTTTATCTCCCCCTGGCATAATGGAAGGCCCTTTTAAAGCTCCTTCCTCTCCTCCTGAAATTCCCGTGCCTATAAAGTGAATGTTCTTAGCTTTTAAATACGCTATACGTTCTTTCGTCTTTTTATAGTTTGAGTTCCCACCATCAACCAGAATATCGTTTTCAGACAAGTGTGGCAGCAAATCATCAATTACGAAGTCAATTGTTTTTCCTGCATTGACCATGAGCATAATTTTTCTTGGTTGTTGCAAAGAATTCACAAAAGCAGAAATATCATCAAATGCAGATGCATTAGATAATTCCGGAAATTGAGCTTTAAAATTTTTGGCGATATTTACTTCTACTCCATCAACATGTCTATTAAAGATTGAAATTTTGAAACCATTTCTAGCCAAATTTCTGGAAAGACTTTTTCCCATAACACCTAGACCAAATAATCCAAATTCCGAGGTTTCCATTAATTCGCTTTTTATAATTTTTATAATATCTTCTGGTGTTAAACTTATATCTACTTGCAATGCATCTTTAGGTTCTTCTAAAATGTCGAATTGCGATTTTAGCAATTCTGAAGGCATAAAATGATTGGCCCTACTATATATTCTTTCAAGAATCTGCTGAAAAGAACCTGATAAATAAACCCATTTTGTCTTACTTTCAATATCACGACTTAAATGATCACGATACTTTTGTTTTAATGCAGAACAGACAATTACGCAACTGGTCTCTTGGATTTGCTTCTTAGCCAAATTGTTTAAAGTGTCTAACCAGCCTTGTCTATCATCATCGTTTAATGGTTGACCACTAGACATTTTTGCGATGTTGCTTTCTGGATGAAAATCATCTCCATCAAAAAACGGGATATTTAACTCTTGCGCCAGCAACTTTCCAATAGTGGTTTTACCACAACCGGAAACACCCATTATGTAAATAAGCCTATTCATTACCTTTATCTGGTAGAACTCCCGGACCTACCGTAGCTTCTTTAAACCAGACTTCTGTATAACTACCGTTTTTATATTGTTTAGCTATATCGCCATCGTAGGTCTCAGAGCCTGTACTCCAAACAATATTATCTTCGGGATTTTTACCGTTGGTTTGATTATATGCTCCTTGTTTAAAAAATTGTATCTCGCCAGAATAAGCGTTTTCCCTTTCTACACCATCACGACCTATTGCTGAGTATAATATTTTCACCTGTTCAGGCATATCTGTCTTTCTTGAATATTCTGATTTCAGTAAGTTTTTTGTAAAGGTTTTGGTTTCGTGCCCTTCACTGGAAAAGCTTAGGTGCATAATCCCGTCAAAAACATTTACCTCATAACTAAATTCTTCACCTAAAGCAATACCATCTTCTGGTTCTTTTGGGAACGTAGTTGGAGTAGCGCCAACCACAGCAATATCATAACCCCAGACCGCAGTAGAGAAACCCCATCTACCAGAATTATCACCTTTGGTGTTGATTTCGTAATTCCAGAAAACTGAGCCTTTGGTGTGACCCGGAAACTTTTTATAGAATATTTTTAACGGCTCGTTTTTGTGTCCTTCATCACTATGAATTTGACCAACCACAACAGAATAGGAAGCTGCTACTCTGGCATCGCCAGAAGTCGAAACATGTTGTACTTTTAAGGTTCCTGTAAGTTTACCACCTTCTTCGGGAGTCCAGTGTTTTTTTTGTCCTAATTCAGTTCTTGTGTTACTTGAATTTTTTGAAGTTATCCCAGAGTTAGGCGTTTTATAAACTACCCAATCTGTTTTTCCATTATTTTCAACATAAAAGAAATCTTTCTTTTCAAAATTTACTAGATCTTGTTTATGTGTTCCGTCCCCTAAAAGAATTGTCCATTCATCCATAAATGGAAGGACATCGCTTGGATATTTTGCGGTTTCGCCTTTTTGCTCGATTTTCTTAGAGGTACCTGCGGCATTATCCTTACAGGAAAAAAAAGCGAAAAATATGAATATGGTTATGAATATTTTTTTCATTAGTACATTAATTTTTGCTTTAGGTTTTCTTCTACTTTAATTTCCCCGGAATTTTTAATGGAATTGTTCTCCGGTTTTTGCCCTTTTTCACCCCAGAGAATGGCGATGAATTTTACGGGATTGTTGAGAAAGCTATTATTGGAAAACTCGACATTCACAATTCCGCGTGTTTTCAAGAGAATATCCGTGTCCTCTGAAGTTCCGGAATTTTTGAATGTATTCCCGGTTAAAACCAGGTTTCCGCCAATAGTGGATTCATCATAACCGCCCCGGTAATAATTCAAAATCTCTTCCTTAATATTTTCAAATTTCGAATTAATGATATAAACAAACTCCGCGTTATACTCTCCCTTATCATCGGTTTCTTCTGCCAGGTTTATACCGCTTTGAAGATCTTTAATTGTTGAATTTGCTATAGAAATCGTATCGGCAAAAGAGCGTTGGGAAACTTTCAACAGGCTATTAAAATCGCTTATTTCAGAATTATCGACCCACAAGTTATAGGCACTGGACATATTTTTATCTAAGGTTCCAAAAGCATCACGGTTTTTAGTTCCTTTTAATATGATATTTTCCAACTTAAGAACCCCTCCCGGATTCATTTCGAAGGCCGCAGATGAATTATTCCCTGAGAATTGAAGGATAGCCCTATTTTCTTCACTTTTTGACTGAATAGTGATCTTCTTGTCTATTGGGATTGAGACGTCCAGCTTATATGCACCGGACTTTATTTCGATAATATCACCAGAAGCCATTTTTTGAACCGCTTCCAGTAATTCTTCTGAAGTTGAAACCTGAAATACTTCAGCCTTTCTATTTTCATTTATAGGAGTATACCAATCCGGTCCATATTTAGATATTTCAAACAACTTTTGATCATTGTGTACAGGAAGACTTATAGCGCCTATACTGTTAGATGTTCTTCGATCCTTTCCGAAAATATCCTCTTCAATCTTTTCAAAATCAAAACCTGAATAAATATCTGTTTGATTTTCAACCGGAACATATAAATATTCATTGATCTTTTTCATTTTAAAATCCCTGGTAATGATGCCCTTATCCCGGATTTCACTTTCGTTTGGACTATTTAAAATATTCTTTTTAAAGCTCACGCCATCTATCGTATCGTAAGCTACGACAGGAAATTTTTGCTCCTTATCATTGTAGATCAAATTATTGGCTAGCAATACCCGCTCAGGACGCGCAGAACGAATTTCGGAAGCAGGCAAGACATCGCTTTTAGCTACATTGGAGCCCACGCTAAAATGCCAAGGAGAGATGCAATTAACATAAGTGTTGAATGCAGCCACCACATCGGTCACCTGATTGTATCTATTTAAAGGGGATTTTGGTATTCCATTCATGACCGCCAGGGGGCTTCTGAATTCTGAACCTTTTAATTTATAAAAATAGTTATTGGTAATCCAGTGACCCGTATTGATCACCCGTATCCCTCCAATGAATTCGGAATTATCATTCCCTATAAAAACATTTCCATCAATTTTAGCATAATTGCCATGTCTTAAAACCAACGAACCCTCCGACTCGAAAAAAACATTGTGCTTAAATTCATTAAAATTGGATTTACTGGAGATAATCTCTACCTCCCCGTTACATCTGTAAAATAAATTCTCGGAAACATTAACATATGCAGGAGTCATTGAAGTTTCACTGGAGCCTATTTGTAAAGTTTCCCCGTGAGGACCTCCCTTTCTGGGCCTAGGGCCAAAATAATTATTGATTATTTGATGGTGTGTATTTATATTTTCGTTTCCTTTTAGGAATACCCTTAAAGTAGGTCCAGAATTAGATTTTCCTGCTATATAACAATGGTCCATCTGGTTATTTCTCCCCCAGAACTCTATCCAGTGATCCTGAACATCCCGGCTGGGTTGGGTAAAATTTTCGATTACGCAATTGGTGACCCGGGAATGGTTAGCGATATGTTCATTATCTACTTTAAATTGTATCACCGAATTGGACGGAGTGTACCCATTTGTGAAATACAAACCATCCACTATTAAATGTTCCCCAGCCAGTTTTAATGAAGATTTCCCTTCAATAGTTACTTTTCCCTTATCTTCAACGTTTAAAGTTATGGGTTGATCTTTAGTTCCCTGTCCCTTAAAAATGAGTTCAGCATCCTTCCAAACGCCATTAGCCAATGTGATCACATCACCCGGCTTTGCCTTATCTACCGCACTATTATATTCCGTAATATTCTTGACAAGGATTTGCTGGTTGGAAGCCTTTTGCGCAAAGTTGATCCCGCTAAAAAATAGTAATAAAGTAAGGAAGATATATTTCATGATTTAAACTGGTTTACCAATTTGGTTTACCAAATATATAAATAATCATCTCTTTACCAAATTTTTCTTAGTCATATTAGGAATCGCTTTTTATTATTGTGCAAAAATAAGATCTAGTGCCGCGAGGTGTGGGAGTTCGAGTCTCCCCGCCCGCACAAAGGAAACTTTCAGAGAAATCTGGAGGTTTTTTGGCTTTATAATAGTTGCCTCAGAAAGATGAAATTTTCTCACAAACTAAAATTCATTCAGTTTTAATTAGAGGGAGTGACATCTAAAAATCGATTGAACTCTTAAAAACTAAATCTTCTATATTCTCAGGATTTAATTGATATTGGCTTAGCGATTTTTCCCCAATAATAAACAAATCGTCATTTCTGATAATAAGATCGAAGGCATCTTCCTCTATCCCTCCCACAAGATCTGGTTGCGCTGGGTTGGTAACATCAAAAATCCGGACAACATTTTTATCGGTAACAAGCAAATAATTTCCGTAGAGACCAAGCCCAATGGGACGATCTAGGGCAATGACAGTAAGCAATTCTGGCCTCAGGAGATCTTGAGTGTTATAAATTTCCAACTGGTTGACATTTCCAGCACAATTCACATTGGTATGTAGCGTAACATAGGTAAAATCGCCTGATGACACCACAGGATCACAACTACGAACATGCTCTACTTTAGAGAGCTGAAGTGGAAATTTAGGATCGGAAATATCGAAAATAAACATGCCAAGACGGCTCCCCACAAACAAATATTCGTCTAAAGAATAAAGTGTTTCTATATCGAAACCAATAAATTTTTCTCCGGTAAACAGGGGTAATTCTGGATTTGAAATATCAAAAATCCGCAGGGATTGATCATCTACCGTATACAAATAATCGCCAACGAGGGCAAACCTTGCAAGGGAACCTCCAGAACCATCTACAGATGCTGCGGCTGAATTATCACCCTCCGCACTACAACCAATTAACAGAATAGAAAGACAGAATATTATTACTTTTTTCATCATCTTAGTTTATTTGTTGATAACCTATTACAACTTCATTTTCGGGAACATTATAAAATGAGGGCTCCAAACCTTCCGGAGAACGTAATTCCGGAAAAACATTCCGCTCCCGATGTACGATATTTAATGAGTTTGAATTTAGGGAATAGGTAAAAGCAACAAGATCTACTGCATGGTGCACATATAAAATATTGTTCCGGATAGCAAGGTCTGTAGCTAGTGGGATTTTTAGAAAAGCAACAGGGAGGGGATTAGTAGGATCTGAATTATCTATAATATGAAAGCCTTCACCGAGTTCATTTAAATAAATAAGATCGTCTTTTACATATATTTTACCAGCGTTAATTACTGGACGTTCCCCCATAAGGTCGATTCCTTTTTCAAATTCTTGGCGGGCTTGGGTGATGGGCTCATAACTACTCCTCATTAAATCGTCATCGCCTCCATGTCTGGGCCAGCAGGATTGGAGCAATAAGATGGCCATTAAAAACAAGCTTACATTCTTAATATTACAGATCATAATATAATCAGGATTAAAACTATTATGAAAAGTTACTATAATTTATTTAAAATTTACTTCTTTTATAGAAACCCATAATTTATTTTGGTTTGTCCATAAAGTATCATAAACTGGTAAAAGACGTCATTCTGAACTTGTTTCAGAATCTCATAATTCTGTAAATCAATACAATAAATTGAGATCCTAAAATAAACCCTCAATAAGGGATTAAATCCTGTTCATTCTAATTGTTTTAGAAGTCAATTAAATAGGTTAAATTATCACCTGTTTAAACAATTAAAATTTATCGATGCTCCAGATCTTGTTGAAGCGATTTTCATTTTTTACCATCCTAACCCTATTCTTTTCTTGTTCCAGTACCCAAAAAGTTAATTCCCAAGAACAAAACAAGCAAGTTGCAGGACATATTATCTTAATCGGAATTGATGGTTTTGGAGCTTATGCTTTCGAGAAGGCAAAAATTCCAAACATCCGTAAAATGATGAAAAACGGAAGCTATTCCCTACAAGCGAGATCTGTGCTTCCTTCTTCCAGCGCCGTAAACTGGGCTTCTATGCTTATGGGATCTGGTCCAGAACTGCACGGATTTACAGAATGGGACAGTCAGGAACCTGAATTACCTTCGGCAACACTTGGGGAAAGTGGCATTTATCCCACGATCTTTAGTGTGATAGACACTCAATTGCCAAAAGCAAAAAAAGGAGCTATTTATACTTGGGGCGGGATTCGAAATCTTTTTGAAAGAGAGCTCGTAGAGCTATATTATAATGGGGAAACCGATACCAAAACCATAGAAAAAGCCACAAGTTTTATAATTGAAGAAAAGCCGGTATTTACTTTTATCCATTTGGATGATGCCGATCATACAGGACATAAAATTGGCTTTGATTCCCCAGAATATTATAATGAAATTGAAAAAATTGATACCCTCATAGGAAAGATGATTGCTAGCTTAGAAGCTGAAAACTTACTAAAAGAAACCATCATCATACTAACATCAGATCATGGCGGAAACAGAAAAAGCCATGGCGGCAAAACCTTGAAGGAGGTAGAAATTCCTTGGATTATTTTTGGAAAGGGCATCTCCAACAAAGGAAAGTTAGAATCCACGATTGTAACCTACGATACAGGTGCAACAATTGCCTATTTATTGGGGCTTCGAGCACCTGAGTTCTGGAGGGGGAAACCTGTAATAAATATTTTAATGCTATAGATCAAAAATTAAGGACAAGTGCAATAAAGCTTCATGAACACCCTAGGTTGACAAAAAAACCATGGTTTCCTGTCCAGAAAAAATAATTCTATATTTAAAGATGAAATTATTCCAATTATTCCTCATTTGTAGCCTTCTTAATTTTCCATTAAGTGCGCAAGAAAGAGAACCTGATATTGATACAGGAAAATTAACTGAAACGTCCCTTATTATTCTAGGGAATGTGCAAGATGCAGGATCCCCTCAAATTGCCTGTACAAAAGATTGCTGCAAAGGATTGTTTGAAAACCCCGATGAAAATAGAAAAGTGGTTTCTTTGGGATTAATTGACCCAAGCAGTAATAAAAAATACCTTTTTGAGGCTACTCCAGATATCACTTCCCAACTACGACTGCTTAAAAATTATACTTTAGGAAAATCTTCTGACGTTCCCAATGGAATTTTCCTGACCCATGCACATATTGGGCATTATACGGGACTGATGTTTTTGGGCAAAGAGGCACTTAATGCTTCGGATGTTCCTGTCTTTGCAATGCCAAAAATGAAAAGTTTTTTGGAAAATAATGGGCCTTGGAGTCAGTTAGTGATCAATAAAAATATTCTGATAAAAGAATTGCTTTCTGAACAAGAGGTTGTTTTAAGTGAAAACATAAAAGTGGTTCCATTTCATGTACCTCATCGGGATGAATATTCTGAAACGGTAGGCTACAAAATCATTGGTCCAAATAAAAAGGCGTTATTTATCCCAGATATCGATAAATGGGAGAAATGGGAGCACGATATTATTAAAGAAATCGCGAACGTAGACTATGCATTTCTGGACGCCACTTTTTTTGATGCTGCTGAAGTTAATAATCGTGATATCTCGGAAATTCCACATCCCTTTATTATAGAGAGCATGAAACTGTTTTCGGAATTGACTTCCGAAGAAAAGAACAAGATCTATTTTATTCATTTCAACCACACCAACCCAGCACTAAATCCGGAAAGTCCTCAAACAAAAGAAGTTATAGGGAATGGATTTCATATTGCCAGGATTAATGATGTTTTTGAACTTTAAAAAACAATTGCACGAGTACTACTACCATTATAAGGGAGTTATTTATAGTTTCTTTAGCTAAATCCACTTTCTAATCTCTCTAGATTTTTATTAATTTTCGGCCACACTAACAGCCAAAAAATATTCTGATGGAATTATTCTTACAAGCCGATACTTGGATCGCGCTACTTACCCTAACTTTTATGGAAATTGTTTTGGGGATAGATAACATTATTTTCATCTCGTTAGTTGCAAGTAAACTCCCAGAACATCAACAAAAGAAAGCACGCCTTGGCGGACTTTCAGCAGCACTTGTTATGAGGGTCTTGTTGCTATTAAGTATTACTTGGATTATAGGGCTTACAGAGCCTGTTCTCACTTTTGGAGATTTTGAACTGAGCTGGCGGGACATTATTCTAATTGGGGGTGGAATCTTTTTATTGGTAAAGAGCACCTTGGAAATTCATCATAAAGTGGAAGGGCAACATGAGGAACAAAATGTAAAAAACATTCGTTCTTTTGGATATGCGATCGTTCAAATAATGCTTTTGGATATCATTTTCTCTTTCGACTCTATCTTGACCGCCATTGGACTTACCGAGCAATTAATACTTATGATCATCGCTGTGGTGATCTCTATTATCGTAATGATGGTTTTTGCAAAAACCGTGGGGGATTTTGTGAACAAACATCCAACCATTCAAATTTTGGCCCTTTCCTTCCTTATTTTAATCGGGGTAATGCTTATTGTTGAAGGTGCACATTATCATGTTCCAAAGGGATATATCTATTTTGCAGTCTTCTTTTCCCTTTCTATAGAGATGTTGAATATGAGGTTTAGAAAGAAAAATGTGCCAAATATTTAATCTATAATTTCGTAATTAATCGGCTTAAAGCTGCCGTTGTTACTGTCTTCTGCAGAACATGCGGTTAGGGCAACTATCAAGTTCATTTCAGCTTTAAACAACACATAATCCCCGGCTTTGCTTAAAGGTGCATCTACACTCAATTTGCCATTGGCTGCAAATTGTACATTCATAAATATATTAAAGGCCGTTGGGATTTCGTCTGGGGTGATCCCAAAAGAAGCTAGATTTGTATAAAGATTTTCGAAACAACTCGGATGATATTCGGGGTTGTTATACATGATCTGAAATGTTTCCGGACTGCAAGGAGCTAATAGAAAATCGTTCCTCCCATTGGTGTCTTCCAATATTTTCATCATTTTCCTACTTCTATTGCTCCACAAAAAATCACCTTTGGTTATAAGAATGCTTTCTTCAAAATCCAAGGTTTTTCCTGAAGAAATTTTCTCGCGGGGATCTTCCAAGTTGAACAACACCATATCGCTGACTTGCTCTCCTTGTGGATCTATCACTTTTAGTTGTTGTCCTTTTTTTAGAACAAATGCGGCACCGGTTTGCTTTTCTATTACCTTAATCATGTTCTTTTTTTATGTCCTTGCTTAATTCCATTTCCATCGGGGTTCCGTGTTCCAAATGCTCAATAACTGCTGTAACATCCTGCTTTTTATAAGATTGATGTAATTTTGCCACAGCTTCTATTTTATAGGGTTCACACCAAAACCCTGTGATTAAAGGCAAATGCTCTTTTAGCATTGCCTTTGGGATTTCTTTATAAAAAAGTGGCTTTTCTTGCCCCCTTTCAAATTTATGAACCAATTTTTCCAAGGAACTTTCCAATTCTGCTGAAGTCTGCATCTTAACGTTCGCATTTATATGCACTGCCGAATAGTCCCACGTGCTTATATCCTTTTTCTTATACCAAGAAGAGGAAATATAGCCATGTACTCCTTGAAAAACGATTAATACTTCTGCTCCTTCTTTTAAAAAAGGAAGCATTTCATTAAAATTTGCGATATGGAAATACAACCTGAAATTTTGAGGTGCACCTTCAATAAGAACCGGGATATGTGTAGCCAATAAACGCTCACCCTGCACCAGAATGGTAGCGAACGGATGGTCTTCTATAAACTTATATAAATATTCTGGATCTTGTTTTTTGTATTTCTTGGGCTGGTACATGTACTACAATTTCCCTGAAAGAAACGGACATTCCCACTCTTTTCCAACTTTTTTGCCACTGTATTGTTTTGCTTCACTAGTTTCTCCAAAGTCCTTAAGCATAGGATTTATGCTCCCTTGTAGCTCCATATCCCGTTCCCTAATTTTATCCCTTACTTTCTCGTAGGTGTTCATTTCCCTAAGCTTTTCAAACTGCCAATGCAAATTGAAAGCCATTGCGGGATATGGGGATTGTCTCGCTATTCTGGAACTGTTTGGGTGCAAACCAACAATATAAAAAGCTTTGCCACCCAAACTAAAACTGAAATCTTTATGGGAAGGATCACTGCTCACAGTAGAATCCCAAGGATCTGTATCTACTTCACTAAGAAAATCAAGTTGTTTCCATAGGACGGTTTCAAATTGCTCTTCAGAAAACGAACTTCTTCCTTTAAAAACCGCTAGAAATGTTAAAAATTCATTCGATTCGAAGTCGTAATTTTCGATATATGTTTTCAAATCTTCCAGAATCTTTCTTGCTGTGTTTTTGGAACCAAAGTTCTCATAGGTATGAAAATCCACTTTGTCCATGCTAAATACAGTTTGTGCCATCATGCAAGGATGATCTTGCTCTAGGATAAAATCTGTAAACTGCTCTTTTATTTTCTTGTCATCAATATGGATTTCAGATTTGCGTTTTTTAGTCGAATTAAGTTCTATCTCAGAAGCCATTTTGCTTATTTTGCATAAATATATTTAGAACACAATTCAGCCAAAAGGGGTTTAAGACCAAATTCTGAAAAAATTAAAACTCTTTAACACCGCAATTCGAAATGGGTTAATTTTTAGCAGCAATACCATTAACAGGAATATAATTTATCGAAAATCCAGACATATATCCTACAGAAAGCACCTATCATTTTACTTTAAAATTCCCTCCATCAACCAATCTTCCAATTCCACGTTTTCATCTTTGGAATGCAAAACCGAAATATCCCCGGTAGCCTCAAAAACCACTGCACGAACCTGAGATAGCTCAAGTACATTCGCTTCTCTGAGTTTTGATCGTAAATCTGATTTGGTAACTCTTGCTTTCTTAAGGTTTTCATGTAAGATTTTAGTGCCGTCCATCAACAAAAGTGGCTTGTTATCAATAAGTTTTTCGATCCTTGAGGAGCGTCTTAATCTTGCAACAAAAATCTGCAAGAGATAAATCATCCCAAGACCAACCAAACCTTCTAATAAACTCACCGATTTGGAAAGCAAAGTACTGGCAAGTATAGAACCAATTGCAACGGTCATGGCAAAGTCGAAACTGGACATTTTGGAGAAACTCCGTTTTCCGGCCAACCGGGTAAAAATTATTACTGCAAAATAGATTGCAATAGCCGAAATACAAATAGCAACAACAGATGTCCAAGATGTTTCAAACCATTTTTCCATATTTTTTATATCTGTTTAGTTTTTCAATATATCGATTAAAAATTTATAAAATAGAAAACTTACATATAGATAGGGTTATCTTCCAAACTTGTAATATTCTAAATATGGATGGGGGGTTTTATGCAAAGAATTCAAGATTGCATCCATACCCATTACACTAAACATGATTCCGTTTCCGCCAAAACCCAGAACATAATGTTTATTTTTATCGAGATCCGGTTTTCCTAAATAAGGGAGGCCATCTTTGGTTTCTCCAAAAGTCCCTGCCCAAGAATAATCCAATTCAAAAGAAATATCTGGGAAACATTTATTAAATGCCTTTGTAAGGTTTTTCTCTTTCTTCGGAAGAAGGGCATCTCTTTTTTTTGCGTTTTTAAAATTCTCATCACCCCCACCCATTATAATTCGCCCATCCTTCGTGCCCCGAAAATAGAGGTAAGGCTCGGAGGTGTTCCAATAGATATGGTCTTTAAATGCTTTGGGTATTTTCCGAAACGCTTCGGAAGCCAAGGCATAGGTACTTTTTAAATCTACAATATCTTCCTTAAGGGTTTCTACACTTTCATAGCCCGTACAATAAACAAGGTGCTGCACCTCTATTTTAAAACCGCTTTTAGTGATCGCACTTAGACTTTCATTTTCTTCTTTAACAGATTCCAATTCTGTTCTGTCAAATATCGTCAATCCCTTTTCTGAACAGTATTCCAGAAGGTCGCCGGCGAATTTATAGGTATCCATTACAGCTGCAGATTCCGATTCTATGCCTGCTTCAGCTATTAAACCGAGTTTTTGCAACTTTTCTTTGTCCAACCATTTAACCTTAAAGCCGTGTTGCTTTCTGGCTTCAAATTCCTTTTCAAGAAAATCCACATCCTTTTTAGTGCTGCTGAAATAAACGCTTTTTTTGAATTCAAACTGGCAATCGCTTTTTATTTCACCTACTATTTTCTTAAGATCGAAAATTGCCTTTTCACAATTCTGGTAACTGGCCACCGCACAAGTTAGCCCGCGTTGTTCTATCAATTCATGGAGAGGTGCATCAATTTCGTATTGTAGCATCGCTGTGCTGGCAGCACTGCTCCCATTGCACACATCTCTCCTATCTATTAATACAACTTTCTTTCCCTCTTTAATGAGCTTATATGCAATTAATGCACCTGTAATTCCTCCCCCCACAATTAAAACCTCTGCTGACATATCTTCCTTTAAAGAAGAATAGCTATTGGTAAGGGCATTTTTAATAAGCCAGTAAGGTTCATTGGATCTTATATCCATAAGTTCTTTTGTTATCCATATAATATAATTTTTTAGCCACCAACAATTTCTCCCCCATTTATATGAATGACTTGCCCGGTAACATAACTGCTATCCTCACTCGCTAGGTACACAAACGCAGGTGCCACTTCACTTGGTTGCCCTGCCCTCCCTAACGGGGTATCCTGACCAAAATCTGAAACATCATCAAAAGTAGATGGAATCAAGGGCGTCCATATAGGGCCCGGAGCTACTGCATTTACCCGAATGCCTTTTTCTGCCAACATCTTGGAAAGGGATCTTGTAAAACTTACAATGGCTCCTTTTGTGCTGGAATAATCCAACAAATGCTCACTGCCGCGGTATGCTGTTACCGAAGTTGTATTGATTATGGTATCTCCCTTCTTTAAATGCTGCATTGCTTCTTTTACCACATAAAAATACGGATAGATATTGGTCTCAAAAGTTTTATGAAGTTGGGTTGTACTAATTTCTTCAATACTATCTTTAGGATTTTGATATGCTGCATTGTTAACTAGAATATCCAGGCTTTCAAATTCTTGAAGGCATTTTGGAATCAAGGATTTACAGAAATTTTCGTCTTTAAGGTCTCCTTCCACGATAAGGCATTCCTGGCCTTCCTCCTTTACCATTTTCATGGTTTCCAAGGCATCTTCGTCTTCTTTTAAATATACAATTACAATATTCGCGCCTTCCCTTGCAAAATGAACGGCTACACTTCGCCCTATTCCACTGTCTCCTCCTGTTATTAAAGCGGTTTTGTTCTGAAGTTTTTCACTGCCTCTATAGCCTTTCCGGATGATCTCTGGCTGTGGATCCATTTTATATTCAGATCCTGGTTTACCCTGAGTTTGATTTACAAATTTCTTTGGTTTCTCCATCTTTTAAATTTTTTAATGTATATCCGTTTTTTGTCCTAACAGTTCTTTCGTCACCCTTAATTTATTTCAGGGTCTCAATATTGCATTGGTTTACAATGAAATGAGATTCTGAAACTCCCGAAGTGTCCGGACAGAATGACGTCCCTGTTCAGTTTAGGATACTTTACGGACAAACGAATTCTTTATAATTTGTTGTGAAGTTATAAAGCAACTCATTAAAAAAAATGTTAAGCAGTATTAAGACTTTCTAAACAAGTAGATATATATTTGAAAAATGAATCCTATCTATAAAATTGGTCATCGGGGCGCGAAAGGCCATATCACAGAAAATACGCTGGAAAGCATCAATCTCGCCTTGGAAATGGGCGTAGATGGAATTGAAATAGATGTACACGTATGTGCTTCGGGAGAATTGGTGGTATTTCATGATTTCGCCCTAGATAGGTTAACCGATGGTTCTGGAGAAGTTACTGTCAAGACCTATGGGCAACTTCAGCAATTAAAACTTAAAGGAGGTTATAAAATCCCTTTATTAACCGAAGTACTGGATCTTATTGAAGGCAAATGCTCTGTCAATATAGAGCTTAAAGGCTTGCATACGGCAAAACCAACCTGTGCTATTATTTCCAAGTATATAAATAAAGGTTGGGACTACAATAGTATTTTGGTGTCCAGTTTTCAGGAGAATGAATTGCTGGAAGCAAAAAAAATAAATGCAAATATCCTCATTGCCGTTTTAAGTAAGGCCAGTGTAGAGGAAGCTATAGAATGGGCAAAGATCTTGAATGCCACTGCCATCCATCCTTCTTTGGGAATTATCACCCGGCAAAGTGTTATAGATGCCCATAATAAAGGTTTCAATGTAAATGTCTGGACGGTGAATGAGCCTGAAGATATTGCCAGAATGATAGAGTTTGGGGTAGATGGAATAATTTCAGACTATCCCGACAGGCTTATTTCAATAATAGGGGAATCTTTAGAGGAGTAAACCATAAATTCATATTGCTAAAAATACTACCCTGAAAACCGCTACCTTTGCGCTTTCAATTTTTTTCTGAATGAAGCATGATATAATAGTTATTGGGGGTGGGGCAGCAGGATTTTTTGCAGCCATCAATGCTGCGGAATTCAATCCTCATGCAAGTATACTTATTCTCGAAAGAGGGAAAGAAGTACTCACCAAAGTGCGCATTTCGGGAGGTGGAAGATGTAATGTGACCCATGCCGAATTCACTCCAAGCGAACTGATAAAAAAGTATCCTAGAGGAGAAAAAGAGCTCCGCGGTCCTTTTCACAATTTTATGACGGGAGATACCATTGCCTGGTTTGAAGAACGTGGTATTGAACTAAAAATTGAAGAAGACGGCCGCATGTTTCCCGTTTCGGATTCTTCGGAAACCATTATCATTTGTTTTCTTTCTGAAACCCAGCGTTTAGGTATTAAAATCCTTAAAAATCATGCTGTACAAAATATAACTTCTGAAAATGGGCAATGGTTTATAAATACCAATAAAGGGGGTTTTTCTGCTGAAAAAATTCTTGTAGCCACCGGAAGCAATCCAAAAATTTGGAAATTATTGGAAAGTTTAGGACATCAAATGGAAACCGCAGTTCCATCATTATTTACATTCAACATAAAAGATGATCGAATTACAGACCTGCCTGGCGTAGCAACCTTTGCCTCGGTAAAAATTCCTGAGATAAATATGGAAGACGAAGGCCCGCTATTAATAACTCATTGGGGTTTAAGTGGCCCTGCGATCTTAAAACTTTCGGCCTGGGGCGCCCGAGAGCTTCATGATCTCAATTACAAATTTAAGATTCAGGTGAATTGGCTTGGGCAGCAAAATTCAGAAGAAATTTCAGGGCAACTTTTAGGACTCAAATTAAAACATGCCAAGCAACAGCTTTCAAAATACGCACAATTCGAACTACCAAAACGCTTATGGAAAAACTTGGTGCTAGCTTCAGGAATTTCGGAAACGGCTATTTGGGCAGATATCAATAAAAAACAATTAGTTGTGCTTAGTGAGCAACTTACAAAATCGGAATTCTCTGTAGATGGAAAAAGCACTTTTAAAGAAGAGTTTGTAACGGCTGGCGGCATTAAGCTCAATGAAGTGAATTTTAAAACATTCGAGAGCAAGCTTTATAAAAATTTATATTTCGCCGGAGAAGTATTGAATATAGATGCCATTACAGGCGGATTCAATTTTCAAAATGCGTGGACTGGCGGATACTTAGCTGCCAAAGCGATGACGACTTTACAATAAAAAACATCACAAATTCAGTCGCCAGATTTCAAAATTCAAGATTGCTGCAAAAATCACCCAAAAAGCATAGGGAACCAATAAATAAGCTGCAGCATTGTTTACTATTTTAAACCATTTTATGGTAAAAAGTAGAACAATAAAAAGCGCTATTATATCCAATAATGCCCAAAAAGGCTCTTGCAGTCCAAAGAAAAGTAAGGACCAAGCAGCATTCAACAAAAGTTGAAAACCAAAATGATAAAGTGCTGTCTTTACCCATTTGTGATAAAAACCTTTACTCCACACTATTCCAGCTGCAATTCCCATTAAGATATAAAGCAGCGTCCATACAGGCCCAAATATCCAGTTTGGCGGATTAAAACTCGGTTTATTAAGTTGCACATACCAATCTCCAATACTGGCTTGGGTGGCCAGAGATCCCAAAAACCCAATAAACAAGCAAGCACCCAGCGCAAAAGAAATCCGGATAAAGAGTTTAGTGGTCATAGTATTCGGTTGGTTTAAGACCCTAAAATAGGGAATTATTCGAAAACCCAAGTTATTATCTCTTAACTAAAAAAGTATATTTGTGTAAAATTTTTAGGAGTATGCAAGCACAAGATTTTATACCACAATCTAAACTAGGGACAATTGACACCGGTAAAGTTGCTTGGCAATCACCTAGCAACATTGCCTTGGTTAAATATTGGGGTAAAAAAGAAAATCAGATTCCTGCAAATCCTTCGATCAGTTTTACGCTGAACAACTGTAAAACAACAACCAGCTTAGAATGTACCCGAAAAAAAGATTCTGAAAATAAAGGTGATTTTTTTGATTTCGAATTTTATTTCGAAGGCAAAAAAAAGGAAGATTTTAAACCAAAAATCTATACCTTCTTTGAAAGAATAGAGAAATATTGCCCTTATCTAAAGGAATACAAATTCACTATACATTCGAAAAATTCCTTTCCCCATAGTAGCGGAATTGCTTCTTCAGCAAGCGGAATGAGTGCTTTGGCATTAAGTATTGTGAGCATTGAAAAGGAGTTGAATCCCACAATGAGCGATGCACATTTCTATCGAAAAGCTTCATTTCTTGCCCGTTTAGGCTCTGGAAGCGCCTGCAGAAGCATACAGGGAAAACTGGTTGTTTGGGGAGAACACGCGGAAATTGAAGGAAGTTCAAATCTTTATGGCGTAGAATATCCAAACGAAGTTCATCAGGTTTTTGAAAACTATCAAGACACCATTTTATTGGTAGATAAAGGGGAGAAAAAGGTAAGTAGTAGTGTGGGACATGATTTAATGCACAACCATCCTTTTGCAGAAGAGCGTTTTAAACAAGCTCATAGGAATTTAACTGCCCTAAGGGCTATTTTTTCATCTGGAAACCTGAATGAATTTATAGAAATTGTGGAAAATGAAGCCTTAACCTTGCATGCAATGATGATGAGCAGTAACCCATATTTCATCTTAATGAAGCCCAATACACTGGAAATCATCAATAAAATATGGGCTTTTAGAGAAGCAACCGGATTACCCATTTGTTTCACTTTAGACGCTGGAGCGAATGTGCATGTGTTGTATCCAGAAAAAAATAAAATCGAGATTTTTCAATTTATTGAAAATGAACTGCTTACATATTGTGATAAAAATCAATTTATATCTGACAGTGTAGGTTTCGGTTCAATAAGATTGTAATTTTAATTGATTATATTTGCCTCAAAACCTACTGTTTAGGATTCTTTTTGAATTCAGAATATTTATATGCTTATGAAAGGACCATTATTTTATTCCAAGATCTTGCTTTTCGGAGAATACGGGATCATTAAAGATTCCAAAGGTTTATCTATACCCTATAATTTTTACAATGGTGCTTTAAAGGTGGATGAAAATCCTTCGGAAGAAGCAATAGAATCCAATAAAAGCTTGGTGCGTTTTGCCAAATATCTAAGAGAATTGGAAAATTCCAATCCTTCCTTAGTTCATTTCAATTTAGAAGAATTAAATAAGGATATCGCAAAAGGGATGTATTTTGACTCCACGATCCCTCAAGGATATGGGGTTGGGAGTAGTGGTGCCTTGGTTGCAGCGATATATGATGAATATGCCAATAACAAGATCACGGTTTTAGAAAACCTGACCAGGGAAAAGCTTTTAAAGTTGAAAAAAATATTCGGGGAAATGGAATCTTTTTTCCATGGTAAATCTTCTGGGCTAGATCCTTTAAACAGCTATTTGAGTATTCCTATTTTAATAAACTCCAAAGATAATATAGAGCCTGCCGGAATTCCATCTCAAACCGAAAATGGAAAAGGTGCCGTCTTTTTATTGGATAGTGGTTCTATAGGTGAAACTGCGCCCATGGTGCAGATTTTTATGGAAAACATGAAGCAGGAGCCATTTAGAAAAATGGTAAAAGATCAGTTTGTAAAACATACCGATGCTTGTGTAGACGATTTTTTACAAGGAGATATCAAATCTTTGTTCGGGAATATCAAGAAACTTTCCCACGTTGTTTTAGACAATTTTAAACCAATGATCCCTACCCAGTTCCATAAACTTTGGAAACAAGGGATTGAGACCAACGATTATTACTTAAAACTTTGTGGTTCTGGTGGTGGTGGCTATATTTTAGGTTTTACCGAGGATATAGAGAAGGCTAAAAAATCTTTAAAAGATTATAATTTAGAAGTGGTTTACAACTTCTAAAATTTCCTAAACTACATGGCGTCTGCTAAAAACAAACGATTACTGCTTAAGATGTTGAGCTTGTTTTCGGTAGTACGAGGCTACAATATTCTCATCCTTGTATTTGCACAATATCTTACTGCTGCTTTTATATTAGCTCCAGACCTGCCGCTTAGGGATGTTTTTTTCGATCCAAATTTATTTTTTCTAATTCTTTCTTCAGCCACTGTAATCGCTTCTGGATATATCATCAATAATTTTTACGACAGTGAGAAAGATTTGATAAACAGGCCTAAAAAAACGATGCTGGACAGGCTTATTAGTCAGCGCACCAAACTCTCGGTATATTTTATCCTGAATTTTGCTGCGATCTTTTTTGCCAGTTATGTGTCTTTTAGGGCAGTGGTCTTTTTTTCTATCTACATTTTCACGATCTGGCTATACTCACATAGGATCAAAAAAATCCTTTTTCTTGGCAATATCATGGCAAGTATTTTGGCCATCACCCCATTTTTTGTAGTATTTATTTATTATAAAAATTTCGAGACCGTTATTTTTATCCATGCCACCTTCCTTTTCATCATGATCGCCATGCGCGAACTGGTAAAGGATTTGGAGAATCTAAAAGGAGACCTTATTCAGGATTATAAAACAATCCCGGTAGTATATGGTGAAAAATGGAGCAAATTCTTTCTTTCTGTACTCACTGTACTGGCTGTTATCCCCATCTTGCTCTTAACAACAAGGTTCGATACCGGCTTAATGGATTACTATTTTTACACTTCTTTGCTCCTGCTTATTTTCTTCTTATTATTTCTATATTTCAGCAATGCAAAATGGCAATATCTTTTATTGCATAATATTTTGAAACTGATTATTGTAGCTGGGGTTTTTAGTATTCTACTTATAGATTACAAAGAAGTATTTAGCCGGGTATTTTGAGATGTTAAATCTTTGAGTTTTAAAATCTAAAAGCAAAGATATATCTAGTATCTTTGCAAAAAATTAGCGATATGAGCAGGAATGATAATTCTTCAGGAAAAAAATTTAGTGGAAGACAAGGTGGTGGGCCAAAGAAAAAATCTATGGCTAGAGGGAACGCTCCTGTAAAGAAAGATACTGCTCCAAAAAGTGCTCCTAAAGGTGCAGCTAAAACTGGTCCTAAGCCAGAAGGAATTAGACTTAACAAATATATCTCCAATTCTGGTGCTTGTTCCCGCAGGGATGCAGACATTTATATTGCTGCAGGAAATGTAACCGTAAACGACAAGATAGTTACAGAAATGGGATATCGTGTAAAACCTACCGAAGAAGTGAAATTTGATGGGAGACGGGTTGTTCCGGAAATGCCGGAATACATTTTATTGAACAAACCAAAGGGCTTCTTTACAACTGGCAGTTTAGAAAAAGGTTCCAGAACCGTAATGGATCTAATTGCCAATGCTACCAGAGCCAAGGTTGTTCCTGTTGGAAAACTAGACCGTCAAGCAACTGGTCTTTTATTATTTACCAATGACGGGGCTCTGGAGAAACAACTTGGAAAACCAAAGAACGGAATTAGACAAATCTACCACTTAGAACTTAGCAAGCCTATTTCTTTCGAAGAATTGAAAAGAATAGAAGACGGGGTTACCTTGGAAGATGGGAAAGTGAAAGTGCAAGAGGTAAGTTATATAGATAACAGGCCTAAGAATGAGCTGGGAATAGAAACCAATAGTATCAAACCACACGTAATCCAACGTCTGTTTAAAAGTTTAGGTTTTGAGGTAGAAAAACTGGATAGAGTAACCTTTGGCGGACTAACTAAAAAGGATCTCCCAAGAGGAAATTACAGGACCCTTACCAAGCAAGAGATCATAAATATAAAAATGCTTTAAGAGTAACTTAAAAATGTAATTTCGAATAACATTTTTTATACATTTGTTTGACTAATAAGTGAATTGCATTTTAAAAATTCATTTTTAGTAACAAGTAAAGGGGCTATTTTTAGAATTAGGAATAAATAATCTCTGGGCATAGCCAGGGGTCTGAATTAAATAATCCTTTTAAAAATCCGAGGCATGCCTCGGGGAATTAAACCCTCAATGAGGGATTAAATAAACTCAATTGATAACGTTGATGTTGTTTTTAAGTGAAGACCTTGATCTTCAAGTTTTTAATTCAGCCTTCGGCTCGAAAGATTTCGACGCGCTTACATTTAGCGACTTCCCTTCAATTTATCTTAACAATAATTTACAAGTCAATCCTTTTGACAGTATTATTTAATTTCTAAATTTTAACCTAACAATTAAAACACAGCATTGAATACAAAATATCGCGATTTAATAGAGCAAACCTTTTATTTTCCACAGGAAGAATTTAAACTAGAAGATGATGAGCTGCAATTTCATGGTATAGATCTTATGAAATTGGTAGCGCAGTACGGCGCACCACTTAAGTTCACCTATCTTCCAAAGATTTCGGAGAATATAAATAGGGCAAAAGATTGGTTTAAAAATGCCATTGAAGAACACGATTATAAAGGAAAATATAATTATTGCTACTGCACGAAAAGCTCACATTTCGAGCACGTTTTAAACGAGGCTTTAAATAATGATATCCATATTGAAACCTCTTCTGCATTTGATATCAATATTGTTCAAAAATTAAAGAAATCGGGAAAGCTCTCTAAAGACGCTTATGTAATATGTAATGGTTTTAAAAGAGATCAATACATCAGTAATATTGCAGATCTTTTGAATGAGGGTCATAAGAATTGCATTCCTATAATAGATAATTACGAGGAAATCGATCTTCTTTCAGAAAAGATAAACGATCCTTATAAAATTGGAATTAGGATCGCTTCTGAAGAAGAGCCAAAATTCGAATTTTACACCTCTAGATTGGGGATTGGATATAAGAACATCGTTCCTTTTTTCAATAAAAAAGTAAAAGATAATCCCCAAGTAGAGCTTAAAATGCTTCACTTTTTTATCAATACGGGGATTCGGGATACGGCATATTACTGGAACGAGCTAAACAAGTGTTTAAAGGTGTATATCAATTTAAAAAAGGTATGTCCTACACTAGATAGTTTAAATATTGGCGGCGGATTTCCAATTAAAAATTCGCTTGCTTTTGAATATGATTACCAATATATGGTTTCAGAGATCATCAACCAGATCAAACTTACATGTGAAGAATATGAGGTAGAAGTGCCTAATATTTTTACCGAATTTGGATCGTTTACCGTTGGTGAAAGTGGAGGGGCAATTTATGAGATCCTTTACCAAAAGCAACAAAACGATCGTGAGAAATGGAACATGATAAATTCCTCTTTCATCACCACGCTTCCTGATACTTGGGCCATAAGCAAGAAATTTGTAATGTTGCCTATAAATAGGTGGAACGATGAATATGAGCGTATTTTGTTAGGTGGCCTTACTTGCGATAGTGACGATTATTACAATTCTGAACAAAATACCAATGCGATCTATCTTCCGAAGTATAAAAAAGAAAAACCACTTTACATAGGTTTCTTTAATACAGGTGCTTATCAAGAAAGTATTGGTGGATTTGGTGGATTGCAACACTGTTTGATCCCGCAACCAAAACATATCTTAATAGATAGGGAAGAAGATGGGACCTTAACCACCAAAGTATTTAGTGAACAGCAGAACGCCGAAGATCTTTTGCATATCTTGGGCTACGATAGAAACAAATAGCTTTAAAAAAATTTATAACTTTAACCACTGCAAATCAATAACTTATGGAAAGACCACGAGGTATGGATTTGGAAATAATTTAAAAAATTCGAGGCAAGCCTCGGGGAACTAAACCCTCCATGAGGGAGTCAACTTAAAACTTTTAAAATCAAGCAATGAGCAAAAAGAATTACGCCGGGATACCAGAAAAATATGCACGCCTAGACGATGCGCAAGTGGTATTGATCCCTGTTCCATATGATGGAACAAGCTCCTGGCAAAAAGGCGCAGATAAAGGACCAGATGCTTTTTTGGAAGCTTCAGAAAATATGGAACTTTTCGACATTGAGACCCGTACAGAAGTTTACAGAAAAGGGATTTACTTGGCCCCGCCGGTAACAGAAAATTCTTCCCCAGAGAAAATGGTGGAAGCTGTTCACAAAACCACCAAAAATTACATCAACCAAGAAAAATTTGTGACCATTTTTGGAGGAGAACATTCTATAAGTATTGGTACCATTCGTGCCTTTAACGAAGCATTTCCAGATCTTACCGTGGTGCAACTAGATGCTCACGCAGATCTAAGACCGGAATATGAAGGTTCTAAATGCAATCATGCTTGTGCACTTCACGAAGCCAGTAAAACCACCAACCTTGTTCAGGTTGGAATTCGATCTATGGATGTTTCAGAATTGGAGCACATGGACGAAAACCAAGTGTATTTTGGCGATGATTTATATGAAAACTGGACAGAGGATGCTATTGGCCAAATGACGCCAAATGTATTTATTACGATAGATTTGGATGCTTTTGATCCTTCTATTATGCCATCTACAGGAACTCCGGAACCGGGTGGATTACTTTGGTATGAAACCTTGGAATTCCTTAAAATGATCTTTAAAAAGAAAAATGTAGTAGGATTCGATATTGTAGAACTTTGTCCAAACGATGTGGATAAATCTTCAGATTTCCTTGCTGCAAAATTATACTATAAAATGTTGAGCTATAAGTTCAAATATTCAAATCATAACCCAGACGAAGACGAAGATGAGTAAAGGAGCGATTTCCGAATTTATTAAGAAGTACTATTTACATTTTAATGCCGCTGCGCTTGTTGATGCTGCTGAAGGGTATGAAAAGCAGTTGGCACAAGGTTCCAAAATGTTGGTTTCCCTTGCGGGTGCCATGAGTACTGCCGAAATAGGAAAGATATTTGCAGAGATGATCCGTCAGGATAAATTGCAAATAATTTCTTGTACAGGAGCAAACTTAGAGGAAGATGTTATGAATTTGGTTGCGCATTCTCATTATAAGAGAGTGCCAAATTATAGAGACCTTACGCCTCAAGACGAATGGGATCTTTTAGAAAAAGGTTTGAACAGGGTTACAGATACCTGTATTCCAGAAGAAGAAGCATTTAGAAGAATCCAAGAACATATCGTGAAGATCTGGAAAGATGCTGAAGCTGCCGGAGAACGCTATTTCCCACATGAATACATGTACAAGCTTTTACTTTCCGGAGTATTGGAAGAGTACTATGAAATAGACATCAAGGATTCTTGGATGTATGCTGCTGCAAAAGCGAATCTTCCAATAGTGGTTCCGGGATGGGAAGATAGTACCATGGGGAACATCTTTGCTTCTTACGTTTTAAAAGGCGAATTAAAGGCGAGTACCGTGAAATCTGGGATTGAATACATGACTTTCCTAGCCGATTGGTATACCGAAAATTCTAAGGAAGGAATTGGTTTCTTCCAGATTGGTGGAGGTATTGCGGGAGATTTCCCAATATGCGTGGTGCCAATGTTGTATCAAGATATGGAACGTACAGACACTCCCTTTTGGAATTATTTCTGCCAGATCTCGGATTCCACAACCAGTTATGGATCTTATTCCGGAGCAGTTCCAAATGAAAAGATCACTTGGGGAAAATTGGACATCAATACCCCTAAATTTATTATTGAAAGTGATGCGACTATTGTTGCTCCCTTAATATTTGCTTATTTATTAGATATGTAAATTAGTGTTAAAAAATATTTAAGCTACTTATTGGAAGTTGCGTCCACCCGGAAGATTATTTTTGAAGAACTAATTAATTCTTTTGCTTGTCAGTAAAGATCCTAAACTGAAAAAAGACGTCATTCTGAACTTGTTTCAGAATCTCTCTACAATATAAATCAATACAATATTGAGACCCTGAAATAAATTCAGGATGACGAAAGAACTATTAGGACAAAAAATGGATATACATTTAATTCTTCATTATTTCTGGCGACCATCTTTTAATAAGCAGTTTTTTATTTAAGCATATTTACATAAAACACGATAATGAGCAGTTGGGTTATTTACAGTATTGGATTTTTGGCGCAATTGCTTTTCTCTACACGGCTAATCACACAGTGGTTTCTTTCTGAAAAAGCCAAGAAAGTTAAAACCCCAACTGTTTATTGGAAACTGAGTTTATTAGCTGCTTTATTACTTTTTATCTACGGATATCTTAGAAATGATCTTCCCATAATGATTGGCCAGGTATTGATATACGGTGTTTATTTCAGGAATTTAAAACTTCAGCATGAGTGGAAAAGCTCCAGGTTGATCTTTAAGATCACAGTTTTTCTTGCTCCTATTCTTATTGCTAGCTATTTGCTTTTATTTAGCCAGAAACAAAAGAGCGATTTTCTTCAAAATGAAGATATAGCCATGTGGCTGATTATTTTAGGGGTTATTGGACAACTGGTTTACACCTGTAGGTTTATATATCAATGGATCTATTCTGAAAAATATAAAAAATCCAGTTTGCCTAAAGGCTTTTGGATTTTGAGCCTTAGTGGTTCTGCGCTTATTTTCACATATGCTATTTTTAGAAAGGATCCGGTTTTATTGGCCGCCCACTTTTTTGGTGCCATCGTTTATATTAGGAATTTATTCTTGATCAAGAAGAACAACGATTAAATAATTTTCCATTTTTTCTGCGGAAAAGTTCCCACACTAACATCATAAAAACAAGAATATATTCAATTGCTACCAACCATAAGTTTTCTTGAAATCCGTTTGTCGTGTATGCAGCATAACTCAAAATCACCACAAAAGTCCAGACCAAAAGGTACCTATATTTGGTAAATATTGAAAGAATTAAGGGTGTTGCCAGATACCAGGGATGTACCGTGGTAGAAAGAAACAAATAAGCGGTAAAACCAAAAAGCATGGCAGAAAGCAATTTTTCAAAATAATTGTTTTTTCTGAAGAACGATAAACCTGCCAATATCCCGATGGTGACCAATGGGAGCGCTTTTCCCGCAGTTTCTATAATGTTATACCCCTTTGCCTGAAATCCGAGCCAACGAACGATATAATAGATACTGGCGTTAAATTCGAATTTCTGAAACCAAAGGCTGATCGTTGCCATAAAATTTTCAATAAATGCTGAAGATAGAATAGGTAAGAAACCCAATACTACAGTAATTCCAACAATTAAATAGAATCCCAACAACTTGGCTAGCCCTAGTTTAGATTCCTTTTCAACTTCATGAGTATTCTCTTTTTTATAGATAAAATATCCAAAGAATAGTGGCAAAAACATCAGCGGGACCAATTTCAGAAGCACAGAGCAGGCGAAGATGATCGCGCTCCCGATCCATTTTTTTTGCTGAAGTAAATACAAACTCCAAACTAAAAAGAAAACCATCACCCCTTCAAAATGAAGGTTTCCGGTGAGTTCTATAATTATGAAAGGATTTAGGAGATATAGAAATATCCTGGATTCCGGTAACTCGAGATTCACCAGCAGTTTTCTTCCGAAGTATAGCACACCGATATCTGCTGTAATAATAAGCATCCTTAAAGCTATAACCGAACCTAGGATGCTCTTTCCTGACAGAACTCCTGCTATCGCAAATAACAACTGGTTTAATGGGGGATAATTTGTGTAATGACTCGCATTAAGCGCCCCCATGCCATTAAACAGTTCTCTAGCTTGCGCAATTGGAGCCGTTCCCAGCTCGATTAAATTTTCCGGCAAGTATAAATACGGATTAAAACCAGCGGCGATCATTCTCCCATCCCATAGAAATCGGTAGAAATCTTGTGAGAGATTGGGGATTGCACTTATGAAAAGCAATCTAAACAATAGCATCGCACCGGCAAGAAACCAAAAATTTACTTTTTCAATAGTATAAAGTTTCCAACTTAAATAGAAAGCTCCCGAGTAAATTCCGATAAGTTTAAAAAAATCAGAGCGTTCCAAGTCGTAAGCGAAAGAAAAGTAAAATACCGCAGTAGTTACAATAAGCAAAAACGACATTTTGTGCAGCTGGAAAAAATTCTTCATTCAGGAATTATAATTCTTTAAAGTAACGGAATTTTTAGGTTCTGAAACAAGTTCAGAATGACGTGACTTGGGTTTTGTATGTCACATCGAGCGGAGTCGAGATGCTTCGACAGGCTCAGCATGACATTGATGTTCGATTGTCATCCCAACGGGAGGAGGGATCTCTTCTACAACGAAATGTTGGGTTATTGAGATTCTTCATTACGCTATGCTTCATTCAGAATGACATTTATTTGCAATCATGCGTCTGTGCCTGTCGAAGACTGCATTAGAAATGTCTGGCAATACATCTCGACTCCGCTCAATATGACATTCCCTTTAATATAAAACAATAATAGAAGTCGCAGTGCAACTAATCTACGATGTTCATTTTCTTCAACAAGAAAGAGGCATTCATATTTTGGCATATTCCTTCTTTGAACTTATAATCGAAAAACAACTCATCATTCACGATTTCTGCATCAAAATAATGGTTTTCCACTTCATTTAATTCATTAGCAACCTCACACAAACTTAGATCGTGCGTTGCAATAATCCCGGTAGATCTGGATTTTACCAGTTTCTGAATGAATTTTCTGGAACCAATCGCTTTATCGGTGCTGTTTGTACCCTTCAGTATTTCATCTAAAATGATAAAGTATTTATCTTCCTGAATTTCATTTACAATATACTGCAAGCGCTTCAATTCAGAAAAGAAATAAGACTCGTCATCGCTCAGCGAATCTGTGGTTCTCATACTAGTGATCAATTTGATTGGAGTATACTCACTTTCTTCAGCACAAACAGGCAGCCCGATATTCGCCATCACAATATGTAAAGACACTGTTCTCAAAAAAGTGCTTTTCCCGGCCATGTTGGCGCCGGTAATAATAAGAAAATGTTCGTTATCAATTAAAAGATCATTATCTACCCGTTTTTCAGGATTTAGCAAAGGATGACCCAGGTTTTCCGCTTTTATAACAGATTTGTCGCTATGGATCTCGGGAAAACTATAGTGCGCATGATTAAATGCAAAATTCCCAAGACTGTTGTAGGCATCTATAAATTCGATGACCTCAAACCATTTTTTTACATTTACATGATGCGCCAGGATCCATTTTTCAAGTCGCAGGGATTGCCTTAGGTCCCACAAAAGAAATCCATTCCCAATAGCGATAAAAATGGCATTATTCCGCTGATCCAAAGCATCGATAGCTTTGGAAAACGATTTTAATATTTTTGAAGCTTTATTTTCTTCAGATTTTACTGCTAATTGTTGCTCTTTTAAGATTTCCGATTTAAAAGTAACAGACTCGATCATTCCCAACAACTGATAATATTGATGAAAAGTATCCTGTACTTTTCCAACATTATTTGCCATCACATTTATTTTCTTCACATAGATTGCTGTAATCCCCCAGCCAACCAAAAACCAGCCAAAAACAAACCATCCATTGATACTTTGGGTATAATATGCAGCTATTAGCAGTAAGGAAATTGCCGTAAAGGTCCAACTTAGCCAAAACATTATTTTAGGAACAAAAGTCTTATAATCAGCGAGCCATGAAAGCACGTTGCTAGAAGTGTTTTCAGTTTTAACTAGCTTAGCAACGGCAGAAAATTCCTGCCTCCAAGTTGCCTTTTCTGCCAATTCTTTGATAGCTTCTTGCTTTTCATCAATATTTGCTATAGAGTTTTCGGTAAGGATACCAGCTAATTTTTTCTTTCCATCTTTTAAGGAAGTCCTGTTTAAATATTGAAAAAAAGAACCATTTCCAAATAAATCTATATCCTGACTAAAGGGATGGTCATGATCTTCAAATTCCTGTCCGGTCGCTAAATGAGAAAAATTCCTATTTAGAACTTCAAGTTCTGTTTCATTGAGCTTTACCAGTTCGTCGATCTTATTGCGTTTGTATTTAAGATCTGAATGGCGTGAAACCAAGTATAGAAATATCCCAAATCCCACCACGCCGATTAAAGCGGCGATCTTCCAATCTGGATAAAAGTAATAGATGCCAAAAGCAGTTCCTAGAAAAAGGATCAGGCGCATCATACTCGACACGTTTAGTTGCCTGTTTGCGTTGAATAAATGTTTTTTTTGGATTGCTTTTTCCTGGGTATAAAAATCGAATGCTGTCATGAAATTTAAACGCTATGGTTAGAGTAGGTCCAGCTCCTCTTTCAGTTTTTTGGTTAAGCCTTCACGTATCAAATTATACGAGTGATCTACAAGCTCGAAGATAAGCGTTTTTTGAAGACTGCCATCTATGATCAAGGTATTCCAGTGAACTTTATTCATATGATAGCCCGGTAGAACAGTTTCAGGATACTCATCGCGCAAACTTATGGCTCTTTCCGGATCGCATTTTAAATTCACTCTTAATGGCACCTCATCTAAAGAAGCAATGGTAAAGATCTTGCCCATTAACTTAAGAACAAGGTTATCTGGTCCAAAAGGCAAACCTTCGGTCACGCCTTTCTTGGAAAGACAATAATCTCTATAAGTTTCGATGTCCATAGTTCCTAAGATTGTAGTGCTCTTTTAGAGCATGTAGAAATACCAAGATTTCTCTGCTCCGCTACCATTGACGTGTTTTTATGTATTTGTGAATCCAAGACCCTGAAACCAGTTCAGGCTGACGATGCGGAATTGTCGTCATGCTGAACTTGTTTCAGCATCCCATCAGCTTATATAAAAAACACGTCAATTTCCTACGCTGGATAATTTTTTTATCACGGATCTCGAAATGACATTCTTACTTCTTCATTTGTCATCCCGACGGCAGGAAGGATCTTTTAAAGAAGGTGTAATATTATTAAACTTCTAAGTTAGGCTCAGTTTGACAAACCTATTTCGAAATCTTCACCGGTTCTTTTGAAGAAACTTCCAAAGCTGAATAATCCAATTTCCAGCCAATAGTTTCTACGATTTTTTCCATTAGTAGAATAGTTCCCACTGCCTCTTTTTCAGCTTTTTCAAGCAAACCACTTTGAGGGATCTTATCTACAATATGCTTTTTTGAATCCCTGCTAATATCGGTAAGGTCTGAAGTTGTAAAAGGATTTGCCCAACCTTCGCGCTTGTCGTAATATTTAAAATCGGTTTCTACGGTAAGCAACTCGGGTTTTGGAAAATTGGTGAGAATAATCTTCTTGTTTTCTACATCGCTATCCATTCGCACTTTGCTAAGATCAAAACCTATATGTGCTTTCGCGGTAATAAGAATGATCGCTTTTTTCTTCCCTAAAAGCAAGCTTACATATTTATCTTTTAAATTTTCATAATGATAGATTTCAGAAAAATCTCCTTCCACAGAAATAAATTTACAAACACTCTTAATTTTATCCATTAAAATAACAGATTGCTCATCTGCCCGTGACCTGTTTTTGTTCTTATGGAGCCTGGCAAAAATAAAATACGCCAAAATAGCTCCAACTCCCAATCCAATTAAAAGATACTCCATATATCAAATATACTTAAATGTCATTTAATTATTTGCTCTTAAGACTAGCCAACAATATTCACAATCTTCCCGGGCACTACAATTATTTTCTTAGGATCTCTACCATCCATTTGTTTTTGGGTCCTTTCATCTGCCATTACTGCTGCCTCTATTTCATTTTTTCCCAGTTCCAAAGATAGTTCCATGGTAAATCGCATTTTTCCATTGAAAGAAATTGGGTATTTTTTCGTGCTTTCCATCACATATTTTTCTTCAAAAACAGGATAGATCGCAGTTGTTATAGAGCTATTATGTCCTAATTTATTCCAAAGTTCTTCGGCAATATGTGGGGCATAAGGAGCTATTAAAATAACAAGTGGCTCCAATACTTCCCGCTGATCGCATTTTTGAGCAGTTAACTCATTTACACAGATCATGAATGTTGAAACCGACGTATTAAAACTAAATTGTTCAATATCCTCAGTTACCTTTTTAATGGTTTTATGCAAGGTTTTCATGGAATCGGCTGAAGCTTTTTCTTCTGAAACATGAAAAGATGCCTCCCCTCCATTGGAGGGGTCGGGGGAGGAATGATACAATTTCCATAGCTTCTTCAAGAAGCTGTGAACTCCCGTAATTCCAGCGGTATTCCATGGTTTAGCTTGTTCCAATGGTCCCAAGAACATCTCGTACATACGCAATGTATCTGCGCCGTATTGAGAACAGATCTCATCTGGACCCACAACATTGTATTTGGATTTGGACATTTTTTCGACCTCTCTTCCAACAGTATATTTTCCATTCTCTAAAATAAATTTGGCATCTGCGAATTCTGGCCTCCAGTTCTTGAAAGCTTCCACATCCAATTCATCTGAAGAATTTATCATTGAAACATCGGCGTGTATTGGTTGTACATTTTTACCCCCAATCAAACCTTGGGAAACAAAGGTATTCTCACCTTCAATTCTATAAACCATAGCGCTCATTCCCAAGATCATCCCTTGATTGATGAGTTTTTTGAAAGGTTCTTTTACCGTCACCATTCCGCGATCGTATAAAAACTTCACCCAAAATCTGGAATATAATAAGTGACCGGTTGCATGCTCACTTCCACCGATATATAAATCTACGTTTTCCCAATATTTCTGGGCTTCTTCTGAAACAAATCTATCTTCATTATCGGCATCCATATATCTAAAGAAATACCATGAACTTCCCGCCCAACCTGGCATTGTATTCAGTTCTAAAGGATAAATATCCTCCCCTGACCCCTCCAAAGGAGGGGAAACTACTTTATTTAGCTTAGTATTCCAATACCAATCTTTGGCACGACCTAATGGTGGCTCGCCTTCTTCGGTTGGAAGATATTTTTCTACTTCTGGTAATTTTAATGGCAAATGTTCCTCTGCGATCATTTGCGGCAAACCATTTATATAATATACAGGAAATGGCTCTCCCCAATACCGTTGTCGGGAAAATACTGCATCCCGTAATCTATAATTGATCTTTCCTTTTCCGGCATTCACTGCTTCCAAGGCTTCAATTGCTTTTTGAGTAGCTTCTTTATAGCTTAATCCGCTAAGGAAATCACTATTTGCAATGATAGTCCCATCTTTTCCGGCATAAGCCTCTTCAGAAATATCTATTCCTTCAAAAATATTAGGAATTGGCAATCCAAAATGCTTCGCGAAATCATAATCCCGCTGATCCCCGCAAGGAACCGACATTACTGCCCCTGTTCCATAACCCGCCAATACATAATCCCCGATCCAAACCGGGATTTTCTCCCCACTTAGCGGATGAATAGCATAAGCACCCGTAAAAACGCCACTTATCGTCTTTACATCTGCCATGCGTTCACGTTCGCTGCGTTTGGCCGACTTTTCTATATAGGCAGCAACTGCCTCTTTTTGTGCAGAGGTAGTTATTTCCTTGACTAATTCATGTTCGGGCGCAAGCGTCATAAAGCTCACTCCAAAAATGGTATCTGGACGGGTGGTGAAAACTTCTATCCCTTTTTGGTTATCCAAATTGTTCTCATCCTCTCCCCAGCCCTCTCCAACGGAGAGGGAGTTTAGCGTGTTCACTATTTTATTTGTTACTTCATCAATATCTTTTAGTACTTGCTGATTCGTGAATCTCAGAATTTTATATCCAAGTTTTTGAACTAGCTTAAGATCACGTTCTTCATCTTTCCCTTTTTGTTGAAGATGAACTTCACCATCTACCTCAATTATCAATTTTTTAGAAAGACATACAAAATCAACTATATAATTATCAATTGGATGTTGTCTCCTAAATTTGCAATCCAGTTGTTTTGCTCTTAATTTTTGCCATAAAATAGTTTCCTCCTTTGTGGGGTTTTTACGCATTTCTTTAGCACGATGTAAAAGTTCTCCAGAAATTTGAGGATTCCCTGTAAGGTATTTTGGCTCCCTTCCCTTTGGGAAGGGTTGGGGAAGGGATGAGGTTAAGAGGGGGAACTTTACAAGCGCCCCTTTGGATCTCCCAATCCAGTTGGTTTGGGAGTCTTTTAGCGGTTGTGGCCAATCAATATCTGAAAGGTCATCCAATAATCGCTGTGCATACGCTGAAATACGCATGCTCCATTGGGTCATCTTTTTTCGAACTACCGGATATCCTCCACGTTCCGATACTCCATTTACAATTTCGTCATTTGCCAACACGGTCCCCAATTCCGGACACCAGTTCACTTCGGTTTCAGCTAAATAGGTAAGCCTGTATTTTAAAAGAATCTGTTGTTTTTCTTCAGAAGAAAAAGCAATCCACTCTTCAGCCGAAAAAGTTTCCACCTCATCATCGCAAACTGCATTTACCTTCGAATTTCCTTCAGAAGAAAATATAGTTTCCAAGTGTGAAATTTCGCGGGCTTTGTCTTCATTTCTATCATACCAGGAATCAAACAGTTGAATAAAGATCCACTGTGTCCATTTATAATATTCGGGATCACTAGTACGCACTTCCCTGCTCCAATCGAACGAAAAACCTATTTGATCCAGTTGCTCCCTATACCGTTTTATATTATCTTCTGTAGTAATCGCAGGATGCTGCCCTGTTTGAATGGCATACTGCTCTGCAGGCAACCCAAAACTATCGTAACCTTGAGGGTGCAATACATTAAAACCTTTATGGCGTTTGAACCTTGCATAAATATCGCTGGCAATATAACCTAGAGGATGCCCTACGTGCAATCCGGCTCCTGAGGGATATGGGAACATATCCAACACATAGAATTTTGGCAGATCGCTTTTATTCTTTGCTTTAAAAGTTTGGTTGTTTGCCCAATATTTTTGCCACTTGGCTTCAATCTCATTAAAATGGTAACTCATCCTCGATATTTTCTGATTACGCAGTAATATTTAACTGTAATGCGCGCAAATTTACAATATTAAACTTCTTTATAAGTCCTATTTTAGTTAGATTCTATCTGCATTCTAGCTTGTTTCTCCATTGGCAGCAAACATTCGTAGATAAATTGATTCACTGGAGTGGGAACGCCAAGTCGATTTCCTTCATTTACGATATATCCATTAAAATTTTCCAATTCCGAAGGTTTCCCTTCCATAATATCGCGCTGTGTAGAGGCGGTTGTTTTTGAGTCTAGCTTATTTATCACTTCAAAAACTGCTTTAATGTGTTCTTCATTTAAGAGCATGTTTAAAAACGATTCACAAGAATCATTCGATTCTATTGAGGATAATCTGACAATTCTGCCACAATACCCAATATTCCTGACTTTCCGGTGTTTTTTCATAATCCTTGTCCAGTCGCCTGAAGAAATTGAAGATCCCGAAGGTCCTTTCGGTGACCCATCTCCACTTTACCGGGACAAAGCCTTTCGAGGATGGCGGGCATGACGAGATCTCCACTTCCAGCCCTATTACCGTCCTCTCGACCCACTCCATGAACACCTTCTTGTAGGCATGGTCGGCCAGTATCTTTTCCATCCGGTCCAGATAGCCCAACAGGGGCTCCACCACCCTCTCGGCCACCGCCCCGTCGGCCTGGTTCGCCGCGCCTACCACAACGCCCCATACCAGGCCGAGGGTATCGGTGATCGCGTGCCGTTTCCGTCCTTTTATCTTCTTGTTCCCGTCGATGCCCTTCGACTCCGAGGTCATCGGCCCCGCCTTGACGGACTGGCTGTCGATCGACAGCATACTGGGCGTTGCCCCCTTTCCCTGCCGCTTCCTCTCCATCATGTTCAGCCCTGCGTTCAGCCTTGAAAGGGTGCCGTCCCGGCCCCACTTCCTGAAATGGTAGTAGACACTCTCCCATTTGGGAAAGCATTCCGGTAGGTTCCGCCATTGGCAGCCGGTGCGAAATATCCAAAGGATGGCGTCGGCAATGTCGCGCAACTTATAGTGGCCCTTGATTTTAACGGGAAGGAATTTTTTCATAATTTCCCACTGTTGGGCAGTCGATCGGGTGTATCTCGATTTCATAAACTCTGTTTTATTTGTGAACTACAAAGTTTATACTGCCCAACTTTTTTTACAAACTTTCACCCAAATTTGTTTTTAAACATGCTCTAATTATATATCCAATAATAAAAACACCGCATTTAAGTTTCAATAAAAAATTTCCAATAAATCACTTTCGACCTTTAAAATTCTAAAAGTAAATAATTTAAAAACCTCATAAACAACACCTAATTCAACACCCCTAAAAACAAAGCCCCGTAAACACTAGTGTTACGGGGCTTTTCAGCGGAGAATGAGGAACTATCCAAATTTTTATTTTTTGAGGTTTTACAGGACTTAAAACGACCCTCTAAAATTAGTGACACCGAATTAGCCCCTTTTTAACAAAAATTTGTGAGTTTTGGGATATTTATGCGAGTTAGGTATACAAACCCACATAAATGAGTTCAAATAAAATTATTAAGAGCGAGTTTTAGTAAATTTTCGAGTAAAGTACCAATTTTTAGTGTTTTTCTCGAAAGTTTACTAAGGTATGTAGTTGAACAATCTCAAATCGGACGAAAGTTAAAAAACCATTATAATGGTATATATGATGCTTTTTAGGAGTTTTTTACCACTATAAAGGTAGTTTTAGAAAGACACCTTCTCTTCCAAAATCGTGATCAAATCAGCATCATAGTATTTGTAGATATCTGGAATATCTAACACCTTAATTTTTGAGTAATACTTTGAGCCTGTATGCTTCTTAATTTGGTCTAAATGTTTCTTTTCCATAACATAGACCTTGTCGGCCCATTTTAATAAATCCTCAGTCAGTTCAGTTGTTCCTTCTTTTCTACAAATTTTAATATTAGTGCCTGCACTTAGAAATTCGTGCCCTGGATATTTTGAAGCCAAATAGTCTTCAGCCGTTTTTGAGCGTTGTTTGTTTGCGGAACAGATGAAGAGCGTTTTCATATAAAATTGATACTAATAGCCTTTATGGAAATCCTTTGGCAAAATTAAAAATTTTTATAGTAGAATAACGAGATAATTACCGTAAAATGGTATCTTTCTCGAAAATTTACTTTTAAGTGGATATTTCAGACTATATAAAGCAACTACAATCCTTTGAGGAATACTCGTTTTCTTGGGATGAACTTGTAAAAAAGTGTCATAAAACTGATACTGCTTTAAAGCAAGAGCTTTCACGTTTGGTAGCCAAAAAGGAAATTGTAAACTTAAGAAAAGGGTTTTATTTAATCATTCCACCAAGATATTCCAAACAAGAACAGCTACCTGTGCAGTTATTTGCACATAAGCTTTTTGATTATTTGGATAGTAATTATTACTTAGGCTTTTATTCTGCTGCAAAGTTTCACGGCGCAGGACATCAACAAGTGCAACGGGAATATGTAATGACAGATAAGTCATTCCCTAATATTAAAAAATCATCGATAGATATTCATTTTTTTACAACTTCAAAATGGCCAACAAAAAACATTTTAGAGAAAAAATCGGATGCAGGTATTTTTAAAATTTCAAGTCCAGCGTTAACAGCTGTAGATTTAATCCATCATCAAAGCAAGTTGGGAGGTATCAATAGAATGTTAGCCATTCTCGAAGAACTGTCAGAAGAAATAAACGTTCAAGATATAGAAGACTTACTTAGTTGGTATCCTCACAAAAGCACCTTACAACGTTTGGGTTTTTTGCTAGAAGACGAACTACAAGTTGAATCGAATTTGTACGATCCCATAAAAGAGTACTTAAAGACATCAAAATACTATCCGGTGTTATTGAGTCCAAAATCAAAAGAGAGACCTGGAGCCATTCATAATAATTGGAAAGTGGATGTGAATATAAAAATAGAGAGCGATTTATGATTCCGAAGCCTTATATAGCGAAATGGCAAGAACAAGCACCTTGGAAACAGTTTTATCAAGTAGAACAAGACCTTGTCATTAGTCGTGCATTGGTAGAAATTTTTTCAGATGAATTCTTAAATGAAAACTTAGCCTTTAGAGGCGATACCGCCCTTCACAAATTGTATTTGAATCCAGCGCCAAGATATTCTGAAGATATAGATTTGGTCCAAATAAAACCAGGTCCTATAAAACCAATAATGCAACGTCTTAATGAAGTAATCACATTTTTTGAGGAACCAAGAAAAACACAAGTTAAAGGACACGGAGCAAAAGCACTATATCGTTTCAATTCTGAATATGAAGAAATTAGATTGCGCTTAAAATTGGAAATCAACTGTAAAGAGCATTTTAACGTGTTGCCTTGGGTAGAGTTTCCTTTTGAAATAAAGAGTGATTGGTTTGAAGGGAAAGCCAATATCCGAACTTATAATATCAATGAATTACTGGGCACAAAATTACGAGCATTATACCAACGCAGTAAAGGCAGGGATTTGTTCGATTTGGATTACTCAAGGTTGAAAATGGAATTGAATATAGAGCAGATCATTAAATGCTTTAAAGAGTACACAACATTTTCAACAGGAAATAGACCGCCAAGTCAAAAAGAGTTTCTACTAAATATTGAAGAAAAAGAGCAAGACCCAAATTTCACCGGAGATATGGAGGCTTTATTGAGAACGGGAATAGCATATAATCAAGAAAAAGCTTTTGAATGGCTAAAGAATAAAGTAATTGCGAAAATTTAAAAAATGAAAAGTATATAGGAATTTGAAAATTCTTGAAAAAATAAAATTTGATGAATAAAAAAGACTTTTCCGAATCTGATATAAAAGCGAAATTCATTACGCCTGCAATACTTAATTCAGGTTGGGATGAGCAAACTCAAATTGGAGAGGTATATGATACCTTTAAACTCTATTTTAATAACCATAAAGATAAATTAGGAACAGAAAATATTGTAAAAAGCCTTTACGAATATTCTCAATACTATGTCGCGATTGCTTTACAGAAAGAAGAAGATAAAACCCTAAAATCTGTATACAAAGAAATTACCAAATTACGAATGGATACTTCATACCCATTCTTATTAGCAGTTTATGGCGATTACAACAATGAGCTAAGAGCATGTTTAAAAACAAATTTGGGTGAAAGTTTGTAAAAAAAGTTGGGCAGTATAAACTTTGTAGTTCACAAATAAAACAGAGTTTATGAAATCGAGATACACCCGATCGACTGCCCAACAGTGGGAAATTATGAAAAAATTCCTTCCCGTTAAAATCAAGGGCCACTATAAGTTGCGCGACATTGCCGACGCCATCCTTTGGATATTGCGCACCGGCTGCCAATGGCGGAACCTACCGGAATGCTTTCCCAAATGGGAGAGCGTCTACTACCATTTCAGGAAGTGGGGCCGGGACGGCACCCTTTCAAGGCTGAACGCAGGGCTGAACATGATGGAGAGGAAGCGGCAGGGAAAGGGGGCAACACCCAGTATGCTGTCGATCGACAGCCAGTCCGTCAAGGCGGGGCCGATGACCTCGGAGTCGAAGGGCATCGACGGGAACAAGAAGATAAACGGACGGAAACGGCACGCGATCACCGATACCCTCGGCCTGGTATGGGGCGTTGTGGTAGGCGCGGCGAACCAGGCCGACGGGGCGGTGGCCGAGAGGGTGGTGGAGCCCCTGTTGGGCTATCTGGACCGGATGGAAAAGATACTGGCCGACCATGCCTACAAGAAGGTGTTCATGGAGTGGGTCGAGAGGACGGTAATAGGGCTGGAAGTGGAGATCTCGTCATGCCCGCCATCCTCGAAAGGCTTTGTCCCGGTAAAGTGGAGATGGGTCACCGAAAGGACCTTCGGGATCTTCAATTTCTTCAGGCGACTGGACAAGGATTATGAAAAAACACCGGAAAGTCAGGAATATTGGGTATTGTGGCAGAATTGTCAGATTATCCTCAATAGAATCGAATGATTCTTGTGAATCGTTTTTAAACATGCTCTAAGGAAATTCCTTTGGCATTGGCTACATTTTTAATTTCCTCGGCAGTCTTCCTCATAACATCCATCAAATATGCGCTTTCCCTCATTTTTCCAAGACTAACTCTTGTTAATCCGCCTAATGCACTTATGGTGGATATGAACAAGAACTTCTTCCAAATTTCAAGATCAATAGCTTCGGGGATTATATTGGTGATTTTGGCATCTATAAGTACCTTTTCTAATTTTAGAACTCTAGCAGATTTGGAATTATCCAATTCCCCAAAAGTGATCTTTGGTTCAAATCCTGCATGCACGATCTTTCCTGGAGCTGATACAAAACTTACGATATGACAAAGTCCGCCCAGAATATTCTTTTTAGACAACACTTTCAATAAATTCTCCACATTATTTGCGCCATTTTGAAGTGGCAATACCATCGTGTTTTCATTAATAATGGATTTTACCTCCCTAGCTGCATCAGGGATTTGCCAAGATTTTATTCCCAAAATAATCAATTCGGGAGTTTCCACTTTCTTTACATTATCTGTGGCTAAAGTTGGGGTAACTGTAAAATTCCCATTGATGCTTTCTACTTCTAATCCGTTCTTTTTAATTGCTTCCAAATGTTTTCCACGGGCAATAATACTAACAGAATTACCTGCTTGCGCCAATCTACCCCCAAAATACCCACCTATTCCACCAGCACCATATATCAATATTCTCATAGTTTTAATTTTTTACTAAATTAATCTAATAAGAATAATTTGGAAAGTTTGAACGTTTTAAAGAAAGTGAACGCTTAACTTTCTTATTTTTACACCAAAATCTATCATTGCTATATGAGTACATCTTTTGAAAGGTATCAAAAACGCCGATTGATCTCGTCTTATTTTTCTGTAGTTATAAGTATTTCGCTAGTATTATTTTTATTGGGCCTTTTAGGCCTATTAGTCTTGAACACCAAGAAAGTAGCTGACCATTTTAAGGAACAAATCGCCTTAACAGTCTATCTTAAAGATACTGCCAAAGATGTAGAGATCGAGCAGTTAAAAAAGAGCTTGGCATTGGCAGAATATACCAAATCCAGCGTATTTGTTTCTAAAGAAGAAGCTGCCGAAGAGCATAGCAAGGAGATAGGAGAGAATTTTATGGAGTTCTTGGGGTATAACCCTTTACAAAATTCTATAGATATTCACATGAAAGCAGATTATGTCTCTTCAGATCAAATAGATAAAATTGCTGAGGATTTGACGGCTAAAGGATATGTAGATGAAGTGGTTTATGACAAACCTTTGATCTCTCTCCTAAATGACAATGTTAAGAAAATAAGCTTTTGGATTTTGGTGATTAGTGGGATCTTCACTTTTATAGCGGTGCTTCTAATCAATAGTTCCATTAGATTGGCTGTATATTCCAAGCGTTTTATAATTAAGACTATGCAAATGGTGGGAGCTACAAAAAGCTTTATCCGCAGGCCATTTATTTGGCAAAGTGTGAAATTGGGAATTATTGGAGCAGTATTGGCCTTAATTGGAATGGCAGGAGTGCTTTATTATTTGAACAATAGCTTTCCGGAATTGGAATTATTGAACGATAAAAAAATATTGACCGCCTTGTTTGTAGGGATCTTTTTAATGGGAGCGCTCATTACTTGGTTAAGCACCTTTTTCGCCACTTCCAGGTTCCTGAACCTTAAAACGGACGAATTATATTATTAAAATAACTACTGATGAACAAAAACAAAAAACCACTTCATAAACAAGACCTGAATTTTGTCTTCGGGAAACCCAACTATACTTTTATGTTTATTGGCCTAGCCGTGATTGCTCTTGGTTTTATATTGATGTCTGGCGGAGGTAGCGACGATCCTAATATATTTAATCCCGACATCTATAATTTTCAGAGAATCCGATTGGCACCGGCGTTGGTCTTGATAGGTTTCGCAATAGAAGTCTACGCCATCTTATTGAATCCCAACAAAAAATAATCTGCTTTGAACGAATTTGACGCCGTAATCCTTGGTGTTATTCAGGGACTTACCGAATTTTTACCTGTTTCCTCCAGCGGGCATTTAGAACTTGGAAAAGCCATTCTTGGAGACAACAGCATTCCTAGTGAATCTTTACTCTTTACAGTAGTATTGCATTTTGCAACCGCACTTAGTACCATTGTGGTTTTTAGAAAAGATATTATAGAAATCTTTAAAGGACTTTTTCAATTTAAATGGAATGAGGAGACCCAGTTTTCTTTAAAGATCATTCTTTCCATGATCCCGGCAGCATTAGTGGGAATCCTATTTGAAGATGAAATGGAAGTGCTTTTTGGAGGTGATTTATTATTGGTTGGTTTTATGCTAATTATAACCGCTTTATTATTATGGTTGGCAGATAAAGCCAAAAACACCGAAAAACCTGTAAGCTTTAGAAATGCATTTGTAATTGGGATCTCTCAGGCAATTGCAATATTACCGGGAATTTCGAGATCTGGCGCCACAATTTCTACTTCTGTTTTATTGGGTAACGACAAAGCAAAAGCAGCACGATTTTCATTTTTAATGGTAGTGCCATTGATCTTAGGAAAAATTGCCAAAGACGTTCTTAGCGGAGACCTTTCTGAAAGCTCTACAGAATCCTCTATTTTAGTAATTGGATTTGTGACTGCATTCTTAGCAGGAGTCGCTGCGTGTACTTGGATGATAAAATTGGTAAAGAATAGCAAACTCTCCTATTTTGCTATTTATTGCCTAATTGTTGGAATAATCGCCATTGGCTTTGGATATGCAAACTAAAATTTTCACCCCGGAAGAATTTAAAGATGGACAAATCCTATTATTTGATAAACCTTTGGGCTGGACTTCTTTTCAACTGGTAAATAAAGTGCGCTGGCTTATTCGCAAAAGTTGCGATATAAAAAAAATTAAAGTAGGCCATGCAGGAACCTTGGATCCATTGGCTTCTGGATTACTTATAATTTGTACAGGAAAATTCACCAAGCGAATAGAAGAATTACAAGGGCAAGAAAAGGAATATACCGGCACCTTTAATTTAGGGGGGGCCACACCTTCCTATGATCTGGAAACAGCAATTGATCAAACTTTTCCTACTACTGATATTTCCGAAGAAAATATTCATGAAGCAACAAAGAATTTTCTCGGGGAAATTTCACAAGTTCCCCCAGTATTTTCAGCATTGAAAAAAGATGGAAAACGCCTGTACGAATACGCCAGAAATGGAGAAGATGTGGAAATTCCATCCAGAAAAGTAACTATTTCAGCTTTTAAAATCACAAATATTGAAATGCCAAAAGTAGATTTTAGAGTGACCTGCAGCAAAGGCACCTATATTAGAAGCCTTGCCCATGATTTTGGGAAAGCGCTAAATTCTGGAGCACATCTTTCTACATTAAGAAGAACTAAAATTGGCACTTTTAATGTAGTAGATTCGCTGGATCTTGATTCTTTTGAAAAATTGCTACCTTGATCGCAGAATAATTTTAAGTTTTCGAAGTTTAAATTCTATGGATTTTTTTGACAGACATAAAGCCCTGATCATCACGCTGTTGTTTTTTGCCGTATTATTATTGAGTTTATATAATTTAAGCCTCTCCAATAATATTCAAAAAGAACGTGAGTTTTTGGTTGATCTTGATAGTTTTAAAGTGGAAGAAGTGGTTGAGGAAGAAAAGGAGCCAGAGGAATTGGCGCCCTCCAAAGCTCGAGAGAATATTGAAACCCATCAGGCCTTCAATCAAAATCAGGAGGCCAGAGATGCCAATTTCAATGAACAATTAAATGAGATCTTTCAGAAGAACAGCGCTGCCGAATTAGAATCTTCAGATGAAAATGCTTCCAACACTGTGGGTAGTTACAATCTCGCTTCAGCAAATAAAAAAGAACCCAAAAAACAATCTGATGGGGATAAATCTTCGGAAAAAGTGTCGACTCAGAAAGGTGGGATAGATAACAGTTCTATTTCTTATTCACTTAAGGGACGCACCGCTATCGAGATTCCAAATCCTATTTATACCTGCGATAGATCGGGAAAAGTGGTGATTAATATCACTGTTAATGAAGACGGACGAGTTATATCTACTAGTGTAAATAAAAGTAGTTCCTCTACCAATAATGAGTGTTTGACCGACCAAGCTGAGGAATATGCAAATCAGGCATATTTCAGCTCGATGCCGGGGCGTTCTTCCCAACCCGGAACAATTACCTATAATTTTAAGCCTTAAGCAGTATGAGCGAGAAAAAACGTTGTGGATGGTGCGAGGGCGATGCATTATATGAAGCCTATCACGATGAAGAATGGGGAGTTCCCGTTTATGATGATGCTACCCTTTTTGAGTTCTTGGTCTTGGAAACTTTTCAGGCGGGATTAAGCTGGATCACTATCCTTCGGAAAAGGGAAAATTTTAGAAAGGCCTTTGATGCTTTCGACTATAAAAAGATTGCAAACTATCCTGAAGAGAAAATTCAGGAGCTTTTGCTAGATGCCGGGATTATTCGAAATAAGTTAAAAGTAAGGGCCACGGTGACAAACGCGCAGTTGTTTATGAAAGTGCAACAAGAGTTTGGGAGCTTTAGCAAATACATTTGGGGATTTGTAGATGGAAAACCGGTAACAAATACTGTTATCGATTATAAAAAAGCGCCACCAACTACCCAAATAAGTGATGCACTAAGCAAAGACCTTAAAAAACGTGGATTCAAATTTGTGGGCTCTACCGTTATGTATGCTCATATGCAAGCCACGGGAATGATCAACGATCACGAAGCCGATTGTTTTAGATATTCGGAGGTTCAAGAGTTATAGTATATCCATTTTTCGTCCACCCGTATCGTCAGTGTGTGACCAGTAATAAAAACAATTATTGAGTTATACGTTTAGCATCTGTTTAATTTGATTTTGATAAATTGGGTTGCCATCTACCATTCTGTTGATCGTTTTATGAAAACCACGATTTTAAACAAATAGGAGAAGGATATTTGGAAGATGGAATTCCGCATATTGGTATGATAAGATCATAACGTCACCCTGCTCCGAAGCATCGGGAGTTCCAGTTCCATAAAAATATATAATTGAGATGCTGAACCAAGTTCAGCATGACGTTAATTCCGTATCGTCACCCTGAACTGGTTTCAGGATCTATGTTCACAATTAAATAAGAAAATGTTAATGGGTTACTTGGTTAAGCGTCTTACATATTATATGGAAATGAGATGCTGAAACCTCCAGGGCGCAATGTAACTTTACCCAACCATGTTTTTTACTTTAAAATCCCAGAATATCTAGAAGTATTTTTTAAAATCGCTTGAGCTTCAATAATTTCAGGATTTTCAAGTATATAATGCTGATATAAACCTTCCTGATAGAAATATCTTCTAATTATTTCATCTGTTAATAGAGTGGTTATTTCTGCTTTCTTAACATCTAGATCTGCTTTTTTAGCAACTTCAATTTCAGTTAAGGTTTGCTTATAACTATCCAATATATTTTCACTAAAGCCTTCCTCTTCAGCAGTAATTAATGCTTCTTCCAAGTCTTTTTCGGCACGGGTCTGGTAGCTAAAATCACTTGTGTTCAAATACGTTTTAAAAGCCTTATAATCTTCATCTGTAAATTTAAAAACCCGTGGACTTTCCAATTTATGGGTATAATAATATTGGGTAGCAAAATCGAAAATAGCATTGCTGGCCAACAATGCATTTGTAATAGCGCTAAATTCTGAAGTTTCTAAAGTGATATCCGGCAATACTCCTCCACCATCAAAAACGCTTCTTCCGTTCTTGGTTTTAAATTCGTTGTAATCTTCTAATTTCGTTCTAATCGCTTTTCCTTCTTCGTCCCGTTCTCTATAATTCAAAGCTTGAATGCAGCGTCCGCTTGGTGTATAATATCTGGAAATAGTGAGTTTTAATTGAGTACCATAAGCCAACTCCTTTGGCCGCTGTACCAGACCTTTTCCAAAACTTCTAGCACCTACGATTACACCTCTATCAAGGTCTTGTATGGAGCCCGCAACAATCTCACTGGCCGAGGCACTTCGTCCATTGATGATTACCACCAACGGAATTTTAGTGTTTATTGGTTCTTTCTGGGTGAAATATTCCCGGTTGTATTTTTCTATTACAGATTTTGTAGTGGTTATTAATTGCCCTTTATCCAAAAAAATATTGCTTACATTAATAGCTTCACTCAGCAAACCTCCTGGATTTCCCCTAAGATCGAGAATTATTTTTGTAGCTCCTTTTGCCTCAAGGTCCTTTAAAGCCTTTATGGTTTCTGGAGAGGCATTTTCATTAAAGCGCGAGAGCACGATATATCCCGTATTATCACTTAATAATTCATAAAAGGGAACAGCTTTTAAGGTAACCAGACCCCTTGTTAAGGTAGTAGATAGTTTTTTTCCTTGTCTTAAATAAGTAAGGGTGATTTGTGAATTAGGAGCGCCATTAAGCAAATCTGAAGCATTATCGGTAAAATCGGCTACAGGGAGCCCTCCAATGGCTATTATTTCGTCCCCCGGCTTTAAACCCGCCTTGTCCGCTGGAAAATCTTTATAGGTTTCAACAATCACAAAACTTTTTTCTTGAATTCTCACTGTCGCACCAATACCTTGATATTCGCCAGCGGTGTTCATTCTGGCAGCTTCCACATCCTGTTCGTTGTAATAATTTGTATAAGGATCCAGATCTGCCAACATCGCTTTAATAGCGGTATCCATCAATTCTGCAGGGTTGGTTTCATCCACATAATTCATGTTCAGCTCCTTAAACAGGGTAGTGAAAATTTCCAATTGTTTGGCGATTTCAAAAAAATCGGTTCTAAAGGAACTTGCCCCAATAAAGAGGGTTATGGCTATAAATACTATAGAAATTCTTTTAATGATCCTGGTTTTCATGAGCGGCCTCCTTTTCTTTTAATTTGTTCAAAAGCTGAATAATGCAATCTGAGATCTCTTGAGCTTCATATTTTTTACGTGCGGTAAATATGAACATCAACGCGTATTTCTGACTTAAGTTGCTTTCTACAAGGTACTTATTTTTCCTGAAAGCTTCCCGCATAAGCCTTTTCAAATAATTGCGCTCTACGGCTTTTTTAAAATTCCTTTTCGGAACCGAAACACCGGTCTTGCCAGTAGTAATTTCTGGGTTTTCAATAGGATGATAGAGCAGTTTAATGGGAAACTGTTTAATGGAATTCCCTTCCGTAAAAAGGGTATCTATTAAAATTTTGCTTTTCAGTTTTTCTGAAGCAGGAAAGGTTTCACTCATTATTAGCGGTTGATTTTGCTAAATTAAAAAAATCCGCTTCGGGAATTCCCAAAACGGATTTTCTTTTATTTTAAAAAGATTAAAATAGTTAAGAAATACTATTTCTCTTCTGTCGCAACTGCTTGTTTTAACGCATTATTTTCTCTGTTGATATCTGCCATTAAACCAGTAGGATCTATCTGCACATTGGAAATGGCACTTTTTGGCTTAGCGATACTTAGTTTATAAGTAGGATATGCCCAAGCCCAGTCTTTCACAACTGTTCTTTCCATGCCATCATCTTCAGCTGGTTTGTTCCAACGCATCATCTGCAATGGAATATAGATCATTTCTGAAGTTCCATCGGTATACGTAACCTTCACATCCAAAGGCATTGGCATTAATCCTTTGCGCTCAAGGTTCACTATAGTAGTTTCTCCTTCTTCAGTAAGACCTGTAACCGCATAATCTATAGTATTGGTGGTTTGTGTCCAGTCTATTAAATACCAATCCAGTTCTGCTCCGGAAACTTTCTCGGCAATTCTAATAAAATCGTTTGGGGTTGGATGTTTGAATTTCCACTCATCATAATATCTTTTCAATGTTTTTTGAAGGTTTTCCTGTCCAATGATATATCCCAACTGGGCCAAGAAAACAGATCCTTTTGTATATGCAGCAGCACCATAAGCGCCGTTAAGATTATACCTGTCTGCATGCGTGCTTTGTGGTTGCTCCACTCCAGATTTTGCCAAACCAACATAGCCTCTAAAAGAACCAGCAAAAATATTTTCATCTTTAGAATCGCTGATCTCATTTTCTGCCAAGGTTGAAATGTAGGACGTGAAGCCTTCATCCATCCACTCGTGCACACTTTCGTTGGTGGCCAATAAATGCTGAAACCAAGCGTGGGCCAACTCATGGGCGGTAACCCCAACCAAACTTCCAAAACTGCGTTTTCCGGTAATTAAGGTAGCCATTGCATATTCCATTCCGCCATCTCCACCTTGGATCACAGAATATTGCTCCCAAGGATAAGGACCAATATGTTTGTTGAAAAACAACAATAATTCTTCTGTTTTAGGCTGAAGATTTTTCCAATTTTCCTTTATTTCGGGATCGTTTTTGTACAAGAAATGCAAAACAGTACCGTCTGCAGCAGTTCTTTTATCATGAACAAACTCTGGATCTGCAGCCCAAGCGAAATCATGCACCATCGGAGCTATAAAATGCCAGGTTAACTTCTCCCCATTGGGTTGTTTTACTTTAGTGCCTTCAGCTTCATACCCATATCCAATTTCTTGTGGGTTTTGAAGATATCCGGTTCCACCTATGGTAAATTTTTTATCGATAGAAATTTTTACATCAAAATCCCCCCATACCCCGTGAAATTCACGACCTATATAAGGATCTGCATGCCATCCCTGGAAATCGTATTCTGCCAGTTTAGGGTACCATTGCGTCATGGAAAGTGCTACTCCTTCGGCATTGTTTCTACCAGACCTTCTAATTTGCTGAGGCACCTGCCCTTTAAAATCCATTTTAAAAGTCGCTTTTTCGCCAGGTAAAATCGGCTTGCTAAGTTCCACTTCCAATATGGTTCCAACCTCTTCAAAAGAAAGTGTTGCTCCATCTTGGGTTAAGGAATTCACTTTTAAATATCCTTGTTCTGCTTCGGTTAATTTAGAAATCCTGTCTCCTACCCTGCTATCTGGATCTTTAATGGTTCTAGATCTCACATCCATTTCGCTTCCCGGTTGGAAGGCATTAAAGAACAAATGATAAAAAACACGGTTTAAGGTATCTGGGGAATTGTTGGTGTATACCAGCTCTTGCTTTCCTGTGTATTGATAATTCTTCACATTCATATCAACTTCCATCTTATAGTCAACTTTTTGTTGCCAGTAGGAAGTGTTGTTTTGAGCTTGCGCCCAAACACTTGTGAAAATTGTTATTGCTAGAAATATGCTTTTCATAATTTATTGTTTGGATTCTCTTTCGGCTAAAATAAGCGCATTATATAAGTTGACCATCTTCCCGGAAACGGAAAGATCTGTGAACTTTTTGTTTAAGCTATTTTCACTAACAACTACCGATGCTTTTGTTGACACCCCACTGTTCATAATAACATTTTTAACCTGGGCAGCGGTTAATTTTGGATAAAAAGAACGAATGATCGCCGCTACCCCAGCTACCGCAGGTGCAGCCATAGAAGTTCCCTGTAAATATTCATACGTGTTATTTGGAGTGGTAGACCAAATCTTGGTTCCCGGTGCAAAAACATCTACATTCGATTTTCCATAGTTTGAAAAGCCTGCAACCAGACCAGAACCATATTCATAATTAAGAGCTCCAACCGTCAATACATTATCTACTATTTCAGTTGAATTTTGAGGGGTTTGATCGTTTGGATATACCATTTTAGTGTCCAGATCCAGTCCTTCGTTTCCTGCTGCATTTACGATTAGCACATCTTTGGAAGCGGCATATTTTAAGGCGTCTGTCACAAATTCAGGATTTGGGGAAAAGTATTTCCCAAAGCTGGTATTGATCACTATTGCGCCGTTATCTACGGCATAACGAATCCCTAACGCGATGTCCTTATCATATTCATCCCCATCTGGTACAGCACGAATTGCCATTATTTTTACATTATTGGCCACTCCATTAATTCCGATATTGTTATTCCTTTTTGCGGCGATAATTCCCGCTACGTGCGTTCCATGCTTTATATCTTCTTTATCTTTTGATGGTCCAGAGACTTTATTGTTTCCATATTTATTGTCTGTGATATCGTAAGGATTATCCCCTACAATCGCTCTGCCATCTAAATTCAAATTAAAGTGCGTATCTATTCTATTTGCATAATATTCTATTGCCTCATCCAGTTCTTTTAATGCCGTTGGAATATTTTCATCTACATTATTCTGAATTTGGGAAAGCATCGCCTTATACTGCTGCATTTCCTGCGTAGTAGCAGTCATGGCCGCTAATTCTTTCTTGGTATAATCTTCTTTTCCAAGTTTTGCTGAAACCGCTTTATGCGCAATGGTAAGCTGTTGTTTTATTTGATCGTACTGATCCTTATTTTGAAGCGTTTCATTATATTCCTTTTCGTATTCTGCCTTTGCACTTACATAAACATCATATTCTGCCTTATCTCCAGCGCTTATTGCGCTTGCCGGTTTTCCATCATATTTGGATTTTAAGCGCTTATAAATACGGGTATATTCCATATTCTCTTTTACCGCATCCCCAAGAAAATTCCAACCATGTACATCATCTATATACCCATTTCTATCATCGTCTTTTCCATTGTTGGCCACTTCTCCCCTGTTTACCCAAACAACACTTTTTAGGTCTTCGTGCCCTATATCTACTCCGCTATCCAAAACTGCAACGATCACTTGTTTCCCGGTCTTATTTTTAATAATCTGGCTGTAGGCCTTATCTATACTCATTCCAGGAATGGTATCTGTAACCAAATCGTACTGGCCCCAATTTTTTAGTTGGATATCTGTAAGGGGCATGATTTTTAAAGGAATCTCATCTATATTTTCTATCGGGGTAGAGACAAGAACAGGGTTTGTGGTACCACAGGCTGCGAACGTAAATGCAATTCCTGCAATAAATAGGGGCTTAATAAAGGGTATTTTCATTTTGGTAATTTAGTTAAAGAGTTCGTTAAAAGTAAAAGTTTTGTCCAATCGCACACTTTTTTCTGTGTTTTTCACGGTTATAATTTGGTTATGGGCATCATGTTCCAAAAATAAATAGAGGTTTTCATCTGCCGCTTTTTTCATGAACAATTCTTTTTCACCTAGTGTCAACAGAGGTCGCGTATCATAGCCCATTACGAAGGGAATTGGGACATGCCCAGCTGTTGGTAAAAGATCTGCCATAAAAACCAAGGTTTTGTCTTGATATTTGATATGCGGGATCATTTGTTTATCTGTATGTCCATCTACAAATAACACACCAAAACCAAGTTGCCCTGCTGTGATAAAACTTTCTGAGGGATCTTTTTCCAGAAAATGAAGCCTTCCGCTTTGTTCCATGGGGATGATGTTTTCTTTTAAAAACGAAGCTTTTTCGCGGGCGTTTGGCTGTGTAGCCCAAGCCCAGTGTTCTTTATTGCTCCAAAATCCAGCGTTTTTAAAAGCAGGTTCATAGCCCGTTCGTTCCTTGTTCCATTGAACGCTTCCTCCACAATGGTCAAAATGTAGGTGGGTCATAAAAACATCGGTGATGTCATCTCTATGAAAACCATGTTGTTTAAGGGATTTATCTATTGAATGTTCGCCCCATTGGTAATAGTGTCCAAAGAACTTCTCACTTTGCTTATCCCCCATGCCCGTGTCTATCAGGATAAGCTTATCGCCTTCCTCTATCAATAAACATCGAGCGGCGATATCTATCATATTGTTTTCATCTGCAGGATTGGTCCTATTCCATAACGATTTTGGAACCACGCCAAACATGGCACCCCCATCCAACTTAAAATTTCCGGCTTCTATAGGATATAATTTCATTTTACTAAATTTAAGCATGCAAAGTACTAAAAGCGCAAAACTTACTAGAGAGCTCCTCTTCAGAATTTGGCGTTTTTAACAAAAAATTGAGTATTGGAATAGGTATTATCGTTTTTTTTGGGGTTGTATGCGGTTCAAACAATTTTATTTACCAGAAACATCCTATTTTTGCAATTTTAATTCTATTTTACAAACATGCCGTAATCCGACATGGGAACCATCTTTTTGAAATAAAAAGGGATATGCTCTCTATAATGCGCACAAAAAAATAGTTGAATGTTAGAACTCGCAGGTATAATTATATTGGGAATATTGGCCCAATGGACAGCATGGAAATTAAAGATTCCAGCCATTTTACCCCTTATTTTAATCGGGCTTTTTGTAGGGCCTATTTCTACGTTGCTTTCTGAAGATGGGACAAAATGGATAGAACCCATTTGGAATGGGCAAGAAGGCCTGTTCCCGGGAGAAAGTTTGTTTTACTTTGTTTCTTTGGCCATCGCAATTATTCTTTTTGAAGGTGGGCTGACCCTGCGGAAAAGCGAAATTGGAAACGTAGGCCCTGTGATTGTGAAATTGATTAGCATTGGGGTAGTTGTTACCTTTTTTGGCGCAGCGCTTGCCGTACATTTTATCTACGATTTCTCGTGGGAAATCTCTTTTCTGTTTTCTTCCTTGATTATTGTAACCGGCCCTACAGTAATAACACCTATTCTTAGAAACATCCCTCTTAAAAAACATGTTTCTTCCATCTTAAAATGGGAGGGAATTTTAATAGACCCTATTGGAGCCTTGGTTGCCGTATTGGTTTACGAATTTATTTTGGTTGAAGGCGGACAAGATTTCACCCAAACAGCGCTTATAGAATTTGGAAAGATCGTATTGTTCGGATTCACTTTTGGATTCACTTTTGCCCATATTTTAGCATTTTCAATAAAAAAAGATATAATTCCGCATTATTTGCTGAATGTATTTACCCTAGCCACTGTGTTGGGTGTTTTTGTATTGTCGGATATTTTTGCACTTGAAAGCGGACTATTAGCGGTGGTAGTAATGGGAATGGTGATGGGAAATACCAAATTACCAAACCTAAAAGAACTATTATATTTTAAAGAATCATTAAGTGTATTGCTAATATCCATACTTTTTATCCTATTGGCGGCAAACATGGACATGAACGATTTGTTGCTTATTTATAACTGGAAAGCCTTGATCTTATTTGGAATTGTAATGCTTATAATTCGACCCTTGGGCGTGACATTAAGTTCTTTAGGTTCGGGATTAAAAATCAATGAAATTGCATTTATAAGTTGGGTGGGGCCACGCGGTATTGTAGCTGCCGGTATTGCTTCATTATTCGGATTAAAATTAGCCAGCGAGGGCGTGGAGGGAGCCGAATATATCACACCTTTGGTTTTTATGATCGTATTATGTTCCGTTTTGCTGAATGCAACCACTGCACGGTTATTTGCTAAACTTGTAGGAGTATTTATCACGGATTCTGAAGGGATACTCATTGTTGGAGCTTCTTCAGTATCTAGAATTATAGCAAAATATTTGAAGGAAAATAAAAGGCATGTCGTACTTGTAGATAATAACGCTTCAAATATTAGAAAAGCAAGGGCCCTGGGAATTGAAGCTTTAGAAGGAAGTGTATATTCCGACGATCTGTTAAATAATATCGAATTAAGTGATATTGGATATTTAATGGCAATCACAGGAAACAGTGATATCAATAAAACAGCTATCAATAAATTTAAGAAGCAATTTGGGGAACAGGGATCCTTCAGGCTTATCTCTGCCGATGAAATGAGTGATCCGGAAAGAAACCCGGAAGAAGGGCTGTTCTCTCACACAGACGATTTTATCAAGCTTACAGAAGTATCTAGAAGGTATCCAAACATTCATGAGATCGTTTTAAACAGCAGGGATCATTATGAAGGTATTATAGAGATTTCCAAAACAGAATCGGAAATGGTGCCACTATTTGTGAAGAGTGACACTGGAGACCTAAAAATCATTCCGTCGCACAGCCAGGAAGTAGAAATTAAAGAAGGTTATATTTTGGTGTATCTAGGAAAAGAAATCCCAACAAAAGAGGAACAGAAAAAAGAAGATGTAGAGCGATCGCTTTAAGCATTCCGGTGGTCGTATTTAAGAGCATGCTTTTGATCCTAATTTTGTCTAGATTTCTTATAATAATCACACAAATTTCATATTATTTATCGGTTACTCACAGTCAAGTCTGGCCCTAGTTTAGGCAAGCGGCCAATAGGCGGGCTTCCCCTGCGGGGAGTACTTCAAAACAACACTATTTTAAACTAGAGCCTTAAGTCTTTGTTCTTTTCTCTAGCAGGGAAGCGGTCTTTAATCTTTAACGGGATACTAATGATTTTAAAACTCCCAATTAAGTATAGTTGTCTTTTAATCGTTCAGTTTAAGAACTGCCATAAACGCCTCTTGGGGAATTTCTACATTTCCTACCAATCGCATACGTTTTTTACCTTTTTTCTGTTTTTCCAATAATTTTCTCTTTCTGGAAATATCACCACCATAACATTTCGCGGTAACATCCTTTCTCAAGGCTTTCACAGTCTCTCTAGAAATGATCTTTGCACCAATAGCGGCCTGGATAGGGATATCAAATTGTTGTCTTGGTATTAATTCCCTCAACTTTTCGCACATCTTCTTACCAATATCATAAGCGTTATCAGCATGTAGCAAAGCAGAAAGTGCATCAACAATACTTCCGTTAAGCAAAACATCCACTTTTACAAGTTTGGATGCCCTCATTCCTATTGGAGAATAATCAAAAGAAGCATATCCTCTGGAAACGGTTTTGAGCCTATCGTAAAAATCGAAAACAATCTCAGCCAAAGGCATATCAAAAGTCAATTCTACGCGTTCTGGAGTAAGATAGGTTTGGTTGGTGATTTGTCCCCGTTTATCAATACATAAGGACATTACAGACCCCACAAAGTCGGCTTTTGTAATAATGCTAGCCTTTATATAAGGTTCTTCCACCCTATTTAAACTTGATGGGTCTGGAAGATCAGATGGATTGTTTACCAGTATCTTTGTCTCTGGGTTTTTATGGGTAAATGCATGGTAAGATACGTTGGGGACAGTTGTAATAACCGTCATATCAAATTCACGCTCCAGTCTTTCTTGAATAATTTCCAGGTGAAGCATTCCCAAGAATCCACATCTAAATCCAAAACCTAGAGCTGCAGAGCTTTCTGGAATAAATACCAAGGAAGCATCATTTAGCTGAAGTTTTTCCATAGAAGAACGCAAATCCTCATAATCTTCGGTATCTACAGGATATATCCCCGCAAATACCATCGGTTTTACATCTTCGAACCCGGCAACGGCTTCCGTGGTTGGGTTTTTCGCATCGGTAATCGTATCTCCTACTTTTACCTCGCGGGCTTCTTTAATTCCGGTAATTAAATATCCAACATCTCCCGCTTTAATTTCTTTTTTTGGATCCTGTTTCAATCTTAAGGTACCAACCTCATCTGCGAAATAATCTTTTCCTGTAGCAACAAATTTTATGTGTTGTCCTTTTTTGATCGAACCATTTATAACTCTAAAATACGTTTCCACACCTCTAAACGGATTGTAAACAGAATCGAAGATCAATGCCCTAAGTGGGGCGTCTATTTTGCCGGTAGGCGCAGGAATACGCTCGATAATTGCAGAGAGGATCTCCTCAATTCCTATCCCGGTTTTAGCACTGGCGGGAATTACATCTTCTATTTTACACCCTAATAATTCTACTATATCATCGGTTACCACTTCCACATTTGCACTTGGAAGGTCGACTTTGTTAAGAACAGGGATAATCTCCAGGTCGTTTTCCAAAGCCAAATATAAATTCGAAATTGTTTGCGCTTGGATACTTTGTGCTGCATCTACAATCAACAAAGCACCCTCACAAGCTGCGATGGATCGCGAAACTTCATAAGAGAAATCCACATGTCCGGGAGTATCAATAAGGTTCAATACATATTGTTCCCCTTTATATGTATAATCCATCTGGATCGCGTGACTTTTAATTGTTATTCCCCGCTCTCGTTCCAGATCCATACTATCCAGTAATTGAGCCTGACTTTCACGATCGGTCACAGATCCTGTAAACTCCAACAATCTATCTGCGAGGGTGCTTTTCCCGTGGTCTATATGGGCAATTATACAAAAGTTACGTATGTTCTTCATGGGTCATTTCAAAGTAGGTATTGCCTGTAATGGGCAATTTTATTTAAGCCTACAAATATAGTTTTTTTAGAAAGCTTAAAAGAATTTATCTTAAATAGATAATTAGCACGCTGTTAGCAGGTTGACTTTTATGGAATATTCCCTTTTGTACTTTTTTCTTCGGAAAATAAACAGATGGATTTTAAGCTTTATGGCTTAAATGTATATCTTGGTTTAAATTTTAATTGTATATCCGTTTTTTGTCCTATAGTAATTTCGTCACGCTGAATTTATTTCAGGGTATCATTTACTATATTGGTTCTTGGTGTTATGCGTTTTTGAAACCCCCCCGAAGTGTCCTATCGTGTGGACACAATTATTTAATATTTTAAGGGATTAGCATTAATTTTACTCAAAAAATGAGAAGGGGGTTCACAGGCTTAGGGGATAAACGGTTGGTTTATCGGGGCAACAAGATTTTATCGGACCTGTTCAGCAAGAGCGTCCATTCGATCCGTCAGCTCAGCAGGAACGAATCAGACGCAAAGGCCGTTTACCGTTTTTTGCAGAACGATAGGGTCAGTGAAGGAGATATAGTAGAGAACTTGGTACATAATTGCCAGATGGCTTGTGCGGGCAAATTTGTTGTCTGTATCCAAGATACCACGGAGGTCAACCTAAGCAGCCATGGTAATAGGATCAATAAAGATGGCTTTGTGGGCACGACCAATGCGAAGAATTCCCAGGGACTGGGGTTCTTCATCCACCCAAGTTTGGTCTTGGATGCCGTGAGCGGCACCCCCTACGGCTATTCTGATATAAAGATCTGGAACAGGCCCTTGGAGTTCGCATCAAAGCATGAAAGACAGTACGGCAAGCTGCCCATAGAAGAAAAAGAGTCCTATAAGTGGATAGAAGTTTCCAAAAACACACAGGCCTCGCTAAGGGGCGTGGTAGCGGGAATGGTGATCGTACAAGATAGGGAAGGCGATATCTACGAACAGTTTGCAACCATACCAGATGCACAAACAGATCTATTGATAAGGGCCCGTACGGATAGGACCTTGGCGGATGGGTCAAAATTGTTTAGCTGCCTGGCGGACCAACCCTATCAAGGATCCTATGAGGTACAGGTGGATGCCTGTGCAAAGACCAGAAGAAAAAAAAGGATTGCAAAAATTGAAATCAGATATAAAGAGGTGGAACTTAAAAGGACCAGGGCGGCAAGCAAAGCAGTGGCACCCAGCATAAAACTATACCTGGTAGAGGCCAAAGAGGCGAACCGTACCGGGCCGGACAGGGTGTGCTGGAGGTTGTTGACAAGCCTGCCCATAGAGACTCTGGAAATGGCAGAAATGTGCGTGGAATGGTATAAGTGGAGGTGGACCATAGAAGAGGTGTTCAAGATATTAAAAAAAGAGGGCTACAATATCGAGGCGTCAGAGCTGGAGTATGGGTCATCGGTAAGAAAACTGAGCTTGTTGATAATGGAGGTCATCATCAAACTGTTCTTGATGCGGCTGGCGTATGCGGTACCAGAAGGAGAGATGAGCGCCGATAGCTGTTTCACGGAAGAAGAACAAACGTTTTTAGAGCACCAGATAATAAGACTGGAAGGTAGGACAGAGAAACAAAAAAACCCGTACAAGGAAAAAGGGCTAAAGAGATATGTTTGGGCGATAGCAAGACTTGGCGGATGGAAAGGCTATGAAAGCAAAAGGCATCCGGGCATAACGACCCTATGGATAGGATTGAAATATTTTAAGGCTGCCATGGAAGGGTGGACCATTCATAAAGATGTGTCCACACGATAGGAAGTGTCGGGGCAGAATGATGCTATTTATCATTTTATGATACTTTACGCAAATACATAAATTTTAAACACCTTGTTTTAAAATCATATTTTTCTGGAGATATATCTAAAAAACAACAACAAATTTATAAATGAAAGACGCTATTAATCCCAATCCCACCGAAGTAAATCCTGCCTCGCAAACCAATAGATCAATCATCATTATTGGTGCTTTGTTTTTCATTTTTGGATTTGTAACCTGGCTGAACTCGGTGCTTATCCCGTATTTAAAGATTGCTTGTGAGCTGAATAATTTTGAAGCGTATTTGGTGGCTTTTGCATTCTATATTTCCTATTTGGTAATGGCTTTGCCTTCTGCTTGGATCCTAAAACTCACGGGTTTCAAAAATGGAATGTCCTTAGGTTTGCTGGTAATGGCCGTGGGAGCTCTTATTTTTGTACCTGCAGCCTATTCCAGAACCTACGAATTGTTTTTAATAGGACTTTTTGTTCAGGGAACAGGATTAGCAATTCTTCAAACGGCTGCTAATCCATATGTCACCATTCTTGGACCTATAGAAAGTGCGGCAAAACGAATTAGCATCATGGGAATTTGCAATAAGATTGCCGGTGCTATTGCTCCAATTATTTTGGGAGCTATTGCACTTAAGGACGTGGATGCTTTAGTTGAAAATCTTAAAGTGATGCCCGCGGCTCAAAAAATAGCAGAATTGGACCTGCTTTCAGAAAGGGTGATCGTGCCTTATTTAATTATGATGGGCGTTCTTATCATACTTGCTATTATGATCTATTTTTCCTCTTTGCCCGAAATAGATACAGAGCAGGAAGATGAAGAATTGGCTCATACAAACAGTAAAAAAACAAGCATTTTTCAATTTCCACACTTATTATTGGGGGCATTGGCACTTTTTTTATACGTTGGAGTAGAGGTAATTGCGGGAGATACCGTGATAAGTTATGGAGTGGCACAAGGCATTTCTTTTGTCAATGCAAAATTCTTTACTACCTACACCCTGATTGCTATGTTGGTGGGTTATATAATTGGAATTGTAACTATTCCAAAATACCTCTCTCAGGAAAAAGCATTGAAGATCTCTGCTATTATAGGAATCATATTCGGGTTGGGAGCTATCTTCTCAGACGGTTTTGTTTCGGTATTATTTATTTCATTATTAGGATTAGGTAATGCATTGGTTTGGCCGGCAATCTGGCCAATGTCGATAGCGGGATTGGGAAGGTTTACCAAAATTGGATCTTCATTCTTAATTATGGCAATTGCCGGAGGCGCGATCATGCCGTTGGTTTATGGATATTTCGCCGATCTTTCTTCGCCACAACAAGCGTACTGGGTGGTAATTCCATGTTATTTGTTTATATTATATTTTGCTACATCGGGTTATAAAATAAGAACAAATTAAATTTGTCTAAAATAATATGCTCGGGGCAAGCCTCGGCGAATTTAATACTCCAAGAGGTATAGAAATCAATATCATGAATCAGAAAACCACAGAGCAAAGTTCTAATTACGAGGATCTGGACAAAATGAGCACTTCAGAATTGTTGAAAAACATAAATGCTGAAGACAAAAAAGTTCCGGAGGCGATCGAGAAAATAATTCCGAAGATAGAGGAGTTCGTGAACATCACTGTTTCAAAAATAGCAGAAGAAAATGGAAGGCTTTTCTATATAGGTGCAGGAACTAGCGGAAGATTGGGGGTATTGGATGCATCAGAATGTCCACCAACTTTTGGAGTATCAGACGATGTGATAATAGGTTTGATAGCAGGGGGAGATGTTGCTTTAAGAAAAGCGGTAGAAAATGCAGAAGATAACGACAATCAGGCCTGGGAAGACCTTCAAAAATTCAATATCGATAAAAATGATGTTTTAATAGGGATCGCAGCATCTGGAACAACCCCTTATGTTATTGGAGGAGTAAAGAGGGCAAGGGAGAACGGATTGGTTACTGGTTGTATTACAAATAACGCAAACTCCCCACTTTCTAAAGCAGTGGAATTTCCAATAGAAATAGTGGTAGGGCCCGAATTTGTTACCAGCAGTACCAGAATGAAATCCGGAACTTCCCAAAAATTGGTTCTAAACATGATCTCTACTGCTGTTATGATAAAACTAGGCAGGGTAAAAGGCAATAAAATGGTAGATATGCAGCTTTCCAATAATAAGTTGGTAGATCGCGGAATTAGAATGATTATGGCAGAAATGTATGTAGATCACGCAACAGCAGCAAAATTATTGAAAGAGCACAAAAGTGTAAGAGCAGTCTTTAGAGATCACAAAACCAATTTGTAAGAATAATATATGTTATTAAAAAATGGTATACCCATTTTTTGTCCTATAATTGTTTTGTCACCCTGAGACCTATGATAAAAAATTATCTAGCGTAGGGAATTGACGTGTTTTTTATATAAGCTGATGGGATGCTGAAACAAGTTCAGCATGACGACAATTCCACATCGTCACCCTGAACTGGTTTCAGGGTCTCAATTTACTGTATTGATTCTTATTGGTATGGGATTCTGAAATAATTCCGATAGCTACTTTAGGTTTGTATTTTAAAAAATTTATTTTTAAAAGCTTCAATAAAAATATATGAACAAGAACAATTTTATAATAACAGCACTGCTGTTTTGTATAATTCTTATAAGCGGTTGTGCGGCCAAGAAAAAGGGCGTTAACCCTAAGCCTAAAGCCTCCACGGAAATCAAAAATGAAATTCCGAGAGCTGCGCATCCTGAAAATAAAACTGAGGATTTGGAAGGAGGGGCGCCAGTTAGAAATCCAGCTGAAAAAGCTCCTTATCTAATGCGCGAATTTCGTGCAGCTTGGATTGCCACTGTAGCAAATATCAATTGGCCAAGTAAGTCTGGTTTGTCTACACAACAGCAGCAGGATGAAGCAATAAAATTATTGGATTTTTTAAAAGATCATAATTATAATGCTGTGATCTTCCAGGCAAGACCTCAGGCAGATGCTTTGTATCAAAGTGATTTGGAACCATGGTCTTTCTTTTTATCCGGAGAGGTTGGCAAAGCTCCAAGCCCGTATTACGACCCTCTTGATTTTTGGATAGAAGCGGCGCATAACAGAGGTATGGAACTACATGTGTGGCTGAATCCTTATAGGGCACATCATACTACCGGGGGGCAAATTAGTGAAAAATCCTTGGTTAAAAAGCACCCGGAATTTGTAGTGGAATTGAAAAATGGAATGTGGTGGATGGATCCTTCTAAACAGGCAACCCAAGATCATTCTACAGCCGTGGTTATGGATATCGTGAAAAGATATGATATAGACGGAATCCATTTCGACGATTATTTCTATCCATATGCATCTTATAATAATGGGCAGGATTTCCCAGATTCAGAAAGTTATCGAGCCTATTTAAAAACGGGAGGAAAACTTACTAAACCAGACTGGCGAAGAGATGAAGTAAATGGTTTTGTGAAGCGTATTTACAAAGAAATTAAAGCTGAAAAACCAGAAGTAAAGTTTGGGATTAGTCCCTTTGGAATATGGAGACCGGGCTACCCAAAATCTATTTCAGGAATGGATCAGTACAACGAGCTGTATGCCGATGCTAAATTGTGGCTCAACAAAGGTTGGATAGATTATTTTACTCCGCAGTTGTACTGGAAGATCAATCAAACTGCACAAAGTTTCCCTGTATTATTGGGTTGGTGGGACACCGAGAACACTCAAAAAAGGCATTTATGGCCTGGCTTGAATATAGATTATGGGGGCGATGCCGAAAACATAGATGAAACCATCAACCAAATTATGTTGACTCGAGGGATGGTTGCAGAAAGTAAGGGAACAGTTCATTGGAGTATTGGTCCGTTATTGAAATACCCAAATCTAGCTAAGGCTTTGATAGATGGTCCATATAAAAAGCAAGCCTTGGTTCCTGCGAGTCCGTGGTTGGATGAAGTCTTGCCGGAAGCTCCTTCCGTCTCATTAAAAATTGAAGGGAATACAGTAAAAATTTCTTGGAATCATTCAGAATCAGAGGAGGTAGCTAATTGGGTGGTTTTCTATAAATATGGAAATAATTGGGATTATAAGATTCTTGACAGAATGAAAAACTATATCGAATTCTCTCATTACTCAAAGGAAAAAGAGAAAAAAGATCCGTTAACCTTTATTGGTGTTACCGCGGTAAATAGAGCTGGAAACCAAAGCACTTTCAACGAAATTAAGATTGAAGCTAAATAGCTAGGAAAATATTTACAATATGACCCCATTATTGGTTTTTGGCGTAATAGCAGGATATTTTGTTTTATTACTTATTATCAGTTATTTTACCTCTCAAAAGGCAGATAATACCACATTTTTCACCGCTAACAGAAGGTCTCCTTGGTTTCTAGTAGCCTACGGAATGGTGGGTGCCTCTTTGTCTGGAGTAAGCTTTATTTCGGTGCCTGGAGAAGTGGGGAATTCCAATTGGACCTATTTGCAGTTTGTAATGGGTAATATGGTGGGATATGCCGTGATTGCCTTTGTACTTATCCCTTTGTTTTATAGACTTCAACTGGTTTCTATTTATGAATATCTCAGGGACAGATTTGGCAAGAACTCTTATTTGGCAGGTGCTTCCTTCTTTTTGATCTCACAAACGATCGGGGCTTCTTTTAGATTGTTTTTGGCAGCAGTGGTATTACAAATCGCCTTTTTTGATGCCTTTGGAATTCCATTTTTTGTCACGGTCCTAACCACTATTCTCCTTATCTGGTTGTATACTTTTAGAGGCGGAATTAAAACCATTGTATGGACAGATACGCTTCAAACCACTTTTCTATTAGCCGCTGTAATTATCAGTATCATTGTGATTATTAATCATATGGATCTCAATATAGGAGAGGTTTTTAGTTTGGTTTCAAAAAATAAAATGTCTACCGTTTTTGATTGGGACTGGAGATCTAACCGTAATTTCTTTAAAACCTTCTTGGCAGGGATATTTATTACTATTGCTATGAACGGGCTGGATCAAAATGTGATGCAGAAAAACCTTACATGCAAAAGCAAGAAGGATGCCCAAAAAAATATTTTCTGGTTCTCTTTAATTTTCTTTTTTTCAACTTTATTATTTTTAGCTTTAGGGGTATTGCTTTATCAATATGCCATAGATCAAAATATATTATTGCCAGAAAGTACAGATGAACTATATCCAACGCTAGCTCAAAATTATTTTGGCACTTTCGCCGGAATTGTATTCTTAATTGGTATTGTGGCAGCAGCTTTTTCCAGTGCAGATTCGGCATTAACTGCGCTTACCACTTCCTTTTGTGTAGATATTTTAGATATATCCAAACGAAAGACCAATCAGAAAAAAACAAGATCTTTGGTACACATAGGTTTTTCATTATTGATGTTCGTGGTGATCATAATTTTTAATTCCTTAAATGATAGTAGCGTTGTAAGTGCTGTTTTTAAAGTGGCAGGTTTTACATATGGACCGTTATTAGGCTTGTTTGCTTTTGGTTTATTATGTAAGCGTGAAGTAAAGGATAAATGGGTACCCCTTGTATGTGTGCTTTCACCAATCCTTTCTTTTATACTAGATCAAAATTCAGAAATTTGGTTTTACGGCTATAAATTCGGATTTGAAATATTGTTGGTAAATGCCGCAATTACTTGTTTGGGTCTGGCGCTTTTATACAAGAGAGAACCTGGATTTTTGTAATTTTAAACTGAAATTCATTTTATGAAAATTGAATTCTACACATATAACCTGGAGCTTAAAAACACCTTTACCATAAGTCATGGTTCCAGGGATTTTCAGGAGACCTTAATAGTTGCTTTATCCGAAGGTGAATTTACCGGGTATGGAGAAGCTGCGGCAACGGTTTATTATGGAGTTTCTACAAAGGCAATGATAGCTTCCATCAAATCTGTAGAAACTATCATTGCAGGAAATATTCATTTAAAACCCGAAGAACTTTGGGAACTCACCTTTCCACATTTACAGGACAATCCATTTGCCCAATGTGCACTGGATATTTCCATGCATGATCTTCATGGAAAAAGAAATAAACAACCACTTTATAAATTATGGGGTTTAAATCTTAAAAATATCCCCCTTACCAATTATACCATCGGAATAGATTCTGTTGAAAAAATGGTCGAAAAGATCGAGGAATTTCCATGGCCTTTATATAAAATTAAATTAGGGACAGAAGATGATGTTGCAATTATCAAAGAACTTAGAAAACATACCAATTCTGTTTTTAGGGTAGATGCCAACGGCGCTTGGACGGCAGAGCAAACCATTAAGAATTCGGAATTGTTGAAAGATCTAAATGTAGAATTTATAGAACAACCTTTAAACCCAAAAGATCTGGAGGGAATGGCAGAGGTGTATAAAAATTCGGTCTTACCATTAATAGCAGATGAAAGTTGTATTGCAGAGACCGATGTTGCAAAATGTAAAGATTATTTTCATGGGGTCAATATTAAATTGACCAAGTGTGCAGGATTAACTCCGGCACGACGAATGATCGCCGAGGCCAAGAAATTGAATATGAAGGTGATGGTTGGATGTATGACCGAATCTACAGTAGGTATTTCGGCAATTGCACAATTATTACCTTTGTTGGATTATGTAGATATGGACGGCGCACTTTTATTAAAAACGGATATTGCCGATGGGGTAAAAGTATATGATGAAAAAGTGCATTTTCCAGAGAGAAATGGAACCGGAGCAAAATTATTAATCCCTCGTTGAGGGTTTTATGTCATGAGGCTTGCCTCTAATTTTTTATGAATTTTTAGATTCATAACTTCTGTTGTTCCTCTGAGACTATAGATTTAAATAATAGAATAAAACTCAATACTATGAACGTATTTAAAAAGAGCAATTTATTAGCCTTAATAGGGCTTTTAGCAATTGCTTCCTGTAATGAGAAAGCAGAAGAAAAAAAAGACAATAAAGCTGAAGCTTATATTGCAGAGGTAAAACAGGAATATGCTCCAGATAAAAGAGTCGCCTTATTCGATGTGGAAGCCATGCAATCTAACGACACCTATATTTTAAAAGGGGAATCAAATTTACCAAATGCAGTAAAGGCCTTAAAGGAAAAATTAAATTCGGAAGGAATTTCTTTTACAGATAGTATTCAACTACTTCCTTCAGCAAATGTAGAAGGGAAGACTAACGGACTGATAAAAATATCTGTAGCCAATTTAAGGGGAGAAGGAAAACATTCCGCAGAGCTTGTTACGCAGGCTACATTGGGAACCCCAGTAACAATCTTAAAAAATAATGGTGGCTGGAGTCTAATTCAAACCCCAGAAGGATATATTTCTTGGGTAGACAACGGAGGAGTAATTGAATTGACCGATGCTGAGTTTTCTAAATGGAAGGCTGCAGATAAGATCATTTATTTAAACCCTTATGGGAAATCTTTTGAAAATGCAGATACGAAGAGTCAAGTTGTTTCAGATCTTGTGGCTGGAGACATTTTGGAAGTTTTAAGCAATAAAAATGGGTTTTTTGAGGTAATGTATCCAGACGGCAAAAAAGCTTTTGTAGACAAAGCCGATGCGACACCTTATCTTGATTGGGTGGCTTCCGTAGATCAATCTGGGGAAGATTTGGTAGCTACGGCAAAAAAAATGATGGGATTACCTTATTTGTGGGGTGGCACTTCTCCTAAAGGAGTAGATTGTAGTGGTTTTACCAAAACAATATTTTTCTTGAATGGGTTGATAATTCCACGAGATGCTTCACAACAAGTGCATACTGGTAAATTAATAGATTCTACTAAGAACTTTACAGATCTTGTTGCCGGAGACCTTTTATTCTTCGGAAGAAAAGCTACAGACTCTACTTCAGAAAGAGTAATCCATGTAGGTATGTGGATTGGAGATCAAAAATTCATTCATTCTATGGGAAATGTTCATATAAGTACTATGGATACTACTGCCGCAGATTTTGATGAATATAATTATAATAGATACTTAAGAACTAAAAGAATAACTGATCAGGAAGGAAATGGGCTATTATATCTATCCAAAAAGGATATTTTCATGACCAAAAATGATTCTACTTTGGTTAAAGGATAATTTTTAGACTTAACAAGATAAAAGAGATTATCCCATAGTATTTCTAACAGTCAAGCTGAACTTGTTTCAGCTTCAAAATAGTATAGTAAATTAATTCGTAAAGATTCTGAAATAAATTCAGAATGACAGTTCATTACTATTGAGATTACTTTTTTATTGGTCTCTTTATAAATACTTCTTATACAGATTATTCAACACTTTTAGATCATGATCTGTTAAAGTGGAGTTTACTTCCGATTGAATAAAATGCAGTTTAAAAGCCTTGATAGCTGCTGGCATATCACTTACGTCTCGGATTATGGAATAAACGTAAAGTTCTTTTAATATAGTGTGTATCATTATACCCGCCACCTTCAATGGTTTTTTTTGCCGGCTAATGATAATTTCCGAACTTAAGCGTAGTTGAAATTTTCCATTTTTCTGTTTTTATTCGTTATAACTTTTATTTTACGATATCATCCCAAAACCTATCTATAATAACTTCTACATCATCATCCCACCACCTTTTCAAAGGGGGTGTTTCAACCACATCCCCACCGTCTGTTTCAATCTTACTACGAATATCTAATTCCACTAATTGTAAACCTTCTAAATTTTTCATAACCATATATTTTAAATTTTAAAAAAATAACTTTACAAACATTTTCTATACGCATAGTAGTGTTTTGTTATTGCTAATATACTTATGCCCACTGCACAAACCTTTCAGTTGGCTTTGATTAGGATATTATATACCTTAATTCAAAAAATTCTCCAGCACCGGCAATTGTTGCTGCCATAGTTGGTAATATTTTTCTTCTTTTTTAAATAATTCTGAGTGACTTCCTTCTTCGATCAACTTTCCTTCCTCCATTACCACTATTTTATCGGCATTAATTACAGTGCTCAGTCTATGTGCAATTATAACAATCGTTTTATCATCATCTCTAAGACTTTGTACAGCCTTTTGTATATAATTTTCAGAGTTGCTATCCAAGGAAGATGTAGCTTCATCCAAAACTAAAACTTCGGGTTGTTTATAAAGCGCTCTCGCAATTGCTATGCGCTGTTTTTGTCCTCCAGATAGCGTGGCTCCATTTTCTCCTAGGTATGTTGTAAAGCCTCCAGGAAGTTTCTCTACAAAGCCCAATATGCCTATTTTTTTACATATGCCTATTACTCGCTCCATATCTGGGTCAAATTCTCCTACGGCGATGTTCTCAATAACGTTTCCAGCGAAGAGGTCGATTTTTTGGGGAACTACTGCAACCAAATCCCTCAAACTACTATTTTCAATATACTTTAAATCTGAATCCCCTATTAAAATATTCCCTTTTTGAATAGGATATATATTTTGAAGCAAGGAAATTAAAGTTGATTTTCCAGAACCACTCTCCCCAACAATAGCTGTTATTTTACCTTTGGGTATTTTTAAATTGAAATCTTTAAATACCTCTACACGACTTCCATATCTAAAATCGACATTTTTGAATTGGATATCTCCAATGTTTTCCTTTTTTAACTTCATTTTATTTTCAGATTCTTCTCTGTCTAGATCCATTATTTCGAAAAGACGATCTGCTGCAATAAGCGCATTTTGTATTTGTTTATTTGCTCCAATTAGTTGTGCTATTGGCCCAGTTAAATATCCTAGAATGGCATAAAAGGATAATAATTCTCCTGGAGTAATTTCCCTGGCTATAACAAAATAAGAACCACTCCATAAAAGGATAATTGTAAATAGGCGGGAAATTGTTTGAGAGGAAGTTCCTGAAAAAACACTATTTAAAGCCGATTTATAACCCACATGCAACAAACTTATAAATCTGGTTTCGGTTTGAATATTTGCAAAACCTTCAAGTCCGAAGCTTTTTATAGTTCCAACACTATTTAGAGATTCTACAAATTGACTTTCTAAATCCGCAGAACGCTCCATGATACTCCGCTCTGTTTTTTTATTGAGTTTATTGGTGATGTAATAAATTACTGAATAGAAGGGGATTATTAAAAGCATAATAAGTGCAAGCTTCCAATAAAATGAAAACATAAGCGCAAAGGAAAAAACAACTATCAGTATGTTTACCGTTAAACTTAATGCGACCCCATTAATGAAATTTCGAATCTTCACAGCGTCATTAATTCTTGAAATAATTTCTCCAACCCTCATAGTATCAAAAAACTGCTGAGGTAGCTTGAGAAGGTGTTTATAATACCCCAAAATTAGTCTCACATCTATTTGTTGTCCTGTTTTTATTAAAAATATATCTGTATATCCGTAAACATTCCTAATTAGTGGAAATATTCCTATATTTGATTGAATTTAAATTGATTGGATATGAATATATTTTCTTTCGGAGTTCATTTTACTGATGAGGAGAGCTGCCGCCTACATTTCAAGGAGCAACGTGATAAGGAAGGAGTTGTCTGTCATCGCTGTGGGTCAATAGATCATTATTGGCTCAAAAACAAATGGAGTTATCAGTGCAAATCCTGTAAGGCGAGGATGTCCTTGCGAAGTGGAACAATTATGGAAAGCTCCAAATTATCTTTTATGAGCTGGTATAAGACCATCTTTCTTTTGAGCACGACAAAGAAAGGTTTTTCCAGCAAGGAAATACAGCGGCAGCTGGGCCTAAAGCGCTATGAGCCGGTTTGGGCAATGGTGCACAAGTTACGCAAAGCCATGGGGCAGCGAGATGACCGCTATACGTTGGAGGGGATGATCGAGATGGATGAAGGTTATTTCACCATTGAGGCAAGCCAAAACGATCACCAAACCCAAAAGGCCGGTCGTGGCAGCAAGACCAAATCCAACGTTATGGTTCTGGCCGAGAGCACTGTCTTGGAAGATATAAAAACAGGGAAAGTGGAGCGGCATTGCAGGTATTTTAAGGCAAAAGTCCTTGACAACCATGAGGCCGGTCAAACCAGCAATATGCTCAAAAGCGCAATTGCTGATGAACACATTATCATCTTTTCCGACCAGAGCACATCCTACGTTGATATCGCAGATTACGTAGAGCTACATATTACTGAAAAATCAAGTGCAAAGACCACCAAAGAAACCCTAAAATGGGTACATATAGCTATAAGCAATGCCAAAAGGAATTTTGTGGGAACCTATCATAAGATCAAGAAAAAATATCTGCAATTATACCTCAATGAGTTTGTATACAAGCTTAATCGGAGGTATTTTGGAGATAAGTTATTCGATAGGTTAGTAATAGCAAGCATTACAGCGAGTGGACATTAAACGGATATACAGAAATATATCCTTAAAAATGCTGATCAATATTTGAAGTACTAGTAAAATGAGCATGATGATACTCAAAAGATTTAACAAATTAGTATTTCCTCCTATAAGCACATAATCTGTTATTTTTTGGATATAAATAGACGTGGAAAATCCTAATAAGGTATATATTATAGAACCTACGAAAGCTTGTACTAAAACAAATTTATGGGGTTTTAGTAAAAACCAAAATCTTTTGTAGACCGATACCTTTTCATTTCCCGTAGTAAATTCTTCTTCTGGTAACAGTAGAACTAAAACTCCGGTCCACTCTTTTTTGAATTCTTCATGGGATTTTTTGTGCATTTTACCATCCCCGGGATCCATAACTTTTATATGTTGCTTTGTAACCTCATAAATAACCACATAATGTTGTAATTTTTCTAGTACAATTATATGCGCTATGGCTGGTTTTGGAATCTTATATAGACTTTCAAAATCCCCACGCACCCCTTTGGCTTCAAAGCCTAATTTTTTTGCAGCTTCTAATAATCCTAATACATTCGTCCCTTTTTTATCGGTACTGGCATATTGTCGGATACGGGCTATTGGTAATTGTAATTTATAGTGGGCAGATATAGAGGCTAAGCATGCGGCGCCACAATCCGTAATATCGTGCTGTTTTATTTTTATTTTGGACATATAATATAATTATAGCGCATAGATACAAAACCTCTCTGCAAATATATTGCAGGGAACAAAATGATATATTTATTATTGCTTAGTTAAATAAACTGCAGAAGAAATGCAGGGAGTTTATTGTAGCTAAGCTATATTATTAATTCAAAAAATATTTATTATGAAAAATTTAAAAGAAATTTCCTTAAAAGAGCTAATAACAATTAATGGAGGAGCAACAACTCCTGGAGTTATGAGCGAACCTGGTAATGAAGGTTGTATAGTGCCAAATCCTTTAGATGATATTTTAAAAAATTAGGAGCTTAGTGATTTAATTAGTTCTTAATAAAATAAAAAAGCCATTAGAAATTCTAATGGCTTTTTTATTTCCCCTACTAAAGCGATTGAGATTCTAATTTTAGAATCGAATGACAAATTTAATCTATTTATTTTTAAATTTCCTGACTAGAGATTTTAGCTAAGAGATATTTGGCAGCTAGGGTTTTCTAGTTATAATAGTAATTGAATATTTCTGGTATGCTTACTAGAAAATTATAGAAAACATGGAGGATTAGACCTAGAAAAAACCCAAATTTTATTCTAATAAAACTAATATAACTACCTATTAGTAATGGGGGTAGGGTCAATATAGGGATGAAAAGATAGTTTAAATAACTATTGAAACTATAATTAAATATATGTAATGTTGTAAAAAATAAAATATTGAAATAAAAATAGCTACGATAATTCTTTTTTAAAAAATTTATAAATCTTCTGTATATCCGTAAACATTCCTAATTAGTGGAAATATTCCTATATTTGATTGAATTTAAATTGATTGGATATGAATATATTTTCTTTCGGAGTTCATTTTACTGATGAGGAGAGCTGCCGCCTACATTTCAAGGAGCAACGTGATAAGGAAGGAGTTGTCTGTCATCGCTGTGGGTCAATAGATCATTATTGGCTCAAAAACAAATGGAGTTATCAGTGCAAATCCTGTAAGGCGAGGATGTCCTTGCGAAGTGGAACAATTATGGAAAGCTCCAAATTATCTTTTATGAGCTGGTATAAGACCATCTTTCTTTTGAGCACGACAAAGAAAGGTTTTTCCAGCAAGGAAATACAGCGGCAGCTGGGCCTAAAGCGCTATGAGCCGGTTTGGGCAATGGTGCACAAGTTACGCAAAGCCATGGGGCAGCGAGATGACCGCTATACGTTGGAGGGGATGATCGAGATGGATGAAGGTTATTTCACCATTGAGGCAAGCCAAAACGATCACCAAACCCAAAAGGCCGGTCGTGGCAGCAAGACCAAATCCAACGTTATGGTTCTGGCCGAGAGCACTGTCTTGGAAGATATAAAAACAGGGAAAGTGGAGCGGCATTGCAGGTATTTTAAGGCAAAAGTCCTTGACAACCATGAGGCCGGTCAAACCAGCAATATGCTCAAAAGCGCAATTGCTGATGAACACATTATCATCTTTTCCGACCAGAGCACATCCTACGTTGATATCGCAGATTACGTAGAGCTACATATTACTGAAAAATCAAGTGCAAAGACCACCAAAGAAACCCTAAAATGGGTACATATAGCTATAAGCAATGCCAAAAGGAATTTTGTGGGAACCTATCATAAGATCAAGAAAAAATATCTGCAATTATACCTCAATGAGTTTGTATACAAGCTTAATCGGAGGTATTTTGGAGATAAGTTATTCGATAGGTTAGTAATAGCAAGCATTACAGCGAGTGGACATTAAACGGATATACAGTTTTAATTTTAACTACAATATTATAATTCTTCTTCCCTACTATTAAGTTTTAAAATATTGATTCTAAATTTTGAATTAAAATTCAAAATATTTTTTAGCCCTAGTAAATTTTAAAGGCACTCTAGATTGTCTGAGATTTTACAATAAAAAAAGAATCTTATTAAATGAATATTTTTCCAAAAGAAATTATTGAAAACTCAGCCGAAGTTTTCAAATTTAAGCACACAACTAATAGCAAAATCATTTATAGTATATTACTTGTGGTAATTTTAGGCGCCTTAATTTCGCTTCCATTCATTAAAGTAGATGTTTACACATCCTCCACTGGACTTGTAAAACCAAATAAAGATAGAGTCCCAATATCCTTGATTAATTCCGGTAGAGTTAAATTCTCAGCAATTAAAGATAATAAAGAAGTTAATGTTGGCGATACTGTATTTATCATAGAAAATAAAATAATAGACGAACAATTAAAATTTTCAAATTCTCAATCAGAGGAGATCCAATATTTTCTTAAGGATCTTTATTATCTAGTAAATAGTCAGACCCCGAACTTTAATTCAATAGCATCTGCTAAATATAAAGCTAGCTATTTAGAATATGAGCAAAAACTAAGAGAGTTAGGAACACGTTATAGTCAAAAGAAACAAAATTTCGATCGAAGCCAAAAATTATTTGAAAAAAGGAGTTATTGCAGCGGCTGAATTTGAACCTGTGAAATCTGAATATGATTTATCTCAAAGCGATATCCATTCTTTTAAGAAGCAACAGAATAATAGATGGCAAACCGAACTTATAAAATACCAAGATGAATTAGAAGAACTATCAAGCAATAAAACCCAATTAATAGATAATAAATCTCAATTTTTTATAACAGCACCAATTTCTGGTACTCTTATTAATACAGCTCAATTTGGAGAAGGCAGCTTTGTATCTCCCGGTACACTAATCGCTGAGATTTCACCAAATACAGATTTGATTGCAGAATGCTACGTGAGCCCAGCAGATATTGGCTTACTTAAGGCTAACCAAAAAGTTGTTTTTCAAATAGATGCTTACAATTACAATCAATGGGGATTTGCGGATGGAGAAATTCTGGAGATAAGTAAAGATGTAGAACTTTTAGAAAACACCCCTGTATTTAAAGTTAGATGTTTAATTAACCAAGATCATTTAAAATTGAAGAATGGTGTTAAAGGCCAAATTAAAAAAGGAATGACCCTCAATGCCCGTTTTCTATTAACAGAACGCTCACTTTTTGATCTCCTATATGATAATGTAGATGATTGGCTTAATCCAAGTAGAGTATAATATAATGCACCCCAATAAAATTTATTAACAATGAGCACATTAAAAAATTTAGAAAGATTACAACAATTGCATAATTTAATAAATACCGAAACCACAGGCTCTCCTAGCGAGCTTGCCAATAAAATGAATATTAGCGAACGTTTGGTCTATAATTTAATTGAACAATTAAAAGATTTTGAGGCAGCAATTTGTTATAGCCGAAAAAGCAAGACCTATTATTACTGCGAAGATTTCCAATTAGAAGTAAACATATCGGTAACCGTAATGACTAATAATGAACTTACAGAAATTTTTGCAGGAAGTTATTTTTTACAGGAAAACACTTCCCTGCAAACTTTTTACAGTGAGCAGAAGTATATTAGCAATAACAAAACATTAATATGCGCATAGAAAATGTTTTTTAAAAACTAATATTAAATAATTAAAATCTTAAATTTATGAAAAATTTAGAGCTTTTTGGAGTACAAGAATTAGAAAAAAAATGCCTTATTAGTGTAGAAGGCGGCGTCGATTCAATCTCTGAGGGATTCGGTTATGTTATTGGAGCAGTTGTCGGCACGGCGTTTGGTTTTATAGTAAACGCGGGGAAGCTTGCAGCCAGAGTAATTTAATCATTATAAATTAAAACTAGAAATTATGAAAAATTATCATATTGCAGAATTATCATCAGCCGAAATAAACCAGATTAATGGAGGATATACCTTTTGGCAACCAGCCCTTTATGTAAAGGAGAGTATAGACTTTTATGTGGGATTCGTTGATGGATTTAGAAGAGGATTGGACCGGGTGGTTAATCCTTAGTAGTTTGAAGGAATTTTTAATTTTTTTGAGTAATCCAAGGGAGAGAATTGAGAAAAAGAAAACATATTCCAATTTTAGAATAATTAAAAAATTTATTTTTTATTGTTTATTCATTTCTCTTCTTTCTGGATTATTAATATTAATAATGAATCAGTTTACTAATAGCATTAATGAGATATTAGAAAGTGAAAAAACATCTAAAAATGGCATTTTAGATGTTTTCTATTTGATAACTATTTATCCAATAATAGAAGAGTTAGGATTCCGGTTATCATTAAAAATTAGAAAAGATTTCTTATCTATTTCTTTAGCCATTCAATTAACATACCTGTGCTTGATAAGTTTCGATTCCAAATTAAGTATTGCCACAATTTTTATAACCATTCTTTTTTCTTTAATATTATGGCTTTTTATTATTAAAAAAAGATTTACTGTATATCCGTTTAATGTCCACTCGCTGTAATGCTTGCTATTACTAACCTATCGAATAACTTATCTCCAAAATACCTCCGATTAAGCTTGTATACAAACTCATTGAGGTATAATTGCAGATATTTTTTCTTGATCTTATGATAGGTTCCCACAAAATTCCTTTTGGCATTGCTTATAGCTATATGTACCCATTTTAGGGTTTCTTTGGTGGTCTTTGCACTTGATTTTTCAGTAATATGTAGCTCTACGTAATCTGCGATATCAACGTAGGATGTGCTCTGGTCGGAAAAGATGATAATGTGTTCATCAGCAATTGCGCTTTTGAGCATATTGCTGGTTTGACCGGCCTCATGGTTGTCAAGGACTTTTGCCTTAAAATACCTGCAATGCCGCTCCACTTTCCCTGTTTTTATATCTTCCAAGACAGTGCTCTCGGCCAGAACCATAACGTTGGATTTGGTCTTGCTGCCACGACCGGCCTTTTGGGTTTGGTGATCGTTTTGGCTTGCCTCAATGGTGAAATAACCTTCATCCATCTCGATCATCCCCTCCAACGTATAGCGGTCATCTCGCTGCCCCATGGCTTTGCGTAACTTGTGCACCATTGCCCAAACCGGCTCATAGCGCTTTAGGCCCAGCTGCCGCTGTATTTCCTTGCTGGAAAAACCTTTCTTTGTCGTGCTCAAAAGAAAGATGGTCTTATACCAGCTCATAAAAGATAATTTGGAGCTTTCCATAATTGTTCCACTTCGCAAGGACATCCTCGCCTTACAGGATTTGCACTGATAACTCCATTTGTTTTTGAGCCAATAATGATCTATTGACCCACAGCGATGACAGACAACTCCTTCCTTATCACGTTGCTCCTTGAAATGTAGGCGGCAGCTCTCCTCATCAGTAAAATGAACTCCGAAAGAAAATATATTCATATCCAATCAATTTAAATTCAATCAAATATAGGAATATTTCCACTAATTAGGAATGTTTACGGATATACAGAAAAATTTATAAAAAACCTAACGCAATCTGGAAATTGTCAATAAATATTTGATTAATGTCAATTTTAAATACTTCTAAGTAATTTTTATTTTCAAGGAGTGGAGATCCTAAAATGAATTCAGGATGACCATGTTATTAACTCTAAGTGCTAATTTGATCCAAAATAAAATACTGAAAACCAATAAAAAAACTCCCTCATAAATAAAAAAGACCTAACAGGTTTTGAAAACCTGTTAGGTCTAATAGATTTTCTCCGGGATCTTAAATACGAAAAAATTACGTTATTATGATGCTTAAAAATTCTATTTATTTTATTCACTAATATATAAACCAATTAAAAAAGCTCCCTCATAAATTAATATGAAGGAGCTTTTTTAATTAATGTGCCTATGGCACTAGTATCTGTAATACTCAGGTTTAAATGGTCCTTCTACAGTTACTCCAATATATTCGGCTTGATCTTTAGAAAGTTCTGTTAGTTCTACCCCAATTTTTTCCAAGTGAAGCTTAGCTACTTTTTCATCTAAATGCTTCGGAAGCATATAAACTTCGTTTTTGTAGTTATCGGCATTTTTCCAAAGCTCGATTTGCGCTAAAGTTTGGTTGGTAAATGAATTGCTCATTACAAAACTTGGGTGACCAGTGGCACAACCAAGATTTACCAATCTACCTTCAGCAAGTAAGATAATGTCTTTCCCGTTTATGGTATACTTATCTACTTGTGGCTTGATGGTGTCTTTTGTATTGCCATGGTTTTCATTTAACCAAGCAACAGCTATTTCATTATCAAAGTGGCCAATGTTACAAACGATGGTTTTATCCTTCATCGCTTCAAAGTGTTCTCCTCTAACAATATCCTTATTTCCGGTGGTGGTGATTACGATATCAGCTTTTGGAAGTACGGTTTCCAATTTTTTAACCTCAAAGCCGTCCATTGCAGCTTGTAAAGCACAAATAGGATCGATTTCCGTAATAGTTACAATAGATCCAGCTCCTTTAAAGGAGGCAGCAGTTCCTTTTCCAACATCTCCATATCCACAAACAACTACTCTTTTCCCGGCAAGCATGATATCTGTAGCTCTTCTAATAGCATCTACAGCACTTTCCCTACACCCGTATTTATTATCGAATTTAGATTTTGTAACCGAATCGTTAATATTAATAGCCGGCATTGGAAGGGTTCCGTTTTTAACCCGCTCATACAATCTATGTACTCCAGTTGTAGTTTCTTCGGAAATTCCTCTTACACCTTCAGCTAATTCTGGATATTTATCCAAAACCATGTTGGTAAGATCCCCGCCATCATCTAGAATCATGTTAAGTGGCTTACGGTCTTCCCCAAAAAACAAGGTTTGCTCGATACACCAGTTAAATTCTTCTTCATTCATCCCTTTCCAAGCATATACAGGAACACCTGTAGCTGCAATTGCTGCAGCAGCCTGATCTTGAGTAGAAAATATATTGCAAGAACTCCAGGTAACTTCAGCACCTAAAGCGGTAAGCGTTTCAATTAAAACTGCGGTTTGGATGGTCATATGCAAACAACCCGCAATACGTGCTCCTTTTAAAGGTTGTTCTGCCCCAAATTCTTCACGTAGGGACATTAAACCTGGCATTTCAGCTTCAGCCAATTCTATTTCTTTTCTTCCCCAATCTGCAAGGGAAATATCTTTAACTTTATAGGCCGTATAAGGCACTGTTTTAGTCGACATATTATTATATTTGATTTTTAGCAATTTTTCAGTCGCAAAAGTACGTAATATCTAACAGAATTTCATGCCACTTTACAAAACAATAACAGTTGATGAAGGCACTAAAGTGCTCATTTGGAAGATCGAAGAAACCCTGGATTGGCTTGTTGATGATATTCAATTGACCCCTCATTGCCAGGAACGCGTGAACGGAATGAAATCCATACTTCATAAACGTGGGTTCATGAGTATTAGACATTTATTCGCCGAAATAGGGTACACAGATCATGATCTTTACTACGATGAAAATGGAAAACCACATCTTAAAGACGGGAAATGCATTTCTATTACTCATTCCTTTAATTTCACGGCAATAATAATTTCTGAAGATGAGGTTGGGATAGATATAGAAAAACAGCGGGATAAAATCTTAAAAATCGCAGAAAAATTTACGCCATTAAAAGAATATCATACCGTTGCCAATGAAGATGCTCTTATAAGAAAATTAACCATTGTTTGGGGTGCCAAGGAATCTATTTATAAATTATATGCACAGCCAGGTTTAGGATTTTTGCAGCATATTAATATCGCTGATTTCGATTTTGATGATAAAAGAACTACCGGGAAAGTTTATTTTAAAGGTGAAAAATCTGATTATAATTTAGAGTTTTTGGAATTTGAAGGCTTTACATGTGTGTATGCAAAGCCAGTTAAAGTTGCAGTTAAAAAATAAGCTATGCACACAGCAACTATTTATGAGAACCTATCGCTCTTAAAAGACCTCGGTCAAAAGCAACTTACGGTTCTTATAGATCCCGATAAATTTGATGAATCTCAAGCTGAAAATTTTTTATATGCTCTTCCGGATGAAGTTACTCACATATTTGTGGGAGGAAGTACTGTTGAAGCTAACATGACAGATAGAACAGTAGCTGCAATAAAATGTTTTTCTGATTTACCTATTATAATTTTCCCTGGTGACTATACCCAAATAACTTCAAAAGCCGATGGCATACTTTTTTTAAGCTTGCTATCTGGCAGAAATCCGGAGTATTTAATAGAACAACAAGTAAAATCTGTGACGAGACTTAAGAATTCCAATCTGGAAATTATCCCAACAGGCTATATTCTAATAGATGGGGGTAATGAAAGTGCAGTACAGCGAATTAGCAACACTAAGCCGATGCCTCAAAATAATGTGGAAGCAATTGTAAATACAGCACTAGCAGGGCAGTATTCTGGGAAACAATTAATTTATTTGGAAGCGGGAAGTGGCGCAACTAATCATGTTTCGGTAGCAATTATCAAGGAAGTCAAAAAAGTGCTTTCAATTCCCTTAATCGTTGGTGGAGGAATTAAGAACTCGACCCAACTTAACACTATTTACAAAGCCGGGGCAGATATGGCTGTAATTGGAACCGCATTCGAAAAAGGGGCTTTTCACTGATGAGCAATTTGTATCTTCAAATTGAAACAGTTAAAGTTTAGTTCACTCAACTTTCGGTTTTTATTTTTTCAAACAAACGTTCTAGTTTAGAGAACCATTGTTGTAAGAAAATATTTGCTCCCTTCCATGGGGAAGGGCTGGGGATGGGATGATTTATATAATTTATCTTCTCATCCCCTCCTAAATCCTCCCCCTACGGGAAGGACTTTAATACAACGCAGTGCTATTATAAGCTTACAAAAGCTCCTGATGATCTTTAAGATAACGTATAGCCGATTAGTTAGCTCGTCACCCTGAATTTATTTCAGGGTCTTTATTTATTACAATGATTTACCTTGTTATAAGATGCTGAAACGAGTTGAGCATGACGGTAATTCCACATCGTCACCCTGAGACCCGTGATAAAAAAATATCCAGCGTAGGAAATAGACGTGTTTTTATATAAGCTGATGGGATGCTGAAACAAGTTCAGCATGACGACAATTCCGCATCGTCACCCTGGACTGGTTTCAGGGTCTTGGATTCACAAATAAATAAAAATCCGTCAATGGTAATTTGCTTCAGGGTCTCATTAATTGTAATGATTTTCTTTGTTATTAGATTCTGATACTCCCGAACGGTCGGGACAGAATGACGTCCTTTGTCATTATATGATACTTAACAGACAATCAATTAAAATATCTCTAAATTTGATTGGTATAAAATCAAACCTATGAAAATTTCAGTAGAACTTACCTTAACACCTTTGCAAGACAATTATGAACCTTCAATTATCAATTTTATAAAGAAATTAAGAGCTTCGGGTTTAACCGTTTTGGAAAATCCTTTAAGCACTCAGGTGTATGGGGACTATGAGGAAGTAATGGGAGTTTTGAACAAAGAAATGAAGACCGCGTTGGAATCTTTAGAACGCGGACTGCTCTATATTAAAATTGTAAAATCTGACAGAAGCGAATATGCAGCCGATTTTTGATTTCTTCTTCGGGCAATACTACGAGTACCCTACCTTATTTATATATTTGGAAATTATTGCGGTAATTTTTGGATTCCTGTCTGTTTGGTATTCTAAACAGGAAAACATTTTGGTATACCCAACGGGGATTATAAGCACCCTGATTTTTGTATATCTATTATGGCAATGGGAATTGTTGGGCGATATGATGATAAATGCCTATTATTTTTCCATGAGTATTTATGGCTGGTATATATGGACCAGAAAAGTAGATGCAACCCATTTTACCCCGGTTACAAAAATGACCAAAAAAGAACATATTTGGTCCATTTTAATATTTGTTGCCACCTTATTGTTTGTTTTTGGGGTTTATGAGTATTTTGAAAAATGGAACAATTGGACAGCGTATATAGATACCATCACCACCGCTGTATTTTTTGTTGGAATGTGGCTAATGGCAAGAAAGAAAATTGAAAATTGGATCTTTTGGATCATTGGTGACATCATTTCGGTGCCACTGTATTTTTATAAGGGCTTGACCCTAACAAGCTTTCAGTATTTACTATTCACAATCATAGCCATTTTTGGTTATTTCGCATGGAAGAAAAGCTTAAACAAAAACCTTCGGCCTGTTTTAAAGTAGTCTTGTTTGGGCCGGAATCTACTGGAAAAACCACAATGGCAAAAAAACTTGCTGCGCATTTTAATACGGAATGGGTTGCAGAATATATGAGGGAGTATCTTCAGGAAAAATGGGATGCCAAAAAAGAATTGTGCGAACCAGAGGATCTTATAAAAATTGCTGAAGGACAAATAGAACAAGAGAACCAAAAAGCGAAAACAGCCAATAAAGTGCTTTTTTGTGATACAGATTTACTGGAACTAACCGTCTATTCCAAGGCTTATTATAACGGGTTTTGCGAGCCTGCTATTCTTAAACATGCGTTAAACAATTGGTACGACCTCTACTTTTTAACTAATATTGATGTTCCTTGGGTTCCAGACGATCTTCGGGACAAACCCTACGATAGGGAACGAATGTTTAATAAATTCAAAAACGCCCTGCAGTTTTATGAAAAACCTTTTATTGAATTAAAAGGTAATGAGAACGAACGGTTTGAAACTGCGGTTTCAGCAATTAATGAACTATTAAAGTCAAAAAGTTGAAGTTTAGTCAGAAAGATATAGCCCAGATTCAAGAAAAGGGGCTTAGTGTAAAGGAAATAGAAGGTCAAATCGCCATTTTTGAGCGAGGTAATAAAGCTGTTAACATATTGGCTGCTGCTACCTTGGGAAATGGAATTACGAAGGTAGATAGCAAACAAGCTGAAAAGTTTATTGGCATTTATGAGGATCTAAAACACAATCTCAAGATCATCAATTTTATTCCGGCATCCGGTGCAGCCACTAGGATGTTCAAAGAGTTATATGTTTTTGTTGAAAATTTCAATCCCGAGACAGATGCCTTAAAGGAATACTTCGGAAGAAATGAACATAGAAAATTAAAGGAATTTTTTAAACATTTGGAGAAATTGCCTTTCTATGAAGCAGCGCTTTCTTCAGCAAAAAAAAATCATCCAAATTTTGAAAACAGTTCGGAAGCTCTTCAAAAATATGTTTTGGTTAAGGCAATGCTTTTTAACCCTGGATTAGAACTCGGGAATTTTCCTAAAGGACTGGTACCTTTCCATAATTATAAAGAAGCCACAGCTACGGCTTTTGAGGAACATCTCTACGAGGCTGGAACTTATGCTGAAAAAAACAATAAAGCCAACCTTCATTTTACGGTTTCCAAGGAACATTTGGATAAATTTAAAAAGGAATATGAGGCTATAAGAACTCGCGTAGAGGAGCAAACAGGAACAAGCTTTCAAATTGGTTTTTCTTTCCAAGATCCAAAAACAGATACTATTGCCGTGGACAATTCTAATGAAGTGTTTAGGACTGTGGATGGGGAACTGTTTTTTAGGCCGGGAGGGCATGGGGCGCTTATTGAAAACCTCAATAAGTTAAATGCCGATCTTGTTTTTATTAAGAACATAGATAACCTAGTAACGGCATCTAATAGAGATGAAGTGGCATTTCATAAAAAAATGCTCGCCGGGAATTTATTAAAGGTACAGCAAGAATGTTTTTACTATTTGGAAATTTTAGATACTGCGAATTTTTCTGAGATCAGCCTTCAACAAATCACTAAATTCTTAAAAAATAAATTATCGCTTAACTTTTCGGGCAATTTTGAATTGCTTCCACAAGCGGAACAAATCCATAAATTAAAACAACAATTGAATAGGCCCTTACGTGTTTGCGGAATGGTAAAAAATGAGGGAGAACCTGGTGGCGGGCCATTTCTTGTAGAGTTTGAAAATGGGGAGTCTTCCCTTCAAATAATTGAAGGAGCGCAAATTGATACTAAGAACCCACAACAAAATGAGATAGCACAAAATGCTACTCATTTTAACCCAGTAGATTTGGTATGTGGATTAAAAGATTATAAGGGAGGGAAATTCGATCTCAATGAATTTGTAGCTCCGGAGATGAGCTTTATTTCCTCAAAAACCAAAGACGGAAAAGCCTTAAAAGCATTGGAGCTTCCCGGTTTATGGAACGGTGCAATGGCCAAATGGAACACTGTTTTTGTAGAGGTTCCGGTTTCTACATTTAATCCGGTTAAAACAGTTGCCGATCTTCTAAAACCAAGTCATCAGGCTAAATAACTTATGCCTAATTTAGAAATTATAGCAACTGAAATAACTTACAAAGCAGTAAGAAGTTCTGGCGCAGGTGGGCAGCATGTAAATAAAACATCCTCTAAAGTGATCCTCACTTTTAATGTTGAGCAATCTTCTGGCCTTTCAGAAGAAGAAAAACAATTGTTGAATATAAATTTGAAGAGTAGATTGACCCTCCATAATGAATTGATCTTGGAATGTAGTGAAACGAGAAGTCAGCATAAAAACAAGGAACTGGTTTTTGAAAGATTTAAAGAGATCATTTTAACAGGACTTAAAAAACCCAAAAAGAGAAAAAAAACGAAGCCAACCAAAGCTTCAAAATTTAAACGGCTTCGCAAAAAGAAGATACATTCAGAGAAAAAAACCAACCGCCGTAAGCCAAAACTTTGATCCTTTTCTCATAAAACTGGGGAAAACATCCCCAAAACTGAAATAAAAATCCACACTTTTTATAAATCTCCACAAAATAAAAAGATGCTTAATGTTAAGATTTAGAGGTTGTTGCGTTAAATCTTACATAAATGGTATAATTATTCGTTAAGGTTTATCACTAAAGCTTGATATTAACTTTAAATTGTTGATTAATATGAAAAGGTTAGGATTAACATTGGCAGTAATCGGATTGTTTTTCACTGCTGCGCAAGCGCAGGGAGAAGGTGAAGTGCAAACAGAGGTTGAGGTAGAAAAAGAATTGATTGTTGAAGTAAATGAATTTGAGCAAATAGAGGTTTCGGATTTACCTGAAGCGATAAACGCAGCAATTTTAGCTGAATTTCCAGAAGCTATCCCCACAATGGTTTTTGTAAAGCAAGATGGTGAAGAAGCGATCTATAAAGTTAAATTAGATCTTAAAGGGCAAAAGAAAAAAGTTTATTTGGATGCCGCTGGCAACTGGATAAAAAAAGAAGACAAGAAAGAGGAGTCTAACTAACCAACCATCTTTCTAAATAAAAAGAGCTGACATTGTGGTCGGCTCTTTTTTGTTTTAACAAGTACCGCTCTAAAAAGAACCATAATTCGTAAATTTGAGAGATATTAAAACCAAAGCCGAATTATGGTATCCATTCTTATTGTAGAAGACGATGTGGCATTTGCCACAATGTTAAAGACATTTTTTGAAAAAAGGGGCTATAAGGTGGAGACTTCTTTCTCTGCTGCAGAAGCCTTCAAAAAAATAATAGCGAGTCCCTTTGAAGTCGTTCTTACCGATGTTAGGTTGCCAGATAGTGATGGCTTGGAAGTACTATTTGAAGTTAAAACCAATTATCCCACAACACAGGTTATTGTAATGACCAATTATGCTGAAATAAATATGGCTGTAAAGGCCATGAAAAATGGAGCTTTCGATTATGTTTCGAAACCTTTTAGACCAGAAGCCATTCTTCAGACCATTGAAAATGCTTTGGATCAAAGGAATTTAAATGGAAATAAGATCGCTCAGAAAAAGGTTCTTCCAAAGAAAAAGCAAAAGGTAAAAGTTTTGGATTCTTCTTCAGAATTCGTGAAAGGGGTGAGTGATGCTGCCAAAAAATTAAACGATTATATAGAGCTTGTGGCACCAACCAACATGTCGGTCTTGATCATGGGAGAGAGCGGTACCGGAAAAGAGCAGGTTGCCAAAAGTATCCACGATAAAAGCAAGAGGCAAAGTGCGCCTTTTATTGCAGTAGATTGCGGGGCAATTCCAAAAGAAATCGCCTCCAGTGAATTCTTCGGGCATGTAAAAGGATCTTTTACGGGTGCTATACAGGATAAAACGGGGCATTTTGAAGCAGCCACCGGCGGAACTCTATTTCTGGACGAAATAGGGAATCTAAGCTATGGATTGCAAGTACAATTGTTACGTGCATTGCAAGAACGAAAGATTAAGCCTGTAGGTAGCAACCATGAAATAAAGGTTGATATTAGAGTGGTGACGGCTACCAACGAAGATTTAACCAAAGCGGTTAAAGAAGGGAATTTTAGGGAAGATCTTTATCATAGGTTGAATGAGTTTTCCATTCAGGTTCCAGCCTTGCGCGAGAGACGTGAAGATTTGATGCTGTTTGCTGATTATTTTTTAGACGAAGCAAACGAAGACCTGGAGAAGGAAGTTGTTGGCTTTAGTGAAGAAGCTACCGATGCATTTAAAAACTATAGTTGGCCGGGAAATTTAAGGGAGCTCAAAAATATGGTAAAAAGGGCCGTATTGCTGGCACAAACCAATATCATTCCGCTTAAAGTATTGCCCCATGAGATCTCTGTTGCCAAAAGCAGCGATGAATCCTACGGGTTGTTCAAGAATAAAAATGAAGAGTCCTTGATACTTGATGCTCTGGAAAAGGCACAGGGCAATAAGAGCAAGGCGGCAAGGCTTCTAGATATCGATAGAAAAACCCTTTATAACAAACTTAAGCAGTATAATATCAAACTATAATTTCTCTCTCTAGCTTTGCTAAAAGCACTTCTATTTCGGTTATCAATCCTTGGATTTTATAATCTTCAAAAGAACCTGGCACTTCCTTTTCTAACTGCTGTAATTGAAATACAATATCTCGAGTATTTAACTGCTTGTACATTGGCAGCATTTTGTGCGCAATTGCAGCAATTCTACTTTTGTTGTTCTTTTTAGTTGCTTTTTTTATCTCTTTCAGGTTTTTTTTGCTTGCATCTATAAAGACTTTCAAAATAGTGTTTAACGCATTTTTATCATCCCCAGCAAATAATAAGATCTCCTCTAAAGAGAACTCTTCTAAACTTTCCTCTGTTTGGGTTTTGATTCCAGAGTTCGTTTCTAATTCCAGATGAAGAACATCTCCAATTTTTTGCAAGAGTTCTTGTGGTTTGTAAGGTTTCAATAAGTTCCCGGAAAACCCGGCATTTAAATAATCCTTGGTTGTAAGTGTAGTCCTGCCAGAAGCAGCAATTACTGGAATATGTTTTAGATTTTTTTTGGATTGAATTTCTTTAAGTAGTTCAAAACCATCCATTGTGGGCATTTGAATATCTGTAAGTACCAGATCATATTCTTTTCCTTCCAGTTTTTTTAGAGCTTCTTTTCCATTTTGCGCTATATCGCAATTCATCCCAATAGATTTTATGAGTTCCCTGGAAAGAGCCAGTTGAGAGGATTCATCATCTACTGCAAGTATGTTTTTCGCGTTTAGTTGAAGAGTGTTGAAAAGTGTTTCGGGAACTACTTCTAATTTGTCCGTAAGTTTTATAACGGGAATTATTAAAGTAAAAACACTTCCTTTTCCATGTTCACTTTCTAAGGAGAGTTCCCCGTTTAGTAGGTTGGTGATTCGTTGGGAAATCGCTAGGCCAAGTCCGGTCCCACCATATTTTTTTTCGATTTGCCGATGTTCTTGAGAAAACTCTTCGAAGATCTCCTTCTGTTTGTCTTTTGAAATTCCTAGACCGGTATCTTTTATTTTATAGGTCAAGATATAGCTGTCCTCAATTTGTTTTTCTAGGCTAACAGAGACTGTTATACTTCCTTCTTCGGTAAATTTATAAGCGTTATTAATAAGGTTGGAAAGTATTTGTTTAATTCTAAAGGGATCGCTTAAAACATTTACATCTGCACTTTCGTCAGCCTCCACAAAAAGTGCTAGTTTTTTGGGATCGTCTTCAGGAACAATATTATAGAAGGTTTCTTCCAGTAAATTTTTAGCATTGAAAGGCAACTTTTCAATCTGCATTTTACCTGCATCCAGTTTAGAGAGGTCCAAAAGGTCATTTACCAAATGGAGAATATATTCTGAACTCTTTCTAAGATGCCCCAAATAATGTTCTTGCTTGTTGTTAAGTGGTGTTTTGCCAATCAGCTCTGTATACCCTAAAACCGTATTAAGAGGAGATCTAAGATCGTGGGTGATGGTCGCCATAAATTGCTCCCTTCGAGCCATTAGGGACTCTGTAAACGATTTAGCCTCTTCCAACTGAATCCTGTATTGCTGACTTCTGGAAACATCCCTTATAATAAGAAACAAGAAAAATAGCACGATAAGCACACTGCTACCACCCACCAAAAGGAGTATTTGCCACACTTCATTCAGCATTTCTTGGGACCCTTTTGCCCTATTAAACGTGGTAACCCTTTCCTCTTGCTCTACTGATGCCAATAAATTTCTTAATTGATCATTTAAAGTGATATCATTGTCCAGTAATTCGTTTTCTTTTTTATTGATGATAGACCTAAACCTTTGGTTTTGACGCTCCAATTCATTTAAAACTTTTTTTACTGAAGTAACCAAAGAATCTGCACTTATGCTGGAAAGTTGTTCTTGATTTTCGTCTTTCGAGAATTCCAACAATCGTATTAAAACCCTTCGTTGATGAGGTTCTAAATTCGGAAAGCGGTTTTCGTTGTTTTGATCTTTAAAGGATTCATCAACTTTTTCCAATTCCTGAATCACTTCGGTATAAAAACTCGTGTTCCTATCCCTGGATCGTAGTTTTAATAATTCCTCTAAATTTTCGCTTTTTCTGGACAATAAGTTGGAAATACTATCCAATTCAATTTTCATAATAGAATCGGCATAGGTCATCTTAAGCACATTGATGCTTTCCTGAATTCCATCTATTTGCCTGCTATATCTATTAAGATCTGTAGTGTCGCCTGTTTGAATAAATTGGCGACCCGTACTTTCTGTTTCATAAAGAGCGGTGGCTATTTCGCTTACCAGCACCAATTGCTGATTGTTTAGATTATTGGACTGATTTATAGAAGAGAATTTCACCACCTGCGCATAGCTAAACCAAACTGCCACAGCGGCAACCGCAGCTACCATTAGATACCCGATAATTACCTTAAAAGTTATGGAGCGCTTCGTATTCTTCATCAGCAAAATATCGCTAAAATTACGCCAATTCTTTTAAAATTTGGTAATGACGTAGGAAATCAAAAAAACCTTGCTACATTTGTGCCACATCTCAAAGGGGGTGCTATTTTAAGGTTTATTTCTGAAAATAGCTGAGATTATACCCAACGAACCTGGGCAGGTAATGCTGCCAAGGGAACCGATACTCGAAAGGGCATCAAAATGGTATAGATCCCTTATTAAATCTTCAGGATAGATTTATTAAGGGTTTTTTTATACATGAATTTTAACATAAATATTAAACCAAGAATAATCGCCCCCTTTATTCGTAACAAGATCAATGTAACGAATGAAAATTTTATCTCTATTACCTACAGCACTATTAATAACCGCATTTGGTTATGCTCAACAAGAAAACGACACGCTAAGAAAGCCCGTGGAAACCTTGGATGAAGTCCTCGTTCAAGCTATCAGGGTAAATGCAGATTCCCCAGTGACCCACTCTGATCTTTCCAAGAAAGAACTCGAAAAGCGAAATTTAGGGCAGGATATTCCTTACCTATTAAATTATTTGCCATCTGTAGTAACGACCTCAGACGCTGGTGCTGGTGTAGGCTACACGTACATTAGGGTTCGTGGAAGTGATGCCTCGCGCGTAAATGTGACCCTCAACGGAATTCCATTTAACGATTCTGAAAGTCAAGGTTCCTTCTGGGTTAATTTGCCAGATTTCGCCTCTTCAGTTGAGAATTTGCAATTGCAAAGAGGGGTGGGAACCTCTACCAATGGATCTGGAGCTTTTGGAGCTAGTTTAAATTTGCTTTCCGATGCTGTTTCCGAAGAAGCTTATGGAGAAATCTCGAATTCATTTGGGTCTTTTGGGACTAGAAAACATAATGTAAAATTAAGCACTGGTTTGTTAAATGATCATATTGAAATTTCTGGAAGGTTATCCAACATAGTTTCCGATGGATATGTAGACCGTGCTTCTTCCAATCTAAAATCTTATTTCCTACAGGGTGCTTATGTAGATGATAATACCTTGATAAAAGCTATTGTTTTTGGGGGCGAAGAAGAAACCTATCAATCTTGGGAAGGGATCGATAAAGAAACTTTGAAGGAGAACAGGACCTTTAACCCTGCGGGAAAGTATACCGATGAAGAGGGAAATCCCCAATTTTATGATAATGAAGTAGATCACTATAATCAAGATCATTATCAACTTCACTGGAATCAGCGTTTTAATAATAATTGGTCTACCAATCTTGGTTTAAATTATACCTATGGAAGGGGGTATTTCGAGCAATACAAAGAAGATGAGGATTTTGAAGATTATAATTTTGCACCCCTGGAAATTGGCGGGGAAACCATTAATTCCACAGATCTTATAAGAAGAAGATGGTTGGATAACGATTATTATGTGGTAAATGCCAATGCTACCTATAAAAACTCGAATTTGGAAGTGACTTCCGGAGCATTTTATAGCCTTTATAAGGGAGATCATTTTGGAGAGGTGATTTGGGCCAGATTTGCCAGTGATTCTGAAATTCGTGACAGATATTATTTTAGCGATGCTACTAAAAATGAATTTACCGTATTCTCTAAAGCCACTTTTAAGCTTGATGATAAATGGCAATTTTTCGTTGACCTTCAGGGAAGGTTTTTGGATTATAAGACCGGTGGAATCACCTCAGATCTTGTTGGAATAGATGTAGATGAAAGCTTTGAATTTTTTAATCCAAAGGCTGGGATCACGTATCAGTTAGATTTAAACAATCAGTTTTATGGCTACTACGGAAGGGCAAATAGGGAACCCACAAGAAACGATTTTGAAGAGGGAATCAATACTGCCGAAAAATTGAATGATTTCGAATTGGGCTGGAGATACAGCAAATCTAACTTCAAGGTGAATTCGAATGTTTATTTTATGGACTATAAAGATCAGCTGGTGCTTTCAGGAGCTTTGAACGATGTTGGTGCCCCGTTAAGAACTACCAGCGGGAACAGCTATAGGTTAGGGCTGGAAATAGATGCCGATTGGGAATTATCCGACAAATGGAGGTTGATGCCAAATATTGCTTTGAGCACCAATAAAAACAAGGATTTTGTTGCTTCCATAGATGGAGGTTTGGCAAACTTGGGAAACACCAATATTTCTTATTCCCCGGAACTTGTTGCTTCTAATATGCTTGTATTTTCGCCTAAAGAAAACATACAAATAGGTTTGCTTTCTAAATATGTAGGGGAGCAGTATATGGGAAATATAGATAGCGATGCTTCCAAACTGGACAGTTTCTTTGTAAACGATCTAAATGTGGTATATGAACTAAAAAACATACCAGTTTTTAAATCCATTGTTTTGAACGCTTTGGTAAATAATATTTTTGATGTGAAATATGTTTCCAATGGCTATTTCTATACCTATGATGATGATTTCTCAACCCCAGGAATAATTACTACCGTGGAAGGGGCGGGTTATTATCCGCAATCGGGCATTAATTTCTTAGCGGGAGCAACCTTGAAATTTTAAACCCTCTTGAGGGTTTAATGAAAAGAACTTTGTGGGTTAAGGTTCAATTTTCAAGATTGAAGCACAAAAAAAGTCGCCATTCGTAGGATAGAACGGCGACCTAATTTTTTCGGAAAATAAGTTTAATTAAACACCTCTAGCACATTCCCATTTTTACTGACCCTATAAGGTTTCATCGTATATTGGCCGCTACCGTTGGTAAGCTCCCCCGTTAGAATATTATAGCTGTTGCCATCATTGCAATCACATGTTGCGATAACGCCTTGTACTCTCAATGAGGAACATTCGCTTAAAGGGTGGTTGGGATCACTTAGTTCAAAAGCAGTGAACTGGGTGTTATTAATATTATATACAACCACGCCGTTGATCCCGGTATTATAGGTAGAATAACTGTTTCCCGGAAAATTCAAACTGTTGTACTCGGGTAAGTTCAGCTCTAGGTTCAATCTAAAACTTACATTTGTTAAATTCGGGTTATCTATTCGGTCGTTGTCATTGGTGCTACAAGAACTAAATACTAAAAGAAGCATTAAGAAACTAGAAACTTTTTGGATCATTTTAAATGGCTTTTGGGCTTAAGAAATATATTGCTTTCAAAATTTAAATTTATTATATTTGTGTATATAAATCCCATATTATATGGGGTTTTTTGTATTTATTATCATGGTTTTAAAATTTAAACGCATATAAAACAGACCTAATTAGGTTTTCCAAATCCTGTTGCTTTTGGAGTTTGGAATTTATAAAATCACAATACAGTTATAGGTAATGGGGAGTGTGAGGTTAATTCCTGTAACTATTATTGATAAACGAGAAAATTATGAGTAAAGTATCTTATTATACAATTGAAGGCCTAAAAAAGCTGAAAGATGAACTTAATCAATTAAGGGATGTAGAGCGCCCTAAAGCATCCCAAGCAATTGCTGAAGCCCGCGATAAGGGGGATTTAAGTGAAAATGCAGAATATGATGCGGCAAAAGAAGCTCAAGGGCTTTTGGAAATGAGAATTTCCAAGATGGAAGAAGTGGTTTCCAATGCCCGTGTAATAGATGAATCCCAGTTGGATACTTCAAAAGCTTTGGTGCACTCCTTGGTTAAAATTAAAAATAAGACCAACGGATCGGAAATGACCTATAAACTGGTAGCCCAAAGTGAAGCCGATATCAAAACCGGTAAGATTTCTGTTGAATCACCTATTGGAAAAGGATTATTGGGAAAACAGGTTGGAGATACTGCAGAAATCAGTGTCCCTAACGGCACCATGGAATTTGAAGTGCTTAAGATCTGGAGGGAATGATTTTATATTTAAATAAAAAGTATTTAAACCTTTTTTGCGGCTGGTAATAGATGTCAGAAAAAGGTTTTTTAACCCCTCGTTGAGGGCCTGCCCCGATGTTTCCGATTTTAAATTAATACAACAGCTATGTCTACAATATTTTCTAAAATCATCAGCGGGGAACTTCCCTCCTATAAAATTGCCGAAACCGATAAATTTCTAGCTTTCCTGGATATAAATCCAAATGCCAAAGGTCATACGTTGTGTATCCCGAAAGTGGAGGTCAATAAATTGTTTGATCTGGATGATGAAACCTATCAAGGATTAATGAATTTTTCTAAAAAGGTGGCGATAGCCCTAGAAGAAGCTGTTCCTTGTAAGCGTGTGGGAATGGCAGTGATCGGGTTGGAAGTGCCACATGTGCACGTTCATTTAATTCCGTTGAACAAGATGAAGGATATGGATTTTGGCAAGAAGTTGAATTTTTCGCACGATCAATTATCAAGATTGGCAGAAGAGATCAAGGAAAATTTATAATGGATTATTCAGATTATAAACTTAGTATAGGCCTAAGGATAGATTGGAGCGATCTGGATATGTACAAGCATGTAAACAATCTTGCTTTTATTAGATTCATGCAAACAGGAAGATCACTCTTTTGGGAAGCAACTGGATTAACCAAAATTTTTGAAGAATCCAACAAAGGCCCAATGGTGGTTTCTACACACTGTGATTTTAAAAAATCCTTATACTATCCTGGGACTGCAATCGTAAAAACAAAACTGGCATTCATCAAAAATAGCAGTTTTGGACTGGATCATATTATTCTGAATAAAGCTATGGAAGTGTGTGCTGAAGGTCGTGATGTTGCTGTGTTTTACGATTTTAATACAAATAAAACCTATACAATCCCGGATGATCTTAGGGAAATAATGAAGGATTATTGAAGCTTTCTTAAGGCAATTTGGAAAGTTGTTCCCTTGTTAAGTTCACTTTCATAAACCTTGATCTTTCCATTGTGATATTCTTCAATAATCCGTTTGGAAAGGGAAAGCCCTAGTCCCCAGCCTCTCTTTTTTGTGGTAAACCCAGGATTAAAAATAGTATGGTACTTACTTTTTGGAATGCCTTTACCGCTATCTTTAATATAAATATATACCCAATGTAGATCTTGCTTTATCTCTATGCCAAGATTTCCTTTGCCCTTCATGGCATCTATCGCATTCCTCACTAAATTCTCTATGGTCCAGCTGTATAAGGACTCGTTTAAATTCACAAAAACAGGAGTGTGTGGTGTAGAAAGTTTAAAGTCGATTAGACGGGAGCTTCGGGTAAATAGATAGTTATAACTCTCTTTTGTGGCAATCACAATATCGGTTTCAGAAAGGATAGGGATGGAACCAATTTTCGAGAACCTATCGGTAATGGTTCTTAATCTCTCTATATCCTTTTCAATTTCAGAAATATAGGACTTATTAACATTTTCTTCTTTCAGAATCTCTGTCCATCCAATTAAAGAGGATAATGGGGTTCCTATTTGGTGTGCGGTTTCTTTTGCCATTCCCGCCCATAATTTGTTTTGCTCACTGGATTTCGTGGTGGTATAAAAGAAATATACCACCCCGATAAACAAAAATATTATAAGTAACAATCCTATAGGGTAATATTTGATCTTTGTTAGCAGCGGCGAATCCCCATAGTAGATCTTATGAACTTGGTTTTTTCCCAAAACCATTTCTATCGGCTCGTTTTCCGACTTTAATTCTGCGAAATATTCGTCCAACTTCTCTTGATCCCCTCTTGTTTCTATTGGAATATTTAAACCATCCACAATTTTCCCTTTTTCATTTATCCAGATGGTGGGAATGGTGGTATTGGTATTAAGGATTTTTAAAGTGAGATCGATATCCGTATCCCCGGTGGCTTTATCCAGGAATGCTTGTGCCGCAGTCCATAATTCCATTTTATCGCGCTCATCTTGTTTTAAGCGCTCAAAAAAGATGGAGGTGTTCCATAAAATAAGTGCTACAATGAGCAGGGAAGAGATAATAATGAACCAACGTGCAAAGTTTCGTTCGTTTGTAAAATTCATGAAGCCTTATTTAGAAGGATTTAAATATAACCGTTTTCTGTTGATATTATTGTTGAAATACGGTTTTTCATTCCTAGGGCTATTCGTTACCTTTGTGAAAAATTGCTGAATGCTATCTATAGATCCAAAGGAAATTAGTACTGGGAAAAGACATCAATACTTACTGGGAGCGATAGGGCCAAGACCCATTGCGTTTGCCAGTACTTTAGATGAAAATGGCAGACCAAACTTGTCTCCATTCAGTTTTTTTAATGTGTTTAGCGCGAACCCACCTATCTTGATCTTTTCTCCTGCGAGAAGGGGTCGCGATAATACTGTTAAACATACTTATTTAAATGCAAAAGCAATCAAGGAAGTGGTGATTAATATTGTAAATTATAGGATCGTACAGCAAATGTCACTTTCCAGCACAGAATATCCTGAAGGAGTTAATGAGTTTGAAAAAGCTGGTTTTACGATGTTGCCTTCAGATAAAGTAAAGCCTTTTAGGGTTGGGGAGTCTCCTGCGCAGTTCGAGTGTAAGATCTTAGAAGTAAGAGAGCTGGGAGAAGAAGGAGGAGCCGGGAATTTGGTGATTTGTGAAGTGGTGAAAATGCATTTTGACGAAGCTATTTTAGATGCTGAAGGGTTTATAGATCAGCATAAAATAGATCAGGTAGCAAGAATGGGGGGGAACTGGTATACTCGCGCTAAAAAGGGACTTTTTGAAGTGCCTAAACCTTTATCAACTCTTGGAATAGGTGTAGATCAAATTCCGGAAGAGATTAGAAACAGTAGCATTTTAACTGGGAATGACCTTGGTAGACTTGGGAATGTAGAAGTTTTACCTTCTACAGAAGAAATAAATGAATTTATAAATGAGGATAACAATGCCTGGGGCTTGGTGAAATCTGGAGATATTAAAAAGATCCATTTACAAGCACATGAATATTTAGAGAAAGAAGATCCGGCAAAAGCCTGGAAAATATTATTAGCAAAATCAAATTAAAATGGAAGTAGAAGGAAAAATCAAAATGATTGGTGAAACCCAAACATTCGGAAGTAACGGATTTAGAAAAAGAGAAGTTGTTGTGACAACTGAAGAGCAGTATCCACAACATATTATGGTGGAATTTGTACAAGATAAAACAGATCTTTTAAATAACTACCAAGTTGGGCAACCAGTAAAAATTGGAATTAATTTAAGAGGTCGGGAATGGGTGAATCCTCAAGGAGAAACCAAATATTTTAATTCTATTCAAGGTTGGAGAATAGAGAATTTGCAAGCTGCTAGTGCGGCTCCAGGGCAAACACCTCCACCTGCAGATCAATTTGAGCCTGCTCAAGATCTTAAAGATGAAGATTACGACGATTTGCCTTTCTAAGGTTTAAGGCCTAAAGAATTTTATAAAATGAAAGCTTAGCATCTTAAATTGAGAGGCTAAGCTTTTCTTTTTATTTGCTAAATTGAAGGAAGTTCCCATTAATAGTATCCTAAAATCTTGAAATCTTCAACGCCATATCAAAAATTTCCACCAGTGGAATTTGCAAACCCAGACGGTCTTTTGGCAATGGGAGGAGATCTTTCTGTGGAACGTCTATTAGATGCTTATAATAACGGCATTTTTCCTTGGTATGATGAATCGGAGCCTATTCTTTGGTGGAGCCCAAATCCAAGAATGGTCTTGTTTCCAGAGAATTTGAAGGTTTCCAAAAGTATGTGGCAACTGCTTAAAAAGGAAGCTTTTCAGGTCACCTATAATCAGGATTTTATTGCTGTAATCGAAAATTGTGCGGCTATCAAGCGAGATGGGCAAAACGGAACTTGGATCACCCAGGAGATCAAAGATGCATATTTGGACCTACATCACTTGGGAATAGTGCAATCTGTTGAGGTTTGGCAAAAAGATGAGCTGGTTGGTGGGCTTTATGGCATTTACCTAAAAGAGAAGAAAATCTTCTGTGGAGAAAGTATGTTTGCTAAAGTGAGCAATGCCTCCAAATATGGATTTATCAAGTATGTTAGAAAATTAAAAGTCGAAGGAGTTTCTTTAATAGATTGCCAGATTTATACCGAACATTTAAATAGTTTGGGAGCAGCTGAAATTCCTAGAAATGAGTTTTTGAAGTATTTGGAATAAGCACTGTTCATCTAGAATGGATACTATTAAATTTCAAATTTTCTGTTTTTCGTTTAAGATTGCCTGTAACTAGCTATAGTTAGATTTTTTGGCATGCTAAACTTGTTTCAGAATCTCAGTGAGCCCTAAGGAAACCCTGTAACCAGTTCAGGATGTCGATGCGGGATTACCGTCATTATGAACTTGTTTCAGAATCTCATAACACTAAGAATCAATACCGTAAATAGAGATCCTGAAATAAATGCAGGGTGACAAAATAACTATAGGACAATAAACGGATATACAAAGATTTAATTATGAAATTTTATTCTAAATATGGGAAACTAAAAGAGATACAATAACCGCAATCTTTTGAGTACTATTCAAATTATAAAAGTACTTATACGGGAATGGAATTTATTTCCAGAGTAGCGCAGGAAATACACTGAATGGGATTGGAAATGTGAGAGCATAAAAAACCTCCTTAACCGGAGCAAGAAGGTTTATTCATTATTTATTAAATTGTTTATTTTTCCTTTTTTAATGCCAACTGGTATACGCACGGAATCACTACCAAATTCAAAATTGTAGCCGATAACAACCCACCCAAAATAACAACTGCCATTGGACTTTGAATTTCACTACCTGTCTCGCCTCCTTTTAGGGCCAGCGGTATTAATGCCAAACCTGTGGTAAAGCTGTCATTAAGATAGGGTTTAAACGGTCTAACGCTCCATTTTTTATCGACTGAAACCCTTGCACCCCTTCCTTTCTTAAATCCTCATAATGCGAAACCAATAAAATACCGTTACGCGTAGCAATTCCAAAAAGACTGATAAACCCTATTGTTGCCGCAATACTGATGATTCCCGATGTAAAATACACAATCAAGATTCCCCCAATTAATGCCAACGGCAGATTTATCAACACTACAAAGGCCAGTTTTACATCTTTAAATTCATAATACAGTAGCAGAAAAATAATAGCTATTGCAATGATTGCAGTAAACATAAGTAATTGTGATGCTTTGGATTCGCTTTCAAACTGTCCGCCATATTCCACTCGGTAGCCCTCTGGCATATTCACATTGTTTGCTACAACTTCCTTTATTTCATTTACGGCACCACGTAAGTCCCTACCTTGAACATTGGCAGCAACCACAATTTTACGTTGCACATCTTCACGATTAATAGTGTTTGGACTGCTAACGGATTGAACGGTTGTCAATTCGCCCAAAGTGGTTTGACCCCATTTGGAAGACTGATTAAGGTGTTCCCGATGTTCTCAATATTATCTCGAAACGGTTTTTCATAACGGATCACCAAATCAAAATACTGTTGCCCTTCATAAATCTCCCCCGCTTCTTCACCTGCAAAGGCAATATCTACTTGCTCCATTAAATTGCCAACGGTCATTCCATAAGCCGAGAGAATTTGACGTTTGGGTTTGATGCGTATTTGTGGCACTTCAATTTGTTGGTCAACCGCAACATCTGCCAGTCCGTTGATATCCTTAATGTTCTGCTCTACGCTTTTACCAACTTCAAACAAACGTTGTAAATCTGAACCAAAAATCTTAATCGCAATATTGGCACGTGTACCCGAAAGCATATGGTCTATACGGTGAGCTATGGGCTGTCCCAATGTAATATTCACACCTGGTGCGATGCTCAATTTATTTCGGACTTCTTCAAAGAATTCTTCTTTGGTTTTGTCTTCGAGGACAAATGGCACATCAATTTCCGAAGCATTTACGCCTTGTGCGTGTTCGTCCAGTTCGGCTCGGCCTTGTCTTCAGGTTACGACTTCCGCTTCGGGCATATCCAATAGTATAGTCTCAATTAATTTACCAGTCTTATTGCTCTCTTCCAAGGACATTCCCGGTGGACCAACCACACTAATTACCAATGAACCTTCATTAAATTCTGGCAGAAAACTTCGTCCTAATTGCGTGACTACCAATAAACTTAATACAAATGCAATGACAGTTACGCCTATAATTGTTTTAGGTATTTTAGTCGCACGTTCCAAAAGGATGCCATAATGTTTCTGTAACCAACGGTCTACACGTGTGCCTTCTGCTTGTTTATTGAGTAGTTTTTCATTGTTCAATAAATAGGAACACAAAATTGGGGTTACCGTTACAGCGACAATCAATGAAGTTAAGACCGAAGTCACAAAGGCTATTCCCAGGGTTGTAACAAACGACCCTCCATTCCACTTAAAAAGAATAAGGGAACAAATGAGACAATAATAATCAGCGTTGCGATTATTATAGAACTTCGAATTTCAACTGATGCATCGCGCACCACAGTAATTGTCGATTGACGTTCTGCTTTTGGTTTTCTGATATTTTCACGTAAGCGTTTATATGCGTTTTCCACATCGATAATTGCGTCATCCACCAATGCTCCTATGGCAATTGCCATCCCTCCCAGACTCATTGTATTTATGGTGTAACCCAGCCATTTTAAAATGATAATGGACACCAATAATGAAATAGGAATTGCCAACAAGGAAATTAAGGTCGTTCTCCAATTCATTAAAAAGATGAAAAGGACAATCATTACAAAGAATGCCCCTTCCAATAAGGTCTGATTCAAATTGCTGATGGAAGCATCTATACAATCGGACTGCCTAAAGATTTGACTTTTGATATGGACACCTTTAGGTAAGGTTTTTTCTAAATCGGCAATCGCTTCATCCAATCTCTCAGTCAATTCCAAAGTATTGACATCGGGTTGTTTTGAGATGGTTAAAATAACTGCCGGTTTTGCATTTAATGAACCACCCCCAATTTTATCTGCAGCTCCTATTTGAACCGTTGCTACATCTTTTATTTTGATGGTTTGACCATTCACTTCCTTTAGAACAGCTTCTTGTAAATCTTCCAATGCATAGGCTCTACCGCTTCCCTTAATGATGTATTGATTTCCATATTGGTTTATCACGCCACCTGGCGCATTTTTGTTTGCTTGCTTAACGTGTTCTACCAATTCTGATAGGCTCACGTCGTAATACTTCATCTTTTCAGGATTGGCAAATACTTGGTATTGTTTATAATCGCCACCAATGACCACCACATTTGCAATCCCACCAATGGCTTTTATACGAGGCCTGATCGTCCAATCAGACAAGGTACGTAATTCCATTGGGGACAAACTATCCGAAGTCACACCCAAAAGCATTATTTCTCCCATTATGGATGAAATAGGTGCCATAGTAGGTGCTCCAACACCTTCGGGCAAATTCTCCCTTACCATCGGGATACGTTCGCTTACAATTTGACGCGCCCGATAAATATCGGTTCCCCATTCAAGTTCTACCCAAACAATAGAAACACCTGCTGCTGATGACGAACGAATTCGTCTCACGTTTGGCGAACCGTTTAAGGCAGTTTCCAGTTGATAGGTTACTAATTTTTCTACTTCTTCAGATTCCATTCCGTGCGCTTCGGTAAGAATGGTTACCGTAGGCGCTGTAAGGTCTGGGAATACATCCACGTTCATTGTGCGAGCATAATATACACCCAGCACGCTCAAGGCAACCGCTCCCAATAGAATGAGCAATCTATTTTGAAGTGAAATTGATAATATTTTGTTTAACATCTAATTCAATTTTAAATTATTAGTGTTTAGGTTTTAGTTGTTGAAGTTGTTTTCACAATTGATGTAAGTAAGCGGATGAGCTCAATACATTTTTTAGAGCTGTCTACCTAAATACTTATATTTTGTTAGGTAAAATAAAAGGAAAATGGAAAAATCCAAGGGCCAAGGGATGCTGGAATATTTTGATAAATTTAAAACCGATTTGGATTGTTTGGAATATTCAGCAAATCCTAAATGGAAGGATGGCTTCCTTTGTGTAAAATGTGAACATACAAAATTCACGATCCGTAAAGCTAATTTAGCCAGGGATTGCAATAGATGCCACCATATTGAAAGCCCAACTGCCAATACCTTGTTTCACAAAGTTGAAATTGGTGTAAGAAAAGCATTTATGATCGTCTTTGAAATGAGTGCCACAACAAAAAGCATGTCTTCAAGCCAAATGGCAAAACGATTAAATGTTAGCAGGAGCACAACTTGGTTGTTTATGCATAAAGTTCGGAGTGCTATGAAAAGCAGTGAATGCTACCCAATTACAGCCACTGTTATCGTTGATGAATTTGTGTTTGGGGGAAAAGAAGATTTAAAACCCGGAAGAAGTACAAATACCAAGAAAAAAAAAGTAGTGGCAGCTGTTGAAATCGACAAAAAAGGTGGTGTTAAAAGAGCCCATTTCAAAAGTATCAAAGATTATTCATCTACATCATTAGAAAAAATATTCGATGCCCATATTTCAACAACAGCAAAGGTGGAAACAGACCAATGGACAGGGCATGAACCATTAATGGGCTTGTATGACATAACTCAAACAAAGAGTAATAAAGGTGCTACATTTTTTGAAATGAACACGATAACCCATCACGTGAAATCTTGGTTAAGGAGCACTTTTTCATGGATGCATGAGGGGCATATTGAAAAGTATTTAGATGAGTACAGTTACCGACTTAACAGATCGAACAGCAAGGAAACAATATTTGATAATCTAATTACAGGAGGATTGAATCCAAACCACTGACTTATGAACAAATTTCAATAAGAAGTTAATTGGACACCTCTAAAAATTCATAACTTTATCCAACGCATCGTCCTACCCCATCTTGCATAAAATTGGATTGGTAAATAAGAGTTGATGTTACTGGAGAATGCCTATAAAGTTTCTGTAACATCTGAATCGGAATTTTGCTTCCTAAAATATTTCCAGCTGTGACGTGCAATATGCATGCTCAGGTTTTTTGTAGTTCCCAGCTCTAAAGATAAGAGGTTTAAAAAAACTTCGGAATTGTTGTCCAAATACAAGGAATGTATTTAGAAGTAATCTGGTCTGACCTTGCAGAAAAGCAACTTGATGAAATTTTTGAATAGTATGAAGAAAATGCTAGTCTGGGAATTGCAAAGGAAATGGTTCAAGGTTTACTGAATAAACTTAAAAGATTAGAAAAAGATCTATTTATCGGACAAACAGAAGGATTACTAAAAGGAAGAAAAATCACCTATAAATCAATACGATAACTCACATAAGAAAGGAATTACGCTATTATTATTCTTTACCCAGCATGTGGTGGATGAATTTTCGCTGATTTCGGGAGTTAATTTTCTCCTGATCGTTTTTCCAAGAGGAAAAACTAGTCTTTAAGGTGTTTTCTTTAAGCGCTTCCCCGTTCATTACAAAAGAATTAATAAGCAATTGAAAGAAGTGTTTTTTCCGATCACCATTAAACCCTTGAATACCTCCCACCAGTACTTCATCGAACAATACAAAAAGGATTCGATGATTGGCAGATTCTCCACTTTTGTTGCCTATTGTGAAATTGATGTGGGCTTGGACATTTCTCCCTTGAAGCAGTCTATTAAATTCCTTCTGAGAATTAGCATCAAGATCGAGAAGATCGTACTGAATTTTAGATTTCTTAACCCGTGTTATGGTAAAAGGATGCCGATCCTTTTGAAGATGTCTATCTGATTCATGGCGTATGGCAGGCCACAATAAAGTGATGGCCAAAAGAAAAATCAGTACTATTAAAGCAAAAGCGTTTTCTATTAATAAGGAGAATCCGAAAACCACAGATCAGTAAAACATACAGAATGAAAGAGCCATCAAAAAATAAATAATATAGCTCGAATTGCCTTGCAACTTATCTTCCACGAAATAGTTGATGCTGGATCGTATCCTGGCCAAGGCCTTGCCAGCATTGAGAATAAATTTTTTGATGGCGGCATTTGCTTCAATCTAATAAATATAACAAAAGGAAGATAAAAAGGTAATGCCCAAAATATTGTGCCCGTCGTAAACTAAGAAGGCTCCCGATCTCTCGGAAGCCTTTGTTTATTAGTGGTCCCACCTGGACTCGAACCAGGGACCACCTGATTATGAGTGCAAATTTTAGTATATCATATCATTCAAATAACCTCATATATTATTGATAATCAGTGTTTTAATAAAATTTGATCTCAATTGAAATCATCCGAAATCAAGATATTATGTGCAAATTATGTGCAAATTTTTTATGTATATTTACCTGATGCAGACCAGTTTAACCCTCAGTTTGGATAAAAGGAGACGTCGGAAAGACGACAAATTTCCGATCATAATTCGTCTTGGCCACTACCAAAAAACCACATCAATAACTACAGGAAAGGCAATTCCAGAAGAATGTTGGGACGAAAGAAAGAAAAAGATCAGGGGGTCTTATAAAGGGACTGATTCTCTCTTCCATTTAAACAATCTTATCCTTAAAGAACTCGTTTTATATCAAGATAAAGTAAACAAGCTTCAGGAAAGTGGAGAGCTGGAATTTCTCTCCATCAAGCAATTAAAAAACTGTCTGGTTGGGAAAAATAAGTATGATTCATTCTTTGAATTTGGGGAATCTAAAGTTGTTGAACTAAAAGCAACAAAACGATTTGGAACTGCTCGAAGTTATCATGGTTTAATTGGAATCTTAAGAAAATTCACAAAAGGAAGAGATGTTAAATTTAATGAAGTTAACTATGAATTTTTAGTTGATTTTGAGCGCTTTCACCTCTCTAAACCCGGTAATAGTATAAATGGTGTCGCTTCTTATATGCGTACACTTAGATCTTTATATAATAGAGGAATAAAAGAAGGTATTATTAAACGGGAAGCTTATCCTTTTTATAATTATCAAATAAAAACAGTGCCTACGGCAAAAAGAGCTATTAACCAAGGATCCATCAAGAAAATACTGCAAATAAAGTTAGATCCTTCCGACTTTATGGTTCATTATCGAAATTATTTTATTCTTTCCTATATGCTCTTCGGTATGTCCTTCGTTGATATGGCATTTTTAAAAGTAGAAAATATTAAGAAAGGCCGTGTCCAGTTCCAACGGAAGAAAACATCAAAACTCTATGATATAAAGATCACTGAACCTTTACAAAAAATTCTAAGCTTTTATACCAAAAACAAGAAACCGGATGATTTTATTTTACCCATTATTAAAAGAGATGATCTAGAGTTACAATATAAAGATGCTAAAGAGGCCTTAAAACGCTATAATAATGGATTGAGCCGTCTAGCAGATCGATGTGGTATTGATGAGAAATTAACTTCTTACGTCTCTAGACATAGTTTCGCCACTCATGCAATGTTAAAAAACATTCCCCTCATGGCTATCTCAGAAATGTTGGGCCATAGTAAATTAAGTACTACTCAAATTTATTTGAAATCTCTCCCATCTAATATAATGGATGTTTATCAAGAAGAAATGAATAAATTCTAAGCAACTATTTCAAAAATTGACATAATATCCCAAGTTGGTTCCTTTTTTACAAAATTTTACTCCTTCCTATCTAAATTTTAAACCCTCATTTCATATCAAATGATAGCTTTTAGCGTTAAATAAAAAATTACAAACATCAAATTACACTATTCTTATTCAAAACTTATTATTTGTGTTTTTTATTCAATTATTAAAAGCTTTTTGTAAATTTAATTGATAATAAATTGCAAATCACTATTAATTTTTAAAATCTAAAAATGACGAGTGCGGGCTCATATCTTAGAGTAGGAACTCAATATTATAAACTGGTAAAAACGCCAAGTATTTCCGGACAGTCAAATGAATCCTTGGTTTCTTGGAACATTGAAACCATTCGACAAGACCATGGCAAAACATTTCTAGCTAGTATTCCGAAATTCGATGGCTTTACCTGTATTCCAGACCATCTAAACTTTAAATCCACCTATAACAACTTTTACAATACCTACTCCCCACTGAGCCATAGGGTCTCGAAAGGGACTTGTACTACATCTTTAGAATTTGTAACACATATTTTCGGGGATCATTTCGAACTAGGCCTGGATTATCTTCAGCTTTTATATACCAAACCCATTCAGATACTTCCCATTCTTTGCTTAGTATCCCGGGAACGCTCCACGGGTAAAAGCACCTTCTTGAAATGGCTCAAGCAGATTTTTGAAAACAATCTGACCTATCTCACCAATGATAGCTTCAGCAGCCAGTTCAATGCTGATTGGGCGAATAAGTTGTTGATCTGTATCGATGAAGTGCTGTTCAATAAAGAAGAGCTCACCGAGCGGATCAAATATTTAAGCACGACCAATTTCAATAAACTGGAAGCAAAGGGAAAGGACAAGCGCGAAGTAGAATTCTTTGGGAAGTTTATCCTTTGTAGCAATAACGAAGAGAATTTTATTAAAATAGATCATCATGAAACCCGGTTCTGGGTGTTGAAGGTTCCCTCGATCAAAAAGGAATATACGGGATTTTTGGAGGCACTGGAAAAAGAGATTCCTGCGTTTTTGTATTTCCTTCAGAATCGATCATTGCATAGCCCGCATCAAACTCGGATGTGGTTTACTCCGAAACAGATTGAAACACCCGCCCTGACCAAACTGGTTCAGAACAATCGGAATAGGGTGGAGAAGGAGCTGGCTAGTATGCTACTTATGGTGATGGAAAATCACGATCTCGAAGAAATCAAGTTTTGTCCATTGGATATACTAAACGCCTTGAGTAAAACAAGGTTGAGAACCGATTTGACCCAGATCCGTAAAATTCTAAAGAAAGATTGGAAGCTTGAAAATATAACGAACTCGAACCGCTACCAAAAGTTCACATTGTGGGGAGATGGCAGTATGAACCTTTCAGATGCCAAAGGACGCTATTTCACCATAAATAAAAGTTACCTCTTGGAGAATTTCGAAGATCATAAATCGGACTGAATTTTAGAGAAATTGAGGAAAACGATGAAACGATGACAAAGTGATGACACGGAAACCCTTGGTTTTATAGGGGGTTTGGCGAGTTGTCATCGTTTCATCAAAATGAAACCGGTTTTTCAGGAAAAACCCCTCTTAATTCTTCATTTTTTTGATGAATGATGACAGAATCTTGTTAGGCCAGTAATAGTAAGGGATAAGGCCGTCATCATTTTGTCATCAAACTGTCATCACTTTTATTTTTGATGACAAAAAAGTTGAGAATATGGAAACTATCAAAGAGGCATAAATGCAGTTAAAAAAAATGCTGATGAAAGAAAAAAGATTAACCTGTGAAATAGCCCGTAGTATTTGCATCGTGAAAACACTCGCAAAACTAGGGCACTTTCCAAACAGGACAACGGAGAAAGAAGCTTGGTTTCTGAGTCCCCTGCGGTCAGAAACCCAAGCCTCTTTCAAAGTTTCTTTAAAACTGAATCGATGGTATGATTTCGGAATGGGCAAAGGTGGAAATGTGATTGATCTGGTATGCCTTATTTCCAATTGTTCGGTGGCTGAGGCGCTTCGATATCTTTCTGATGAATTACCTATTTTTTCATTTCAACAGCCTTCTAATATTCTGGATAATGATATCGATAAGAACATCGTTCTCGAGGCCAGAACAATTACCCAAGGCCTTTTGAAGAAGTATTTGTATAGTAGGGGTGTTTCGCTCCAGATATCACAGAAATATTGCAAGGAGGTATGGTACACTTGCAAAGGAAGGAAATATTACGCCCTCGGACTTCAAAATAATGGGGGTGGCTGGGAACTTAGGAACCCTTATTCCAAAACTTCCACCTCACCGAAAACCTACGCCTATATAAAAAACCATTCGGATAGTCTCATTCTAGTAGAAGGAATGTTCGACCTGTTATCCTTGGCTGAATTGTTTCCGAATGAATTGGAGAACAAAGATGTGATTGTTTTAAACTCGCTCTCTTTTTTAGAACAAGTAGGCCTGCTTTTTAAGAAATATAAAAGGGTTGAGCTGTATCTGGATAATGATCAATCGGGAAATAACTATTCAGAAGAGTTGATCCAAAAGTATAAGAACATCATAGATAAGAGTAACCATTTCGAAGGTTATAAGGATCTTAATGAGAAATTGATTTCAATTAAAGAAGAAAAGAAGTTTAATGAAGAAGTATAATAAGACCGGGTAAATTCCACAAGGGAGGATTTCATATTGAGTAGCAAAGCAAGATGTGTCATTGTCATGACAATCTTGCTTTGCTCCCGGAGGTTGCAAAGATTTAAAAGAAAAAATGAAACGGGAATATATCCAAATACGCTGCTCGATCTACGAGAAAAAGCTGCTCAAAAAAAGAGCGGCCAAGGCGGGAATTTCCCTTTCAGAATATCTACGTACTACTGCATTTGAAAGAAATATTGTAGAGCGGATTACCCCGGAACAGTTGGAGTGTTACCAGCTTCTGATTCAATATAAAAACAACTTTAGCCGAATCGGTAATATGTTTAAAAAGAACAATCCACAACTGACTAAGGAAGTAATTCAATTGGCGGAAGAGATTAGAGGTCATTTAAAAAACTTCAGAAAATGATAGGGAAAGGTCATTCCATAGCAAGAACGGGGGCATCTATTGATTATGGGTGGAACCAAGAGAAAGATGCGGAAGTGGTTTTTAAAGAGCACCTAGCTGGTGACTCCCCTAAAGAGATCACTGAAGAATTTAAGATCATTCAGTCGCAAAACGAGCGATGTGTCAATAATACGCTCAGTTTTATTCTAAGTCCTACCGTTGAAGATGGGCAGCAGATGAGCAAAGCACAACTACAAGAGATCACCAAACTATTCCTGAAGGAAATGGAGTTAAAAAATAGACAAGCCATTGCTTTTGTACATCGGGATAAGGCACATACCCACGTTCATGTATATGTCAATAGGATTGGTTTTGATGGTAAAGCCTATAACGATAGTTTTATTGGCAAACGAAGTCAGCTAGCTGCAGACAATGTTGCAAAACAGCTCGGACTTACAAGAGTCCGCGAAGTGCAGCAAGAAAAACTACAAGAATTAAAAGGGCAGCGATCGGCCATCAAACATATTAGTGACCGGGTTCTGGAAACCAGACCTAAATCTATAGATGAATATATCAGCAAGATGAAGCTGAACCAAGTAAAAGTGATTCCAAGTATCAACAAGTCAAATCAATTACAAGGCTTTCGGTTTGAATATAAGGGAGTGAATTTGAAGGGAAGCGACGTTCACAGATCGATGACTGGGGGTAAACTCATTGGGGAGATCACTCAAAATTCAGGATATACAAAAATGAATGAAGTTCCTAGCAGTTTGAAGCTCCTAGATAAAACAGTACAATTAAGTGCTAATATGGCAGCAGGAATAGCCAAAAACTTAGTGAAACAGGTAATAAAAAGAAGCTTAGATGTGGGAATAGGATTTTAAATTAATAAAACAATGAAAAAGCTAGACGAAATAATGGAGCTCATGACCGATGAGATGGCAGATTTTAAAGCAGCTATTATAAGACTTGAAGAGCTTTCAAAACAACTATCCAATTTTAGTATTCCCATTAGTACCGAGGCTTTGGATAACAACCTGAATGCCTTTTTGGAAAAACAGGAAGAAGAGAATAGGTTGAAAGATGACGTTCTCAAAGAGATAGAGAAGAAATTAAAATATGCACGGATAATTCCTAATTACCTTTTGATTCTGTTTTGTTCACTGGGTCTCATTTTATTAAGTCTCTTGGGTTATTTTGGATATTCCTTGAAAGAAAGACAGAACGAAAATTTTGAACTCTATCAAATCCTCATGGAAACTAACAATGAAAAATATCAAGAATATTTCTCAAAAAAACCGGAAGTACAAGATGATTTTAAGCAGTGGTTAAAGGAGAAAAAATAGGCGTTGTCATGACAAATGGCTTTGCCGCAAATCATTCTAATTTTACAGTAAATGGCTTTGAAACCCCAGTAAAATCATCATATTTTACTGTAACTAATGCGGCATAAGCATGTTGCGCCCTATGCTGTTTTTACTTTACGCTTAACTTCCCGTACGCTATAAAAACAGCACAGGAACCTCGCGCAGATTAGTTATGGTAGATTTGGGGGCAATAATGTTTATGGTATTTCTTAAAACTTATTTTCATAGGTAGATGCTCAAAAACCTGAGGTAGTGATGACCTTGCACCGTTACCGTAAATAAATGTGGCCTTTTTCAAAAATGTTACCCTACCCTTAGTCCTCCTTATTTCTTATCTCCTGTAATTTAGGTCTATCAAAATAAGAAAGCTCACGCCGTTGTATATGCTATGCGCATTCAGTGAGTGTGATTTTCCACCTCACCTTGCGGGTGTACAAGCACCCTCTTAATTAAATCATCAATCTGTTATAATCTCAGTGTAAAGAATGGTTTTATTTCCGGCCAAAATATTGGTTTCTCTCTTGGACGTTTTTAAAAGTAAGATAGACACGCCGTTGTATATGCTATGCGCATTCAGTGAGTGTGATTTGCACCTCACCTTACGGGTGTACAAGCACCCTCATATTAATTTTAATCTACAATAAGTTCAATGCCTGCCTTTTCTGCCTTGTATTTTATTTTGGTCATCAGCTCATAATAGCTCCAGTTTCTAAGAACAAATTCCTCTTCTTTAGCAATCCCAATCTTATCTTCTTGATTTAATAAAATGAGCGTCCCGGCCCGGTGTTTAATGCAAAAATCGATTAATTTTCGGCTGTATACGTGCAGGCGATGACTCACATAATTTCTTTCCAATTTGTGGTACTTGTCCACTGCTTTTGTTTTCCGTTTACGCCCTTTACCTGATTTTGTATAGGTGGCACCTTCCTGCGCCCTTTTTCGGGAGGCTTGTATGGCCAGCCTTCGATATAGAAACTCTTCCCTAGTGCCGATGGTGAGTTTGGCTTTACCGGTTTTTGCTATAATAGGAAATTCCAAGGACAAGGAAGCCTCAGCGATCACTTCCGGTTTTAGGATATGCTTTTCTTTTTCAATTTCAAATACCGCTAACAAATAGGTTTTGCCATTTTTCAACTGGATATGTGAGGCACAAAGCTTAGTTTCTCCTGCTATTACCCGCTCCAACAACCTTCGTTTATCGGTATAATCCTTTCCTAAATACGTTTTAAGGGGAATTGAAAATAAACGAAAGCAAAAAGCCTTCTTCTCTTCATTATAAGATAATCCACTAACACCTTCCATGTCAAATGGAAATGCTATATCTCTCCTGAAGTTCATTAATGAGCGTTCCCCCTTCCAGTATTGTGGCTTATTTTTATTGAAAGTACTAATTAGAGTGTGGTTCAGGTTGCCCAAAATGTTAGTAGGGATTTCACCTTTAAACCGATCGGATATGACCCGATAGGTGGAATTGATCCGGGAACGATTCAGGATGCCGTCTTCATCTTTCTTTTCATCGGACAGTTTATATTTTATTCCTTCCGTTAAATAAAAGAACTCCTTGATCATTTCCTGTACGTAGAGATGGGAAACAATAAGATTGGCTGCCTTAAAGCACCGGTTCTGCCATTGGTAAAGTTTATCCAAGGCCTCCTTCCTTTCTTCCTTGCTTGGCAGATCTACCAATAGCTGGATCTTTCGGGTTAGTTTTAGCGTATCCTTTTTCATAATTAAGCCGATTGTTGTTGCTCGTGTTTCTGCTGCATTAGCTTATAGGCTGCCATAAATTCTTTGTGTACTTCTTTTTTGGAGAGCTTAAGCTCATTGGCGATAGCGTCAAAGGAATACTTTTTTTCATAGCGTAGCTGCAATACCTTTTCCTGTTCCACAGTCATTTCGCCCTGGATCTTTATGGCAATAGCCAGCTTTTGTTTTGTTACAAGCACACTACCCTGGTGGATGATGTTTTTAATATCCTCAATAGCCCTCTTTACTTCGTTACTGGTTTCGGTGATACTGGTTCCCATCACTTGGGCAATCGCTTTATACTTAAAACCATATTTTAAACAGAGTTCAATCAGGCGTCTTCTTTCGGCACTGAGCAAAGGAAAAACGCTTCTAATCCGGTCAAAGGCTTTTTGATCTGCTTCCTGATCAATTGTATGCTCATCATCTTTTTCAGGATCATAGCCATGCATATATTCCTGATAGTTTTCATAATATTCTAACCTGTTGATGTTTCTGAAGAATTTATTTTTAGGCCGGCAATAGTAGTAGGTACATTCCCTTTTCATGACAAAACGTAGGAAAAAGTAAATATGTTCCGGTCTTTCTATCCTGTCTCTTTTCTCCCATAATTTTAAAAAGGCATCCTGAACCAGAGTTTCTATAACAAATTCATCACTGATCAACCGCTTACCCACCCAAAAGATATTTCGGTGATAACTGGCGTGGATATTCATCAAACCAGTGGGATCGCCTTTTTTTAACAATTCGAAATTAAGCTGTGACATATGAGAACTCATTTAAATTGGTGATACCTTCCACAAGAATTAAATTGGATTTATATTGAATAAATGGGCGAGTTCTTATAAATTTTAATGAGAAGATAGCTTTTGATTCAAAGCGAATGATTCTAATATTTATTTTAAGAAGTTTCGCAAAAATATTAATATGAGGTAAATATAATAATTCAAAATCACATATTACCGAATTCGGTAATGATTTTTTTTAAGTGATACTTCAAATTGCAAAAAAAGCGATTATGAAGGATGACAAAACGGAAGAAATTAAAGCACTGATAGCAAAGAGATTAAAAAATATTAAAGGAGATACTCCATATGACAAGATATCAGGAAAATGCCAAACCACCTCAGCAAGAATAAGTGATGTTGCTAATAATAATATTGATTGTCAACTTACAACCTTTATAAATATTGCAATTGGCTTGCGTGTTCATCCAAAGGAATTATTAAGTATTGACTTTGATTTTGAAAAATATTATGATGAACTAGACGGAAAATAATTTATCTCATGGTTCCGTAATCTTTTTTACATTATAATTATCTCATTAGCTATAAGTTGGGAAAATTGTTTATTGAAAGAGTAGATGAGCAAGGTTTATGTGGCGGGTGAATATAAAGAAATATATAACTACGCACACCTTACAACATTCTTATGCGACCCATATGCTGGAAAATGGCATTATCTAAGGAACATTCAGGACTTGTTGGGTCATTCCCGACCAGAAAAAACTAGGATTTACACACATGTTAGCCAGCATGATCTATTGAAAATCAAAAGCCCGTTGAATGTAGTATTAAAGCAGTTAGGAATCCAATAAAAAACCTGAAAACCTGCGTTTATCCCGGAATATTTTCGATTAAAAGTGTATATTCGATTCGATATAACACGTTGCCAACAAGCTAAAAAAAAAAACAAGAAATCCAATAATCTATCTAAATGACAAAAGTAATTACCCAACTTTCAACTAAAATAAAATCGGAATTTAAAAAAGCAGATGAAATTTGGGTAGCTGTAGCTTTACTAAATAATAGCGGATTGGAGTTAGTTTTGGATAGCCTGAAAGAAAATTGCAAAAAGAATTTTTTAGTTGGTATTGATTTACCAACTGACCCTAAAGCATTACGAAAATTATACGAACTACAATTGACTTCGGAATTTAACGTGCGCATTCATACGGACAAACAATACTTTCATCCTAAACTCTATCTATCAAAATATAAATACGACTTTACAGCATTTATTGGTTCTGCAAATTGTACAAATGGAGGATTGAATTCCAATGTTGAACTTTCATTAATGACAAAAGAAAGTCAAACGTGTGAGGATTTAAAAAATTGGTTCGAGAAAATTTTTGATTTAGGGAAACCTTTGACTTTAAAATTTCTTGCTAAATATCAAGCGGATTATGATGAGCGATTAAGAAGAAAAAAAGAAGACGAGAAAATCGCAAAAAAAGAAAAGAGAGATCTTAAAAAAGAAGTTGAAGCGACTTTTATTGAAAGAAGAGAATTTATTAAGGTTTTAAAATCATATAAGAAAAGTAAGGACTACAAAACAATTGTTTCTGACCGAAAAAAAGCAATTAAAGAGTTACGTCGCTCAATAGATTACCCGAATTTCAAAAATATCGATGTCGACTGGTTTTTCAAAATTTGGGATTTAGGACATTTAATTTCAATCCCAAAACCGACAATAAAAAGAGAGATTACAAAATTCAGAGAATTGTTGATAATGCTTTGTGATGATAAAATTGATTTAGCTCTTCGATATAATTCAGCATTGGAAGGGAAACTTAAAATTAGGGGAATCGGCGAAGGTTTGATTTCAAAGATTTTGATAATTCACAATTCAAATGACTACTATGTTAAAAATGATAAATCTACGTTGGCTTTACAAAAATTCGGAATTGAATTACCTAAAGGTTTATCCAAAGGTGAGAAGTATAAAATAACTATAAAAGTGTTGAAGGAAATAAGCGAAGAAACTTTAATAGAGGACTTGGCAGTTTTGGATTATTACTTATACGTCATTGGAAATGAGGAAACATCTGAAAAAAGCCAGTTGGCAACATCGGTTAAGCGCAAATAGCGGGTATTCTGGTGAAAAGTGCTATTTTAGACACCAAGTAAAAAGCAACTAAGCCGACAAGTACGAGACCCTACTCCACGCTACTTGCCTTAACCAAGACCGTTGGCAACAAGCTAAAAAAAATCGATGAATATTAAAAATTACGTTTTAAGTATAATAATCCTGACTTCTTTCATCAGTTGTGGGCAGGAAACATTTGAATTTAAAAGTGAAATTAATCCTGAAAAGACTTATTCACTTACTATGAATATGTCATCAACGAATAGAGTAAATTATTTGACTGAAAACTCAGAATTAAAAGGTAAAACGGCAGAAAGTAATAATTCGACCAAAATGACGCGAATTACTACTACAAAGGAAATAATGAACAATGATAGCTTTCCAGCAATAATAGAATATGGGCAAATCATAACCACAATAAATGGAAGTAAAACAACCAATCCGATTTCTGGAACAATTGTAAAAGGCACTTATTTTGACAATAAGCTCAACGTAAAAGAAGTTCTATCAAACGATTTAGATGAAAAAACGAAGAACGGAATAAAATACGCATTAGAAAATGTAAAACCTGACATTGATTTCCCCAAAAAACCTTTAAAAATCGGAGACAGTTTTGAGCATAATATGCCAATGACTATTCCAATAGAAGGAGCTAATCCAGTTAAAATTGAAATTATAAAAACCTTTACTCTCAAAAGTGTAAAAGAAAATATTGCAATTTTTATTTTGAAGGAAACAATTCAATTAAGTACTCAAATTGAACAAACAAATGTTACGGCGAATGGTGATGGAAATGGAATCGTAGAATTTGATATTAATGAAAATCAAATAATTAAAAATAATGCTTCCTTTACAATTGAGGTCAATGTAAAAATTAACGACGACATAACCGTTAATTCAATCGTCAATTCAAATTCGGAAGTTGAAACAAAGATTGAATAAAGCCAGTTGCCAACATCGGTTAAGCGCAAATAGCGGGCATTCTGGTGAAAAGTGCTATTTTAGACATCAAGTAAATAACAATAAAGCCGACAAGAACGTGTCCCTACTCCACGCTACTTGCCTTAACCAAGACCGTTGCAAACAAGAAAAACTGAATGATTTTTTATTTAGAAGAAAAGGAAAAAAGAGACCGGAAAAAAAATATAAGTACTAAAAATTGACAAAATGAGCAGTTGTTTGCTAACTAAAACTTTCATGAAAAAAATCCTGCTCCGATTCATAAAAAACAAGAATGTTTTCATTTAAAATTGCATGATAAATGACAAAAAAAGCGGACTGTTCCAAAATGATAATTTCACTTCACTATTAAGAAAAAAATCAAATAAAGTTTCTCGATAATTGACAAAATTACCCCGACTATTTCAAAGAAAAATTAAATTTAAGAAAACAACTTTTAAAAGATAAAAAAAAGAAGGAAATCTAAAAATGAGAATTTTGAACTTTAAAAACTGATTCTACTCGGATCCAAAATATTGAAAAAATGGAGAAAGATTATTTTTAGAAAGTTCAAAAAACGCTTCCTAAACTCACAAAAACTTTTAAAAAATGATCGATAAAAACAAAAATTGAGCTAATTTGTTAAGGTTTTCAAAACATCAATGGTGGAGTTTTTCCTGTTAGCAACATCGTTTAACAGCAAATAGCGGGCATTCTGCTGAAAAGTGTTATTTTAGAGACCAAGTAATAAACAACTAAGCCGACAAAAACGAGTCCTTACCCCACGCCACTTGCGTTAAACAAGACCGTTGTAATTCATGGCTCAGAATGAAAATACGCAAAAAAAATAACGGCAAATCTGAATTTAAAAACCGATCATTCGCAACTGTTACGCTGACTTTTTTAAGATTTTAGTTAAAACAAAAAACACTCATGCTTAATTTTTATGGAAAATTAAAAAGAACGAAAAATGTGAAAATTGGATGCTCTTAAAATCAGTCCGCGGATTTTGATTAGATAAAAAATAAATGAAAAGAAGAAGAAATACTCGAGAATTTTTAAAATCTGTACGCAAACTTTTACTCGGGCGTAAAAAAAAATAAAAATAGATGCCTCCAGCTTATTATTCCGACTTTTACTCAAGCATGAAAAATGGAAAAAATGAATACCTTTAGATTTACAATTCTGACATTAACCAAGACGTGAAAAATGACAAAAATAAGTAAGAACAAAAAAATTAAAAAACTGGGTCTTGCTCGGACGTGAAAAATAAAATCAAAATTCAGAAAAGAACAAAATGACTTAAAAAGGCTGGCGACAAAACAACATATTCCGAGGATCGCCACGAAATACAACATCGTTTAACAGCAAATAGCGGGCATTCTAGTGAAAAGTGTTATTTTAGAGACCAAGGAAAAAACAACAAAGCCGACAAGTTCGCGTCCTTACCCCACGCCACTTGCGTTAAACAAGACCGTTGTAACTCATGGCACAGAATGAAAATACGCAAAAAAACACTGTTGGAAATCTGAATGAAAAAACCAATCTCCCGCAACTGTTGCGCTGACTTTTTCAAGCTTTTAGACAAAAACAAAAACCACTGAAGCGCGAGTTGTATGGAAAAGTTTAAAAAAGATGAAAAATGTAAAAATTGGATGCCCTTAAAATCATTACGCGGATCCTTAAGAAATGAAAGCGAATTTGAAATGAAATGAAGAACGAAAAATCGATGATTTTTAAATGCAGGAAGCTGAATTTCTTATTCGGGTGTGAAAAATGTAAAATTTTAATGCCTTTAGATTTTTAAATCTGACTTTCTATGAAACCTAAAAAATGACCAAAAGAATTTAGAAGAAAAGAATTCAAACTGATTCTTACTCAGACGTGAAAAAAATGAATATTCAGAAAAGAAAAAAAGGCACACAACAAAATAACATAATTTCGTAGTGCCACGAGGTACAACATCGTTTAACAGCAAATAGCGGGCATTCCAGTGAAAAGTGTTATTTTAGAGACCAAGTAAAAAACAACAAAGCCGACAAAGACGCGTCCTTATCCCACGCCACTTGCGTTAAACAAGACCGTTGTAAAGCAGTGTTTAGAATGAAAAGCGCAAAACATCACGGCAAATCTGAATGAAAAAAAACCACTCTTTCGCAACTGTTGCGCTGACTTTTTCAAGATTTTTGTAAAAATAAAAACCACTCAAACGCAAGGTTTATGGAAAAGTTTAAATGATGAAAAATGTGAAAATTGAATGCCCTGAAAATCAGTGCGCAAATCCTTACGAAAAGGAAGGGAATTTGAGTTGAAATGAAGAACTAAAAATTTATGATTTTAAAGCAGTGCGCTGAATTTCTTACTCGGGCGTGAAAATGACAAAATGATAAAGAACAAAAGAATTCAAACTGATTCTTACTCAGACGTGAAAAATCGATTTGAGATTTAGAAAGAAGAAAACAAAAAAAGGCAGACAACAAAATAACATATTTCGGAGTAAACACCGCTATACAACATCGTTTAACAGCAAATAGCGGGTATTTCAGGAAAAAGTAATATTTTAGAGATCAATTAAAAAACAACAAAGCCGACAAGAACGCGTCCCTATTCCACGCCACTTGCGTTAAACAAGACCGTTGCCTATCATTGCAAATTCTGGAAAGTAGAAAATTTTTAGTCAAGAAGAATGATCTGTAAAGACTTAAACAAAATTGTAACTCGGATTTAGAAACTGACTGAAATGAACAAAAACTTTTAAGTGAAAAAACTTGAAAAACAGACAAATTTAAGAGCAAATAAATTAGCCAAAAAAAACATACCAAAAATCCTTTAATTACAAGATCCTGCTCTGACCACCAAACCGACTTAAAATTTTTGAAAATTTGACTTTAATAACAAAAATAAGATAGGAGAAAAAAGAAAATTATTGCTCTGACTAAAAAAGAAAATAGATCAAAAAAAACTTGAAAAACAAAATTTCACTCTGACTAAAAGCTAGACAGAAAAATAGCTAAAAATCAAAAATTCGAGAAAACAGAAAATTTCACAAAAATGTCTTGATCATAATTTCGCCTTCGACAAAAATATTTTCCAATCAAAATTTTATAAAAAAAGAATGATTTCAATTAATTCCGGGTAATTTCATGTTTTACCCCTACCCTATATGTGCTGCCGGAAAATCACACGTTTTCACTCATGCCGAGCAACGATAGGCAACATCGCATATTCGCAATTGCGGCCATTCTGGTGAAAGAATGTTTTTAGAAATCAACAAACAATAACCTAAACCGACAAATCCGTATATTTACTACCACAACTGACGAATATACGGGACCGTTGGCATTCATTGTTTAGAAAAATACAGATCATTATGAATTTAGAATCCGGGAATTATATTGAATTATACAATCCCTTAAAATATAATTTTTTTCCAGTACGCATTTTAGAATCGGATTCTAACAGGATAAAGGTAAAAATATTATCTACCGAAAAAGATCGATATTTCGACAATTATTATCTAGATCAATTTGGTTTTCGTATACCATTTATTTCTGAAAAATTAATAAATTATTGCGGTTTTAATAGAATTGATAAAAGCCCAATATTTAATAACAAAGATTATGATCTCTCAATTATTGAATGTTATCAGGGAAAAATAGATAGAAATCAATTTTTAAGAACTCTGGATATTGAAACTCGGTTTTTAGGATTTAAGATTTTAGAAAAAAATAAAGAAGAAGAATTTATAGAAATTTTGAAAAAACTACCATTTAATTGCGATTTTAAATCTTTTCAAAAAGAAAATAAATTAATTAATAGTGGAAACGCAAATATTCTTTTCAAAAAGTTAAATGAATTTGGGATTAATGACATCAACACCGATAAAATAATTTTGGAATCTAAATCCGAATAATATGAAGCAAGCGAAAATCACATTTATATTATTAACAGTTGCCATATTGGTTTTTAGTTGTAATAACAATCGTACTTCCAAAGACAAAACTTTGAATCAAAATATTACGAGTATTAAGTTACCCTCCACAAATTCTGATAAGGGAATTATAAAAAATTTGGAAAGTGGATGCTCTTATAATGAAGATAGCAAAGGTGATGAGATCGAGATTTATTTAGCAGATAAGAAAGAAATTGATGTAATTCAAAATATAACTTCATTTTCTGGTATTCCATTAAATTTTAAAATTTACCAAGCAGATATTGAAAATGCTGTAGCAACCATAATTAATAACGAAAGATTTATACTTTACGATAAACGACTTCTAGATTTTGCCGATTCAGAAACAAATTCCTATTGGAGTTCAATATCAATCTTGGCTCATGAAATTGGTCATCATTTATCTGGTCATACATTAAAAGAGTTGGAAGATAGTCACAAGGCAGAATTAGAAGCAGATAATTTTTCTGGTTTTGTTTTATATAAAATGGGAGCTTCACTAGATCAAGCAACTAAGGCTATTAAAAAACTTGGATCAAACGTAGAATCAGCAAGTCATCCTAAAAAGGAAGATAGAATCCGCGCAATCAAAGAAGGTTGGGAAAAAGCATATAATTTAGATTACAAATCTGCTATTCCTCCACCTTTAAGCGAAAATCCTAATGATTTTTACGAGTATACAATGGATATGCTATATAACCAAGAAAATTTAGAGTTCTATTCCAGAATCTCAGATGGTTATGATTTTATGTATGGAGTTATAACCGATTCAAATTTAGAAGATCAAATGGTGGAAAATGTTGTTATGGAAATAATAAAAACTGGTAAGAAATGGGAAACTAATTATGGGAGTTTAAATGGCAAGAGAATAAAATTTAATCTAGATTATGGTTATGGTCCAAATATGTGTAGTGCTTGTATGCGACAATTACCTGAATTATTAAAGGCTGGTCGCAGAGTAAAATTTGCTTTTGATGAAGGTCGACCAGATGGGGGAAGTTCATTAAATGGAGTATTCTTCTTATCATATGTTAAAGCAGTTGAACAAGAAGAAATTGATTTCTATTTGCGAAACAGTAATAATCTAGGTTTCAAGAAAGTTATTGAAGATTTCCTTTTAGCAGAGGAAAATCGAAGTTTTGAAAAAATAAATCAATACTACTCTAGTAATCTAAAAAGATATTGGAACACTAATTATCCAACTTCTAAAGAACTCTATACACAATACCAAAACGCTTGGAGCAATACTAAATTTGCTCAAAATATCATTCAAAAAATTCAAATAGTTAATCCTACCACATATATTCTCTACACCAATTTTAGATTTTTTGATCTTAAAGCTGGCACGTATAAAGACATTAAAAGTGAAGTGAAATTTGTATTTAACAAAGAGGGTAAAATTGTTGAAATATATGGAGTATAGAAAAACAACGAAATGCCAACATCGTATAACAGCAAATAGCGGGTATTCTGCTCAAAAGTGTTATTTTAGGGATCAAGTAAAAAACAACAAAGCCGACAAAAACGTGTCCGTACCCACGCCACTTGCGTTATACAAGACCGTTGCCCACAATAATATTTTGAAAAATTTTATTAAACAACAAATGCTGAAAAAATTCCTTCTTACAATAATGCTTATTGGATTAATATCCTGTACTCAGGAAAAAAAATCTGAGTTAGACTATGAAATAATTACCGTTGATATTGATAACTTTTGGAATGCATATGATGCTTTAGAAGAAAGTCAAGACAGTATTAAAACTTTTCAAAACCTTTATATTGACAAAGCAAGCCCTGAATTTGAAAAGTTCTTGGAATTGAGAAATTTTACTGCAAAACAGTATGTAAATTGGATAAAAGGAGCTCCAGAATTTTGGAAAACGATTAGACCTCTCACATTAAAAGTTAAGAATAAAAAGAAAGAAATTGATTCCATTTACTATAAAATGGAGGAATACTATCCTAATTTTCAAGCCCCAAATATTTGTTTCGCAATTTCTCCAATTCAATCTGGTGGCACAACGGATAAAGGATTGATTTTAATAGGTACAGAAATAGCCACAGTAAATCCCAAAACAGTAGATATTTCAGAAATAAATGGATTTATGAAAAAAGTTTTTGAAAATAGTTTCGGAGATATTAAATCCTTAATCGCTCACGAATTAGTACATACTCAACAACCTAATGGCGATAATGAGAATGAATCTCTGCTATCCCAAGCAATAACAGAAGGTTCTGCCGATTTTATTGCCACACTATTGTTAGAAAAACAATCTATGAATTCAGCTATATTTAATTATGGACAGAAAAACCAGAGAAAATTATGGTTAGAATTTAAAAATGATGTGGACGCTGGCAAAACTTTTGAAGAAACAGATTGGTTTTATAATTACAATTCTAAACGTCCAGCTGATCTAGGATATTATATTGGGTATAAAATAGCAGAATCTTATTACAAAAATTCTGATAATAAAGAACAAGCTATCAAAGACATTATAAATATGAATGAGCCGAAAGAATTTTTGGAAGAGAGTTCTTATGGTAAATCTTTCTAAGAATGTTTAGGTATAATATTACAGTGGGCAACATCGTTTAACAGCAAATAGCGGGCATTCTGGTGAAAAGTGTTATTTTAGAGACCAAGAAACAAACAACAAAACCGACAAGTTCGTGTCCTTACTCCACGCCACTTGCGTTAAACAAGACCGTTGTAGCCAATAGCCTAAAAAACAAAATTTAGGAAAGAACATATTTGTCAATTAAGTTTTGGTGAAAATTAAAATGAAATAAACTAAAGAATTATAAAATGGAAAAGATTTAGGTAATAGTAATAGCAATATCGATTTTCTTAATAGTCTCTCTAATTTATTGGAAGTTTACTCGTAGTACATCAAAACAAAATAAGGTAAATTTATAAAATATGGGGAGCAAGAACTTTTGATTGGCAAGATGCTATATATATTATTGCTGGAACTACATTTCTAATATTGGTTATTTTAAAATAGACAAATGTTTTAGATTTATAGAAGCTAAAAAAATAACCACAGAGATTAGTTGTAGACTACAACGGATTTGTATAAGAATAGTTGCGGGTTTGCGTACGAGTATTTTCCCAAGGAAAATCAGATGTAGCAAAAACGCAACTACCTTTGCTTTAGCACTTAATTGCAATTGATTTTATACGTTGTTGAACGAATCCTCCCTACTGTCGGAAGCCTGCCTAAACTGTGGCAAATAGGATCTTGTATGCATAAAAGTAAAGGATTTATTAATTTGTAGCTAAACTATAAATCCTTTAACATGTTTAAAAAAAAGTAAGACCCTTGCTGAACAAGCCTTTTTAGAGGTAGAAGGTTTTAGCACACTTCAAAACAAATTAGCACAAAGCTTTTCCATCAATGGCAAGGCAAAGAGCACCCTGAACAATTACCTCAGATGCCTGGCTCACCTTGCCCTGCACTATAATCAAAGCCCAGAAAAACTCTCGGTGGAAAATATTGAAGATTACCTTTATTATTGCCAAAAACTCCACAAGACCCCTTCTGAAAGCTTTTTTAAGCACACCATTTTTGGCCTTAGGGCCGCCTACAAAGTAATGGGCATGGAGGCCAAGCGAGTGGCCTTGCCGCAGATCAAAAGGAACCTCAAACTGCCCACTGTGTTGAGTCAGGAAGAAGTCAAACGCCTTCTAAAAGCACCAAGGTACCTCAAGCACCGATTAATCATTGGCGTGCTTTATGGCTGTGGACTCCGCAGCTACGAACTGTGCAACCTAAAATTGGCCGACCTGGACTTTGATCGCAAAACGGTCTTTGTTCCCAAGAAAAAAGGTAAGATCGATCGTTATGTTCCCTTGAGCAAACATTTGATCAGAGGACTAAAAAAGTACATTAAAACAGAAAATCCCCAAATCTATCTTTTTAACAGTCAGGTATCCAAAGATGGAAAAGCTCGGGGACTGACCACCAATGGAATCCATTGGGTGATCAAGGAAAACCGAGGCAAGATAGGCAGTTCCAAAAAGATTACCGCCCACACCTTGCGGCACAGCTTTGCCACGCATTTGTTGGAATATGGCGTTGACATTGTCAGCCTAAAAGAACTTTTGGGGCATGCGCACATCGAGATGACCCTGACCTACCTCCATGTGGCCAATTTGCCCAGTGGCTCGAAGTTTTCTCCCTTGGACAAGCTTTACCGGTAATGCGCCCCAAACATACGGTAGCTGACGTTCTGGAAATGGAACAGCTACAGCTCAAAAGTTTGAGTCTGACTTCATGGCATTACCGTGCGCTGCAGGCCATAAGAAGGTGCCGGACAAAAGCGATGGGCGGGCACATTGACAAATGCAATTGTTGCCACGGGCTGCACATTAGTTACAACAGTTGCCGGAACAGGCATTGCCCAACATGCCAAGGGCACAAGCGCGAAGAGTGGATCAAAGCCAGGGAAGGTGAACTCTTGAACATTCCCTATTTTCATTTGGTGTTTACCCTTCCAAGTGAGTTCAATAGCTATGCCCTTGGCCACGGCAAAATAGTGTACGGGAGTTTATTTAAAGCTGCATGGCAGACCTTGCAGCAGTTTGGGGACAACCCAAAACACCTGGGAGGCAGAATGGGCATGATTGCGGTGCTTCATACTTGGGGCCAGAATTTGAGCCTGCATCCGCATCTGCACTGTATTGCACCAGGAGGCGGCTTGGGCAAATCAGGGAAATGGAAAAAGGCAAAGAACGATGGTAAATATTTGTTCAATGTAAAATCCATGAGCCAAGTGTTTAGGGCAAAGTACGTGGCTGAACTTAGAAGGAGTGGGTTGAAAATCCCGCAAAAAATTTACAATAAGGTATTCAACAAAAAGTGGGTCGTGTATGCCAAACAGCCTTTTAGAAGCCCGAAATATGTCATTGAATACTTGGGCAGGTACACTCATAAAATAGCCATTAGCAATCATCGAATTGTTGCTGTCGATCGCAACAATAGACAGGTGGTGTTTGCTGCCAAAGAATATCGGCACGGGGGCAGGAAAACCAGCTTAACGTTATCAAGCCAAGAATTTATCAGGCGGTTTGCTTTGCATATCCTGCCCAAAGGATTTACTCGCATACGGCATTATGGCATTTTGAGCAGCAGCTGGAAAAAAGAGAAGTTGCCAAAACTACAAGCCGAACTGGCCACTAATAAGATGGAGCCTATCAAAACAGGGCAACCACTCTTGCACCGTCAATGTCCTACGTGTAAAAAAGGAAGACTGCATACAGTCCTGGTGTTTGATAACCGTGGGCCTCCCGTAAAGTGGAGGGTACTATTGAAAGATGAAAAATTGAGTATAGGCAGCTAAAAATTGATCTGCAAAAGCGGACAGACCGTGCTATGCCCTAACTTTTGAAATGAACGATCAAATCCAAAGATTGTAAAGGGAAATATAAAAAAACAAAAATACCGTTAGAAATTGCGTGAGTTCGATACATCTTGACAGCTTAATAATAGTTTTCTCTCCAATTATCCTACCTTAACTCCATCGTTTTACCCATAGGACAATATCCACCGGATTCGTCAACACAATATTCAGCTCTTGCCTATCGGCGAGCCGAATACTTAGTTATTACCTTTAGTTTTTTTCCTTAATTTTCATATTTGATTTATTCAACTTTTTATTTTTTATAAGTTTTTTATCTAGTTTACCGTCATTGTCAGAAGATGAGTCGTTTTCATAAATACTAATATCAATACTACCTGCTATCTTATTTACAGTGTAAGTGTTTGAGTCAATTCCACAATCAATGTAACAACCAGCCATACAAAAAACTTCACTCCATCCTTCGTAATCCTTACAAGGTGATTCGCCACCTGTTTTACAATTCTTAACACATTGTCCATAACCTTGGTCTTTCATTTGAATATACGGATTATTTGTTTCAATGCTAATAAGTTCAAAATCAGAGTTTAACCCAACGATAAAGAGTGTCTTATTTTTTACAATAGCTACTTTTTTAACGTCTATATTTTTTTGAACCTTTTTGGTTTGATAAATAGTTTTTATTTCAAAGCTATTTTTTTGGTTCTCTTGACTATTACCTTTTAAAGAAATAAAAGATAAAACTAATAATACAATAATTTGTCTCATAATAATTTGATTAAAATATGCTTACTCTATTCAGTTTTCAGCTTCCCTGCTTTTTGATATTAAATTTCTAATAATTATATTATTTGCCTTCTTAATTTCACTAATTGATGATTTCAGTCAAAATTAAAGGTAACATATTTTAAAATGATGTATTTATACTTTTGGCTCCGAGTTTTACTCGAACCTAAATGATTTGAGTTCTTTTTCTGACTTTTACTCAAGAATGTATAAAAGTTTAAATAATTTTTAATTTGAACACTAACCTTACTCAACCGTGAAAAGTGAGAAAATTAATATGGTTTAAATTGATAATTAACAACACTAGATTGCTAAAAAAAACTCTTACTCGGATAAAAGCTACTGGCCACAACATCGGTTAAGCGCAAATAGCGGGTATTCCGATGAAAAGATATATTTTAGACACCAAGTAACAAACAACTAAGCCGACAAGAACGTGTACCTACTCCACGCCACTTGCCTTAACCAAGACCGTTGTAGCCAATAGCCGAAAAACGAAATTCTGGAAAGAACATATTTTGTAAACAATTATTAGTGTAATTTCAAATTGTAAAAATTATAAATTCGACAAATGGGAAAAATTTGGATAACTGTAATAGCAATATCGATTTTTTTAATAATCACTCTAATTTATTGGAAGTTTACTCGTGGAACTATTAAAACAAAATATGACCATAATTGGAAAATATGGGGAGCGAGAACTTTTTATTGGCAAGATGCAATATACACCATTACAGGAATTACATTTCTAATACTGGTTACTTTAAAATGGACAGATATTTTAACTTTTTAGCTTGAAAATATACTCGAACTTAAAAGATTTGAGTTCTTATTCTGACTTTTACTCAGGAATGTTAGCTACAAAAAAATGAATGATTTTAAAGATAAATCGCTGAATCTACTCGGGCGTGATAACGTCAAATTAAAATGAGAATTAAAGAACAAAAATGATTTAAAAGCAGTTCGCTGAATTTTACTCAAACCGAAGATTTTAGTTCTTATTCTGACTTTTACTCAGGATTGTTAGACACAAAAAATTGAATGATTTTAAAGATATAACTAAAATCAATCAGACGATAAAAGTGAAAAATCAATGAGATTTTAAAATAATAATTTTTCAAATAAGAACGCTAAAAAAAGTTCTTACTCGGATAAAAGCTACTGGCTACAACATCGTTTAACAGCAAATAGCGGGCATTCTACTGAAAAGTGTTATTTTAGAAACCAATTAACAAACAACAAAGCCGACAAGTTCGCGTCCTTAATCCACGCCACTTGCGTTAAACAAGACCGTTGTAATGCATTTTATAAGAAAAACCTGAGTTCAATAACTTAACGCAACAAATCTAAAATCCTGATTACAAAATCAAACATGAAAAAATTATTACTTCTTATTTGTCTTATCTCTGCATTTAATATTAATGCACAAACTGAGAAAGATTCATTACTAAAGCGTGATGCTGATAATATAATTTCTGAACTAAGATTCATGTATAATCTTGATCAAGGAATACGTAAATATCTCGATTACGGAACTTTAGATAAACATTTAACAGATAGTATTGAAAGTTTATCAGAAGAGCAATTAAAAAAAGCTGAAAAGGAATTAAGCCTAACAAAACCTGTACGAAATGAAATATTTAAAAATTTTTTAAATCCAATTGACACTTTAAATACAGATCGAATGATTGAAATTATTGAAAAATATGGCTTTCCATCTTTAAAAAGATTAAAAAAATATAGCGATCAAAAGATTGAATTTTCACCATATATAATTTTAATTCATACTCCTTTTAGTTATAAAAATAGAATGATAGAAATAATTGAAAGAGAATATAAAGCTGGAAACATGAAGAATATTTGTCAGTATGGATATATACTTTGGCATCTGAATGGGAGATCTGATTTTAGTTATATGACAAATAATGGTTATAAGATGAGTCGAAAAGATGATGGTACGTTTTCATTAGAAAGTTCCTGCAAATAAAACGCATAACAACATCGTTTAACAGCAAATAGCGGGCAGTGTGGTGAAAAGTGTTATTTTAGAGATCAATTAACAAACAACAAAACCGACAAAAACGTGTCCTTACTCCACGCCACTTGCGTTAAACAAGACCGTTGTAACTCATGGCACAGAATGAAAATGTGCAAAAAAACACTATTGGAAATCTGAATGCAAAACCAATCTCCCGCAACTGTTGCGCTGACTTTTTCAAGCTTTTAGACAAAAACAAAAACCACTGAAGCGCGAGTTGTATGGAAAAGTTTAAAAAAGATGAAAAATGTAAAAATTGGATGCCCTTAAAATCATTACGCGGATCCTTAAGAAATGGAAGCGAATTTGAAATGAAGAACGAAAAATCGATGATTTTTAAATGCAGGAAGCTGAATTTCTTATTCGGGTGTGAAAAATGTAAAATTTTAATGCCTTTAGATTTTTAAATCTGACTTTCTATGAAACCTAAAAAATGACCAAAAGAATTTAGAAGAAAAGAATTCAAACTGATTCTTACTCAGACGTGAAAAAAATGAATATTCAGAAAAGAAAAAAAGGCACACAACAAAATAACATAATTTCGTAGTGCCACGAGGTACAACATCGTTTAACAGCAAATAGCGGGCATTCCAGTGAAAAGTGTTATTTTAGAGACCAAGTAAAAAACAACAAAGCCGACAAGTTCGCGTCCTTACCCCACGCCACTTGCGTTAAACAAGACCGTTGTGCGCAACCCGAGAAAAACTTCGATTGATATTCTCAATTACATTTAAAAAGTTTGTATTTTCGATATATGAAAATAATCGATAAAAATAGAGACAAGATTAAAGCTTTGTGCAATAAACATAAAGTGTCCAGATTATTTGTATTCGGATCGATACTAACGGATAGATTTAAAAAGACAAGTGATGTTGATTTTATAGTGGATTTCGAGGGAATTGAATTATATGACTACGCAGACAATTATTTTGATTTAAAAACATCGCTTGAAAAACTATTGAAAAGACAAGTTGATTTGCTTGAAGATAAAGCAATTAAAAATCCATATTTGAGACAATCTATCGACTCTTCAAAACAAATGATTTATGGATGAAGAATTAAAGACTTGGCTGTATGATATTTTACAGTCGATTAATGAGATTGATAGTTATTTTGAGGGCAGACCAAAAATTTTTGAAGATTATGTTTCTGACGTAAAAACGAAAAGGGCTACTGAGCGTGATCTAGAAATTATTGGCGAAGCTGTAAACCGAATACTTAAAAAGGATAAAAACTTCAAACTTGAAAATGCTCAAAAGATTATTGGAACACGAAATAGAATTATCCACGGATATGATATGATTTCCGATGATTTAATATGGAGTATAGTTATAAACCATCTCCCAAAACTAAAAAAAGAAGTAGAAGTTTTGTTGAATATATAATGAGGGCAGCGCACAACATCGTTTAACAGCAAATAGCGGGCATTCTGATGAAAAGTGCTATTTTAGAGACCAAGTAAAAAACAACAAAGCCGACAAGAACGTGTCCCTATTCCACGCCACTTGCGTTAAACAAGACCGTTGTAACTCATGGCACAGAATGAAAATGCGCAAAAAAAACTGTTGGAAATCTGAATGAAAAACCAATCTCCCGCAACTGTTGCGCTGACTTTTTGAATATTTTAGTTAAAAAATCACTCAACTCTGACTTATGAAACTGAATTTAAAAAGATGAAAAATGCAAAAATAAAACAGCTTTAATATCAGCGCGCAGATTCTTACTCAGATCTAAAAAAAGTCAAATGAGAAATAGGAATTAAGAACAAATAATCAAATAATTTCATTGACTTTGACTCGGATGTGAAAAAAGTAGAAAAACAGGCATTTAGATTATTATTCCGATTTTTACTCAAGCATGAAAAATGGATAATTTGAGTACTTTTAATTAAGAAGATTTATTTTAACTCAGACTTGAAAAACGGCAAAAATGATTTAGAATCAAAAAATAGAGGTTGACTCTTACTCAAACGTAAAAAAAATGAAAATTCAGAAAAGAAAAAAAAGGCATACAACAAAATAACATAATTGCGTAGTGCCACGAGGTACAACATCGTTTAACAGCAAATAGCGGGCATTCTGGTGAAAAGTGTTATTTTAGAGATCAAGAAACAAACAACTAAGCCGACAAGTTCGCGTCCCTACTCCACGCCACTTGCGTTAAACAAGACCGTTGCAAACAAGAAAAAATGAATGATTTTTTATTTAGAAAAAAAGGAAAAAAGAGACCGAAAAAAAATATAAGTACTAAAAATTGACAAAATGAGCAGTTGTTTGCTAACTAAAACTTTCATGAAAAAATCCTGCTCCGATTCATAAAAAACAAGAATGTTTTCATTTAAAATTGCATGATAAATGACAAAAAAAGCGGACTGTTCCAAAATGATAATTTCACTTCACTATTAAGAAAAAAATCAAATAAAGTTTCTCGATAATTGACAAAATTACCCCGACTATTTCAAAGAAAAATTAAATTTAAGAAAACAACTTTTAAAAGATAAAAAAAAGAAGGAAATCTAAAAATGAGAATTTTGAACTTTAAAAACTGATTCTACTCGGATCCAAATATTGAAAAAATGGAGAAAGATTATTTTTAGAAAGTAAAAAAAACGCTTCCTAAACTCACAAAAACTTTTAAAAAATGATCGATAAAAACAAAAATTGAGCTAATTTGTTAAGGTTTTCAAAACATCAATGGTGGAGTTTTTCCTGTTAGCAACATCGTTTAACAGCAAATGTCGGGCATTGTGCTGAAAAGCGTTATTTTAGAGAGCAAAAAGAAAACAACAAAGCCGACAAGTTCTCGTCCCCATTCCACGCCACTTGCGTTAAACAAGACCGTTGCAAACAAGAAAAACTGAATGATTTTTTATTTAGAAGAAAAGGAAAAAAGAGACCGGAAAAAAAATATAAGTACTAAAAATTGACAAAATGAGCAGTTGTTTGCTAACTAAAACTTTCATGAAAAAAATCCTGCTCCGATTCATAAAAACAAGAATGTTTTCATTTAAAATTGCATGATAAATGACAAAAAAAGCGGACTGTTCCAAAATGATAATTTCACTTCACTATTAAGAAAAAAATCAAATAAAGTTTCTCGATAATTGACAAAATTACCCCGACTATTTCAAAGAAAAATTAAATTTAAGAAAACAACTTTTAAAAGATAAAAAAAAGAAGGAAATCTAAAAATGAGAATTTTGAACTTTAAAAACTGATTCTACTCGGATCCAAAATATTGAAAAAATGGAGAAAGATTATTTTTAGAAAGTTCAAAAAACGCTTCCTAAACTCACAAAAACTTTTAAAAAATGATCGATAAAAACAAAAATTGAGCTAATTTGTTAAGGTTTTCAAAACATCAATGGTGGAGTTTTTCCTGTTAACAACATCGTTTAACAGCAAATAGCGGGCATTGTGGTGAAAAGTGTTATTTTAGACACCAAGTGAAAAACAACTAAGCCGACAAGTTCGCGTCCCCATTCCACGCCACTTGCGTTAAACAAGACCGTTGCCATTAATACTGACCATTCTAACTAAATAAGAGCTTTATCATCATATTATTTACTAAAAAAACACACTAAACTGTCATATTTATCAAACTATGGTAACTAAAATAGTAAAGGGAAGTATTAAAAATGGAAAAACAGAAAACCATATTTCTTTCTGCTTTGCAAGAAAATCAGGATAAGTTATATAGAATTTGCTCTATTTATTCAGTTAGTAGTGAAGATTCGAAAGACCTTTTTCAGGAAGTTTTAGTTCACATATGGAAGTCGATGAGTTCATTTAAAGGTAATTCTTCTATTGCCACTTGGATGTTTAGAATAGCATTAAATGTTTGTCTTCGTTTTAAATCTAAATACGCAAAGACCCAAAATCGATTTATAAGATTAGATAGTATGACTATTTCTAATTTAGGTTCGGAAGAGGGTAATGAAAAAAATAATGAAAAAATAATAGCTTTAAGAAAGTGTGTCAAAAAATTGAATGAAGGAGATAAAGCAATAGTTGCTCTGTACTTGGAAGGATTAGCATACCGAGAAATTTCAGATATACTTGGATTATCTGAAAATCACATAGCCGTAAAAATCAAGCGGATAAAATCAAAATTATTTAACTGCATAAATGAAATATTATGATTGAAGATGAATTAATTAAAATCTGGCAATCGTCCAGTAATCAAGAGCGTATAAAATTTGAGAAATCAAAATTAATGATTGAATTACAATCAAGTTTAAATCGTTTACACAAATGGTGGAACTATCTAGAACTTTCCGAATCGATTTTAGCTGTATTTGGAGTTTTAGTATCTATTTTTTTATTATTCAAGATTCCATTCATTCTGACAAAAATGGCAATAGCATTGATAATGATTTGTGCAGTTTATTTAATAATTAAATATCAACGTATTAAAAAATTTAAGCATAGCGATTTGGAAGAAAATTACCTAAATTATCTCAAAAAAAACAAGGAATATCTTTTAGTACAAAAAAAGTTTCTTAAAACATATTTTTATTGGGGCATTTTGCCAGTTTTCCCAATTATGATACTATTTAATATCAGTATTTGGAATAAGATACCAGAAAACTTTATAATAGGTTTAATCTTTATAAATATAGCTACAATCGGAATAGGAGTTTATGGATATTTCACAAATAAAAAAAGAGTAAAAAAAGAAATAACCCCAAGAATATCTAGAGTTAATGAATTAATAAATAAATTAGAACAATAGCCATATGATATCCAAATATAGACCTTCAAAAATTTCAAAAAACTTCTTAGAACAATTGTCAAAAATTCTGAGCTTTTCAACTTCAAAAACAAGAAGAGAAACAATCAAACAAAAGAGAAGACAAAATAGGAATAAAAAGTACTAATGGCAACATCGTTTAACAGCAAATAGCGGGCATTGTGATGAAAAGTGTTATTTTAGAGACCAAGTAACAAACAAAAAAGCCGACAAGTTCGCGTCCCCATTCCACGCCACTTGCGTTAAACAAGACCGTTGTGGTGCATTATTCAGCATGTTCAGAAAACCTAATTAAATTTTATTCATTCAAAAAAATAATGTAAATTTGTATCCAAGTAGATACAATATTTATGTTCTTTATTGAAAAAACAATTGAATTTGATAAATGGCTGAGAAAGCTAAAAGACTTAAAAGCTAAATCAAAAATCTTATTCAGAATTCAAAAAATAGAAAATGACGAGCATTTTGGCGATTGCAAACCTGTAGGCGATGGAATAAGAGAAATGCGTGTGAATTTTGCGAAAGGATATCGTGTTTATTTCAAAGAAAAGGACGGTAAAATAATTGTTTTGCTAATTGGTGGAGATAAGTCATCTCAAGAAAATGATATAAAGAAAGCAAAAGAAATCTGGAAAAAACTAAACAAATAGAAAATATGGGAACTTCAAAATTTGACATTGCAGATTATTTAGACAGCAAGGAGATGATCGCTGAATATCTCAATACTGTTTTAGAAGAAGGAGATAATGCAGATGTAATTAATGCAATCGGTCATATTGCAAAGGCGATTGGGATGACTAAAATATCAGAACAAACAGGATTGAGCAGGCCAAGTTTATACAAAGCTTTATCAGATGGAGCAAAACCTCAATTTGCAACAATAATGAAAGTTTTAAAAGCGATTGGAGGACAAATTCAGGTCAACCCAAAAATGTCTGCTTAATAAATAACGCACCACAACATCGTTTAACAGCAAATAGCGGGCAGATTGCTGAAAAGCGTTATTTTAGAGAGCAAAAAGAAAACAACAAAGCCGACAAAAACGTGTCCCTACTCCACGCCACTTGCGTTAAACAAGACCGTTGCCCACAATGGGAGCATTCTACAAAGTAGAATTTTAGTCGTATAAAATAAATAATCCGGTAACTGAAAAATATCCAACTGAATTATGAAAAAGTAGATTTTGAACATCAACTAAAAAAAATCAAGATAATTTAATTGAATAAAATTCAGCGGTGCGGAAAAGAACCAAAAAATTCAAAAAAAGATCAAAACTAAAAAAAATATAAAAAATGAAAAATGGAAAAATTTGAGATCCTTAAAATCAGAACGCGGATTCTTTAGAAAATGAGTGAAATTTGATTTGAAAAAAATAGTAATAAATAATATTCACTCGGGCGTGAAAAAAAGGTAAAAACAAACATTTTCAGTTATTATTCTGACTTTTACTCAAGAATGAAAAATGGCAAAATTGAATGCCTTTAATTTCAAAATAATGATTTTTTACTCATGCGCAAAAAAATGTAAAAATCGAGAGATTTTCAATTTAGATTATTGACAAGTATTTGATTTGAAAATGGCATTTTTGAATGTTATTAGTAAAAATAAGAAAATCAGAGCGGAACAAAACCCAGAACGGAAACCACGATACGCAAAAACCACTGTGGGCAACATCGTTTAACAGCAAATAGCGGGCATTCTGGTGAAAAGTGTTATTTTAGAGATCAATTAAAAAACAACAAAGCCGACAAGTTCGCATCCTAACCCCACGCCACTTGCGTTAAACAAGACCGTTGCAACGCATAGCTCGGAAACAAAATCTCGTAAAGAACATATTTGAAGTTTTAATTGATAAAAACCAATCTTCCGCAACTGTTGCGTTGACTTTTTCAAGATTTTAGTTAAAAGAAAAACCACTCAACCGCAAGGTTTACGGGAAAAATTTAAAAAGATGAAAAACGTGAAAATTGGATGCTCTTAAAATCAGTCCGCGGATTTTGATTAGATAAAGAATAAATGAAAAGAAGAAGAAATACTCGAGAATTTTTAAAATCTGTACGCAAACTTTTATTCGGGCGTAAAAAAAAATAAAAATAGATGCATTCAGCTTATTATTCCGACTTTTACTCAAGCATGAAAAATGGATAAAATGAATAGCTTTAGATTTACCACTCTGACAATAACCAAGACGAGAAAAATGACAAAAATAATCAAGAACAAAAAAATTAAAAAACTGGCTCTTGCTCGGACGTGAAAAATAAAATCAAGATTTGGAAAAGAACAAAATGACTTAAAAAGGCTGGCAACAAAACAACATATTCCGAGGATCGCTACGCGGTGCAACATCGTTTAACAGCAAATGGCGGGCATTCTGGTGAAAAGTGTTATTTTAGAGACCAATTAAAAAACAACAAAGCCGACAAGTTCGCGTCCCTATTCCACGCCACTTGCGTTAAACAAGACCGTTGTGGTGCATTATTCAGCATGTTCAGAAAACCTAATTAAATTTTATTCATTCAAAAAAATAATGTAAATTTGTATCCAAGTAGATACAATATTTATGTTCTTTATTGAAAAAACAATTGAATTTGATAAATGGCTGAGAAAGCTAAAAGACTTAAAAGCTAAATCAAAAATCTTATTCAGAATTCAAAAAATAGAAAATGACGAGCATTTTGGCGATTGCAAACCTGTAGGCGATGGAATAAGAGAAATGCGTGTGAATTTTGCGAAAGGATATCGTGTTTATTTCAAAGAAAAGGACGGTAAAATAATTGTTTTGCTAATTGGTGGAGATAAGTCATCTCAAGAAAATGATATAAAGAAAGCAAAAGAAATCTGGAAAAAACTAAACAAATAGAAAATATGGGAACTTCAAAATTTGACATTGCAGATTATTTAGACAGCAAGGAGATGATCGCTGAATATCTCAATACTGTTTTAGAAGAAGGAGATAATGCAGATGTAATTAATGCAATCGGTCATATTGCAAAGGCGATTGGGATGACTAAAATATCAGAACAAACAGGATTGAGCAGGCCAAGTTTATACAAAGCTTTATCAGATGGAGCAAAACCTCAATTTGCAACAATAATGAAAGTTTTAAAAGCGATTGGAGGACAAATTCAGGTCAACCCAAAAATGTCTGCTTAATAAATAACGCACCACAACATCGTTTAACAGCAAATAGCGGGCAGATTGCTGAAAAGCGTTATTTTAGAGAGCAAAAAGAAAACAACAAAGCCGACAAAAACGTGTCCCTACTCCACGCCACTTGCGTTAAACAAGACCGTTGTAATTCATGGCTCAGAATGAAAATACGCAAAAAAAATAACGGCAAATCTGAATTTAAAAACCGATCATTCGCAACTGTTACGCTGACTTTTTTAAGATTTTAGTTAAAACAAAAAACACTCATGCTTAATTTTTATGGAAAATTAAAAAGAACGAAAAATGTGAAAATTGGATGCTCTTAAAATCAGTCCGCGGATTTTGATTAGATAAAAAATAAATGAAAAGAAGAAGAAATACTCGAGAATTTTTAAAATCTGTACGCAAACTTTTACTCGGGCGTAAAAAAAAATAAAAATAGATGCCTCCAGCTTATTATTCCGACTTTTACTCAAGCATGAAAAATGGAAAAAATGAATACCTTTAGATTTACAATTCTGACATTAACCAAGACGTGAAAAATGACAAAAATAAGTAAGAACAAAAAAATTAAAAAACTGGGTCTTGCTCGGACGTGAAAAATAAAATCAAAATTCAGAAAAGAACAAAATGACTTAAAAAGGCTGGCGACAAAACAACATATTCCGAGGATCGCCACGAAATACAACATCGTTTAACAGCAAATAGCGGGCATTCTAGTGAAAAGTGTTATTTTAGAGACCAAGGAAAAAACAACAAAGCCGACAAGTTCGCGTCCTTACCCCACGCCACTTGCGTTAAACAAGACCGTCAGACTGTCTAAAAACCCCTTGCTTTCTTAATAACTATGTTGATTTCTTATTTGCTGAGCTGTTTCCTATTGTTAGGCTTAACCGTATCTTTTAGGTATGAAATTCATTATACCCAAAGACCGTAAACAAGCCAGCCTGTTCCCAGTTTCCCTGGATGAAGCCATTGACCAAGAAAACGAAGTCCGAGCCATTGATGTGTTCGTTGATGGCCTCGATCTTGAAAAGATGGGCTTCAAGGTACATTTCCCCGAAGGCGGAAGGCCGGCCTATCATCCAGCAACGCTCCTGAAATTGTTCCTATATGGATATATGAACCGCCTGCGTTCTTCCAGGATCCTCGAGCGCGAGTGCAAACGAAATATGGAGATGATGTGGCTCCTTGGCCAACTTGCCCCCGACCACAACACCATTGCCAATTTCAGAAAAAACAACCCCAAGGCCATCAAACACGTGTTCCGCGCCACGGTGGAACTGGCCATGAACTTCAAACTGATCGGCGGTAGGATCATTGCCGGGGACAGTACCAAACTGCGTGCACAGAACAGTAAAAAGAACAATTTCAACGAAAAGAAGATAAAACGCCACCTGGAATATATCGACAACAAACTCGATCAGTACAACCAGGACCTGGCAAAGGCCGATGGGGAGACTGAAAAACAAGAGGTCCAAAAAGAAATACGAAAGCATGCCCAGCGAAGGGAAAATTATACAAAGCTCAAAAAACAACTGGAGCAGACCGGGGAAGAACAAATTTCAACTTCCGATGGGGAAAGCCGCCATATGGTCCTGCGGGGGAACATTACCGAGGTGGCCTATAACGTACAGTCCACTGTGGACGGCCTGCACTGCATCCCTATTGATTACCAGGTCACCAACCGAAATGACTCCAAGGCCATGGGCGATATGATAAGAAGGTCCAAGGCCATACTCAGGAACAATACCTTTACAGCACTCTTTGACAAAGGCTACCACACAGGATCGGAACTCGAAACCGCTCAAAAGCTCGGTATCAAAACAATGGTGGCCATTCCCGCGCCCGCATCCACGGCACCACACCCGGATTACAACCTACAGAATTTCATTTACGACCAACAACAGGACCAGTATACCTGCCCACAGGGACACGCCCTGAAGACCAACGGCAACTTTTATACAAACCATCAAGGCAAGCCCAACCAAAGTAAGTTCAAACAATACAAAACAAAGGCCTGTAAGGGGTGCCCCGTGCGAGACCTGTGCACCAGGGCAAAAAATGGAAGGCTCCTTGCCCGGAATGTCTTTGCGCCATTCTACGAGGAGAACCGAAAAAACATGGAACAAGAAAAAGAACTCTACCGCCGCAGGCAGGCCATTGTGGAACACCCATTTGGAACCATGAAAAGGCAATGGGGGTTTGACCATATCCTTACCAAAAAAGGAAAGAAAAGGGCCTCTGCAGATGTAGGCTTCATCTTTATTGCCTACAACCTCAAAAGGATCATTAACCTGATAGGCCATAAAGCCCTACAAGAAGGTAGCAATACCTTGTTTGATAAAATTTTGGGCTTAATAGCGCGATTTTACCGCTTTTTAAGAACTAGTTTCCTTTTCCAATATAACGCAAAGTTTTGCTGGCACCATGCCATACAGCCTTAAAAAACGTATTTTAGGACAATAAAACCATTGTCAACCATGTTTTTAGACAGACTGCCGTTGTAACGCATTGCTCAGAATGAAAAACGCAAAACAGTACGGCAAATCTGAATGAAGAAAAACCACTCTTTCGCAACTGTTGCGCTGACTTTTTCAAGATTTTAGTAAACAATCACTCAAACGCAAGGTTTTTGTAAAAGTTTAAAAAGATGAAAATTATGAAAAATGGATGACCTTAAAATCAGTACGCGAATCCTTAAGAAAAGTTGGAAATTTGAATTGAAATGAAGAACCTAAAATCGATGATTTTTAAATGCAGGACGCGGAATTTCTTACTCGGGCGCGAAAAATGTATAATTTTAATGCCTTTAGATTTTTAAATCTGACTTTCAATAAAACGTAAAAAATGACAAAATTGATTAGGAACAAAAGAATTCAAACGGAATCTTACTCAAACGTGAAAAAAATAATTTGAGATTCAGAAAAGATCAAAAACAAAGAAAAAGGCAGACTGCAAAACAACATGTTCCGAGGATCGCAACGCGGTACAACATCGTTTAACAGCAAATAGCGGGTAATCTGCTGAAAAGTGTTATTTTAGAGACCAATTAAAAAACAACAAAGCCGACAAGTTCGCGTCCTAATTCCACGCCACTTGCGTTAAACAAGACCGTTGTAGCCAATAGCCGAAAAACGAAATTCTGGAAAGAACATATTTTGTAAACAATTATTAGTGTAATTTCAAATTGTAAAAATTATAAATTCGACAAATGGGAAAAATTTGGATAACTGTAATAGCAATATCGATTTTTTTAATAATCACTCTAATTTATTGGAAGTTTACTCGTGGAACTATTAAAACAAAATATGACCATAATTGGAAAATATGGGGAGCGAGAACTTTTTATTGGCAAGATGCAATATACACCATTACAGGAATTACATTTCTAATACTGGTTACTTTAAAATGGACAGATATTTTAACTTTTTAGCTTGAAAATATACTCGAACTTAAAAGATTTGAGTTCTTATTCTGACTTTTACTCAGGAATGTTAGCTACAAAAAAATGAATGATTTTAAAGATAAATCGCTGAATCTACTCGGGCGTGATAACGTCAAATTAAAATGAGAATTAAAGAACAAAAATGATTTAAAAGCAGTTCGCTGAATTTTACTCAAACCGAAGATTTTAGTTCTTATTCTGACTTTTACTCAGGATTGTTAGACACAAAAAATTGAATGATTTTAAAGATATAACTAAAATCAATCAGACGATAAAAGTGAAAAATCAATGAGATTTTAAAATAATAATTTTTCAAATAAGAACGCTAAAAAAAGTTCTTACTCGGATAAAAGCTACTGGCTACAACATCGTTTAACAGCAAATAGCGGGCATTCTACTGAAAAGTGTTATTTTAGAAACCAATTAACAAACAACAAAGCCGACAAGTTCGCGTCCTTAATCCACGCCACTTGCGTTAAACAAGACCGTTGTAGCGCATTAAACAAAAATCGGAACTAAGAACAAATTGCTAAAATAGCTCTGATAAAGATTAAAAATGTTCAAGTTTTGAGTACAGAATCTAAAGAGAAATGCAAATATTATTTACAAGGAGGAAAGAGAGAAGTTGGAGAGTTAATTAGAGAAATACGTGAAGAATTGAGTGTTGAAATCATACCTGACTCTTAAAAATATTTCGGAACTTTCAAAACTCGAGCCGACAGAATGGAAGAAAAACAGTAATTAAAATGATTTATTATTCTTAAAACCTAATAATGAAATTGAGAATATAAAATGGTTGAATTGCGCTAATATAAATACAGTTTCCGCAGTTGACAAAATAATATTTGATTTTCTAAAATTAAAAAAATAACAATGAAAATATATCTGACAATAATTATAATATTTCTATCAAATATGAGCTTTGCTCAAAATGCAAAAGTGGAAAAATTTGATTTTTGTGCAATAATAACAGAAATGTTTGAAAGTGATCAGAAATATCGATCAATGAATAAAATTAAAACTTTTGAGAAACAGAAGTCGACTAAAGTATATGATTCATTAATGAAGCTTCAAACTGTAATTGATAATATGAACACTGAAAAGCTTTTAAAATTGGTTAAAGAAAAAGGTTGGCCAGACCAGAGAAAACTGAATTGCGAACGAGAAATTTTTCCAATGATAATATTTCGACATTCTCAAAGACAATATTTTGATGAGATTGCAAATATTTTAGAAGAAGAATTAAAAGAAAATAGAATTAGTGATTGGGAATACAAAATGATAAATAATCATTTAAACGGAAGACCAAAAAAAATAAATTGAGTAACATAACGCGCCACAACATCGTTTAACAGCAAATAGCGGGCATTCTGCTGAAAAGTGTTATTTTAGAGACCAATTAAAAAACAACAAAGCCGACAAGTTCGCGTCCCTACTCCACGCCACTTGCGTTAAACAAGACCGTTGTAGCCAATAGCCGAAAAACGAAATTCTGGAAAGAACATATGTGATAAACATAATTAGTGTAATTTTAAAGTGTAAAAACTATAAATTCGACAAATGGAAAAAATTTGGGTAATTATAATAGCAATATCGATTTTTTTGATAATCACTCTAATTTATTGGAAGTTTACTCGTGAAACTATCAATACAAAATATGGTAAAATTTATAAAATATGGGGAGCACGAACTTTTTATTGGCAAAGCGCGATATACACCATTACTGGAATAACATTTCTAATACTCGTTATTTTAAAATGGACAGATATTTTAACTTTTTAGCTTTAAAATATACTCGAACTTAAAAGATTTGAGTTCTTATTCTGACTTTTTCTCAGGAATGTTAGCTACAAAAAATTGAATGATTTTAAAGATAAATTGCTGAATCTACTCGGGCGTGATAATGTCAAATGAAAATGAGAATTAAAGAACAAAAATGATTTAAAAACAGTACGCTGAATTTTACTCAAACCGAAGATTTTAGTTCTTAGTCTGTCTTATACTCAGGATTGTTAGACACAAAAAATTGAATGATTTTAAAAATATAACTAAAATCAATCATACGAGAAAAGTGACAAAATCAATGAGATTTTAAAATAATAATTTTTCAAATAAGAACGCTAAAAAAAAATCTTACTCGGATAAAAGCTACTGGCTACAACATCGTTTAACAGCAAATAGCGGGTATTCTGGTGAAAAGTGTTATTTTAGAGATCAATTAAAAAACAACTAAGCCGACAAGAAAGCGTCCCTACTCCACGCCACTTGCGTTAAACAAGACCGTTATACCGCATTAAAAACAGTGAGAATTGAACTTAAATTTATTTAATATTCATTATTTTTGTTAGAAATGACTTGCTTATGAATATTCAAGCTGAAAAGATAGAGTTGGCAAAATTGTTATTAAATACTGATAATCCTAAGATCATTAAGTCTATTCAACAAATTTTTAAAAAAGAAAAAACTACCGATTTTTGGGAGGATTTATCTTCTGACCAAAAAAAGGAAATAAAAGAAGCAAGGAAACAAATAGAACAAGGAAAAACCACTGACTACGAATCATTTATGGCCAAACATAGATAATGAGTAGAACTGTAGTTACATCAGATATTGCGAAAGAAAAACTAGAAGACCTATTTGAATATTTGATTAAAAAATGGTCTTACAAAGTAAAATCTGAGTTCGTTCAAAAATTAGATAGAAATATTGAAATCATAAAAGAGCAACCAGAAATATTCCCGGAATCCACAAAAGAAAAGGGGTTAAGAAGATGTGTAATAACAAAACAGACAACTCTATTTTATAGTTTCAACGAAGAAAAAATAAATATTGTTACAATATTTGACACCAGAAAAGATCCCGAAAAATTAAAGAGAGATTTGTAATTTAACGCGGTATAACAACGTATATCGCAAATGGCGGGTTTAATAGAAAAGTACTAAATTAGTTTCCATAACAAACAAAACAGTTAAGCCGACAAATCCGCATCCATAATTCCGCGCCACTTGTCGATATACGAGACCGTTGGCAACAAGCTAAAAAAAATCGATGAATATTAAAAATTACGTTTTAAGTATAATAATCCTGACTTCTTTCATCAGTTGTGGGCAGGAAACATTTGAATTTAAAAGTGAAATTAATCCTGAAAAGACTTATTCACTTTCTATGAATATGTCATCAACGAATAGAGTAAATTATTTGACTGAAAACTCAGAATTAAAAGGTAAAACGGCAGAAAGTAATAATTCGACCAAAATGACGCGAATTACTACTACAAAGGAAATAATGAACAATGATAGCTTTCCAGCAATAATAGAATATGGGCAAATCATAACCACAATAAATGGAAGTAAAACAACCAATCCGATTTCTGGAACAATTGTAAAAGGCACTTATTTTGACAATAAGCTCAACGTAAAAGAAGTTCTATCAAACGATTTAGATGAAAAAACGAAGAACGGAATAAAATACGCATTAGAAAATGTAAAACCTGACATTGATTTCCCCAAAAAACCTTTAAAAATCGGAGACAGTTTTGAGCATAATATGCCAATGACTATTCCAATAGAAGGAGCTAATCCAGTTAAAATTGAAATTATAAAAACCTTTACTCTCAAAAGTGTAAAAGAAAATATTGCAATTTTTATTTTGAAGGAAACAATTCAATTAAGTACTCAAATTGAACAAACAAATGTTACGGCGAATGGTGATGGAAATGGAATCGTAGAATTTGATATTAATGAAAATCAAATAATTAAAAATAATGCTTCCTTTACAATTGAGGTCAATGTAAAAATTAACGACGACATAACCGTTAATTCAATCGTCAATTCAAATTCGGAAGTTGAAACAAAGATTGAATAAAGCCAGTTGCCAACATCGGTTAAGCGCAAATAGCGGGCATTCTGGTGAAAAGTGCTATTTTAGACATCAAGTAAATAACAATAAAGCCGACAAGAACGTGTCCCTACTCCACGCTACTTGCCTTAACCAAGACCGTTGGCAAATATTATATAAACAAAATATGACTTACATAAAAAAGCTTCTAATACTAGTTTCTATATTTTTAATCTCTTGTAATAATAAAAATAGTTCTAGTTCAAAAGAAACTCATAGTGAAAATTATAATCTTGAATTTCAGAAAAACTTTAAAAATAAACCTAAAATTTTTTCAGCATTCTGGATTGATATGAATGAGAGGGATTTTAACAGGGTTGTAGACACTTTAATTAAACAAAGAAAAATTAGCCAAACAGAAGATTCTTTATTTTATGATCTTGATGGTTTCTCAATGTATTTCAAAGAAACTTTTGAAAATAACAAATTAAGAAAAATTACTCTTTTAGCTAAATTAGAACCGTTACTAGCCACTCAGGAATATTCACCATATAATCTTTTTTACACAAAATATAATTTACCCGCTCTAGTTCAAAAAGATAAATATTATCAAAAACAGACGGTTCCAAATTCCGATTATGATCCAGTCCATTATCTGTATCTTAACAATGGCGTTCCGGAAAATGTTCCATCTTCATTAATTGATAATGGAGTAAAAAAATACAATTATGAGCAAAATAAAGGTGAAAAAACTACTCGTTTTGGTTTAGCAAAAAAGATAGAATTAAATAAAGATGCTAGGACTAAGATTATTATAAATGAAGTTCCATCTCAAGATGAGGAGATTAATAAGGATTTAGTCTATTCATTAGAAGATTGGGAAAATTATATTCCTTCAAGAATTAAAAATAAATTCCGAATTGGCCGAAGTGAAATGGGATTATTTGCTGGAGATTATAAAAATTTTAAAGATCAAAAAACTAGAGAAACTATTGGAAATTATCTCATCCGTAAAAATTCCAAATATGTCACATATTGTTATTTTCAAAATTATGATTTAAAAATAACTTATGTGGATAAAAACTATTACGAAGATGAGATAAGGAGGCAAAAGAATTCTGAAAATTCCAAAACGGAATTCAAAGAAGAGATGGAAGAATTAAATAGAAAGGCTAGAATACAGAGTAAAGAAGAAGCTCTTGAGGATATATAACATTTGCCAACATCGTTTAACAGCAAATAGCGGGCATTCTGCTGAAAAGTGTTATTTTAGAGACCAAGTAAAAAACAACAAAGCCGACAAGTTCGCGTCCCTACTCCACGCTACTTGCGTTAAACAAGACCGTTGCCACCAATATTAAAACAGTGATTTCGGTTCAAATAACAAAATAATCTTTAAATTTGAAGTAAAAAGATGATAGTTGAACGACAAAATAATGAAATTCTAGTAAGATTTTCGGCAGGAGCGAAAGCTTCAAAGATTCAATCTATTCTTGATTATCTGAGATATGAAGAGTTGACCTCTAAGTCAACAGCTACAAAAGATGATTTAACAGATTTATTAAAAGATGCCAAAAAAGGAAGAACGGATAAAATAAAAAAAGAGCTCGGATTAAATGACTAAAATAATCGTTGACTCTAATATAATTTTTAGCACATTATTGAATATTAATAGCCGAATCGGGCAAATATTGATTAATGGAAAAAAGAATTATGATTTTTATGCACCAAAGTATGTGCGGACTGAAATCCTTGAACATCAGGAGAAAATAAAGAAAATAGCAAAGCTAAATAACGATGACTTTTTCGAGGTTTACGAATTGATATTAAGAAATATTATAATTCTTAATCATTCAATCTTACCAATTGAAAATTTCAATAAAGCGACTGAACTTTGTAAAGATATTGATGTTGATGACACCTTATTTGTAGCTTTCTCTGAATACTTAAAAGCTGATTTATGGACTGGCGATAAAAAATTATTATCAGGACTTACTAAAAAGGGTTATAGAAAAACAATTACTACCGAAAAATTATATCAAGATTTTCGCAAAAAGAACAAACTTTAGGATTTAATACTGGAGGCAACATCGGTTAAGCGCAAATAGCGGGCATTCTGGTAAAAAGTGTTATTTTAGACATCAAGAAAAAAACAACAAAGCCGACAAGTTTGCGTCCCTACTCCACGCTACTTGCCTTAACCAAGACCGTTGGCAGCAAGCAAAGAAAAAATCGAATAAAGAAGATACTTTGGAATCAAAGTTCAATTGTATTAACTTAGAAGTCGATTGGAAAATATATTTTCTAAATGAGGAAAATTTGATTTTAGTTGGAAGTGATGATTAATCTGTTTATAGAGTTTATAAAAAAAATTAAAAAAGATAATTATGAAACTAAAGTTTTTAATCTGCTTCGGAGTTTTAATTATAGCATTTGCTTGTAGTAAAGAAAACAATTCCGAATTAAATATTGATGGTAAGTATGTTGGAACTTTTGAAAGAGATGAGTTGATAACAAACGTCCAACTTGATTTGAACAAAAACAAATTTTCAGGAGAAAGTGATAGAATTAATTTTCCAGCTATTTATTTTGGAGAATTTTCAGTTCTAAATAAATCGCTAATTTTTGATAATAAACGACAAATTATTACGGCTGAATTTGATCCGAATCTTGTGTTAGATGGAAGTTGGAATTATGAATTTCAAGATAGTAAGTTAACCTTGACGAACTCTATCGGAGACATTTATATTTTAAGAAAAGAATAAAATGCCAGCTGCCAACATCGTTTAACAGCAAATAGCGGGCATTGTGGTGAAAAGTGTTATTTTAGAGACCAAGTAAAAAACAACAAAACCGACAAGTTCGCGTCCCAACTCCACGCCACTTGCGTTAAACAAGACCGTTGTAAAGCAGTGTTTAGAATGAAAAGCGCAAAACATCACGGCAAATCTGAATGAAAAAAAACCACTCTTTCGCAACTGTTGCGCTGACTTTTTCAAGATTTTTGTAAAAATAAAAACCACTCAAACGCAAGGTTTATGGAAAAGTTTAAATGATGAAAAATGTGAAAATTGAATGCCCTGAAAATCAGTGCGCAAATCCTTACGAAAAGGAAGGGAATTTGAGTTGAAATGAAGAACTAAAAATTTATGATTTTAAAGCAGTGCGCTGAATTTCTTACTCGGGCGTGAAAATGACAAAATGATAAAGAACAAAAGAATTCAAACTGATTCTTACTCAGACGTGAAAAATCGATTTGAGATTTAGAAAGAAGAAAACAAAAAAAGGCAGACAACAAAATAACATATTTCGGAGTAAACACCGCTATACAACATCGTTTAACAGCAAATAGCGGGTATTTCAGGAAAAAGTAATATTTTAGAGATCAATTAAAAAACAACAAAGCCGACAAGAACGCGTCCCTATTCCACGCCACTTGCGTTAAACAAGACCGTTGTAAAACATTTTATAGAAAGATCCGATGTCAAAAATAGAAGAAATAGTTCATGCAATTAACATTGAATTGATCAAACAGAATAAAAATTATATAACATTAGGTCAAGCTAATAAGATTTTGTTTGAAGAAGGGATAATTTCAGAAAAAGAAAAAACGTCAGGATTTTTAAAAAGTTTATTAGAGGAAAAGAAGATTGCACACGCTCAAAAAACACAATCTGCACCGAGACAATGGCGAATTTTCTCATCCGATAAAAATTGGAAAAAAGAAAAAAATCTAAATAAGGAAAAAAACAGGATTAGAAAAAGCAAATTAAAAAAGGAGGATAATCAATTCAAGGTCTCGTCTAAAGCTATTACAATTGGAATTATTGTAATCATAATTATCGGGTTTACATTTTTGGATGATGGTAAATCGAATTCAATTTTAGCTTACAATGTTGCATCACTTCAAGTTGAGCAAAGATTAAAATCGCCCTCAACAGCAGAATTCCCTGGCACTTTCGAAAAGAAAAATCATATTGAAAATTTAGGTGAAAACAATTATCTTATTAATTCTTGGGTAGATTCTCAAAATGGATTTGGTGCCACTGTGAGGAGTTATTGGTCTTGTGAAGTTTATGCTGATGGTGAAAATTTCTATGTCAATAATTTAATTATACGATAACAAGATTTACAATTTTAATAAAAATTATCCAATGAATAAATTTAAGCCCATTATAATAATAACCATTATTTCAATATTATTAATTAGCTTTAGTAGTTACGGCAATAGTGGCAATACTTTTTTAATAAAAAATAAAGCTATTAAGGATTCTATATTGATATTTAAAAGTGGAGCAACAGAGATAATAAAAATTGATTCTAATAAAAATATTGAATCTAAAACTGTTGAGACAATCAACTATCATTTTATAAATTTTGATACAAAAAAAATAATCCTTTTATTTAAACGTAAAGGAATGGAATGGAAAAGTCAATCATTTCAGTTTTATTCAACTAATGTAAGTTCCGAAACGATTGAATTTATAGCAACTTCAGCCGTTGATAATAAAATATATTTAGATATCAACCCATTTAATACAATTGTATATTCATTAAAAGATGCACCTATATTGTCTTTTAGTGGATTAAAACAAATTGATATTAAAGAATTTGATAAGCTTGGGATATATAATTGGAAAGATTCAAATGAGCAAGTTGAATCTTCAAAACAAATAATTATAAAGGAACGTATCACAGATTTTGAATATTCGGAGTATTGGAGAAAAGAATCATTCAAAAAAGCAATAGATTATATCAATCAAATTTTGAGTCAGCAAGACCCAAAATGTGAGCTGGTTAGAAGAAGTACATATAATCCAAGTATTGTCCGTTATTTAGGAAATCAGGGATTAAGAATAAAAATATACGCAGAATATGACTGCAACCAAAGCTATGTAAATGAAGCTTATTTTTGGATAGATGCATATTATTTAGGCTATGGCAAATGGAGTTTAGAATTAGAAAAACATAAATTAACCCATTAAAATTATCCTTTATATTTTCAAAATAAGTTTTGTGTAATAAAACGTTTTACAACATCGTATAACAGCAAATAGCGGGTAATCTGCTTAAAATTGCTATTTTAGAGACCAAGTAAAAAACAACAAAACTGACAAATACGCATCCTAACCCCACGCCACTTGCGTTATACAAGACCGTTATACCGCATTAAAAACAGTGAGAATTGAACTTAAATTTATTTAATATTCATTATTTTTGTTAGAAATGACTTGCTTATGAATATTCAAGCTGAAAAGATAGAGTTGGCAAAATTGTTATTAAATACTGATAATCCTAAGATCATTAAGTCTATTCAACAAATTTTTAAAAAAGAAAAAACTACCGATTTTTGGGAGGATTTATCTTCTGACCAAAAAAAGGAAATAAAAGAAGCAAGGAAACAAATAGAACAAGGAAAAACCACTGACTACGAATCATTTATGGCCAAACATAGATAATGAGTAGAACTGTAGTTACATCAGATATTGCGAAAGAAAAACTAGAAGACCTATTTGAATATTTGATTAAAAAATGGTCTTACAAAGTAAAATCTGAGTTCGTTCAAAAATTAGATAGAAATATTGAAATCATAAAAGAGCAACCAGAAATATTCCCGGAATCCACAAAAGAAAAGGGGTTAAGAAGATGTGTAATAACAAAACAGACAACTCTATTTTATAGTTTCAACGAAGAAAAAATAAATATTGTTACAATATTTGACACCAGAAAAGATCCCGAAAAATTAAAGAGAGATTTGTAATTTAACGCGGTATAACAACGTATATCGCAAATGGCGGGTTTAATAGAAAAGTACTAAATTAGTTTCCATAACAAACAAAACAGTTAAGCCGACAAATCCGCATCCATAATTCCGCGCCACTTGTCGATATACGAGACCGTTGCAACGCATAGCTCAGAAACAAAATCTCGTAAAGAACATATTTGAAGTTTTAATTGATAAAAACCAATCTCCCGCAACTGTTGCGTTGACTTTTTCAAGATTTTAGTTAAAAGAAAAACCACTCAACCGCAAGGTTTACGGGAAAAATTTAAAAAGATGAAAAACGTGAAAATTGGATGCTCTTAAAATCAGTCCGCGGATTTTGATTAGATAAAGAATAAATGAAAAGAAGAAGAAATACTTGAGAATTTTTAAAATCTGTACGCAAACTTTTATTCGGGCGTAAAAAAAAATAAAAATAGATGCATTCAGCTTATTATTCCGACTTTTACTCAAGCATGAAAAATGGATAAAATGAATAGCTTTAGATTTACCACTCTGACAATAACCAAGACGAGAAAAATGACAAAAATAATCAAGAACAAAAAAATTAAAAAACTGGCTCTTGCTCGGACGTGAAAAATAAAATCAAGATTCAGAAAAGAACAAAATGACTTAAAAAGGCTGGCAACAAAACAACATATTCCGAGGATCGCTACGCGGTGCAACATCGTTTAACAGCAAATAGCGGGCATTCCAGTGAAAAGTGTTATTTTAGAGACCAAGTAAAAAACAACAAAGCCGACAAGTTCGCGTCCTTACCCCACGCCACTTGCGTTAAACAAGACCGTTGGCAGCAAGCAAAGAAAAAATCGAATAAAGAAGATACTTTGGAATCAAAGTTCAATTGTATTAACTTAGAAGTCGATTGGAAAATATATTTTCTAAATGAGGAAAATTTGATTTTAGTTGGAAGTGATGATTAATCTGTTTATAGAGTTTATAAAAAAAATTAAAAAAGATAATTATGAAACTAAAGTTTTTAATCTGCTTCGGAGTTTTAATTATAGCATTTGCTTGTAGTAAAGAAAACAATTCCGAATTAAATATTGATGGTAAGTATGTTGGAACTTTTGAAAGAGATGAGTTGATAACAAACGTCCAACTTGATTTGAACAAAAACAAATTTTCAGGAGAAAGTGATAGAATTAATTTTCCAGCTATTTATTTTGGAGAATTTTCAGTTCTAAATAAATCGCTAATTTTTGATAATAAACGACAAATTATTACGGCTGAATTTGATCCGAATCTTGTGTTAGATGGAAGTTGGAATTATGAATTTCAAGATAGTAAGTTAACCTTGACGAACTCTATCGGAGACATTTATATTTTAAGAAAAGAATAAAATGCCAGCTGCCAACATCGTTTAACAGCAAATAGCGGGCATTGTGGTGAAAAGTGTTATTTTAGAGACCAAGTAAAAAACAACAAAACCGACAAGTTCGCGTCCCAACTCCACGCCACTTGCGTTAAACAAGACCGTTGTAACGCATATGAGAAAAATCCTAACTATAACTTTAATCGGACTAATTATATATTCATGTTCATCTTCGAAACAGGAATACATATACTTCGACATAGATAACCAAGAAATAACAAAATCAAAATTTCGACAAAAAAGATCCACTAATGAATATCTTGATATTCAAATTGATTCATTAAATCATAAGAAATTGATTGAGAGAAATGAATATGGGAAAATTGAAAAAATTGAAGTTTATCAATCATTGATTTCAAATAAATCTTTAATAAAAATTGACTTTTCTAAACCAATTATAATTGTCTACTATCCAGGAAAAGATCCCTGTAATTCAGGTGGACATGCAACAAAAGAATCACTTAAAAACTGGTTTTCTACATTAGAAAAAGGTGTTTTACAATTAAATGCAAATTCTCCTATTTATCTATATAAAGATAAAGATGGGTTAGAGAAATATGAGGGAATTATAAAATGGTTTAAAGATCCAGAAGGATTAACAGAAAAGTTGTTTTTTGAACATCATTATCCTTGTTCAAGTTTTGTTGTCATTTCACCAAATGGAGAATATGTTTCATTTTTTGGTGAATTCAGTAAGGAGTATGTTTGGAGAATAATAAATACCGTTTCGAAATAACATACGCGTTACAACATCGTTTAACAGCAAATAGCGGGCATTGTAGTGAAAAGTGTTATTTTAGAGACCAAGTAAAAAACAACAAAGCCGACAAAAACGTGTCCCTACTCCACGCCACTTGCGTTAAACAAGACCGTTGTAAACAATAGCTCTACAGAAAGTTTCGTTAAAAAGACCAATCTCCCGCAACTATTGCGCTGACTTTATCAAAATTTTTGAATAAACAAAACTTAATCAATTCCGACCGTTTTGAATAAATTTAAAAGATGAAAAATGCATAATTTTGAAGGCCTTAAAATTGGTTGGGAAAATCTCAAGCGGACGCAAAAAAGTAAATTCAAGATTAGAAAAAAGAATAAAAAAGAATAAAAACTGAACTTTACGCAGATATGAGAAAACAAAATTTGGTGCTTTTAGATTAAAAAGACAATTCTCACTCAGATTTGGAAAAGTAAATATGGAAAAAAGAAGTTAGGATTGATGATGTTTAAATGCAAAAACCTGAATTTCTTACTCGATCGTGAAAATTAAAAATAGGCATTTCAAGTTATTATTCTGACTTTTACTCAAGTATGAAAAATGACAAAAATTGAATGCCTTAAATTCTTTTTACTGACTTAACTTGGACTTCATAAAACTCTAAAAGCACGAAAAATGACAAAAAAAGGCAGTCAACTAAATAACAAATTTAGAAATATCGCTAAAGTTTACAACATCGTTTAACAGCAAATAGCGGGCAATTTGGTGAAAAGTGTTATTTTAGGGATCAAGTAAAATACAACAAAGCCGACAAGTTCTCGTCCCCATTCCACGCCACTTGCGTTAAACAAGACCGTTGTAGCCAATGCAATCAGAAATAATGAAGAATAATCCGTGGTTAAATTTAAATCTTAAAAACAAGAATAAAATACTTGAAATAGATCAGAGTGTTATTACCCAACACAATGAACAATATTCCGATAATGTCAAAAAACAAATATCAGAAATTGATTATCCCGAACCTTTTCTAGGAAACCCAGAGTCTCCGATATATTTTCTGCTCGGAAATCCAGGGAAAAGCGGAGAAGAAAAAAATGATATCAAAACTATTGAAAACGGTTTAGAGGAAATTATTGAGAAAAATCTTAAACACGATTCTGAAAATTTAGAATATCCATTATATTTTTTAGATCCGAAATTCAAAAATCACTCGGGCTACAATTGGTGGAATGAGGTATTTAAAAATCTTATTTTCGATGAGGATAAAAATAAAAATCTTTTAAAAAGGAAAACTTTATCTAAGAATATTTTTATTGTTGAACTCTACGGTTATCATTCTGAAAGTTCTGAGAAAAGGATAATTACTAATAAGGAACGATTAAAATCGATTGAATACTCATACTTTCTAATAGATAAGGCTATAAAAGAAAAGAAAACCATAATAATTGCTAGATCTATAAGTACTTGGTTGGAGAAAGTTGAGAAATTAAAAGAATATAACAACTGCTATTATTTAGGTGTCAATAGGGGAATCAAATTTTCAATAAGCACCATTCCACCGAAACCTTATAAGTTGATAAAATCTTTACTTACCAAAGCACTGGCTACAACATCGTTTAACAGCAAATAGCGGGTATTCGAACAAAAAGTGATATTTTAGAGACCAATTAACAAACAACAAAGCCGACAAGTTCGCGTCCCTATTCCACGCCACTTGCGTTAAACAAGACCGTCAGACTGTCTAAAAACCCCTTGCTTTCTTAATAACTATGTTGATTTCTTATTTGCTGAGCTGTTTCCTATTGTTAGGCTTAACCGTATCTTTTAGGTATGAAATTCATTATACCCAAAGACCGTAAACAAGCCAGCCTGTTCCCAGTTTCCCTGGATGAAGCCATTGACCAAGAAAACGAAGTCCGAGCCATTGATGTGTTCGTTGATGGCCTCGATCTTGAAAAGATGGGCTTCAAGGTACATTTCCCCGAAGGCGGAAGGCCGGCCTATCATCCAGCAACGCTCCTGAAATTGTTCCTATATGGATATATGAACCGCCTGCGTTCTTCCAGGATCCTCGAGCGCGAGTGCAAACGAAATATGGAGATGATGTGGCTCCTTGGCCAACTTGCCCCCGACCACAACACCATTGCCAATTTCAGAAAAAACAACCCCAAGGCCATCAAACACGTGTTCCGCGCCACGGTGGAACTGGCCATGAACTTCAAACTGATCGGCGGTAGGATCATTGCCGGGGACAGTACCAAACTGCGTGCACAGAACAGTAAAAAGAACAATTTCAACGAAAAGAAGATAAAACGCCACCTGGAATATATCGACAACAAACTCGATCAGTACAACCAGGACCTGGCAAAGGCCGATGGGGAGACTGAAAAACAAGAGGTCCAAAAAGAAATACGAAAGCATGCCCAGCGAAGGGAAAATTATACAAAGCTCAAAAAACAACTGGAGCAGACCGGGGAAGAACAAATTTCAACTTCCGATGGGGAAAGCCGCCATATGGTCCTGCGGGGGAACATTACCGAGGTGGCCTATAACGTACAGTCCACTGTGGACGGCCTGCACTGCATCCCTATTGATTACCAGGTCACCAACCGAAATGACTCCAAGGCCATGGGCGATATGATAAGAAGGTCCAAGGCCATACTCAGGAACAATACCTTTACAGCACTCTTTGACAAAGGCTACCACACAGGATCGGAACTCGAAACCGCTCAAAAGCTCGGTATCAAAACAATGGTGGCCATTCCCGCGCCCGCATCCACGGCACCACACCCGGATTACAACCTACAGAATTTCATTTACGACCAACAACAGGACCAGTATACCTGCCCACAGGGACACGCCCTGAAGACCAACGGCAACTTTTATACAAACCATCAAGGCAAGCCCAACCAAAGTAAGTTCAAACAATACAAAACAAAGGCCTGTAAGGGGTGCCCCGTGCGAGACCTGTGCACCAGGGCAAAAAATGGAAGGCTCCTTGCCCGGAATGTCTTTGCGCCATTCTACGAGGAGAACCGAAAAAACATGGAACAAGAAAAAGAACTCTACCGCCGCAGGCAGGCCATTGTGGAACACCCATTTGGAACCATGAAAAGGCAATGGGGGTTTGACCATATCCTTACCAAAAAAGGAAAGAAAAGGGCCTCTGCAGATGTAGGCTTCATCTTTATTGCCTACAACCTCAAAAGGATCATTAACCTGATAGGCCATAAAGCCCTACAAGAAGGTAGCAATACCTTGTTTGATAAAATTTTGGGCTTAATAGCGCGATTTTACCGCTTTTTAAGAACTAGTTTCCTTTTCCAATATAACGCAAAGTTTTGCTGGCACCATGCCATACAGCCTTAAAAAACGTATTTTAGGACAATAAAACCATTGTCAACCATGTTTTTAGACAGACTGCCGTTGGCAAATATTATATAAACAAAATATGACTTACATAAAAAAGCTTCTAATACTAGTTTCTATATTTTTAATCTCTTGTAATAATAAAAATAGTTCTAGTTCAAAAGAAACTCATAGTGAAAATTATAATCTTGAATTTCAGAAAAACTTTAAAAATAAACCTAAAATTTTTTCAGCATTCTGGATTGATATGAATGAGAGGGATTTTAACAGGGTTGTAGACACTTTAATTAAACAAAGAAAAATTAGCCAAACAGAAGATTCTTTATTTTATGATCTTGATGGTTTCTCAATGTATTTCAAAGAAACTTTTGAAAATAACAAATTAAGAAAAATTACTCTTTTAGCTAAATTAGAACCGTTACTAGCCACTCAGGAATATTCACCATATAATCTTTTTTACACAAAATATAATTTACCCGCTCTAGTTCAAAAAGATAAATATTATCAAAAACAGACGGTTCCAAATTCCGATTATGATCCAGTCCATTATCTGTATCTTAACAATGGCGTTCCGGAAAATGTTCCATCTTCATTAATTGATAATGGAGTAAAAAAATACAATTATGAGCAAAATAAAGGTGAAAAAACTACTCGTTTTGGTTTAGCAAAAAAGATAGAATTAAATAAAGATGCTAGGACTAAGATTATTATAAATGAAGTTCCATCTCAAGATGAGGAGATTAATAAGGATTTAGTCTATTCATTAGAAGATTGGGAAAATTATATTCCTTCAAGAATTAAAAATAAATTCCGAATTGGCCGAAGTGAAATGGGATTATTTGCTGGAGATTATAAAAATTTTAAAGATCAAAAAACTAGAGAAACTATTGGAAATTATCTCATCCGTAAAAATTCCAAATATGTCACATATTGTTATTTTCAAAATTATGATTTAAAAATAACTTATGTGGATAAAAACTATTACGAAGATGAGATAAGGAGGCAAAAGAATTCTGAAAATTCCAAAACGGAATTCAAAGAAGAGATGGAAGAATTAAATAGAAAGGCTAGAATACAGAGTAAAGAAGAAGCTCTTGAGGATATATAACATTTGCCAACATCGTTTAACAGCAAATAGCGGGCATTCTGCTGAAAAGTGTTATTTTAGAGACCAAGTAAAAAACAACAAAGCCGACAAGTTCGCGTCCCTACTCCACGCTACTTGCGTTAAACAAGACCGTTGTAGCGCATTAAACAAAAATCGGAACTAAGAACAAATTGCTAAAATAGCTCTGATAAAGATTAAAAATGTTCAAGTTTTGAGTACAGAATCTAAAGAGAAATGCAAATATTATTTACAAGGAGGAAAGAGAGAAGTTGGAGAGTTAATTAGAGAAATACGTGAAGAATTGAGTGTTGAAATCATACCTGACTCTTAAAAATATTTCGGAACTTTCAAAACTCGAGCCGACAGAATGGAAGAAAAACAGTAATTAAAATGATTTATTATTCTTAAAACCTAATAATGAAATTGAGAATATAAAATGGTTGAATTGCGCTAATATAAATACAGTTTCCGCAGTTGACAAAATAATATTTGATTTTCTAAAATTAAAAAAATAACAATGAAAATATATCTGACAATAATTATAATATTTCTATCAAATATGAGCTTTGCTCAAAATGCAAAAGTGGAAAAATTTGATTTTTGTGCAATAATAACAGAAATGTTTGAAAGTGATCAGAAATATCGATCAATGAATAAAATTAAAACTTTTGAGAAACAGAAGTCGACTAAAGTATATGATTCATTAATGAAGCTTCAAACTGTAATTGATAATATGAACACTGAAAAGCTTTTAAAATTGGTTAAAGAAAAAGGTTGGCCAGACCAGAGAAAACTGAATTGCGAACGAGAAATTTTTCCAATGATAATATTTCGACATTCTCAAAGACAATATTTTGATGAGATTGCAAATATTTTAGAAGAAGAATTAAAAGAAAATAGAATTAGTGATTGGGAATACAAAATGATAAATAATCATTTAAACGGAAGACCAAAAAAAATAAATTGAGTAACATAACGCGCCACAACATCGTTTAACAGCAAATAGCGGGCATTCTGCTGAAAAGTGTTATTTTAGAGACCAATTAAAAAACAACAAAGCCGACAAGTTCGCGTCCCTTCTATGTTGTATATCAAATTTTAGACAACTTTTTTCTTATATTTAACATGTTAGCCTGAAGGGGAAGTGAGCGCTGCTGGAGAGCAACTCAACAGCAATAAGGCTTTCGACAGTGAATACGGTTCCTTCTCTAAAAAGGGACCTTTTTAAATTTATTCATTGTCCTCCATGGCTAAGAAAACTCAAGGTCTTATAGCTTTATCTTAATCAGTAATTGTAATATTATAAAACAGCCTTCTATTAACAGACTCTAAGGAGCTGCATCGTCTTGTTTAGTTTATATAAATAAGTGCGCCGCAGTCTACTAAATGACAGTCGTGAACGCTGCAGGGACGCGGAAACGGTCACACTTGAAGATAGCTGTTTTATAAATTACTCTTTTAATATTATTTATATCCCAGTTCATATCGGGTTTGGTTATTCAGGACGAATCTCATCCTGCTCAATATTTTTTTGGTAATGCGTATGATCGCCTTATTGGGTTTCATTCTATGGCCAAGTTTTGAATAGGTGGCTCCCAGGGCCGGATCTTTTCCTATTGCCTTCCAGGAGGCTTCTATCATAATATCCCTGAGAATACGATGCCCTCTGGGAGTGATTTCTCCGATTCTTTCGTTTCCTCCGGAAGAATTGGTAGACGGTACCAAACCTATAAAACTGCATAGCCTGTCCAGGCTTTTGAACCTTTTTATGTTTTCTATCTCTGTGAGGAAAGTTATGGCCGTGATATAACCTACTCCCGGTATGGATTGTAGAAGTTCCATATTTTCCCTATACCGGGCAGTGACAGAAAGTGCCTTGACTTTTCGGTTTATATCGAGCTTTTGCGCATAAAAGTAATGGTACTTAGCTAAATGACCATCCAGGGTTTCCCTGAAAGGGCCAATCTCCATTTCTGTAAGCCATTTGATGAATTTCCTGGTCCAGTTATCCTTGCTCAACTCTTCCGGAATATCGATCCCGTTGCAATAAAGGAAAGATTTGATCTGCGTCTTTGTTTTTGCCAGGTCCCTGGCAATCGTTTTTCTCAAGCGAACAAGGCTCCTATCCGCCAGGGTCTGGAGCGAGGGAACATAAATTGGGGTCAATTCACCGTTCTTTAGCGAACGGGCGATTTTTTTACTATCCCTCGAATCATTCTTTTGAACCTTTTCTTTTCCGGTCGTGGGAATATCTGCAGGGTTCACCACAATAGATTCAATACCCAGGCCCATTAAACGGTAATGAGGCATAAAACCCGCAAAGCCAGCTTCATAAGCACTAAAGTAACTACCTCCGGGATAATTCTCCTGTAGATGGTTGAAGAGGGTTTTAGCATTCGCATTTTGTGAAAAGGTTTTCTGGTAATAAGGATCCATCATAACCGTTACATTCCAGCTCTTAAGGTGCGTGTCGATGCCTACATAAATTTTTTGGCCGGTGAAGTCGAATTGTGTACTTTGTGTCTGCATAGGTTTTGGATTTTAAAGTAATTAAGTGACTAGATATTACTATGTTATAATAAATATCTGAAACTTATGCTTTATCCTTTATACAAACATAGGGCCTACTCCACGCCACTTGCGTTAAACAAGACCGTTGTAGCGCATTAAAGAAAAATCCAATAAAGAAGATAAATCTGAAAAAAATAAGTGTAAAATGGAAGATAATTCATTCTGGAAAACCATTAAAAACTATATCCATTTTAAAATTTTTATTGGTGTTATAGCTTTAATTATTTTCATTATACTTTTGATAATTAAAATAATCACGGGTTAATGAAAAGTTCTGAGAAGTCTATAATTGATAAAATTGCACTTATAATAATAAAAGACGGTCAAGTTTTGAGCACTAAATCCAAAGGAAAAAGTAAATATTATTTTCCTGGAGGTAAAAGAGAAATCGGAGAATCAGATGAACAAACTTTGATTAGAGAAATTCGTGAAGAATTGAGTGTTGAAATCGTGCCAAACTCTCATAACTACATCGGAACATTTAAAGCTCAGTCTGACGGAATGAAAGACGGGATAATAGTAAAAATGACTTGTTATTCAGCAGACTTTAATGGTACTCTGAAAGAGAATAATGAAATTGAAGAAATTAAATGGTTGAACTACGCAGACATAAATACAGTTTCCGCCGTTGATAAAATAATTTTTGATTTTTTAAAGAAAAAAGGAGAGTTAGAGTAATAACGCGCAACAACATCGTTTAACAGCAAATAGCGGGTAGTGTGCTGAAAAGTGTTATTTTAGAGACCAAGTAACAAACAATAAAACCGACAAGTTCGCGTCCCTACTCCACGCCACTTGCGTTAAACAAGACCGTTGGCAAAAATGTAAAAACATCCGAACTCCGAAAGAAATTCCTTAAATTGCATAAAAATTGAAAATGGGGAGCTTAACTATTTCAAATAAAATTTTAGACAAGTACTTTGGCTACTTAAAGAATTTAGATAATACTGCTAAAAAAAATCTAATCATTAAGCTGACCAAATCCATTGAAACCAAATCAAGAAAAAAACTTGATTTAAAATCATTATTCGGTGCCTGGGAAGATAATCGGGATTCAGATGAGATTATCTCAGAAATTAAAGCATCCAGAGTAAATAAAATAAACACAGAAAGCTTCGAATGAAATATCTCTTGGATACTAATATTTGTATTCACTTCTTCCGTGGAAAGTTCAATTTAATTGAGAAATTTCAAGAAGTTAATCTTGATAATTGTGCTATTTCAGAAATAACGTTAGCAGAATTGATTTTCGGAGCTGAAAATAGTTCGAACTCAAAAAAGAACTTAAAACTAATCGATAATTTTTCGGAACAGGTAAAAATTTTACCAATTTTCAACTCGATTAATATTTATGCAAAAGAAAAAGTTCGGCTGAGAAAGAAAGGAGAAATGATTAGCGATTTTGACTTACTTATTGGTTCTACTGCGATTGCAAATGAACTGATAATGGTTACAGAAAATACCAAAGAATTCAAAAGAATAAAAGAGATCAAAATTGAGAATTGGATTAATCGTTAGCACACTTTTGCCAACAACGTATAACGCAAATGGCGCGTTTCATAGAAAAGAAGTAAATTAGTTTTCCATAGTAAACAAAATCGTTAAGCCGACAAATCCGCATCCATAATTCCGCGCCACTTGTCGTTATACGAGACCGTTGGCAAAAATGTAAAAACATCCGAACTCCGAAAGAAATTCCTTAAATTGCATAAAAATTGAAAATGGGGAGCTTAACTATTTCAAATAAAATTTTAGACAAGTACTTTGGCTACTTAAAGAATTTAGATAATACTGCTAAAAAAAATCTATTGACTTAGGCACTTTGTTATTAGTAATAAAGTCATTAAATTAGGGCAAACAACTGTTGAAATTATGGAGCAAAGATTTAAAAGCCTATCTCTTTTCGAGTTTCAGGAACGGTATTCCTCGAAAGGAGACTGCCTCGCCTATTTGGCAGAGCTAAAATGGGGCAACGGTTTTTTATGCCGTAAATGCGGGCATGGGAAATCCTGTAAGGGCGTGCCAGCTGCTTCGCGGCAGTGCACCAGTTGCAATTATACGGAGTCCCCGACTGCCAACACACTTTTTCATATGGTCAAGTTCGATCTTGTCAAGGCGTTCTACATAGTCTATTTCGTGGCCACAAACAAAAAGGGCATCACCTCTACCGAACTCAGCCGAAAATTGGAGCTTAGGCAAAAGACCTGCTGGTCTTTCAAGCGCAAGGTCATGAAGGCCATGAAAAGCTCTGGAGACCACCCCATAACCGGAACCGCCGAAGTGGACGAAACAGTCTTTGGTGGACAGGAAGAGGGGGTGCGTGGAAGAAAAAATGGGAGCAAAAAGCTCGTGGTAGTTGGTATTCAGAAAAAGAAAAAGGGCGTTTCAAGGCTCTACGCCCGAGAGATATCCCATGCCGATGCAGCATCGCTGGGTGATTTCATGAAGCATCATATCGCTGTAGATGCCAATGTGACCACTGACCAATGGTCAGGTTATGGCCCCTTGGCCAAGGTCTTCGAGAATCTAGTGCAGATCCCGTCGGGAAAGAAAGGACCCAATTTCCCCGATCTCCATAGGGCTATAATGAACCTCAAGGGATGGCTCAGGGGAATGCACCACCACGTCTGGGACCTTCAGGACTATTTGGATGAGTACTGCTATAGGTTCAACCGAAGCTTCATGAAGGAAGGAATATTCGAAAATCTTATGATACGAATGGTAAACGCATCGCCATGTCTTATAAAAAATATTAGTAATTAAGTGCCTAAGTCAAAAAATCTAATCATTAAGCTGACCAAATCCATTGAAACCAAATCAAGAAAAAAACTTGATTTAAAATCATTATTCGGTGCCTGGGAAGATAATCGGGATTCAGATGAGATTATCTCAGAAATTAAAGCATCCAGAGTAAATAAAATAAACACAGAAAGCTTCGAATGAAATATCTCTTGGATACTAATATTTGTATTCACTTCTTCCGTGGAAAGTTCAATTTAATTGAGAAATTTCAAGAAGTTAATCTTGATAATTGTGCTATTTCAGAAATAACGTTAGCAGAATTGATTTTCGGAGCTGAAAATAGTTCGAACTCAAAAAAGAACTTAAAACTAATCGATAATTTTTCGGAACAGGTAAAAATTTTACCAATTTTCAACTCGATTAATATTTATGCAAAAGAAAAAGTTCGGCTGAGAAAGAAAGGAGAAATGATTAGCGATTTTGACTTACTTATTGGTTCTACTGCGATTGCAAATGAACTGATAATGGTTACAGAAAATACCAAAGAATTCAAAAGAATAAAAGAGATCAAAATTGAGAATTGGATTAATCGTTAGCAGTCGAGTAGGTAAAGGGGAATTGCACCCCTAAACCTCTCTCAGAACCGTACGTGATGCTCTCACATCATACGGCTCTTCTTAACAAGTCTAAGGCGTAAAACCATATTGCCAATGCACAAATAGATTGGGAAACTGCTTGGCAGTCTCCTGTAACCATTTGTAGGCAAAGAACCAATGTTTACGCCTAAATCGCCGATATTTGTTGCGTACCCATTTAGCCAGTCGCATATTCAAAAAGCGGAACACATAATGTAGTTCGCTCATTCGCACCTTGCCGTAATAATGAATCCACCCTCGTACTTTGTTCGCTATAATGCCTGCCAAATCGGGCAGGCGCAAGTGAACCATACGGTGCAGTTTCATCTTGAACAAGGTTTGATTGATTCGCTTTTGACTTTGGCGGCTGATGGCGGGCGTGAAACCCAAATGAAAGTTCCCGTAGTAGCCCTTTACCATTCTTGGTTTGAATGTAAAACCTAAAAAACTGAAGGTTACATAGTGGACCTTGAACGGTGGGTGCTTCTTTTGGTTGCGCTTGCAATAAACAATATTGCTCTTGCCTTTCTTTATCTGCAACTTGCATTGCTCAAATCTGGCTTTTACCGCTTCCAAAGTCCGCAGGGCTTGTTTGAAGTTTGCACAATGGATGATAATATCATCTGCATATCGTTCAAACTTTACTTCGGGATGGTGCTGTTCAATCCATTTGTCAAAAACAACGTCTAGGAAAATGTTTGCCAATAATGGGCTTATAACACCTCCCTGTGGTGTGCCTTTGCTACGGGGATGAACACTCCCATCTTTCTTTTGGACACTGGCTTTTAACCAACGTGTCACGTACAAGTGAATGTGCTTCTCTTTGGTAAAGTGACCCAATGCTTTGAGCATTAAATCGTGGTCTATCTCATCAAAAAAACTCTTGATGTCCAAATCTATTGCCCAATCCATCGCCATACAGTTTTCCCTGCATTGCTTTATGGCTTGGTGCGCCGATTTGTTCGGTCGATAGCCAAAGGAACTTTTGCTGAACCGCTTATCTGCAAGCTGCTCCAGCTCCTCTCTAATTACCATTTGAGCCGTTCGGTCTTGTACCGTCGGGATGCCCAGTTTCCGTATCCTGCCATCTGCTTTGGGTATTTCTACTTCGCGAACGGGCTTGGGAAAGTAACTTCCACTCGCTAACCTGTTCCATACGGGATAAAGGTATTTCATAGGGCGAGCGGACACTTCGGAAATCGATACTTTATCGACACCCGATGCACCCTTGTTACTGCGTACCTTCTTAAAGGCTTCCATTACCTGTCGCTTATCTATCGGTTGCGACTTTTGTTTCTCTTTGAAAATCATCCTAATCTACATTAGTTGTAATACAAGTTAAAACTGTTAAGTCAGCCCCTTCGCTCCCATCCCATTACAGGATGCTCATCGCTACTACGGGATAATCCGTCACTAATGGCACGTATGGCTAATTTCTTCCTTGCCCTTCGGGGTTGTGGAATTTTCGCACCTGCCATTAGCTTCTCCTGTTCCGTAATTGAGCCGTAAGTAAAGCTCCTGCCCTCTTTATGCCGATTGCCACTTGACCAGTAAATAGGTTACTCCCGTCAAGTCCTGTCTCTCGGGACCGCCCATCCCTCGATTTTGACAATACTAAAGTTGTTTACGACACTTCTACAAGGGTTCACTCACATCTCGTTCAGCTTCTTTACCCCCACCATAGCAAACTACATTACCCTACAAGTGGCAGTAGCGCCTTTGACCTTATCGCTCAAGACCAACCCGTGAAAGGTAAGCCCCATAAGGCGGTTTGACCGGTATGCCTAAACATCCCAGCCGAGAGACCAATCCCCAAAACCTTCTTGCGTGTTTCCACCCGAAACAAATGCCGGGGTCGTTTCCAGAAAATTATGAGACTCTCATCTCAATTACAGTTTTGTTGCTCCTCAATTTTACTTAAATTGTATCCCGAAGCAACACAGGACACACCACTTTTGCCAACAACGTATAACGCAAATGGCGCGTTTCATAGAAAAGAAGTAAATTAGTTTTCCATAGTAAACAAAATCGTTAAGCCGACAAATCCGCATCCATAATTCCGCGCCACTTGTCGTTATACGAGACCGTTGCAAACAAGAAAAAATGAATGATTTTTTATTTAGAAGAAAAGGAAAAAAGAGACCGAAAAAAAATATAAGTACTAAAAATTGACAAAATGAGCAGTTGTTTGCTAACTAAAACTTTCATGAAAAAATCCTGCTCCGATTCATAAAAAACAAGAATGTTTTCATTTAAAATTGCATGATAAATGACAAAAAAAGCGGACTGTTCCAAAATGATAATTTCACTTCACTATTAAGAAAAAAATCAAATAAAGTTTCTCGATAATTGACAAAATTACCCCGACTATTTCAAAGAAAAATTAAATTTAAGAAAACAACTTTTAAAAGATAAAAAAAAAAAGGAAATCTAAAAATGAGAATTTTGAACTTTAAAAACTGATTCTACTCGGATCCAAATATTGAAAAAATGGAGAAAGATTATTTTTAGAAAGTAAAAAAAACGCTTCCTAAACTCACAAAAACTTTTAAAAAATGATCGATAAAAACAAAAATTGAGCTAATTTGTTAAGGTTTTCAAAACATCAATGGTGGAGTTTTTCCTGTTAGCAACATCGTTTAACAGCAAATGTCGGGCATTGTGCTGAAAAGCGTTATTTTAGAGAGCAAAAAGAAAACAACAAAGCCGACAAAAACGTGTCCCTACTCCACGCCACTTGCGTTAAACAAGACCGTTGCCATTAATACTGACCATTCTAACTAAATAAGAGCCTTATCATCATATTATTTACTAAAAAAACACACTAAACTGTCATATTTATCAAACTATGGTAACTAAAATAGTAAAGGGAAGTATTAAAAATGGAAAAACAGAAAACCATATTTCTTTCTGCTTTGCAAGAAAATCAGGATAAGTTATATAGAATTTGCTCTATTTATTCAGTTAGTAGTGAAGATTCGAAAGACCTTTTTCAGGAAGTTTTAGTTCACATATGGAATTCGATGAGTTCATTTAAAGGTAATTCTTCTATTGCCACTTGGATGTTTAGAATAGCATTAAATGTTTGTCTTCGTTTTAAATCTAAATACGCAAAGACCCAAAATCGATTTATAAGATTAGATAGTATGACTATTTCTAATTTAGGTTCGGAAGAGGGAAATGAAAAAAATAATGAAAAAATAATAGCTTTAAGAAAGTGTGTCAAAAAATTGAATGAAGGAGATAAAGCAATAATTGCTCTGTACTTGGAAGGATTAGCATACCGAGAAATTTCAGATATACTTGGATTATCTGAAAATCACATAGCCGTAAAAATCAAGCGGATAAAATCAAAATTGTTTAACTGCATAAATGAAATATTATGATTGAAGATGAATTAATTAAAATCTGGCAATCGTCCAGTAATCAGGAGCGTATAAAATTTGAGAAATCAAAATTAATGATTGAATTACAATCCAGTTTAAATCGTTTACACAAATGGTGGAACTATCTAGAACTTTCCGAAACGATTTTAGCTGTATTTGGAGTTTTAGTATCTATTTTTTTATTATTCAAGATTCCATTCATTCTGACAAAAATGGCAATAGCATTAATAATGATTTGTTCAGTTTATTTAATAATTAAATATCAACGTATTAAAAAATTTAAGCATAGCGATTTGGAAGAAAATTACCTAAATTATCTCAAAAAAAACAAGGAATATCTTTTAGTACAAAAAAAGTTTCTTAAAACATATTTTTATTGGGGCATTTTGCCAGTTTTCCCAATTATGATACTATTTAATATCAGTATTTGGAATAAGATACCAGAAAACTTTATAATAGGCTTAATCTTTATAAATATAGCTGCAATCGGAATAGGAGTTTATGGATATTTCACAAATAAAAAAAGAGTAAAAAAAGAAATAACCCCAAGAATATCTAGAGTTAATAAATTAATAAATAAATTAGAACAATAGCCATATGATATCCAAATATAGACCTTCAAAAATTTCAAAAAACTTCTTAGAACAATTGTCAAAAATTCTGAGCTTTTCAACTTCAAAAACAAGAAGAGAAACAATCAAACAAAAGAGAAGACAAAATAGGAGTAAAAAGGTCGAGTAGGTAAAGGGGAATTGCACCCCTAAACCTCTCTCAGAACCGTACGTGATGCTCTCACATCATACGGCTCTTCTTAACAAGTCTAAGGCGTAAAACCATATTGCCAATGCACAAATAGATTGGGAAACTGCTTGGCAGTCTCCTGTAACCATTTGTAGGCAAAGAACCAATGTTTACGCCTAAATCGCCGATATTTGTTGCGTACCCATTTAGCCAGTCGCATATTCAAAAAGCGGAACACATAATGTAGTTCGCTCATTCGCACCTTGCCGTAATAATGAATCCACCCTCGTACTTTGTTCGCTATAATGCCTGCCAAATCGGGCAGGCGCAAGTGAACCATACGGTGCAGTTTCATCTTGAACAAGGTTTGATTGATTCGCTTTTGACTTTGGCGGCTGATGGCGGGCGTGAAACCCAAATGAAAGTTCCCGTAGTAGCCCTTTACCATTCTTGGTTTGAATGTAAAACCTAAAAAACTGAAGGTTACATAGTGGACCTTGAACGGTGGGTGCTTCTTTTGGTTGCGCTTGCAATAAACAATATTGCTCTTGCCTTTCTTTATCTGCAACTTGCATTGCTCAAATCTGGCTTTTACCGCTTCCAAAGTCCGCAGGGCTTGTTTGAAGTTTGCACAATGGATGATAATATCATCTGCATATCGTTCAAACTTTACTTCGGGATGGTGCTGTTCAATCCATTTGTCAAAAACAACGTCTAGGAAAATGTTTGCCAATAATGGGCTTATAACACCTCCCTGTGGTGTGCCTTTGCTACGGGGATGAACACTCCCATCTTTCTTTTGGACACTGGCTTTTAACCAACGTGTCACGTACAAGTGAATGTGCTTCTCTTTGGTAAAGTGACCCAATGCTTTGAGCATTAAATCGTGGTCTATCTCATCAAAAAAACTCTTGATGTCCAAATCTATTGCCCAATCCATCGCCATACAGTTTTCCCTGCATTGCTTTATGGCTTGGTGCGCCGATTTGTTCGGTCGATAGCCAAAGGAACTTTTGCTGAACCGCTTATCTGCAAGCTGCTCCAGCTCCTCTCTAATTACCATTTGAGCCGTTCGGTCTTGTACCGTCGGGATGCCCAGTTTCCGTATCCTGCCATCTGCTTTGGGTATTTCTACTTCGCGAACGGGCTTGGGAAAGTAACTTCCACTCGCTAACCTGTTCCATACGGGATAAAGGTATTTCATAGGGCGAGCGGACACTTCGGAAATCGATACTTTATCGACACCCGATGCACCCTTGTTACTGCGTACCTTCTTAAAGGCTTCCATTACCTGTCGCTTATCTATCGGTTGCGACTTTTGTTTCTCTTTGAAAATCATCCTAATCTACATTAGTTGTAATACAAGTTAAAACTGTTAAGTCAGCCCCTTCGCTCCCATCCCATTACAGGATGCTCATCGCTACTACGGGATAATCCGTCACTAATGGCACGTATGGCTAATTTCTTCCTTGCCCTTCGGGGTTGTGGAATTTTCGCACCTGCCATTAGCTTCTCCTGTTCCGTAATTGAGCCGTAAGTAAAGCTCCTGCCCTCTTTATGCCGATTGCCACTTGACCAGTAAATAGGTTACTCCCGTCAAGTCCTGTCTCTCGGGACCGCCCATCCCTCGATTTTGACAATACTAAAGTTGTTTACGACACTTCTACAAGGGTTCACTCACATCTCGTTCAGCTTCTTTACCCCCACCATAGCAAACTACATTACCCTACAAGTGGCAGTAGCGCCTTTGACCTTATCGCTCAAGACCAACCCGTGAAAGGTAAGCCCCATAAGGCGGTTTGACCGGTATGCCTAAACATCCCAGCCGAGAGACCAATCCCCAAAATCTTCTTGCGTGTTTCCACCCGAAACAAATGCCGGGGTCGTTTCCAGAAAATTATGAGACTCTCATCTCAATTACAGTTTTGTTGCTCCTCAATTTTACTTAAATTGTATCCCGAAGCAACACAGGACACACTACTAATGGCAACATCGTTTAACAGCAAATAGCGGGTATTTTGATGAAAAGTGTTATTTTAGAGACCAAGTAACAAACAACTAAGCCGACAGGTTCGCGTCCCTACTCCACGCCACTTGCGTTAAACAAGACCGTTGTAACCCATTTTTCAGAAAACTTAAAATCCAACACATAATTTTGAATTGAAAGAACTAAAGATTTTTAAAATATTAATATTAGAGCATTTTCTGACAAGTTGTATTGATAACATTAATTATTTGGATTATTTAAATTTCAAAATTAGTTCAAACTAAATTTAAAGTTATATTTGAACTTAATCTATCCGTGAATAAATCAAATTGATAAGATTATTTAGAAAATATTTTTTTTAATGCTTATTAGTTACAAAACAAAAACTTAAACACCTAAAAATCAGATTTTAATGAAAAAATTATCAATTCTAGCACTTTTAGCATTATTTTCAATTACTTCTTATGGACAAGAGAAAAACACTTATAATACTGAAAAAGTTTGGAGAATTAATTTTCTAAATCCAGCAGTTGAATTAGAAATTCCGACAGGAAATTATTCAACCTTTTCCTCTGCTATTGGAATAGGTTACGGAGGAGCATATCCAGACTTAGAGTTTGGTGGAGGATCAGGACTAATTTATATTATTGCTCCTTTTCTTGATTTACAGCAAAAGTGGTTTTATAATTTAAATAAGAGGCTTAGTAAAGATAAATCGGTTAATAATAATTCTGGAAATTTTATTTCTTTGAGAATGATTACAAGAGGGAATTCAATTGCTGACAATGTAAATCGGACATCTGACTTTGATTTTGCAGTTGGACCGACTTGGGGGTTTCAAAGAAAATATGGAGAAAATTTCCATTTATTATTTGATGTCGGACCTCAATACTATTTTGATACAGAAGGAAACGGAAATATTTTCCCAATCATGTTTCAGCTAAATCTAGGTTTCGACTTATAAATACTAAACTAACAAAATAAGCTATTTTAAACATTTGTTATTATAATATCTGTAGTAAAAGTCGAGTAGGTAAAGGGGAATTGCACCCCTAAACCTCTCTCAGAACCGTACGTGATGCTCTCACATCATACGGCTCTTCTTAACAAGTCTAAGGCGTAAAACCATATTGCCAATGCACAAATAGATTGGGAAACTGCTTGGCAGTCTCCTGTAACCATTTGTAGGCAAAGAACCAATGTTTACGCCTAAATCGCCGATATTTGTTGCGTACCCATTTAGCCAGTCGCATATTCAAAAAGCGGAACACATAATGTAGTTCGCTCATTCGCACCTTGCCGTAATAATGAATCCACCCTCGTACTTTGTTCGCTATAATGCCTGCCAAATCGGGCAGGCGCAAGTGAACCATACGGTGCAGTTTCATCTTGAACAAGGTTTGATTGATTCGCTTTTGACTTTGGCGGCTGATGGCGGGCGTGAAACCCAAATGAAAGTTCCCGTAGTAGCCCTTTACCATTCTTGGTTTGAATGTAAAACCTAAAAAACTGAAGGTTACATAGTGGACCTTGAACGGTGGGTGCTTCTTTTGGTTGCGCTTGCAATAAACAATATTGCTCTTGCCTTTCTTTATCTGCAACTTGCATTGCTCAAATCTGGCTTTTACCGCTTCCAAAGTCCGCAGGGCTTGTTTGAAGTTTGCACAATGGATGATAATATCATCTGCATATCGTTCAAACTTTACTTCGGGATGGTGCTGTTCAATCCATTTGTCAAAAACAACGTCTAGGAAAATGTTTGCCAATAATGGGCTTATAACACCTCCCTGTGGTGTGCCTTTGCTACGGGGATGAACACTCCCATCTTTCTTTTGGACACTGGCTTTTAACCAACGTGTCACGTACAAGTGAATGTGCTTCTCTTTGGTAAAGTGACCCAATGCTTTGAGCATTAAATCGTGGTCTATCTCATCAAAAAAACTCTTGATGTCCAAATCTATTGCCCAATCCATCGCCATACAGTTTTCCCTGCATTGCTTTATGGCTTGGTGCGCCGATTTGTTCGGTCGATAGCCAAAGGAACTTTTGCTGAACCGCTTATCTGCAAGCTGCTCCAGCTCCTCTCTAATTACCATTTGAGCCGTTCGGTCTTGTACCGTCGGGATGCCCAGTTTCCGTATCCTGCCATCTGCTTTGGGTATTTCTACTTCGCGAACGGGCTTGGGAAAGTAACTTCCACTCGCTAACCTGTTCCATACGGGATAAAGGTATTTCATAGGGCGAGCGGACACTTCGGAAATCGATACTTTATCGACACCCGATGCACCCTTGTTACTGCGTACCTTCTTAAAGGCTTCCATTACCTGTCGCTTATCTATCGGTTGCGACTTTTGTTTCTCTTTGAAAATCATCCTAATCTACATTAGTTGTAATACAAGTTAAAACTGTTAAGTCAGCCCCTTCGCTCCCATCCCATTACAGGATGCTCATCGCTACTACGGGATAATCCGTCACTAATGGCACGTATGGCTAATTTCTTCCTTGCCCTTCGGGGTTGTGGAATTTTCGCACCTGCCATTAGCTTCTCCTGTTCCGTAATTGAGCCGTAAGTAAAGCTCCTGCCCTCTTTATGCCGATTGCCACTTGACCAGTAAATAGGTTACTCCCGTCAAGTCCTGTCTCTCGGGACCGCCCATCCCTCGATTTTGACAATACTAAAGTTGTTTACGACACTTCTACAAGGGTTCACTCACATCTCGTTCAGCTTCTTTACCCCCACCATAGCAAACTACATTACCCTACAAGTGGCAGTAGCGCCTTTGACCTTATCGCTCAAGACCAACCCGTGAAAGGTAAGCCCCATAAGGCGGTTTGACCGGTATGCCTAAACATCCCAGCCGAGAGACCAATCCCCAAAATCTTCTTGCGTGTTTCCACCCGAAACAAATGCCGGGGTCGTTTCCAGAAAATTATGAGACTCTCATCTCAATTACAGTTTTGTTGCTCCTCAATTTTACTTAAATTGTATCCCGAAGCAACACAGGACACACAACGGGTTACAACATCGTTTAACAGCAAATAGCGGGCATTCTGCTGAAAAGTGTTATTTTATAGACCAAGTAACAAACAACAAAACCGACAAGTTCGCGTCCCTACTCCACGCCACTTGCGTTAAACAAGACCGTTATGCTTTATATGTAAAAATCATCCAGCTATAAACAAATTGAACTGAAAAAAGGTTAAATTTGAAAATAAACATTAAAAAGATGAATTATCAAACCATATCTGTAGATTTCCCGAACGATATTCTTTTGGCGTTGAATGAATCAGAAAATGATTTAAAAAAACGCATCAAAATCATGTTGGCCATTCAATTATATAAAATTCAAAAATTGACAATTGGTAAAGCCGCTCAACTTTCGGGACTTTCTCGATTAGAATTTGAGACTGAACTTTCCAAAAATAAAATTTCAATATCTAGCTTGACAGAAAAAGATGTACTAAAAGATATTGAAAAATTAAAATAGAAATGAAAAACGGACTTGTAATTGCCGATGCAGGACCTATTTTTTCCCTTGCCATTATTGATAAGCTGGAAATTTTAAATAGTTTGTTCGATGAAATCAAAATACCAAATGCAGTTTGGGAAGAAATAACTTTAAAGAAAAACACTGAATATTATAAGAAAATCAAAAGATTTTTTGAGCCGAAAGTTGTCAAAATATCCAGTTTCAACGAATTGACTTTTATAATGGATTATGGAGAATCGGAATCATTAATCCTTTATAAAGAACTGAATGCTCAATTCCTTCTAATAGATGATAAAAAAGCACGGACAATAGCTGAAAATTTCAATATTGAGTGTATTGGAACTTTAGGTTTATTATCAATAGCAAGATCTAAAGGATTGATAGATAATTTAAGACCTTTATTTGTAAAGTTTATCCAGAACAATAGATATTATTCTATAAAATTATTAAACAAATTATTAGAGAATCACAAAGAGCAGAAGATAACATACAAAGCATAACATCGTTTAACAGCAAATAGCGGGTAATCTGCTGAAAAGTGTTATTTTAGAGACCAATAAACAAACAACTAAGCCGACAAGTTCGCGTCCTCACCCCACGCCACTTGCGTTAAACAAGACCGTTACCACACATAGCGAAAAAAACCTGCAAAACAACATCATTTTTATTGATATATCAATTATATTTGTATCAATAATCTAAGTTATGCAATTTCAGGATCCTTCAAAAACAATATTCTATCAAATTGAAAGAGCCATTAAGCAATACCGCACAATGGCACAACGGAATTTGAACGAACTCAATATTAAAGTAACAATAAATCAAATATTACTTATGATTCAAATCAGCGATAAACCGGATATAAGTCAAGTTGATTTATCAAAACTTTTGTTCAAGGACGTCGCATCAATCGCAAGAATGATAGAAATATTAGTCCAAAATAAATTAATAGAACGAGAAGAGAATAGCTCTGACCGCAGGAAAAAGGATCTGAAAATAACTAACAAAGGAAAAAAATTATTGAATGCGGCGATTCCGATAATATCCAAAAATAGAGAAACTGCTCAGAAAGATATTAGCGAAGAAGAGATAAAAACACTTTTCAGAATTTTAAATAAAATAAACAAAAATACATCGAAATGAAAAAAATCACAGTTTTAATAATGATTTTGTTGACCATAAGTTGCAAAAACAATAAAAACAAACCAAGTTTTAATGAGGATGGAAAAAAGCAGATATCTTTAAAAGAAATAGATTCATTTTTGACTTCTCAAGCTGTTAAGGATAGCCTTAATGGCGTTATTCTTATAGCAGATAATGATGAAGTTCTTTTTAAAAAAGCTTATGGATTTAAAGACCTTTCACATACAGAAAAACATTCCCTTGAAAGTAAAATAGGTCTGGCCTCTATGCCAAAAATGTTTACAGCTATTGCCATTATAAAACTTGCAGAAAGTGGAGAAATAAAACTAAATAATACAGTAGGGAACTATTTACCAGAGATTAAAAATCAATTTTTAAAAGATAGCGTAACTATCAGACAACTTTTAAGCCACACAAGTGGATTGGGGAATTATTGGGATTATACCAATGAGTCCGACCAAGAAGACTTAGACAAGCTATACCATTTAATTGTGATGAATGATTCTTTAAAGAGCCACAGAAAATTCCGATATAGTAATTCTGGATTTATAGTATTGGGAAAAATTATTGAGTCAGTTAGTAAAGTACCTTATAATGAATTTGTTGAAAATAATATTCTTACACCTTTAAGTATGAATAATACACAGTCTGTTTTACCAGATGGTGGTAGTAGTTCGACAGTAGATGATTTAATGAAATTTTCAAAAGCACTAAGAAATTTTGAATTGATTTCTAAAAGTGATTTTGACGAGATGATAACTAAACAATCCGATGCCAACTATGGGTTGGGATTTCAACTCAATGACAAAAATGATAAGGAAATTTACGGTCATCCAGGTGGTTATTTCGAAGAGAATACAATACTTGGAGTTGCCTCTGCAATGGACATAATTGATAACCGATATACTGTCATAGTTTTGACAAACCGTAACCCATCGATGGGTGGAGTTAATGCACGAAACTATATTTTAAATGATTTAACGAAACAACTTTCAGAATAACTACGTGTGGTAACATCGTTTAACAGCAAATAGCGGGCAATTTGGTGAAAAGTGTTATTTTAGAGACCAATTAACAAACAACAAAGCCGACAAGTTTGCGTCCCTACTCCACGCCACTTGCGTTAAACAAGACCGTTAGGCACTATAAAAAAACAGCGACAATGAAAAACTATATACTAATTATACTGACAATTTCAGCTTTTAATTGCAATGCACAAAATGACGTCACATTTGAATATGACAATTTCGAAAAACAATTTCTTTCATATAAACCAACTCAAAGTCCTAATATTACAGAAAAAGATTTTGATTATGCCAATATGATTTTGAAAGAAACTAAATCTAGGACAAAGAACAATCCTGAAAATTTTAATCTTGCAGATTATTTTAATATACTTTCAGCATTTCTAACATTAAAAGAAAGCGAAAAGAATATAAAAACGGCTTTTGAAAAATTTAAAAATGCTGATGATAGCTGTGAATACGTTTTGTCATTTGAAAATTCAATCACAACAAATCCAAAATATGATATAATTCGAGCAGATTATTTAAACAAATTAAAAGAATGTAAATCAAGATCAATCACAGAAACAAAATTTATAATTGAAGAATATTGTAAATCAAATTCATTGAATATTGATTTAGTCAAAAAAATCCAACAAGTTAACATTGATGATCAAAAATATAGAAATCAGTCGTCAAGAGAATTGTCAGTCGAACAAAAAAAAATGGATTTAAAAAATCAAAAAATCATTAATTCTCTTTACAAGGAATACAAAACTTATTTAGGTAAAAGTTTAGTTGGAGAAAAATTTGAACACGTGATGTGGGCAGTCATTCAACATTCAAACACTGAAATGATGTCTGATTATTTACCAATTATCCAAAAAGCCGTAAAAGAAAAAGAATTAGATCAAGCTCCTTTAAAAATGATGATTGACAGATATTATGGATTGAAATATGGTTATCAGATTTTCGGAAGTCAAAGTGGATTTGGATTTGAACTAGCTGACGAAAAGACTCGTAAAGCAATAGAAGAAAAATACAAGATTCAGTAATTTTACAGTGCCTAACATCGTTTAACAGCAAATAGCGGGTAGTTTGCTGAAAAGTGTTATTTTAGAAACCAATTAACAAACAACAAAGCCGACAAGTTCGCGTCCTAACCCCACGCCACTTGCGTTAAACAAGACCGTTGCAAAGCATTACTCAGAATGAAAAACGCAAAAAAATAACGGCAAATCTGAATGAAAAAAAACACTCTTTCGCAACTGTTGCGCTGACTTTTTCAAGATTTTAGAAAGAAACAAAAACCATTCAATCGCAAGTTGTACGGAAAAGTTTAAATGACAAAAAATGTAAAAATTGGAGCCCCTTAAAATCAGTACGCGGATCCTTACGAAAAGGAGGAACTTTGAATTGAAATGAAGAACTAAAAATCGATAATTTTTAAATACAGTACGTTGAATTTTTTACTCGGACGCGAAAAATGTAAAATTTTAAAGCCTTTAGATTTTAAATCTGACTTTCAATCAAACGTAAAAAATGAGCAAAAGAATTTAGATGAAAAGAATTCAAACTGATTCTTACTCAAGCGTGAAAAATTGATTTAAGATTTAGAAAGAAACAAAAATAATTAAAAAGGCAGTCAACAAAATAACATGTTCCGAGGATCGTAACGCTATGCAACATCGTTTAACAGCAAATGGCGGGCGTTCTAGTGAAAAGTGCTATTTTAGACAACAATTAAAAAACAACTAAGCCGACAAGTTCGCGTCCCTACTCCACGCCACTTGCGTTAAACAAGACCGTTGGCTACAATGGGAGCATTCAGCAAAAAAGAATATTAGTCGTTTCAAATTAACAATCCAGTAACTGAAAAATACAAAACTGAATTACGAAAAAGTAGATTTTAAACATAGACTTAAGAAAAATCAAGGTGATCTAATTGGAAAAAAACCAGCGGTGCGGAAAAGAATGAAAAAAACTAAAAAGATCAAAACTTCAAATAAAAAGTAAGAAATGAAATAAAATTTAAAAGATGAAAAATGTAAAAATTGGAGGTCTTTAAAATTTAGATCTTGAACTCTTACTCAAACGTGAAAAAGGCATTGAAAGTTATTATTCTGACTTTTACTCAAGTATGGTAAATGTAAAAATTGGATGCTCTTAAAATCAGTTCGCTGACTCTTACTCGAGCGTAAAAAATATAAAAATTCAATACTTTCAGTTTAAAATACTGGATTTTAATCGAATAGGAAAAAAGCTTTTTTGAAAATTATTGATAAGAACAAGAAAATCAGAGCGGAACAAAACGCAGGATAGATAAACACTTCGCAAAAACCACTGTAGCCAACATCGTTTAACAGCAAATAGCGGGTATTTCAGGAAAAAGTAATATTTTAGAGGCTAATTAAAAAAGAATTAAGCCGACAAGTTTGCGTCCCTACTCCACGCCACTTGCGTTAAACAAGACCGTTACCTGTAATATTTCAACAAAAATTAGTTTCCATATATTGAAACATTTGATTATCTTTGAATGTTTAAAACGGACAAAATAAAGAATGGAAAAGAAATTTGAGGTTATATTTTTGGACCAAGCGATTGAGTTTATGAACAATTTAGATCCGAAAACACAGAATAAAATTTATTACAATATTGATAAGGCAAAATTGATAAATGATCCCAAACTGTTTAAAAAATTGGATGATGATATTTGGGAATTTAGAACAAAATTTAGCGGACTTCAATATCGATTATTGGCTTTTTGGGATAAAACAGAGAAAACAGAAACCCTTGTTTTGGCAACGCACGGAATAATTAAGAAAGTAGATAAAGTTCCAAAAAAAGAAATAGAGAAAGCCAAGAAAATTAGAGCTGAATATTTTGAACAGTAAAATATGAAAACGATGGAAACTAAAAAGAAAAAAATGAAAATGATGACGCTCGACCAGATGAAAGATGTTCACATTGGAGAGATTGGAACAAATGATAGAGATAAATATGAATTTGACCTAAGATTGGATATCTTAGGAGAAATGATAAAATCTGTTAGAAAAGAAAGACATTTGACCCAAGAGCAACTTGGAGAATTAATAGGTGTCCAAAAAGCTCAAATTTCAAAACTAGAACGGAACGCAAAAAATGTTACGATAGAAACCATTTTAAAAGTTTTTAGAGCATTAAAAGCGAACATAAAATTTAGTGTAGTAATGAATGATTCGGAGTTTAAAGTAGCTTAGAACAAGAAATACTACAGGTAACATCGTTTAACAGCAAATAGCGGGCAATTTGGTGAAAAGTGTTATTTTAGAGACCCAGTAAAAAACAACAAAACCGACAAATTAGCGTCCCTACTCCACGCCACTTGCGTTAAACAAGACCGTTGCAAAGCATTACTCAGAATGAAAAACGCAAAAAAATAACGGCAAATCTGAATGAAAAAAAACACTCTTTCGCAACTGTTGCGCTGACTTTTTCAAGATTTTAGAAAGAAACAAAAACCATTCAATCGCAAGTTGTACGGAAAAGTTTAAATGACAAAAAATGTAAAAATTGGAGCCCCTTAAAATCAGTACGCGGATCCTTACGAAAAGGAGGAACTTTGAATTGAAATGAAGAACTAAAAATCGATAATTTTTAAATACAGTACGTTGAATTTTTTACTCGGACGCGAAAAATGTAAAATTTTAAAGCCTTTAGATTTTAAATCTGACTTTCAATCAAACGTAAAAAATGAGCAAAAGAATTTAGATGAAAAGAATTCAAACTGATTCTTACTCAAGCGTGAAAAATTGATTTAAGATTTAGAAAGAAACAAAAATAATTAAAAAGGCAGTCAACAAAATAACATGTTCCGAGGATCGTAACGCTATGCAACATCGTTTAACAGCAAATGGCGGGCGTTCTAGTGAAAAGTGCTATTTTAGACAACAATTAAAAAACAACTAAGCCGACAAGTTCGCGTCCCTACTCCACGCCACTTGCGTTAAACAAGACCGTTGTGTGCAATTAATCATGACCCAACAAAGAAGAATATTTCTGACTTTAGCTTTTATAACAGGGTTTATAAATCTTAGTTATGGACAAGTTTGGCCATATACTCCTATGATCCGATATGGAAATGCCATTTATCTCGACATAGAAAATAAGGCGTTAATTGAGCGAGAAAAAACTCCTCTCATATTTGAAAAAGGTTTGAAAAATAGATTTTTTGATATTCTAACGTCTAAAGATAGTATTGGAATTCAATTGAAAGATGAAGTTGTATTCTTTCATCAAAAAGAAAGAAATGAACCTAAAGATTCTAAAACAATTTTGTTTTATTCAAGAAGAAAACTTAAGAATCAAAAAATGACAATCAATTACTTAAAAATAATAGATGTAACTGATAAAATAATTGTCGCTGAAGCTTCTATAAAATATAAGGAATCAAAAAATAAAAAAGAAAGAATTGAAATCAACATAACTGATCTTGAAGGAATATTTATCGGTCCGGGTAAAAACTTAAGAACGGGAACATTAATTACAAGTTTGATTGCGGGAACATTATTGGTAATAGTTCTTTAGTCGAGTAGGTAAAGGGGAATTGCACCCCTAAACCTCTCTCAGAACCGTACGTGATGCTCTCACATCATACGGCTCTTCTTAACAAGTCTAAGGCGTAAAACCATATTGCCAATGCACAAATAGATTGGGAAACTGCTTGGCAGTCTCCTGTAACCATTTGTAGGCAAAGAACCAATGTTTACGCCTAAATCGCCGATATTTGTTGCGTACCCATTTAGCCAGTCGCATATTCAAAAAGCGGAACACATAATGTAGTTCGCTCATTCGCACCTTGCCGTAATAATGAATCCACCCTCGTACTTTGTTCGCTATAATGCCTGCCAAATCGGGCAGGCGCAAGTGAACCATACGGTGCAGTTTCATCTTGAACAAGGTTTGATTGATTCGCTTTTGACTTTGGCGGCTGATGGCGGGCGTGAAACCCAAATGAAAGTTCCCGTAGTAGCCCTTTACCATTCTTGGTTTGAATGTAAAACCTAAAAAACTGAAGGTTACATAGTGGACCTTGAACGGTGGGTGCTTCTTTTGGTTGCGCTTGCAATAAACAATATTGCTCTTGCCTTTCTTTATCTGCAACTTGCATTGCTCAAATCTGGCTTTTACCGCTTCCAAAGTCCGCAGGGCTTGTTTGAAGTTTGCACAATGGATGATAATATCATCTGCATATCGTTCAAACTTTACTTCGGGATGGTGCTGTTCAATCCATTTGTCAAAAACAACGTCTAGGAAAATGTTTGCCAATAATGGGCTTATAACACCTCCCTGTGGTGTGCCTTTGCTACGGGGATGAACACTCCCATCTTTCTTTTGGACACTGGCTTTTAACCAACGTGTCACGTACAAGTGAATGTGCTTCTCTTTGGTAAAGTGACCCAATGCTTTGAGCATTAAATCGTGGTCTATCTCATCAAAAAAACTCTTGATGTCCAAATCTATTGCCCAATCCATCGCCATACAGTTTTCCCTGCATTGCTTTATGGCTTGGTGCGCCGATTTGTTCGGTCGATAGCCAAAGGAACTTTTGCTGAACCGCTTATCTGCAAGCTGCTCCAGCTCCTCTCTAATTACCATTTGAGCCGTTCGGTCTTGTACCGTCGGGATGCCCAGTTTCCGTATCCTGCCATCTGCTTTGGGTATTTCTACTTCGCGAACGGGCTTGGGAAAGTAACTTCCACTCGCTAACCTGTTCCATACGGGATAAAGGTATTTCATAGGGCGAGCGGACACTTCGGAAATCGATACTTTATCGACACCCGATGCACCCTTGTTACTGCGTACCTTCTTAAAGGCTTCCATTACCTGTCGCTTATCTATCGGTTGCGACTTTTGTTTCTCTTTGAAAATCATCCTAATCTACATTAGTTGTAATACAAGTTAAAACTGTTAAGTCAGCCCCTTCGCTCCCATCCCATTACAGGATGCTCATCGCTACTACGGGATAATCCGTCACTAATGGCACGTATGGCTAATTTCTTCCTTGCCCTTCGGGGTTGTGGAATTTTCGCACCTGCCATTAGCTTCTCCTGTTCCGTAATTGAGCCGTAAGTAAAGCTCCTGCCCTCTTTATGCCGATTGCCACTTGACCAGTAAATAGGTTACTCCCGTCAAGTCCTGTCTCTCGGGACCGCCCATCCCTCGATTTTGACAATACTAAAGTTGTTTACGACACTTCTACAAGGGTTCACTCACATCTCGTTCAGCTTCTTTACCCCCACCATAGCAAACTACATTACCCTACAAGTGGCAGTAGCGCCTTTGACCTTATCGCTCAAGACCAACCCGTGAAAGGTAAGCCCCATAAGGCGGTTTGACCGGTATGCCTAAACATCCCAGCCGAGAGACCAATCCCCAAAATCTTCTTGCGTGTTTCCACCCGAAACAAATGCCGGGGTCGTTTCCAGAAAATTATGAGACTCTCATCTCAATTACAGTTTTGTTGCTCCTCAATTTTACTTAAATTGTATCCCGAAGCAACACAGGACACACTACTGTGGCTAACATCGGTTCCTATGAAAAGCAATAATCTTCTCTCTTAAAGATAATATTTTAATTTCTCTTATTTCATTCTTATAAAATTTTAACGTGTTGAATTTTTGATGAAGCTTCGCTTCAGTAAGAATTCAACACAAAAATAACCTGCTCAGCATCCTATTTGTGGTCACTTCCTGAGCGCCACCAGCATCACTATGATCATGGTTAATAAACCTGCCCACTGGCTAACAAAAAATGTGGTCCAAGATGGCCACCACCGATGTTTTGTGGTACAGGCTTGATATTTAGTTTGAGCTTGGTCATTGTATTGATTTTTATTTATGCGATCACCCCTACCTCATAAGGGATTTCGGTTTTTATCACTGCTAAAGTGCGGCTCAATAATTTATGGGCCACCTTCACTATTATTTTCTTCACATCTTTGCCCATATGCTTGCGGTAATACGCCTGAATCACAGGGTCTGTTCTTATCGCCTGCCAGGAAGCCTCCACAAAATACGATCGGATAAGCCGATGGCAACCTATCGTGTGGACACATCTTTATGAATCGTCCACCCTTCCATGGCCGCCTTAAAATATTTCAGTCCTATCCATAGGGTCGTTATGCCGGGATGCCTTTTGCTTTCATAGCCTTTCCATCCGCCAAGTCTAGCTATCGCCCAAACATATCTTTTTAGCCCTTTTTCCTTGTACGGGTTTTTTTGTTTCCCTGTCCTACCTTCCAGTCTTATTATCTGGTGCTCTAAAAACGCTTGCTCTTCTTCCGTGAAACAGCTATCGGCGCTCATCTCTCCTTCTGGTACTGCATACGCCAGCCGCATCAAGAACAGTTGGATGATGACCTCCATTATCAACAAGCTCAGTTTTCTTACCGATGACCCATGCTCCAGCTCTGACGCCTCGATATTGTAGCCCTCTTTTTTCAATATCTTGAACACCTCTTCTATCGTCCACCTCCACTTATACCATTCCACGCACATTTCTGCCATTTCCAGGGTCTCTATGGGCAGGCTTGTCAATAACCTCCAGCACACCCTGTCCGGCCCGGCCCGGTTAGCCTCTTTGGCCTCCACCAGATATAGTTTTATGCTGGGCGCCACTGCCTTGCTGGCCGCCCTGGTCCTTTTCAGTTCTACCTCTTTATATCTGATTTCAATTTTTGCGGTCCTTTTTTTCCTTCTGGTCTTTGCACAGGCATCCACCTGTACCTCATAGGACCCTTGACAGGGCTGGTCCGCCAGGCAGCTGAACAATTTTGACCCATCCGCCAAGGCCCTATCCGCACGGGCCCTTATCAATAGATCTGTTCGTGCATCTGGTATGCTTGCAAACTGTTCGTAGATATCCCCTTCCCTATCTTGTACGATCACCATTCCCGCTACCACGTCCCTTAGTGAGGCCTGTGTGTTTTTGGACACCTCTATCCACTTATAGGACTCTTTTTCTTCCATGGGCAGCTTGCCGTACTGTCTTTCATGCTTTGATTTGAAGTCCAAGGACCTGTTCCAGATCTTAATATCAGAATAGCCGTAGGGGGTGCCGCTCACGGCATCCAAGACCAAACTTGGGTGGACAAAGAACCCCAGTCCCTGGGAATTCTTCGCATTGGTCGTGCCCACAAAGCCATCTTTGTTGATCCTATTACCATGGCTGCTTAGGTTGACCTCCGTGGTATCTTGGATACAGACAACAAATTTGCCCGCACAAGCCATCTGGCAATTATGTACCAGGTTCTCTACTATATCTTCTTCACTGACCCTATCGTTCTGCAAAAAACGGTAAACGGCCTTTGCGTCTGATTCGTTCCTGCTGAGCTGACGGATCGAATGGACGCTCTTGCTGAACAGGTCCGATAAAATCTTGTTGCCCCGATAAACCAAACGTTTATCCCCTAAGCCTGTGAACCCCCTTCTCATTTTTTGAGTAAAATTAATGCTAATCCCTTAAACTAGTAAATAATTGTGTCCACACGATAGGATGGCAACGGGGGTTCATGCCAAGTGCCTTAGAAGTAGCCCCGCTTTGATAGATCCCAGGAGCCAATCCAACATAACCCGCTAAATGTTTAAGCGTGTTGAAGCGCCTTAGATCCCCTAGTTCAGCCAAAATACCTACGGCTACAATGCCTCCAATGCCCGGCACACTCCTTAACAGATAGTAATCTTTTTTGAAGTGTTTTCGGCAATAGGCTCTCAACTGACTTGAGACTTCCCGAAGCTCTTTATCAATAAACCGGAAAGTCCGCATTTTGCTAGCCATCGTTTCCTGTGCGGTGGGATAATGGAACTCTTGGCTATCCACCCAGTGACGAAAAGCATGGCTCCAATGATCATTATCGAACTCTGCAGGAATTTTAATCCCGAAATAAAGCAAGTGCATCTTGATCCTACTTTTGATCCGACGAAAGTCCTTGACCAGTTCATTGCGACGGCGAAACAGACTACGTAATCCTTCTCGTTCTATATCTGGAACAGTGATACCATCCAGACGGCCATCTTTAAGCTCTCTGCTAATGAGTTGCGCATCGATACGGTCTGTTTTAGTATAGCGCTCCTTTCCTTTACGGTGGATATCAGCTGGGTTCACAACCAGGGATTTCCAACCAAAGACCTCAAAACTGCGATGGGCAGAATAACCACAGCAACCAGCCTCATAAGCAGTAGTTACTTGGTGATCACAGAAATGTTTCTGAACGTACTCATATAACTTCTCAGGTTCTGGAGGCATCGTAAAAGATTTACCTCCAAAGAGATCGGTGCTGCAATGTATTTTCCAGCTTCTCTTGTGAATATCAATTCCTATGAATAACTTTGGTAATGCAGTAACTCGGGTTTCCATATCTTTAGTTTTTATCGTGATTATTAAAGATACTCGATTACTGCTTTTTCATGGATGCTAAGCGCAAATAGCGGGCTTAGTCGAAAAAGTGTTATTTTAGAGACCAAGTAAAAAACAATATAGCCGACAAGTTTGCGTCCCTTCTATGTTGTATATCAAATTTTAGACAACTTTTTTCCTATATTTAACATGTTAGCCTGAAGGGGAAGTGAGCGCTGCTGGAGAGCAACTCAACAGCAATAAGGCTTTCGACAGTGAATACGGTTCCTTCTCTAAAAAGGGACCTTTTTAAATTTATTCATTGTCCTCCATGGCTAAGAAAACTCAAGGTCTTATAGCTTTATCTTAATCAGTAATTGTAATATTATAAAACAGCCTTCTATTAACAGACTCTAAGGAGCTGCATCGTCTTGTTTAGTTTATATAAATAAGTGCGCCGCAGTCTACTAAATGACAGTCGTTAACGCTGCAGGGACGCGGAAACGGTCACACTTGAAGATAGCTGTTTTATAAATTACTCTTTTAATATTATTTATATCCCAGTTCATATCGGGTTTGGTTATTCAGGACGAATCTCATCCTGCTCAATATTTTTTTGGTAATGCGTATGATCGCCTTGTTGGGTTTCATTCTATGGCCGAGTTTCGAATATGTTGCTCCCAAGGCCGGATCTTTTCCTATTGCCTTCCAGGAGGCTTCTACCAGTATATCCCTGAGAATACGGTGGCCCCTGGGAGTGATTTCTCCTATTCTTTCGTTTTCTCCCGAGGAATTTGTAGACGGTACCAAACCTATAAAACTGCATAGCCTGTCCAGGCTTTTGAACCTTTTTATGTTTTCTATCTCTGTGAGAAAGGTTATGGCCGTGATATAGCCTACTCCCGGTATGGACTGCAGAAGTTCCATATTATCCTTATACTGGGGAGTGGCAGAAAGCATCTTGACTTTCCGATTAATAGCTAGCTTTTGCGCATAAAAATAATGGTACTTAGCTAAATGACCCTCCAGGGTTTCCCTGAAGGGTCCGATCTCTATTTCTATAAGCCATTTGATGAATTTCCTGGTCCAGTTTTCTTTGCTCAAATCATCTGGGATATCGATCCCGTTGCAATGAAGGAAAGATTTGATCTGCGTCTTTGTTTTTGCCAGGTCCCTGGCAATCGTTTTTCTCAAGCGAACAAGGCTCCTATCCGCCAGGGTCTGGAGCGAGGGAACATAAATTGGGGTCAATTCACCGTTCTTTAGCGAACGGGCGATTTTTTTACTATCCCTCGAATCATTCTTCTGAACCTTTTCTTTTCCGGTCGTGGGAATATCTGCAGGGTTCACCACAATAGATTCAATACCCAGGCCCATTAAACGGTAATGAGGCATAAAACCCGCAAAGCCAGCTTCATAAGCACTAAAGTAACTACCTCCGGGATAATTCTCATGTAGATGGTTGAAGAGGGTCTGGGCATTGGCATTCTGTGAAAAGGTTTTCTGGTAATAAGGATCCATCATAACCGTTACATTCCAGCTCTTAAGGTGCGTGTCGATGCCTACATAAATTTTTTGGCCGGTGAAGTCGAATTGTGTACTTTGTGTCTGCATAGGTTTTGGATTTTAAAGTAATTAAGTGACTAGATATTACTATGTTATAATAAATACCTGAAACTTATGCTTTATACAAACATAGGGCCTACTCCACGCCACTTGCGTTAAACAAGACCGTTGGCTACAATGGGAGCATTCAGCAAAAAAGAATATTAGTCGTTTCAAATTAACAATCCAGTAACTGAAAAATACAAAACTGAATTACGAAAAAGTAGATTTTAAACATAGACTTAAGAAAAATCAAGGTGATCTAATTGGAAAAAAACCAGCGGTGCGGAAAAGAATGAAAAAAACTAAAAAGATCAAAACTTCAAATAAAAAGTAAGAAATGAAATAAAATTTAAAAGATGAAAAATGTAAAAATTGGAGGTCTTTAAAATTTAGATCTTGAACTCTTACTCAAACGTGAAAAAGGCATTGAAAGTTATTATTCTGACTTTTACTCAAGTATGGTAAATGTAAAAATTGGATGCTCTTAAAATCAGTTCGCTGACTCTTACTCGAGCGTAAAAAATATAAAAATTCAATACTTTCAGTTTAAAATACTGGATTTTAATCGAATAGGAAAAAAGCTTTTTTGAAAATTATTGATAAGAACAAGAAAATCAGAGCGGAACAAAACGCAGGATAGATAAACACTTCGCAAAAACCACTGTAGCCAACATCGTTTAACAGCAAATAGCGGGCAGTTTGCTGAAAAGTGTAATTTTAGAGATTAATTAAAAAACAACAAAGCCGACAAGAACGTGTCCCCATTCCACGCCACTTGCCTTAACCAAGACCGTCAGACTGTCTAATAACCCCCTTCGCTTTTAATAACTTTGTTAATTTCTTCTATTATTGTTTTATAGCACAATGAGCTACTGTTGTATCTTCATGCCATGAGATTTATAGAAGGAAAAAATCGCAAACAATCCTCGTTGTTCCCTGTGTCCCTAGAGGACGCCATTAATCAGGAAAACGAGGTCAGGGCCGTAGATATCTTTGTAGATAGCTTGGATTTAGAAGACATGGGGTTTCGAGTAAATTTCCCAGAAGGAGGTCGTCCTGCTTACCACCCAGGTGTGTTGCTCAAGTTATTTATCTATGGATATTTGAACCGACTGCGTTCCTCCCGAAATTTGGAGCGCGAATGCAAACGAAATATCGAATTGATGTGGCTCCTTGGGCAACTCTCCCCAGACCATAACACCATTGCCAACTTTAGAAAGGACAATCCTGAGGCTATAAAGAAAGTTTTTCGTGCCACAGTAGCACTGGCCAAACACTTCAATCTCATTGGAGGGAAACTTATTGCAGGGGATGGCACCAAGCTAAGAGCCCAGAACAGCAAAAAGAACAACTTCAATAAAAAGAAGATCGACCGTCACCTTCGATATATCGATAACAAGCTTCAGGAATATAACCAAGCGCTAGAACAAGCCGATGGTACTGTAGAAAAAGAAAATATCCATAAGCAGATGGATACCCAGAACAAGCGCAAGGATACGTATCATAAACTCGAGCAGGAATTGGATCAAACCCAAGAAGACCAGATCTCAACCTCGGACAACGAGAGCAGACATATGGTCTTGAGGGGCAACATTACAGAGGTAGTCTATAATGTCCAGTCCACCGTAGATGCCAAGCACTGCATCCCCATTGATTATGAAGTCACCAACAATAATGATAAAAAAGCGATGGGAGCCATGATCAGAAGAGCAAAATCCATTATAGGGAACAATGATTTCACCGCTCTTTTTGACAAAGGATATCATACTGGATCTGAATTGGAAATTGCCCAGGGTTTAGGGATCAAAACCCTGGTTGCTATTCCTGCCCCCGGTTCCAATGCACCGGATCCCCTGTACAATGTTAAAAATTTTACCTACGATACGGGGAACGATCACTACATATGTCCCCAAGGTAATTTTCTGAAAACCAACGGCACCTTTTACGTCAACCACCGAGGGAAATCAAACGAGTCAAGGTTCAAACAGTATAAAACAAGAGCTTGTAAGGGATGCCCGGTGCGGGAGTTATGCACCACGGCCAAAAACGGGAGGCTCCTGGCTAGGAACCTATACACTCCTGTTTATGAAGAAAACAAAAGAAATATGGAAGCTGATCCTGAATTGTACAGACGCAGGCAGGCTATTGTAGAACATCCCTTTGGAACCATGAAAAGGCAATGGGGATTTGATCATATCCTTTCTAAAAAAGGCAAGAAAAGGGCTTCTGCAGATGTTGGGTTTATTTTCATTGCCTACAATCTCAGACGAATTTTGAACTTGATTGGCAAAAAGGCATGGAAGGAGTTATTGAACACCTTATGTGCTTGTTTTTATACCTTTATAAGAGCGTATAAAGTCATATTAAAGCTAATACCCATCTTTAATTTCAACATCTCTGATTCGCGTTTTATTCCTCAGCATACCATAAAAAGCCTTATTTTAGTCACAAATCGGTAAATAACCTAAGTTATTAGACAGACTGCCGTTGCAACGCATAGCTCAGAAACAAAATCTCGTAAAGAACATATTTGAAGTTTTAATTGATAAAAACCAATCTCCCGCAACTGTTGCGTTGACTTTTTCAAGATTTTAGTTAAAAGAAAAACCACTCAACCGCAAGGTTTACGGGAAAAATTTAAAAAGATGAAAAACGTGAAAATTGGATGCTCTTAAAATCAGTCCGCGGATTTTGATTAGATAAAGAATAAATGAAAAGAAGAAGAAATACTTGAGAATTTTTAAAATCTGTACGCAAACTTTTATTCGGGCGTAAAAAAAAATAAAAATAGATGCATTCAGCTTATTATTCCGACTTTTACTCAAGCATGAAAAATGGATAAAATGAATAGCTTTAGATTTACCACTCTGACAATAACCAAGACGAGAAAAATGACAAAAATAAGTAAGAACAAAAAAATTAAAAAACTGGCTCTTGCTCGGACGTGAAAAATAAAATCAAGATTCAGAAAAGAACAAAATGACTTAAAAAGGCTGGCAACAAAACAACATATTCCGAGGATCGCTACGCGGTGCAACATCGTTTAACAGCAAATAGCGGGCATTCCAGTGAAAAGTGTTATTTTAGAGACCAAGTAAAAAACAACAAAGCCGACAAGTTCGCGTCCTTACCCCACGCCACTTGCGTTAAACAAGACCGTTGCCTGCAATCCCCCTACTAAAAAATCGAGTTGAGTTTTTCTGCTAACGGGCGTATCTTTGTTTCGGCTCCTTGTTAAGGCCGGTTTCAGCATTGGTGTTTAAAAAGCCCGACCGCAATCAAGGTTTGAATGTAAAAAGTAATAGGTCATCATTACTTGCGTTTGAGTTTAGTGGCGATACTTTCATAGTAATCCCGATTGGAATAATTTCAAAATCAGTAGTTACATTTCTTGGAGCTTATTTTATAATCTTTAAAAACAAACTATTATGAAAAAAAAGCAGATTTCACTAGAAGTGGTCAATCCCAATGCGGCAGGTATTGATATTGGAAGTAGAAGCCATTGGGTTGCTGTTGGCCAAAATGCCCAGGACGTAAAAGAATTTGGTGTTTACAGCCAAGACCATCAAGAGCTTTGTGAGTGGCTCAAAAAGCACAAGGTCACGACCATTGCCATGGAAAGCACTGGAACTTACTGGCAAAATTTATTTTCTTCATTAGTCGTCTTTGGTTTTGATGTCATTTTGGTGAATGGCCGTCAAACAAAAAACATAAAAGGAAAAAAAACAGATATTTTAGATTGCCAATGGATACAAAAACTGCACACTCTAGGATTGCTCAGCAGTAGTTTTTTGCCCGATAGCACAACAGCAGTTATCAGGACCTACTCTCGCCATAGACAAAACATTTTAAAACAATCTGCCAGTGCGATCTTAAAAATGCAAAAATACCTGAGATTGATGAACATGAGACTGGATGTGGTGGTAAAAGACATCGTAGGGCTTACGGGAACAAAAATTATCACGGCATTTATCGGTGGCGAAAAATCAGGAAAAGTATTGGCTCAGAACAGACATTATAATTGCCGAAAATCGGAAGATGAAATTTCCAGAGCATTACAATATAATGGCCGTGAAGATTATTACTTTGCCCTAAAACAAGAATGGGAAACCTATTTGCACCTTCAAAAACAAATAGACCAAGTAGATATTCAAATTAAAAAACACCTCGAAGAAGTCATCAATAATGACGATGATAAAAAACAGCACATTGCAAGTAAAAAACCATACAAAAGAAAAAACAAGAACACCATTAGAAATGCCGATATGAACCAGCTCTCCTATCAGTATTTTGAAGGAGTGGATTTAATGGCAATTGAAGGTGTGAACGACGCAACACTAATGGCCTTTATAAGCGAAATAGGTTTAGAGGGAATCAACAAATTTGAATCAGCAAAGCAATTTACCTCCTGGCTCAGGCTTGCCCCAAACAATAAAATCAGTGGAGGAAGGGTATTGAGCCATCACTTGCCAAAAGGAAGCAATCGTTTAAAAGTAGCCCTCAGGCAAGCCGCAAATACAATTGGAAATTTAAAGGATGGGCATTTATCCGATTTTTTCAGAAGAATAAACTACAAAAAAGGACGGGCAACCGCCATAAGTGCCACAGCACGAAAACTAGCAGTCATTATTTGGAATATGCTCACAAGAGGAATTCCTTATCACCCACCAACAGAATATCTGTTCCTTGACCAAAAAAGAAAACTAAAACTGGTCAATAGAATTAAAAGGAATATTGCTAAATTTGACATTAAACCCGAAGATATCGGATTAACTAAAATACTGAATATCAGTACTTAATATTTGACGTTAGTTGGAATACTTTAGGAAAATTCTGCTAAAATTTTTAATTCAAAAACTTCCAAATAGTAAACTAATTAGTTAACTTTGTTTTGTGGTAAGAGAAATAATAAATTATAAAAGAAATTTCGTTGATTTCTACAATTCCCAAGATGATAAAATTCAACGAAAAATTGAATATGTTTTGGATCTGGTACGTTATGAAAAACGAGTTCCAAAGAAGTTCTATAAATTACTGACAAATACAGATGGAATTTATGAAGTGATAGTTATAACAACCTTTAAAAGTATTAGAATCTTAGGTTTTCAAGACGAGGGGAATTTAGTAGTTTTGACAAATAGCTTTATTAAGAAAACTCAAAAAACCCCTAGAAAAGAAATTAAACTTGCTGAGAAACTAAAGAAAGAATATTTAAAAGAAAAAAATGGCTGAGATGAAAAATATAACAAAATTTGAAGATTTACTTGTTGCTAAATATGGCAATAAAGGAACAGAAAAAAGAGAAAAATACGATGCGGAATCTCTTTCATTTCGACTTGGAGTAATGCTAAAAGAAGCAAGAAAATCAGCTCAATTAACACAAGAACAACTTGCGGAACGCACCGGTACAAAGAAAAGCTATATTTCAAGAATTGAACGTGGATTAAGTGATATTCAAATTACCACTTATCAAAAACTAATTGAGATCGGACTTGGAAAAGAATTAAATATTTCAATTGGATAAGGTAAAGTACAGCAGGCAACAACGCATATTCGCAATTGTGGCAATTCAAATAAAAGTGTATTTTTAGTAGTGACCAGGAATATTTAAATTAAGCGGACAAATCCGCTTACTGACCACCACAACTGACGAATATACGAGACCGTCAGACTGTCTAAAAACCCCTTGCTTTCTTAATAACTATGTTGATTTCTTATTTGCTGAGCTGTTTCCTATTGTTAGGCTTAACCGTATCTTTTAGGTATGAAATTCATTATACCCAAAGACCGTAAACAAGCCAGCCTGTTCCCAGTTTCCCTGGATGAAGCCATTGACCAAGAAAACGAAGTCCGAGCCATTGATGTGTTCGTTGATGGCCTCGATCTTGAAAAGATGGGCTTCAAGGTACATTTCCCCGAAGGCGGAAGGCCGGCCTATCATCCAGCAACGCTCCTGAAATTGTTCCTATATGGATATATGAACCGCCTGCGTTCTTCCAGGATCCTCGAGCGCGAGTGCAAACGAAATATGGAGATGATGTGGCTCCTTGGCCAACTTGCCCCCGACCACAACACCATTGCCAATTTCAGAAAAAACAACCCCAAGGCCATCAAACACGTGTTCCGCGCCACGGTGGAACTGGCCATGAACTTCAAACTGATCGGCGGTAGGATCATTGCCGGGGACAGTACCAAACTGCGTGCACAGAACAGTAAAAAGAACAATTTCAACGAAAAGAAGATAAAACGCCACCTGGAATATATCGACAACAAACTCGATCAGTACAACCAGGACCTGGCAAAGGCCGATGGGGAGACTGAAAAACAAGAGGTCCAAAAAGAAATACGAAAGCATGCCCAGCGAAGGGAAAATTATACAAAGCTCAAAAAACAACTGGAGCAGACCGGGGAAGAACAAATTTCAACTTCCGATGGGGAAAGCCGCCATATGGTCCTGCGGGGGAACATTACCGAGGTGGCCTATAACGTACAGTCCACTGTGGACGGCCTGCACTGCATCCCTATTGATTACCAGGTCACCAACCGAAATGACTCCAAGGCCATGGGCGATATGATAAGAAGGTCCAAGGCCATACTCAGGAACAATACCTTTACAGCACTCTTTGACAAAGGCTACCACACAGGATCGGAACTCGAAACCGCTCAAAAGCTCGGTATCAAAACAATGGTGGCCATTCCCGCGCCCGCATCCACGGCACCACACCCGGATTACAACCTACAGAATTTCATTTACGACCAACAACAGGACCAGTATACCTGCCCACAGGGACACGCCCTGAAGACCAACGGCAACTTTTATACAAACCATCAAGGCAAGCCCAACCAAAGTAAGTTCAAACAATACAAAACAAAGGCCTGTAAGGGGTGCCCCGTGCGAGACCTGTGCACCAGGGCAAAAAATGGAAGGCTCCTTGCCCGGAATGTCTTTGCGCCATTCTACGAGGAGAACCGAAAAAACATGGAACAAGAAAAAGAACTCTACCGCCGCAGGCAGGCCATTGTGGAACACCCATTTGGAACCATGAAAAGGCAATGGGGGTTTGACCATATCCTTACCAAAAAAGGAAAGAAAAGGGCCTCTGCAGATGTAGGCTTCATCTTTATTGCCTACAACCTCAAAAGGATCATTAACCTGATAGGCCATAAAGCCCTACAAGAAGGTAGCAATACCTTGTTTGATAAAATTTTGGGCTTAATAGCGCGATTTTACCGCTTTTTAAGAACTAGTTTCCTTTTCCAATATAACGCAAAGTTTTGCTGGCACCATGCCATACAGCCTTAAAAAACGTATTTTAGGACAATAAAACCATTGTCAACCATGTTTTTAGACAGACTGCCGTTGGCGGTAATTTTAACTGTAACAATTATAACAGAAATTGGTCTTTAATTGAAAACAAGATTAATGAAAAAAACTATTTTTTTAATTTTATTGATTTCTACTTTCTGTTTTGGACAAAAGGAACAAATTGATAGTATTATAGATAAAGAGTACGAATTGGGTCATTTTAACGGTTCAATACTTATAGCAAAAAATGGAAAAGTAATTACCAAATTAAATAAAGGATTTGCAAATTTACAATTTAAAGTTCCAATCAATAACAATACAAAATTTCCAATTGCATCAACCACCAAACTATTTACTGCAATTTTAATTTTAAAACTTCAAGAAAAAGGAGAACTCCAGTTTAATGATAAAATTACAAAGTATATTGATAGTTTACCAAAAAGATTCGGAGACATTACTGTTTCTGACCTTTTACTTCATAAATCAGGATTGGCTAACGAGCCTATAAAAGCTTATCTTTCTAAATATAAAATAGATGATTTTATTAAAAATTTTGTCAAAAAAAAGCAATCATTAGATACAATCGATTTTAATTACAACAATGTGGATTATGTTCTACTTTCCAGAATCATAGAAAAAATCACAAATGAAAACTTTTCAAAGGCAATAGAAAATTTGATTCTAAAACCTTTAAAGTTAACCAACACAGGTTTTGTTAATGAAAGTGAGGTCATTAATAACCTTGCTTACGGATATCATAATTATACTTTTGGAAGTGGAAAACCAGAGGACAAAATTTATAATGATAGGAGATTCATATCTAATTATTTCGGAGCAGGTCAAATCTATTCTACTACTCAAGATTTACATATATTAATTAAAGCATTAAGTAATGACCAATTGATTTCGAGAAAAACTCGTATTAAATATTTAACTACAAAACAGAATGAGATTTATATAGATTGGTTACAAGGTTATTCAACATATGGATTTTTCTTGGATAATAAAACTTATTCTTTTCCTGTTATAAGACGAGGAGGAAATATCGACGGTTTTAATTCAGAAATTATAATGGATAAAGAATTTAATAGAATATTGATTATTCTCTGCAACACAGACACCGCAGATTTAAAAGAAATAAGTAATAAAATATTCTGTATATCCGTAAACATTCCTAATTAGTGGAAATATTCCTATATTTGATTGAATTTAAATTGATTGGATATGAATATATTTTCTTTCGGAGTTCATTTTACTGATGAGGAGAGCTGCCGCCTACATTTCAAGGAGCAACGTGATAAGGAAGGAGTTGTCTGTCATCGCTGTGGGTCAATAGATCATTATTGGCTCAAAAACAAATGGAGTTATCAGTGCAAATCCTGTAAGGCGAGGATGTCCTTGCGAAGTGGAACAATTATGGAAAGCTCCAAATTATCTTTTATGAGCTGGTATAAGACCATCTTTCTTTTGAGCACGACAAAGAAAGGTTTTTCCAGCAAGGAAATACAGCGGCAGCTGGGCCTAAAGCGCTATGAGCCGGTTTGGGCAATGGTGCACAAGTTACGCAAAGCCATGGGGCAGCGAGATGACCGCTATACGTTGGAGGGGATGATCGAGATGGATGAAGGTTATTTCACCATTGAGGCAAGCCAAAACGATCACCAAACCCAAAAGGCCGGTCGTGGCAGCAAGACCAAATCCAACGTTATGGTTCTGGCCGAGAGCACTGTCTTGGAAGATATAAAAACAGGGAAAGTGGAGCGGCATTGCAGGTATTTTAAGGCAAAAGTCCTTGACAACCATGAGGCCGGTCAAACCAGCAATATGCTCAAAAGCGCAATTGCTGATGAACACATTATCATCTTTTCCGACCAGAGCACATCCTACGTTGATATCGCAGATTACGTAGAGCTACATATTACTGAAAAATCAAGTGAAAAGACCACCAAAGAAACCCTAAAATGGGTACATATAGCTATAAGCAATGCCAAAAGGAATTTTGTGGGAACCTATCATAAGATCAAGAAAAAATATCTGCAATTATACCTCAATGAGTTTGTATACAAGCTTAATCGGAGGTATTTTGGAGATAAGTTATTCGATAGGTTAGTAATAGCAAGCATTACAGCGAGTGGACATTAAACGGATATACAGTAAAATATTTAGCATTATCGAATAAAAAAACTACCGCCAATAACTAAGTATTCGGCTCGCCGATAGGCAAGAGCTGAATATTGTGTTGACGAATCCGGTGGATATTGTCCTATGGGTAAAACGATGGAGTTAAGGTAGGATAATTGGAGAGAAAACTATTATTAAGCTGTCAAGATGTATCGAACTCACGCAATTTCTAACGGTATTTTTGTTTTTTTATATTTCCCTTTACAATCTTTGGATTTGATCGTTCATTTCAAAAGTTAGGGCATAGCACGGTCTGTCCGCTTTTGCAGATCAATTTTTAGCTGCCTATACTCAATTTTTCATCTTTCAATAGTACCCTCCACTTTACGGGAGGCCCACGGTTATCAAACACCAGGACTGTATGCAGTCTTCCTTTTTTACACGTAGGACATTGACGGTGCAAGAGTGGTTGCCCTGTTTTGATAGGCTCCATCTTATTAGTGGCCAGTTCGGCTTGTAGTTTTGGCAACTTCTCTTTTTTCCAGCTGCTGCTCAAAATGCCATAATGCCGTATGCGAGTAAATCCTTTGGGCAGGATATGCAAAGCAAACCGCCTGATAAATTCTTGGCTTGATAACGTTAAGCTGGTTTTCCTGCCCCCGTGCCGATATTCTTTGGCAGCAAACACCACCTGTCTATTGTTGCGATCGACAGCAACAATTCGATGATTGCTAATGGCTATTTTATGAGTGTACCTGCCCAAGTATTCAATGACATATTTCGGGCTTCTAAAAGGCTGTTTGGCATACACGACCCACTTTTTGTTGAATACCTTATTGTAAATTTTTTGCGGGATTTTCAACCCACTCCTTCTAAGTTCAGCCACGTACTTTGCCCTAAACACTTGGCTCATGGATTTTACATTGAACAAATATTTACCATCGTTCTTTGCCTTTTTCCATTTCCCTGATTTGCCCAAGCCGCCTCCTGGTGCAATACAGTGCAGATGCGGATGCAGGCTCAAATTCTGGCCCCAAGTATGAAGCACCGCAATCATGCCCATTCTGCCTCCCAGGTGTTTTGGGTTGTCCCCAAACTGCTGCAAGGTCTGCCATGCAGCTTTAAATAAACTCCCGTACACTATTTTGCCGTGGCCAAGGGCATAGCTATTGAACTCACTTGGAAGGGTAAACACCAAATGAAAATAGGGAATGTTCAAGAGTTCACCTTCCCTGGCTTTGATCCACTCTTCGCGCTTGTGCCCTTGGCATGTTGGGCAATGCCTGTTCCGGCAACTGTTGTAACTAATGTGCAGCCCGTGGCAACAATTGCATTTGTCAATGTGCCCGCCCATCGCTTTTGTCCGGCACCTTCTTATGGCCTGCAGCGCACGGTAATGCCATGAAGTCAGACTCAAACTTTTGAGCTGTAGCTGTTCCATTTCCAGAACGTCAGCTACCGTATGTTTGGGGCGCATTACCGGTAAAGCTTGTCCAAGGGAGAAAACTTCGAGCCACTGGGCAAATTGGCCACATGGAGGTAGGTCAGGGTCATCTCGATGTGCGCATGCCCCAAAAGTTCTTTTAGGCTGACAATGTCAACGCCATATTCCAACAAATGCGTGGCAAAGCTGTGCCGCAAGGTGTGGGCGGTAATCTTTTTGGAACTGCCTATCTTGCCTCGGTTTTCCTTGATCACCCAATGGATTCCATTGGTGGTCAGTCCCCGAGCTTTTCCATCTTTGGATACCTGACTGTTAAAAAGATAGATTTGGGGATTTTCTGTTTTAATGTACTTTTTTAGTCCTCTGATCAAATGTTTGCTCAAGGGAACATAACGATCGATCTTACCTTTTTTCTTGGGAACAAAGACCGTTTTGCGATCAAAGTCCAGGTCGGCCAATTTTAGGTTGCACAGTTCGTAGCTGCGGAGTCCACAGCCATAAAGCACGCCAATGATTAATCGGTGCTTGAGGTACCTTGGTGCTTTTAGAAGGCGTTTGACTTCTTCCTGACTCAACACAGTGGGCAGTTTGAGGTTCCTTTTGATCTGCGGCAAGGCCACTCGCTTGGCCTCCATGCCCATTACTTTGTAGGCGGCCCTAAGGCCAAAAATGGTGTGCTTAAAAAAGCTTTCAGAAGGGGTCTTGTGGAGTTTTTGGCAATAATAAAGGTAATCTTCAATATTTTCCACCGAGAGTTTTTCTGGGCTTTGATTATAGTGCAGGGCAAGGTGAGCCAGGCATCTGAGGTAATTGTTCAGGGTGCTCTTTGCCTTGCCATTGATGGAAAAGCTTTGTGCTAATTTGTTTTGAAGTGTGCTAAAACCTTCTACCTCTAAAAAGGCTTGTTCAGCAAGGGTCTTACTTTTTTTTAAACATGTTAAAGGATTTATAGTTTAGCTACAAATTAATAAATCCTTTACTTTTATGCATACAAGATCCTATTTGCCACAGTTTAGGCAGGCTTCCGACAGTAGGGAGGATTCGTTCAACAATGGCTATAAGTAATTGCTAATGATTGTTAAAGAATGTCTCGGAAATCCTAGCGGTTTTCCTTACTGCTGTCCTTTTTTGCTATCTTAGTAGATTACGCAACTAACCATACACAAACCGTTGTGGGTAATTATGACTCGTCCGGAATAAAGGCTACATAATTCTAAACAGTTATGTATAAAAATGACAGAGTAACCAGACAGACGTCAACATGACAATAAGAAAACTCCTGGAAATACGCCATCATTAAACCCTCACAAGCATAAGAAAGGTCAATAATCACCATGACCAAGTCTAACCAACAACAATTGAGCTTAATTCATAATATTTGACTTTAATTATTGTTTTTCGATGTTAAAATAAAGTTAAACAATTAGTATGTGCAAATTATGTGCAAATGAAAAAAGGCTTCACAAGTTAAAACTCGTAAAGCCTTTGTTTATTAGTGGTCCCACCTGGACTCGAACCAGGGACCACCTGATTATGAGTCAGGTGCTCTAACCAGCTGAGCTATAGGACCGGCTCAATAGGTGTAATGAGGGCGCAAATTTATGTAATTGCTTTTTAGTGAACAAGCATTTTTAAAAGAATGTTTTTTGGCAATCCCCGCCAAAAGCACTAATCCATTTAGGTTCAGTTTAAGAATGGAAAAACTTGAGCTTTTTTCCCCGTATTTATGAACTATTCAGGGTCTTTTTCCTGACATAATTCCACTAACACCCCGTTTGCCGATTTTGGATGCATAAAAGCCACTAGTTTATTATCTGCTCCAGACTTCGGGAAATCGTTCAGCAAAACAAAGCCTTCTCCTTTCAAACGTTCTATTTCAGCTTGAATGTCCTCCACATTAAAGGCGATATGGTGGATCCCTTCCCCCCGCTTTTCCAAAAATTTCGCAATAGGGCTTTCTGCATTGGTGGCTGCCAACAACTCTATTTTACTGTCTCCTACTTTAAAGAACGAAGTATCCACTCCTTCGCTTTCTACTTTTTCTGTTTTATAACTTGCTACACCAAGAATTGCTTTGTATGTTTCATTGGCTTCCTCTAAATTTTTTACAGCAATACCAATGTGTTCTATTTTGTTCATTTTTTGATCTTTAGCTCCTATAATTACTGCTGAATTTAAGTTTCAAATTGCGGTTGACCCACGTTTTGCTTTTTCGTAACTTCTTTCATATTTCCAATTATAAAAATACTATAATCTTTAAATATGCTACTTTTGCAAGATGGAAACAAATAGACAAAAAAAAATAGGTGGGGTTTTGCAACAGGATTTAGCGGAGATCCTTCAAAATCACTTGAGGGATTCTGGTATAAAGGGTGTTTTGATCTCGGTTTCCAAGGTAAAAGTGACAACAGATCTTTCCATTGCTAAAGCATATTTAAGCGTTTTTCCTTCAAAAAATGCCGAAGGAATTCTGTATGACCTTAATGAAATTAAATATAAAATTAAGCATGAATTGGCACAGCGCACCAAAAATCAGTTGCGAAGAATGCCAGATCTGGACTTTTTTATAGATGATTCTTTGGAGTATATAGACAAAATTGAAAAATCCATGAAAGGGGAAGACAATCCCATTACGAAGCCAGATCTTTTGGACAAAAGGAAAAAATCTTAAATTGAATTTCCCTTTTTATATCGCAAAACGTTATTTGTTCACTAAAAGTTCCAATAACGCCATAAATATAATTACCATCATCGCTGCGATTGGGGTTTTTGCCGGCGCCTTCTCATTATTTATAGTGCTTTCGGGGTTTTCGGGCCTAAAGGATTTCAGCCTTTCCTTTATAAATGAATTCGACCCCGATCTTAAAATACTGCCAGAAAGCGGAAAAACTTTTTCTTTTTCTGAAGATGAAAAAACAAAATTGCTTTCTATTGAAGGGGTTCAGGCCTATTCCGAAATTGTTGAAGAACGGGTTTTTTTGGATTATAAATCTAAAAACCATACCGCCTTTATAAAAGGGGTCGATGCCAATTACCAAAAAGTAAACTCTATTGATAGCGCCATTGTTTTTGGAACTTGGCTAACGCAAAGCGAATTCCAAGTGGTTGCGGGAAATGGCATTTCCAGACTGCTTTCCCTAAACACTTTCGACTATAACAACCTTTTGGACATCATGGTGCCTAGGCCCGGAAAAGGGCAAATTACCAATGCCGCACAGGCTTTTAATAAAGAAAGTGTAATCGTTACCGGGATTTATAGCGTTAATGAAGAATTGGACAATAAATATGTATTTACAAATATCCAATTCGCTCGCGATTTATTGGAAATAGATGAAGATGAAGTTTCTTCAGTAGAGCTAAAAGTAGACCCGGCTGTGGATCAGGAATCCCTGAGAGTTAAAATTGAATCTTTGTTCAAGAATAAAGTAATCACAAAAGATCGCGCCCAATTAAATGAGACGCTCTATAAAATGCTGAATACCGAAAATCTTGCGGTATACCTCATTTTTACCTTGGTTTTGATTATTGCATTGTTCAATGTAGTTGGATCTATTATTATGGTAATTCTCGATAAAAGGGAGAATATCAAGACGCTTCACAATCTTGGTGCTACCAAAAAATCGATTCGGAATATCTTCTTTTTGCAAGGTTCCCTTATGACAATTGTAGGTGGCTTATTAGGATTGTTTTGTGGATTGATCCTGATTTATCTTCAGCTTCGGTACAATTTTGTGATGATTACTCCCAGCCTGCCCTATCCTGTAAAGATCAAGGTTGAAAATATTATATTGGTGTTCCTAACTATTAGCATTCTTGGGGTTTCAGCTTCGTATATTGCGGCAAGTAGAAGTAAAAGCGCGCTAGGGTTTTAAGCGAATTCAAATCCGGAAAATTCCCTTTCCACCTCCTCAAAAGCAGCAAAAACATCTACAGCATCATCACTGGTCACCATTTTCATGCGGAATTCCTTAAAGTGCGGAATACCCTTGAAATAATTGGTATAGTGTCTTCTGGTTTCAAAAACTCCTAGCTTTTCACCTTTCCAATCAATCGCCATTTGCAAATGACGTCTTGCAGCATCCACACGTTCTTCCAAAGTTGGAGGATCTAAATGAGTTCCTGTTTCAAAGAAATGTTTTACTTCCCTAAAGAACCACGGATAACCAATACTTGCCCTCCCGATCATCGCGCCATCCAAACCGTATTTATCGCGCATTTCCATCGCTTTTTCCGGAGTATCCACGTCTCCATTTCCAAATACCGGAATATGCATTCTCGAATTCTCTTTCACTTTGGCAATTGGAGCCCAATCTGCATTCCCTTTGTACATCTGTACCCTGGTACGCCCATGAATGGAAATAGCTGCACAACCCACGTCTTGCAAACGCTCTGCAACCTCCACGATTTTAATGGAATTGGTGTCCCAACCCAAGCGGGTTTTTACAGTAACAGGAAGATTCGTATGCTCCACCATGGCTTTGGTAAGGGAAACCATTAAATCTATATCTTTTAAAATCCCTGCCCCGGCACCTTTGGAAACCACTTTTTTTACAGGGCACCCAAAATTAATATCTATAATATCCGGACTGGATTTCTCCACGATTTCTACAGACTGGAGCATAGATTCCAAGTTGGCACCAAAGATCTGGATCCCAACTGGGCGTTCTTTTTCGTAGATATCCAACTTCATCATGCTCTTCGCGGCATCGCGAATAAGCCCTTCCGAAGAAATGAATTCGGTATATACCACATCTGCCCCCTGCTCTTTGCACAACGCACGAAAAGGGGGATCACTCACATCTTCCATTGGAGCAAGCAACAACGGAAACTCTCCTACATCTATATTTCCAATTTTTGACACTTCTATTTATTTTAAGTTGTGCAAAATTAAGAAATTAGATCGAGTTTGCTGATTATTATAAAATGAAGGAGAAGAATGTCTTTTCAGAAAAAAGAATTTCTACATCATCTTTTGTGCTTCTAACCGCTCTTTTTCTTCGGCATCCATGGCGCGCTGATTATCACGCAATTTAAAGTTTCCAAACTTGTACAAGACTCCAAATCGAATGCTTCTGGACTCTGGCTTTGCAAAAAACGAATTATCCTGATTTAAGTAGTTGGAACGTAAAGGAATATTGTAGGTATCAAAAAGGTCTTCTACATTCACCGTTGCGCTTAACCTATCATTAAAAAAGGTTTTTCTCAAGCCAAATGAAACTCCGTATTGCGGTTCTTCAAAATCGTAAGATCCCGCTATAAAATCTGGGGAATAGGTTGCTGTTATATTACCTGAAAAAGTACCATCCTTAGAAATGGTTAAATAATTGGACGCGCTTAAATAAATACTTGTGGTTTCATTTTGAACAATTTGATTATTGCTTTCATAGGCTATAAATTCATTTTCCAGTTTAAAAACCGAAGCATATAAATCTACAAACCACCAATCCTTCACATAATCGTAATATGAAACATCCAAGCTGAACTGTTGGTCGTACCTCAAATTATCTGTAACAGATCTTAAAGTTCTGTTCTGGTTGTTCTGAAAAGGCAATACAGCATTGGCATTATCTGTTCTATCCCAATAAAGGTCAAAAGACAATTTGTTTTTAAACGTATAGTTCAAACTGATTTTATTCGCGATTCCCGGCTGTAGATTAGGGTTTCCTAATTGAAAATTATTCTCGTTCAGGAAATATCTATAAGGATTTAAGCTCTGAAATCTCGGCCTTGTGATCCTTCGGCTATAGTCCAATCCAAATGAGTGATTTTCACCCACCATATGCATCAAATAAAATGTTGGGAACAATTCAAAATACTCTTGCGTATTTACTATTCCCAAGGAATTGGATTGCCCTTGAATATCTGTGTATTCCCCACGCAAGCCGGCCTTGATACTCCAGGAATCCCAGTCTTTAGATAAACTTACATAACCTGCGAAGATGTTTTCATTATAATCAAATTCATCTGAAAGGGAGTTTACAAATTGCCTGGAACCAGAATTGGTATCAAAAAAGTCCAATCCGCTCCTGGAATCTATCCCAGAATATTTAGCTCCATATTCAGAAGCAACTTTGCCAATTGTTGAAGTAAAATCCAACTGACCGGTATAGATATCGGTATTCTGATTGGCAACCGTGTAAAAAGAATTATCGTTCAATAAATTTCCGGCACTGGAAAAATATTGGGTCATTAGATCTTGAGTTTGATCATCGTTATATTTTATATAGTTGGCTTGAGCTGAGAAAGTGCTCCCGTTCTCTCCCAAACTTGTGGAATAGTTTGCATTGAACAAGAAGTTATCACGATTGTTCTCCAGCCTACTGTCTGTTGTGTACAAGGAATCCAGTTGCCTTTGCGCATTAAAGATCTCTGTTCTTCCATCGATATCAGAATCTGACTTTGGCGTTAGTAAAATATTGGCACTTAAGCTGAGGAGGCTTTTTTCTGAAAGCGTAAAATCCAAAATAGTACTTAAACTATGGGATTCTCTTTGGGTTTCTTTATTAAATTCATCGTCCCATCTGGAAACCACATTCCCGGCAGGATCAAAATAGTTGATTTCTCCTAGGTCTTGCTTCACATCTATCCTCGAATTGTAATTATAACTCGCAAAAGCATTTAGCCAATCGGTTTTGTAATATTGACTGGTTCCAACAGAATATTTCGGTTTTATTGCTAGGGTGTTGGATGCATTTATACTTCCTTTATAACCTACAGATAAGTTTTTGGAGGTAATTATATTCAATATAGATCCTCCTTCAGCATTGTATTTTGCAGGCGGATTTGTGATCACTTCCACAGATTTCACGTTCTCTCCGGAAAAGCCTTCCAATAATTGCTGAAGTTCCTGTGCGGTTAAATAAACTTTCTTGTCGTTTATATAAACATCTGCCGGCCTATTTTTTATAAGCAGTTGCCCTTGGCTCACAATAACACCTGGAGTTCGTTTTAAGATCTCGTAGGAATTCCCAGAGGAAAGCACCGAATTTTCCACATTAAAGGTGATCCGGTCTATACTTTTTGAAACCGTTGGCCTTTTTGCATTTATGGTGACTTCACCCAGTCCGGAAGCCGTTTCGATCAAAACAATTTTGTTGAGATTGACATTTCCCTTAACCTCAATTTGCTTTAAATAATTCTCGTAACCCACAAATCTAACTTCCAAGACATAGGTGTTCCCTTCTACATCTTCCAGTAAAAAACTTCCGTCTTCATTAGAGACGGCGCCTTTATAAACCGTGGTGGAATCTGTGGCCTGTAGCAGGATCACATTGGCAAATGGAACAGGGTTTTGTTGTTCGTCCATTATAATTCCTTTTATGGAATTTTGGGAGTAACTTGTGAATGATAGTAGGGGGATCAAACAAAGAAGAGCGGTAAAATAAAAATTTTTCATTCTTAAATTTTGATGGATTTCTTTGAGGATTATGTTGAATATATAAGCAAATATAACATTTCATTTAAAATACAAACCGATTTATAATTAGATTTCGCCTTATTCAAACCTTGATTTTAAAGAACTTGTTGCAAAATCTAATTTTTTAAGGGAGTCATAAAGCACTTGCTGAATCTTGGTGCGCGTATTTAATTTATACAATAACGTATTCTCCCTGGTGGGCAGCACCCGATTGGCCAGAAAGACATACAATAGCCCCTTTTCCGGATCCATCCACACCATGGGGCCCGTATATCCGGTATGTCCATAACTGGCATCGCTGGCGGAAATGGCCGTGTTTCCATTAATAATTCGCTCTCCCAAAGATGGTTTATCAAAACCCAGCCCTCTTCGATTTCCATTTTCCAAAAACTGGTATTTAGTAAATTCTTCAACTGTTTCTTCTAAAATAAACCTTTCTCCTCCATAAATTCCTTTGTTCAAATACAGCTGCATCAATTTTGCAAGATCATTGGCACTTGCAAACAATCCCGCATTACTTGAAACCCCGTTCATAAGGATGGCGCCTTCATCATGTACAGTCCCGTGAATTTCCGTTTTTCTAAAGAAATAATCGTTCTCTGTGGGAGCAATTCTGGAAATAGAAAAGCGGGCAAGAGGATTATAAGTAAGCGTAGAAGCTCCTAAAGGCTTATAAAAACTATCCCCTATATAGTGCTGAAAGTCTTCTTGGGCAATGTTTGCAACAATATCCGGAAGTAGATAAAAGGCCAAACCCGAATAGAGATATTTCTGTTCGTTCTCCAATTCAGATTTTTTGATCTGTTTTAAGATCTCTTTTTTATAGTCCTTGTAAAGCCACATGTTTTCTGAAATCTTCATAGGAAACCTAGCTGAAGAATCCCTTTTTATAGTCTTCCATTTGTAGGTGCCATTTTTTCTTGACATGGTTTTCCAATAAGGGATCCAAGCCTTAAATCTAGCTTGATGGGCCAAAATCTGCCTGAAAGGAACCCCGGCTTTATTGGAATTTCTGAAATAAGGCAAATAAGTATCTATTCCTGCATTTAAATCGAATTTGCCTTCGTCTTTTAATTTCATAAGTGCAGGCAATGCCGAGGAGATCTTTGTAACCGATGCCAGGTCGTAAAGATCGTCCAATTTCACTTTTGTGGTGTCCGAATAACTTTGGAAACCATAGGCCTTGTGAAAAACCACTTTTTGATCTTTTGCCACCAAAATCTGCCCGCCCGGGATGGCTTTTAGCTCCATTGCCTGTTGCATCAAGGAATCTATTTTTCGGTTCAACAATTCCGAATCCATTCCTGCATCTTCCGGTAGCGTATATTTAAACCGGATTCCTCCCTCTACTTCCAGTCCATCACCTTCTTTAAACTTATTCCCAACACTTACCGGCAATTTCCCATTGGCTCCTACCCCTCCAAAGATCAATTGTGCGGCTAGATCTTCAGAATTATCACTATCCTGATAAGTCAAAATTATAGCCTTGGTGTTTTCGGTAAACTCAAGGTTTTCTAATGAGTATGGATTTTTAAAGTAGGTGAGAATCGAGTTTTTTTCTTCTGAAAGTGTTTTTAGAAAGGATTGAATTTCTGTTGAAATCTTTAAATTGTTCCGAGGGTATTTACTGTCGTCATGAATTCCTATAATTAGCAGATTATAGGCTTCGAATTCAATTTTAAGACTATCCAAAACTTTAGGATCTTGCGTGTTTGAAATATTGAAATGATGGATTTCTGTATATAATTCCAGGGATTCTTGAAAAGTGGTTTTCTTTTCTTTCCCCACAGAAATATTGGCGATTTTAAGGCTTTCTAAATTTTTTAATGGCAATAGCCCGCCTTTGTTTTTTAATACGGTTAAAGATGCTTCCGTCAGGTTTCTATTTAATAAATCTGCCGTTGGAGTATTCAACTCCCCAATAATATTTTTTAGGGGAGTTGGTTGATATGTACTCAAACCTGCCCATTGTTTTAATGCCAATAGTTTGCGGCACCTCGCATCGATTTCTTTTTGAGGGATCAAACCTTTTTTGATCGCTTTTTTGATCTCTAGAATCGCTTTGGGAACATCTTCGGTAAATTCCAAGAGATCGTTCCCGGCTAGGATCGCGTCTTTATCCACTATGCCGGGGGAATTATCTTTGGTAACACCTTTCATGTTCATAGCATCGGTCACAATTAATCCCTGAAATCCCAATTCTTCCTTTAAAAGTCCTGAAATTATCGGTTTAGAGAGGGTAGAAGGAACTCCGGTGGAATCCAATGCCGGAATATCCAAATGTGCCACCATTACGCCACCAATACCAGCTTTAATAATTTCCCTAAAAGGATATAGCTCTGTTTCGTCCAGTCTTGCCCTGGAATGGGTGATTTGCGGAAGCGCATAATGCGAATCGGTATCGGTATTTCCATGTCCGGGAAAGTGTTTTGCGGTGGGCAGCACCCCATTTTCCTGCAATCCAAGCATATAGGCAATTCCCTTTTCGGCTACTTTTATCTTATTCTCTCCAAACGATCTATAATTAATTACGGGATTTGCAGCATTGTTGTTCACATCGACCACCGGGGCAAAATTTAGGTGCAACCCCACTCTTTTTATCTGCCTTGCCACCTCAGCACCCATTTTATGGATCAAGCTATCATTTTGGATTGCTCCCAAAGTCATTTGAAAAGGATAACTCACGGTACTATCCAAGCGCATCCCGATCCCCCATTCGGCATCTATGGCACCCAATAATGGCACTTTTGATGCTTCCTGATACTCATTCATCAATTTCACCTGTCTCACCGGCCCTCCCTGAAAAAAGATCAAGCCTCCAATTTTTTGATCCTTTATCAGTTTTAAAATTTCCTTCCTGTGCCCGTCTTCCTTATTGGAATAAGCGGCTACCATAATAAGTTGGGCAATTCGCTCCTCTGGGGTAAGTGATTTCATGAGAGAATCTACCCAAACGCTGTGCGTGAATTTTAAAAATTCAGGTAATTTTACCTTAGTTTCCTGCGCAGAAACATTAGAACAGATACTGATGAGGAGGAAGAGTGGGGCGTAAAATTTGATTAATTTCATATTTAATAATTTATGATTAAAGTAAACCAATGATTTTCAAAATTTAAACTTTTATATAGATCTTTTTTTTGTCTAGAATATAGCCAATAATCCACATGAACAACATAAAGCTAACGGCAAAAGCTATTGATGCATCGTAGAGAGTAAGCCAGCTTAAAAAAGCATTGTTATAAATCCAAGGCTTTATTGATCCTCCATCAATCCAAATAACGCTCATTAGCATTGCTATTAAGCCTGATAGGACAAAAATAAAGAGCGGATTTCTTCCAAAAACCACAAAGAAATAGCCCCATTTTTTTAATTTCCATATTTCTATAATCAGAATTAAAGCTGCAATAAGAAGAAGATCCCAACCTATTGAATATAGCACATAAGAACTTGTCCAGATTCCTTTAATTATTGGGAAATATAGATCCCAGAATTTTGCGACGATCACTAATAACAATCCGCTTAAGACTAATTTCCATACGGTGGGAATTGTATTTCCAGAACGTTGAATGAAAATTCCAGCTATAGCGACTACATTTACAACGGCTGGCAAAGTACTTAACAAGCCTTCAGGGTCAAATGTTATCCCGAAACCTTTCCATAGATTATTGGGATGGAATATTAAAAGATCGAATTTTAGTGCTGTATTTCCTTCTAAGCTATAAGGATCTGGTGGTGTTCCAAATCTATACATGATCCACCAATAGAATAATAAAATATTTATACTTATTAAAAGTGTAGCTTGGATTTTAATATAATGAAGCATTAAACTGGCCACTAAATAACAAAGAGCGATTCTCTGTAGCACTCCCATGATCCGTATTTGAGTAAGATCTTTAAAAATGAACTCCCCCGCTTCGTTTCTATAAACAAACGGGAAAGCACTCATAAAAAGACCTATAAAAAATATAAGTAGACTTCTTGTAAATATTTTTCGTAGAAAAAACATTTCCGGCTTCTCTTCATATTTTCTAAGACTAAAGCTCATGGCATTTCCAATTACAAATAAAAAGGTAGGAAAAACTAGATCTGTAGGCGTAAATCCTTGCCAAGAGGCATGTTTGAAAGGGGTGTAAATATTTGACCAACTACCAGGATTGTTAACTAGAACCATCAGAGCAATAGTTAATCCTCTTAACACATCTAAGGCTAAATATCTTTGTGACCTGTTTAACATAGAATGTCTATCATATTGTTAAAATATCTAATGAAATAATATTTTTTTGTATATCCGTTTATTGTCCTAATAGTATCTCGTCACCCAGAATTTACCTGCCCGTACCGTTCGGGCGGGTTTCAGGGTCTCTGTTTAATATATTCACATACAGTATTATGAGATTCTGAAACAAGTTCAGAATGAACTTATTTTAGTCAGTTTAGGATACTTTACGGACAAACACTATATTTTTTAATCTCAAAAGAATAAAAAAATCGAAGTCTCCTTATATTGAGAAAACTTAAAATATTTATTTTTTGGTTATCGTTTTAAGTTGAATTACTTTATCTCACGTAACGTCGTATTTAATTGAAGTTATTGCAGATAAAATGTGGCCAGCTATCCGTCCATAAAGTTTAGGAGTAACTAATTTTGAGAGCAATTCACAATTCACAACTCAAAAATCATCCCACTGCTATGATTTTTTCTTGCGCCTGTGACACTTTTTAAACAGTTGATTTTTCCTTCGTCTTTTAAAAAACCAAGCAGCGCAAAAACTAAGGCTTCCTTATAATTGATAATGGTTTCTTCTGGAATTTCTGGAATTATCAATTGTGTTTTTGTATACGCTTGTAACCTTTCCATGAGAAATGTATTGAAAGCCCCACCACCTGTAACCAACATTGTTTTTCCTGAATTTGAATTCATTTTTCTTGAAATTTGTATAGCAACGTGCTCTACAAATGTTCTTAGAATATCTCTTATGGTAAGATTGCATTTATCAATAATTGGAAAAATTGTGTCAACTACAAATTCGTATCCTAATGATTTTGGTTTAGCATCGCTGTAAAATACCAAAGAATTGAGTTCTTCTAGTAAATTTTTATCTAAGTTTCCTGTGGAAGCGAGTGCTCCTTTGTCATCATATTCCATCTTCAAAGGTGCAACATAGTGATTCAAGACAATGTTTACTGGACAAATATCATAAGCAATTCGTTGCTCCTTCTCAGAGAATGAAATATTTGAAAATCCGCCAAGATTTAAGCAATAATCATATTCAGAAAACAACAATTTATCGCCAATAGGAACCAGAGGCGCACCTTGTCCACCCCTAGCCACATCCTGAACCCTAAAATTACAAATTGTTTTTATGCCGGTAATTGAAGATATATAAGGTCCATTCCCAATTTGGAATGTGTAATTTTCAGCAGGATTATGGAAAATGGTATGACCATGAGAAGCTATAAAATCAAGTTTCTGAACGCTGTTTTCTTTAATAAAGTTTAGGATCGTATTTGCTAAAAATATCCCATAATCTGCATCTAATTTCACCAATTTTTCACCCGATAAATGAAAAACCTTCTTTTAACTTTAATTTCCATTCATTGCTATACGGAATTGTCGCAGCATTCAATATTTCGAAACTATAATTTTCAGTATAATTAATTTTTACATAAACAATGTCAATTCCGTCTAATGAGGTTCCGCTCATTACCCCAATGACATATTTAGTAGAATTTATCATACAGCACAAATTAATTTTTATAATTATCTAAAACATTTTTTACACTTTGATGTTTTTCTAAAAGTTTAGAAGCTAAAGCTTGATCTATATTTAGTTCATCCATAAGCATAAGGACACCCCGATTCACTAATTTTTTATTGGACAATTGCATGTTTACCATTTTATTATCTTTCACTCTCCCTAATTTAATCATCACAGCAGTAGAAATCATGTTTAATACCAGTTTCTGAGCAGTACCTGCTTTCATCCTGGTGCTTCCGGTTAGAAACTCAGGGCCTACTATTAGTTCAATTGGATATTTTGCAGCTAAGGATAAGGGACTGTTTTTGTTGCAAACAATACATCCAGTAATAATATGGTTTTTATTGGCTTTTTCGAGTCCGCCAATTACATAGGGAGTAGTTCCGGAAGCGGCAATACCAATTAAAACATCTTTTTCAGTAATTTTATATTTTAGCAAATCCGTCCAAGCCAAGTTTTCATCGTCTTCTGCATTTTCAATTGCTTTTCTTAGAGCAGAATCTCCACCTGCAATAAGTCCAATAATCTTATTATCTGAAACACCAAATGTAGGAGGACATTCAGAGGCATCAAGAACTCCTAACCTTCCGCTTGTTCCTGCACCAATATAAAATAACCGGCCTCCTTTATCCATTTTATCAAAGATAACATCTACTAATTTTTCAACTGAAGGAATTGCTTTTTCTATTGCAAATGCAACAGTTTTGTCTTCAGCATTTATATTTGAGAGCAACTCAAAGGTGTTCATTTTTTCAAGATTATTATAACTTGAAGATTGTTCGGTTGTTAGTTTGTTTTTCATTTTTGGTTTGTACAGTAATTAAACTTAAAATTGTTAATAATGCGTTTACTAAGATATTCATAAAACCTAAATCGAATGAGAACTTGGTTATAAAAATAGGTTGTGTTTTAGAATAATGTGGGAATTTATTATTTATACATCGATCAAATTTACGACAAATGGATTTACGCAATATTTTAAACGATCTGGATCGAGCCGAGAAGATCGAGCTGGCGCAGCTTCTCCATCGGGAGCTCAACGTCCCCGACCTAGGGCTTGTGGGCAGGGACATCGGCAACGACCGCCCGGTGTATTGCCCTCACTGCGAAGACTCGGACATATACGGTCACGGGCACTACAAGGGGCGCAGGCGCTACAAGTGCAGGCCTTGCCACAAGACCTTCAACGACTTTACCGGTACTGCCGTTGACGGCATAAAGAAGCTGGAAAAGTTCCAAGAATACCTGTTGTTGGTGGTGGAGAGCGTCACCATCCGGAAGGCTGCGGAAAAGATCGGGGTGAACGTCAAGACAATATTCGACTGGAGACATAAATTGCTCTCTTCTCTGGAAGTGCTCAACGGGACGGGATTTTCAGGAATCGTGGAGTGCGACGACAAGCAGTTAGACATCAACGACAAGGGGCGGCGGAACCTGGGAAGGGATCCTACAAGAGGCCCAGCGACAGGGAAGCCAAAAGGGGCGTGAGCAACGACAAGGTCTCGGTGGTGGTCGCCTCGGGCAGGAACGGCGGGAGGACCATGCTTGTGGCAAAGATCGGCAGGATAGATGCGGAAAGCGTCCAGAGCACGATAGGTGGGTTCATCGCACCGGGCAACGTACTGTGTTCCGATTCCCATCCCTCGATAATCAAATGGGCAAGAGACAACCAACTCGAGCACCATACCTTTGTGGCGTCGCGCCAACATGTAAAGGACAGGTGCTATCACGTACAGCACGTCAATTCCCGAGACAACCGCTATGAGAGATGGGTCAAGAAGTTTTATGGGGTTTCGACCAAGTACCTTCAGGGCTACTTGAACTGGTTTGTCTTTCTGGAAAAGATAAAGAAATCCGCCCTACAGGGCTTGGAACTTGCAAGGTGCGTCGCCAAGAACATCGGTGCAATAAAAATCTATAGCTCTATCGAAAGGAAGTATGAGAAATTGATAGTTCCACAACTTTCTAAAAGATAACCTTTTCAAAAAACAACCCCTGTATGTATTTTTAGAGGTGTACAATTAACTACTTATTGAAATTTGTTCATAAGTCAGTGGTTTGGATTCAATCCTCCTGTTAATTAGATTATCAAATATTGTTTCCTTGCTGTTCGATCTGTTAAGTCGGTAACTGTACTCATCTAAATACTTTTCAATATGCCCCTCATGCATCCATGAAAAAGTGCTCCTTAACCAAGATTTCACGTGATGGGTTATCGTGTTCATTTCAAAAAATGTAGCACCTTTATTACTCTTTGTTTGAGTTATGTCATACAAGCCCATTAATGGTTCATGCCCTGTCCATTGGTCTGTTTCCACCTTTGCTGTTGTTGAAATATGGGCATCGAATATTTTTTATAATGATGTAGATGAATAATCTTTGATACTTTTGAAATAGGCTCTTTTAACACCACCTTTTTTGTCGATTTCAACAGCTGCCACTACTTTTTTTTTCTTGGTATTTGTACTTCTTCCGGGTTTTAAATCTTCTTTTCCCCCAAACACAAATTCATCAACGATAACAGTGGCTGTAATTGGGTAGCATTCACTGCTTTTCATAGCACTCCGAACTTTATGCATAAACAACCAAGTTGTGCTCCTGCTAACATTTAATCGTTTTGCCATTTGGCGTGAAGACATGCTTTTTGTTGTGGCACTCATTTCAAAGACGATCATAAATGCTTTTCTTACACCAATTTCAACTTTGTGAAACAAGGTATTGGCAGTTGGGCTTTCAATATGGTGGCATCTATTGCAATCCCTGGCTAAATTAGCTTTACGGATCGTGAATTTTGTATGTTCACATTTTACGCAAAGGAAGCCATCCTTCCATTTAGGATTTGCTGAATATTCCAAACAATCCAAATCGGTTTTAAATTTATCAAAATATTCCAGCATCCCTTGGCCCTTGGATTTTTCCATTTTCCTTTTATTTTACCTAACAAAATATAAGTATTTAGGTAGACAGCTCTAAAAAACGAATAACAGAATTTTTTTATTGACTTAGGCATTTAATTACTAATGTTTTTGATATAGCAGGGTGCTGTTTTGACCATACGGTGCATCAGGTTTTCGAATATTCCTTCTTGCATAAAACTACGGTTGAAGCGATAGCAGTATTCGTCCAGATAGTCCTGCAGGTGCCATACGTGGTGATGCATGCCCCTGAGCCATCCCTTCAGGTTCATTATTGCCCTGTGCAGTTCAGGAAAATTGCTTCCCTTCTTGCCCGAGGGGATGCGTACAAGGTTGGCAAAGTCCTTTTCCAATGGGCCATAACCCGCCCACTGGTCGGTGGTGACCTTGGCGGAGGTATCGATATGATCCCTCATGAACCCTCCAAGGGATGCAGAGCTTGCATCAGGGATAACCCATAGAGCCGGAACACGCCTTTTTTCTTCTTCTCGATACCTACTGCCACGAGCCTCTTGTTGTTGTTCTTCCTGCCGCGCACGCCCTCCTCCTCACCTCCGAAAACGGTCTCGTCCACCTCGGCCGTACCGGTTATAGGATGGTTCCCCGAGCTCTTCATCGCCTTCATTACCTTCCGCTTAAAAGCCCAGCAGGTCTTCTGCCTAAGATCCAGTTTACGGCTAAGCTCAGTAGAGGTGATACCTTTCTTGTTGGTAGCCACAAAGTATACGATGTGGAAAGCTTTAACAAGGTCGAACTTGACTTGGTGGAACAGCGTATTGGCCGTAGGACTCTCGGTATAGTTGCAACTGGTACATTGCCGAGAGCCTGCCGGAACGCCCTTGCACGAATTGGTGTGGCCGCATTTACGGCACTGAAAACCATCGCCCCACTTGAGCTCTGCCAGATAGGAAAGACAGTCCTCCTTGCTGGAGAACATCCCCTGGAACTCGAACAGGGATGGGCTTTTAAATCTTTGCTCCATGATATAGATTATTGTTTGCCTGAATTTATTGCTTTTAGCTTTAATAACAAAGTGCCTAAGTCAATTTTTTTATATAACTGTAGGATCTTTCAAAGTGGCACTATTTGACCGAAATCAGTGGCCTGGTCCCACCGAAATATCCATCTTCTTCTATTACTTGAACTCTCATCCCGGTAATTCCAAGTCCCCCAATACCAGCAGCACTATCCAAAAATTCATCTGGAATCCTATAGTTAATGTTTTCATTATCGAATAAATTCTTCACAATGGCGATTTGAAAAGATTGATTGCTATTATAAACAGTAATAAAATTCATGTTTTATATCTTTTAAAAATAAGATACAAAAAAAGCCCTTTCTGTTTCCAGAAAGGGCTTTTTAATAAGTATAAAAAGATAAACTATGCTTCAAACGGTTCAATAGAAACGTAAGATTTGTTATCTCTCTTTTTTGTGAATTTTACAAGACCATCCACTTTAGCATGTAAAGTATGATCTTTTCCTCCATACACATTCTCACCTGGATTGTGTGTATAGCCTCTTTGTCTAACGATGATATTTCCGGCGATTGCGGCTTGTCCTCCAAATATCTTCACACCTAAGCGTTTTGATTCGGATTCCCTACCATTCTTGGAACTACCAACACCTTTTTTGTGAGCCATGGCTTAAAGTTTTTCTAGTTAGTATGTTATTTTTTGTTCTTAAGCAATTCTTTAGCTTGCTTTACCCATTCTTCAGATTCGATCTTCTCACGGGTAATACCATCGATAGCAGAAAGTTCCTCTCTATCGGCAGCTTTGAGCTTACTAATTTGCCCATAAGTATAAATACCTATTTCGTTCAATTTGGTTTCGTAAGCAGGTCCAATTCCGTTAATTTCTTTCAAGTCATCAGCATCAGCTTTAGTAGCAGTCCCGATACTGTGAAGAAGTTTATCGATATTGATCTCCATTCCTTCAGTTCTGTTCTCGGCACGAGTTACTAAATTTTCACTTACTTCCACTTCTTTTTTTGCTTTTGCCTTAGGAGCAGCTTTTGGAGCTTCTTTCTTAGGTTCAGCTTTGGCAGAAGAAGATTTCTTTCCCCCTGGAAGTGTAATTCCTACAATCGAAATTTCAGTCAAGGATTGGCGGTGACCATTCTTCACACGGTATCCTTTTCTTCTTTTCTTTTTAAAGACAATAACTTTGTCTCCTTTAACGTGCCTGGTGATTTTAGCATCCACCAAAGCTCCGTCTATAGCTGGGGCGCCTAAAGTAATATTGTCACCATCGCCTGAAAGAAGAACTTTATTAAAAGAAACTTTGTCTCCTTCTTCTCCCGCTAAACGGTTTACAAATACTTTTTGGTCTTTTGCAACTTTAAATTGCTGCCCTGCTATCTCTACAATTGCGTACATAGCGTATTTATTAGTTAATTATTTTAAAACAAACAACTTGCGAATTTCTCACAAGCGGGTGCAAATATACTTCTAAATAATTAATTCACAAAGTCTTTGGTTAATTTCCTAAAGTATGCTTTTTTGCATCTTTAGTATTCCAAGAATCTTTGAAGAGCTGCATATATGCTAAGGTAAGAATGAAACTGGTTGCGAATCCCATTATAGCAACCACAAATAAAATAAGCCCCACACTGGTATCGTAATCGCTACGCCACATGCTAAGCAGTTCATTAAGGAAGTCCGGATTCCATTCAGTAGAATAAAGTCCGAAGAAAATCGTGAAAATTATAGTTGCATTAAAACCGGTAAGAAGCCCGGTCATAAAGCCTTTTTGATATTTAAATTTTGTTCCACTTTTCAATCTGTATTTTTTAATGGCCTCATACATTCCAAACGCCATAATTACCCCATTGAATAAGCTGAAAACCGGATTTCTATGGGCACCAAATAGAGAAAGCACCAAAAAATAGGCAATTAACCCTGCAGCTATTGCAATGCCGTATTTAATAGGAATACTGAACTTTTTCATTGTTCCGGGGTTTTATGTTTCTAGTAAAGTTCCAAAAAAACACGCAGTATTGTCCCTTAAAAGCTGTTAATTTTAACAATTAATTGGGTATTTTTATTAAACTTAATATAACATCCAGTGTTTTATGGGTTTTCACGTAACAAAAATGCAATTTGTAATACTTATAGAGCACATTAATAAAAACCATTAAAAAATGATCAACAAAATTAAATTATCAGCCTGTGTGCTATTTCTGGGGATAACCGGATTTGCACAAGAAGTTGAATTTACAGAATACGATCTGGATAACGGCCTGCACGTTATCTTGCATCAAGACAAAACCGTACCAGTTGTAACAACCGGAGTAATGTATCACGTGGGAGCTAAAGACGAAGAAGCTGGTCGCTCAGGTTTTGCTCATTTCTTTGAGCACCTATTATTTGAGGGTACCGAAAATATTGAACGAGGAGAATGGTTCAAAATTGTTTCGGCTAATGGCGGGCGCAATAATGCAAGCACTACTCAAGATAGAACATATTATTACGAAACTTTTCCTTCCAATAATTTGGAACTAGGTTTATGGATGGAGTCTGAAAGGATGTTACATCCAATTATCAATAAAATTGGTGTGGATACCCAAAATGAAGTTGTTAAAGAGGAAAAGCGATCACGTATAGACAATGCGCCTTATGGAAAGATTATTTATTCTACAGGAATCAACAAATATGTATTTGATAAACACCCATATAAAAATTCTGTCATAGGAACTATGGAAGATCTTGATGCTGCAGAATTATCAGAATTCAATGATTTCTTCGATAAGTACTATGGACCTAATAATGCAACTTTAGTTGTTGCAGGAAATATTGAACTAGATAAGACCAAAGATTTAATAGAACAATATTTTGGGGACATTCCAAAAGGTGAAAAAGTAGAACGTATTAACATTACTGAGGAACCAATTACAGAAACTATCGTTGCTACAGAATATGATAGTAATATTCAAATTCCAGTTAAATTATTTGTTTACCGTACTCCTTCCATGAAGGAAAAAGATGCCTACGTATTAGAAATGATCTCCTCGATACTTACTGACGGAAAGAGTTCTAGGATGTATAAAAAAATGGTAGATGATGAAAAAATCGCATTACAGGTGATAGCTTTTTCCAGATCCCAAGAAGATTACGGCACCTATGTTATGGGAGCCTTAGCTTTAGGAGAAACTCCTTTGAGTGATCTTGCAACATCTATGGATCAAGAAATCGAAAAATTGAAATCTGAAATTATTTCAGAAAAAGAATACCAAAAACTACAAAATAAATTTGAAAACAATTTTGTTAATTCAAACAGTAGTATTCAAGGCATCGCTTCATCATTAGCCACTTACAACATGCTGTATGGCAACACTGATTTAATTAACGAAGAAATTAAAATCTACCAAGATATTACACGTGAGGATATTCAAAGAGTAGCCAAAGAATATTTGAATAAAAATCAAAGATTGGAATTAGATTACTTAGCTGAAAGCGCTAAAGAATAAACTTAAAATTAAAAGAAATGAAAACCAATATATTTACAATGCTATTAATTTGCTTAATGACCACCAGTGCCATTGCGCAAATAGACAGATCGAAACAACCCGAGCCTGGCCCTGCGCCTTCGATTGATCTTGGAGAACCAGAAACCTTTCAGTTAAAAAATGGGCTACGTGTTTTAGTGGTAGAAAACCATAAATTACCTAGGGTTACTGCTAATTTAATTATAGATAACAAACCTCATACTGAAAAAGATAAACCAGCAACATCAAGTCTTGTATCTGCCTTATTAGGTAGTGGTACTCAAAAAATGTCCAAGGATGCGTTTAATGAAGAGGTAGACTTTTTAGGTGCAACTATTTATTTCGGTTCAGAGAGTGTATCGGCTAGGGCTCTCTCTAAATTTTTTCCGAGAATAATTGAATTAATGGCTGATGGATCTTTAAATCCAAAATTTGACCAAAAAGAATTTGATTCAGAAAAAACCAAACTAATAGAAAGTTTAAAATCAAACGAAAAAAATGTTGGGGCGGTTGCTAATAGGGTAAGTTCAGCTTTAGCATATGGGAAAAGACATCCTTATGGAGAGTTCTCTACTGTTGAGAATACAGAAGCTGTAACCTTAAAAGATGTTGAAACTTATTATAATACATACTTCGCTCCAAAAAATGCTTACTTAGTAATTATAGGAGATGTAAAAACTTCAGAGGTTAAAGAGCAAGTTAAAAAAGAATTTGGAAAATGGAATAGAGTTGCACCAAAAGATCAACAACTTCCAGAAGTAGCTAATGTTTCTTTAACTGAGATCAACTTTGTGGATATGCCCAATGCTGTTCAAAGTGAATTAAAAGTTCAAAATACCATCAATCTTAAAATGAATGATGAAGATTACTTTGCAGCGTTAGTTGCCAACCAAATACTTGGAGGTAGTTTTGGAAGTTATTTAAACATGAACCTAAGAGAGGGTAAAGGCTACACTTATGGAGCTAGAACGTCCACTGGAGCTGATAAATATGCGTCAAGATTCATTGCTTCTGCTAGTGTAAGAAATGCTGTTACCGATAGTGCAGTGGTAGAAACAATGAAGGAGATAAATAGAATTAAATCTGAATTAGTAGATCCTCAAACATTGAAAGACGCAAAGAGTCAGTTTGCTGGAGATTTCATAACAAGATTGGAGAGACCGGAAACAATTGCAAACTATGCTCTTGATATTCAAACAAATGATCTTCCTAAGGATTTCTACGAAAACTATTTAAAAAACATAAATGCCGTTACTGCAGAGGATGTTAAACGAGTAGCAAACAAATATTACAATACTGATAATATGCGAATTGTAATTGCAGGAAAAGGAGCTGATGTTGCTGCAAATCTTGAAAAGGTGAAATTAAATGGAGTTAAAGTACCAGTTAAATATTACAATTCTTACGGTGAAGAAATAGACAGACCAGAATTCAACAAGGCAGTTGATGCTTCAGTAACACCAAAATCTATTTTCGACAAGTATATCAAGGCAATCGGCGGAAAAGAAGCTGTATCTACAGCAGAAAGCGTTTATATGGTTGCACAAGCAGATATTCAAGGTCAGAAATTGGATCTTGAAGTAAAAACTGCCAAAGGAAAGTCATCCCAAAAAATTTCTATGAGCGGTAATGTTCTAAGCAAGCAGGTTTACAACGGGGCAACTGGATTTACAATGGCACAAGGTCAAAAAATAGACTTTACCGAAGAGCAATTGATGGCCGCAAAAGCCGATGCCAACCCGTTCCCAGAATTGGATACCAAAGATGCAAAAGTAATGGGGATTGAACCAGTAGATGGTAAAGATGCTTATGCCGTTGCACTTACAGAGGACAAAACTGCTTACTACGATGTAGAAAGCGGATTGAAAGTAAAAGAAGTAAGTAAAGTTTCCCAAGGAGATCAAACCATGGAAGTTCCAATTACTTACAGCGATTACCAAGAAGTAAACGGGATTAAATTTCCATTTTCGATATCCCAATCCATGGGGCCTCAAACATTCGATTTTAAGGTGCAAACCCTTAAAGTGAATGAAGGAGTAACCGATGAGGATTTTATGGAATAATTTTTTTGTTAATGTTGAAAAAGCCGGCCCTTATTGGTCGGTTTTTTTGTTTTTAGAATATAGGTTTCTCGATCTGTTCACCAGAAAAACGCCCAATAAAATAATCAACATGGAAACTAACTGGAGGCCAGTAAACACCTCTCCATCCAAAAAGCCCCAACCCAATGCCACTACCGGAATGGTATAGGTTACAGAGGTTGAAAAGACAGGGTTTAAGATCTGGGTAAGTCTAAATCAAGAACCTCGGGGCAAGCCGTGGAGAACCTGTCCTTCCTATCAGGCGGGGTTAAGCCTTTAATACTTCAATAAGGGATTAAAACTAAAAAACAGCAAAAAAATTAAAGACAAAGGGAATTGTACATCCAATAGGAGCTATTAAAAATTTCCATTTATTGCCACCTCAACGATTCCATCAACCTCTTAATGTCTGATTTAATGTAAGATGCAGCAGGCATAATAGAATCAAAATTAGGTTTCTGATTAAAATATAGCGAGCCCGTCATAAAGTGCTTTACACTATCTGTAACATAAAATTGTGCTTGAGAAGCGGCATCCCCGTCTATTGCGTAAAACATTCCGTAGGTCTTATTCACGGGATTCACATACACATCCCCTTCTATAAAATCGGCTTTTATTGTATGCTGTAAAGGTAATTTTTGAGAGTCCATCAAGAGGGAATCCAAATTGTTATGCACTTCCTGATAGGTAATAAAAACAGAGGCATTTAATTTAGGGTAATTTAGATTGATCCAACAAGGGCTGTTCCCTTTGGGCTTCACGATTTTCGCGGTAGAATTATACTCAAAAACAAATGGACAATCCAAGTTTGTTTCCTCATAATTTACAGCAGGAAATTCCAAATCCAAAAAAGCCTTTGGCTTGGGCAGCACTTCATCTTTACACGAAACAACAACTGCAAAAACTATTAATATGAAACTTATTTTTTTCATCCTGAAAGATTATGAAACAAATTAAATGATCAAAACCTTAATCTACTCTTCTGAAGAGATTTCTGGCTCTATACTTAATTTGATTTGCTTTATTCTTTTATCATCTATAACCTCAATGGTAAAGTGATAATTCTGAAAAGATATAGTTTCGTTCTTCTTTGGAAATCCACCCGATATTTCAAGTAAAAAACCAGCAAGGGTATCAGATTCCCCTTTGTTTTCCTCAAAATTTGAAGAATCTTCCAATTTTATAATTTTGTAGAAATCCTTTAGTGGAGTTTTTCCCTCGAAAATAAAATTGGACTCATCCAATTTGGAAAACACCAAATCTTCATCATCAAATTCATCGCTTATATCTCCTACAATTTCTTCGATTATATCTTCCAAAGAGACCAACCCGCTTGTACCACCATATTCATCCACAACGATTGCCAAATGGATTTTCTTGTCCTTAAATTCATTTAAAAGATCATCCAATTTCTTGTTCTCCGGAATAAAATATGGCTCCCGCAAGAGAGAAGTCCATTCAAACTCTTTTTGATCCAGAAAAGGCAAAAGATCCTTAACGTAGAGGATTCCACTAACCTGGTCTATATTCTCCTTGTACACGGGAATTCTGGAAAACCCATGCTCTACGATCTCGGGAATTATCTCTTTATAGGTTTGATTCTCATTTAAGGCAAAAATATCCATTCTTGGATGCATGACCTGTTTAGTGTCTGTGTTTCCAAAAGAAACAATTCCCCTTAAAATCTTCTGTTCTTCATGTGTGGTATCCTCTTCCCTTGTCATTTCTAACGCCTGGGAGAGATGATCTACACTTAAAAACCCTTTTTGCTTCCCTAACTTATCATGGATATAAATAGTAACCGCCCTCATGGGGGTACTAAGTGGCGAAATCAAAAAGTCCAAAACATTTAATGGATACGCCATAAAATTGCTGAATTTCACATTGTTCCTACTTGCATAAACTTTCGGCAAGATTTCGCCAAAAAGCAAAATAAGAAAGGTTACAATTCCAACTTCAATAATAAATTTAAAATTTATCCCTAAGAAAACAGCGTTCATGTTTCCAAAGAACTCATCGGTAAGCGTATCAAACAGCAACACAATAGCAATATTTATAGTGTTATTTGCAACTAAAATTGTCGCCAATAATTTCTTGGGCTTTTCCAACAATCTGGTCACAATTTTTTGGGCATTGGTGCGCTTTCCATTATCTCCCAGAAAATCCGAAGGCGTAAGAGAGAAAAAAGCAACTTCTGCACCAGAGATAAGTGCAGAGCAAATTAATAGTGCAACAAGTATAACAAGACTTACTACTTGTGAAAATTCTAGAGAGATAAACGATAAAATTAAACTGGGAGGATCTGGATCCAAATGCTTATATTTTAGTTAGACTTAGAAAGGTAAATCATCTTCTTCCTCGTTGCCCTTGGTTTGATCGGCAAAAGTATCATTTTTAGTATTGGAAACCGGTTTTGCAGAAGCTGAATTTTGTGCTGAATTCCCGGTGGTTTCATTTTTAGGGGTCAAAAAGGTAAAATCTGTACATTGGATTTCAACCGAATAACGTTCGATCCCTTTATCGTCTGTCCATTTTCTGCTCTTCAACCTACCCTCCACATAAACCTTGTCACCTTTTTTAAGGTACTTCTCGCAAATTTCGGCAGCTTTGTTTCGAACTATAACGTTGTGCCACTCGGTATTTTCCACCCGTTGGCCCGTAGATTTATTTGTATAAGCTTCATTGGTAGCCAAAGGAAAACGTCCAATTGCCCCGCCTCCTTCAAAATAATGCATTTTTACGTCGTCTCCTGTATGCCCTATTAGCATTACCTTATTAAGTGTGCCAGTCATTATTTTTTATTTAAATTTTAGCTCGTTCTATAGTTTAAAATTAAAGAAATTTATCCAGTATCACGTCCTATTAATGTCAATATTACCAGTCTCACAATTTTTTGTTGATCCGTATAGCATCCTAAACTGATAAAGGACTTCATTCTGTTCCGATAGCTATAGGAATTGTTTTAGATTCTTATAACACTAAGAATCAATGCCGTAATAGAGACCCTGAAACCAGTTCAGGGTGACGATGCGGAATTGTCGTCATGCTGAACTTGTTTCAGCATCCCATCAGCTTATATAAAAACCACGTCAATTTCCTGCGCTAATTTTTTTTTCTTATGGGTCTACCATTGACGTATTTTGAATACTTTGTCATCCCGACGCTAGGAGGGATCTCTGGTTAAATTGATTCTGTTGTATTGAGATCCTTCAGTCCACTGCGATTCCTTCAGAATGACAATCCTTTTTTATTGTCTTCCCCACCTAGGAGGGATCTGCTCTGAGATCCTTCAATAGGCTAAATTTGAGGTAATTTTTAAACACGTCGATTTCCTGCGCTAGATATTTTTTTATCACGGGTCTCAGGGGGACGAGATAGCTATTCTGTCAAAAAAAAGACGTCCATAAATTATCTCAACTAAATTTAATATCCGCTCAATTCAAATTCATTTATAAAGTTGGCTATCAAGACCGGAACCGGATATTCTTGAATTTTGGATAAAGGAATCGCTTTTTCAAGCAAATCGGCATTTTCTATGATCCAAAATTGGGTATAAATATGTTGATGGGAAAGTTTATGTACAATAGGAGCATCATTATACAAACTAATCCCCTTTTCTGAAGCTTCATTATACTGAAGGAGTTTGGGTTCCTTTAATAATTGGTCTATTGTTATTAAAGATCCTGTTTCCAACAGGGGGAATTGGTACAAACCTTCCCAAATTCCTTGTCCAATCCTTTGTTCCAAAAGAGTTTCATTTTCTTCTGAAAGAAATACCAAATAATTAAAGAAGCGTTTTTTGACCTTGGCCTTTTTCAACTTCACAGGAAGCAAAGCGACCTTATTATTTTTCAGCGCTAAACAACTACCAGAAAGTGGACAACTCTCACACAAAGGGTTTTGGGGCTTACATTGCAGGGCGCCAAACTCCATAATAGCTTGATTATAAGTGGCAGGGTCTTCTTTATCTATCAACTCGGTTGCCAAGGCTTTAAATTCTTTAATTCCTGCAGTACTATTAATAGGGGTGTCCATATCAAAATATCTTGCCAGCACTCTATAAACATTTCCATCCACCACGGGAGCAGCTTCATTATAGCATATAGAGGCAATTGCACTTGCTGTATAATCTCCAATCCCCTTCAATTTTAATAAATTTTTGTAGTTGTCTGGAAACTTACCGTCTAATTCTTTAGCAATATATTTTGCGGTTTCATGCAAATTTCTGGCCCTGGAATAATAGCCCAAGCCCTGCCACAACTTTAAAACCTTTTCTTGGGAAGCATTGGCAAGATCAAAAACACTTGGAAAAACCTTGATAAATGCCAAATAATAAGGCAGTCCTTGCTCTATTCGTGTTTGTTGAAGCATAATTTCACTTAACCAAATACGATAGGGATCGCTGGTTTTTCTCCAAGGCAATTCCCTCTTATTGTTTAAGTACCAATTAATCAATATTTTATGAAAAATCATGAATAGCATTGTTTGCTTGCAATAATAATTCTTTATTTGGTTACTATTTAATGAATTAGGATTGAAATATTGGAGATTTAATTCTTATATTTGCCCCCTTGAAAATTAAGAACCCCAATTATAATATTAAATAGTACGAAAATGACGAAAGCAGATATCGTAGCAAAGATTTCAGAGAAGTTAGGAATGGAAAAAGGTGATGTTCAAGCTACTGTTGAAACATTTATGGAAGAAGTAAAAACTTCTTTGGAAAGTGGAGATAATGTTTACTTAAGAGGATTTGGAAGCTTTGTAATTAAAACAAGAGCTGAAAAAACCGGAAGAAACATTTCCAAGAATACTACAATAAAAATCCCTGCACACAATATCCCTGCATTTAAACCAGCACGTGTTTTTGTAGATGGTGTAAAGACTAATGTTGAAGTAAAAGAATAACTTCCTTGACCAGAAGTTTAAAGTATATTATTAATTTTAAAAAAAAGTAACACTATGCCAAGTGGTAAAAAAAGAAAAAGACATAAGGTAGCTACTCACAAGCGCAAAAAGAGAAGCAGGGCCAACCGCCATAAGAAAAAGTAGTGCTCCCACTACTTTTTTTAGTAAAAGACGTTCTTTGAAATTGAAACCGAATTTGCTTTAAAGTTTAATTCAGGTTTCTCCAGGCTTAAAAACCCTGTGAAAATTTATTGTTTAATCCATCCCGATTTCCGGGATAAAAATCTAAAAGAGTGGACAAAGAATTGATTATTAGATCTGGTTCCTCTGCTATAGATTTTGCCTTAATTAAAGATGGAAAACTAGTCGAATTAAACAAGGAAGAAGACGATAGCAACTTTGCTGTAGGTGATATTTTTATTGCCAAAATCAGGAAAGCTGTTCCAGGATTAAATGCCGCATTTGTAAATGTTGGCTATACAAAAGATGGTTTTTTGCACTATCATGATCTTGGCCCTCAAGTCCAAACTTTGTTGAAGTTCGTAAAACGTGTAAGCACAGGTAAATTAAAAGATTATTCTTTACAGAATTTTACTTTTGAACAAGATATTGATAAAGACGGCAGTGTTACTGAAGTCTTAAAATCAAATCAGTCGTTACTGGTTCAAGTAATGAAAGAACCAATCTCCACAAAAGGCCCAAGAATAAGCTCCGAGCTTTCCTTGCCAGGCCGTTATATTGTATTGGTCCCTTTTTCCAACAGGGTTTCAGTTTCTCAAAAAATTGAAAGCAAAGAAGAAAAGGATCGATTAAAGAGATTGGTAAAAAGCATTAAACCCAAGGGGTTTGGTGTAATTGTTAGAACCGTAGCAGAAGGCAAAAAAGTAGCAGAGCTAGACAGAGATCTTCAGAATTTAATGAGTCGCTGGACAGCAATGTGCAAAAAATTATATAAAGCACCCCATCCATCCAAGGTATTGGGAGAGTTAAATAGGGCATCTTCCATTTTGAGGGATATCTTTAACGACACTTTCACCTCTATTACGGTAGATGACGAAGAGCTTTATGCGCAGCTAAAAGATTATGTGGCAGAAATTGCTCCAAATAAAGAATCCATAGTAAAGCTGTACCAATCCAATGTTCCAATTTTTGAAAAATTCGGTATCGAAAGACAAATAAAAACTTCCTTTGGTCGCACCGTATCGATGAGCAAAGGAGCTTACCTGATTATTGAGCACACAGAAGCCATGCACGTTATAGACGTGAACAGTGGAAACCGTTCCAATAAAGCTAAAAACCAGGAAGAGACCGCCTTAGAAGTGAACCTTATAAGCGCCACAGAAATAGCCCGACAATTACGATTACGTGATATGGGTGGAATTATTGTGGTTGACTTTATAGACATGAACAAGGCCGAAAACAGAAAAGCACTATTTGATCATTTACGCGAAGAAATGAGCGATGATCGTGCTAAACACAAAATATTGCCCCCAAGTAAATTTGGGTTAATACAAATTACAAGACAACGCGTAAGGCCGGAAACAAATATCAAGACCCGTGAGGTAAACCCGAACGGAACAGGAGAGATTGAGGCTCCTATTATTGTTATTGATAAAATAAAAACCGATCTAGAAAGACTGATCAAGAAGAATCATAAAAAGATCACCTTAAGTGCGCACCCATTTATTGCGGCCTTTTTAACAAGAGGCTTTCCATCGCCCCGCTCCCAATGGTTTTTTGACCATAAGCGCTGGGTAAAAATTTTACCAAGAGACGCTTACACGTACATGGAATATCACTTTCACGACAAAAACGGGGAAGTATTAGAATAAACTTATTATTCTTAAAACCAACGCCTTTCATTCATTTGGGAGGCGTTTTTTGTTGATGAAATTTTGAAGAGTGACGAATTGATGAAGTAGGCCAAAATATTCAAAAGATCATAAGAAACATGCCAGCCTATAAATATGAAGGCGTTGCTTATAGAATATTTGCCGATGGAGGTTTACAACGTGGAACTATTATGGATGTAAACACATTACTTCTCGATGCGTACCAACCAATTGAAACTTCTGTTGAAAAATATCTTTTAGCCACTAAGGTTTATAATCTTGACAGATCAGATTGGGTAAAACAGCTTAATAAGCTTGACCTTAGCGCGATCAAAGTAAATTAGATTTTCATATTATAAAGCCGAGTGTATTTCAGAAATACTTCACCATATAAGGAATTGTGTGCAATTCCAGAAAAATTTTGCTAAAATACCTATTTTTGGTATATTTGAAGCAAATAGTTTTAAAATGAACAAAAACACATCAATATCACTCGGAAATTATTTTGACCAATTCGTGCAAAGTAGCATAAATGAAGGTAGATTTAAAAACGTTAGCGAAGTTATTCGAGCAGGATTAAGGCTTTTAGAAGAAGAAGAAAGTAAAGTAATTGCTTTAAAAAATGCTATTCAAGAAGGAATAGATAGCGGAATAGCTCCCGATTTTGACCCAAAAAAGCATCTTCAATCATTAAAGGCGAAAAAACACTCGAATGGCTGAATATAAGTTGACATACAAAGCTGTTGAGGATTTATCTAAGATTTGGAATTATACATTTGAGATTTGGTCGGAAAGACAAGCTGACAAATATTACGATGAATTAATTATCAATTTTCAAGAAATTGCTGAAAATTCAAATTTAGGAAGAAATTACGAAGGAATATCAAAGCGACTTGTCGGAATGAAAGCAAATCGACATATAATTTTCTACAGAACTTTGAGCGAAAATTATGTAGAAATAACTAGAATTTTACACGAAAGAATGGACTTGAAGAGAAGGATAGAGGAATAGAGCTGCACACAACATCGTAACAGCAAATAGCGGGTATCCTGGTGAAAAATGTTATTTTAGAGACCAAATAAAAAAGAACAAAGCCGACAAGAAAGCGTCCCCATTCCACGCCACTTGCGTTAAACGAGACCGTTGCGCAAAAACTATTTTTAACACCTTGCTAGATAAACAATCAAGAACCTCGGGGCAAGCCCACGAGGGATGCATTGAAAAATATTTTTAAAAATTCGAGGCAAGCCTCGGGGAATTAAACCCTCAATGAGGGATTAAATTCATCTTAAGTTTGAGTGGCAGTGTTAAAGGCTCAGCTCTATTTGTTTTTTAACACCGCTTTTGTACGCTGGCAAAAACCAAATATGTTTGACGAGATGGTTTTTTATCTTGTTTATAATAGGTTTTAAAAAGTCCTTTTCACCTTCATTATCCCGTTAACAAAAGACCTTATTTCCTTATAAGTAATCTTATAACCTATCCCTTCACTCATTACCTAATCTAAATACGGCCCATTAAACAACCCGAGAGATCTCCAGCTTTAGCCTAATTTTCATTTTCTGCTTCCTGTTCCCAACCTTTTGGGCGTTTCCATCTTACAGGAGGGGCAGGTTCTTTTTTCAGCTCTACAGGTGTTTTTTTTAGGAGTCTTAATGCTTCCTGAACAGAACGCTCCAACTGTGGGTCTCTTCCCGAAACAACATCTGCCGGAGTCATCTGTACTTCAATATCGGGGGCTACCCCTTCTCCTTCTATAGCCCAGTTCCCTTCCACATCGAAGAATCCTCCACGCGGCGCCACCATTCTCCCTCCATCTACAAAAGCAGGAGTGTCCCAAGTGCCAACAAGCCCGCCCCAAGTACGAGTACCTACAAGGGGACCTATTTCCATCTCTCTAAATAGGTAAGGTAACAGATCTCCTCCAGATCCTGCTCTTTCGTTAATAATCATCACTTTTGGCCCCCAAATTCCAGCCATAGGGGTCGTAAAGGGCTTATTCCCCTCCACCCTGCTATTAAAATATCCATGAAGTTCCCTTGCGAGCACGTCCACAATATAGTCTGCGGCAGAACCTCCGCCGTTGTTTCTTTCATCTATAATGGCTCCCTGCTTATCTTGCTGGGCAAAATAATATCTATTAAAATACTGATAACCTTGTTGCCCTGTATTAGGAACATACACATACGCCAGTTTCCCATTGGACATTTCATCAACTTTCCTTCTGTTGTCCTCGATCCAGGCAAAACTTCTCAATTGATATTCATCATCAACAGGAACAACTGTGATCAATCTTGCTCCATCTTTCGAAGGTTTATCATTCACTAATATATAAGTTTGTCTTCCTGCGGTCCCTTCAAAATAAGTATAAAGATTTTGGGAAGCTTTTACTTCTTTTCCATTTACCTCTAAAAGAAAATCCCCTTCGTTAACATTCAGCCCTGAAAGGCCTAAAGGAGCCTTTACTTCTGGGTTCCAGCTTTCACCGTTATAAATCCTGCTGAAATAATATCTGTTCGATCTCACAGCGTAATCTGCTCCCAACAATCCTACCGCAACTTCTTTGATATCTGGAAAATCTCCTCCTGAAGTATATGAATGCCCAACAGACACTTCACCTCCCAGTATATCTACCAAGTAATTGAGATCTGATCTATGGTGCACGTGCTCTACCCAAGGGGTATACCATTCCAGGATTTTATCCCAAGGAGCTCCGTGAATATTGTCCACATATAAAAAATCTCTTTGATACCGCCATCCTTCTCTGAATATTTGTTTCCATTCTTCTGTAGGATCAATTTTCAATCTTAGATTGGAAACCACCAGTTTATTGTCTTCTTCCTTAGGAGCTCCATTAGAGGTGGGGACAATCCCCCAATTAATGCCATTGCGATAGAGCATATTTTTCCGGTCATGGGAAACAGAAGCCTCATTTACTTTAGAAAGGAATGGGATAGATTCCCGCTCTTCCAGGCTATACCGACTCATTGAGAATTCAGATTCGTTTGGGATGTCTTCCATATAGAATACATAACCTTCTGGTCCTGATAACAAATTGGTATAACTTTTATCTGGAGCACCCAACACTTCAATTCGATTTTCCAATCCGTCAAAATCGATTTTTACACGTGCGACATTCTTTTCAGGTTCCTTTTTGCCCGAAGATTTCTTTTTCTCTTCCTTAGCTTTGTTATCCTCCTCTTCCTTTTGCTCCTTTTCATCAAAAAGCCTGGGCATAAGGGGAGATGGAGTATCTTTTGAAAGTACCATCATATAAAGGCTCCTTGTTATGGGCCTTTCATAACTTGTCATATCCAACCAGCCGGTATTGAGCCCGTAATTAGTAGTAGCAAGAAAGTAAAGATACTTCCCACTTGCATCCCATACCGGCGAAATGGCATCGGCCATGGAATTGGTCAGTTGATGGTTTTTACCGGTTTCAACATTATGCACTTTCACCGATTTGAACAGATTATCCATGATTCGTACATATGCAATCCACTGGCTATCTGGAGACCAAACCGGGTTAAGTGAACGATTAGGATGAGCATAACCCTCTACGTCGGCTTTGGTGATCTTTTCGCTTTCTACATTTATATACCACAGGTTATAATTTGTATCAGTAAATGCAATATACTTTCCATTTGGAGACCATTCTGGTTTAAAGAAAAAGGTTGGATTTGGTATCTTTATACTTCGGATATCTCCTAATCCTTCTTGGTTGCCAATCATAAGCTTATATTCTCCGGAAGCATCAGAAAACCATGCTATTTTAGAACCATCAGGAGACCAGACAGGAAATCGATCTGCCGCCCCGGATGAGTTGGTGATGTTTCTCCAGTTCCCTTCTTCTTTTGAAACAGTAAAGATCTCCCCGCGGTATTCAAATAATGCACGTTGCCCAGTTGGACTTAGGGACGAATTGGAAAGCCTCGTGGTTTCAACATCTTCCCATCTTGGCCTGGCCCAGTTAAAATCTCCGTTCACGTTTATTTCAAGTTGTTCACTCGTTCCGTTGGATGGGTCGAGCAAATGAAGATATCCTCCCTGTTCATAAACGATCCTTCCACCGCCTGCATCAAGGCTTTTAGCATCAAATTGCTTGTGAAAAGTTATCTGTTTAACATCTTCGGAAGCAGGATCATAAGACCAGATATTGTTGGCATAATCCCTTTCAGATAGAAAGAATATTTTACCGCTAAGCCAAACAGGATCGGTATGCCTCTCATTATCAGTTCGTAAAGTTTGTTTGAGTGAGTAATTTTTTAAATTCAGGATCCATATTGGCTGTGCCTGTCCGCCACGATAGTTACGCCATTCAGGATCCCAAAAGGAGATTGGAGTATAGGCCAGAAAATTACCATCTTCAGACAATTCTCCGTTCGCAGCTCTTGGAACTTTGAGAGCTAATGGCATACCCCCATTCGTAGCGATAGTATATAATTTAGAAACTGCCGTTGGATACCCTTCCCTTCCGGAAGAAAATAAAACCGATTTTCCATCAGGGGCCCAACCCATAACAATGTCGTTTCCCGGATGCCAGGTAAGCCTTTTTGGCTGTCCACCTTCAGTCGGAATAATATATACATCTACATTTCCATCATACTCCCCGGTAAAAGCTATCCATTTTCCATCCGCGGAAAAATGCGGATTGGTTTCAGCTCCTTCATTTGAAGTGAGGCGACGGGCATTACCAAGATTGGTCTCTCCCTGCCGTTGCTCAACGATCCAGAGATCATTGGCATGAACAAAAGCAATATGTAAATCACTAATGGTTGGCTGGCGTAACAGCCTCGTACCCTGAGCATTTACATCTACAGGACAAAATCCAAAAAAACAACAAGAAAGAAAGAAAAGCGAAAGTATTTTTGATGTCATAGAACGAATAGCTTAAATAATAAGTAGTAATATAAGGAAAAATCTTGTTGGGTTATTTACAAAATTTAGCCCCTCTCTATTAAAGTGTTGGTTTTAGACTAAAATTTTAAACCGCTATTCATTTATTTGAGTAGCGGTTTTTTTGTTGATGAAATTTTGAAGAGTGACCAAGGGACGAAGTGATGAAGTGATGAAGTAACCGAGTAACAGTCTAATAATGTCCCAGCAGCACAACGTCACATCAGCACAACATCATAACTTCATAACTTCCCAAGTTAAACCTATTTCTTATTTTTGATCTCATGAATTCAGATCCCTCCGAAAAATCCTACACCATACAAGAAGCCACAATAAAGCTGATACAGTATTGTGCGTATCGTGATCGCTCTCAAAAGGAAGTTCAGGAAAAACTTAAAGAGATGAGGATGATTCCTGAAGCTTGCGAGCAAATCACCATTCAGCTAATGCGGGAGAATTTCCTGAATGAAGAGCGTTTTGCCAGAAGTTTTGTTCGAGGGAGGTTCAGAATAAAAAAATGGGGAAGGATCAAGATCAAGCAGGAACTAAAAAAAAGGGAAATTTCTGAGCCCCTAATAAAAATCGCATTTTCTGAGATCGAGCTTTCAGAATATTACTCTACGCTAAACGAACTGGCCGAGAAAAAAATCCCACTTATCAAAGAATCCAATCCTTATAAAAAGAAGCAAAAACTGGTTTCTTTCCTACACCAAAAAGGCTATGAATTCCCCATAATCCTGGAAGTGATCGCGCAACTTAAACTTTAATATTGTTCTTTTTATGGGTTTTAATAAGGGCTTGTTCATTTTTATAATCAATCCATTTCTGCCCCCTCAACTTCCGCATATAATTATCGAAATAACGCATAAAAGCTAGATTGTACACTGCTTTGGAAAAATTGGTGATATTTCTGGAAGTCGCGCGAAGGCTCATGGAAAACCCCGGGGTCAAATAGGTCATTTGGTGCCAATAGCCTTCCGGCATATATAAGGTCTCCCCATGGTTTAGCTGCGTAATATAACCTTCGGCTTCTTTTAAAGCCGGGAATTTTTTAAAATCTGGATTTGTAAAATCGATGTCTTCCCTAGAAATCAACGCGTGTGGCACTTTATAAAGGTATTTGCTCTGTGAAGGCGGATAAAGAATACATTGCTTTTTTCCGTGGAAATGGAAATGGAGGATATTGGCAAAATCTATATCGTAATGCATAAACACCTTGGAGTTTTCTCCCCCAAAGAACAACATGGGCAATTGTTTTAAAAATAGCAGTCCCATATCGGGAAACTTAAAGTCTTTTTGCAAAGCAGGCACTTCCCTCATTAAATGATATAAAAAGATCCTGTAATTAGTAGGTTCCGATTTAAGAAGGGCGATATATTCGCTCATTTTCATCTTTAAATGAGGCTCATTGAATTTGAACTCGGGACTTATTGGCCGGTCATCGTACAAAGGCACCGTTTTTTCGCCGGCAACTTCATCTATATATTCCAAGGACCATTTTTTGTATGCCGGCCAATCTTCAATTAAATGCTCTATCACCACAGGTTTTTGCGGTTTTACATAGCTCTCAACAAAATCTGTTTTAGAGATATTTTTAATCCGTGGTATTTCAACTAATCGAAGTCTTTCTGTCATCATCCAATCCCAGCATTTTTATGCGTATTCTCCACAGCACGCTTATTTTTATAATCTATCCATTTCTGCCCTTTTAGCTTACGCATTAGATTGTCGAAATTTCTAATCACCACCACATTATTCAATACCTCCAAAATAGTTGTAGGTTTTGTTGGTAGCGAGCGAAGGGTTAAAGATAAGCAAGGAGTTTCATATTTTACAAAGTGCCACCACTTACTTGGAATAAACAATGCATCTCCGTGATTCAAGGTTACCTCAAAACCCTTTGCTTTAGCCAAGGATGGAAAATCTTCGAAATCTGGGTTATCCATATCTATAGACTCCATACTCACTATGGAATATGGAACTTTATATAAATATTTTGTTTCTGAAGGCGGGTAAAGAATAAATTTTTTAGTGCCAGCGAAATTGAAATGAAAATTGTTGGCAAGATCCATATCGTAATGCATCAAGACCTTTGCTCCTTCCCCTCCAACAAATAAAACAGGCAATTTTTTAAAGAATTTTACCCCAAGCTCCGGATACCTAAAATCTTTAATAAGATCTGGGCAATTATTAAGTAGGTTAAAAAAGAACATTCTCAAGTCTGTGGGTGCAGTTTTTAAGATGTCTATATATCTGGACAGCTTCATCTTTTGGGCTACAATATGGCTTTTCTGATTTCCCTTTGCCGGTTTTCCATCATATAGCGGAACCACAATATTCCCAGCCATTTTTCGAAAGTATTCAAAATCCCAATTCTCCCTTGCTGGCCAATCTTCACTTAAATTCTCCATGACCACAGGTTGCTGCGGAATAAAATACTCCTTTAAAAAAGTGTTTTTATCTATCGTATTAACGCGCGGTATGGGTTTTAAGTTAAGCTGCACATTTTAAAGAGATTGTTTTATGAACTGGTTTTGGATTTTTTTTGAGCTTCTAGGTTTCTCTCAATTTTATGGCCTGGCCTGGACCATTTTGGTTTTTCACCTAGGTTCTGAAATTTAGATTCGGTAGCTTCCACACTTTCAGGTTGCGATTTTTTCACAAATGGTTTTTGTGGTTGTAGGCCCAAAGCGTTGAACATTTCCATATCCTCACCAACATCGGGGTTTGGAGTGGTCAATAATTTGTCTCCTGCAAAAATGGAATTTGCTCCTGCAAAGAAACACATGGCCTGGCCTTCTCTACTCATTTGTGTTCTACCTGCAGAAAGTCTAACCTGGGTTTCTGGCATTACAATTCTGGTTGTGGCCACCATCCTTACCATATCCCAAATAGAAACCGGTGCTTGCTCTTCTAAAGGCGTTCCTTCTACGGGAACCAAAGCGTTGATGGGCACAGATTCCGGCTGCGGACTCAAAGTGGCCAAAGCAACCAGCATTCCTGCACGATCGTTGTTGGATTCCCCCATTCCAATTATTCCTCCGCTACAAACCGTAACATGGGTTTTTCTAACATTTCCAATGGTATCCAATCTATCCTGATACCCTCTGGTGGAGATCACTTCTTTGTAATATTCTTCTGAAGAATCCAAGTTATGGTTGTATGCATACAAGCCAGCTTCTGCCAATCGTTGTGCCTGATTTTCGGTAATCATACCCAACGTGCAACATACTTCCATATCCAGTTTATTGATGGTCCTCACCATTTCCAAAACAGAATCGAATTCCTCCCCATCTTTCACATTTCTCCAAGCCGCTCCCATACAAACCCTGGAACTCCCAGATGCTTTTGCTCTTAAAGCCTGAGCCTTCACTTGGTTTACACTCATAAGATCGTTCCCTTCAATAGCTGTGTGATATCTTGCCGCTTGCGGGCAATACCCACAATCTTCGGGACATCCTCCTGTTTTTATGGAAAGCAAGGTAGAAACCTGAACCACATTTGGATCGTGATTTCCCCTATGCACAGATGCTGCTTCGTAAAGCAGGTCCATAAAGGGTTTGTTGTATATTTCAAGAATTTCTTCTTTGGTCCAGTCGTGTTTAATCGTCATGAAATTGTATTTGAATTCAAAAATAGCTAAAACTAAGCTTTCTTGGATAGTTACTTTTTAAAAGTTTTTGAGTTGGTGCTAACCAGAAGCCAGAATGTATCAATTTTTATGCATATCCGTTTTCTGTCCTAAAAGCTCTTTCGTCACCCTGAGACCCGTGATAAAAAAATTATCCAGCGTAGGAAATTGACGTGTTTTTTATATAAGCTGAGGGGATGCTGAAACAAGTTCAGCATGACGACAATTTCGCATCGTCACCCTGAACTGGTTTCAGGGTCTTGATTCACATCATAGAGATGCTGAACCAAGTTCAGAATGACGACGTACTTTATCTACTTATTCCGCTTTACAACTATTAAAAAGATTTATTTCCAATTCTGCTTAAAATAAGGGGAAGGTATAAATTTAACTATTATTGATTAATATTGAAACCGCATTTCCTCCAAAACCTACGGCATTTACAAGGATGTTTTTTAATCTTTTTGGTGCTTTACTTAGTGCTGAAAATGGAACCGGTACAAACTCATCGTGCTGAAGCATTAAAATTGCCAATTCCATACTTAAAATCCCCGAAGCTCCAAAGGTGTGACCAATCTTCCATTTATTGGAAGTTATTGCCGGAAGCTCCTTGCCAAAAATGGCATTTATCGCATATAGTTCCGCTTCATCTCCCTTAATCGTTCCTGGCGCGTGCATTACAACTGCATCAATTTCGCTCAATGCCAATTCGCCAATTGCCATTTTCATGGATTTTTGAAAACAGGTTCCGTTTGCTGAAATAGAAACCGGGTGTTTCAACTCTTCGGTGGCATAACCAATCCCCGAAATCTTTGCAATACTATTTTCAGCAGAATTAGAAATACAAGCCACGCCTGCTGCTTCCCCCAAAACCATGGAATTCCTTTTCTTTTCCATATTGAGAGCTTGGCAAGGAAAATCCAAATCTTCTGAAGCATAGATCTTCATCGCGTTCATCTGTGCGATCGTAAAAGGGGTTAGAGCGGCCTCACTCCCTCCGACGATAAACTTATCTGCAAATCCAGATTGAAGCCAAACAACACCGTTTAAAACCGCATGTAAGCCAGTAGAACAGGTTACGCTGTGCGAAATGTCCGGGCCGGAAGTACGTAGATCCTGCGCCACCCATGAAGAAATATTTCCCAAAGTTGTACTTGGGGAAGCCAAAACCTCAACTTTTCCGTTTTCAATAAATTCTTTATGATGCTTTTCAAAAAGCTGAGTTGCACCACGGGAGCTTCCTATATTTATTCCGATGGAATTATTCTTTGCCCAGCCAGCTTTTTTAAATGCGCTTCGGGCTGAGAAAATGGAAAATAACACTGAGTTGTCCAAGCCTTTAAATCTGGAATCAGAATTTCTTAAGTTGGCTAATGTCTCCTTTAAGTCTGAGGACAAAAAAGCAGCAAAGGCTTCAGTTCCTGAAAAATCGTGCTTGGAAATAAAATGTTTATCGGTTTTGTAATTGTTCCAGATCTCTTCCCTTGAAGTTCCCAAAGGAGAAATAGAGGCTATGGAGTTTATATAAACGGGATTTTTCAAGAAATATACTTTTCAGCAAAAATAAAGCCTTGAAAATATTTATTCAGGTTTTTTATCTTAAAGTTAGCCGAATTATTAGGCAAGTTTTACTTAACATCTTCAGAATAATAAAGGTTCAAAATAGAATCCAATTCCTTTTTCCCAGCAAGAATTTGATTTACAATATTTCTGATATTTAGAGGAAGCAAGGTTTTTAAAGGCTGAGGAAGTTGTTTTATTTTTCTAAAGGAATTCAATAATTTGGCATCCCATTCTTTATGAAAATTCAACAAATCATCTGGATATACAGTGGTTCTGGAAGTCCCTTCATCTTTGGCTTTAAAGGCATCGGTAACATTTAAATACCCATAATCGTCGGTTAATTCTTCTCCCGGATGAATATCGCGAATGGCAATTTCAAAATCGTAAGGGGTGGAAAGGCAATTGGAATTAAAACTATGATTCACATATTTGGCGGTATCCCAGCACATCACAAAATTTCCCTTGTTATTTCTAAAGGTAAATTTATCTATCATTTCCTGAGTAAACGGCAACATGTTGGCTATTTGCTCAGCAGTATAAATTTGATCCAATTCATCCTGAACCCAAGTAATAGTGCCTTCCGGAATTAATTTTGTGGCTACAATCCCGTAACCAATTTCTTTACCTATAAATTTAACCTCGGTGTCTGGATGTATCATATAGAAATTATAACTAACTAATTTAGGAATAATAACTACTCAATTATTTCAAAAATTCGTTAAAATATATCTAGTGCAGCGCATATTGAATTGTACACTTTTCGTAATTCTTCTTGTGAAATAACATAAGGCGGCAAGATATAAATGGTATTTCCCAATGGTCTTAGAAACACGCCATCTCCCATGAAATGCTGAAAAAGCTTATTTCTTAGATTCCCATAGCGTTCCATTTCCACATTCAGTTCAAAAGCGAGGATAACGCCCAATTGCCGGGGATTTCTCACTTTTGGATGAACTTTGATCTCTTTTAAAAATTCAGAATGCGATTGTATTACTTTCTGGATGTTTTGCTGGATTTCTCCTGAATTCAACAGTTCTATTCCCGCCAAAGCAGCGGTACAAGCCAGTGGATTTGCAGTATACGTATGCCCATGGAACAAGCCTTTTGCAATATCTTCAGAATAAAATGCATCATAGATTTTTTGTGAACAAGAAGTAATCGCCATAGGAAGCAATCCTGCCGTTAAAGCTTTGGACATGCACATAATATCCGGCTGCTCGTCCATATATTCTGAAGCGAAATTTTTTCCTGTTTTGCCAAACCCTGTCATTACCTCATCTGCAACGGTTATTATTCCATTTTTTTGACAAACTTTTAATACCGCATTCAAGCCATCTACATCATGCATTTTCATTCCCGCAGCGCCTTGTACTAAAGGCTCATAAATGAATCCTGCAATGGCGTTCTCCTTTATTAATTGCTTTAACTTCTGAAGGACTTCGGTATTGTTTTTTCCATTTGGAGTTGGAATGCGAACCACTTTCAAAAAATGATGTTCGAAAGCACCATTATAAACCGAAAGCCCAGAAACCGACATCGCACCAAAAGTATCTCCATGAAAACCTTCTTCAAAAGCCAACATTACTCTCTTGTCGTTCCCGAGATTAAAATGATACTGTAAAGCCATTTTAATCCCAATTTCAGTAGCAGTAGAGCCATTATCGCTAAAAAACAATTTTTCTTGGTTCGCTGGTAAGATTTTTATCAACTCTTCAGAAAGTTGAATTGCGGGTTCATGTGTAAATCCGCTAAAAACCACCTGGTCCAGTTGCTGCATTTGCGCTGCCACCTTATGGGTAATGTAAGGGTTGCAATGTCCATACATAGCGGTATACCAACTGGAAATCCCATCTATATATTCTTTCCCATTTTCATCCCAAAGTTTCGCTCCTTTCGCTTTCACAATTGCAAGTGTGTCTGGAGAAGTTTTATGTTGGGTTAAGGGATGCCAAAGATGTTTTTTGTCTCTATTGGATAATGTCATACTATTTCTTCTGAATTTATTTTTTTGTTATCTAGGTTTTCACCCAACTCATTTTCGTCATGCTGAACTCGATTCAGCATCCCATTTACGTGGGGATGAGACCCTGAAACAAGTTATCATTGACGTATTTTAAAGATACACAAAACACTCCCTTTGGTCGATAAAGCTTCATGTAATCTTTATCATTGTTCATTTTTTTGCTTGTCCAAAAAAACGAACCAAAAAAAGGAGTTCTTAAGAAAATAAATTTGCAAGGAATCACAATATGTCAATTTCCTACGTTAGGTAAAATTTTTTATCACGGATCTCAAGGGGACCGTACGTCGTCTGGTCGCGCGAAGTCGAGACCTCTGTGAACCTAATTATTATTTAAGGACCTGAAGTTGATCCCGAAAACGATCTGCATATTCCTTGATCACATTTCTATCGAAATATGGCTCCTTATCTATTCTTCCAATGAATTTAATTCCAGTCATTTCCAAAACCACTTTTTCAGTAGTCTTGTTTTCATCACCATTAAATAGGATGCCGGCAATGCTGAATCCTTTACTTTTTAGGACTTCAATGCTAAGTAAGGTGTGGTTAATACTACCCAAATAATGCTTGGAAACCAGAATGACCTTATCTGTAGGCAGAATTAAATTTGCTATGGTTTCTTTTGAATTTATTGGCACTAATAATCCGCCAGCTCCTTCTATAACAAGATCTTTAGAAGTGTCTGGGCGTTGGATCTTTTTAGCAATTAGCTTAACTCCATCCAATTCTGCCGCCGCATGCGGGCTCATTGCCGATTTCAGTTTAACTCCTTCAGGGTAAACAAAGCTTTCTTCATTGGAAATAAGATTTTCCAGCTTCATAGAATCGCTATTCTCCAAATCTCCTGCCTGAATTGGCTTCCAATAGTCTGCTTTTAAAGATTCAGTAATAATGGCTGCGGCAATAGTTTTACCCACATCTGTCCCAATCCCGGTTATAAAATAAGTGTTATTCATTGAAATTAAATTTTTGTTTACAGGTTTCGCACCTGTATTCGTAACGTGTATAAATTGGCAAGGCCGTAGTTAAAAATGAAACCAGAAAAAAGAACATAGATTTAATTATTTGCACTCCTAAAGAGTATTGAAATACCGCTATTTTAGAGAAGGTTTCTTTCATTTTATAAAAGTAGCCAATAGTTCAAGAAGACTCTTTATCTCTTCTTTGGAATTGAAGCTATGCAAACAAAACCGAAGTCGCTCTGCCCCTTTTGGAACCGTGGGACTTAAAATCGGCTTTACATTAAAACCTTTTTTCTGAATTTTATTCGCAATTTCTTTCACCTCACTATTCCCGGAAACAATACAACAATGTATGGCAGAATCGCTTGGTATAAATGACTTCTTAAGATCCAGTCGGTTTACTTCAGCATTAAAAAATTGAATATTTTCATGAAGTTCTATCAATATTGAATTTTCTGAAAATTCCATGTTCTCCATAAATTGATATGCGGTAAAAATTGATGCGACCGAATGTGGAGCAAGTGCGGTGGTATAAATAAAACTTCTACAGAAATTCACCAAATACTGAATAAGCAATTCGCTCCCTAAAATTACAGCACCATGAATTCCAAGTGCTTTGCCAAAAGTGACAATTCTGGCAAACACCTTTTTCTCCAATTCCAATTCCTGTACCAACCCCTTTCCTTTTTCACCATACACTCCAATTGCATGCGCTTCATCTACCACCAAATGATAATTTCCCTCCTCAGCAAAATTTGCTAATGCAGTTAGGTCCGGGCTATCGCCATCCATAGAAAATACAGACTCTGTAACTATATACATTTCTGAATTTGCTTCCAAAGTAAATAAATTCAGCTTTTTTTGAAGATCTTCGAGATCATTGTGCTTGAATTTATAGCCTTTTGCATTGCTCATTTTTATTCCATCCCGAATAGAAGCATGCACCAATTCATCGTAAAAAATGAAATCCCCTTTTTGGGGAATGGCCGAGAAAAATCCAATATTCGCATCATAACCGGAATTAAAGATCAAGGCGCCTTCAGCATTATGAATGTCTGCGATCAGTTTTTCGGCAAGTGGAAACAATTTATGATTTCCAGATAGCAATCTGGAACCTGTTGCGCCATTAAGAAGCATATCCTGTTCCTCTAAAATTTGCTGGCTCTTAAAAAACAATTCTGAATTTCCTGCAAATCCCAGATAGTCGTTAGAAGCAAAATCTATTAAATTATTGTCATCGCCCAATTCCCTAAAAGCATTTTGCTGCTTTCTATTTTCAAGTCTTTTTTCTAATTTTAATGGGAATTTATGCATCGTGCTAAATTACAATATTCGTAATTCTTACATCCTTTAACCGTCATGCTGAACTCGTTTCAGCATCTATTTAATATTGATTGCTGCTCTTAAAATGAGACCCTGAAACAAGTTCAGGGTGACGATGCGGAATTGTCGTCCTGCTGTTCCCGATATACCAAGGATCTGAAAACAATACCTTTTGCCCATCAAGACCTATTTAATTTTCAAGATCGTTCATTTTTTTGCTTGTCCCAAAAAACGAACCAGAAAAAAGACACTTTTTGTAGGTGTTTCCAATTATACCAACGTATAATTTGAAATGAAAAATAACTGCTGGTCCCTGAACAAGAAATTGAGATGATGGTAGGGATCGTCTTATTTTGAGGGCTTCTTCTTAATCAACATTACTTTCTTTTTTTCCTGCTTTTTTAATTCCTCTACATCTTCACTTTTTAATTCCTGGGTGGCTTTATGGTATTTCCCTTCCAAATCGTCCATAATAGAGTTTTTCCATAATTTTATCCCAGAAAAATAACTTGCCCTTCCTATCAAATGCCCACTAATTGGAGCAGTGAGCAAAATAAAGAGTATAATGGCCAAAACCCTGGTAGTGATTGCAAAATTCTGGAAATGAATGGAGGCAGCTAACAATAATAATCCTACTCCCAAAGTAGCAGCTTTTGTGGTAACCGAAATCCTTAAATAAGCATCTGGCATTCTTAGTACGCCAATGCTAGCAAACAGAATAAAGATAGCTCCGGATAGGGAAAATATTGCAACAAGAATATCTGTCATTTTTTATTTCTTTTTTGAATATAATACGAAAATGCCACAGTACTTAAAAAGGCAATAAGTGCTACAATCATTGCAACATCTAAAAAAGAGGATCGATTGGTAAGCATACTATAACCTGCAATAAATCCTATTCCTGTTGTAACAATTAGATCCAAGGCTATAATTCTATCCACAATACTTGGCCCCTTTAAGAACCTTATCAAAATTAGCAATACCGAAATTGATAGGATAGGAAGTACGATGTAAAAAATAAATTCGTGTAATGTCATCTTAATATCTCTAGTATACGTTTTTCAAATCCGTTTTTAATACCATCTATAAATTTTTCCCTGGAAGTGATATACATGGAATGCACATATAACACTTTTCTATCGTCCGACACATCTAAACTTAGGGTTCCAGGAGTAAGGGTAATCATATTTGCAAGAAGTGTGATTTCCACATTTGTTGTTGCTGTAAGCGGCACTTTGACAATCCCCGGGCTCATATTATAATGAGGTGTCATTACCTCGTACGCTACTTGTAGATTTGCCTTTACAAGTTCATATAAAAAGAAGAATATAAATCCAATCACTTTTGGCAAGATCTTAAAATACTTTGCATTTCCCGAACCTGTGGTAATCATTCGCATCGTGAAGAAACTAAAAGCAAATCCAAAAATATAATTGGCAAGGGTGAAATCTCCCGTAAGAGCCACCCAAATACCCATTAAAATGATGTTGGATAAAAATCTATTCTTCATGACATCTAATTTATTATTTGCCCAAAACAGCTTCTATATATTGTTTATTGTTTATAAGTTCACTTGCTACTCTAGAGGATACCTGCTGTATGTGCTCTGCACCAAATCCAATATACAAAGATACTAACGATAAAAATATCATGGGCGCAATCATTTGTGCCTTTCTAACCGTTTTTAATTTATCGAAATATCTAAAATTCAACTTAACAGGTAATTCTTTCTTTTCTTTCCAGACAACTCCTGCCCAAACCTTTGCAATAACTATGAGCGTGATTAAACTCGCAAAGATAACAGCTCCTACAACCCACCATTGTTCAGCTTCGAAACCAGCTATGAGCAATGAAATTTTAGGCCAAAAGCCAGAGAGTGGAGGAATACCAACTAGCGAAAATAATGGAATAGCTATTAATAAACTTAACTTTGGATGATCTGCATACAAGCCTCCTAAATCCCTTATACTATTAATCCCCCGTATTCTATAGATCAAGCCGCTTACCATAAAAAGATTTGTTTTTACAATAATGTCATGAATTAAATAAAATATGGTTCCCGCTATAGCAACTTCAGTAAATAAGCCTAAGCCTGCTATCATGTACCCAATATGGCAAATAATAAGATAAGAGAAAACCTTGCGTATATTGTTCTGTACCATTGCACCCAATGCACCACTAAAAAGGGTGAGTACAGCAACTATTAAAATGATGCTTTCCAGAAATAGATCGCCCACAAATATCAATGTAAAGACCCTAATGAGGGCATAAACTCCAACCTTGGTCAATAAACCTCCAAATATCGCTGCAATAGCAGATGGTGGCGTATGGTAAGAATCTGGCAGCCAGAAATACAGTGGAAAAACCGCAGCTTTAATCCCAAAGGCAACAAAAAAGAGGATCGCAGTAATTTCAACTAAACCACGATTTTCTATAGCTGCAACCTTAAGGGCGAGATCTGCCATATTTAAAGAACCGGTAAGACCATACAATACCGCAATAGCAGTAAGAAAGATCATCGAAGCTAAAATATTTAATGTAAAGTATTTAACCGATCCTTCCAATTGTGCTTTTTCTCCACCAAGAGTAATAAGCACAAAGGAGCTAATTATAATAATCTCGAACCAAACATATAGGTTGAAGATATCTCCCGTTAAGAATGCGCCATTTAACCCCAATAACAGAAAATGAAAGATCGGGAAATACCCGAATTTTAATCTTGCCGTTACTACTGAGGCAGATGAAAAACTAGACACCGCCAATCCCGAAATTGCTGTTAACAGCACTAGGGTAGCAGAAAGCGTATCGGCAACAAAAATAATCCCGAAGGGCGGCTTCCAATTTCCTGCCAATACGATTTGCGTTCCATTTTCCCAAATGTGGCTGAACAACCAAATGGAAACCCCAACATTAATTACGCTTCCTACAATGCTAATAACGCGCTGCCAAGAAATTTTTCTCCAGCAAAACATCAACACGATGCTTAGAAACATTTGAAGCAATAGGGGGTATAATACTAACTGTTGTGTCATGAATCTTTATCTATTGCGTTCATTTCATCTAAATCGTCTGTTTTTACCACTTTATAAGCTCTTTTAACCAAAATAATGGCAAAAGACTGTAATCCAAAACTAATTACAATTGCAGTCAAGATAAGTGCTTGTGGAACCGGATCTGCATATACAGATCGAAAAACATCTGAATCTGCGGGAATAATTGGCGGACTTCCCTTTACTATTCTCCCTAAAAGAAATATGAGCAAATTTGCACCATTCCCTAAAATTATAATTCCGAGTATCAGCTTTACAAGGCTTCTACGCAAAATCATGTAGATGCCTGCCGCATATAAAACCCCGATCATTATCGCTAATATTACTTCCATAAATTAAGCAGATTCTGAAATTGTAAATATTATAGTCAAGGTTACCCCAACAACAACAAGATAAACCCCGAGATCAAAAAATAGGGCAGATCCTAAAGCACCTAATACAGGTAAATGGTCTGGGTACCATAAACCTGTCATAAATGGAAGATCAAAAAACAAGACTGGGGTTACTCCTGCAAGAAAAGCCAAAGCTAAACCTACTGGCATCAAAAATCCTGGGTGTATCTTAAGCAATGCTTTTGTGTTTTCCAGACCTCTGGCAAAAGAATGCAATACAAAGGCTATAGATGCTATTAAGCCGCCTACAAAACCTCCTCCTGGATTATAATGGCCTCTAAGAAGGATAAATATTGAAAATAGAAGCAATAGTGGCAAAAGATACGTAGATGCTGTTCTTAAAATTATTGTTTTCATCTTTATTGATTTTTATCTATTTTCAGAATATTACCGCTCGTCAGATTTTTTTAACCTTAATTTAAGCAATGCAAAAACACCTATAGCAGCAATTGCCAGCACTGAAATTTCCAACAAGGTATCCGAACCCCTAAAATCCACTAAAATAACATTCACTACATTTTTACCATGTGCCAAGATATATGCGTTTGCCGCATAATAATCACTCACTTCACTACTTTTAGGTTCTGCTAAAACTTCTAAAATTAGAAGTGTAATAATTGTTCCAAATGCCAGGGAGAGCACTCCATCCCTAATCCTCATCTTATAATCCGACAGTTTCAGGTATTTAGGTAATTTATAAAGTACCAATACAAAAAGTATCACCGTAAGGGTATCTATAGAAAATTGAGTCATTGCAAGGTCCGGTGCACTATATACCACAAATAAAATACAAATAGTATATCCAATTATACCCATGGAAGCAACCGCAGCCAATCTAGACCTTGTAAATACGGTATATATAATTGCTATAAGCATCACGAGGGAGGTCGCGGCCTCATACACAGTAATTGGTGAAAAAGTACTGAAATCTACCGAATAAGTCGCCGTCCTAAACAAGGCATAGCCTATTAATACGATAGTGAACACCATGATTGTAGCGACGTAGTTTCTTAGATATCCATTTTGAAACAAATTGGTCCAACCATTAGAAAATTTATAGAAAAAAGCCCATGAATTGGTTATGATGCTTTGTGGGGAAAGCTTTTCGAATTTAGCAATCCATATTTCCAATTTTTTTGTTGGCTTAAGGGCAAAATACAAAACTGTCCCTATTGCTATGGTTATCACACTTAGCAATAAGATAACATTGAAGCCCTGAAATAATTTTAAATGAATGTCCCCATTGTTCAATCCCATAGAACCAACCATGGGTTTAACCAATGAACCTTCTATAAGCCCCGGGAAAATCCCAAAAACAATACAACCAAGGGCCAAAAGCACTGGCGGGAGCCACATTAAAAAACTGGGCATTTTGGTGTTCTCAAATCTTTCTGGGAGCGTTCCAGTAAATGGTTTGATACCCGCAACAAAACCAGCATAGAGCAACAATATTTTTGTGACCACAATTAATGCCGTAAGTAGGAGCGCCACGTTTCCAAAATGGAAAGTAGATTCATAGATGAGCTCTTCTCCTATAAATCCAATTGTAGGAGGAATTCCTGCACTGGAAAGTGCGGCTAAAAATCCAGCGATCGCAACAGGCAACAACACTTTTCTTAGTCCGCGTAAAACGGTGGTGTCTCGAGTCCCGGTTTGATGATCTATAATACCAGTAACCAAGAAAAGTGTAGCTTTATATAAGGCATGCACAATAATAAATACCGCTGCAGCTGTAAGTGCATCCACAGTACCTTGCCCAATTAAAAAAACTAAAATTCCTAGTACTGAAATGGTAGAGTAAGCTAAAATCCCTTTCAGATCTGTTCTGAAAAGGGTGTGTATAGCAGAATAAACCATAGTAATTGCCCCCACAATAATTAAGCTGGTATTCCAAAATTCATGATCACCCAATACAGGGGTCAACCGCATCAAAAGATAGATCCCTGCTTTTACCATCGTGGCAGAATGCAAATACGTGGAAACCGGAGTTGGTGCCTTCATGGCTCCAGGCAACCAGAAATGAAATGGAAATTGAGCCGACTTTGTAAAGGCAGCGCCAAAAATTAGGAGCACAATTAAAATATAATATGGGTTCGAAGCGATCTCCGGGTTCATTGTTAGCATTTCGGCGATGCTATATGTTCCGGTTATCGATCCTAAAAACAATGCTCCAACCAACAAAGAAAGCCCTCCAATTCCAGTAATTGCCAGTGCTATTAAAGCCGATTTTCTTGATTCCTTACTGGTATTGTTAAACCCGATTAGGAAAAAAGATGTTATACTGGTTAGTTCCCAAAAAACAAAAAGAGAAATAAGGTTATCGGACAGCACAAGGCCAAGCATTGCAGCCATGAACATACTTAAATACCCAAAAAACCGATCCAAATATTGATGGTCCTTTAAATATGCCGATGTATACATAAAGACCAAAAAACCAATCCCTGTGATCATTAAGGAGAATAAAAGGGATAAACCATCCAAGGTAAACCCAAGGTTTACCCCAAAAGCCGGGATCCATGTATGAAATTGCGAGATAACCTCTCCATTGGAAATTCTACCAATGAACTGGGCAAAATATATAAAGAGCGCCAAGGGAATCCCTGCTGCCAGAATAGAAAATTTTCCTTTAAAAAATTTCCCGGTAAATACCAGGAACAAAGAAAATGCAAACCCTAAAAGTATAGCTACAAGCATAGATAACTTTAAAATTCAGTTTCATGCAAATATAATAGTTATTATTGAGGAATGGTAGAAGGAGATTTAGTTTAATATTTAATTACTTGGATTTTTATTTACCTATTTTAGAACCTAAAATCTAATATTACTATGCCTAAATTTATTTTTTTCTTTTTAATTTCTGCTTTTTCTTTTGCACAAACCAACACCTATGAGATCTCATTTGAAAATGCGGTACCCCATGAAGCAAAGATTAAAGCCAGTTTTCCAAATGTAAAATCCCATTCCCTTACTATCAACATGAGCAGGACTTCTCCCGGAAGATACGCATTGCACGAATTCGCAAAGAATGTTTATGGTTTTAAAGCAATAAACAGCAAGGGAAAGGAATTAAAAGTCACTCGCAACAACCCATATTCTTGGAGCATTTCCGGTCATGATGGAACGGTCAATATCGAATATGTTTTATTTGCAAATCGTGGAGATGGTACTTATTCCCAAATAGATAACACACATGCCCATCTCAACATTCCAGCCACATTTATATTTGCTGAAACATTAAAACATAGACCTATAGAAGTGAAATTTATACTACCTGACACATCAGACTGGAAAGTTGCAACGCAGTTAAAAAAACTAAATACAAATAGATACACAGCTCCCAATTTATATTATTTTATGGATAGCCCAATGGAATTGAGTGATTTCAGTTTAAGGGAATTCAGAATGGATGGCAAGAATATAAGATTTGCATTGCACCATGATGGAACAGAGGCTGAGCTAGATGCCTATTTTGAGCAGGTAAAACGAATTGTAGAGCAGGAAAAAATGGTTTTTGGAGAATTACCAGAATTCGATTTTAACGAATATACTTTTATCGCCTGTTATCTCCCAAATGTTTCGGGCGATGGCATGGAACATAGGAACAGCACCATTTTAACCGGTACCGAGAGCTTGGCGGATGGAGGAATGAAAGGAAACATAGGAACTGTTTCCCATGAATTCTTTCACGCATGGAATGTGGAAAGAATACGGCCAGCAGATTTGGAACCTTTCGATTTTTCTAAGGCAAATATGTCCGGATCTTTATGGTTTGCCGAAGGTTTTACGAGCTATTACACAAACCTTATCCTGTGCAGAGCTAATATTTTGACCCCTGATGAGTATGTGAAGAGCTTAAATGGCACTTTTAACTACGTTTGGAATTCTCCAGCGCATGCCTATTTTAACCCGATAGGGATGAGCTACCAAGCTCCCTTCGTGGATGCCGCAAAATCTGTAGATCCAGTAAACAGGGAAAACACCTTTATCTCCTATTATTCCTACGGAAGCGTTTTGGGATTGGCTTTGGATTTAAGCCTAAGAGAGCAAGGACTAAACCTGGATGACTATATGCAACAAGTTTGGAACACCTATGGAAAAACAGAGGTTTCTTATACCATTAAAGATCTTAAGGAAAGTTTATCAAAATATGCCGGGAAGCATTTTGGTTCAGAATTTTTTGAAAATTATATTTACAAAAGCGAAATGCCCAACTATGGTGAACTTTTTAAATCGGTTGGACTACAACTTACACAGGATGGCGAAAAAGGGCATTTTGGGGCATCCTTAAAAGAAACTGAAAATTCAGTACAAATAAGCAGTAACCCTAAAATTGGTAGCCCGGCGTATAAAGCAAATTTAAACAGAGGGGATAAAATTACTGCGGTAAATGGAAAAGGCATTACCACTATGAAAGAGTGGGAAGCTATTATAAATGAAAGCAAACCTGAAACCAGTTTAGATGTAACTTATTCAAGAAATAACAAAGAAGGGAAAATGAAAGTAACGCTTTCTCAAGATCCAACTTACGAAATAAGTATCGATGAGAATGCCGATAAAAAAGCTCAAAAAGCAAGAGCGGCTTGGTTGGCAACGAAATAATTTTTATTATTATAATGTCAATTTTTTTAGGACAAGTGGGGGAATAGAAAATACATACTGAGACAAGTACCAGGGCGAAAAGAAGAAAACATCAAATTGAAAGTCCAACAAATGCGTGATCGAAAATCTGCGGGAGAATTTTCAAAAAAAATTCAAATCAAAAATCAATAGCCTTTGAACGCACTTTGGGCATTGGCAAAAGAAATAGAACCAAAATAAGGCCATGAACAATAAGTTTAATGCATTAAAAAAAAAGGAATGAAAAAAAAAGTGATTGATTTATTTGGAAACAAAGCAGCTCAAGATAAGGAAGTTAAATATTCTAAACTATTGGAACAATTTATTGCACCATTTTCCAATGATTTTACCGATACGGAATATCTTGAAGATATATTTGAATTTGCCATAAATGCTTGGAATTTTGGAAATATGAAAGCTCTTATGCCAAAAGAGGAATTTCAAAAAACAACCCATTTAATGGACCAAGCACAAGACGTGAATGCTGTGCTACTGAAAAAAATGATCGATTATAAAATACTTAAATTTAAACAGCATCCCAATTTTATTGTAGATTTTGAACTAACCCAAACAAATGCCGACCCAATATTAACGGTAGTTACCAAACTTGAAGAAGATTATTTATCAGAGATGATGGATATTATGGATGATGAACTTTCCCCCGATAATTTTGAAGAGAATTATATTAACCGCACCGCAATTCTCCTTAAGCCAAAACAAGCCTTCCTTGATTGGTATTCCAATTTGAATCCCGATGATGAATTTCAAGCAGGTATAACTGAAACCAATATTTATTTAATAGATGATTCCATGAAGGATTTGGAAGAATGGCTTAAAAAGAAATTTGACAGGTTTTTCACTATGGAATTATATGAATGGCATACCAACAAGAAAGAATGGCCACAAAACCGTAATTATAAAATGTTCAAAGAATGGTTTCATGTGGAAATATCCAGTATGATCTACGATCTAGAAAAAAAACCAGTTCTAAAATCAGGATATTGATAAAGTGCCGCAACGATAAGAAATTCTATTTGCGGGAAAAGTCAACATAAAAATTTCCCGCAGGTTCCGCAGAAAAACCTGCATCAATGTAAATTGATGATTTCCCCGGCGAAATGCACAATGAAAAAAAATCCGCATAAAACGAAAAAAATAATCTGCGAATTTCTGCGGAATCCGCGGGAGAAAAAAAAGATACTATGCAAATACCATTAACCGAATTTGAACAACTCATTGATGAAAAAATCCTTAAAAGGGGCATCTCCTATTTTAAGGCTGGTGCAATAACCGATTTTTTGGAAATTTCAGCGGGAGAATATGAAGCCGTTGTTTCTGGTACTAATGAATATATCGTTAAGTTGGAGGTTAGCAACAATACCATTGTAGGGCATAATTGCGATTGTCCTTATGATATGGGCCCGGTTTGTAAACACGTGGTAGCAGTAATATTCCATTTGCAACAAGATGAACTGGAATTAAACCTACCGCCATCTGGGAAATCTTCAAAAAAAACCAAGAAAAAAACAAAGTCGGTTTCCCAACAAGTAAGGGAATTGTTAAAAGCGATTTCACACCAAGAGTTAATGGATTTTGTAAAGGAAAACAGCCAAAAAGACAAGAAGTTCAGAAATTATTTTTTGGCGTCATTTGGACATTTAAGTCAAAATCAGTCGAAGGAATTTTATCAAAAACAAATTCATTCCATTTTACAAACCGCAGCAGGTAGGGAGGGTTGGATTGGATGGACAGACATGAAATATGTAGTAAACACCACCACCCCCTTTATAGAAAATGCCGAAAAGTATTTGGTGAACAATAATTTTGAAAACGTATTTTTTATTAGCACCGCACTATTGGAAGAAATGACGGAAGCATTTCAATATGGGGATGATAGTAATGGGGATCTGGGCTTTTTTATAGAATCTGCGATGGAATTGCTTTCAAAATTGGTACAATCCGAAATCCCCATTTCATTAAAACAAGAAATTTTTGAATATTGTATTACTTCCTTCAAACAAAAACTTTTTGAAGGTTGGGACTGGCATTTGGGGATGCTTCACATTGCTTGTGATTTAATCGAAAAAGAAAGTGATGCCGATATTATAATGAATTGCTTGGATACGGTAACTGGGAGCTATCAAATAGAACAAGCTCAATCTTTTAAACTGGATTTATTAAGAAGGTTCAAGGATGAAAAAGAAGTAGAAGCCTATATCAACAAGCACATTTCAAATTCATCAATTAGAACAAAAGAGATAGAAAAAGCCTTTAAAGCCAAAGACTTTGAAAGAGTTGTAAAACTATCAATGGACGGAATTACATGTGATGAAAAAGACAAACCGGGCTTAGTGAAGGTATGGTACAATTGGTTGCTAAAAGTTGCTCAAGCTAAAAAAGACACGGCTAAAATTATTAAGTATTCGAGGTTCTTATTTATTGATAATTCTTATCCCGAACAAGATTATTATCAAATTTTAAAGGACAACATTGAAGAGGAAAATTGGCAAGCTTTTTTAGAAGAAATAATAAAAGAAATCACTCCCAAACAAAGATGGGCCTACACAGAATTAATTCGAAAAATTTACATAAGGGAAGAATGGTGGGACAGGTTGTTTTTAATGCTCAAACAAAATCTTTCTATGGAGAATATTCAGCATAATGAACAGTATTTGGCAAAAGACTATTCAGCTGAATTGATAGAAATGTACAGTGAAAGAATCATAAATTATGTTGAAAAATTTGTTGGGCGAAAGCATTACCAAACAGCTTGTAGATATTTGCGTAGAATGAAAAAATTGGGGGGAAATGACAGGGTCATTGAATTAATAGAATTGTTTAGAAAGCAATATCCACAACGTAAAGCGCTAATGGACGAATTAACCCGAGTGTAAATACCAATCAAGAGCCCCGGGACAATCCCGCGGGGCATGAACTCGAAAATATTTTTAAAAATTCGAGGCAAGCCTAGGGGAATTAAACCCTCTATGAGGGATTAAAAGTCCTACAACCCGAAAGATTTCAGGGCCAAGTCGTTCAAAAAAGTCAATCCCATGAGCCAATTTTTATGATAGATAAGTGTAGGGTCAACGTGTAGACCTCATGGAACCAGCAGCTGGCCAGGGGGTTTAAACTTACACCCTCAATAAGGGATTAATCGGCCAGTACGATCGCTTTGTTGTCTTTCATTTCAAGCACCCCACCTTTAATAGGGTAGAAAAGGACATTGTTGGCTTCTTTTCTAAAAGCTGAAGGAAGGTTTTTCAACATTTTCGGGGTTGCCGAAGCCAGATCGATCTTTACTTCCCCTTCGACTAAAAGTGAAACAATTGCAGCATGGTGATTTAACATCTGAAATTCGCCATCCATTCCAGGAACCCTTACCGACACTACTTCTGCACCAAATACAACTGCTTCCGGAGTAACTATTTCTAAATACATATTCTTTTAGTATTGAGTAGTGAGTATTGAGATGTGAGTTAAAGAGTTATTTCTCAATACTAACATCTCAATTCTCACTACTATTTTATGATTCAGCCAACATTTTTTCTCCTGCCTCGATAGCCTCTTCAATAGAACCTTTAAGGTTAAATGCAGCTTCAGGATATTTATCCAATTCCCCATCCATGATCATGTTAAATCCTTTGATGGTTTCTTTAATGTCTACCAATACTCCTTTTAGTCCTGTAAATTGTTCAGCAACATGGAAAGGCTGAGATAAGAAACGTTGTACACGCCTTGCTCTATAAACCGCTTGCTTATCTTCTTCAGAAAGTTCTTCCATCCCAAGAATAGCAATGATATCCTGTAATTCTTTATAACGCTGTAACAACTCTTTTACTCGTTGTGCACAGTTATAATGTTCATCACCTAAAACTGCAGCGGTAAGAATTCTTGAAGTAGAATCCAAAGGATCTACGGCAGGATAAATACCCAACTCGGCAATTTTACGGGAAAGTACGGTTGTAGCATCCAAGTGAGCAAAGGTTGTTGCTGGTGCTGGATCTGTTAAATCATCTGCAGGAACGTAAACCGCCTGTACAGATGTAATAGATCCGTTTTTTGTTGAAGTAATACGTTCCTGCATCGCTCCCATCTCTGTTGCCAACGTTGGTTGGTAACCTACCGCAGATGGCATACGTCCAAGAAGTGCCGACACTTCAGATCCCGCTTGTGTAAAACGGAAAATATTATCTACGAAGAAAAGTACATCTTTCCCTTGTCCATCTCCTGCCCCATCACGGAAAAATTCAGCAATGGTAAGTCCAGAAAGTGCAACTCGTGCACGTGCTCCCGGGGGCTCATTCATTTGTCCGAATACGAAAGTTGCTTTAGATTCTTTCAAAGCAGCTTTATCTACTTTGGAAAGGTCCCATCCACCTTCTTCCATAGAGTGCATGAATTCGTCTCCGTATTTAATAATACCAGACTCCAACATCTCTCTTAAAAGGTCATTTCCTTCACGGGTTCTTTCTCCAACTCCAGCAAACACTGAAAGTCCACCGTGACCTTTTGCAATATTGTTGATTAATTCCTGAATTAATACGGTCTTACCTACTCCGGCTCCACCAAATAATCCAATTTTACCACCTTTTGCATAAGGCTCGATTAGATCTATTACTTTAATTCCTGTATATAATACTTCTGTAGAAACAGATAAGTCTTCAAATTTTGGAGAATCACGGTGAATTGGCAAACCAGCTTCGCCCGCTTTAGGCAAAACATCCAATCCATCGATAGGATCACCGATCACGTTGAACAAACGCCCGTAAACATCTTTTCCTATAGGCATTTGTATTGGAGCTCCAGTTGCAACAACTTCCACACCTCTACTCAATCCATCTGTAGAATCCATAGATACAGTTCTTACCGTATTTTCACCAATGTGTGATTGTACTTCAAGAACCAAAATAGAACCATCTTTTCTGGTAATTTCTAGGGAATCGTAAATATTTGGCAAATCGGCGTTATCTGTGTTGAAAACTACATCAACTACAGGGCCTATAATTTGTGCAACTTTACCTGTGATTTTAGACATTATCTAATTCTTTATGTTTAATATTGAAATCTTTAAAATATGTTGGATAAAAATGAATCAATCTTAACCTATTTTCAGGCTGCAAATATAGTTTTTTCTTTATAAAATCATATAGCCTAAAGCGCAAGTTTTTTTGAAGAATCCAATTTTAATGAAGTTGAAAGAAGGAAAGCCCTGTACACGGCTTTATTTAGCTATAATTTATTGAACGTCAGTACTTATTCCTGAACCAAAAAAGCTCTTTAGCTTTATATGCTAAAGAGCTTTTACATCAAATTGATTCCGTATTAACTGCTATATCCTTAGTTATTGAATGTTATCGATAGGTAGTACTGCTGGCCAATTAATCCGGTGCCATAGGCAGTAAAATATTCGTTCCCTCCAATGTTGGTGGCTCCCAACTTAAAAATGGATTTAATAGAAGGCACTTTGTAATTTACCTGTGCATCTACTACAGAGTATGCCGGCACGGTTCCATCCCCAAAAGTACTTTGCCATAAATAGGTATCGCTCCATCTATAATTTACATTGAATCCGAAGTTGGTGAACACCTCTGTATTTCCGAAGGAAATCTTCACTTTGTGCTTGGGTGTATTAAAGCTGGTCCTAAAATCTGGAGCCGAAGATTGATCGAAATCCTCTTCGGAATAGGTATAGTTCCCATCCAGATCAAAATTCCCAAAAACCTTTGTTCCCAGCCCAATTGTTGCTCCATAGGATTTTACATCTGCCGAAGAATTTGTATAGGTTTGATATGCTTTAAAATCTCCTTGTTGAAGCGCCAATAAAGAAAGGTCGTCAACCCCAACCTCTCCATACAACGGAACTAAAACGGTTTCATTAGAAATAAAATCTTTGTAGGTGTTGTAATAGGCATTTAAGTCTATAATCACTTTTCCAGTCCTTCCACGATATCCAACTTCAAAAGCTGTTACTTGTTCTGGCTTTACAATATCTACATCCGATTTAGCCGGAGCTCCAGTTAATACAGAATTCAAAGAAAATGAATTTTCATAGGCTGCTCTTCCCACTACAGTGGCATTTGGACTACCAGTTACCGCTGCCCCAACTCCGCTTAATGGGAAGGTTCTAACATCGCGATCCAAATTAGATTCAGCCGAACCTACTAAAATTGCTCTTCCGGCATCCAAACCAATAAATAAATCCTGAGTAGTTGGATATCTAAAACCTGTTTGTACAGATGCTCTTAAATTGTGAGATCTTCTAGCACCCGCAGTATACCCTACAGAAAGTCGTGGAGAGAAGTTTCCATCAAACAATTCGGATTTATCATATCTAATAGATCCAGTTAATTTCAATCTTTCTGCCATTAATTTTTTCTGAATTTGCGTATAGATACCATATTCAGAATATTTTATTGGACCATCTACATCAGTAAAAATAGTTCCAAAGGAATTCAGTTTGTATTGCCTGTACGATCCTCCAACCTGAATATCAGCAAAATCTTGAGTAATGTGGGAAAAATTATAATTTGCATCTGCATGCCTTAATTGAGTTTCATCTTGGAATTTAGATCCTGTAGCAAGACTTGGGTCGGTGGTTACCTGCTCAAAGGCATTCTGAAATTCTGGTGTTCCCGGTTCCAATCTTCCCGTATCTGCCGTTTGTCTTGCAACAGCATGCGCCTCTTCTGTAGAAGCGCCCACCATAGTTGCACCTAAAAATGCTCCGGTGTATTGTCCAAACCACTGCTCATCTGATTTCCAACGCCTATTAATGTTGATCGCTGTAAAACGGGTATCATAGGAATCACCGGCGTCTTCATCGGTGATATAACCCCTCACGAAAAAGTTGTCATTCCCAATTTCCAATTTATGCTGTTGCAAAAAAAAGTCCTTCAATGCATATCGATTGGCACCTTGATAAATTGTAGATCCAATGCCCACTTTTCCTAAATAACTGATTTCAAAATCATCTGCAAAAGGCCTGTAGTGCAGGGCAGCATCAAATTTTATACTTTCTGCCTCATAATCGGTAAGACTGGTTTCAGCATAACCTGTTCTAGTTACATTTTCATTAGGTATAAAGTCTACTGCCTCCAAAGGGATTATCCCTGCAGCAGCCAGGGATTGGCCAACTCCTTTAATGTTTACACTAAAGTCATCCCCATAAGTGTTTAAACCATCATAGTTTGGATCGGCTCTCGTATTTCCCGGACTTAGCACATCTACCTCACTTACGGCATACCAGTCTGTTCCTTTTAAATAAGAGAAATTGACCTTGGCTGCAAATTTATCGGAGAATTTGTGGGCAACCCGAACACCAAGATCATAAACCGGATTGGTGCCAGCAGCCTCTTGCGAAGTGATTCCCTGCTTATAATACGCGCTTATTCCCGGAAAATCAAACGGATTTTTACTGGTCATAAACAAGATTCCATTAAAAGCATTTGCGCCATATAAAGCGGAAGAAGCTCCAGGGAGGAGTTCTATACTATGCACGTCGAGCTCTGTCATCCCAAGCAAATTACCAAGAACAAAATTCAAGGCTGGAGAGGAATTATCCATTCCGTCTACCAATTGTACAAATCTGGTATTGGCAAAAGTGGCAAAACCACGTGTGTTTACAGATTGGAACGTTAAACTACTGGTGTTTATATCTACTCCTTTTAGGTTTTCAAGTCCGCCATAGAAGGAGGCGGCGGTAGTATTCTTTATTTCCTTGATCCCAAAACGCTCTATGGTTACGGGAGATTCAAAGATTCGTTCCGGAGATCTGGAAGCTGAAACCACTATTTCATCCAAGGCATTTCCTTCTAGTAGCGTAACATTGATTACCTGATTATTGGAAGTAACAGAAACCAATTGGGTTTCATATCCCACACTACTAATTTGAATGTTGAATGGTGGGGCTTGGGAAACGGAAAGACTAAAATCTCCATTGAGATCTGAAACCGTACCTTGTGAAAGATCGGGAACCAGTATATTGGCTCCCGCAACCGGGGTGCTGTTGTTATCTACAATACGACCGGTAACCGTAGTTTGGGCGTGGGAAATAAGGCAACACAAAAAAACAATAAGGAGGATCGATTTTTTCATATTCTGATTTTAAGTTAATTTCATTAACAATATAGTTAATTAAATGACTAAAAATAAGAATATAGCAAAAAACCTGTTAACAGAATATAAACTATTCTACCGTTACAGATTTGGCCAAGTTTCTTGGCTGATCTACATTTTTACCCAGCATCACTGCAATATGATAAGAAAGCAATTGCATTGGGATTGTAGTTAACAATGGCGTTAAGGATTCTATAGTATCTGGCACCTCGATCACATAATCTGCCAGTTCCTTCACTTCTGTATCGCCTTCTGTAACAATCCCTATAATTTTTCCTTTTCTGGATTTTATTTCTTGAATATTACTCACAACCTTATCGTAATGCCCAATTTTGGTAGCAATAACCACAACCGGCATTTGCTCATCGATCAAGGCAATAGGCCCGTGTTTCATTTCGGCAGCAGGATATCCTTCAGCATGGATATAGGAGATTTCTTTTAATTTCAAGGCTCCTTCCAGCGCCACCGGGAAATTATAACCTCTTCCCAAATAAAGGCAATTTGTTGCTTCTTTATATTTAAAGGCGATTTCTTTAATATGCTCGTTCGTTGTTTCTAAAACCTTAGAGATCTTGACAGGAATGGCTTCCAATTGCTGTAAATGATGTCTAAAATCTGTATCGGATATGGTGCCCCTATGTTTTGCCAGTTTTAAAGCCATTAAAGTAAGTACCGTGATCTGGGTTGTAAAAGCTTTGGTTGAAGCAACCCCTATCTCTGGACCTGCATGCGTGTAAGCTCCCGCATGGGTTTCCCTGGATATTGATGACCCTACGACGTTACATACCCCAAATACAAAGGCTCCTTTTTCTTTAGCAAGCTTTATTGCGGCCATGGTATCTGCAGTTTCCCCACTTTGAGAAATGGCAATTACAACATCGTTTTCATGAATTACGGGATTTCTATATCTAAATTCTGAAGCATATTCAACTTCTACAGGGATTCTTGCAAGGTCTTCGAAAATATACTCGGCTACCAATCCCGCATGCCATGAAGTTCCACAGGCAACAACAAGAATTCTCTTTGCCTTTGCAATACGCTCAATATTATCGTCTACCCCAGCCATTCTAATTATGCCCTTATCCACCAACATGCGCCCCCTATAGGTATCTGTTATGGCATTAGGCTGCTCATAGATCTCTTTAAGCATAAAATGATCATAGCCTCCTTTTTCAATCTGCTCTAAATTCAATTGTAATTCCTGAATATATGGATCTACTAAAGAGTCATCATGTATTTTTCTAACTTTAATTTCTTTATCAAGTCTCACCACGGCCATTTCACCATCTTCAAGATAAATAGCATTATTGGTGAACTCAATAAATGGAGAAGCATCAGATGCTATAAAAAATTCATTTTCTCCAATCCCTATTGCTAATGGACTCCCTAACCGGGCAACCACCAGTTCATTTTCTTTTCTTTTATCAAAAATGGTAATAGCGTAGGCCCCGATAGTTTGGTTAAGTGCAATTTGCACTGCTTTCCCCAACATCACATCTTCATTGATCATTACATCTTCAATAAGGTTTACCAACACTTCCGTATCGGTATCAGATTGAAAAGTATAGCCCCTTTTAATCAACTCCTTTTTAAGGGAAGAATAATTTTCTATAATCCCGTTATGGATTATCACCAAATTTCCAGAATTGGAATAATGTGGATGCGAATTTACATCATTTGGCACCCCATGTGTTGCCCATCTTGTATGCCCTATCCCAATATTTCCTTTAGTGGAAGTGGTAGCATTAAACTTGGCTTCAAGATCTGCTACTTTCCCTTTGGTCTTACAAAGATTAAGTTCTTCCCCGTCAAACAATGCAATCCCAGCACTATCATACCCTCTATACTCTAATCTATGCAATCCTTTTAACACTATAGGATAAGCTTCTCTATGCCCTATATAACCTACAATTCCGCACATACTCTAATTGTTTGTTTCTGTATAATAAATATTAAATTTTAATCTTTTATCCACATTTGGAGATAAATTCCCATGCAACACCGTTCCTTCTGGAGAAATAACAGATGCTCTAGGAACTCTTGTAATACTATCTATGACAGTTTTTAAAGCTGAATTTCCAACCAAATTAATGTTTTGCGTAACTACCAGCCCTAGCTTTACATTTGTAGAGTCTTTGTTTAAAACGTTCTTTATATGCTCGGTAATCCTTATTTTATAACTAACTCCTGCACCGCTTTCATCTCTTTCCAATCTACTGGAATGTGAGATGAGAGAATTTAAAGGACTTTCAGTATTTAAGGTGGGATCTATTAGATAATCGAACAATTGCTCGTTGGTTTTTAAATTGTATAAGTAAATTCTTTCTGGTTCAGATTCCCCAATTTCAACTCTATCCTGATCTACAAAAAAGGTTAGGTTTGCTTCGTTGATCAACCAGTTATTAGCTCTCAATTCTGCTAATTCTGCTTCATCTTCGAACAATCTAATGACTGAAACCACGCCTTCTCCTCCTTTTAAAAACAAATTCTTAGCTCCTGCCTCAGAATTTGTTTCCGTAATTTCTGAAGCTATCCCCGCTGGAAAATCTTGTGAAAACGTGTTTACGGTATTTGTTCCAAAATTCAATTTATAAGATGCCGGTTGTCCTATCATTTCAGTAGTATCCCCATCCCCATCAGAATCGGAAGAATCTTCTACTTGGGAAGTATAATAAATCATAATTCCTACATCTGGATTAGTAAGATAACTGAAATCCAGCAATAACATATTACCGCCTCCATTTAAAGGTTCAGCCTTAAAATAGAGTCCTCTAATAAAGTTATTGAAGTTGTTATTATTGAAAAGCTCTATAGAACCTTCTTTATTAATAATATTCTCTTGAAAAAATTGTACTGGTAAATTAGCTCTAAGTCGGGGAGTAGTACGAATGGTGTCCACTTCATTTTGCTCATTGAACCCTTCATAAACCACCTCATTGTTTGATGGTAAAAAATTCTCGTTCGTATACAAAGGAGCTCCAATTAAATTATTTTCGAAAACAGGCCCTTGGTTAGAGTAATATTTTTGAACGCTAGCAAAATCGGCTTCTGGATCAAAATTATTAAGGAAAAAATTAGATCTACTAACCGTTAATTTATACGGAGAATCACCAAAAATAGAATCCAATTCATAAACCGGATTTCCATCTTCTCCCGTTTCAACTACCGTACTATAATAGGCGAGTGTTAATACAACACTGTCCACAACAGGCTGATCCCCGAACTCGGGGCTAGTTGTAGACAAGGATAATTGGGTTAAAACACTCGCTACTTGTTGCCCATAAACTGGATCATTATAAATTCCTAACAAATTTATAGCAGTTCCATCTGTAGTCCGCCCATTGGTTTGAACTGGCCCAATTTTATTGCTATAACCAATCACTCCAGCTTCATAAAGGGGGATGGAATCAAACTGTCCCACAAGCCTGCCGCCAATGGTATTAAAATCGTCATCACATGAGGTAAATGCCAACACCAATAGCATTGCTACTGAAACCAGGCGTGCTCTTTTCAAAAAATTCATTCGGTATAAATTACTTATTGTGATAATACTTGAGTATCGTAAAAATCTTGGTATGCAGTAGAAAATTCTTCTGGTGTTTTATAATCCAAAACCGGAATTTCCTGCTTATTTAGGTATTTTGATAATTCTGCCGGAATATTATTTCCACCAATAATCACCGCATCAGAATTATCTATTGCGGTTTTCATCAAATTAACATAGGTAGGTTTTTTCAAATGCTTTACATTATTATTTTCCAACCCATCAAAAAGAATTTTCTTGTGCATTCCTGCATCTAACGATTCATCGAAACTTTGATTGTATATAGAGGTAACAATTTTTGCGCCAGAAAATAATGGCTCGTTTCCGTAGTAGTTCCTTAGGTATAATGGCAATAATGAAGATAACCAACCATGAACGTGTATAATATCTGGGGACCAGTTTAATTTCTTTACTGTTTCAATTACTCCTTTGGCAAAGAAAATTGCACGTTCGTCGTTATCTGGAAACAAATTCCCGTCCTCATCTGTAAGTGTTGCTTTTCTCTTGAAATAATCTTCGTTATCTATAAAATAAACCTGCATCCGTTCTTTTGGAATAGAGGCAACCTTAATAATTAACGGCATATCCAGATCGTCTATCACCAAATTCATCCCAGACAACCTAATCACTTCATGCAACTGATGCCTTCTTTCATTGATGTTGCCATAACGTGGCATAAATATCCTAATTTGTCCTCCTAAACCATTTACCATTCTGGCAGCTTCAAAAGACATAGATGATATATCGGTTTCGGGCAGGTAAGGAATAACTTCAGATGATACGTACAATATCCTCTTATCTTTCATAAATGTTTTGCTTTTGCGAATAAAAAACACGCAAAATTACAAAATTTTATGCAGTTTGCCAGTAATATATTAAGTTTGCACGCTGTTAATTTTATAATAAAATGCAGATTATTAAAGAGAAAGCGACCTTGACAGAGGTTATTTCCAAATTAAAATCCAAAGATTCCTCCATAGGATTCGTGCCTACAATGGGCGCATTGCATGAAGGGCACTTGTCTTTGATTAGGCAAGCTGCTGCTGTTTGTGATGTCGTTGTAGTGAGTATTTTTATCAATCCCACCCAGTTCGATAATGCAATAGATTTGGACAAATATCCCAGAACATTGGATTCTGACATCCAAAAATTAGAAGAATTGAACCTTAATGTGATTGGTTTTACTCCCTCTGCAGCCGAACTTTATAGTAACAATATCCAGTCTGAACATTTTCAATTTGACGGTTTGGAACATAAAATGGAAGGAAAATACAGAAACGGACATTTTGACGGAGTTGGTACGGTTATAAAAAAACTTTTCGAGATGGTACAGCCCGATAAAGCGTTTTTTGGGGAAAAAGATTACCAACAGTTACAAATAATAAAAAAACTCGTGCAGTGCTACCAGCTTCCCGTAGAAGTAATAGCCTGCCCCATTAATCGGGAACATAACGGGTTAGCAAGAAGTTCCAGAAATGAACGACTAATCCCAAAAATTCGTCTTGAGGCATCGTTTATACATGAAACACTGTTAAAGGCAAAGGATAAATTTGGCATAGAAAGTGCAAATCAGATAACACAATGGGTGGAAAATGAATTTAAAGCACATCCCTATTTCAAATTGGAATATTTCGAGATTGCCGATAGCGAAACATTGAAGCCAATAACAAATGATGTTAATGGTAAACTTGTTCGAGCGTTTATCGCGGTGTATTTCGAAGACATTAGGCTTATAGACAACATAGCCTTAAATTATTAAATAAATTGTATGTTGATTCACGTAGTAAAATCTAAAATTCATCGCGTAAAATGTACTGGCGCCGATCTTAATTACATTGGAAGCATTACCATAGATCAAGACCTTATGGATGCTGCCAATATAATTGAAGGCGAAAAAGTTCAAATAGTAAACAACAATAACGGGGAGCGTTTAGAAACTTATGCCATCCCAGGCCCTAGAAATTCTGGGGAGATAACTCTTAACGGTGCAGCAGCAAGAAGGGTTGCAAAAGGGGATATTCTTATTCTTATTACGTATGCCATTATGGAGCTGGAGGAAGCTAAATCCTTTAAGCCTGCTTTGGTTTTTCCAAATGAAGAAAACAACCTTTTACATTAATACTTGAAGAAAACCACCATTAAAATTTTAAAGATCATACTCCCGCTTTTGTTGGGAGTTTTTTTGATCTGGTTTTCAATAAGAAACTCCACTCCCATAGAAAGGGAAGAGCTCCTGAACAATATCAAATCTGCGAATCCAATTTTTATAATAATTTCTATGATTTGCGGTTTGTTATCCCATCTCTCTAGGGCCTATAGATGGAAGTTCCTTCTCGAGCCATTGGGGTACAAGCCCAAATTTCCAAACAGTTTCATGGCTGTGATGGTAGCGTACCTTGCAAATTTCGGAATCCCAAGATCGGGTGAGGTACTTAGAGGCGTCACTATTTCGAGTTATGAAAATGTTCCTTTTGAAAAAGCCTTCGGAACCATAATTTCTGAAAGGATTTCCGATTTCATTATGCTTTCACTGGTAATTACAATTACCATGATCCTTCAAACAGAATATCTTCTTGCTTATTTTGAAGAGAACAATATCAATCCGTTTATTACAATTGCAATTCTTTTAGGCCTTCTCGCGGTAGGGATTTTGATTTTAAAATTGATTAGATCTTCAAAAATCGGGATCTTCAAAAAAATTAAAAAATTTGCCAAAGGCCTACTGGAAGGAATGCGAAGCATCCTTAAAATGAAACAAAAAGGAGCATTTTTGTTTCATACCCTCTTTATTTGGGGAATGTACATTTGCATGTTCTACGCCTTGATATTTACGGTTCCCGAAACATCTGGGCTTCCTTTGGGAGTGGTTTTATTGGCATTTGTAGTGGGTTCCTTTGCTATTTCGGCAACCAACGGCGGAATCGGGGTATATCCTATAGCTATTGGGGCTAGCCTTATGCTTTTTGGAGTTAGCAAACAGGGCGGTGAAGCCTTTGGTTGGATTACTTGGGGAACTCAAACCCTGCTCGTAATTATCGTGGGGGGACTATCTTTCTTGTTCCTTCCCATTTATAACCGTAAAAAATAAAAAGCTATATTGTGCGTGACAATTAAAACCTCACCTATGCACAAAACATTATTTTTAATTTGTCTGTTTATTGCCCCTAACCTATTTACAGCACAAACCATTTACAAATCTTTAAAGTCCTCAAAACTAGGCGAAGAACGAGAGTTAAAAATCCAACTTCCCCGAAATTACGACAAGAACAAAGAAAAATCCTATCCTGTCCTCATCGTTCTGGATGGCGATTATTTATTCGAACCTGTTGCAGGAAATGTAGATTTCTATTCTTATTGGGAGGATATCCCGGAGATGATCGTTGTTGGAATTAAACAAAACAACACCCGAGATTCAGATGCTTTTTATGACGACGAACGCTTTTTACCCTCAAAAACCGGGGCGAAATTCTTTGAGTTTATAGGCATGGAATTAATGACCTATTTAGATGCTCAATATCGCACAGCGCCATTTAGAGTAATTGTGGGGCATGATTATACCGCGAATTTCATCAATTATTATCTGCTTAAAGAAAATCCGCTTTTTCAAGGTTATATAAATATTAGCCCAGATCTTGCACCAGAAATGGCAGATAGGGTTACAGCCGCTTTAACCAAATCCAAAAATAAGATCTGGTATTATCTTGCCACTGCCGAAGAGGATATCCCGTCTCTAAAAGAGGACATTTTAAGTTTCGATAATCAATTGAAAAACATCAAAAATGAAAATTTAAAATACAATTTCGATAATTTTCCCGATGCATCCCATTATACATTGGCCGGAAACGCCATCCCAAAAGCTATAGAGCAAATTTTCGAGGTTTACAGGCCAATTTCTATCTTCGATTATAATAGGATTCTTCTACAAACATCGGTATCGTCTTATAATTTTTTGGTCGAAAAATATGAGAGTATCAAGACCTTGTTTCATGTTAACAAGCAAATAAGATTAAACGATTTTATGGCAGTATACAATGCTATAGAAAAAACCGAAAAATGGGAAGAACTTCATGATCTCTCAAAACTTGCAGGAAAGCATTATCCAACAACTATGCTCGCTACGTATTTCGAAGCCAGGTACGAGGAAGAAACCGGGAATCCCAAAAAAGCCATGCGTATTTATCAAAGAGGCTATGGACAAGAACCTATTTCCTTTTTAACAACAGATTTTATGCTTGATAAAGCAGATAAAATCAAGCAAGATTTCGGATATTAAGCCTTTCTAATAATAAATTGAAATTTCATCATAATCGCACTATGGCAAAGGTAAAAACCACTTTTTATTGTCAGAATTGTGGCACCCAACATTCCAAATGGCAAGGACAATGTTCGGCTTGTAAGGAGTGGAACACGCTGGTGGAAGAAGTTATTCAGACTCCAGATAAAATAGATTGGAAATCCCCCACAACTCGAGAGGTTAAAAAAACTTCCAAACCTTTAAAAATTGCAGAGATCGAAGTTTCTTCAGAAACGAGATTGGATACCAATAATGCCGAACTGAACAGGGTCCTAGGCGGGGGAATTGTTCCTGGATCCCTAACGCTATTGGGTGGGGAACCGGGAATTGGAAAGAGCACTTTATTATTGCAGATCTCGCTTCATCTAAGTCATAAAACTTTATATGTTTCAGGAGAAGAAAGTCAGCAACAAATTAAAATGCGGGCAGAGCGAATAAATCCAAATCCTGCCAATTGCTATATTCTCACGGAAACCAAAACCCAGAACATCTTTAAGCAAATTGAAGCCTTACAACCGGAAATTGTAATTGTGGATTCCATTCAAACCCTGCATAGCGATTATATAGAAAGCTCTCCCGGGAGCATCTCCCAAGTTCGGGAATGTACTGCAGAATTAATAAAATTCGCAAAGGAAACCGGAGTGCCTGTAATTTTGATTGGGCATATCACAAAAGAAGGAAGCATAGCTGGTCCCAAGGTGCTGGAACACATGGTGGATACGGTTTTGCAGTTTGAAGGTGACAGGAATCATGTATATAGAATTTTACGTGCCAATAAAAATAGATTTGGATCTACCCATGAATTGGGAATCTATGAAATGTTGGGCAGCGGATTACGGGAAGTCTCTAATCCCTCTGAAATATTGATCTCCAAGAATGACGAAGGCTTAAGCGGAACCGCAATTTCTTCGACCTTAGAAGGCGTACGCCCTTTAATGATCGAAATCCAGGCATTGGTAAGCTCTGCGGTATATGGAACGCCACAGCGCTCTACAACGGGCTATAACGCAAAGAGATTGAACATGCTATTGGCTGTTCTAGAAAAACGCGCCGGATTTAGGTTAGGGGCAAAGGATGTTTTCTTGAACGTTACCGGTGGAATCAGTGTAGACGATCCTGCGATAGACCTTGCTGTGATTGCTGCTATACTCTCGTCCAATGAAGATATAGCGATACCCAAAGACATTTGTTTTGCTGCTGAAATTGGCTTGGCAGGAGAAATTAGACCGGTCACCAGAGCAGAGCAACGTATTATTGAAGCCGAAAAATTAGGCTATGCAACGATCATGATCTCTTCACAAACCAAGCTTCCAAAAACAAACTATGCCATTACAATTCAAAAAGTAGCAAAAATAGAAGATGTGGTAAGCTATTTATTTGGCTAACATGGCATAATTACTGTGATTTAAAACTCAAAAATTGAAGAATGCACGGTAGGATTATATACTTGTTTTTACTCCTTTTAGTTCTAGAAGGCTGTTCCAAAATCGATAAAGCTAGGGATTTTTTGACAAATCCTACGGCACGTGAAGTTTACCAAAGGGATTTAAAAATAAGTGATGAGTTGTTTGCAATCTGGGAGTCAGAAAAAGATAAGTCGCTAAAGAATGACAGTATATCCATCGGTTTACCTTATCGAGAATCTGGTAGATTTTTCCCTAAAAGTTTTTTGGTTTATTCTTATTTAATGGAACTTCATGGGGGAGATTTGCTTTCGGTAAAAATCAAGCAGGATTCTACCTCATCCCTAACTTTTATCGATATTTTTTCGGTGGAGGATTCAGCTTATAAAAATATTAAAAGTTCAGGATTTGGAGAGCAAACACTACAAGTTGAAATTGAAGAAGACAATATTTATAAAATTGTGGTTCAGCCAGAAATTGATGCCAGTTCATTTTTTACCATAGAAATAAAAAGGTCTCCGTTATACCATTTTCCGGTTGCAGGTGGAAAAAACAGTGATGCGCAAAGTTTTTGGGGTGCCCAGCGGGATGGCGGAAAAAGGTCGCACAAAGGGGTGGATATTTTTGCTAAACGCGGCACGCCAGTAATTGCGGCCGTGGATGGAAGGATAACTTCTAGCGGTGAGAAAGGTTTGGGAGGAAAACAAGTGTGGTTGCGCGATCCCAAAAGGGGGCAATCCTTATATTATGCACATTTGGACAGTATTGCAGCTATTAAAAAGTATCAGGTTAAGGCTGGGGATACCCTGGGTTTTGTGGGAAATACGGGAAACGCCAGAACCACTGCCCCGCATTTACATTTTGGAATTTATCGCAGGTTTGGCGGCGCAATAAATCCCTACCATTTTATTAAACAGGAGGAAAATGAACCCCCTAAAAAAAGCCCTTTTTTACCCGGGAATCAGTTAGGGGTTGTTAAAAACAAAGCGAACATACGAAACTCGAATTCAATTAAAAATTCTGAAATTATTCAAAAGATTCCTGCCGGGGACACGATCCAGATTTTAGGAAAAACCGATGACTGGTATCATATTAAAGCCCCAAACTCCAAGATTCCATCCTTTCTTCATTCTTCTTTGGCAGCCCCAATAAATTAAGGGGCAGGATTAGGGATGGACTCATGCACTTCATTGATCTCTTCAAGAACCTTTTTGGAAAGATGAACTTTTATGCTCCCAATATTTTCCTTTAACTGTTCTAAAGTAGTAGCTCCAATAATCGTGCTTGTAACAAAGGGCTGCATATTTACAAAAGCCAATGCCATTTGTGAAGGATTCAATTGATGCTTTTCAGCTATCTCTGTATATTTTTCAATTGCCTTGACTGCCTGAACATTTCCATATCGGGAATATTGTGGAAATAAGGTCAGTCTGCCTTTTGCATTCTTATCCTTTAAATATTTCCCACTTAGGGAGCCCATTCCCAAAGGCGAATAAGGGAACAAGCCAACATCTTCCCGATGATAAATTTCGGTAAGGCCTATTTCATCCTTTCTATTGAGCAAGCTGTACGGGTTTTGAACCGTACTTATTCTTGGAGCGCCGTTTCTGGCCTCTTCCAAGCAGCGCATCACTCCGAAGGGCGATTCATTGGAAAGCCCAATTTTTCTTATTTTTCCTTCTTTGATAAATTCATTTAAATTGAAAAGGATTTCCTTGAAATTATCTGCCCATTCTTCAGAAGGATCGTCTTCAAACCCACGTTTTCCGAAGAAATTGGAATTCCTTTCCGGCCAATGTAATTGATAGAGATCTATATAATCTGTCTGTAACCTTTTTAAACTCTTTGTGAGCGCATCGTTTAACGCGGCCTTGGAAAAGCCCAGATTTGGTCTAATATGAGCCATGGCACTGCCCGGACCTGTGATTTTGGTAGCTAATACTACTTTATCCCTATTTCCAGTTTTTTGGAACCAACTCCCTATTATTCTCTCTGTGCTTCCCTGCGTATCTTTATGTGCAGGCGTAGAGTACATTTCGGCAGTATCTATAAAATTCACTCCTTCATTTAAAGCATAATCCAGTTGGGCATGCCCTTCTTCTTCTGTATTTTGTTGTCCCCATGTCATGGAGCCTAAACAGATCTTGCTTACTTTAATATCGGAATTTGGAAGAGTGGTATATTTCATTTTAAAAATTTTGTATTCTTCAGAAGTTTATTTCTGAAGGAATTAAAAAAGTTTGAATTATTTTTTGAAACTTTAAATATTGGTGTAAGCCGAGTCTATTTCCAATAAGACCGGGCAATGGTCGCTATGCATCGCATCGGGCAAGATAACCGCACGTTTTAATTTAGATTCCAAAGTTCGAGAAACCAAGTTATAATCTATGCGCCAGCCTTTATTATTTGCACGAGCACCCGCTCTATAGCTCCACCAAGAATATTGATCTGTCGCTTCTTTATTAAAATGTCTGAAAGAATCAATAAATCCGCTTTTCATAAACCCATCTATCCACGCTCTTTCTACCGGAAGAAACCCAGAGGTGTTTTTTAGCCTAACGGGATCATGAATATCTATAGCTTCATGGCAAATATTATAATCGCCACAAATTATTAAATTTGGGATTTGCGTTTTTAAATTATCAATATATCGCTGAAAATCTGCCATATATTGAAGCTTATGTTCCAATCTATTAATATTGGTCCCTGAAGGCAGGTAAAGGCTCATCACCGAAAAACCCTCAAAATCCACTCGAATGTTCCGACCTTCAAAATCCATATAATCGATCCCCGTACCGTACTCAACATGTTTTGGCTCGTGCTTGCTCAAAATTGCGACGCCGCTATAGCCTTTTTTTTTGGCGGGGTACCAGTAATTATATTTATATCCAGCATTCGCAAACACACTAAGATCCAATTGATCTGGGGACGCTTTAATTTCCTGTAAACACACAATATCGGGATTAGCAGCAGATAGCCATTCTATAAATCCTTTTCTAATTGCTGCCCTAATTCCGTTTACATTGTAGGATATTATCTTCATAAATTTTTAATATTTTCCAAAAATAAAAAAATAGCAAATACCTTCTATTATTTTGAAGATAGAAACCCTCAATGAGGGTTTAATCAACAGAGGCTTGCCCGAAAAATTAAGGCAAACTAGTGTCCAAGTATCTGATTATTGAATAGCTTTAGAATTTTACCTTACTATAAACCTCTTCACTATTCCTACATCCCTGGTTCCAATCCTCAAAAGATAAACTCCCCTTGCTGCGTAAGACATATCGAAATCATATTGATATCCCCGTCCATTTAAATTATTGACCTCATTTTCGATCATTTTTTGACCTAGTAAATTATGAACGGTAATTCGCAAAGGTTGGTCAAATTGAGTTTCTAGGAATACCCTATAAATGCCGTCCCGCGGTATTGGGTTTTGTTCCACGATCTCTAGATTGGCCTCATTCAAAAGGAAATCATCGATTTTTAAGGTAGAATCTGTAATCCTAACAGTATAATCATGTGTAGTTCCAAAATCCATCACGCTACATGGATTGTTTAGATCGCCCCCAAAGGAAGTATCCCCAGCACGGACCCTTAATAAATGTTGTCCCAAAGGAGCATCATTTGGCAATGTAAAATCGAAAGAAAAAGCAGTATTGGCAGCAGGAATATTCTGTGAAGAAATCAAAATTTCAGAATCATCGAAGGCGCCATTATCATTAAGATCTATCCACAAAGAGAATTTTTCATCTTGGGGATTGTCAAACAATGTTTTAACAGTAACCGTATAATTACCTATGGATCTATCTAAATCGGTAGAAAGTCCAATATAATCGGCATATCCATTTGTACATGGGATTCGCTCGTTCAAGATATCGCCTAATTCAAAATAAGATAATCCGTCTCCAAAACTAGCACAGTCCGATCCTTCGGGAATACAGCTTAAGTTGGCAACAGACTTGTTTTTGGAATTATTGGTATTGTCTTGATCTCCTTCCAAATTTGTTTCTGCATATATTAAAAACCGTCCAGAAGTTGATAGATTAGCTGTTTGGGAAAAGGTGTACACTGCATTTTCTCCCACTGGAATGGTTCCTGGGAAAACTTCATTTATTTTTCGGTTATTTTCTATTCTATATGCTACTGGGATATTGGATTGTGGCTCCCCGCCAAAATTTTCAATCGTAACTGTAACTTCTTCCGAAGCGGTTAAATTGAGATCTGTTCTTGGGGAATCTATGGACGTAATTCCTACATCTTTTGGAAATAAGTTTTTAACCTCTATAGTGAAAGAATCGTTGTTCTCATTCTCATCGGTATCTAAATTTGTGGCTGCAACAAAGGTATAGATTTGCCCAATTGTTCCAACATTCGCAGGTGTTGCAAATGTAAAATCCACAGAACTTGTTCCAGGAATAGTCCCCGTAAAAGTTTCGGTAACCACAGCTCCACCATCTACAGAGTAACTCACCGGAATATTGGTGTGGGAAGCAATCCCAAAATTTCTAATGGTTACGGTAACTACTTCCGAAGAGGTTAAGGTGGCATTGGTAGGACTTACCAATGCAACAATTCCAACATCATTTGTAAAATCTGGAGCAAGTTTAAAGACCCCAACCCGGTTCTTTCTATCTGGACCATCAAAATATTCTCCATTGTGCCAAAAGGTTAAATCGTCTGCAGGATCTACCGTTAAATGGGCATAATCTCCATATCTTGAGGAAGGATCGGCGCTAATTCCATTAACGATCACCTCTTCCTTTACGGTCATTTGTCCTTTAGGATCATTATTATACCTGCCCGTATATCTAATAGAAGGAAAAATAGGGGTTTCGGGACTGTCATCCAATACCGTAAAACCTAGACCTATGTTGCCATTGGCATCCATACCAATACTTCCAGAATACCTATCGCTTTTGTCTGGCGCATAGGTTCCTTCCTGAAAAACTGCCCAAAGACCCCCATTGGAAGGCTGCCTTAGCTCGTACCAACGAATTCCGGCATGCTCGGCTGCTGTGGCATCTACATCCACCACAAAATTCAACACCGCTGCATTATACGTTGAAAATCGTCTATACTGCGTCATGTACATCATTGTAGCCTGCAAAACATCTAAATCTGGAGCACCTTCTGGCTGTGCAAGATTAGAAAATGCACCACCATCAAAAGTGGCAATAAATGGGGTCACCCCATTGCTTGTCCCCAACTCTTGAGATTCAGCTATTGTGGAATTTCCAGGCGAATTCCAATTTATATTAACGTTCCAGAATTTTAAATGATCTTCGAAAACACCTGCCCAAGCATCATCCTGTAAAAAGATAATGGGAGAATTTCCTCTTGGCGGAAGCTCGCCCCCCATTGCATGAAACCCTGCCGGGCTATAAAACCCATTGGTTCTAATACCTGGTAAGGGAAAAGAGACAACTTTTGCACTTTGCCCCACCAACATTTTGTCCCGTTCAAAAACATAGACAACTTGACTAGTACTGGCGGTGTTCGAATTTTTATTGGTTGTTACATAATACCCATCGCTCCAAACAGAGATTTTTGGATAATCTGGCAATGCTTCATTAGTTGGAAATCTATAGGTATTCCATCCTCCATTTACTGGATCGGAAGTTTGCGAAACTGCAACTAAAAAACTTTCTGGGGTATCACTGAACTGGGTTATCAAAAAGCGATCTGCAAATTCGTCATATAAAATGATTGGATCCCCTAACGTTTCGTTTGTAAATTCTCCTCCGATACTCGAAAGGGAAGCTGGAGGCACAATTTGATTTCCACTTTTATCGAATATAGAAAATGCCGAGTTCCACCCGTTCACATAATGATTTGGGCCCGCAGCCCCTGTTGGGTCCGATGGCGTAGATCTTGTTACTGCTGCATCAAAGGTGAAAAGTGGCGCTTTTGCAGGTAATTCTCCCATTTTGGATTGCAATGCAGCATCTTGTGTTTTTGGCAGACCTTTACCCGGAACCACTTTGTTAATTCCCCTATTCCTTGGGTTCACCAATTTATATTCTGTAGAGGGCGCCTTCATTTTTCGGTTGGAAATTGCTGTTACAGGAACAGCAACTGCAGAATCTATATACACAGGTCCCGATGTTTCTCTTTTTTGTGCTATTATTTGTAAAGAAAAAAGAAGGAAGAACAGCGTAAAGTATGGTATAGTTTTGATCATATTATGGTTCAAGGAGAGCATCTTATTTATTAAAGCCCTAAAAATAGTCAATTATAAAATTATATAAATAAATGAGGCAATTAATATATTCAATTGCCTCTTAATCATTTGTTAAACAAAAAGGAATAATATTATTATTTTGAATATCTGTTTTTTATCCTAATAGTTGTTTCGTCTCCCTGTCCCAAAGTGTCGAGGTTTTCAGGGTCTCAATTTACTGTATTGGTTCTTCATGTTATGAGATTCTGAAACTCTACCATTGACGTGTTTTTATTTATTTGTGAATCCAAGACCCTGAAACCAGTTCAGGGTGACGATGCGGAATTGTCGTCATGCTGAACTTGTTTCAGCATCCCATCAGCTTATATAAAAAACACGTCAATTTCCTACGCTGGATAATTTTTTTATCACGGATCTCGAACGGTCGGAACGGAATGACGTTATTTATCATTTTATGATACTTTCCGATTACACAGTTATTCTTTCATCCAGTGTTTAAAATCTATTTCTTCCTTTATAAGCTTTGACAATTCTAAAATATTGACACGTTTTTGTTCCATAGTGTCCCTATATCGTATGGTTACAGAATTATCTTCTAGCGAATCATGATCCACCGTAATGCACAAAGGTGTTCCAGCAGCATCTTGTCTTCTATATCTTCTTCCAATAGCATCTTTTTCGTCATATTGAACGTTGAAGTCCCACTTAAGATCATCTATGATTTTCTGAGCCAATTCTGGCAAACCATCTTTTTTAACCAGCGGTAAAATCGCCGCTTTTGTAGGTGCTAAAATTGCCGGTAATTTCAATACTGTCCTGGAGGAACCATCTTCTAAGGTTTCTTCCTGTAAAGTTGAAGAAAGGACTGCCAAGAACATTCTATCGAGTCCTATTGAAGTTTCTATCACATAAGGAACGTAATTTTCATTTATTTCCGGATCGAAAAACCTAAGTTTTTTACCAGAAAATTCTTCATGTGCTTTTAGATCGAAATCTGTTCTGGAATGGATCCCTTCCAGTTCTTTGAAACCGAACGGAAAATCAAATTCAATATCTGCTGCAGCATTCGCGTAATGAGCCAATTTCTCATGGTCGTGAAACCTATAGTTCTCTTCTCCCAAATTCAAAGAATAATGCCATTTTATGCGTTGTTCTTTCCAATGTTCATACCATTTCATCTCATCTCCGGGACGCACAAAAAATTGCATTTCCATTTGTTCGAATTCCCGCATTCTAAAAATAAATTGTCTTGCAACAATCTCATTTCTGAAAGCTTTTCCTATTTGAGCAATTCCAAAAGGGATTTTCATCCTTCCCGTTTTCTGAACATTTGCAAAGTTCACAAAAATTCCTTGTGCTGTTTCTGGTCTTAAATAAAGATCTGTAGAGGAATCTGCAGAAGCCCCCATTTTGGTCCCGAACATCAAGTTGAATTGACGAACTTCTGTCCAATTACGGGAACCAGTATCTGGATCGGCGATTTTCAATTCTTCAATTAAAGCCTTAACATCTGCTAGATCTTCTTTGGTCAAGGAGCTAGCCAACCGCTGTAAAATTCGTTTTTTTTCTGCTAAATAACCTACAACCCGACCGTTGGTGGTGACAAACTCGTCTTCATTAAAAGCCTCCCCAAATCGTTTTTTGGCTTTAACGATCTCTTTTTGTGCTTTGATGTTCAATTTTTCAGCATAATCCTCCACCAAAACATCTGCTCGATATCTTTTTTTAGAATCCTTATTGTCTATTAAAGGATCGGTAAACGCATCTACGTGACCAGAAGCCTTCCATGTTTTTGGATGCATCAAGATCGCAGAATCCAACCCAACAATGTTTTGATGTAGCTGTACCATGCTTTTCCACCAGTATTCTTTGATGTTTTTTTTAAGTTCAGCTCCGTTCTGACCATAGTCATAAACCGCACTTAACCCATCGTATATCTCACTGGATGCGAAAATATATCCATACTCTTTAGCATGGGAAATTACATTTTTGAATAAATCTTCTTGTTTTGCCATAGCGCAAAAATAAAAAAACCGCCTTGATAAAACTCAAGGCGGTTTGTGAATTTTGTTATTTTATTAATTTAGGTTGAAAGATGAAGTTCCAATAAGTTGTGCGCCTTCATAAACATATACCTTATACGTGCCTTCGATTAGTTTATCACCTTCAGTTTTAGAAAGGATACATACGTCCAATTCTTCATTTTCATAAAACACTGTTGAAGTCGCACTATACATCATTACTCCTCCTTCATGCTTTACAGCAATTTGGTCTCCTACCAATTCATTTTCGGGATTGTAAACCTGTACATACATTGTTTTTTCCCCAGATGGAGCAAGATCATTGGAACTAACTGTGAAACAGGTTCTAATTTGATCTATTCTTCGCGTCTTGTCGTTCTCTATCAATTTCCCACTATTCCGAACGATGACACCTTCTCCTTTAAGGGAAGTGATCTTTAATTGTGAGGCCTTGTCTACTTTGGTAGAAAGACTTTGGTTATTTACTTGTAAAGAATCGGATAAACGAACTTTTTGAGCAAGCACGGTATTTGTGCTATCTATAGTCATCGCCATCATTCTATTTTGATTGCTCAAGCTATCCACCACTCTAAATAGCCTGTCCTTTTCACTTTTTAAAGTTCCTATTTCTCTTCTATATCTAGAGATCAATACAAGATTAGCTTCAGAATCTTTAACGGAATCCAGCAATCTAGAGATACGCTCTCTTGCATTCACCATATCCTGGTCCATTACTTCGTTGGTTGCAATGGCTTCATCGTATTTTACGATTAGATCATTCAACTCATCTTCAATAACCGTTTTTTCCTTCTGTAGTATTGCCTTGTTTTCTTTTTCCTCATTATAAAATTTAACCGTATAAATACCCAGTGCCACAAGGGCAACAGCCAAAATACCGGTTAAAATCTTAAGGGCGGTATTACTTTTTGTTTCGGTCATCATAAATGTGATTTAGTTTGTAAATTATTGGTTTAATTAGCGAAATTACAATACATTAACTAATGTTTCAAGATTTAATCAATTTATTTTATCCCAATATCTGCCAGATATGCGATACCGAATTGTATAAAAATCAAACTATCCTCTGCACTCATTGTGCAAATGAACTTCCCATTAGCAATTTCCATCTAGATAACGAGAATCCTGTTAAAAAAGTATTTTACGGGAGGCTTCCTTTGGAAAATGCGGCTTCTCTCTTAATATTCAAAAAGAAAGGCAGCGTTCAAAAATTAATTCATCGCTTAAAATATAGGGGGCACCAGGAAATTGGCACGTATCTAGGTGCTTGGCTAGGCGCAGAACTTGCTAAAACAGATTCTTATAGGGGTATCGACCTTATAATTCCCGTGCCGCTACATAAAAAGAAACTTCGCTCCAGGGGTTTTAATCAGGTAGAAAAATTTGGAAAAGAAATCGCAGCCGCATTGAATATTGAGTATGTGGACGATGTTCTTTTAAAAACATCATTCTCCACTACACAAACCCTGAAAACCAGAATTGCAAGATGGGGAAATATCGAGGAGAGTTTTGTCTTGATGAATTCTGAAAGAATTAAAAACAAGCATATCTTGCTTGTGGACGATCTTATTACTACCGGTGCTACCCTGGAAGCTTGTGCAGATGTCCTTTTGGAAGCCAGAAATGTTAAACTAAGCATTGCTACTATGGCATTCACGGGATGACAGAAACAAAAAATAATTGTTTCTTTGTTTAAAATTTCGGGTTAAAATGAAAAAATATTTTTCAGGATTATTGCTGATACTTCTTTTGCTCACATTTGTGCAATGTGCAAAAAAAGGAACTCCACAAGGTGGGGAATTGGATACCGAACCCCCAAAATTTTTAAGGGCAGCGCCTGAAAATTATTCCACTCAGTTCAACAAAGAAGAGATAAGGATCTATTTTGATGAATTTATTAAACTGGACGATGCCCAAAAACAGATCATTATCTCCCCACCAATGGCCAATAAACCTACGATCACACCTTTAGGCTCGCCCAGTAAATACATAAAGATCAAGCTAAACGATACGCTTAGGCAAAACACTACCTATGCCATTAATTTCGGCAAAAGTGTTGTAGATAATAATGAAGGGAATCCCTTGCCTTATTTTAAATATGTGTTTTCCACAGGAGATTATATCGATTCTTTATCGGTTTCGGGCACAGTGAGCGATGCACTATTAAAAGAGGCAGATCCCTTTATATCTATCATGCTTTATGATGCAGATGAAACTTATAATGACTCTTTAATATTTACCACTCCGCCAAGATATATCACCAATACCTTGGATAGCCTTAAAACCTTTAAACTTACCAATATTAAAGAAGGCACTTACCATTTGGTTGCAGTTAGGGATTTAAACAATGACTATAAATATAATCCCGGGAAAGAAAAAATAGCATTTTTGCAAGAGACAATTACAGTCCCAATGGATACTTCATATAACTTGCAATTATTTAAAGAAGACCTTGCTTTTAAAGTTGAGCGGCCCAAACAAGTTGCCAAACAAAAAATCTTGATTGGATATAAAGGAAAAACGAAGTTGGATAGTATTTCCATAGATCCTATAACAACAGTTCCTAAAGAATTTGAATATCGATTTACCAAGGTCGTAGATAAAGATAGTTTGCATTTATGGTACAAACCTGTGATAGAAACAGATAGCTTGCGGTTCAAATTCAATTCCCAAAAAGACACCACCAGTTTAATGGCCAGAATTTCTGATATGAAAGCAGATACGTTGGTAATTGCTACAGAGCCTTCGGGAAATATAGAGTTCAACAAAAATTTCATCATAAAAGCGAATACCCCTCTTGTCTCAAAAGATGATTCTTTGATAAAAATATTGGACAAAGATTCTGTTGATGTTCCTTTTTCTTCGGAATTAAAACGTTTGGAAAACACCCTCCAACTTAATTTCAATAAAAATGAAAATGATACGTATCGTATAAAAATTCTGCCAGGAGCAATTACAGATTTCTTTAATGCTACAAACGATACAATATCTAAGACCTTGAAGACAAAAACCTTGTCTGATTATGGGAATGTGCGGTTGAATTTGCAAAATGTACGTAGCTATCCGATCATTATTCAATTAACCGATGAAAAAGGCGTTATTAAGGCTGAAGAAAAATCTGAAGATCAAAGCAATATCGCTTTTGAACTAGTTTCGCCGGGGCAATATTTTATTAGGGTGATCTATGATTCCAATGCAAATGGCCAATGGGATACGGGTAATTTTTTATTGAAAACCAATCCGGAAGAGATCATTTATTTTCCGGATTTATTGGAGGTAAGACCAAACTGGGATATCAATCAGACGTTTACCCTAAAGTAAATTTATCGCGATCCTGTAAGAATTTCAGCTTTTTACGGGTTTCATTTAAATGATTTTTGTTCAGGGTTACCACTTTAGTGAATTCTGCTTCAGTCTCTTGATCGAACAAGGGGTTGCCTAAACTATCGTACACTGCGGAGTGGCCTGTATATTGATATTTATTACCATCCAGACCCGTTCTGTTCACACCTGCACAATAGGCCATGTTTTCTATAGCCCTGGCTTGTAAAAGCACGTCCCAAGCTTTAATTCGGGTTTTTGGCCAATTAGCAACATAGATCAAGAGATCATAATCTACCGTATTTCGAGCCCAGACCGGAAATCTAAGATCGTAACAAACAAGAGGGCATATTTTCCATCCCTTATATTCAACGATCAAACGCTTTGTACCAGCTGTATAGGTCTCGTGCTCCTTCGCTAAGGTAAAGGTGTGGCGTTTATCATATTTTTTGAAGGTCTTATCTGGAAACACAAAATAGAGCCTATTAAAATAGTTGTTGTCCTCTTTAACGATGACACTCCCTGTTACCGCAGCATTTTTTTCGTTGGCAAGCCGTTGCATCCATTTTAAAGTTGAACCATTTTTGGGTTCCGCCAATTTTTCAGCATTCATGGAAAAGCCCGTACTAAACATTTCCGGAAGAATAAATAGATCTACTTCGGCATTTGTAGCGGTTATTTTTTCCTCAAATTGCTTCAGGTTTTTTTTGGTACTTTCCCAAGCAAGGTCTGCTTGGATTAAGGCGATGTTTAAATTTTCCATGTCCAGTAAAATTATAAAAAATAAAGGGACCGTTATTAAATACGTGTTAAAAGGTTGGAAGGAAAATAGATTATAAATAGCTTTATTCCCTAAATAAAATCCTATGAACCTAGATACTTTTTTACGAAAAGATACTTATTTTTCGAACACCTCACGCGGACTTATTTCGGGCTTTGTCGGAGGATTGGCGGGTACTGCGGTAAAGTCCTTAATAGAACATTTTCTTCCCGTGAGGAAGATCGAGCAAAAATCGGCGCAACTTAAAATTGTAGATGATCTTTCTACCAAGATCACCGGAACTCCCATAAGTGTAGAAAATGAAGCCCTGGCAGAGCAGTTGGTAAACTTCCCTTTTGGAGCTAGTATTGGAGCCGCTTACGGCTATGGCAAAAAAGACAAGGATGTTATGAACATTGCCGACGGAGTGATCTTTGGGGCCACTACTTGGGTTTCTACCCACGAAACCTCTTTGCCATTGGCGGGACTGGAAGCTAAACCTACAGACATTCCTTTAAAAATGCAAGCGAATGAACTTTTCGCACATATCGCTTTTGGTATTACCACCGAGTTTGTGCGAAGCTTTATAAATGAACGAATGAAGCGATCTCAAAACAATCTATAATAAAAAATCCCGAAACAAAATTTCGGATTTTTATTTTGTGTTTGAATCCAAATGCTTTAAAACGGTTTCAAGACAAGATTGCAAGTCTTTTTTAATTTCACTCTCCCAAAACCTAAAAACCGTATATCCATTTTCTTTAAGGAACGCATTTACCTCTCTGTCCCGTTGCATATTTCGCTCTATTTTAGGAATCCAAAAACCCCTGTTACTCTTGATTTTTTCGCGTTTTTCATTCCAGTTGAAACCATGCCAAAAGTCACCATCTATGAATATTATGGTTTTATGCTTATTCATTACAATATCCGGTTTTCCGATCAATTTCTTATAATTGATCCTATACCGATAGCCCGCTTTCCATAAAGCTTTTCTGAACATTATTTCCGGCTTGGTGTCTTTCCCGTGAATTTTGGACATGTGCTTGGACCTGGTCTTTGTGGTGTAGAACCCAGATTCTTCATTAAACCTTGGGACTTTTATTTTATTATCTTCGTAATTCATAACTTCTATTTAAAATATGAATAATATTTCCAACCCAAAAAATAAATATGTGGATTTTGTTGAAGATGAACATTTATTAAAGTGTGTTTCAAATTTATTCAACTCATATTTAGAGGCTAAAAAAGAATTTACCAAAAAGAAATTTTACAGTAATAAAGTAGATGTTTTCAAATTAATATTCGATTCGAAGTTTAATGACCTTACTGAAGATGACCTAATAAAACTTGAAATGTCAAGGCAAATCGACAAATCGGTGAATAATGCAATCGGCACATTTCACGAAGAAATCCTTGGTGGAATTAAGGGGTATGAAAGTGGCTATGATATTAAGGCCAATGATGAATCTATTTTTGCAGAAATAAAAAACAAGCATAATACAATGAACAGTAGTTCTGCTGAAAGTGCATTTCAAAAACTTGCTAGATTTGCGGATGACCATAGAAAAGCCAACTGCTATTTAGTACAGATATTAGCCAAAAAAAGTTTTTCTAAAAAATGGGAGGCTATTATAAATGGAAAAGAATATAGTCATAGTAGGGTGCATATAGTTTCTGGAGATAAATTCTATGCCCTTTTAAGCGGTGACCCAGATTCTTTTTTCAAACTTTACGAAGCACTACCAAGGGCAGTGGAAGATTTCTTAAAAGGGATTGATCCAAAAACTGAAAAGGAAAATTCTATCATAGAGGATATTTCAACAAGTGCAGAAACCACAAAAAGGAGTATTCTAGATGAAATTGCTTTTGAAAATTTCTATTATTATCAAGGTTTTAAAAATCTATAGTTCAAAAATTAACAGTTTGCTGTTTTGGTTCAGCTGAAATGGCTGCTTGATCACTCAATAATTCTTCATTTAAAAACCTTATAATAGAATATCCGATTTCTTTTGCCAAATTAACTGGTACTGCGTTTCCTATTTGCTTGTATTGTTGGGAAATTGACCCTTCAAACTTCCATTCATCTGGAAAAGTCTGAATTCTAGCATATTCCCGGACAGTGAAAGGTCTGGTCTCATCTGGATGGCACCGTTCGGTTTGTTTTTGCGCAGGACTGCACGTTAAAGTCAAACAGGGCTCATCCCAACCAATCCTTCTTGCCATTCCTGTTTTTCCCCCTCCAAGATAAAAGCTTTTTTGCATATATTCTTTTTGAATAGCTATGGGCAAATCCCGCCAATATCCCTTTGGTGGTATTAAATCCAAGACCTCCTTTTTATGCTGTGGGTATTTTGATCCTTCAGATTTTGGAACTTTTTTAGAAAACAAATCTCCCTTTTTTAAGGCATCCTTTAAAGTATATATTTCGGAAAATGGTTTCGGGTAGTGATATTCTACATCTATGTCCTTTCTAATTGCTACAAGGATCAATCGTTCCCTTTTCTGCGGTACATTGTAGTTTATGGCTTTTAAAACCCGCACTGGGGCAACCACGTTATAGCCTATTTCATCAAGGATTGAAATCATGCCCTCTAGGGTTTTACCATTTTCATGATTCAATAAGCCCCTTACATTCTCTCCAATACATATTTTAGGCTTTACTTCTTGAACAACCCTTGCAAATTCATAAAACAATGTTCCCCTTGCGTCTTTTAATCCCAATTTTTTACCGGCATAGCTAAAAGCTTGACAAGGAAAACCTCCAGTGACTACATCTATGTCATTTTTATATTCAGAAAAATCCATTTCCCTAATATCGCCTTCCAGCACTTGCCAATTGGGCCGATTACTACGTAAAGTTTTACATGCCCATTTATCTATTTCATTTAATGCCTTACATTTTAATCCAGCTTTTTCCAGACCAATCGCTAAGCCGCCAGCTCCTGCAAATAGCTCTAAAACCGAAAATTCCTTGGATGGTTCCAAATAATTCCCTTTATCAACCTTTTCAAAATAGGTCTTGAATTCAGGAAAAATTTCAAGTTGCTCTTTGGAATATTTCCTATAATTGCTAATGGGCTCCCTTACGGCAGAAAGCTTACCTTCATTATCCCAACGACGGAGAGTGTCTGGGTTCTTATCTAAAATTTCAGCGGCTTCAGAAACCGTATAATAATCTTTTATAACCATGTTGTGCAACCTTGTATATGGTTACAAAAATAATGGTTTTTATGACTTAAAAAAGTATTGTTAATAAAAAATCCCGAACTCTAAATAGAATCCGGGATTTGAAATATGTTTTTAAAAAGGTGGTTTAGCCCTTGGTACTTGCAGACATATATTCCCTATTCATTCTTGCGATGTTCTCTAAAGAAATTCCTTTGGGACATTCGATCTCGCAAGCCCCGGTATTCGTGCAATTTCCAAAACCTTCTTTATCCATTTGCTCTACCATTGCAAGCACACGTCTATCTGCCTCTACTTCCCCTTGAGGTAATAATGCAAACTGACTTACTTTGGCTGAAGTGAACAACATGGCGCTTGCATTTTTACAAGCTGCAACACAGGCTCCACATCCAATACAAATAGCTGCGTTAAAGGAAGTATCGGCATTTTCTTTTTCAATAGGGATAGAGTTTGCATCGATAGTGTTTCCCGAAGTATTAACGGAAATATACCCATAAGCCTGCTGAATTCTATCGAAAGCGGTACGGTCTACAATTAGATCTTTAATTACCGGAAAAGCTTTTGCCCTAAAAGGCTCTATTACGATAGTATCCCCATCCTTAAAAGTACGCATGTGCAACTGGCAGGTAGTTATTAATCTATCTGGTCCGTGTGGCTCTCCATTGATCTGTAAAGAACATGCCCCACAAATTCCTTCACGACAATCGTGATCGAATTCTATCGGCTGCTCACCTTTATTAACCAAATCTTCATTTAGTACATCCAACATTTCAAGAAAAGACATATCACCCTCTATTCCGTCAATGATATAATCTACCATTTTCCCCTTAGCTTCGGCACTTTCCTGACGCCATATTTTTAATGTAAGCTTCATCCCTTTATAATGTTAATTGATTAAAAGTTAAATGTTATTGGGTTTGAGTTGCGCTTGTTAGATACTTTATATACCCATTCAAAATTGCAATACATTCAACAACCTTTATTTTCAATTTTTTGTAATAATCTTCTTCTATATAACCTTCGTCCAATGCAGTGATTAACTGATCTGATAACTCGTATAGTGACCCTCTAGAAATTCTACAAAACTGTGCATTTTCTTTAAAATGAAACCTCCCATAACCTTCGGCAATATTATGCGTTACAGACCTTGAGGCCCTTCTCATTTGTGATATCAGCTCAAATTTTTCATGGCTTGGAAATTTTAGAATCAAAATTGAAATCTCTTTTCTCAATTCCCTTGCCGTTTTCCAACAATTAAGATCTTCAAAAGATTTTATTTTATCCATCTCAATTCACCACTAACCATTAACCCTTAACTTTTGAACTTCTATTTATAACTTCTCGTTTTCAATTCAATGTTTTCGAATATCAGTTCTTCTTTATGAAGGACTGCATCACTTGGTCTTCCCGTGTATTCCCAAGCAGCTACATACTTAAAGTTCTCATCGTCCCTAAGCGCTTCTCCTTCCGGGGTTTGATATTCTTCCCTAAAATGCCCTCCACAAGATTCCTCTCTATGCAATGCATCTTTAGCAAAAAGCTCTCCCAATTCAAGGAAATCTGCCACTCTTCCTGCTTTTTCCAATTCAGAATTCTTAGTATTCGCAGTTCCAGGAACTTTTACATTTTTCCAAAAATCCTCTCGTAATTCGGCTATCTCATGAATAGCTTCTTCAAGTTCTTTGGCATTTCTGGACATTCCACATTTGTTCCACATGATCTTACCTAATTTCTTATGGTAAAAATCTACAGAATGTTGTCCCCCGGCATTCATCAATTTATTGATCCTATCGCTCACTTCTTTTTCAGCAGAATTGAATTCAGCAGAATCTGTTGGGATCTTTCCTGTTCTAATTTCTTTGGAAAGGTAATCCCCAATAGTATAAGGCAGTACGAAATAACCATCTGCAAGCCCTTGCATCAAGGCAGAAGCTCCAAGTCTGTTAGCACCGTGGTCTGAGAAGTTAGCTTCTCCAGTAGAGTAACATCCCGGAATAGTGGTTTGAAGATTATAATCTACCCAAAGACCACCCATGGTATAGTGAACCGCAGGATAGATCATCATAGGGGTTTTATATGGGTCTTGATCGACGATTTTCTCGTACATCTGGAATAAATTTCCATACTTGGACTCTATAACGTCCTTACCCAATTTTGTGATTTCTTCTTTCGAAGGATCTTTATGTCCGGAAGTAAATGCTTTTTCCTTTCCGTAGCGCTCTATGGCACTAGCAAAATCCAAATACACTGCTTCCCCTGTTTTATTTACCCCAAACCCAGCATCGCAACGCTCTTTTGCAGCCCTGGAAGCTACATCTCGTGGAACCAAGTTTCCAAAAGCAGGATATCTTCTTTCTAAGTAATAGTCTCTTTCTTCTTCTGAAAGATCTGTTGGCTTTTTCTTCCCGGTTCGAATTGCTTCAGCATCTTCTAATTTCTTCGGAACCCAAATCCTACCATCATTTCGAAGCGATTCAGACATCAAAGTCAATTTGGACTGATGATCTCCTGAAACCGGAATACATGTTGGGTGAATTTGTGTGTAACAGGGATTTGCGAAATATGCACCTCTACGGTGTGCTCTCCAGGCAGCCATCACATTACTTCCCATGGCATTGGTAGACAAGAAGAACACGTTTCCGTATCCACCTGAAGCCAATACTACCGCATGGGCAGAGTGACGCTCGATTGCGCCGGTTACCATATCCCTGGCAATAATGCCTCTCGCTTTTCCATCTACAAGAACCACATCCATCATTTCATGACGGTTATAAGCTGTGATTTTCCCTCTATTTATTTGTCGGTTCATTGCCGAATATGCCCCCAACAATAATTGTTGACCTGTTTGACCTTTTGCATAAAAAGTACGAGAAACCAATACCCCTCCAAAAGAACGGTTATCCAACATTCCACCATACTCGCGCGCAAAAGGAACTCCTTGCGCAACACATTGATCTATGATATTTCCTGAAACTTCTGCCAATCGGTATACGTTTCCTTCACGAGAACGGTAATCCCCTCCTTTTATAGTATCGTAGAACAACCTATAATTGGAATCTCCGTCTCCTTGATAATTCTTTGCAGCATTAATTCCTCCTTGAGCCGCTATAGAATGCGCTCTTCTTGGGGAATCCTGATAGCAAAACGTTTTTACATTATATCCAAGTTCTGCTAAAGTAGCTGCAGCGCTTCCTCCGGCCAAACCGGTACCAATCATAATAATATCAATGTTACGCTTATTTGCAGGGTTAACTAGGTTGATGTTATTCTTATAGTCGCTCCACTTATTTTCTAGTGGCCCTTTTGGTATCTTTGAATCTAAAACTGACATGAATTTTACCTTTTAAGCGTTATTAAAATAATGAAAGAGAGCTATAAAAATAAACCCTAGCGGAATTACTATCGCAAAGCCCTTTGTCAATCCATATACCCAACGAGAAGCACTACTTTGAAATCCTTCCAATCCTTTTTGATATTTGTTTTTGACACCCATGGATTGAAATGAAGATGCAAACCCATGCAACAAGTGAAGCATCAAAAATATAAATGAGATCACATATAATCCAGTTCTCACCGGGCTCACGAATTTCGCAACCAACTCCCCATAGTATCTAGTAGCATCTGCTGGATGGGACTCAATATATTTATGTACTATTTCCGGGACCCAGAAATCATAGAAGTGAAGGCCCAAAAATGCCAAAACCACTGCTCCCGAATAAATCATGTTTCTGGACATCCAGCTAGAGTTAGCACTTCCGTTATATCTTACATAGCTTTTCAGCCTTGCATTTCTGTTTTGAATTTCTAAAACAAAACCCATAATAAAATGAAATATCACACCCAAAATAAGTATAGGCTGTAAAATTCCCTGTACTAAAATGTTGGTTCCCATAAAATGAGACCAGCTATTAAAAGTGTCTGGGCTTATTACCGAAGTTAAATTAATAGTGAAGTGTTGTGCTAAAAATAGGACTAAGAAAAGTCCCGATAAGGCCATAGCAAACTTTTTTGCTACTGAAGATTTAAGTAATCCACCCATTGGTTTGATTATTTTATAAAATTTTAACAGCAAAAATACACTTGAAAATAGTTTCCCGCAAACTTTCCAGCGTATTTCAACACCAATTTAGAACTAAACCAAAGTACTTTAGGATTTATTGAATCTTCATTTTTACAGAAGTTTGTAAAATGATCATTCAAAAACCTTAAAAACCTTTTCCCTAAATTAAAACTTCAGAATAAGCATGTTTAATTGGCTTTTTAGAAAAACTTAACTCGTTGTAAGGTTCATTTTTAGTAATTTCATTGCTTCATAATCTATCTCAGTACTTATTCAATTTTCAAATGGAATTTATAGACTATTATAAAACCTTAGGATTAGACAAATCTGCCACTAAAGCAGCTATCAAAAAAGCATATAGAAAACTTGCTCGTAAGTATCACCCAGACCTCAACCCCGATGACGATAGCGCCAAAAAGCGTTTTCAGCAGATAAATGAGGCCAACGAGGTGCTAAGCGATCCCGAAAAGCGCAAGAAATATGATGAGTACGGGAAAGATTGGCAACATGCCGAGCATTTTGAACAACAAAAACAACAACAAAGGAGCTATGCCGGTGGGGGGTTTGGAGGGGGTCAAAGACAATCCTATTCCGGTAGTTTTGATGATGATAATTTCTCCGATTTCTTTGAACAAATGTTTGGAGGTGGCGCAAGATCCCGTGGAACAGGAAGATCTCCGCAATTTAAAGGGCAGGATTTTAATGCCGAACTTCAATTAAATCTAACCGATGTTTATACCAGCCACAAACAAACCCTTACCGTAAATGGCAAAAACATTAGACTTACCATTCCCGCAGGAGTAGAGAATGGGCAAACCATTAAAATTGCAGGACATGGTGGTCCGGGGGTACAAGGTGGGCCAAAAGGGGATCTTTTTATCACCTTTAAGATTGCCAACAACACTAAATTTAAAAGGGAGAAAGAAAATCTTTACAGCAGTGTCGATCTGGATTTTTACACCGCACTACTTGGTGGAGAGGTCACTGTAGATACTTTTAACGGAAAAGCAAAACTCACCGTAAAACCAGAAACCCAAAATGGCACCCGGGTAAAATTGAAAGGAAAAGGCTTTACTAAATACAAGAAAGAAGGTCACTTTGGAGATCTGTTTATTACTTATGATATTAAAATTCCGACAAATCTATCTTCAAGAGAAAAGGAATTGTACACCGAATTACAAAAATTACGCTCATGAATTTAGAAGAATTAATTGCAACCGAAGAGCTTTGTGAACGCTATAGCGTAGCCCACACTTTTATAAGGTCATTAAACAATAGCGGTCTATTGGAAGTGATCACCGTGGAAAAGAGGGAATATGTACACTGCGATAAAATGGCAGATTTCGAAAAGATGCTACGTTTGCATTTCGATCTAAAGATCAACTTGGAAGGCTTGGAGGCTATTAAGCATTTACTGGACAGGTTTAGCGATTTAAAGGAAGAAAATCTAGCACTAAGAAATAGGCTGGGCCTTTATGAATAATCGAATTGTTAAAGAAAACCCAAGTCTTTTACCCTTGGTTTAACAAGATTTGACTTTATCTTTTTTAATTTTGAACTTTTCCAAAGCTGATTGGAATTTGCTTTTTATCGATTCAGCAAAAACGAAATATATTTTTATGAAATACGATTTAATAGATAATTCACTTTATACCAAAAACCGCAAAAACTTCATGTCCAAAATGAAGCCCAATAGTCTGGCGGTTTTTAACTCCAATGATATTTACCCAGTAAGCGCAGATAGTACGATGCCATTTCAACAAGCTCGTGATATTTTCTATTTAAGCGGGGTAGACCAAGATAAAAGCATTTTGGTTTTATTTCCGGATGCTCCAAATAAAAAGCACAAGGAGATCCTTTTCTTAACAGAAACCAATGATCACATCGCGGTTTGGGAAGGTGAAAAATTGACAAAAGAAAAGGCATTTGAGACCAGCGGAATTAAAACAGTGTACTGGTTAAAAGAATTCGAAAAGGTGTTTTTCGAGATCATGACGCAAGCTGAAACCATTTATTTTAATACCAATGAGCATTACCGTGCAAATGTGGAGACTCAAACCAGGGAAGCCAGATTTATAGAGTGGTGCAAGCAAAAATATCCTGCACATCAGGTTGCCAAAAGCAATCCGATCCTTCAGAGGTTGCGTTCTGTTAAAGATCAAATTGAACTGGATCTAATGCAAAAGGCATGCGATATTACTGAAAAAGCCTTCCGAAGAACTTTAGGTTTTGTGAAACCAGGCGTTTGGGAATATAATATTGAGGCAGAAATGATGCACGAATTCCTGAACAATCGTTCTCAAGGTTTTGCCTACACTCCAATTATTGCAAGCGGGAACAATGCAAATGTGTTGCATTATATCGAGAACAATCAGCAGTGTAAAGCCGGAGACCTTATTTTATTGGATACCGGGGCAGAATATGCCAATTATTCCAGCGATATGTCCCGAACGATCCCAGTTTCGGGAACTTTTACCAAACGACAAAAAGAAGTGTACAATGCGGTAAATCGTGTTAAAAAAGAGGCTCAAAAAATGTTGGTTCCAGGAACCATCTGGGCAGATTATCATGTGGAAGTTGGAAAATTAATGACTTCGGAATTATTAGGACTTGGCTTATTGGACAAAACCGATGTTAAAAATGAAGATCCAGATTGGCCAGCGTACAAGAAGTACTTTATGCACGGTACCTCCCACCATATCGGGTTAGACACACATGATTACGGAATATTAACTGAGCCAATGGAAGCCAACCAAGTGTTTACTGTAGAACCGGGAATCTATATTCCTGCGGAAGGCTTTGGAATTAGATTGGAAGATGATTTGGTGCTTCAAGAAAAAGGGGAACCTTTTAATTTAATGCGCAACATCCCTATTGAAGCCGAAGAGATCGAAGATCTTATGAACTCTTAGGGTTTTTATTATATTTTCATTGAGCCTGTTGAACATATTTTCAACAGGCTCAATAGCTTTATACTGCCATACTTGTTCACACGGATTGAGTTCTGGAGTGTAAGGCGGAATTCTCAACAAATATATATTCTCGGGAACATTAATGTTTTTTGTCGAATGAAAACCAGCATTATCAATTATCACAATTTTAAATTCTTGAGGTTTGTATTTAGAGAAGTTCTCTAGATAAGCTTCGAAAACAGTAGTATCTACTCCATCAATTTCCCAGACAAAACTATTTCCGTTTATTGGGAAATAACTACCATATAGATAAGTTGTTTTAAATATGTGTTGATATTTGACAATAGGTTTGATCCCGCAGGCTGTTAAGTGTTTGCCGGTATGGGTCATCATACCAAATCGAGCTTCATCTTGAAAGTACAAATTTACTTGCTTATACTTGTTTTTATTTAGACTTGTTCTAATGTTGTCTAGGTCATTAGGGAGTTTTTAAAAAAGCTTTTCCAGCTTCTTCATCTTTTTTATAATGAGATTTACGGGGGCTTTTAAGCTTGGTCTTAAAATGCTTTATCAAATATTTGCGCAACCAATGGTATTGTATATCTATGTCAAATTCATTATTTACCCACGCTTGCGCATCCCAATATCCTAAAAATCCCTGGTCGCTAGAATTCAAACGTTTTTCAAGTTCCTTATGTATTTCAGGAGTGATTATTTTTGACTTTTTGTTCTTGGGCAAATCAGTCAATAAAAACGATATTCCATTTTCAAGATACTGTTTTGTCCAGCGTTGTTGGGTTCGTGGATCAATACCTAAATAATCGCAAAGCTCGTGGCGTGTTTTAAATTTGTTCTCTTTTAGATAGATTAAAAACATAACACGCTTTTCATGCTTTATATTAGTTTGACTTTTGCGGAGTGCCCTAAGCTCTTCAACGCTTTGGGTTATTGTAAATTCCTGTGGTTTTGCCATTAGTAAATATACAAAAAAAATAGCGACATTGTATAAGTAAATTGGTATTAGACCCTTCGACTGCGCTCAGCAAGGCGAAATAATTATGTCAGGTTGAACTTGTTGAAACCGAGTTATAAAACTAGCATATTTCGGCAAGCTCAATATGACAGTTCTTCAAAATAAAGACATCATCCTGAACTCGTTTCAGGAGCTAGTATAAGATATATTGCAAAATAAATAATCCTCGAGGCAGAGCCGTCGAGGTATTCAACGGAAGAAAGTTATAACATTTTATGAAAACCATCCGTTTTCAAACTTTCCTCTAAAACCTCCGAGGCAGAGCCATCGGGGAATTCTAATGATTAAAGCTGAAACAACTTCAGCTTGAAAACTTTATCATTTTAAACTTGCGCTCGTAAAAATAACTTCCAAAAAATGTCAAAGTTGCAGGGATCAACCATCCCAATCCATATTTGGACAAAGGGATATATAATTGAATATTCGAGAACAATTCTTCGGAAACCACGTATTTTAAAGCATCGGGAAGGCTAAAAATTGAAGTTGCAATCACGACCGATGACATTATTAATTTTGTTCTAAAATTAGCAGGCATTACATTCAGTAAAATCAAGATGATAGTTAATAGGCCTTCTTTTGTGAATTTCATTTAGCTAATTAAAATATTATAATATATTGTGAAAATGATACAAATGTATAAAAATACCCCGCTCTTTTACAGATCTGTAGGAGCTGGAAATCCATTAGTGCTTTTACATGGTTTTTTAGAGAGCAGTGCTATCTGGGACCCATTTATAGAAGAGCTTTCGAAAAAAAGACAGGTGATTACTATAGACCTTCCCGGTCATGGAAAATCGGGTAGTATAGGCGAATGTCACAGTATGGATCTCATGGCAGATGCGGTTCATGAAATACTCATGCAGCTTCAAATTGAAGAGGCCACTTTTATTGGTCATTCCATGGGCGGCTATGTTAGTTTGGCTTTCTGTAAAAATTTTCCTAAATTAACGAAAGGACTTATGCTTCTTAACTCTACCCCAGAGCCAGATAATAAAGAACGCAGACAAAACAGGGATCGTGCCATTGAAATTGTAAGAAAGAGCAAGGACACCTATATAAACACGGCTATTTCCAAGTTGCTAAGTAAAAAAAACAGGGAGTTATTTCCTCAGGAGCTGGAAACATTAAAAAAAGAGGCCTTAAGTTTTTCTGAACAAGGAATTATAGCTGCACTAAAAGGTATGAAAATTCGTACAGACAATAAAACCATATTAAGCCAGTTTACCGGTCCGAAATATATTGTAGCAGGAAACCAAGATCCTGTCCTTAAATTTTCTGAAGCTAAAATAGTTGCATATAGTACAAACTGCAATTTCTTATCACTTTCTGGTGGGCACTTATCCTTTATAGAAAACAAAAATGAAACAAAAAAGCTTATGCATTTAATCGATTAAATAGTGCTTATTGTCGATTTGTTAATTTTTTTTAATACATTTAATTCTTACAACCATAAAAATTATCCCATTATGAGTTCAAAATCCCCAAAATCATTCTCGTTCTCAGAGGTGTATTGCAGCATTTTCGGACATCAGTTAAAAGTGTCCAAGAACGTTACCAATCACATACATGAATATGAATGCGCAAAGTGCGGCATGGAAATGACGGATACTGCACATGGATTTTTAGCCAAGCTAACCCCTAAGTTTAAAGAGACAAATGCCTATTTAGCCAGTTTTCACGAAAGAAGAAGACGCAGAAGTAGGCAGCGTCAGGTTGTAAACGCTTCTTAGTTAAACTATAATAGTTTTCTGAATAAACTTTGAATATGTTTCCATATCATAAAGAACCTTTAAGGTTTATTTTTTACCAATATGTATTAAATACAGGATATCCAATTAATCTTCCACAAACGGGGCCTAAGTCAGATAATATAAAACATATATCTCCTACATTCTCTACAGGATAAAATTTCAAACCGTTTTGTCTATAATCTTTAACCGTATTAAGCTGGTTAGCAAAAAAATATTCACCTTAAAAAACACAACTATGCAAAAACAAATCTTCCGGTTTTTATTAGTAACTTTAGTTGGAATTTTAATTTATTCCTGCCAAAAAGAAGATGATTTTTACCTTGAAAGCCAAGGAGACCGAAATGAACCTGACATAAGTAACAGCAGAGTCTTAGGAAAAAAATTGGAAAATCCTTATTCTGTTACCAACATGAAAAAAGCATACGACAATTTAAAAAATAAATCCAAAAACGCTAACAATTTTAATTTGGATATTAAAGCTACTCACTTATACATAAAGTTTATTCCAAAAAGCGAAGAGGAATTATCGATACTTAAAATGGACTCAACGCTAATACTCTACACTTACCCATTGGACTATGAAATTATTGAAGGCAGTGGTTATTACAGAGACCCTAATGTTCCAGAAGGGTAACCAACTTACCAGTATTGTGCTGTTAAAATTGATAAGATACTCCCAACAGAGGTTGAAAATAAAATCCTTGAAGAACTTTTCATCCCAGATGAAAATAAAGACAATGTAGTTAGTAAAGAAAAAAACAAATTATCTAATCAAAATATCGATGCTTTAGTTAATGAATCTTTAAGAATAACCAATAATTTGAATGAATCTGAAAATAGCGAAAATCTACTTGCAAGTAAAAGTAGTTCTTGGAGACCTGCAGGAACTATTAAGGTTTGGGATGACAATATTGGGACAAGCACATCTACCACGAGAGTGTTCAGTCATTGGGAATACTATGACTGTGAAATTAATGGTGACTTACCTATCAATCAGTTAAGATTAGTACCAATCGAATAGTGCAAAAGGGCCATCTATACATATGTAACTACATCAATTAACGGAAGCTATGTTGGTGTGGAAGGTGTTAAAGTAAGAGCAAGAAGATGGTTTACAACCTACAGAGGAATTGCTGATGCCAATGGAAACTACTCTTGTGATGGAACATTTAGAAACCCCGCAAATTATAGTATAGATTGGGAAAGATATGATTTTGCTTTACAAGATGGATGGCTAAATGGAGCAACCTACAATAGTCTAAAAATAACTGGAAATTGGAATTTAAATTTAAATAGCGGAGAACAAGAATATTATGCTACTATTTTTAGAGCAGCCTACCATTATTACTATAAAGATATTAACGGTTTAAGAAGACCCCCAGGAAATAGTTTTTTTAGAACTCAATTAAAAATAAGAGCATATCCGCAAAATTTATATGATGGAAACGTTCTAGGTAGACATAAAGAAGAAAGACGTTTTCTTGGAGCTCAAATAAAAATCTACACATATACTAGACTAGCAGAGGACACTTACAGTACAGTGATTCATGAACTAGCTCACGCTTCACATTGGAATATGTGGAGAGAGGCAGATGATTTTGATGATACTGAATCAAGAATAAAAGAATCTTGGGCAGCTGGTGTTGAATGGAATTTATCTAGATCAGTATACCCTAATTACAGTAGAGGATTCGGCAATGTATACACTGGAGTAGTTGTTGATATGATAGATGGGTTGGGTGGGACTGATCAAGTTGAAGGCTATACAATCAGACAAATTGAAGATGCCTTACGAGGAAAAAAATCTTGGATTAATTGGAGAGATAACATAAAAAACAAATATAACAATGGTACAGAAAACAACTTGGATGCACTCTTTAATAGGTGGGATTTTTAGCGTCCTCTTATTTAGTATAAATACATCTTGCTCTCAGGAACAGAAAGATTGTCTTGCAATTTCAGAATTTACCTACATAAATAATACAGAATATAGTTTGGAAACACCTATTGGATTAATTTTACCAAACTCTGTGCTAATAAAAAAATATAATGATATTGGTCCATGTGAATTAACTTCTGAAGACTTTTTACCACCCTTCCGAGATATATTAACAATTATAGTTGATGAAATTTATTGTAAAACATATAATAGTACTTCATTAACTGTTGGTGAAGGACCATTGGATATGGATAATTATATTTCAGAAAAAGTTGAAGTCAATAGTTTTAAATTCACTTACACTTTTGAAAGTAATGAATTTGAGAATCTTGAAGAATGTAATTAATCACTTTAACACGTATATAAAAATAGCAGTCAAGAACTAAACAATTTGCTTAGTTCTTGACTGCTATAGTTGTTATTATACGCCGCAATTAATCATCTTTTTCCATTGCATTCCAACCTTTGGCAATTAAAGGAATTTTAGTATTGCTTCTGGTCACTAAATGCATTCCTTCATTTTCTTGGGTCATGTGACCTATAATTGAAAAATTGGGATTCGCCTTGATCTTTTCAAAATCGGTTTGAGAAACCGTGAAAAGCAATTCGTAATCTTCACCACCACTTAAAGCAATTGTGGTGCTATCTATATTAAATTCCTCACAAACAGCAATAACAGAAGGATCTAATGGGATTTTATCCTCAAATAAATTCACTCCAGTCTTGGAATTTTTACATAAATGCATAATTTCAGAAGATAATCCGTCACTAATATCAATCATCGATGTTGGCTTAACTTCCAAAGATTTGAGCAATCCAGAAATATCCCGCCTTGCTTCCGGCTTTAACTGTCTTTCAATCAAATACGTATAGGCATCAAGATCCGGCTGCGAATTGGGATTCACCTTAAAAACCTCTTTTTCACGTTCTAAGATCTGTAATCCCATATAGGCTGCCCCGAGATCTCCAGTTACCACTAACAGATCGTTTGGTTTTGCACCGCTTCTATAAACCACATCTTCTTTATCTACAACTCCAACAGCGGTAATACTTATTAAAAGGCCTTTTGTGGATGATGTCGTGTCGCCACCAACAACATCTATACTATATAATTTCGCAGCCAACTCTATCCCGGCATATAATTCTTCTAAAGCTTCCACCGGAAACCTATTGGAACAAGCAATCCCAACGGTTATTTGAGTTGCTACGCCATTCATGGCATACACATCTGAAAGGTTTACCATCACTGCTTTATATCCTAAATGCTTCAGTGGCATATAGGCAAGGTCGAAATGCACTCCTTCCACCAACAAATCTGTAGTAAGGATCGTTTGCTTTCCTACAAAATTTAAGACAGCAGCATCGTCACCAATCCCTTTGATGGTGGATGGCAATTTACTTTCAAGATTTTTGGTTAAAAGGTCTATCAAACCAAATTCCCCCAATTCTGAAAGTTTTGTTCTACTTTGTTGACTATCTTCTAGCATGATTGTTTGAATTTTGAATGTACAAAATAACTGAATATTCTTTCAAAAATTATTGTTTTGATAGCATTTATGATTTTAAGATGACTTAAAAGCACTTTTGATTATGCGATATTTTTTCAGTAGAATTTACTAAAAAACTCATTGGAATTGCCTATAGCCCCATTTTTAAAACAAATCCCACAACTATGGTAAAACGCTTGTTTATTAGTATATTTGTTGCCAATTTAGAATGAATCTTTTTAAGTATGATAAAGGTAAGCGAAGACGCGAAAAAAAGGATAGCATTGCTTATGACCGATGAAGGCTATAATGCTCTTACAGACTTTGTGCGCGTTGGTGTGAAAAGTGGGGGTTGTTCTGGATTATCCTACGAACTGAAATTTGATAAATCCCAACAAGAAACCGATAAACTTTTTACAGATAATGATGTGAAAATTGTTGTCGACAAGAAAAGTGTTTTATATCTGGCAGGAACAATCCTTGAATATTCCGGCGGACTAAACGGCAAGGGTTTTGTGTTCAATAACCCGAACGCGCAACGCACTTGTGGCTGTGGGGAAAGTTTTTCGCTCTAACTAAATTCAAAATTTCGAATCCAAAATTCAAAATTGAATATGGGGACTATAAAACAATTTGAAGATTTAGAAATTTGGATAAAATCTAGAGAAATCTGTAACAAGATTTTTGAAATAAGAGAAAAGTCAGATTTAAAAAAGGATTATAGGCTTTTTGATCAAATTAACGGTTCTTCGGGATCAATAATGGATAATATAGTCGAGGGATTTGAGAGGAATGGAAATAATGAATTTCGTCAATTTCTTTCTATTGCCAAGGCATCCTGCGGTGAGACTCGCTCACAATTATATAGAGTCTTAGATAGAAATTATATTACGCGAGAAGAATTTGATACAGAGCATGAGAAACTAATAATGCTTAGCAAACAAATTGGAGGCTTTATGAATTACTTGCAGCAAAGTGATTATAAAGGAAGTAAGTTTAAATAATTTTAAACTTTGAATTAAGAATTTTGAATTTCAAAACATGGCATATACTGAAGACGATTTAAAAAAGGAGCTTGAAACCAAAGAGTATGAGTATGGCTTTTATACCGATTTCAAATCGGATACGTTCCCTAATGGCTTAAATGAAGATATCGTTCGGGCTATTTCCAAGAAAAAAGAGGAACCGGAATGGATGACCACTTGGAGATTGGAATCATTTAGGGAATGGGAAAAAATGATAGAGCCGGAATGGGCAAACGTAAAGTACGTTAAACCAGATTTTCAGGCCATCTCTTATTATTCGGCACCCCAAACTGTAGACCCAAATAAAACATTGGACGATGTAGATCCAGATCTCTTAGCCATGTACAAAAAACTGGGAATTTCTGTAGACGAGCAAAAGAAGATGAACAATGTTGCCATGGATGTTGTGGTAGATTCCGTTTCGGTTGCAACTACTTTCAAAAAGACCTTAGGTGAAAAGGGAATTATATTTATGAGTATTTCTGAGGCTATTAAAGAGCATCCAGAGCTCGTTAAGAAATACCTGGGGACGGTTGTTCCGCAGAAAGATAATTTTTACGCAGCATTAAATTCAGCTGTATTTAGTGATGGTTCTTTCTGTTATATTCCAAAAGGCGTAAGATGCCCAATGGAACTTTCTACATATTTCAGGATCAATCAGGCTGGAACAGGACAATTTGAAAGAACCCTTTTAATCGCAGATGAAGGTAGTTATGTGAGTTACTTAGAAGGATGTACTGCTCCTTCCAGGGATGAAAACCAACTGCACGCTGCGGTTGTGGAACTAATTGCCTTGGATGATGCCGAGATAAAATATTCCACGGTACAAAACTGGTTCCCTGGAAATAAAGAAGGAAAAGGTGGGGTTTATAATTTTGTGACCAAACGCGGACTTTGCGAGAAAAATGCAAAGATCTCCTGGACACAAGTGGAGACAGGATCGGCGATCACTTGGAAATACCCGTCTTGTATTTTAAAAGGGGACAATTCCATTGGGGAGTTTTATTCCATTGCGGTAACCAACAATTTTCAGCAAGCAGATACTGGGACTAAAATGATCCATTTAGGCAAGAATACCCGAAGTACCATTATCTCGAAAGGGATCTCTGCTGGGAAATCCCAGAATTCCTATAGAGGATTGGTCCAAATAAACAGTAGGGCAGAAAATGCGAGAAATTTTTCGCAATGTGATTCCCTTTTAATGGGGAATGAATGTGGAGCGCATACCTTCCCATATATTGAAGTAAAAAATAAAACCGCTCAAGTAGAGCATGAAGCAACTACCAGTAAAATTGGGGAAGACCAAATTTTCTATTGCAACCAAAGGGGGATAGACACGGAGAAAGCAATCGCGCTTATCGTGAATGGTTTTAGTAAAGAAGTATTGAACAAGTTGCCAATGGAATTTGCTGTAGAAGCACAAAAATTATTGGAAATATCCCTTGAGGGATCTGTTGGATAAAATTAAAAATGAAGAAATTTCTACTTTTAACAAGCCTTGTTCTATTTGCTGTAGCATGCGATAATGAGACTGAAGGGCAACCAGAGAAGGAGATCGCTGAAAAAGTTGTAGATAGTGTTCAGGTATATCAAGGGAATTTTATATCTGTTGGAAAATCGGCAGTTTTAAAAGGCGACACCTTTGTTTATCAAGTAAAAATGGATTCGGTTGCATTTCAACTTACAGATAGCTTAAGTGCTTTCAAAAAAGATGAAAACAGCATTGTTCCAATTAAAGTAAAAGGACAGGTTAAAAAGAACATACAAGCCACGGGCTATTCGCAATTGATTGAAATAACCGAGGTGGTGGATATCATGGCGAAACCCATTATAAAAATGAATGAATAATTTATCCGGTTTTCACGGAAAAAATATAATAAACACATGCTTAAAATAAAAAATTTACGGGCCAATATAGAGGATAAAGAAATCCTTAAAGGAATAAATCTGGAAATTAATCCGGGAGAAGTCCATGCTATCATGGGACCTAATGGTTCTGGAAAGAGTACGCTCTCTTCTGTAATTGCTGGTAAGGAAGAGTACGCGATGACAGGTGGGGAAATCTTGTTTGAAGGAGAAGATCTTTCAGACCTCGATCCTGAAGAAAGGGCTCACAGAGGTATTTTCTTGTCTTTTCAGTACCCAGTTGAGATTCCTGGCGTTTCAGTAACAAATTTCATTAAGGCATCTATCAATGCGCATAGAAAAGCTCAAGGATTGGATGATATGCCTGCAAAGGACATGTTGAAATTAATTCGTGATAAATCTGAATTATTGGAAATAGACCGTAAATTCTTGTCCCGATCCCTAAATCAAGGGTTTTCTGGAGGAGAGAAAAAGAGGAATGAGATTTTCCAGATGGCAATTTTAAATCCTAAGTTGGCAATTTTGGATGAAACCGATTCAGGATTGGATATCGATGCGCTCAAAGTTGTCGCCAACGGTGTGAACAAACTTAGAAACGAAGATAATGCGGTTTTATTGATCACGCATTACCAACGTTTATTGGATTACATAGTTCCAGATTTTGTACATGTAATTGTAGATGGTAAAATCGTGAAATCCGGCACAAAAGAATTGGCTTACGAATTGGAAGAAAAAGGGTATGACTGGGTGAAACAAGAAAAAACGGTATAAAAAGGTTTGAGGATTGAGGCCTGAGAACGTTAAAACTCATATCGATAAATTTATAAAATCATGGCTGCCAATCAAAAAATTCGAATCACCCCAATAGCTATTGAAACTGGGAACCTGCCCAGCTGTTCTGGTGGGTCAAGCTCTCAATGAGTGATTAAAAAATGATTGTGAAAGGCTGAGCAAAAAATTGCCGGTTTCATATCATATTTAAAAAAAAAAAATTCAAGGTGCAACGTTTAAAACTTGACCCTTGATACCTGCCAAAGGCAGAGAAAACTTGAATTGTACACAATGGAATTAAAAGATAAATTAGTATCCTCTTTTATGGCTTTTGAAGAGGCTTTCGATGTGGATACAGATATACATCAATTAAGGAGCAATGCTATTAAGGAATTTGAAACCATAGGCTTTCCCTCTAAAAAGGATGAAGCTTGGAAATACACTTCTTTAAATTCGGTATTGAAATATGATTATAGCGTTTTCCCAAAAAAGGAAGATGTTATAGAATATAAGGATATTAAAAAGTACCTGATTAACGATATAGACTCCTATAAATTGATCTTTATAGATGGTATACACTCCTCCCATCTATCGGAAACCACACACGATAAAATAGATGTTTGCTTAATGTCCTCGGCATTGAACATATCTAAGTACAAGCCAATTATAGACACCTATTTCAACAAGATAGTGCCCAAAAACAGTGGGCTAAATGCGCTAAACACCGCTTTTTCCAAGGAAGGTGCATTTATTCATATCCGCCAGAATAAATCGGCAGACAAGCCCATTCAAATAATCAATTTTTCAACAGGGAACGAATCGGCTTTACTGGTTCAGCCCAGAAATTTAATTGTGGTGGGAGAAAATTCCCAAGTTCAAATTATAGAAAGGCATCAAAGTTTAACAGACCACCCGGTACTCACCAATTCTGTTACCGAGATCTATGCTGAAAAACGTGCCATTGTAGATTATTACAAGATCCAGAACGACAGGGATTCTGCTTCGTTGATAGACAATACCTTTGTAGAGCAGAAAGAAGAAAGTAATTGCTTTATGCATACCTTTTCTTTCGGGGGAAAATTGACCCGGAACAATTTGAATTTTTATCAAAAAGGAGAACGTGCTGAATCTACGTTAAAGGGAATAACAATAATTGAAGGGAAGCAACATGTAGATCACAACACCTTGGTTCATCATACTTCGCCCAATTGCGAAAGCCACCAAGATTATAAAGGCATTTTCGCCGATACTTCTACCGGAGTTTTTAACGGAAGGGTCCTAGTGGATAAAGAAGCACAAAAGATCAATGCGTTCCAGTCCAACAACAATATTCTAATGGACAATAAGGCAACTATCAACTCTAAGCCCCAATTGGAGATTTTTGCAGATGATGTTAAATGTAGTCATGGTTGTACTATTGGGCAATTGGATGAAGAATCATTGTTCTATTTGCGTTCCAGAGGAATTCCTTTAAAAGAAGCTCGTGCCCTTCTAATGTACGCTTTTGCCAATAATGTTATGGAAAGTGTGAAAATTCCGGAAATAAAAAAAAGAATAACACATCAAATCGCACTTAAGTTAGGAGTGAATTTAGGTTTTGATCTTTAATCCCTCATTGAGGGTTTAATTCAGCGAGGCTTGCCTCAAATTTTTAAAAGTGTTTTCCCATTCTTAGCTCGTGGGCTTGCCCCGAAGTTCTCTAATTGGGAACAAACTTTAAGTTTTGAATTCTTAAGAATAAAATTGTGTCCTGTATGAAAGCTGTTGCCAGTAAATTGCCATTAGATATAGAAACTATCCGTTTGGATTTTCCAATCTTGAAAAGAGAAGTAAATGGATACCCTTTGGTTTATTTAGATAACGCAGCTACTTCGCAAACCCCACAGCAGGTGATAGATGTAATTGTAGATTATTATTCCAATTACAACGCGAATATCCACAGGGGAGTGCACAGTCTTTCTCAAGAAGCTACAGATAAGTACGAGACTGCCAGAAAGAAGATCCAGCAGCATTTTAATGTGGCCAATTCCCACGAGATCATCTTTACATCGGGTACAACTCATGGAATTAACCTGGTAGCTAATGGATTTGCACAAGAGTTGAAAAAAGGAGATGAAGTAATAGTTTCAGCATTGGAACACCACTCCAATATTGTGCCCTGGCAGATGCTTTGTGAAAAAACTGGAGCTAAACTTCAAGTAATTCCCATGACCCAAGATGGCGAATTGGATATGGTTGCTTTTCATAAATTACTTTCTGTTAAGACGAAAATGGTTTTTGTGAACCATGTCTCCAATGCACTTGGAACCGTTAATCCTATTGAAGAAATAATTGAAGCCGCCCATAAAGCGGGTGCCGCTGTTCTTGTTGATGGAGCACAAGCTGCTCCACATATTAAAGCTGATCTACAAGCTTTAGATGTCGATTTCTATGTGGTTTCTGCCCATAAAATGTGTGGCCCAACAGGAATTGGAATATTGTACGGAAAAGAAAAATGGCTAAATAGACTGCCTCCTTACCAAGGGGGTGGCGAAATGATAGCAACGGTTTCTTTTGAAAAAACAACCTACGCCGAGCTTCCGCATAAATTTGAAGCCGGAACACCCAATATCTGTGGCGGAATCGCTTTTGGAGCTGCACTGGATTACATGAATGCAATAGGATTTAAGAACATTGCTTCCTATGAGCATCAGTTGCTTGAATATGCCACCAAAGAACTTCTCAAAATTAAAGGAGTAAAGATTTACGGGACTTCAAAAAATAAAACCTCGGTAATTTCTTTCAATATTGAAGGACTTCACCCTTACGATATAGGCACAATCGTAGATAAATTGGGGATTGCCGTTCGTACCGGTCACCATTGCGCACAGCCAGTTATGGATTTCTACAAAATTCCCGGAACCGTTCGCGCAAGTTTCTCTTTTTACAATACTTTTAAAGAGGTGGATTCCTTTATTGCAGCCGTGAAAAAGGCAAAAATGATGCTTCAGTAGCATTAATGGCAGCAATATTTAGCAATTTTTTGTGTATCCGCTTTATGTCCTATAGTTGTTTCGTCACCCTGAGACCCCTGATAAAAAAAATTAGCCAGCGTAGGGAATTAACGAATTTTTCATAGAAGCTTATGAGATGCTGAAACAAGTTCAGCATGACGACAATTCCCCATCGTCACCCTGAACTGGTTTCAGGGTCTTGGATTCACAAATAAATAAAAATACGTCAATGGTAATTTATTTCAGGGTCTCAATTTACTATATTGCTTAGTGTTATATGATTCTGAACCAAGTTCAGAATGACGTTATTTATCATTTTAGGATACTTTACGGATATACATATCAATTTTATTATTAGCCTTAAACAGCCCTGTTTCAAAATATTTAAATAGCGGTAATCAAACATCTTAAGTTTTCGTATTTTACCTCTTCAATTTTAACGATTTCTACTCAAAACCATATATTATGAAATTTATATTCATTCTTCTATTCCCCATTTTAATTGCTGAAACCTGTTCTCAAAACAATGAGCAGGAGAAAGACATCAGTTTCACATATGAAACGATCACTCGTGGCTCTAGAACTAGTTGCACGTTGAACAAAGAAGAGGTAAAAGTGGTTAAAAATATGGGCACAGAAACCAAGGCTTCAGAAAAAACGACCTCTAAGGACTGGGAAAACCTCATGGAAAAAATGGAAGAAATAGATGTCCCTAATATCAATAAGTTAAAACCACCAAGTAATAAAAGAACCTTTGATGGAGCTGCACATGCGATTCTAACTATTAAGATGGGGGACAAGGTTTACAAATCCAATTCCTTCGATCATGGCAACCCTCCAAGCGAGATCAAACCATTGGTTAAAGCTATACTAAGATTGGGGGAAACAGTTGAATAGCACATCTTGTTATTGTACTTTTGCATAAAATCACAGGAATGACCATAAAGGAAATACAAGAGGAGATCGTAGATGAATTTTCCATGTTCGACGACTGGATGCAGCGTTATGAATATATGATCGAGCTAGGAAAGTCGTTACCTTTAATAGATGAAAAATACAAAGTTGAAGAAAATTTGATAAAAGGTTGCCAAAGTAAAGTTTGGGTTCATGCCGTATTAGAAGGAGATAAACTTGTTTTTACAGCAGATAGCGATGCTATTATTACCAAAGGAATTGTGGCTATTCTTGTTCGTGCCTATTCCAATCAGCATCCTTCAGATATTTTAGATGCAGACACTAAGTTTATAGATGAAATAGGGCTAAAAGAGCATCTTTCGCCCACAAGAGCAAATGGTTTGGTTAGTATGATAAAGCAATTAAAAATGTATGCAATCGCATATCAAACACAATTAGATTAAGATGGAAACAGAAATAAACACTCAGGAATTGGGGGAAACAATAGTGCGGGTTTTAAAAACGATCTACGATCCAGAGATCCCGGTAGATATTTACGAATTGGGACTTATCTACGACGTGATGGTAAATACAGATTACGACGTTAAAATTTTAATGACGCTTACCACTCCTAATTGTCCAGTTGCAGAAAGTTTGCCAAAAGAAGTAGAAGATAGGGTGAGGTCTTTGGACACTGTCAAGGACTGTGAAGTGGAGATCACTTTCGATCCGCCCTGGACTCAGGATTTAATGAGTGAGGAAGCAAAACTAGAGTTGGGAATGCTTTAAGCCTCATTGAGGGTTTAACCCGCCTGAATGTTAAAAGTATTCCTCCCACATTAATTATTCTCGGGGACTTCTTTTCAGGTTTGTACCTAGGTACATGATTCCTTTATTTTTAATATCGAATTTTATAATAAAGACCATGTCTACAGAAATAATAAATAGAGTTGCAAATAGCAAGCTGGTAACCTTCGATCTCGAGGATTTTTACCCGCAGGGTGAACGCGTCTTATTAGACATTAAAGATTGGTTACTGGAAGGTTTGGTGTTAAGAGAAGCTGTTTTCAGGGAAAAGGCGCTAGCACACGATTGGAGCCAATATCAGGATAAATTTGTGGCTTTAACTTGTACTACCGACGCTATAATTCCGGCCTGGGCATACATGCTGCTTTCTACTTATTTAAGCCCTGTTGCAAAAAAAGTAGTAACCGGAGATCTGGACATATTGGAAACTATCCTTTATACTGAAATTATCAAAGATCTGGATGTTTCAGCATTGAAGGGAAAGCCGATTATTGTAAAAGGTTGTTCCCATAAACCAGTACCTCAAAACGCATATTTATTATTGATTGAAAAATTGCAACCTATTGCAAAAAGTATCTTATATGGGGAAGCTTGCTCTTCTGTACCATTGTTCAAAAACAAAAACGCTTAGATAGAATGAAGAAATTATTACTTGCTTTAACAGTATTTGTATTTGTTACTGCTTCAACTGTAAACGCTCAAGACAAAAAAGAACAAGATGTGCCACCTAATGGTTGGTCCAAAAATGGGAATATCCAATTGTTGTTTAACCAGTCTGCTTTCAACAAAGAATGGACAGGGGGTGGAACATCCAGTATCTCAGGGAATTTAACCCTGAATTACGATTTCAACTATAGAATGAACGATTTTACTTGGGACAATAGGATTCTTGCCAATTATGGCCTTACTAAAGTGAAAGATGACGAATTTACAAGAAAGACCAGTGATAGGATAGAATTCAATTCGATTGCTGGAAAACAGATTCAAGAATCAAAATGGTATTATTCCTATTTCTTGAATTTCAGGTCACAATTAGCCAAAGGATATGATTTTAGCGAAGATGCTGAAACAGGTGAAACCATAAGAACTGAAACCACGCACTTTTTATCTCCCGGATATTTGCAAACGGGCCCCGGAATGCTTTGGAAATATAACGAACACTTAAGTGTGAATATAGCTCCGGCAACTGCCAGACTTATTTTTGTAGACGATAAATTCACAACCGTTCCAGGATATGTAGATGGAGATTATTTTGGAGTAGATGAAGGAAAATCTACCCGGTTTGAGTTTGGAGCATCTATTGGGGTGTATGCAAAAATGTTCTTGTTAGAGAACGTAACCGCAGAGCATACCTTAAATTTATACTCTAATTACCTTGATAAGCCTGAAAATGTTGATATCGACTATTTATTGAATATAGAAATGAGCATCAACAAATATCTTTCTGCAAACGTGATCTTCCAAGCGATTTATGATGACAATACCGTTGGTGCTTTTCAAATTAGAGAAGTATTCGGACTTGGGATCAACCATAAGTTTTAAAAAGTCCTAGCTCATTTTAGGTTGTCATATTGTGTTGAAGTTTGGAACTGAAAAGCTACGTTTTCAGCCATATTGAACCAATAAATTTAATGGAGGTCAGTAGATAGTTAATTTATCAATGTCGCTATCTGTCAGGTTGAGCGTAGTCGAAACCTTTATTTAGAGGACGAAGAGTTCTCGACTGCGCTACCATTGACGTGTTTTTATTTATTTGTGAATCCAGGATCCTGAAACCAGTTCAGGGTGACGATACGGAATTGTCGTCATGCTGAACTTGTTTCAGCATCCCATCAGCTTATATAAAAAACACGTCAATTTCCTACACTGGATAATTTTTTTATCACGGATCTCGAACTGACATTGTGGTAAAGATTAAAATACTGATTATTAACAGGATAATCATCTTATTTAGATATGTGTTTGTCTACTGACCTCTGAAATTTAATATGGAATATATCCGTTAAAAAGGATATTTTCCATATTTTTGATTTATGGCTTTTGAAAAGGAATATATAAAGGGAAGAGGTGCTCAATTAAATGTTTCGAACAAATTTGATGCGCATAGTCACGAGCTACGCTCAGATTTTCTTAATTATTGTGCTGTTGAAGGAGATGAAGCAACCAATTCCAAAACAGTCCTCATAGATACTTTTCCAAAAACGATCGTGAATAAAGTGATGAGCCCAGATGTTGGAATGGGCTATTCTTTAAATCCGTATCAAGGGTGTGAACATGGTTGTATCTATTGTTATGCAAGAAATTCCCACGAATATTGGGGCTTTGGCGCCGGATTGGATTTTGAACAAAAAATTCTGGTAAAAAGAAATTCGGTAGAACTTCTGGCAAAAAAACTACAAAGTCCAAGATGGAAGGCGGCTCCAATTGTATTATCGGGAAATACAGATTGCTATCAGCCTATCGAAAAGAAATTGGAGATTACCAGACAACTTCTTAAAACGTTCTTGAAATTCAAACATCCAGTGGGGATAATCACCAAAAACTCCTTGGTGCTTCGGGATTTGGATTTATTGAAGGAATTGGCAAAAGACAATTTAGTCCAAGTACATCTTTCCATCACCTCTTTAAATGAAGAAACTCGAAGGCTCTTGGAACCAAGAACAGCAACTATCAAAAAAAGATTGGAAACCCTTAACCTATTAGCCTCAAATGATATTCCTGTAAATGTAATGATGGCTCCCATTATTCCGGGAATTAATAGTCATGAAATTATTCCACTTGTAAAAACCATTGCTGAAAACGGCGCCTTAGGAGTTGGATATACCATAGTTCGTTTGAACGGAGCGATCGGAGGAATATTTACAGATTGGATTAAAAAAGCAATGCCGGATAGGGCAGAAAAAGTATTGCATCAAATTGCTGAATGCCATGGGGGGAATTTGAACGATAGCGAGTTTGGTAGACGAATGAAAGGTTCCGGCAATATAGCAGAACAGGTATCACAGCAATTCAAGATCGCTCGAAAAAAGTATTTATCGGGCAGGGCGATGCCAAAACTTAATTGTGAACTTCATGAGCAATATAAGGATGGGCAAATGAAGCTGTTTTAATTCGAGATGGAAACCAAATATACAAACACTGGAAAATGATCTGAAAACCCTCCTGTGTACCCACTGTAATCATAGCTTCTAAAAGGATACCCACGGTATTGCCCATTCTGGGTAATGAGATAATGTGAGTTAAATATTCCAGCTTGGTAAAACTGAAGTCCGTTAGGGCTACCCAATAGAGATTCCGAAACCAAAATTTGGTCGAATAAATTCCAACTATCCCTATAGGCCAAAGAACCTTTACCTTGCTTTACCATGCTTTCCATAGGGTTGAATAGCTCTTGAGCCATGATGGTTTTCCGGTTATTGTTGGTTTTTAAAATTTTTTTAAAGCTCTTATCGGTTGGATCGTCATTAAAATCGCCCATGCTTAGGATTTTGGCGAATGGATCTTTTTTATAAAGCGAATCCATGATCTGTTTGTTTAGGTAAGCAGCTTTTTCCCTTCTATAATTGGTTTTTGCTTCTCCTCCACTTCTGGATGGCCAATGATTCACGATTATATTAATTTGCTCTCCATTAAGTTTGCCGGAAACTACCAACTGATCCCTGGTAAATATCCTTTTTGTAGGTTCATCCAGATCATATAATAGCAACCTTCTGGATTGGGACTCATCTGGAATAAATAATGATTTTTGATATAACAGCGCGACATCTATGCCACGCATATCTGGAGAATCATAATGTATTATTTGATAGTTGAATTTTTCTAAAAAGGGATGGCTGACCAGATCTTCTAAAACCCGCAGATTTTCGATCTCGCATAAACCAATAATGGCAGGAGATGTTTTGGAATTAGCAACGCCAATTTCGGAGATCACCCTAGCGATGTTCTTTATTTTATCCTCGTATTTTTCCTGGGTCCAAACATCTTTTCCTAGAGGAGTCCTGTCATCATCGAATGTTAAGGGATCATCTTCGGTGTCAAAAAGGTTTTCAACATTGTAAAACGCAATAGTATAGATATTGTAATCTTTTCTTTCCTGAGCCAAGGAACTATCTGTAATTAAAACAACTGCAATCAGAAAAATTACAATTGTTTTCAAATTTATACAATTACTAGTAGTCTGTATCATTAATGGCTAAAAGTTAAATTATTAGTGAATTTACATTTTTTATTAGTTCGATTTAATAAAAATAGTATCTTAAATGCTGAAATTGAGTTGTTTATAATGAAAGGCAGAAAGCTTTTATTATTTCTGATGCTTCTTGGCATCCTCAAGATTTCTGCTCAAAATACCGCCCTTACAGGTTCCGTAGTGGACGCCTTGTCTAATGATCCTATTGCAGGGGCTCGCCTGAAATTGGAGGGAACTGCCTATATAAAAACTTCAGGACAAGATGGGAGTTTTGCATTTGCCGATAGTTCCTTGGAAAGTGGTTCTTATATCTTGGAAGTTTCAAAAGCAGGATATATACTACTAAGAATTTCTGTAAATCTAGTTGGCGGAACAGCTAAAAGCTTAGAATTAATCCCATTGCAACCCGATTTTATGAAAGAGCAAGTTCAATTGGCGACCATAAGTTTGTCAGAATCTGAGTTAAATGAAGATCAAGGGGAGACCGATAATATTACTGGATTACTTTACGCAACCCGCGATGTGTTTCTAAATGCAGCAGCCTTCGATTTCAGCCAAACTTTCTTCAAGCCACGCGGATTGGGAAGTGAATATGGAACTGTTTCTATCAACGGAGTGGAGATGAACAAGTTCTTCGATGGAAGGCCACAATGGAGCAATTGGGGAGGATTAAATGACCTGCAGCGGAATCAGGTTTTTGCCAATGCTTTGGTTCCTGGGGAAACCACCTTTGGGAATTTGGCGGGAAACACCAATATCATAATGCGTGCATCCCAGTATGCGAAAAATGGCAAACTTTCCTATGCGTCTGCAAATAGAAGTTATTCTGGGAGGCTTATGGCAACGTATAGCTCTGGGGAAAAGCCTGGGGGCTGGTGGTATGCCTTGGGTTTAGCAAGAAGATTTGCCAAAGAGGCTTATGTGGAAGGCACTTTATACGATGCAAACTCTTTTTTTATTTCAGCAGAAAAAAAATTGAACAATGCACATAGCATAAATTTCACGGGATTTTATACTCCAAATATTCGAGGGAAATCTTCAGCAAACACTCAGGAGGTTTACGATCTAAAAGGCAGGAAATATAATTCATTTTGGGGCATTCAGAATGGGGAGATCAGGAATAGCAGGATCAAGGAAGTAAAAGAGCCCATTTTAATGCTGAACCATTTCTGGAAACTTTCAGAAAAATTAAAAATAAACAATAATGTGGCCTACCAATTTGGATCGATTGGAAATACTCGTTTGGATTTTGGTGGAACCCGTTTGGTGACCCAAACAGATGGACAACAAAGTTTTGTAGGTGGCGGGAGCAACCCAGATCCCTCCTACTATCAAAAACTACCTAGTTATTTTTTGAGGTTTTTTGACAATCAGAATTTTGAAGCGGCCTATCGGGCTCAAAAGGATTTTCAACAGAATGGACAAATCGATTGGCGGGAGCTATATAAAGCCAATAGTTCTTCCCTAAACAATGGTGGAAATTCAATTTATGTAAGCGCTGAAGATAAAGTGGAAGACAAGCTGTTAAATGTAAATTCAATTTTAACTGCGAATATCAATTCCTCATTAATGCTAACCGCCAAGCTAAAGTTTTCCAATCTAAATAGCGAAAATTATGCTGAAGTAAATGACCTTTTAGGCGGAACGGGATATCTGGATGTAGATTTCTTTTCTGAAGGGGACAAGGCACAAAGTGATCTTTTGAACCCAAATAGGATCGCCAAATTAGGAGAACGATTTAAATACAATTTTAAGTGGAAAGCAGCTTCTGCTGAAGCATTTATAAATGCATTGATTAGGACCGAAAAGTGGGATTCTTATGCAGCCTTCAGTTTATCTCAAACCAATTACCAGCGTGAAGGATTATATAAAAACGGAAATTTCCCGGAAAGTTCATTTGGAAAAAGTAAAGCGCTAGACTTTACAGATTATGGGGCAAAGGCCGGGACTGTATGGAAAATTACCGGGAAGCATTTGTTGGAATTTAACGCGGGCTATTTCACAAAGGCTCCCGCTCTTAAAAATTCGTTTTCTAATTCGAGGCAAAACAACAATGTAGTAGAGGGGATAAACAGCGAACGTATTTATTCTGGGGATGCCAGTTACATTTTTCGAAGTTCCTTTTTAAAAGCTAGGCTTACGGGATATTTTACCCAGATCAACAATGCCACCGAAATCTCCTTTTATTATGCCGATGGGCTTTCTGGTTTGGGAAGAAATAGCACCACAGCTTTTGTACAGGAGATATTAACAGGTATAGATAAACAACACCTTGGTTTAGAAATGGGAGCCGAGGCGCAAGTAACCTCCACTTTAAAGTTGAAAACAGCTGTTGCCATGGGACAATTCACCTATAACAACAATCCCAACTTAAAACTTACCTCCGACGATTTTATTGAAGCCCAAGATTATGGGGAATCGAATTTAAAAAATTACAGGATCGCGGGTGGCCCGCAACGAGCCGCACAAATAGGATTTGAATATCGTGATCCCGATTTCTGGTGGTTTGGCACGACGCTCAATTATTTTTCCCATGCTTTTGCAGATGTGAGTCCGCTTGCTAGGACCAGCAATTTTGCGACAGATTCTGATGGCTTGCCACTTTTAAATTATGACGAGAATATGGCACGAGACCTCTTAAAACAAGAACAATTTGACGATTATTTTTTATTGAACACCGTGGGCGGAAAATCTTGGCGAATAAAAAATTATTATATAGGATTTTTTGTGAGCATCAACAATATTTTGGACGAATTGTATAAAACCGGAGGTTTCGAGCAATCTCGAAATGCAAATTTTAGAACCCTTAAGGCAGATAGGGATCGGGAACAACCAGTATTTGGATCTAAATATTGGTATGGAACGGGAGCTTCCTATTATGGGAATGTATATATAAGATTTTGAAAAATATAAATGGAAAGAAGATGAAGAGATTTAAAATTATTGAGTTGGTAGGGCTATTATTTTTAGTCTTTTTAATGAATGCTTGCGTAAAAACCGATGATTTTGAAGTGCCTAAAACCACGGAAGTTGATGATGGTTTCGATGGGAATCTGACCAGTATTTCAGGCATAAAAGGCAATTATAACCCTACAACGGGTGAGATATATACCTTTCAAAATACAGAGGATTTTATTGAAGGCTATGTGATTTCCAGTGATGAGGCTGGGAATTTTTACAAGAAACTCATCATACAAGATCGGGCTGCCAATCCTTCTTCAGGAATTCAAATTTTGGTGGATAATACCTCCTTATTTTCAACGTATGAATTTGGTAGGAAAATTTATATAAAGTTGGACGGATTGAGTTTATGGTTTAACAATGGCGTATTTCAACTGGGAATTCAGAATAGAGGAGATGTCGTTGCAATTCCAGCATCTTTAATAGATGAGCATATTATGAGGTCTGGAATTTCTTCAGAAATAGAACCACTACCGCTGGATATAAAGGATTTTTCTGAAGCCTATAGAAACCTGTATGTACGTTTGGAAAGGGTGCAATTCAATAGAAATCTGGTAAGAGAGGAGAAGCGATTTACATTTGCTGCTGAGGTAACCGATAGATTCGATGGGGAACGACAAATAGAGAGCTGTACAACTGGCAGCACAAGTTTTTTGAGCACTAGCACCTTTTCAGATTTTAAATCTTTGTTGTTGCCTCAATTATCAGGAAACATTGAAGGAGTTTTAACCCGAAATTTTTACGATGATCAATTTGTGGTAATTCTTAATTCTCCAGAAGACCTTCAATTTGAAGCTGATGCCAGATGCGATCCAGCCTTTTTGAAATGCGGCGAAAATGAAACAGAAGGCTCAAAAGTATTATTTCAGGAGAATTTTGTTGGAGTGAGTAATGAGAATATTTTGGATGGCCGGGGATGGACCAACGTAAACGTAAATGGGGGAAACGAGCGTTTTGAAGATGGGATCTTGAATAGCGATCGGTATATTAGGATTTCGGCATATGAGACTTCAGAAAATCCTTTGGAAGCTTGGCTGATAACTCCTGGAATTAATTTTAACAACTCCATTAATGAAGTGCTGAGTTTTGATTTGAAATCTTCTTACGATAATGGGGTGTTGCTATCTGTGCTTATTACAACAGGTTTTACAGGAAATCCACTTACTACAGAATGGCAACTTTTGGATGCCAAGATCCCTGTTGGGCCAACCAGCCAGTTTGGTAAAAACTTCAAAAACTCCAAAATTGATGTTTCTTGTTTGGAAGGGACTGTACATGTGGCATTTAAATATCTCGGGGCGGCACCAGATAAAACAACCACTTATGATATTGATAATATTAGGGTTACGGGAAAGTAACAAGCCTGCTACTAAAAAGCAACAGGCTTATTTGAATTATATTTATAACAACTTATTCCTTCTCCTCAATCTCCTCGTATTCTGGATAGAGAAAGTTATTGTAAGGAAACCTGGTAACGTGGATCTCTCGAACCACGTCGTAAACTTTTTTCCTGAATTCTTCTATATTATCCTTATTCAAGGCAGAGATAAATAGTACATTATCCCCCATTCTGTTCATCCAAGTTTTTTTCCACTCTTCCAAAGAATAGTTCGCTTCGGTACGCTCAGTGATTAGATCGTCTTCTTCTATTTTTTCTTCAACAAAGGCATCGATCTTATTGAACACCATAATAGTGGGCTTGTTATTGCTCTTGATATCTGCCAATGTTTGGTTCACAGATTCAATATGATCTTCAAAATTTTGATGCGATATATCTACCACATGCAATAATAAATCTGCTTCCCTTACTTCATCTAGTGTAGACTTAAAGGATTCTACCAATTGAGTGGGAAGTTTTCTGATAAACCCAACGGTATCGGTTAATAGAAAAGGCAGGTTCCTGATAACCACTTTTCGCACGGTGGTGTCTAGAGTGGCAAATAATTTGTTTTCAGCAAAAACCTTGCTCTTACTTATCACATTCATCAAAGTAGATTTCCCCACATTCGTATATCCAACCAAGGCAACACGAATAAGGGATCCACGATTTCCTCGTTGTACGCCCATTTGCTTATCGATGGTTTCGATCTTCTTCTTTAATAGGGCAATTTTATCACGTACAATCCTTCTATCTGTCTCGATCTCTGTTTCCCCGGGACCACGCATTCCAATACCCCCACGCTGACGTTCCAAGTGCGTCCACATACCCGCTAGACGAGGTAATAAGTATTGATATTGAGCCAACTCTACTTGTGTTCGCGCATTACTTGTTTGGGCTCTTTGGGCAAAAATATCCAGAATTAAATTCGTTCTATCCAGAATTTTACAATCCAAGATCTTTTCTATATTTTTTTGTTGCGCAGGAGAAAGTTCATCATCAAAAATGGCAGTTCCAACATCATTGGCTGCAATAAAAGCCCTTACATCTTCAATCTTACCAGTTCCAATAAATGTTTTTGGGTTAGGCTTTTCCATTTTTTGGGTAAAGCGCTTTAAAACCTCACCCCCGGCAGTATATGTTAAAAACTCTAGTTCGTCTAAATACTCATTAAGTTTATCTTCGCTTTGCTGCTGGGTAACAACCCCAATGAGCACCGCTTTCTCGTATGTTAAATCATTCTTTTCTATCATAATCACAAAGTTACACAATAGATTGTAACCTAAATCTTAGAGTGCTGTATTCAACAAAAGTTTAACTAAGTGAAAATTTAATTTTAAAACTGATATTATGTTGATTTAGTGTCATCCCGACTTAAGGAGGGATCTCTAGTGCCAAAGATTCTACTGCATTGAGATCCTTCAGTCCACTATGTTCCCTTCAGGATGACATTCGTATTAAATTCTAATATTTCTTTAAGCTAAAAGATCCAAAACAACAACTGCTCTGGATCTTTATATTATAACTTCACATTTCGACCTTAGTTTGGCAATCAAAAGGTAATTTTACCTACTTCCCGGGAAAATCTGCTTTTCGTTTGTTTAAAAATGCTGCGGTTCCTTCTTTAAAATCGGCCGTACCAAAGCACCAACCAAACTCATCTATTTCAGTTTCAAAGCCATTTACCCCAGATTCATAATTTGCATTCACAGCTTTAATCGCAGAGCTTATTGCAACCAAGGAATTTCGCATGATCTTTCCAGCCATTTTTTCAGCAAAATCAATCAACTCTTCCTGAGAAACGACATGGTTCACCAAATTGTACTGCAATGCCTGATTGGCATCTATCATCCCAGCCGTCATGATCATTTCCATGGCACGTCCTTTTCCCACCAATTGAGGCAATCTTTGCGTACCACCATAACCTGGAATTACTCCAAGCGAAACTTCTGGAAGGCCCATTTTTGCATTATCGCTGGCTACCCTAAAATGTGCAGCCATGGCAAGCTCCAATCCACCTCCAAGTGCAAATCCATTTATAGCGGCAATTACAGGCTTCGGGAAATTAGCAACATAATCGAATAATTTCGCCTGGCCTTCGGCAGCAAGCACTTTTCCCTCTTCCGGGGAAAAATCTGAAAACTCACTAATATCCGCTCCTGCAACGAAAGCTTTCTCCCCGCTACCGGTTAAAATAACCACTTTTACATCAGTGTCTTCTTCTGCATCTTCAAAGGCATCATGCAATTCACCTATAGTCGCTTTGTTCAAAGCATTCAATTTTGAGGGTCTATTAATCATTATTTGAAGGATGCCTTCGTTATTTTCAACTATTATATTTTCAAAATTCATTGTTTATGGGTTTTTTAAATTCTTATAATATGTTTTCCCTATTCTCTGTCCAGATTCATAATGTCTCATCGAGCGAAGTCGAGATGTTTTAGATCCTGAGACTCCCGATGCTTCGGGACAGGGTGACAATGCTATTTCCTAAAGTTGGCGTCATACTGAAACGAGTTCAGCATCCCGTTAAAGATGCTAATAAATATACCTTTTTTCAAGTCGCTTGTTTTGGAAACTTTACGGTAAAGATAGTGCCTTTATTTTTTTCTGAAGCAAAGGAAATATCCCCATGGTAGGTTTCCACAATATTTTTAACCATCGCCAGTCCCAGTCCCATTCCGCTGGATTTGGTGGTAAATTTAGGCTCAAAGACCTTTTCTTTATCTTCTTCCAGAATCCCAAGTCCGTTGTCTGATACTTGTATTATGACCATTCCTGCTTCTTCCTTTACCTCCACCAATATTTTGGGGCCTGCTTCTTCATTTAAGGCTTGGGTAGCATTTTTAACCAGATTGGTAACCACTCTAATCAGTTGGGTCCTGTCAAACTTTGCGAGAATTTCTTCTTTTTCTGAATAAAAAACAATGTAGTTCTCGTTGAAAATATCCAGCGCCAGTTTAACGATCTTTGGAACATTCAGGATCTCATTTTGTTGTGCCGGCATCTTTGCAAAATTGGAAAATGCAGAAGCAATTGCGCTCATGGTATCAATCTGATGAATAAGGGTGTTGGTATATTCGTCTACTTTTTGATGCACATTTGGATCGTTAGGATCAAATTTTCTTTGGAAGCTTTGCACGGTTAAGCGCATTGGCGTTAACGGGTTTTTAATTTCATGCGCCACCTGTTTTGCCATTTCGCGCCATGCTTGTTCCCGTTCCCCTGTTGCAAGTTTTACTGCACTTTCCTCCAGCTCGTCTATCATACTGTTATAGGCTGAAACCAACGCATAGATCTCTTCGGAAGCATTGTCAATTTGAATCTTCTGAAGGCGTTTGTCCAATCGGGTCTCTATGATCTTTTGTGATACTATTTTAAGCGATTTCGTAATGTATTTGGAAAGGAAATAGGACATTAAAATCGCAATTAGGAACATAAAGAGATAGATTTCTCCCAACTTCATTAAAAAATCATTCAAATCTTTCTGAAGCAAATCATCATCCTGCAGATATGGCAAATAAAGGATTGCCAAAGGCTTAAATTTATTGTCGGTTATATACGTATAAGAAGACTGGAATTTCTGATCATTTACCTGAGACCTCTTTAAATATCGCTTATTAGGCGAATTTTCCAGTTCCTTGATAATATGTTTTGGGATCTGGACATTGGTAGTATCCCTAAAAAAAGATTCGCTGGATTTTATAAGCAGTTTTCCATTAAGATCGTACACATTAAGCTGCATGTCGTGCACCTGTGAGATCTCATAAATTTTATCGTGTTGCTGAAGGATTACAGGCATATTCTCTGTATTCACCAAATAACTAGTTCCCTCTAAAACAAATTTTATGTTCTCCCTAATTGCCTGCTCTTTTCGTTCCAGACGTTCGCGGTGATAATCTTCAGACTCCTGTTTATATTGAAAAACTGTAACCCCGGCAATAAGTATGGAAGCTACAAGAACCAGCAACATCATGGAAATGAAAATCCGGTTTCTTAAAGACAGTTTTAAAAGCTTCATAAAATATTTCGAGTACGTATTCTGAAATAATCAATTATCACACCACATTAAGCATTGGGATTTTTAGAGCGAATACGCTTATATATCTTGATTCCAAGCATTAACATAGCGGCCAACAGAAATATTCCAAGCACTCCGTAGATCCAGTTAATGGCATCCCGAACGATCACCAAAAAAATCACTGAAAAAAGGATCAGCGTAGAGCCTTCATTCCAAAGTCGCATTTGGTTGGAAGTCCATTTTATAACATCGTTTTGCATTTCCTTAAAGATCAAATGACATTTAAAATGATAGGCATACAGCAAAACCACAAACCCCAATTTTACCTGCATCCAATCTTGTTCTACCCAAACCGGCATAAGAAATAGCATCCAAAATGCAAAGATACTGGTTAAAATTGCCGAAGGCCAGGTGATGATATACCAAAGCCTTTTAGTCATCAGTTTTAATTGTGTGGTCAAGATAGACCGATCTGGTTCTGACTTCGCGGCTGCTTCTATATGATAAACAAACAGCCGCGGAATATAGAACAGTCCCGCAAACCAGGTAACTATAAAAATTAAATGCAGGGCTTTAATATAATTGTAATATTCCATGGATCTTATTGAGCGTCCAAAAATAGATAATTAAGGTTCTTGGCGTTAAATTGTCTATTGAATTCTTCAATTTCTTTGTCTATCAAAGCGTCAAAAGCAGTCAGTTGTTTTTTTATTGCTGAAGACAACTCGTTTTTCACCGCTAAGTCCTGATCTGTAGGTGGGAAATCCCCCATTCCTACCAAGGAGTTTAAATGTGCCAATTTATTGGTGAGTTTAATCGGGAAATTCAAAGGGTCTTGCCCGCTCTTGTTTTGGGTTTGGTAAAGCGCCTTCTCTATCTCTCCAAATTCCTCCTCCATTTGCTTCGCTTTTTCAACCAGGTCTTTTACATTTTCGTTCCCTTTATATTGAGTTTGAAAAGATTTAAGTTGCTCGTTGATCTTTCTGATCTTTTTGATGGATTTATGAGCCTCGTCCACCGTTGCATTCACATCTGCAATAAAATCATATTGCTTTTGTAATCCTGCTTTATCGGTTTCTGCATTGGGATTTGGTAATACCTTAAAGTTTTTGCGCTCTTTTTTTCCATTCACATTTAGTTCCACAACATACTCTCCAGGAAGGATCCTTGGGCCTTCCAAATCTGCCCACCAAAGGATCATTCCATCCAATTTTTCGGCACCTTTTTCATACATATTCCAAACAAACATATTGGAACCCTTTTTCACTTTTAACTTATCTTCTTTAGCTTGATTCCCGAAGGATTTTAAAGTATCATTTGCTTGATTAAAATAGGTAAGATGAATGGTATCTTTCTTTTCGTCCAGATTTTTTATGTTGAAATAGGTCACCACTCCATTCGGAAGATTGGTGCCCTCAGTCTTGGAATTTTCCCGTGCTCCTCCACTTATTCTATAAGTAGCTTTAGGCTGATAAAGGAATGAGTCTTTTTTAGAGTTTTCAGGAGTATATTGATGCAGGACGCTTAAATCATCCAAAATCCAAATACTCCTTCCCTGTGTGGCCACAATTAAATTGTCCTCTTTAATAGCAAGATCTGTTATAGGAACTATAGGTAAATTCAATTGAAATTCCTGCCATTGTTTTCCTTGATTAAAGGAGATGTACATTCCATTTTCAGTTCCTGCATATAACAAGTTTTTATCGGTTGGGTCTTCACGAATTACACGGGTAAAATGTTCATTTCCTATCCCATCGGTGATCTTTGTCCAGCTTTTTCCAAAATCTGTAGTTTTGTATAGATACGGTGCAAAATCCCCCAGTTTATATCTGGTTGCAGCAATATAGGCAGTCCCCGCATCATGATCACTGGTTTCCAGTGAATTTATCTGCGCCCATTCCGGCAATCCTTTTGGAGTGATATTTTCCCAATTCTTTCCTCCGTCCTTGGTTACATGCACCAATCCGTCGTCACTTCCCACCCAGATCAAACCTTCTTGCAAGGCAGATTCTTCCGCAGCAAAAATAGTGGCGTAATATTCTACTCCTGTATTGTCTTGGGTAATTGGTCCTCCACTGGAACCGAGTTTTGACTTATCGTTTCTGGTAAGATCTTCACTAATGGTTTCCCAGGACTGACCTTCATTGGTAGTTACATGTACATGGTTGGAAAACGTATATAATTTGTTGGGATCATGTTTGGAAAATATGATCGGGAAATTCCATTGAAACCTATATTTCATATCCTCTGCACCATGCCCCATAGGATTATCTGGCCAGACGTTAATTGCACGTTGGGTGTTCTTTTCGTGATTTACACGAGATAAAAATCCACCGTAGCTTCCTCCATAAACAATGTCATCATTTTCTGGATCTACTGCAATATGTGCCGATTCCCCGCCTGCGGTAGATTCCCAGTTCTCTTCGGAAATTGAATAATCGGTACTTCTGTGGTCTATCCTAATCGTGGAATTATCCTGTTGTGCGGCATAAATCCTGTACGGAAAGTGATTATCTGTAGTCAATCTATAAAATTGTGCTGTAGGCTGATTGTGATACGTGCTCCAAGTTTTCCCACCATCGTAAGTTACCTGTGCACCACCATCATCTCCCATAATAATCCGATTGGGATTTTCCGGAGCTATCCACATATCATGATGATCCCCATGAGGCGCCCTTGCTGAAGTAAAATTCTCCCCCCCATCTTTGGATTTATGATAAGAAACATTCACCACATATACCACATCTTCATCTTTGGGATCGGCATAGATTCGAGTATAATACCAAGCCCTTTGACGCAGGCTCCGGTCGCTATTTATGTTCTTCCAGGTTTCGCCAGCATCTTCACTTCTATAAACGCCACCTTTTTCCTTATTCTCGACAATTGCCCAAAGCCTGTTGGAATTAACCGGTGATACCGTAATTCCCATAATTCCCAAGGTGTCTTGAGGAAAATCTTTATTTTTTGAAATCTCTTTCCAGGTTTCCCCACTATCTGTACTCTTCCAAAGCGCCGATCCTTCTCCACCACTGCTCAAACTATAAGGAGTTCGTTGCACTCTCCAAGTGGAAGCATATAAAATTCGCGGATTATTGGGATCCATAATAAGATCTACTGCTCCCGCTTGCTCATTAACGAAAAGTGTTCTTTTCCAAGTTGCTCCCCCATCGGTACTTTTATAAATACCACGTTCTTGGGTTGGTTTGTAAATATTCCCCAATACGGCGGCATATACGATCTCTGGATTGGTTGGGTGAATGGAGATCCTTGGGATATGCCTGCTTTTCTCCAAGCCCATGGATTTCCATGTTTTCCCGGCATCTACAGATTTCCATATTCCCGACCCGGAAGAGACATTTCCCCTTAGGGTTTTTTCCCCTCCTCCGGCAAATAGTATATTATGATCGCTATTGGCAACACTTATCGCTCCAATGCTTCCTCCAAAAAATCCGTCAGAAATGTTCTCCCAGGTTCGTCCGCCATCAGTAGTACGCCATATTCCTCCACCTGTGGCACCAAAATAAAACAAGTTTGGCTCTCCGGGAACTCCCACTACGGCCGCAGAACGCCCTCCTCTAAAAGGCCCTATCAACCTATATTTTAAAGCCCCGAAGGCAGATGAATCTATAGTTGTTTCGGCAGATTTCTTGTTCCGCTGTGCATTGGTTTCTGTATAAATTCCGAAGAAAAAAAATACAAGAAGAAGTTTAGGTAAAAATGTCCTCATAGAATAAGATATAAATGCATTAATAAGTACTTCACTAATAGGTAATTCAAAAGAAAAATAAAGATACCAATTTCTATGAAACCTTTTCAGGGAGTGATGGTTTTAACCTCAACCTAATTTCCCGATTTAAAAAATAAGCGGTTACAAGGGTGGAAAGCACGTCGGCAATGGGAAATGCGATCCAAACCCCTATTTCACCATAATAAATTGGCAATATCAAAACCAACGGGATAAAGAAAAAACCTTGTCGGGAAAGGGTGAGCAATAATGCGGGAACCGCTTTCCCGATGGCTTGAAAGTAAGCTGAACCAATAAGCTGTAACGCGATAATTGGAGTTGCGGCAAATACCCAACGCATGGCACTTGGGGTATCCCGGACCACCACGGGATTATCTGTAAAAACCCGTACTATATTTTCTGAAAAGAACATGATCCCGGCAAAGACCAACAATCCCAACCCACAAGCATATAATATTGCGGTATTGATGCTTTTTCTCACTCGGTCCCAATGCCCCGCTCCATAATTATATCCTGCAATTGGCAGGAACCCCTGAGTTACTCCTAGCACTGGGAAAAGTGCGAACATGAGCATTCTCCCAATAATTGCATATACTGTTACCGAATCTTCTCCGCCAAGTTCGAATAAAATGTTGTTCATCAATAAATAAGTAACACTTACCACAGCTTGTCTCGCCAAAGTAACAAAGCCAAGAGAAGATATTTCTTTTAAAATTGGAAAATCAAACCCAAAATGTGGCCAATTGATCTTTAATTCTGAATGATTGGAAAGAAAGAACCATAAAACATAAGAAAAGCAAAAGAAGTAAGAAACACTTGATGCGATAGCCGCTCCCAACATTCCCATATCCAATACATTGATGAGGATATAATCTAAAAAAAGGTTGGCAACAGAGGGAATAATCATGGCGATCATCGCAAACTTTGGCTTGCCTTCTGCCCTAATCACATTGTTCCCCATCATACAAAGCGCCAAGAAAGGCACTCCATACAACACAACTTTATAGTAGATCTTGGCGGGAGCGAAAATATCGCCTTTTCCTCCAAATGCAGGGATAATGGAATCGATAAATGTTAATCCCACCAATACCAAAAATACCGATAAGATAAGGGTGAGCGTGATCTGGTTTCCGAAGGTTTTTAAAGCTTTAGGTTTATCGCCAGAACCCAAAGCCCTGGAAATAATGGAAGAACCTCCAATTCCTATTGCCATTCCCAAAGCAGCGATAAAGAAAGAAACCGGTAAAACCACATTTATTGCGGCAATTGCTATAGAACCTATCCAGTTCCCAACAAAGATGGTGTCCACTAAAATATTTAGGGACATAACCAAAATTCCAATAGAAGCAGGCAAGGCTTGTTTAATAAGCAGTTTCCAAATTGGATCCTTCCCAAGTGCCGCTGAATTAACGTGAGCCATTATGCCTCTACCTCTTTAGCAAGAGCCCATTCGTCTACCCATCTGGAAAGCACTTCTACCCAATCTTCCCGAGTATTCAAGCAAGGGACAACCGTAAATTTTTCTCCTCCAACTTCGTGAAAGATCTCTTCCCCTTCCATGGCAATCTCTTCCAAGGTTTCTAAACAATCACTCACAAAAGCGGGAGTTACGATTGCCAGGTTTTTCATGCCTTGTTTTCCAAACCGTTCGATGGTCCTATCTGTATAAGGTTGCAACCAAGGATCGAAACCAAGCCTGGATTGAAATGAAACACTATAGGTATTTTCTTTTAATTGAAGATATTCTGCTACCAACCTAGTCGTTTCAAAACACTGATGCCTATAGCAGAATTGATGTGCTTCAGATGCTGTGTTGCAACAACTGCCATCTATTTGGCAATGGGATTTAGTGATATCGCTTTTTCGAATATGTCTTTCAGGCAGTCCATGATAAGAAAATAAAATATGCTGATATTCAACATCTTTTAACTTCTCCTGAATACTATTGGCCAAAACCCTAATGTAATCTGGATGATTGTAAAAAGCCGGAATAGAAGTGAATTGCATTTTCGGAAAAAATCCTTGTCTCAATTCTTCTGCCAACACTAAAATAGTTTCGGTAGTAGCCATCGCGAACTGGGGATAGAGCGGAAAAATTAGCACCTCATCTACTCCTTGGTCATGCAATTCCTGTAAACCCGATTTTATATTTGGAGTACCATAGCGCATTGCCAAAACAATGGGCACAGAGGTGTTTTCATCTATCTTATCTCTTAACCTTTCAGAGAGGACAATAAGAGGAGAACCCTCATCCCACCAAATCTTTTTATAGGCTGCGGCAGATTGTTTTGGGCGTGTATTTAAAACAATTCCCTTGACCAAAATTGTTCGCGCCCAAAGGGGAACATCGATCACCCGCTCGTCCATTAAAAATTCCCCTAAATATTTTTTTACATCTTTTGGGTCGGTACTATCCGGAGAACCCAGATTTACCAAGAGTACACCTTTACTCATTCTCTTTTCTTTTTCAGCAATTTTTCAGAATTTAAAAATACGATTATAAATATTTTAAAATTGCGTTTAAACTAAGATTAGCTCAATTGGATTATTAATAAAATCAATACATTAAGAATTGTTTGGCAACGTCAAGGACATCACATACTTCTTTGGAGTAGTTCCAAATTTCTTTTTAAAGGCCGCAATAAAATGGCTCGCCGTGCTATACCCTACTTTCAGACCAACTTCATTCACATTAAACTCCCCAGAATCCAATAGTTTTCGGGCAAATTCCATTTTATAGTCGAACAAAAAACTATAAACAGAATCTCCATAAATTTGTTTGAAACCTTCCTTCAGTTTTTTTAAACTCAAACCGATCTCTGTAGCAAGATCCTGAAGCGAAGGGGGCTCTGCCATATGGGCTATCACGATGTCTTTCGCTCTCCTGATTTTCATCACATTGTCTTCATCTACCAAGAACGGACATTGCTCCACGTTGTTATCGCCAGATCTATTAAAGTACAAACTCAACAATTCGTAGGCTTTGGCTTTAAAATACAGGGATTTAATGGAGGGCATCAAATTGAAGTTCATCAACTGATTGAGGACAATTGCCATAGAAGGGGTAATTTCACCATCCTTGTAATATTTTTTGTCGCTATTTTCAGAACTTAAAAAAGGAATATAACCCGCTTCCTGCGAGAACATGGAATGAAATTTTTTAATGGAGATCACCATCGAGATAAGCCACGACTTTGCATGTAAATCCAAATTTAAAGGCAAATCTTGCTGCGGATTGTATAAAAGCAACGAATATTCTTCTTTTAACGGTAATTCATAGCTGCTGTTATTGAATAAAAATTTCCCTTCACCTTTCACACAAAAATGAAATTGAATATAACTGCTGTCTATTTCCCTGGTGATTCTTTGTTGCTTAATTTCTTCATTTTGAAACTTTAACAGGAAGAATCCATCTTCAATTTTAGTCTCATCCACAAACCCTCCAGCGACGTTTTTTTCTTCAGAATTCATTTTGATTTTCATTTTTTTATTTAGAATCAGTCTAAATTAATTTGACCTAAGCATTTGAAATCACTGCAAATTTAGTGCATTTCACTTAATTTAAGGATGTTCTTATCATAAATCCCATCAAACGACACATTTAGTACTTTGAGCGTTACTTTTTAAAATACCAATCAATTACCTTTGTTCCTGAACACCTAAATAGGTTCATGGAAAAATATCACATCTCCAGAGGGAAACATTTTTATACCATAGGATTAAGCTACAAAAAAGCCGACGCCGATATTAGGGGCCACTTTAGCCTTACTGAAGAAGGAAAAATAAATTTGCTGAACCAGGCAAAAATTGAAGGCATAGATGGCTTAATAGTTACTTCTACCTGTAACCGTACAGAAATTTACGGGTTTGCCCAACATCCATATCAGTTAATTAAATTGCTTTGCGAACACACTCATGGTACCGTGGAGGAATTCGAAAAAGTAGCGTTTGTTTACAAGAACCGTGAAGCCATATCCCATATGTTTATAGTGGGAACCGGTTTGGATAGTCAGATTCTTGGGGATTTCGAAATTATAAGCCAGCTTAAACTTGCATTTATCGCCTCTAAGAAAGTGGGTGTTGCCAATCCGTTCTTGGAACGATTAATAAATTCTGTAATTCAGGCGAGCAAGCGTATTAAAAACGAAACCCAGCTTTCATCGGGAGCTACTTCGGTTAGTTTTGCTTCTGTTCAGTATATTTTAAATGAAGTTGAAAATGTTACCGATAAGAATATTCTTTTGTTCGGAACAGGAAAAATTGGAAGGAACACCTGTGAGAATTTGGTAAAGCACACCAAGAACAGTCATATTACCCTTATTAATAGAACCAAGGACAAGGCTGAAAAAATCGCAGGAAAATTCAATTTAAGGGTAAAAGATTACGCCGATCTACAATCGGAAATTCGTCAGGCCGATATTTTAGTGGTTGCGACTGGCGCCCAAAACCCAACCATTTCCAAGGAATTGATCTATGCGAAAAAGCAGTTGTTGATCCTCGATCTTTCTATTCCCAAAAATGTTGCCGATGATGTTGTGGGAATGGAAAATGTAACTTTAATTCATTTAGACCAACTTTCCCAAATGACCGATGCTACCTTGGAAAAAAGGAAGGAATTTATTCCGCAGGCACAAGAGATCATCAAGGAGGTTGAAGGAGATTTCATAAAATGGCTGGAAATGCGAAAATTTGCACCTACCATTAAAGCGTTAAAGAAAAAGCTGAAAACGATGAAAGATGCCGAATTGGATTTCCAAAGCAAGAAAATCACCGATTTCAATAGCGAGCAAGCAGAGATTGTAAGCAATAGGATTATTCAAAAAATAATGAATCATTTTGCCAATCACCTTAAAGATGATTCTAACACCTCAGATGAAAGTTTGGAACTTATCCAAAAGGTATTTCAACTGGAAGATTCCATGTAATGAACAAAGTTATTAGAATTGGCACCCGCGATAGTGAACTTGCACTTTGGCAGGCGAAGACCGTACAAGCTGCATTGGAAAATCTAGGCCATAAAACCGAATTACTTCCCGTAAAATCCACTGGAGATTTAAACCTGGACCAACCTTTATATGAAATGGGCATTACAGGTATTTTTACCAAGACCTTGGACATTGCCATGTTAACAGGGAAAATAGATGTTGCCGTGCACTCCATGAAAGACGTGCCAACAGCGCTTCCAAAGGGAATTGTTGAGGCTGCGGTATTAAAAAGGGCAAATTCAATAGACGTACTCATTCATAAAGGATTGGATTTTTTAGATGCAGGAGGGGTTATTGCCACCGGAAGTTTAAGAAGGAAAGCCCAATGGCTAAATAAATATCCCTCCCATACCTGCGTAGATCTTCGTGGAAATGTAAATACCAGAATGCAAAAGCTAAAGGATAGCGATTGGAACGGAGCGATATTTGCCGCTGCCGGACTAGAGCGCATCAATTTGACACCGGAGAATTCCTTAGATCTGGACTGGATGCTTCCTGCTCCTGCTCAAGGCGCCATGTTAGTGGTTGCTATGGAAAAAGACAGCGGGACGAGAGAGGTTTTAAAAGCATTGAATCATAGAGAATCTGAAATTTGTGTACATATAGAACGTGATTTCCTACAGGTTCTGGAAGGTGGATGTACTGCTCCCATTGGCGCTTTAGCTACTATTGAAGGGAACGAAATCACTTTTAAGGGAGCTTTATTCAGTTTGGATGGAAAGAAAAAAATTTCCGTGGAAAGAAAGATCGCCATAAAAGACGCCCCTAACTTTGGGAAAGAATGTGCGTTAAAAGTACTTAATAATGGAGGAAGTGTTTTAATGGAAGAAATTAAAAAAGTCCTGAATTAAATAACATGGCTACCTTACTTTCCACCAAAATTCTAACAACACCCCAGAAACAATTACTTCTTAATTCAGGAATTGGACTTGTGGAATACAATGCGATTACTATTGAATTCGATAATTCTTCATTGGATGCACCTATACCCAGAAACCTCATCTTTACCAGCCAGAACGGAGTAAAAGGTTTTTTTACGCAATATCCGGAATTCCAAACCCGCGATCTCAACATTTTTTGTGTTGGTGAAAAGACCAAGGCTCAAATTGAAAAAGAAGGCTATAGTGTAATTGCTTCAGCAGATTATGGCGAAGAGTTGGCAAACTTGATCGTAAAGGATTTTAAAGAAAAAGAATTCCTTCATATTTGCGGTTCCATGCGCAGGGAGGAACTATCCAAGATTTTGAAAGCAGAAAATTTTTCTATTAAAGAATTGGTGGTATATAAAACAACCTTAAATCCCAAAAAATTCAACCGTACTTTTGAAGGGGTTTTATTTTTTAGTCCCAGTGGAGTGCAAAGCTTTTGCCAGAAAAATAGTTTAAATTCGAGCACCGCATTTTGCATTGGGGAAACCACCGCAGCTGAAGCTAAAAAACATACACAACATATAGTTATAGCAAATAAGCCTAGTATTGAAAATGTGATCGTACAGGCAGTTAAAAAATATAAGAAATGATCAAGAACGACTTATTTTTAAGAGCATTAAAGGGTGAAACCGTAGACAGGCCACCAGTGTGGATGATGCGCCAGGCAGGAAGGTATTTACCGGATTTCATGAAATTGAAGGAAAAACACGATTTCTTCACACGTTGCAGAACCCCAGAACTGGCTACAGAAATCACCATAATGCCTATAAATCAAGTTGGACCAGATGCAGCCATATTATTTAGCGATATTTTGGTGATCCCTCAGGCAATGAACATCAAGGTGGAAATGAGACCAGGTGTGGGACCTTGGTTGCCAAATCCCGTGAGAACCAGCAAAGATGTGGAGAAAGTTTATGTTCCTAATGTACATGAAGAGTTAGGTTACGTGATGGATGCCATTAAAATGACCAAACAAGCCTTGAACGATGAGGTCCCTTTGATAGGGTTTGCCGGTTCTCCATGGACCATTTTGTGCTACACGGTACAAGGACAAGGTTCCAAGAATTTTGATATCGCAAAGAAATTCTGTTTTACCAATCCAGCTGCTGCGCATACTTTGCTTCAAAAAATCACCGATACTACCATCGCATATCTTAAAGCTAAAGTTGCTGCGGGCGTAGATGCAGTACAAATATTCGATTCTTGGGGAGGAATGTTGTCCCCAACAGATTATCAAATCTTTTCATGGCGATATATGCAACAAATTATAGATGCCCTAAAAGATGAAGTTCCGGTTATCGCTTTTGGAAAAGGTTGTTGGTTCGCATTGGATGAAATGTCAAAATCCGGGGCTTCTGCTTTAGGAATAGACTGGACATGTTCTCCACGAAATGCGCGTTATTTAACGGGCGGAAACATTACGTTACAAGGAAATTTTGATCCTTCAAGATTGTATTCGCCACCTGCCGAGATCAAAAAAATGGTTCACCAAATGATCGATGAATTCGGAAAAGATAAATATATCGTGAACTTAGGTCACGGAATTCTACCAGATATTCCCGTAGAAAATGCACGTGCTTTTATAGATGCAGTTAAAGAATATTCAAAATAACCCGTAATGCTTAGCAAAGGTTTAAGAGACGAAGAAAATCAGAAGATCAACGAGCTTGTGGGTAGGTTGATCGACTTGGAATTTGTTCCTGAATTTTATGAAACTGAACAGCGTTCCAAGGCAAACGGACTCTTATTTGAGCATTTGGGTTTTAAAATTTCAGATCTTGAAAGTTGGTCTTCTGAAGAATTGCTGGTAAAATTAAAAGAGCTGGATTTCGATTTTTCCAATCTGGAGCAATTTGGGGATTTTCTTTTAAAAATCATTCCTTTTGAAGATGAGCAACACGAATCTCATTTAGCAGCTTCAGCAGTAGCTATTTTTGAGTATATCCAAGAGGAGAGCAAAACCTTCTCCTTTAATATTATTCAGAAAATCAATGAGGCAAAATCTTTCTTATAAACACCCATGAAAAATAAATTCCTTCATTATATAGAGCAACTTCAAGACAGCATTACTTCTAAATTGGAAGAAGTTGATGGTTCCGTAAAATTCAAGGAAGATTTATGGGACAGGCCAGAAGGCGGTGGTGGAAGGACAAGGGTTATAGAAAACGGTGCCGTTTTCGAGAAAGGCGGGGTCAATATTTCTCAGGTTCATGGTTCACTTCCTCCTGCAATGCAGCAATATTTTAAGGTGGGAGAGGTAGATTTTTTTGCCTGTGGCTTAAGTTTGGTGCTTCATCCAAAAAACCCGATGGTGCCGACCGTACATGCAAATTGGCGGTATTTTGAAATGTATGATAAAAGCGGAACCGTTATAGATAGTTGGTTTGGTGGAGGGCAAGACCTTACTCCCTATTATTTATTCGATGAAGATGCCACCCATTTTCATAAAATCTGTAAAAAAGCATGTGATGCCCATGATCCAGATTTTTATGCGGAATACAAGCAGAAATGCGACGAATATTTCTGGAATTCGCATCGGGAGGAAGCCAGAGGAATTGGCGGATTGTTTTTCGATTATTGCAAAGCTTCAGAAGAAATGAGCATGGAAGATTGGTTTGAATTTGTAACCGAAGTGGGAAATAGCTTTTTAGCATGGTATGTTCCTATTGCCGAAAAACGAAAGAATTTACCCTATTCCGAAGCACAACGAACCTGGCAGGAAATAAGACGTGGACGGTATGTGGAATTCAATTTAGTGCATGATAAAGGCACTCTTTTTGGCCTAAAGACCAACGGAAGGATAGAAAGCATCTTGATGAGTTTACCGCCACATGTGCAATGGGTTTACGACCATCATCCCGAAAAAGGAAGCGAAGAAGAGCGACTTTTAAAGGTATTGGCGAAGCCTAAAGATTGGGTGTAAGTTTAAATCCGTTTTGTTTCATCTTAAGGTATTATAATCTGATAAAAAACGTCATTCTGAACTTGTTTAAGAATCTCACAAAACTGTAAATGGAGACCCTGAAATAAATTGAGGGTGACGAATTCCAAAAAAATTGTTCACAGTTCAAAAGGCTCAATGCGACCTAAGAGGCTCTACTTGTCATCCTGACGAAGGAAGGATCTCTTTTTTTGATACTGCTTCTTTGAGATTCTTCACTGCGTTCAGAATGACAATAGTACTATCATCTCGAACGTGTTTCAGAATCTCATAAAATTTAATTTTTCTACCTATTCCTCAATAGATTTCAAATTATCATCTGAGTTTCTGTCTATCAATTTATTGTAGGGATCTATCCCCGCTTTAATTGGTTTTTTATCGGTTATAATTGTGAACGTATTGTCGCCTGGTTTCAACCATTTCAATTCAAAGTAAAAAGGATCTTTAATTGTCACTTGTTCATCATTTACCACATCTTCACCAAACAATCCTATATCTACCAAGTTCTTTTTGGTATCTATTTCGCGTTCTCTTCCGGCATCATCATAATAGATCTTTTTGGAATTAACCGTAAAAGCAGTTTCCCATTTACCGGTCTTCAACTCTTTGGTTTTCGCGCTAATAACCCTGTTTTCATAAAGCACGATTTCCTTAAAGCCATCCTCTAATTTATATTTAAGGGAATCTGGGGTTACTTTATATAATGCTTTATAAAGATCTTCTGAAGTCGCATAATAGCCTTTTTCGTTGTATTTAAATTCTTCCAAAAAGCTGCGAAGTCCTGCATTTACCTTCTCTTCTCCCATAGCATCCTGAAGATCGTACATAATCATAGAGCCTTTCTCATACCAGATATATTGCCCTGTTTCAACATCCAATAAAGTGCGCTCCGGTTTAAAGCTGAATTGTCTCCCAGACAAGTATCTATCCAGAGAATTCTTCAAAAATGCTTTGATCCCGTTTTCTCCATACTCCTTTTTCATGGTCATGAGTGAAACATACTCGGCCAAAGTTTCAGAAATAATATTCGCTCCGGAGGTTTTACTTGGAGTTACAATATGTCCCCACCACTGGTGCGCTACTTCGTGAGAGGTTACCCTAAACGCATAATTATAATCTTCTGCTTTAGAAAAATCTGCAACGAAACCAAAGTCTTCAGAATAGGGGATGGTGGTAGCAAAAGACTGAGCAAAAGTAGAATGCGCAGGAAATTCAATGATCCTGATCACAGAATAAGGATACTCAAAAAAGTTTTTGGAGTTATAATCCAATGATATTTTAATTCCCTTAATAAAGTATTCTAAATTCCTTTTATGTTTTGGAGAATGGTAGATCTCAATATTAACCTTCTTGCCACTGGGGGCGATCCAGAAATCCTTCTCCACCTCATATTCTGCGGAAACAAAACTGAAGAAATAATCGGTTTTACCCTCCAACTTATAATTGAAATAACTCCGATCGTTTTCTTCCCATTTCTTGGTGAGCACACCTGGAGCAAGCGCTGTTTGACCTTTCGAAGTACTAACAGTTGCTTCAAAAGTCATATAATCCCCATCCTCGTTAAAAAGGTTCTTTTTAAGCGCAATACTATCTGTTCTTGGAGGATACAAGAAATCCAGTTTTTCCAATCCGTGTTTTATACGAACGCCATTATCACTTAGTACCCGGTCATAATGAAATGAAGGGAAGATTGCATCTCTAAAAAAGGTTCCATTCCCTAAAACAGCGGTTTCTGGATCTACAGTAAATCCTTTGGTGATCGCTTTGGTTTCAATAACCAGCGATGCCGCATCTTTTGGTTGCAAAGGCTTCGGTAACTTATACATAAAAAGGCGGTATGCCGTATCCTTTAAAAATGGCTTCAACTCTACATTGTTATAAACCACTTTTGTGATCCTAGTTTCGGCAATAGGAAATTTCACCTCCATTAAAAGCGTATCCAAGGCAACATCGAACTTGTTAACCACTTTGAATTCACCTTTAGCCTCTATCCTTCTGTCTTCTGGAAAAATATCTATAAATGCCTTGAGATCCACCACTTGGATATGAGGCTTCCCTATATATTTACCATATTTTTTCTCTGCTTCCGCATTGACATTCTCCCCATAATTTCCATCTTCCAACTGGTTAAGAACTTTAAGGTTGTAGTAACTATAAGCCCCAACCGAAATAAATGCGAACACAAAAAACAAGGTGTAAGCAATGGTCTTACCTGTAAACCGTTGCTTTGCTAGGCGCAAACGCTCCTTCCCTGAAGAGAAGAATCCGCGGTTCCAAAAGAGCTTTCCTATAACAGCCAGAATGCAGGTAAGCAAGATCCAATAAGCATTCAGCCAAAATTCTCCTATTAAATAATGCCCAAATCCATTTAGGTCGCTTAAAAAGCCGCTAGGACTTTCTCCAAAGATCAATAATGGGTTAGACGTTTTAAAAGCCAAGGTAAACAACAAAGGCAAACCTATATAAATTACCACTACTATAAAATGTCCCAAAAATTTATTGTTGACCAACACATGAATGAAAAATGCCAATAGCAATGTCATTATATAAGTTGGGAAGATCTTGACAAAATTATATATGAAATACATTCCCAGTTCGTAATCGAAATACCCATTAAAGGTTTGGTATATAATCCCAACCAGGATACTTATTAAAGTAAGCACTACCGCAACCCCGATAAGTGAAATTATTTTAGAAAGGTATAAGGTGTTATTGCTAACCGGAAGGGCATCGTAAAACTCAAAGGTTTTATTTTTTCTGGTTCTATGGACTGCTTCTCCTGCATAGATGATAAGGATTATCACAGAAAACAATGAAATTCCACCAGCGATCTGGGCTACCATATACCTAGTTAGCGGAAGTGAAGGAGTGCCATATATTTGATTGGATTGATATGCCACAAAACCAGCGATCACGATCCCAATTACCATTAAAATTATAAAAACCGTTTCCTTAACGATAGATAGAAATTCTATTTTGCTAAGTGACCATAAATTTTCCCTTCTCGCTTTGCTATTAAAAACCTGAACGACATTTCCAAGAACATGGCTCCCGTTATATTCCTCTTTATTTTCTTTGGTATTTTGCTTCTTTTTTGAAGATAAAAATCCTTTGTAAGAAAATCGTAATAAAGTGAATATGAAAATGCCCATAGCTAAGCCTAACCAAATCATCCTGTTGATCAAAAACTTGCCTGTAAGAGATAGCTGCGTGGTATTAAGTTCGTGTACAGACCAATATTTATCTATAAAATTTTGAGCCTTGGATCCAAAAGGATCTACGTAAACACTCAACCATTCGGTATCCAAATTGGCCAAAAGCCTTGAGGAAACTATGGTAAGGATAAAGATCACGATTCCTCCCAGGTATAAAATAGGCATGCGTTTAAAAAACGTCATCAACCCAAAAAACAAACTTCCAATAAAGAACGCATTAAAAGTGAGCAAATAAACAAATGGATAAAAATAAGACACAAAATTGAAAGTCGTATAGGTTCCGTAATCCGGCCTATCTAAAAATACCCCAATTGCAAATCCGGACATTGCACCAAGGACTGCGGCAATGTTCATAAAGGTAACTATCGTAAAACTTCCCCAGAACCTGCCTAGAATATAATTTTTTTCAGAAATAGGAAATGTAAAATACGTTTGGGCGGTTCTATGCTCTTCGTCCCTGTAAACAGCAACCCCCATAATTGCCGCATAAAAGAAAAGCGCTAGCACGCTCATGCTTCCCAAAACACCCATAATGGCATTCGGACTGTTTGTAAATTGTGCCGTGTTGGATTTTTCAAATACTCCTATCAATAACGGAATGAGAAACATGATAAATAGGTAGATATAGGTTGCAGGCCTGCGCATTCTATATTTCAACTCAAATAAGTAGATCTCTTTCATGATTATACAGTTTGAGGTTGGTTGATACTGTAGAAATAAAAATCTTCCAAAGTATTGTTAACTACTTCGAAACCATCCCCAGGGTGAGATTCATCGTAAACATTCACGTTTAACTGCCCGCTTCTTAAATAAGCAGAGAGCACACTGTATTCTTCCTGATATTTTTCTAACTCTTCTTTATCAATTTTCTTTCTATAAATCCTGCCGTTCAGGGAATTTGTCAACTCCAAAGGATGTCCTTGAACCACTACAGAACCTTCATTGAAAACCGCCATATTGGTACATAAATTAATTACATCGTCTACGATATGGGTAGATAAAATAACCACGGCATCTTCTCCCAGCTCGCTCAACAAATTATGGAATCGGTTGCGCTCCAAAGGATCCAATCCCGCTGTGGGCTCATCTACAATTATCAATTTAGGATTTCCAATTAGAGCTTGAGCAATCCCAAAACGCTGACGCATCCCACCGGAATAATCCCCTAAATTTCTTTTTCTGAATTTATAAAGGTTCACTTTATTCAAAAGATCTGCTACATAAGCAGTTCTATCGGACTTATTATGAATTCCCTTGATCTTTGCAATATGGTTCAGCATCATCTCTGCAGAAACTTTTGGATATACCCCGAAATCCTGAGGCAAATACCCTAAAACCTTTCTGAGTTCTTCCGGCTCGTTAAAAACATCTATTCCATCAAATTCTATGCTACCAGTATCACTTAGTTGCAAGGTGGCAATTGTGCGCATTAAGGTAGATTTTCCGGCACCGTTTGGGCCTAATAAGCCAAACATGCCTTTATCGATTTCTAAATTAACATTGTTAAGCGCCTGTGTTCCGTTTGGATACGTTTTGTTCAAATTTTTGATGGAAAGCATAGTTGGGTGGTTTAGTTGGATTTTGTCTTTAGTTCTATTAGTAAGTAATAAGCAGTAACGTTACAATTTTATCTTGATATTTGAAAATATAACTGATTGTCCGGTTTTGTAACTGTAAGTGCTTTTAACCAACTATTCAGGTTTATTGTCATTCTAAAAGGAGCGCAGCGAAGTGAAGAATCTCGATAGAGTAAAATTTCGTGTTAGGGATTCCTCCTTCGTCGAAATCATAAAAATAACAAATGTCTTGCTGGACAAAAAACGGATATACATAAATATAATCCTTCCTATCAAACACCAAAAAATTCTTAAGCATGCTTTATATTTGCAAATGCTCAATTTCAGGATAGGTTTTAAGTTTAAAGATCTAATGAGCATTAAAAAAGTACTCCTGAGGAGTTTAATAAAAAAAGACTTTTTCCTATGTATCCATTAAGAAGAAATAGAAGATTACGCACCTCCGAAGCTGTTAGAAGCTTGGTACGTGAAACCATTATAAGCCCGAACGATTTTATTGTCCCTTTATTTGTTGTTGAAGGAAAAGGTGTGAAAGAGGAGATTGCCTCCATGCCAAATTATTTCAGGTTTAGTCTGGATCTATTGGATAAGGAGGTGAAAGAACTTTGGAAAATGGGACTCAAGTCGGTTTTGCTTTTTGTGAAGGTACCGGATAATTTAAAAGACAATGCAGGAACCGAAGCCTTGAATGCTGAAGGTTTGATGCAGCGCGCCATAAAAACCGTGAAAAACGCAGTTCCCGAAATGTTGGTGATGACAGATGTTGCCCTAGATCCTTATTCTTCTTTTGGTCATGATGGGGTGGTTGCAGACGGAAAGATCATTAACGATGACACAACTGCGATCTTAGCTGAAATGTCCCTTTCTCACGCTAGTTCCGGAGCAGATTTTGTGGCACCCAGCGATATGATGGATGGAAGGATCTTCGAAATTAGAAGTTTGTTGGAAGGGGAAGGTTTTCATGATACTGGGATTATGAGCTACTCCGCAAAATATGCCTCTGCATTTTATGGCCCTTTTCGGGATGCATTGGACTCTGCTCCCGGGTTTGGCGATAAAAAAACCTATCAAATGGATCCTGCAAATAGGGAAGAAGCAATTCGTGAAACCTTGATGGATATTGAAGAAGGAGCAGATATCGTAATGGTAAAACCGGGATTATGTTATCTAGATATTGTTAGGGATATTAAAGAAGCAGTAAATGTCCCTGTAGCTGTATATCAGGTTAGTGGCGAATATGCCATGATAAAAGCTGCTTCAGGAAAAGGATGGCTAGACCATGATGCGGTGATGATGGAGCAATTAATTGCGATTAAACGTGCAGGCGCGAATGTGATTGCCAGTTATTTTGCAAAGGATGCCGTAAAATTGATATCATAATCTAATCAAAAACTTCGGGGAAAGCCCACGAGACATGTCCCGAAGTATCGAGAGAAAAATATTTTAAAAATTGGAGGAAAACCTCGGGGGATTTAAACCCTCAATGAGGGATTAAAATTTATAATTGTTTTTTAATTGCGGATTCACTTTTAATGTACATTTGTTGAGTGAAAATGAATAAATTAAATACTGTTTCTTTATTGTTGCTGATTGCATTTTTGAATGCTTTCAGCAGTGGTGCATTTTCATATCCTTCTGAAGGCCTGGACCTTGATTCCAGAAATTTTGATTACCTACAAGCAGGTCAGAATAAAAAAGCGGTCTTTTTTGAAGAAACGAGTATTTCTAGCTCATACGAACAAGAATTTAGCAATGAGCTATCTTCTTTTGGTCGTATTTCTGAGCTTCAATTTTCTCTAGGTACATTAATCAAACATTTTGGCCAAACTACTTCTTGGGCTTATTTAAGAGATAGTCGACAATTACTTTCCCAACATATATTTCCATTTCAATTTTTTTGGTGATCAGAATTTATGCTGAATTTTAAGTAGGGATTATCTCAAATATAAATTTGAGAATAACATCTACTACTTCAGTCATTCCTAAAATTTTGAAATCAAATAAATTTTGAAAATCCTTAGTTGCTATATCTAAAGGGGTTTTCATATTCACAACTTAATATTATATTAAAATGGAAAATGCATCAGTCCTTATGGGCATCGGCTTACTAGCTCTTTTTGTAGGCCCAATACTTTACATGATCGTAGCTCACGCTGCTAAAGAAAAAAGAACCCTTAAATTATTGAATAAGCTAGCGGCTCAACATCAAATGAAGCTGGATCAAATAGAAGTTACCAACTCCCTGCTTTTAGGCCTGGATAGTAGCTCCAAAAAGTTTTTAGTGATAGATCCAAAAGATCACTCAAAATATGATGTGATCGATCTAAAAAATGTTAGTCAAAGCACAGTATCTAAATCTGGACATCAGCAAAAAATTGGAAATAAAAGCAAATTGGCATTAACGCATATCGGATTGGAGTTACTAAAGAATAATTCCAAAGAAAAAATAAAAGAAGTGGTCTTTTATGATGAAAACGATAATGATAGCATGGATGCCGATGCACAGCTTTTTATCGCCAATAAATGGGATAATTTGATCCGTAAAAATTTATCTGCTTAATTTTTTTTGTTAGATTTTTTGCTAATGCTGTTGAGAGAATTCTTTCAGCAGCATTATTTTTTATTATCTCCACTCTCCCTAATACAAATTATATGAAAGAATTCTTAATTTAGAGTTCTAAAATGAAATCGAACTATGGAATTACTTATTCTTTATGCTGTTTTGGCAATTTTCTTTTCATTTTTATGCTCTATTCTAGAAGCGGTTTTACTTAGCATCACCCCTACCTATATTCGCGTTAAAAAAAGGGAAGGGAAAGCCTATGCAAACACCCTAAAGCATTTCAAACAAAATATCGACAAACCACTCATCGCTATTCTTACTGTAAACACTATTGCTCACACCGTTGGAGCAATCCTAGTAGGAGTACAAGCAGAGAAAGTTTTTGGTGGCGGAGGAAATTCGGTAGGGATCGTATCTGCTATTATGACCCTTGCAATCCTGATTCTGTCAGAAATAATACCCAAAACAATTGGAGCAACTTATTGGCAATCGCTTGGGAAATTTACAGCAATAATTTTGAAAATTTTACTTTTCCCATTGAAATACACCGGTATACTTTGGTTAATGTTGCTCACCACCAAATTAATAGGGAAATCGGCACATGTAAGTACCATGAGTAGAGAAGAGTTTTTGGCAATTACTGATGCCGCTGAAGAAGAAGGCTTTTTTGAAGAAAATGAAACTACTGTAATCAAAAACCTACTTGTGTTTAAATCGGTTATGGCAAAGGATGTAATGACACCATTTACTGTGGCTACCATTGAAAATGAATCTACCACCATTGAAAAATTTCACCGAACTCATAAAAATTTAAAATTCTCCAGAATTCCGGTTTATAAGGATAAGCCCAATAATATCTCCGGATTCGTGCTCAAAGATGATATTCTTGAGGAAATTATAGACGAAAAAGGCCAGCAACCTCTAAGCATCTTAAAAAGAGAGGTTTTTATCACAGACCGCAACACCCCGATTCCGGAGCTTTTTGAGATTTTTATTAAGCGTAAAGCGCATATATCAATAGTAGCCGATGAATTCGGTAATACTATTGGGTTGGTAACAATGGAAGACATTATTGAAACGCTCTTAGGACTTGAAATCATGGATGAGAGCGATCATATTGAAGATATGCAACTCATGGCTAGGCAAAACTGGGAAAAGCGCGCCAAAAAACTTGGTCTTATTCAGCAAAATGATTCTGAGACAAAATCTACAAAGAATGACGACCTTACTTAAAACACCATTAGGAATTGCTGAAGTCTCTGGTGATGAACTGGGCATCAGCAAAATTGAGATTTTAGATCAAGAAGAATTTCAACAGGAAGAGGTCCCAAAAGAATTAGAAACTGCGGTAGATCAATTAAAGGGATACTTTTCTGGCGAACTAAAAAATTTCACTCTTAAGATGAATCCGGCTGGCACCAATTTTCAGAAACAAGTCTGGCAAGCCTTAAATAAGATCCCTTATGGAGAAACCCGTTCCTATTTAGAACTTTCCAAAGAACTTGGAAATGTAAAAGCCATTCGTGCAGTTGCCGCAGCAAATGGAAAAAACCCTTTATGGATTGTAATTCCTTGTCATCGGGTAATAGGTAGCGATGGTTCCTTAACTGGATATGCCGGAGGGTTATGGAGAAAAAAATGGCTTTTGGATTTCGAAAACCCTCCACTACAGCAAGAACTTTTTTAAAATTTTATTTTATATTTAAAAGCCCTAATTTTAATAACTATGAAGTTACTCTTAAAAATTATAGGCGGGTTTTTGGCAACTATTCTGTTAATTGTTGTGCTCTTGTTCTTGTTCGATTACGATTATCTCTTGAAGGGAATCCAGGTGGTCTATTTTCAAGGTCATAAAACCGCTTATATAGATGATTATACAGAATTTGAGAATAGAGTAATTGAATCGGGAGAAAATTTTGATGAATGGCCTTTGAGCCCAGATTACAATAAGACAACCCCCGCAGGACGCCTTCAGAAAACAAATGAGGAACTGGGAACCGTTGCGTTTTTAATTATCAAGAATGACAGTATCTGGTATGAGAAGTATGCGCCAAATTATGGCATAGATTCCAAAACCAATTCTTTTTCAATGGCAAAATCCATTACGGTGGCACTTTTAGGGAAAGCAATTAAAGATGCATATATTAAGAGCTTAAATCAGCCGGTAGGAGATTTTCTACCGGAATTCAACAAGGATAAACAGGCAGCCTTGACAGTTGGGGATCTTGCTTCCATGTCATCTGGCCTTAATTGGGATGAGGATTATTACAATCCGTTCTCTCAAACAGCAAAAGCATATTTTGGGGACGATATTAGAAAAGAGGCCTTGAATTTAAAAGTGATAGAAGAGCCCGGGAATGCCTTTAAATATTTAAGCGGAAACACCATTTTACTGGGAATGGTAATAGAAAAAGCTACAGGGCAGGAGCTATCAACCTATTTAAGTGATAGTTTTTGGAAACCCTTAGGGATGAAGGAAAACGCTTTTTGGCAATTGGACTCTGAGGAAAGTGGGATGGAAAAAGCCTATTGCTGCATTGCCTCCAATGCCCGCGATTTTGCACGTTTCGGGAAACTTTTCAAGGACAACGGAAAATGGAATGGGGAACAACTATTAGACTCGGAATTCGTAGAAACAGCCACCAAAGCAAGGTTTGAGGATTCGCCACAATATGGATACGGATTTTGGTTAAGCGATTACAAGGGAAAAGAGATCTTTTATATGCGAGGGATATTGGGGCAATATGTAATTGTTGTTCCCGAAGATGACCTTATAATCGTTAGATTAGGACATGAATTAATACCCAGGAAAGAGGGAGAAAATCACGCAAAGGATTTCTTTATATATATAGATGAAGCCTATAAAATGTTAGCCAATGGTTCGAAAACTGCACCTTGAAAACGTTCTGTTTCTGGATATAGAAACGGTTCCCGAAGAAAAGGATTTTAATAACCTCTCAGAGGTGAAACAAAAACTTTGGGACGATAAATCGAAATACCAGCGAAAGGAAGATTTTACAGCTGAAGAATTTTACGATCGTGCAGGAATTTGGGCCGAATTTGGAAAAATCGCTTGCATTTCGGTGGGTTATTTCACATTCAAAGATGAAAAAAGGGCTTTTAGGATCACTTCGTACAAAGGAGAGGAATTAGCACTGCTACAGGAATTCTCTCATTTATTGAACACCCATTTTTATAAACCTCAGCATTTGCTCTGTGCGCATAATGGTAAGGAATTCGATTTTCCTTTTCTAGCCAGAAGAATACTTATTCATGGATTACCGCTGCCATCCAAATTGGACCTTTTCGGAAAAAAACCTTGGGAAGTGCCACATTTGGACACTTTGGAATTATGGAAGTTTGGCGATTATAAGCATTATACTTCCCTAAAACTTCTCACCAACGTTCTGGGAATCCAAACTCCAAAAGATGATATCGATGGTTCGGAGGTGAGAGACGTTTATTATGAAGAAGGGAACATCGATAGAATTGTCACTTATTGCGAAAAAGATGTAATCGCTATCGCACAAATTATTTTAAAGTTCAGGCAAGAAAAACTTTTGGAGGATTTTGAGATTACTTCTGTTTAGAGCGAAGCTTCGAAAAGTTGTTGAACTTGACTCCATTTATCTCAGTTTGGACTTGGACAGACTTAGCCTGACAATTCAAAATGTCATTCCGACAAAGGAGGAATCTCTTGCCACTGTGAGATTCTTCACTCCATTTCATTTCGTTCAGAAAGATACTAGAAAGCTCATAGAAGCCTTATTTTAATCACTACTACTACCATAAACAAAAAAACCGCCCTGAAAAGGGCGGTTTTTTCAAACTATTCTTTAAATAATATTCTACAAATCAAACTTGATCCCTTGCGCCAATGGCAATTCCGTAGTATAGTTAATGGTGTTGGTTTGTCTTCTCATATACACTTTCCATGCATCAGATCCAGACTCTCTCCCTCCACCGGTTTCTTTCTCACCTCCAAAGGCTCCACCAATCTCAGCACCACTGGTTCCAATATTTACATTGGCAATCCCACAGTCAGATCCGTTAACAGATAAGAAGTGTTCTGCTTCCCTTAAGTTATTGGTCATAATTGCAGAAGAAAGCCCTTGATTTACCCCGTTTTGCACTTCCAAAGCATCTTCAACAGTTCCAGAATATTTCATCATGTACAATACCGGAGCAAAAGTTTCATGCTGTACGATCTCGTAAGAGTTCTTTGCTTCAGCAATTGCCGGTTTTACATAACATCCACTTTCAAATCCTTTACCTTCCAACACACCACCTTCAACGATGATATTTCCACCTTCTTCAACAACTTTGGTCAAAGCGTTCTGGTAATTTTTAACCGCATCTTTATCTATAAGTGGTCCCACGTGATTATTTTCATCCAAAGGGTTTCCAATACGCAATTGCCTATAAGCCGCAAGGATCGCATCTTTTACCTTATCGTAAATAGAATCATGAATTATAAGTCTTCTGGTAGAAGTACAACGTTGTCCTGCAGTTCCTACAGCACCAAATACAGCACCAATAACGGTCATTTTAATATCGGCATCTGGAGTTACAATAATCGCATTGTTCCCTCCTAATTCCAATAAAGTTTTTCCAAGACGTTCTGCTACTTTAGAAGCAACGATCTTACCCATTCGGGTCGATCCGGTAGCAGAAATAAGCGGAATGCGCTTATCTGTAGACATCATTTCCCCTACTTTATAATCTCCTGTTACGAGACAAGAAATTCCTGCCGGCACATTGTTTTCTTCAAAAACCCTGGCAGCAATTTTTTGGCAAGCTACAGAGGTAATTGGTGTTTTTTCAGAACCTTTCCAAACACAAGCATCTCCACAAACCCAAGCCAAAGCGGTGTTCCAGGCCCAAACGGCCACTGGGAAGTTAAAAGCAGAAATAATCCCTACTACCCCAAGTGGATGGTATTGCTCGTACATTCTATGTCCTGGACGCTCAGAATGCATGGTAAGTCCGTGCAACTGGCGGGACAATCCCACAGCAAAGTCACAGATATCTATCATTTCCTGTACTTCTCCCAAACCTTCTTGGTAAGATTTTCCCATTTCGTAAGAAACCAATTTCCCTAAAGGCTCTTTCAACCTTCGAAGTTCTTCGTTGAATTTTCTAACTACTTCACCACGTAAAGGAGCTGGCATTGTTCTCCAGGATTTAAATCCTTCGGTAGCAGCGTTCATAACTTTTTCATAATCCTCTTTTGAGGTAGTTTTCACCTTTCCTATTAAAGAACCATCTACAGGAGAATAAGATTCAATAATTTCACCACTCCCAAAAAAATCTTTTCCGGTAGAAGTTCCTTCATTAATATCTTTAATCCCTAAGGCTTTTAAGGCTTGTTTAATCCCAAACTTTTCTGCTATATCACTCATTTATTCGTATTTTAATCTTTAATTATAACTAATTGTTGCGAAAATAATAAATATTAAAGGAAACAACTCCTTAATCTACTTTCATTCCCTACGAATTAATAAATCGCTCGTCTACAGGCATCACCGTTCCACAGTTATCACAGGTGCGCAACTCTTTACTGCCATAAAAATTTTTAAAATGGCCCAGAAAATCTTTTTCTATATCGTGCAACGGAAAATAAACTTCGTGCAATTTGGTATTGCAATTATCGCAAAACCACAACAAGCCATCCTTCCCTTCTTCCCCAAAGCGTTTGCGCTCTACCACAAGCCCAATAGAACCTTCATGCCTTACCGGGGAATGTGGCACTTTTCCAGGGTGAAGATACATATCGCCAGGCCCCAGTTCCATCGTTTTTTTCTCGCCATTGTCCTGCACATGAATTTCTATGTTGCCTTCCAACTGAAAGAATAGTTCCTCCGTCTCATTGTAATGATAATCTTTACGAGCGTTGGGACCCGCCACGATCATCACAATATAATCGTCACTTTCCCTATATAAATTCTTGTTCCCCACCGGCGGCTTCAGCAAATCCCTATTTTGTTCTACCCATTTAGTAAGGTTAAAAGGCTTGTTTATTGACATAATCTCTCAGTTTAAAAAAGTTGTATAAAATTAATCAATCTCCCACACAAAGTTGTAAAGCTAATCTAAATGTTTTGGGCGTATGCCCTTAACGGGCACCGCGCTATTCGTTGCAAGTCCTCGTCCCAATCACGATAAATATCACGATCGTGACTGCGGGCTTTCCACTGCTATCGCTTACGCAAAATTTACATTTTTTATAAATTTGGAGCGCACATTCAAGACCTGTACTTAATTTTAGTACTTTTAATTCAAACATCTCAACATCCAAATTCATGAAAAAATTAGTACTTCTCTTCTCTCTTTCACTCTTGTTTGCATGTAATTATGCTTCCGAAGAAAAAAAACCTATAAACCAGCCCATCGAAAAACCAAAATCAGATAAAGTAGAAACCGACAATTTTGGAATTGTGATCCATGGGGGCGCAGGAACTATCCTAAAAGAGAATATGACCGATTCTTTGGAGGTCGCGTATAAGGAAAAACTTGAAGAAGCAATCCGGGTAGGACATGAAATTCTTGCAAATGGAGGAACGGCTATAGATGCCATCCAATCTACCATAAACGTCCTAGAAGATTCCCCGCTTTTTAACGCAGGAAAAGGAGCTGTATTTACCAACCAAGGAACCAACGAAATGGATGCTGCCATCATGGATGGGGAAACATTGAATGCCGGGGCGGTCGCGGGAGTTACCACTGTAAAAAATCCAATAAATTTGGCATTTCAGGTAATGGAAAATTCTCCGCATGTGTTGCTTTCTGGAAAAGGAGCCGAACAGTTTGCCCAAGAACGCGGGCTAGAGATCGTAGATCCTTCCTATTTCTATACCGAAAATAGGTTTCAATCCCTTCAAAAAATGAAAGAAGCAGAGAAAATGAAAGCAGACAGTGCCGATAATAGAACGGCTTTTTACGACCCATATATCAAAGAATCCAAGTTCGGGACCGTGGGTTGTGTTGCTTTGGACAAAAATGGAAATATCGCCGCAGGAACTTCCACTGGGGGAATGACCAACAAAAAATGGAACAGGATCGGGGATGTGCCAATTATTGGTGCTGGCACCTATGCAAATAATGCCACCTGCGCTATTTCTGGAACCGGATGGGGAGAATATTTTATGAGAGGCGTTGTGGCTTACGATATTTCAGCAATGATGGAGTATAAGAAAATGAGCTTACAAGAAGCGGCAAAAAAAGTAATCCAAGCAAAATTAACAGAGCTGGGTGGCGAGGGAGGAATTATAGCCATAGATCATAAAGGAAATATTGCAATGGAATTTAATTCCGCAGGAATGTACCGCGCTGCGATGAACAAAAAAGGGGAATTATCTATTGGGATTTATAAAGAAAATGAGAAAGTTACAGCAGAAAAAGAGTAAGCTCATAGCCAGATAACAATTTAAGCTCCAATAATTTGGGGCTTTTTTTATGCTAGTATTTACTAGATGGAGTTAGAGTTTATAGGTTCCTTAGAAAGTAAGAAGTATCTTTGCCGACTTAAATTTTCGCTGCCCTTACGGCAATAAACCCTAATTATGAAGAGAATACTATTTACCTGCCTTATCTTTTTTGCTTTTTTTATCCACTCTACAGCATTTGGCCAACGTCTAACGAGAAAACAGGTGTATGATACCATTAAGGAAATGCCGGCCTTTTCCAGCTATCAGGATAATTATTTTATTACCGGGGTACCAACTAACAAAGCCATTACAAAAAACAATTCAGATATTAAATACCAGATCAGTTTTAAGCAATTGGTGAGCAGGGCGACTTTACCTCTAAACAGTTACTTATTCCTAACCTATTCCCAAAAAGCTTTTTGGAACGTATACAGCTTGTCCAGTCCTTTTGAAGAGATCAATTTTAACCCGGGCATTGGTCTTGGAAAACCGGTTTTTAATAAGGAGGGATATATCTTTGGGCTTGCTGAATTAAAATTTGAACACGAATCCAATGGAAGGGACAGTTTAGATAGTAGGAGTTGGAATAGGATCACTGGAGCTTTCCATACTCCAATTGGAAGAAGGACTTTACTTAGTGTTAAAGCTTGGGCACCGATAGCATATAAAGAGAACCATCCAGATATTTTAGACTATGTGGGACTTGGTGAAATTAAAGTAGAACAAACCATTATCCGCAACAGGTTAATCGCCGATCTTACAGTTAGAAAAGGTTTAGAAGGTTGGAAAGGGGCTGCTTCTAGTCGTCTTCTTTATAAACTGTTCAACAATTCCGGAAACCAATATTTAATGCTGGAATGGTTTGTGGGATATGCAGAAAGCTTAATAGACTATGATAAATACACGAGCATGGTACGCCTTGGATATGTAATAAAGTCGTCTGCTCTAGACATCCTGAAATCCCAATAAGTTGTTTTATTTCCGCATTTGACTTATTGTCGACAAATAAGGTGTTTACTACCAGCGTAAAGAATTGCTTTTTTCATAATTTTCTATTTTCCCCAGTTTTTAAATGGATTTTTACTGAGTTGCGAATTATAATATCTCAAATCTCCGGTGACTTCTTCTCCAAGCCACTCTGGTTTATCAAAAGTGTCATTTTCAGACTTCAATTCGATTTCTGCCACTATAAGACCCTTATTATCCCCCGAGAATTCGTCAATTTCAAATGTAAATTCTTTGGATTTCACGAAATACCTCACCTTCTTAATTACTCCCGGCTCACAAAGTTTTAAAAGCTCCAAAGCTTCATCGGCTGGGATCTCTTTTTCCCATTCAAATCTGGATAAACCACTTGCTGATGACTTCCCCTTAATGGTAATAAATGCTATTTTACCCTGAACCCGGATCCTGGTGGTCCTTTCTGGATGGGAATTCAAATAGCCTTGTTTTATTTCTGAAGTTTTAAATGCTTCTGTCTTATATTTATCTGAGGTCACTAAAAATTTTCGTTCTATTTCCATCATAAATTTTAAAGATTATTCTGAAGCCAATTTCTGGATCTCATCAGATTCTATCAATATTTTTGGATAACCAGAGTTTGCGCAAATATGCATTGCTTTGGCAATAGTCTCCGGGTGTATAGATCTATATTTTTTAAAGGAACCAATCAAAAGGTTATTGAATACCTTCATTCCTTCGATGCCAAGTTTTTCAAAAAATCGCTCTTCTTCCCTATTCCCTGCAATTAAGGAGGGCTGAAAAATATAGGTGTTCTTAATACCTTGCTCCAATACTTGATGCTGCATTTCGCCTTTCACTTTATTATAAAAAATACTGCTGTTAGCATCGGCGCCCAGCGCGGAGATCACCAAAAAGGTATCGATATTATTTTTCCTGCAAAGTTTAGCTGCGGCCACCGGAATTCCGAAGTCGATTTTTTTATACGTTTCCTTATCCGGGGTTTTACTTTTAGTGGTTCCAATACAGCAGTACACTTCATCTGCATGAAAACTGTCTTTATAATCATCCAGCTTTAGTAGATCGACCAAATGCTCTTCCAATTTCTCATGTTTAACACCCACACTAGATCTTGAAAAAACCTTTACCTTATCATATTTAGGGTCATTCAATACTATTTTTAGTAAGTGCCCTCCGGTCAATCCTGTTGCCCCTAATAATATCGCTGATTTCATAAAGTGATATTTACTTTAATTTTTTTGCTGTTTAAATAATTCGTCATCCTGAGACCCGTGATAAAAAATTTTATCTAGTGTAGGGAATTAATGTATGTTTTAGAATATCTAAAAAGATGCTGAAACAAGTTCAGCATGACGGCAATTCTAAAAAACATCATTGTCACCCTGAACTGGTTTCAGGGTCTATAATGCATAAATAAAAATACGTAAATGGTAGCTTATTTCAGCATCCAATAAATAAACTTATGCTAAACCGTTTCGCTAGTTATTAAATTATTGACTCTTCAAAAATAACGGATTCCAAACGATCCAAAAATCTTAGTTAATAGTCCCACTAAGCCTTGGAGTAATTCAAGTTTCCCTAAATTTACGTTGTGAAAACCCAGTTCCCAATTCGAAAGATAATTCATATAGACATGGATGCATTTTACGCATCTGTAGAGCAATTGGACAATCCCGACTTGCGGAACAAACCAGTGGCTGTTGGAGGAAGTTCAGATAGAGGCGTGGTTTCTGCAGCGAGCTACGAAGCCCGGAAATTTGGCGTAAAAAGTGCGATGAGCAGTGTAATTGCCAAAAGAAATTGCCCAGGGCTCATCTTTGTAAAAGCCAGATTCGATCGATACAAAGAAATATCAAGTCAAATTAGGACAATCTTCCTGGAGTATACAGATCTGGTGGAGCCGCTTTCTTTGGATGAAGCCTATTTGGACGTCACCGAGAATAAAAAAGGGATTCCCAGTGCTACTCTAATCGCGAAAGAAATTCGGGAGAAAATAAAGGAGAAGACTGGATTGAATGCTTCCGCAGGGATTTCCATCAACAAGTTTATAGCGAAAGTTGCCAGTGACATCAACAAACCCAACGGCCAAAAAACAATAAACCCGGAAGAGGTTGAGGAATTTTTGGAACAACTTCAAATTAGAAAATTCTATGGTGTTGGAAAAGTGACCGCAGAGAAAATGTACCAATTGGGAATCTTTAAAGGACTTCAACTAAAAGAAAAATCTGAAGAATTCTTAACCGAGAATTTTGGGAAAAGCGGCAAGTATTATTACAATGTGGTTCGTGGCATTCATACCAGCGAAGTAAAAGTAGACAGAATACGAAAATCCCTTGGTGCAGAAAGGACTTTTAATGAAAACATAGCTTCAGAGATCTTTATGATGGAACGCTTGGAGAATATCGCCGAAGAAATCGAACGCAGGCTAAAAAGGAGCAAAGTTGCAGGGAAAACGGTTACTTTAAAGATAAAATATAGTGATTTTACCTTGCAAACCAGGAGCAAGACCCTGCCTTATTTTATTGCGTCAAAAGAAGTGATCCTGGATACTGCGAAGGACTTATTATATCAAGAAAGGATGAAAAATTCGGTTCGACTGTTGGGAATTACTCTTTCAAATTTAAATACTGAGAAAAAGCAAACTATAGAGAAAGTACAGGAAATTGCAGTACAGTTGAAGTTTGAGTTTTAAATAAGAATGAAACTTTTAATTAAATTAAAAAAAACATAAAAATAGATGTTTATATGAAAATAAAAACGGATGTTTGATAAAATTATAGACGAGACCGTTTATAATCTAAATCAACTTTTTAATCAAGCAATTTATTATGAAAAAAATTACAATGTTTTTTGTTTTTTAGTTGTCAAACAGAAAATTTCGATGAAAGTCTACCTAATGATACTAATTCAATCGAAAAAATAAATGCAAATGGAGTAGTAGAAAATGGTAGGTTTATTTTTAATTCAAGTGAAAATTTGAAAACTACTATTTCCAATATGAAAAAAAATCAAGACAAAGTTGATTTTTATAAATTTGAAGAGTATTATAAGAAAGGTTTTCGCTCTTTAGAGCCTTTTGTAGACCCAAGTAATAAAAACCTTATATCCAAACTTTCAGAAGAAATTAATAAAAAAAGAAAATCCAGTAAAAATACAGATACTGAAAGTGAAGAACAAAACAACATTGTTGCTGATCCTTATTTAGCTGCATTTATTAATGAGAACAATGAAATAGTTGTTAATGATTCTCTATACAAGTTTACCGAAAATGGTTTGTTTTTCGTTGCAGTAAAAGATTCAACACATCTATTCACTTATTTAGCAAACAACAAAAAATCGACAAATAAATTAATTGCTCCTGATCCTTGTTATATCAGAGCGGAATCTGGAGGATATACTCAAATAGATACGCAAATAACACAATATATTATGCCAATTGATGGTGATTGTGGTTACGGAGGTGGAGGTGGTGGATCGACCCCACCACCGATATCGCAATTATCCTCAGAAGAAAAACTTCAAAATATTATTCAAAATTTACCTATATGTGACGGTAACGCCTCTGGTAATTGGGTTCAAAATCTTTTTGGAAAAAGTTATGTTTGTAGAAGTTATTATAATGACGGGGATAGAATAAAAACTGAATTTTGGGATCAATCTTTTGGTTTTTATAAATCTGTTGGAATACAGGTTAAGACCCAGACTAAAACACTTGGCATTTGGTGGGCTTCAGAATCTGATGAAATTCATCTAGGAATAAATCGTATTTTATTAAAATATGATTTTCCTCAACCTCAAATAAATGCTTACACACCTACAGGTGGTTTAATTAGTAATCCCTATAAAGCCCCAATATATATGTATGCTGGTAAATTTAGTGTGAGATCACCTTCGGCAAGTACTTTTGGGGTTAGTTATTATTACAGTGACATTAAATTGAAAATAACTAAAAACGTATTACCGTTTTTTAGATTAGACAATGATCCTATTTTGAATATATATATTCCCAACATACCTTTAATAGGAGATGTTGGTTTTAATTATTATTCGAGCGATATTACTAGTAATTCAAATATTAAAGCTCTCTATAAAATGGGTATAGACTTTTTAAAATCCCAAGCTAATGCTGGTGATCCTAAAGTTTTCTCCGTGACCTATCAAAGAAGTTACGATAAAATTGAAACATTATACTTTGGTGAGCACTTTTACAATACCAATGATAATAGTATAGAAAAGAAATTTTACCAAGATGTCGGTTTTAAAATTTCAATAGGTAAAAATGGTAATAGTGATTGGCAATATCAAGTAGAACCAGATACTGATTATTTCCGAAATTATACACATTACGAAGTAGACTTTTATGGAGCTGCTAGAAGAGGCAGCACGTGGAAGGGAAATAGAATGATTAGAAATTAATATATAATTATGAAAAATTTATTGCCCCTGATTTTAGTATGCTTATTTCCAATATTTGGAAATGCACAAGAAACAAATAAAGCTGATAGATGGTACTCAACGGCAGAATTGGAACTAATGATTCCTACCAAAGCCCGTTATGACTACAGTATTGATAATATAGGAAGCGATGTTGAGATTAATTCCAAAATAGCCTTGGGCGCTCAATACACTCTAAATTACTTACTGTTTAAAAAGTTTAGTGTGGGTGCTCTTGCGGGGTATGAGCAGCAATTTAAACCCGATTTTTCTATGTTACGGCTAGGAGGGATTATAAAATTCTTCTTTGTAGATCCTGATAATGTCTATATCTATTTACAGGAAGCTGGTAATATCTCTTTGGATAAATCTAATTTTAAAAGCGGGAATAATATTAGGATAGGTCTTGGATTCCCAATTTTGAAAAGAGAAAGTTTTAATATAAATACAAATGTATTTCTTGAGCAAAATTATTTAGACCTTAAAGGCGCTGACGCCCTACTTTTTGAAACCGAAGAGCCTGCCGATATTTATCTCAATTCTATAGGGATAAGTTTGGGAGTACAATTTTAAAATTAGTCTCAAAAAAAACCCGCGAATCCACTAATAATATTAGAGTGTTCGTGGGTTTTAACTAATGTTAATTATTCTATTTCAGAAATTCTCAAGGTATTAACCATTCCTTTATTTGCAATGGGCATGGAAGCTAGATTGATCATAAAATCCCCAACTCCGGCATATCCGTTGTCACGGGCGATGTTGTTTATATCTTCTATGGTTTCATCTGTACTGGAAAACTTGTCGTAGAAAAACGCCTTAACACCCCAAAGCAAACTCAACTGGGATAAAATTCTATGGTTGGAGGTAAAAACCAAAATATTGGATTCTGGTCTCCAGGCAGATATTTGAAATGCCGTATACCCACTATTGGTCAAGGTACAAATAGCTGTTGCCTTTATTTCATTTGCCATGATAGCCGCATGATAACAAACAGATTTTGTAATGTACCTATTGGTTCTAACATGGGGTGGATCGTGAGGCACCTTGATTAACGGTGAGTTTTCTACGCTCTTTATAATTTGCGTCATTTTTTCTATCACCTGTACTGGATAATTTCCAACCGAGGTTTCCCCGCTTAACATTACGGCATCTGCCCCGTCCATCACAGAATTTGCCACATCATTTACCTCTGCCCGTGTAGGGGTAAGGCTAGTGATCATGGTTTCCATCATTTGAGTGGCGATGATCACGGGAATTCGTGCTTTTTTAGCGATAAGCACCAATTGCTTTTGGATAAGTGGTACTTCCTGGGCAGGGATCTCTACACCAAGATCTCCTCTAGCCACCATTAAACCATCGCAATACGCTACTATTTTATCGATGTTCTCTACGCCCTCTGGTTTTTCAATTTTTGCAATGATTGGAATTTTATGCTCGCTGTGTTCCTTGATCAAGTTTTGTAATTCCAACAGGTCTTCAGCATTTCTCACGAAAGAAAGTGCGATCCAATCCACTTCTTGTTCGCAGGCAAAAATGGCATCTTTAATATCCTTAGAGGTAAGTGCTGGCAGCGAGATATTTGTGTTGGGTAGGTTTACACCTTTTTTGGACTTTAAAGGCCCGCCTTGAATTACTTTTGCAACCACTTCGTTTTCCTTATTGGTGCTTACAATTTCAAACATCAACTTACCGTCATCCAACAATATGCGTTCTCCCGGCTGCACATCTCTTGGAAATTGCTCATAGTTCATATAAACCCGGGCAGCAGTTCCTTTAAATTCCTTTCCGGTAGCAAAAATAATCTGATCTCCTGGGCTTACAACTATTTCTTCCTTCATTTTTCCCACCCTTAATTTAGGGCCTTGAAGATCGGCCAGTATTGCTGCGGCATATCCAAATTCTTCATTAAGGTCCCGGATCATTTTAATTCGTTCTTTCACATCTTCATAGTCTGCATGTGAAAAATTAACCCTAAACACATTTACTCCTGCTTCCAGCATATCTTTTAAAACAGATTTTTCGATGGTTGCGGGTCCTAAAGTGGCTACAATTTTTGTTCTTTTATTTGTTGGCATTGTTAATCTACAATTAAATTGTTTCTTGATTTTAGCTGATTTACATCAACTACGAATGTTGTGATAACCTTCGGAATTCTGCTTATGGCATTCAATAAATCTTGAATAACCCCTTCCTCCAGATCATCTTCTATCTTTAAAAAATAATCCACCTTTTTATACTCCGGAATTAAATAGGTGAGTTGGGTAGAGATTTCTTCTTCTACGAACAACGACCCCGAACTAACCACCTTTTTCACAAATCCTTTGTACTTGTTCTTAAATAAGTAATAGGTGCGGTATTCCGCAGGTTCTTTAAAAAAATAAAGTGGATATAAAGCTTGTATTTCCCCGTGATTAAAATCTACATCGAATGGAGCACGCCTAAGGCTTAATTGCAGATTCCTATTCAATAGAAAAGCCATTTTAAATTCTTCTAAAGAACTATGGATGGCCAATAAATGATAACTGTCCTCTACATCATCCAACGGTAATTTATGGGATAACATACTCTTAATCTTTAAGGTTAAAGATAAAATAAGAATGCAGAATTCTAAGAAATTTATAAGGTTTTTTGATAAATATTTACGAAATCGTTATAGTGGGAAGATATTGATTGTTAGATATCTATCCTAGTTTGAAGTGCATAATAGGCTCTTTTAGAAGCCTTTTCTTCTGCCTTCTTTTTTGAAGTAGCTCTTGCTTTTGCCACCACCTTGTCGTCTATCCTAAGTTTTACTGCAAAGTGTTTTACTTCATCTTGCCCAGAATCGTCGTAAACCTCGTAGCTGAATTCCTTTTTTGTCTTTTGGCACCATTCTATAAGCAGGCTCTTATAACTAATCACCTTTCCTTCCAGCTGCTCGATATCCACATAGGGGATTATCACCCTATCATAAATGAATTTTTTGCAATACTTATAACCACGGTCCCAATAAATGGCTCCTATAAGTGCTTCAAAGAGATTTCCATGAATATTGGCGCCAAATTGTTCTTTTGGAATGTTTGTTTGCACATGTCCTATAAGGTTCAAGTCTTTCCCGAGTTCGTTTAAATGCTTTCGGCTTACCACCTTGGAACGCATTTTGGTAAGATAACCTTCGTTTCCTCCTGGAACTTTCTTAAATAAAAAGGCGGCAATTACAGCGCTAAGCATTGCATCGCCCAGAAATTCCAGCCGCTCAAAATTTATAGCGTTTCCTTCTTCATCTCTTTGGTTTAAAGACCTATGAGTAAATGCTTTTTTATAGAGATTGATGTTCTTCGGGCTAAAACCCAAGATCTTTTGCATAGCTATAAAAAAATTCCCGTCTTTAGAAGAACGGGAATTTAATATGTTTCGAATAACACTCATTGCGATAGGTTATTCATCCAATTTTTTAAACAGTACACATGCGTTATGACCTCCAAATCCAAAAGTGTTGCTCATTACCACGTTCACTTTGCGTTTTTGCGCTGTGTTCAAGGTAAGATTTAACTCTGGATCTATGTTTTCATCCCGATGTTCGTGATTGATCGTTGGGGGAACAATTCCATGTTTCATAGAAAGTATCGAAGAAATAGCTTCAATAGCTCCTGCAGCTCCTAAAAGGTGGCCTGTCATGGATTTGGTTGAATTTATATTGATTTTCTTCGCATGCTCTCCAAAAACTTTGGAAATTGCTTTAAGCTCTGCTACATCCCCTAGAGGTGTAGAAGTTCCATGCGTATTAATAGCATCTACATCTTGCGGCTTTAAACCTGCATTTTGCAAACAATTCTCCATTACTGCCACAACCCCTGTTCCTTCTGGATGTGGCGCCGTCATGTGGTACGCATCAGAAGAAAGTCCACCGCCAATAAATTCGGCATAGATCTTAGCTCCACGAGCCTTTGCATGTTCATACTCTTCTAAAACCAAGGCACCTGCTCCTTCTCCTAACACAAAACCATCCCTGGTAGCATCAAAAGGCCTGGAAGCTGTTTCCGGGCTCTCGTTTCTGGTAGACAGCGCATGCATAGCATTAAATCCTCCCATTCCCGCTTTGGTTACCGCAGCTTCAGATCCACCAGAAATAATGATATCGCTATATCCCAAGCGAATATTATTTAAAGCATCGAACATCGCATTGGCAGCAGAAGCACAAGCTGAAACCGTGGTATAGTTAGGGCCCATAAAACCATGACGGATCGAAATGTTGCCTGGGGCAATATCTGCGATCATCTTAGGGATAAAAAATGGATTAAAACGAGGGGTTCCATCTCCTTCAGAGAAATTGATCACCTCATCTTGGAATGTTTCCAGTCCTCCAATTCCTGCTCCCCAAATTACCCCAACCCTATGTTTATCCACAACATTTAGGTCTATCCCGGAGTCTTTAATGGCTTCATCGGACGCAACAATTGCGTATTGCGCAAACCTATCTAGTTTCCTAGCTTCTTTACGGTCGAAAAAATCAAGAACATTAAAATTTTTGAGTTCACAAGCGAATTTTGTTTTGAACTTTTCAGCATCAAAATAGGTTATAGGTGCACAACCGCTTTTACCGGCCACCAATGCGCTCCAATATTCTTCAACATTGTTCCCAATAGGTGTAAGGGCCCCCAAGCCTGTAACTACTACTCGCTTTAACTCCATATAGTACTATTCTTTTTTATTTTGCTTTTTCGATATAAGAAATTGCTTGACCAACTGTGGCAATGTTTTCTGCTTGGTCGTCTGGAATCTGGATATCGAATTCTTTTTCAAATTCCATGATCAATTCCACAGTGTCTAATGAATCAGCGCCTAGGTCGTTCGTGAAACTTGCTTCTGTAACAACTTCGTTCTCGTCTACGCCCAATTTGTCAACGATAATCGCTTTTACTCTTGATGCAATGTCTGACATAATATTTTATTTTAATTTTGATTAAGTGGCAAAAATAAAAAACTTTATTTTAAAACCGGTTTTTACTTTAAAAATGTGACGGGAATTTACGGAATTTTCATTTAAACCCTTTATTTTTACACTTAATAATTGTTAACAGCGAAGTTTTGAGCGCATCAAAAAGAACATCCCCAAAAAAAATTGTTGTCTTCGCATCCGGCTCAGGCTCTAATGCTGAGAATATTATACATTATTTTAGAGCTTCCGGTACCGCACAAGTGGTATCAATAATGTCCAATAAACCAACAGCAAAGGTTTTAAAGAGGGCCCATAAGTTAAATATTACCGCACTTTGCTTTGATAGGGATGCGTTTTATAACTCAAATGACGTTTTACATATCTTAGAAGACACCAATCCAGATCTTATTGTACTGGCCGGTTTTTTGTGGTTGTTCCCCCCCTCTATCCTAGAAAAATTCCCAAATAAGGTTATAAACCTCCATCCCGCTTTGTTGCCAAAATTTGGTGGTAAAGGAATGTTTGGTGTCAATGTGCACCAAGCAGTGCTGGATAATAAGGAAAAAGAAACGGGTATAACCATTCATTATGTGAATGAAAAGTATGATGATGGTCAAATAATATTTCAAAAAGCATTTCCAATTTCTTCTGGAGAAACCCTTGAAAGCCTTGCTGAAAAGATCCATGAACTGGAACATCGCCATTTTCCAGAAGTGATCGAGAATTTATTAGAATCTTCTACTATTGACTAATCCTGTAGTTCACATTTATACAGATGGTGCCGCTCGTGGCAATCCTGGCCCCGGAGGTTATGGAATTGTAATGGAATGGGTTGGCAAACCCTATAGAAAGGAATTTTCCAAAGGCTTTAAGCACACCACCAACAATAGAATGGAATTGCTAGCAGTTGTCGACGCACTAAAAAAGCTTAAAAAACAAGATGTTTCAATATTGGTGTTCACAGATTCCAAATATGTGGCAGACTCGGTTAAAAAAGGTTGGGTGTTTGGTTGGGAGAAGAAAGGCTTTAAAGACCGTAAAAATGCAGATCTCTGGAAGGAATTTCTTGTGGAATACCGAAAACACAAGGTGGATTTTAGATGGATTCGGGGACATAACAACCATATACAAAATGAGCGATGCGATGCCCTTGCCGTGGCTGCTTCAAAAGAAAAACGACTACATATCGATGAAGGCTTTGTTGAATAAATAGGGTTCCACAATTTGATTTTCTAAAATTTCAAAATTGCTGAGGGTCTTGAGAAACAAACCGTATATTTGCAGCAAATTATTGAAATTAAACTATGAGCAAATTATTGATAGTAGGCACAGTAGCCTTCGATGCAATTGAAACCCCATTTGGAAAAACCGATCAAATTTTAGGTGGCGCTGCCACATATATAGGTTTATCTGCTTCCCAGTTCAATGTTAATTGTGCAATTGTATCTGTGGTGGGAGAGGATTTCCCTCAAGAACATATGGATTTGCTAACTCGTAACGGGATAGATATTCAAGGAATAGAAGTTGTAAAAGGTGGCAAAACCTTCTTTTGGAGCGGAAAATATCACAACGATCTAAACACCAGGGACACGCTGGACACACAGTTAAATGTATTGGCAGATTTTAATCCGGTGGTTCCTGAAGAGTTTAAAGATTCTGAAATTGTAATGTTGGGAAACCTGCATCCTTTGGTTCAATTAAGCGTTTTGGAGCAAGTTACAAACCCAAAGTTAGTGGTATTGGATACCATGAACTTTTGGATGGACAATGCTTTGGAAGATCTTAAAAAAGTGATTTCCAAAGTAGATGCAATAACCATAAACGATGAAGAAGCACGCCAATTGACAGATGAACATTCCTTGGTGAGAGCAGCTAGAAAAATCGGGGAAATGGGCCCAAAATATGTGGTGATCAAAAAAGGGGAACATGGAGCTCTATTGTTTCATAAAGACCAGATCTTTTTTGCCCCCGCATTGCCATTAGAAGAAGTTTTTGATCCAACCGGGGCAGGAGATACTTTTGCAGGTGGGTTTACTGGCTATTTGGCCAAAACGGAAGACATTTCTTTTGAAAACATGAAGAATGCAGTAATTTATGGTTCCAGCTTAGCTTCCTTTTGTGTGGAAAAGTTTGGTACCGAGCGTATGGAACATCTGGACAATGAGGATTTAAAACTCCGTTTGCAAGAATTTCAGAGCTTAACACAATTCGATATAGAATTAACGCCTACCAAAACCCTGTAATGTCAGGGTTTTTTTTGTGACTAAAATTTTTTTGAACCCTATTGAAACCGAAAGGTACCAGTTATGAGTGACGCATTAAAACACGAGTGTGGGATTGCACAAATCCGACTATTAAAACCCTTGGAATTCTATAAAGAAAAATACGGGAGTGCCTTTTACGGAGTGAACAAAATGTATTTAATGATGGAAAAGCAGCATAACCGTGGACAAGACGGGGCGGGCTTTGCCAGTATTAAATTGAATACAGAACCTGGGGATCGATATATAAGCAGGTTACGCTCCAACGCTGCACAACCCATTCAGGATATATTTGCTCAAATCAACGAGCGAATTAATTCTGAACTGAGCGAACACCCAGAATACGTTAATGATGTTGTGCTTCAGAAAAAAAACATCCCTTATATAGGAGAATTATTTCTTGGTCACGTGAGGTATGGAACTTTTGGGAAGAATAGTATCGAGAGCGTTCATCCTTTCTTGAGGCAAAATAACTGGATGCACCGAAACTTAATCGTTGCCGGGAATTTTAATATGACCAATGTTTTTCAACTTTTCGATAATTTGGTGGAGCTGGGACAACATCCCAAAGAAAAGGCAGATACCGTTACGGTAATGGAAAAGATCGGGCATTTTCTGGATGATGAAGTCAGGAAATTATATAAAAAATTAAAGAAGGAAGGCTATACCAAGGTAGAGGCATCTCCTTTGATTGCAGATAGATTGAATGTTGCGAAGATCTTGAGGAAATCTGCCAAGAACTGGGATGGCGGCTACGCGATGGCCGGTTTATTAGGGCATGGCGATTCTTTTGTCCTAAGGGATCCTGCAGGAATACGCCCAGCTTATTATTATCAAGACGACGAAGTTGTAGTAGTAGCTTCAGAAAGACCTGTAATTCAAACAGTTTTCAATGTAAAATTTGAAGATGTAAAAGAATTGGAGCCTGGACATGCCATCATCACCAAGATGGGCGGGGAAGTCTCCATAAAACAAATTTTAGAGCCATTGGAAAGAAAAGCATGTTCCTTCGAGCGCATCTATTTTTCTAGGGGAAGTGATGCAGAGATCTATAAAGAACGAAAAATGCTAGGGCGTTTGTTAATGCCAGAAGTATTAAAGTCCATAGACCACGACACCATTAACACGGTGTTCTCCTTTATACCAAATACTGCAGAAACATCTTTCTATGGAATGGTGGAAGCAGCCCAGGACGAATTGAACAAGCAAAAGAACGAAACAATCCTTTCTGAAAAAGAAAACCTTACAGATGAAAGACTTCAGCAAATTTTGGCCTACAAGTTAAGGACAGAGAAAGTTGCGATAAAAGATGTAAAGCTAAGAACATTTATTACAGAAGATAGCAGCAGGGACGATCTAGTGGCGCACGTTTACGACGTGACCTATGGAGTTGTAAAACCCGAGGACAATTTGGTGATCATCGACGATAGTATTGTTAGGGGCACCACTCTTAAAAAGAGTATCATTAAAATGTTGGACAGGTTAAATCCGAAGCAATTGGTAGTTGTTTCCTCTGCACCACAAATAAGATATCCAGATTGTTACGGGATAGACATGGCCAGGCTTGAAGGATTGGTTGCATTTAGGGCTGCATTGGAACTTTTAAAAGATGCTGGAAACTATGATCTTATAGAAGAGGTTTATAAAAAGTGCAAATTACAGGAGCATCTGGAGGATAAGGATGTAAAGAATTTTGTAAAAGAAATTTACGAACCTTTTACCTATCAAGAAATTTCTGATAAAATCGCTGAATTATTAAGTGAGCCAGAAGTAAAAACCAAAGTGAAGATCATTTATCAAACAGTCGAAAATCTGCATAAAGCATGTCCAAAGCATTTAGGGGACTGGTATTTTACTGGGGACTATCCAACTTTTGGAGGAAATCGTGTGGTAAATAGGGCCTTTATAAACTTTTATGAAGGAAACGAAGGAAGATCTTATTAAGTCATTCTTCGGTTTTTAAAGCAGATGTTGCCGTTTAACTAATATCTGGGTTGTTCGTCTAAAAGTGTTTGCGCGACTGCTTTAATTATATATATTAGCAGAGCCATAGCATAAGTAGGTTAAGTTCATGGTAGATTTGGGGCAAAAAAAGGTGGATTCTCATCCACCTTTTTTTATGCGCAATAGTGAACAAAAAAAAGCCGAGTTTCCTCGGCCATTTTTATTCTAGAATGTTGAAACCTATTTTTCTTTCTCTTGAGCATATCTTGCAGCAACCTCTTTCCAGTTAATCACATTAAAGAATGCATTAATATAATCTGGACGTTTGTTCTGATATTTTAAGTAGTAAGCATGTTCCCAAACATCCATGCCCAAGATTGGTGTTCCGCCACATCCTGTTTCTGGCATTAATGGGTTGTCCTGGTTTGGAGTAGAGCAAACTTCTACCTTTCCACCTTTATGAACACATAACCATGCCCATCCAGATCCAAACTGCGTAGCACCTGCTTTAGAGAATTCATCTTTAAAAGCATCAAAAGAACCAAAAGCCGCATCAATAGCTTTTGCCAATTCTCCATCTGGTTTTCCTCCACCATCTGGCGACATGATCTCCCAATACAAATTGTGGTTGTAGTAACCCCCACCATTATTGCGAACGGCTTTGTTGGACATATCCAGATTTTTAAGGATATTTTCTATTGTTTTTCCTTCGTTATCGGTGCCTTCAATAGCATCATTTAGTTTGCTGGTATATCCTGCATGATGTTTATCATGATGGATTTCCATTGTTTTCGCATCTATATGTGGTTCTAATGCATCAAAAGCATAATTCAATTTTGGTAATTCAAAAGCCATAATTATATGTTTTTTTAATTAATATTTATTCAAGAGTTTCAAATTTAGGCATTAAGGGTTTTAATCTAAATCTTTTTGTGTTATAAAATACTTAAAGATTGTGTTCTAATGAGAGTGATTTATTATCATATATCTTTAATTTAGATCCACGAACTTTCACAAAATATCTTTTAATTGACCAATTCCAATACCTTTACAATCTACAACGCATCGGCAGGTTCCGGTAAAACTTTTACGCTTGTAAAAGATTATCTGGTATTGCTTTTAAATAGTAGCCGTGATGATGCCTATAAAAACATCCTTGCTATCACCTTTACCAACAAGGCCGTGGGAGAGATGAAATCCAGAGTGATTCTTGGATTGAGTTCTTTGGCCAAAGAGGAAACTCCTGCTAGTAGCGAACCTCTTTTGGCGCTTCTTATTAAGGAAACAAATTTGAAGAAGGATGAAATTCAGAAACGATCAAAAAGAATACTGAAGAATATACTTCATAATTATGCCGCTTTCGATATTTCCACGATAGATAGGTTTACACATAAAATAATAAGAACTTTTGCCAAAGATCTTGGGATCCCTACTAATTTTGAAGTAGAACTCAATGTAGATCTTATTCTACAAGAGGCCGTAGACCGGGTTATAAATAGGGCCGGAGAAGAAAAAGAACTCACCAAGGTGCTACTGAAGTTTACTTTGGATAAAACCGACGATGACAAAAGCTGGGATATTGGCAGGGACCTATTCTCTTTCTCTAAATTGCTTATTCGGGAGAACCAGCAGCAATATGTGCAACAATTAAAAGGAAAAAACCTTCAGGATTTCGCTGATTTTTCTGAAAAAGTAAAATTGGGAATCGTTTTAATTGAAGAAGATATTACTGGAGCTGCCAACTCTTTTTTTGATCTTCTAGCTAAATTCGATCTCACCGAAAAGGATTTCAACGGTGGATATTTGTTTAAATATTTCATTAAAATAAAAAACCGAAATTTTATAAAACTATTTGGGGCTAAATGGCAGGATAAACTAGAAGATTCCGCTCTTTACCCACAAAGATTAAGTGATGACAAAAAAGCCGTTTTAGATCAACATCAATCGGAAATCGCAGCACTTTTCAATAGCTCCAAAAAGGCCATTCTTAAACGGGACTATTTAAAAGCTATAGATAAAAGCATTATTCCGCTTTCTTTGTTAAGTGAAATTTCCAATGAAATAGATAAGATAAAGAAAGAACGCTCCCTGGTTTTGATCTCCGATTTTAATCCAACCATCGCCAAAGAGATCAACAATCAGCCAGTTCCCTTTATTTACGAGCGACTTGGAGAACGCTATAAAAATTATTTTATAGATGAATTTCAGGATACTTCAGAAATGCAATGGACAAATATAATCCCGCTGGCAGATCACAACCTTAATACCATTCAATCTGATAGCGAACCAGCGGCGAACCTCACCTTGGTTGGAGACGCAAAACAGTCTATTTATAGGTTTAGGGGCGGGAAAGCAGAACAGTTTATCGATTTGTGTATGGCTGAAAATCCATTCCAGGTGAAAAAAGAGGTAATAGACCTTCCTTCCAACTATAGAAGCGCAAAAGAGGTGGTTGAATTTAACAATTCTTTCTTCCAGTATATTTCCAATAAATTTGAAAGTGATACTTATAAAAGCCTTTTTCTAAAAAGTGCACAAGAACCCATCAAGCAAGTAGGCGGTTATGTGAATATTTCTTTTCTTAAAGCTAAAAAGAAGGAGGAGGAATTAGAACTGCACCCAATAAAATCTCTGGAGATAATCAAAGATCTAGATGAACAAGGTGTCTCCAGAAGTGATATTTGTATTTTAACCCGGACTAGAAAAGAAAGTTTTGCGATTGCAAACTATTTAAATGAGCAAGGTGTAGCCATAGTTTCTTCGGAATCGTTGCTGGTATCCAACTCTCCTGAAGTTCGTTTTATCAATAACCTTTTAAGTGTTTCTTTAAATCCTCACGATAAAAATATAAAATGGGAACTGCTTAATTATCTGGTTCAGAAATTAGAGATCAAAGATGCCCATAAATTGATCCTAGAAAATTTAGAAAAGGAACATCAGGGGTTTTTTGCTTGGCTTACAGAGCATGATATTTATTTCGACCTAAAAAAGATCCAAATTTTATCCATTTATGAAGCTGCGGAATATATTATAAGAGCCTTTTCATTAATTAAAGATTCCGATGCCTACCTCCAGTTCTACTTGGATTTTGTTTTTGATTCCTTAAATAATAAAAACATTGGTATCTCCGAATTTTTGGAACTCTGGAGCCAAAAAAGTGAAAAATTAAGCATCCTCGCTCCTGCATCGAATGATGCGGTCCAAATCATGACTATCCATAAATCCAAAGGGTTGGAATTTCCAATCGTCATTTATCCTTTTGCGAATTCTGCATTACAGGACGTCTCCCGGGAATCTATATGGCTCCCCCTTCCAGAAGGTTTGAACGAGATTCCAATTGGGTATTTAAAAGCTTCAAAAGGAATGTTGGATTGGGGAGAAACAGAAGCGAATGCCTATCAAGAGCTCTTGTATAAAACAGAGTTCGACAGCATCAATATTCTATATGTTGCCTTTACCAGAGCGGCCCAACAGTTGTATATAATTTCCAACTTGGACATTAACGCCAAAGGGGAAATAAACGAAAACAAAGTATCCGGTTTACTTATTGGGTTTTTAAAGGCCAATCATTTATGGGAAGATGGCCAAGATATTTTCGAGTTTGGTTCGAAAAATATTGAAAATTATAAAGCTTCAGATGTAACTAGCAACCTTAAAAACAATCGTTTTTTCTCCTCTTCCACTCAAAATAATGCGGTTCAAATAATGACAAAATCCGGGTTGTTGTGGGGTTCGCTTCAGGAAAAAGCGATTATAAAGGGGGATTTGTACCACGATATCTTTTCAGAAATAGATACTATGGAAGATATGCCCTCAGCAATTAAGAAATTTACGCAAGATGAAGATATACCAGAAAGCGAACTTCAGGAATTGGAGCAATTAATTTCAGAAGTTATTCTTCATCCGGAACTGTCAGAATATTATACTGCTAAAAGTATAGTTGTGAAAGAAAGGAATATTCTAAGCCCAAATGGAGAGGTTTTGCGTCCTGATAGATTGAATATAAAAGACAAGTTTGTTACAATTATAGATTATAAAACGGGAGCATTCCAAAAGACACATCAGCTCCAAATGGAGCAATACGAAAATATCCTAAATGAAATGGGATATAGCGTTATTAAAAAAATACTGATATATATTAATACAGAAGTGAACCTCACATTTGTTTAAAAGATGTTTATTTTTGAAAAAAAATGAAATTATGTACGGATCAATAAAGGAGCATTTACAAGCAGAAATTAAAGAAATAAAAGAAAACGGACTTTATAAAAAAGAACGGATAATTACCTCTCCTCAAGGAGCTGCCATAAAAATTTCTACTGGTCAAGAGGTTATAAACTTTTGTGCGAACAACTATTTAGGACTTTCTTCTCATCCAGATGTAATTCAGGCCGCTAAAGATACCATGGATTCGCATGGATTCGGAATGTCCAGTGTTCGTTTTATTTGTGGAACCCAGGATATCCATAAGGAATTGGAGCTAAAAGTGGCAGATTTTTATGGTACTGAGGACACTATCTTATACGCTGCCTGTTTCGATGCCAACGGTGGGATTTTTGAGCCATTGCTTTCTGTAGAAGATGCAATAATATCAGATTCTTTGAACCATGCTTCTATTATAGATGGCGTAAGGCTTTGTAAAGCCGCTAGATATAGATATGCAAATGGCGACATGGAAGATCTTGAAAAGCAATTGCAAGCTGCCAATGAAAAAGGTACTAGGTTCAAGTTGATCGTTACAGACGGGGTATTCTCTATGGACGGCCTGGTTGCTCCTTTAGATAAAATATGTGATCTAGCCGATAAATATGATGCCATGGTCATGGTAGATGAATGTCATGCCACAGGTTTTATTGGCAAGACAGGGATTGGCACCATGGAAGAAAAAGGTGTTTTAGGCAGGATAGATATTATTACCGGTACCTTTGGAAAAGCCCTGGGAGGCGCTATGGGTGGATATACAACTGGTAAAAAAGAGATCATTGACCTATTGAGACAACGTTCCAGGCCATATTTATTTTCGAATTCCTTGGCGCCTTCTATAGTGGGTGCTTCTATCAAGGTTTTTGACATGCTTAAAAACGATACTAGTTTACGCGATAAATTGGAGAGCAATACGAAGTATTTTAAAGAGAAAATGAAAGCGGCAGGCTTTGATATTATAGATGGGGATTCTGCAATTGTACCCGTAATGTTGTACGATGCAAAATTATCCCAGGATATGGCAGATAAGTTGTTAGAGGAAGGAATTTATGTGATTGGCTTCTTTTTTCCCGTTGTTCCCAAAGGTAAAGCAAGAATTCGAGTACAACTTTCTGCTGCTCATGAACAAGAACATTTGGATAAAGCTATAGCCGCTTTTACAAAAGTTGGAAAGGAACTAAAAGTGGTATAAATAACCACCCTTGCCGGTATATTATCAAAAATATTGATATTCTCTTAAAATTTATGGTTTATTCTGTTAATTTCATAGCTATAAAATACGTGAAAACACCTTGCTTTTATACATTAAAACAAAGTAAAACCCTTTAAATACGGTGTATATGGTGGTCAATTAAGAAAACTTTATTAATTTTATCTTTGTTAATATCGAATTAGCACATACTTTTGCTTCAATTAACACTTAAAACTAAATCAACAAATATGAAACATCTTAGCAGATTTTTATTAGCTTCATTATTTGTTTTGGGCTTCTCTTCCATGCAAGCACAAGACGAAAATAACCCATGGGCCATCGAAATTGGTGTAAATGCGGTTAACTATTTTGGTACTGGTGACGACACCCCAGGAATGATTGGTAACGGCGTGGCCGGAGGAGAATTTGGAGACAGATTTTTCGATACTGACAAATGGAACATCCTTCCTTCTGTTTCTAGACTTTCTGTTTCTAGATACGTGGGTGGTGGATTCGTTTTTGAGGTTGCAGGTTCTGTCAACCAAATAGATACTTTTGGAGATCAAGGTGTAGACGATTTATCTTACTATGCTCTTGATGCTATGGCCAACTATAGTCTTAGAGCTTTATTGAACGACGGATGGTTTGACCCACAACTTGGAGTTGGTGGTGGTTACAACTGGTTAGATTCAGAAGGTAACGGAACTTTAAACGGTAAAGCTGGTTTCAATATCTGGTTTTCAGACAATATCGCTTTAAATTTACAATCTACTTATAAATATGCTTTTAAAGATGAAGCAGATTCACATTTCCAACATGCTGCCGGTATTAAATTTATCTTCGGAGGAAAAGATACTGATGGAGATGGGGTATATGACAAGGATGATGAATGTCCTGAGGTTGCTGGTTTAGCTGAATTCAACGGATGTCCTGACACTGACGGTGACGGAATCGAAGATCGTAAAGATGAATGTCCTAATGAAGCTGGTTTAGCTGAATTTAATGGATGTCCTGATACTGACGGTGATGGAATTTCAGATAATAAAGATGAATGTCCTACTGTTGCTGGAACTGCTGCAATGAATGGATGTCCTGATGCTGATGGCGATGGAGTAAAAGATAGTGAAGACGAATGTCCTAACGAAGCTGGTCCAAAAGAAAACAAAGGTTGTCCTTTTAAAGATAAAGATGGCGACGGTGTATTGGACAAAGATGATGAGTGTCCAGATGTTGCAGGAACTGTTGCTAACAATGGATGTCCTGAACCAACTGCTGAAGCTATCAAAGAATTGAACGAATACTCTAAAACTGTATTGTTCGATCTTAACAAAGCTACTATTCGTCCTGACTCTGGTAATGCTTTGAAATCTATCGCAGACATCATGGAAGAATATTCAAATACAATTTTCCATATTGAAGGTCACACAGATTCTCAAGGTAGCGATGCTTACAACTTGAAATTATCTCAAGAGCGTGCTGCTTCTGTAAGAGAATTTTTAATCTCTGCCGGAGTACCTGCAAACAGATTGACTTCTGAAGGATATGGTGAGTCCAGACCAATTGCAACGAACAAAACTGCAGCTGGAAGACAAGATAACAGACGTGTTGAAATTTCTTTGGATAAAGACAAAGAAATGAAAGAAACTAAAAAAGATTCTACAGATAAAATGTAGTATAAAAAAGCTTTAAAGTTTTTTAAAAAACGCCCCGATTCTTCGGGGCGTTTTCTATTTTTAACCCATGACGTCTTTTATCTCCCAAATCCTTGAACAACTCCTTTCCCAAGAAAAGGATATTTCCACATTGATCTTTGTATTGCCCAGCAAACGTGCTGGTGCCTATCTTAGAAAAGAACTTGGAAACTTGGTGGATAGGCCCATCATTTCTCCCAAGGTTATAAGTATTGAAGAGTTTTCAGAAAAGGTATCTGGATTAAAAGCTATAGATTCCGTACATACGCTCTTCGAATTATATGCGGTTTACAAAGAACTTACCCCAAAAGAACAACTAGAAGATTTCGAGAGTTTTGGCAACTGGGCACAAACCCTCATCCATGATTTCAACGAAATAGATAGGTATTTAATAGATCCAATGAAAATCTTTAGTTACCTATTCGAAATTCAGGATAAGAACCACTGGTCCCTAGGGGAAAACCAAACAGACATCGTAAAGAACTATTTGACCTTTTGGAAAAAACTTCCAGAATATTACAGTTTACTTAAACGCAATCTATTAAGCAAATCTAAAGGGTATCAAGGTTTAATATATAGGCATGCAGCAGAGAACATTGAGGAATTTGCTAAGCTGAATGCCGAAAACTATGTGTTTCTAGGGTTCAATGCATTGAACAATGCCGAGCAGCATATTATCCAATCTATGTTGGCGAACAAGGCAAGGATCTTTTGGGACATAGATGAAGTCTTTTTAAAAGACGATAATCACGATGCCTCTTTGTTTATAAGACAATATCACGAGAATTGGCCCTATTACAAAACCAATAAATTCGAATTTGCTTCCAATACCTACAATACCGAAAAAGAAATTGAAATTATTGGGGTTCCAAAAAATATTGGACAGGTTAAATTTGTAGCAGAAACCTTATCAGAATTAACGAAGGATCAATTGAATTCTACCGCATTGGTACTAGGAGATGAATCGCTTTTGCTGCCAATGCTTAATTCTATCCCTCCAAATATTGAAGACCTGAATATTACCATGGGATATCCCTTAAAATACAGTGTATTCTCAAGTTTCTTTGAAAAACTGTTCGAAATATATCAAATAGAAAACAATAAAATCTATTACAAGGATGTAATTGCTGTTCTAAATTCTCCACTTGTTATCAAGGCGACCAATTTTGGATCAGAAAAGGTTATAAATAAGATTAAAACTGAAAATTTACTTTATTTAAGCAAACAGCAAATAGAAGGCTTTTTCCCCGCAGAACATTTAGAATTGATTTCGACCTGTTTCCATGATGTTAAACTTAAACCAGCACAGGTTTTACAACGCTTTGAAATCATAATACAGCATTTTAAAGCACTATTAAATAAAGACGAGGATAGCTTATCCCTTGAGTTTTTATATCACTATCATCTAGTGGTACAAAGACTAACAGAATTAATCACCGAATTCCCACATTTTACCTCTTTGGTTTCCCTGCTTCAGTATTTCCGGGAACTTAGTAGTCAGCAATCCTTGGATTTTCAGGGGAAACCTTTTCAAGGCTTACAGCTAATGGGAATGTTGGAAACCCGTGGTTTGGATTTTGAAACCATTATTTTAACTTCAGTAAACGAAGGGATTCTGCCGGCAGGAAAAAGCAATAATTCTTTTATCCCTTACGACCTTAAAAAAACCTTCAATCTTCCAACCTATAAGGAGAAAGATGCCATTTATACCTATCACTTTTATCATTTATTACATAGGGCCAAGAAAATTTATCTTCTCCATGATACCGATACAGAAAGTCAAATGGGAAGTGAAAAAAGTAGGTTTTTATTGCAATTGCTGCACGAACAACAACCTGCACATAAAATAACTACATCCATAATTTCTCCTGAAGTTCCGGTGGTTAATAATGAACTTCAAAAGATTCAAAAAACTCCTGAAATTCTAGAAAAATTAATGCAATTAGCCGGGCGCGGATTTTCACCTTCGGCCCTTACCACTTATATTAGAAATCCTTTAGACTTTTATAAGCAATACATCCTGGGGATTAGAGATAATGAGGAAGTGGAAGAAACCGTTGCCTACAATACTCTGGGCACTGTAGTTCATGATACTTTGGAAGCGTTCTATAAGCCTTTTATAGGAAAACCTCTTAGAATAGAAAAACTGAAGGATCTCAAAAAATCAACTGCAAAAGAAGTGAAGGTTCAGTTTGAGAAAACCTATAGCAAAGCTCCCTTAAATTTAGGAAAGAACCTCTTGATCTTTGAGGTTGCAAAGCGTTATGTCATTAATTTCCTGAATATGGAAATCAAACAATTGGAAGCGGGAAAGAACATCATTGTCAAAGAAGTGGAATCCGACCTAAGCTTAGCACTTTCGATCACTGGTCTCGATTTTCCTGTTCATGTTAGAGGAAAAGTAGATCGGGTAGATTTATTGGATGGAGTTTTAAGGATCGTAGATTATAAGACGGGGAAGGTGACGCAAAATCAGTTAGAAATAGCAGATTGGGATTTACTCACTACAGATTATGATAAGTATTCCAAACCTTTTCAGGTCCTAACCTATGCTACTATGCTTTTAAACAGTACTGAAAACAATGGAGAAGTAGAAGCCGGAGTCATCTCCTTTAAAAATTTAAAAGAAGGCTTTATGAAATTTAGTTTGAAAGAAAAACAAGCTGGTAAACCGATTAAAAACTCAAAGATTACAGAAGAAATTCTGAACGATTTTCATAAGCAATTATCACAATTGATTTTGGAAATCTGCAACCCGGAAATCCCTTTTATAGAAAAAGAAATAAAACCCGCTTATGGAGCTTATTAAGAAGAACAATATTCAAATCACAGGAAAGCATGATAAACCAATTTTAACGGATGTGGTCTATTCTAAAGATACCAAACCTAATCCAATCGTGATCTTTTGTCATGGTTATAAAGGTTTTAAAGATTGGGGTGCGTGGGACTTGATGGCCGAAGAATTTGCCAAAAAAGGAAATTTCTTCTTGAAATTCAACTTTTCTCATAACGGAATCACTAAGGAAAATCTCACCGAGTTTTTAGATATTGAAGCCTTTGGGGATAATAATTACAGCAAGGAACTAGATGACCTGCAATCGGTGATAGATTGGTTGTTCCAGTATAATTCCGAATATTTAAAATACCTGGACACTTCAAATATTACCCTCATCGGGCATTCCCGCGGCGGTGGAATCAGCATTATAAAAGCTTCCGAAGAAAATAGGATCACAAAATTAGTGACTTTTTCATCAGTTAGCGATTTTGCCTCAAGGTTTCCTTCTGGAGATGTTTTACATGGATGGGAAAAGAAAGGTGTAAGCTATATCGTAAACACACGGACCAAACAGCAATTACCTCATCATTTTCAATTTTATAAAAATTTTAAAGCAAATGAGGAACGCTTAACCATCTCAAGAGCTGCAAAGGCGCTTCAAATTCCGCACTTAATAGTTCATGGAAGCAAAGACACCTCGGTGCCTTTAAGCGAATCTGGTAAATTATTTAAATGGAGCCCAGATCCAGAACTTTTACTGGTTGAGGGAGCGGACCACGTTTACGATGTTTCTCACCCATGGAAGGGCAAGGAATTACCGATAAATTTTCAATATGTTTTGGATGGTACCTTAAAGTTTATTGCTGAAAAAGGGCAAAAATCAGTATAGATGGATTTCTAATTTGATTGTCAAAATATTTTTCGTTCATTTAAATAATTGTTTAACTTTGAAACCGAATTTGGGGGATTAGCTCAGTTGGCTAGAGCGTTTGGCTGGCAGCCAAAAGGTCATCGGTTCGACTCCGATATTCTCCACAAACAAGACCTCAGGGCAAGTCCATGAGGCATGTATTTGGAAATTGCTTTTAAAAGTAGAGACAAATCTATTTAAATTAAAACCTCGATGAGGGAAACCATCCTTTTTAGGATGGTTTTTTTATTTTATCATCTTAACTTTATGCGATCATGAAAATTCGCCAAGCATATCAAGAAGATCTTTTAAAAGCAAAGGCTCTTACAAGGGTTTGCGCGACTGCCATGCAGGAAAAGGGCATCTTTCAATGGAACGAGCCTTATCCTTCAGTAGAAAAGTTGCAGCAAGACATAGCCTGCAAAGAGCTTTATGTATTGGAAGAAAACAATCAAATCTTAGGGATCGTTGTACTTTCCAACATCATGGATGAAGAATATGTTCCAGTTTCATGGTTAACCCCTTCAGAAAAAAATCTTTACATCCACCGGCTGGCAACACATCCGGATACTTGGGGAAAAGGATACGGGCAAAAACTGATGGATTTTGCCGAAGAATTCGCCAGAAACTTCAATTTTACATCTGTTCGTTTGGATACTTTCAGTCTTAACAAAAGAAATCAGAAATTCTACGAAACCCGGGGGTATAAAAAATTAGAAGATATTTACTTTCCAAAGCAAAGCGCTGCGCCGTTTCATTGTTATGAGCTGGTATTAAAAAAGGACACGCTCTAAATATATAAACCTCTTTTGTCTACTACTTCCGCAATAAGTTTTAAGAATATCAATAGACTTGCTATTCCGGCAATTATCGCCGGGATTGCAGAACCGCTTATTTCGCTAACCGATATCGCAATTATTGGGAATGTAGATACAAATCCTATTGAAGCATTGGCAGCAGCCGGAATTGTAGGTTCCTTTCTCTCAGCTATTGTTTGGATCGTGGCACAAACAAAAACTGCGATCTCATCAATCGTTTCACGACATTTGGGCTCCAATAGGCTTCATGCAGTAAAGACCTTGATCCCGCAAGCCATAGCCTTCAACTTTCTATTTAGTTTGGTTATTTATGCGGTTACTGCCTTTTTTGCCAATAGCATCTTTAGTGCATACAATGCAGAGGGATTAATTTTGAACTATGCTGAAGAATATTACCAAATACGAGCAATAGGCTATCCATTGACCTTGGTGACCTTCGCTATTTTTGGGGTTTTTCGTGGATTACAAAACACGCTCTGGGCAATGAAATGCAGTCTTACGGGAGCGTTGGTAAATGTTGGATTGGATTATTTATTGGTTTATGGAGTAGAAGGTTATATTCCTGCCATGCATTTAAAAGGCGCTGCCATTGCCAGTTTGGTCGCACAGGCTGTGATGCTCATCATGGCCTTATGGTTCTTCTTTAAAAAGACTCCCTTTCATTTAAAACTGAGTTTTAATATCAATCCACAATTAAAAGGCTTGTTGTTAATGGCAGGCAATCTTTTTATTAGAACAGCTGCACTTAATTTTGCCATATATCTCGCAAACGCATATGCAACAGGTTATGGCAAGAATTATATCGCGGCGCAAAGTATACTTATGAATATCTGGTTGTTCTTTGCCTTTTTTATCGATGGTTATGCCAATGCCGGAAATGCCATTGGAGGAAAATTATTGGGAGCCAAAGATTATGTAAGCCTTTGGGAACTCAGTAAGAAGATAAGCAAATACTCTGTGTTAATTGCCCTTATTTTAATGGGTATTTGTGCATTGTTCTATAATGAGATCGGTCTTATATTCAATAAAGAAGCGAGTGTCTTGGTATTGTTCTCATCTGTGTTTTGGCTGGTACTGCTCATGCAACCCATAAACGCCATTGCCTTTATGTTCGATGGAATCTTTAAAGGGCTGGGAGAAGCAAAGTATCTAAGAAACCTCTTATTGGTAGCCACTTTCTTGGTATTTACTCCAATTCTATTGATTGGGGATTATTTCGGCCTGAAATTGTATGCCATCTGGATCGCTTTTTTTGCGTGGATGCTCATTAGAAGTAGCGCACTGGTATTTCAATTCCGAAGAAAATATTTGAAGAAAGAAATTTAAATCTAAAATAGATGGCTGCACTCACAAGCCATATTGCTTAAAAGAACCTTCCCTTTGCATGGAGATATCTTTTATTAAATTACGGATTATCCTCAGTCTCCGGTAGCTCCCTATATATTTAAGGCACGGGAAATGTGTTTCCTGTGCCTTCCTGTTCTAATGAACATCAGTGTATGAGTATTTTAGTCTCACCATGATAATGATTTCATTCTTCCAATTGTGTGCCTTATTCAGCTGCTTCTACGCCAGCACTACCAGGATCCCCTACAGGTACAACCACCTCAGTGAAGATGTTGTCGTCATTTTCATCTAATCCTGCCCAAAGGTAGAACGTATAAGGTTCATCTTCATCGGAGGCAATGCTCATCGTAAAAGTACTTTCCTTTATAAGCTCCTCGTCCTCTGCCTCTTTATCACATTCAGTAAGATTGGCATCGAAAGACGACACACCAGTAACGTAGATTTGACGGAATTCCTCTTCCCCATTGCTAATACTTCCGCGTTGGGCCTTTACCCCTGCGGCAGTGTGACATGCGTCTGGCAATAAATAGGTAACATCAATATCATAGGTTTTTCCCGCCTCAAAGAATTCAGGAACATCAATGTTAGTAACGATAGAAGCTGCTAAAAGGGTTTTTGGGCCCTCGTCATCGATATTACAGCTTATAAGTGCCAATGCACTCACAAATACTAAAATTAATTTTTTCATTTTTTAAAATTTTAAGGATTAAATAGCTATTGTTTCTATACTTATATGACCTATCATTCTTAAAAGGTTGCGTATGAATAAGATTATTTATCTATTTATTTTTCGATTGATCCTTATATGCCGATTATCAGCTACTTATGATTATGATATAGATGGAGCCTGCTCTCATGTGTTCTGAAATTGTGAAATTTTATACATTATCTTTACATTTGATAAAATCTTATTCTTATGGTCACTACCCGCCAAAACGGAAGTTTATATACCAACATTCAAAATAAAATTGCAACGATAGAATTTGGACATCCTGCCAGCAACTCCTTTCCTTTGGAATTACTGAAAAGGCTCCAAAAGGAGTTTCAAAAACTTTCTGAAAATGAGCAAGTAAATGTGATCATCCTTAAATCTGAAGGTGAAAAAGCATTCTGTGCCGGAGCATCTTTTGATGAGTTGGTGGCAATTGAGAATTTGGAACAAGGAAAACAATTCTTCTCAGGCTTCGCCGATGTGATAAATAGCATGAGATCTTGTAAAAAATTGATTCTCGGGCGTGTTCAAGGAAAAACCGTTGGCGGTGGAGTTGGTTTAGCTGCAGCTTGCGATTATACCATGGCTATCGAAGCAGCAGCCATCAAACTTTCTGAACTAACTATAGGAATAGGCCCTTTTGTGATCGCTCCGGCAGTGGAGCGAAAAATGGGATTGGCCGCTTTATCTGAATTAAGTCTTGCTGCCCACGAATGGAAGAACGCCTATTGGGCACAGGAAAAAGGACTTTTTGCTAAGGTGTTTGAGTCAATTTCAGAAATGGATAAGGAAGTAGCGCTTTTAGCAGAAAAATTAGCCTCTTACAATCCGCAGGCCTCACAAGAAATGAAAAGCATCCTTTGGGAGAATACTTCTCATTGGGATAAATTATTGATGGATCGAGCTGCCGTATCCGGAGAGCTTGTGCTTTCGGCATTTACAAAAAATGCCTTGAAAAAATTCAAAAAATAGATGAGACCAATAAATATAATGAGTATATTTCTATAAAAATCACAAAGATGCCATTTCAATTGGAAATTCCGAAAGACAAACAACCCAGACCAGAACAGGAATGGGGATTTACCATCTGGGAATTTATCTTAGAGAATAAATGGTACATTTTAGCCATTGTACTCATTGTAGGGATATTTTTATATTCTAGGAATTATATCAAAAAACACTAACTAAATGACTCAGAATGATGTGCCCGTAAGCGAAGAAACTTACGATATATTGAGTTTTTTAAGCGGAATGGGTTTTTGGATTATCGTGGCGGTTGCTCTAATTGTGCTGGTTCTTTACAAGAAATTCAAAAAATAACTAACGCGTTTTTAACCAGCCCGTAATGCTCAATCTCATGGTGTTTACCGGTTTTACCTCGTGCTCTAGAATCTGACTTTCAAAAACCACCACTCTTCCGGGAAACGGATAAATAGTTATTGGGTTTTCTGCACCCTCTATATCCCTATAGATCACTAATTCCCCGCCATTTTCGGGTTTCCAATCTTCAGCATTTAAATAGCAAACCAAGGAAAGCTTGCGCCTATCATCATTCTGGAAAGTATCCAGATGCCTTTTATAAAAAGTGCCTTTTGGATATAAAGCATAATGAAACTCCTTAAATAGGATGCCCAAAAAACAAGTGGTGTTCAAATAGGAAATAAACGGATTGATCTTATCAAAAAAGATCTTCTCATTTTCCCCCGCATCAGCCTCATTAAGCCAAAGAATAAAATCTCCACGAACAGATTTTTCTATTACCTCATTTATCCTATTTCCAATTGCAGCTTTTTTAAAATTATCCTCTTCGTACTCCCGCAATAGGTTGGTTCGCAACTTACTAACTTCTTCAAGATCAAAAAAGTTGTCCACAATGCTGTATTGCTTTTCAACCAAATCTTTAATTATACGCTCATAAAGGGGATTTTCTTGAAACTCCAACTGCTCAAATAATTCAGCTTCCAACATCTTCACGGTTTAATGATCCGGTGAATTTACATATTTCCGGTTTGCTTAAGAAATTTTGTGAAGACCTCCTTCTAAATTGTAAAAAATTTTCTGCGGAAAAATTTTCTGCAGTATCGAAATGGCCGTTGCACTCCGTTTTCCCGAAGCGCAATAAACCAAAAAATTATCTTCAGCCTCCAATTCCTGAAAGCAGGTATTTAATTCGGAAAGGGGGATGTGAAAACCACCCATATCAAAAGCAGCCCTTTCTGCTGAAGTACGCACGTCCAGCAAAGTATAATCATCGGGATTTGCCTGATATTCCCGATAGGACAGTGAGGCCAGGTTGGTGGTTTTGCAGGAAAAATCAAATTCTTCGAGTTTATCTATGGCCACATCAGGATTTTTTAAAAATGGAAGGATTTGTGTTTCCATTTCAAGTGCATTGAACAGAAGCAGCTTTCCCGAAAGCACCTCCCCAATTCCCAATACGATCTTTAGCACTTCATTGGCCTGCAGGCTTCCTATAATTCCCGGTAAGATTCCCAGCACACCTGCTTCGCCGCAATTGGGCATTTCTTCGGGAGCACCAGGTTCAGGAAAAAGGCACCTATAGGTTGGTCCATTATGGTAATTTAAAACCGAAACCTGACCCTCAAACTTAAAAATAGCACCAAAAACCAAAGGTTTCCCCGTAAGGACCGCCGCATCATTGGCCAGATATTTCGTGGTAAAATTGTCGCTGCCCTCTACAATGAGGTCATACCGGGAAAACAGTTCTTCTGCATTTTCTGCTTTCAACCGTTCATTATAAGTCACGATTTCAATAGAGGAATTCATTTCCTGCAGGCGGTTTCTGGCCGCCAGCACTTTGGATTGTCCCACATTTTTTTCTGAAAAAAGTACCTGTCGCTGTAAATTGGAAATATCAACTATATCATCGTCTATAATCCCGATTTTTCCTACTCCGGCAGCGGCCAGATATTGTAAAACAGGACATCCCAGACCGCCGGCGCCAATGACCAGGACTTTGGCTTTTTTTAGTTTTAACTGCCCTTCTTCCCCTATTTCTTCCAGAAGGATATGCCGAAGGCAGCGTTGCTTTTCATTGGTTGTCAACATTTTTACCAGCTTTTTTCCCAGTCTTTCCACACCGGTTCAATTCCATTTTTGGAGAGCATTTGTGTGATAATTTCCGTACTTCGCTCATCAGAAATTTCAAATTGCTCCAAAGATTCGGGCGCTACCACATAGCCCCCAGGATTGGTTTTGGATTCTGCACTCATCGATGTAATTCCCAAATGCACAATATGATCCCGAAAAATTTCCCTTTCCCGGGTGGAAATGGACAATTCCACCTCTTCATCCAGCAATCTATACGCACAGATCACCTGCAGCAAATCGGGATCGGTCATCTCAATCTTAGGTTCGAGCCCGCCGCTAAAGGGGCGTAACCGCGGAAAAGAAATAGAATATTTGGTCTTCCAGTAGGCCTTTTGAAGGTGCTTAAGGTGCAAAGCCGTAAAAAAACTATCGGCCCGCCAGTCTTCCAGTCCAAACAGCGCGCCTATCCCAATTTTGTGGATTCCCGCCCTTCCCAATCTGTCGGCTGTTTCCAGGCGGTAATCGAAATTTGACTTTTTCCCCCTGGGATGATGGAGCTTGTAAGTTTCCCGGTGATAAGTTTCCTGATAGACCAGGGTGGCATAAAGCCCTTTTTCAATCAGTTTCTCATACTCATCCTGGTTCAGCGGCTGGATTTCAATGGAAATATTGGAAAAATATTCCTTTAAAAGCTGCACCGCATTGCACATATAATCTATCCCCACCGTTCTGTTTGCCTCTCCTGTTACCAGTAAAATATGCTCGTACCCCTTTGCTTTTAAAAATTCGGCTTCCCTTATTATTTCTGCATCGGTCAAAGTTTTACGCGGAATTTTATTGGTCATACTAAACCCGCAATAAGTACAAATATTCTGGCACTCATTGCTCAAATAAAGCGGCGCGTACATTTGCATGGTATTCCCAAACCGCTTTTTGGTGATGGCCCTGCTCTGCTGCGCCATTTCTTCCAGAAAAGGGCGGGCGGCAGGAGAGATAAAGGCTTTAAAATCTTCCAGGCTCCGCTTCTGTTTTTGTAAAGCAAGCCGAACATCGGCTTCTGTCTTGGAGGAGATGCTTTGTAAAACTTCCTCCCAAGAATACGCTGCTAAAGTATGCTTGAAACTAGTCATATAAAAATTTGGTTAGCGGGCTACTGGCTTCTGCCTGTTGCTTTTGGGGAGCAAGTTGCGCGTTAAAAGCCATTCTTCCGGCTTCCACCGCCATTTTAAAGGCCTTGGCGATTTTCACCGGCTTGGGCGAAACTGCAATTGCCGTATTTACCAGCACGGCATCAGCTCCCATTTCCATAGCCTGTGCAGCGTGCGAGGGGCTCCCAATTCCCGCATCTATAATAACCGGCACGTTGCTTTGCTCCATGATGATCTCTAAAAAATCCAGCGTTTTGAGCCCTTTGTTACTTCCTATTGGTGCGCCCAACGGCATAACGCACTGTGCGCCCACCTCTTCCAGCCGTTTGCACAAAACAGTGTCGGCGTGAATGTAGGGCATCACCACAAACCCCTGTTTTACCAGTTCCTCACAGGCTTTTAACGTCTCCACAGGATCGGGGAGCAAATATTTGGGATCGGGATGTATTTCTACTTTTACCCAGTTTGTTCCCAGGGCCTCCCTGGCCATTTGGGCTGCAAACACGGCTTCCCTGGCGTCACGTACCCCGTAAGTGTTGGGCAATAAATTTATACGCGGATGGTGCAATTTTGAAAGCATTTCATCCTCATCATTTCCCGGCTCCACCCGTTTTAACGCGACGGTCACCAGTTCACTCTCGGAAGCAAGTATTGCCCGAAGCATTATTTCTGAAGAGCTGAATTTTCCTGTTCCCGTGAACAGGCGGGAGGAAAATGTCTTTCCTGCTATTACTAATTGATCTGTCTTGTTCATAATTGTTTTTTTTAAAATTGATTAAAGATCTCCTGAAACATTTTTTCAGGCTGCCTGCCGGAAGTAAGCCAGCCCGAAATGGCCACCCCGTGCACCCCGCACTGTGCCAGCAGCGGGATATCGGCTGGCGTTATCCCGCCAATTGCGATCACAGGAACCAAACTTCCGTTTTTCGCCAGCTTTTCTAAAAGTTCCCGATAACCTTCCACTCCCAGCACCGGGCTCAAATTATTCTTTGTGGTGGTAAACCGAAACGGCCCCAGCCCGATATAGTCCACCTTTTTTTGGAGTAGGACCTGGCAATCTTCCAGTGTGTTTGCCGTCCCCCCGATGATCTTATTTGCTCCAAGGGCTTTCCTGGCCTCCAAAGGGCAGCTATCTTCTTTTCCCAGATGCACGCCGTGGGCGCCTACCTGTTTTGCCACTTCCGGAAAATCGTTAATGACCAGTTTTGCCTGAAAACTATCGCAAATTTTCTTTGCCGTTTCTGCGGTTTTTAGCATAGTGCCAAAAGACTCGTTTTTGAGCCGTAGCTGGATCCAGTTGGCCCCTGCAGAACACATCCTGTGAATGTTTTTCAAATGTTCTTCAGGAGTATTCCCCTGCGAAATATAATGTAGCTTTGAGATCATAGGTGGTGGTATCCTAGTAGGGTTGTGTTTGATGCCAATACTCTTTCAGTATAAGATTTGGCTTTTTCAGCAGCTTCCGGAAGGGAAAAGCCAAATACCAAATATGCGGCAAGTGCCGAGGATACTATGCAACCGCTCCCGTGTTTTTCGGTACAATCATTTCTGCCGGGGGCCAGTGAAAAATAATTGCCTCCTGTGGTAAACAATTCATCCAGTCCCGGTGCTTCCGTGCGATGCCTGCCTTTTAGATAAAGGTTTGTCTTCATTCTTATCGCGCCAATTTTCTCTTCCAAATCGAACCCAGGGTAGAACATTTTTATCTCTTCAAAATTCGGGGTGACCAGAAACACCTTCTCCAGCACCTCATCCAAGTGCTCCTGAAATTCTTGCGGGCCCTGAAAGGCATATCCGCTGGTGGATTTCAATACCGGGTCCCAAATGACCCTGATATTTTTATTTCTGTTCAAGAGTTTATCGATCACTTTGTTCAAAATTGAAAGGTTCTCAATAATGCCAATTTTCACCACTTTCACAGAAAACCGATCTAGTAGCATCTCCAGTTGCTGAAAAATCAAGTCCTTCGGGATCCAATGGCAGGCTTGAAAAGTCACATCATGCTGAATGGTATTGGCCGTGTTAATTGCGAGCCCGTAGCATCCCAAAGTCTCTAAGGTTTTAACATCGGCCAGAAAACCAGCCCCGGCAGACGGATCGAACCCGGCTATGCTCAATACAAATGGCCTTTTAGTTGTATACATTTTGATATTCGTTATAGATTTCAACAAAAGCCTTCGGCTTGTTTTTCTTCAGCCAAACGGCTCCCAATACTGCTACCCCGGCATAGCCCAATTCCTTTGCCTTTGAAATATTTTCTGCCTCAATTCCGCCTAAAGCAACTATTTTTTGCTGCAATGCTTCCACATTATAGCCCCTGCCTTTATAACCGCTTTTGGAAATAGAAGAAAACAGGGGGCTTAAAAATACATAGTCAAACAAAGAAGTTTCTGTGGACACTTCTTTAGGATCGTGAAAAGAGGCACTTACCGTACATCCTTTTATATTGAACTGCTTTATATATTCAGGTACATCCTTCAGGTTTCTTCGGAAACTTTCCTTTAGATGAACCCCCTTCAGAAGAAAAGCTTCAGCTAAATGATGATGTTGGTGCAGCACCATTTTTTTTTGTTGTTCCGCTTCAAATTGGGCCAGCCAGGCCTTTAGCTCTTTCTCCTTTATTTCAGGTTTGCGCACGTGCAAAAGCTGCAGCCCGTTTTCAAAAAATTGAATGAGCTGCTCTTTTTCAACATTATTGCTTTTTTCCGAAGTAAGGAGAATGAGCATAATTGAGATGTTACAGATACACTTGGCTTCCTTTATCTTTAAATTCTTCCGATTTTTTCTTCATGCCCTCTTCAATGGCTTCCTCGGTATCCAGCCCGTGCTCCTGTGCGTAATTACGAACGTCCTGCGTGATTTTCATCGAGCAGAAATTGGGCCCGCACATAGAACAGAAATGGGCGATTTTGGCATTTTCTGAAGGTAGCGTTTCATCGTGGTAAGACCGGGCCGTATCGGGATCCAGTGCCAGGTTGAACTGATCTTCCCAGCGGAACTCGAAGCGGGCCTTGCTCATCGCATTGTCACGGTGTTGTGCTCCCGGATGTCCTTTGGCCAGATCGGCCGCGTGGGCAGCGATCTTGTAGGTAATAACCCCTTCTTTTACATCATCGCGATTGGGCAGTCCCAGATGTTCCTTGGGGGTCACATAACACAGCATCGCACAGCCGAACCAGCCAATCATAGCCGCGCCAATGCCGCTGGTAATATGGTCGTAGCCGGGGGCAATATCGGTAGTAAGCGGTCCCAGCGTATAAAAAGGGGCTTCGCCACATACTTCCAGTTGCCTGTCCATATTTTCTTTGATCATGTGCATGGGAATATGCCCTGGGCCTTCGATAATACACTGTACATCGTGTTTCCAAGCAATTTTGGTGAGCTCGCCCAAAGTCTCAAGTTCGGCAAATTGCGCATAGTCATTGGCATCGGCAATACTTCCCGGGCGCAAGCCATCTCCCAGCGAAAATGAAACATCATAGGCCTTCATAATTTCACATATCTCCTCAAAATGCGTGTATAAAAAACTTTCTTTATGATGCGCCAGGCACCATTTGGCCATAATGGAACCTCCGCGGGAAACAATCCCGGTGAGGCGTTTGGCGGTATGCGGCACGTAGCGCAGGCGCACCCCGGCGTGAATGGTAAAATAATCCACCCCCTGCTCGGCCTGCTCGATCAGGGTATCCCTGAAGATTTCCCAGGTAAGGTTTTCGGCTTTGCCGTTTACTTTCTCCAAAGCCTGGTAAATAGGCACTGTCCCAATAGGTACGGGGGAGTTTCTAAGGATCCATTCCCGGGTTTCGTGGATGCTTTTCCCGGTAGAAAGGTCCATAATAGTATCGGCTCCCCAACGGCAGGCCCACACGGCCTTTTCCACTTCTTCCTCAATAGAAGATGAAACGGCAGAATTTCCGATATTGGCATTGATCTTTACCAGGAAATTACGGCCAATAATCATAGGTTCATTCTCGGGATGGTTGATATTGGAAGGGATAATGGCCCTTCCGCGGGCTACTTCGTCCCTTACAAATTCCGGGGTAATAACTTTTGGGATACTTGCCCCGTAACTGTGGCCGGGGTGCTGTGCCGCAATTTCGTTGACTTCCTCCAGCTTTTGGTTCTCCCGGATAGCTATATATTCCATCTCGGGCGTGATGATCCCTTTTCGGGCATAATGCATTTGGGTGACATTCCTGCCCGGCAGTGCTTTTAAAGGTTTCCGGTTTCTTTTGAACCGCAATTCGTCCAGTTGGGGATCGCTTTCCCTTTCCCTTCCGTAAGCCGAAGAAAGTCCTTCCAGCTGCTCCACATCATTACGGCCTATAATCCAGTTTTTCCGAATGGGTTCCAGGCCTCTTTTAACGTCAATATCTACAGCGGGATCGGTGTAGACACCACTGGTATCGTACACCAGGACAGGGTCATTTTTTGTCACTTTCCCATTGAAATTATCAGTCGTATCGCTAAGGTTTATCCTGCGCATGGGAACTTTGATTTCCGGGTAGATTTTTCCGCTTACATAGACCTTTTCTGAATTAGGGAAAGGGGCGCGACTAATGGCTTGCTCATTTGGGGTCTGTTTCTTTTTCATACTTACTTAGTTTATTGATTTATAATTTCCTTCCGTAGAAACTTTAAAACCTATCCTCCCTGGGTTGCTTTGATAATGAGCACCTTTTCACCTTCGGCCAATTCGTGCCGGCCCCATTCCGTTTTAGAAATAATTTGATTGTTTACGGCTACAGCAATCCCATTTTGGGAAATATCAAGCTGAGCCAACAGATCCTGCAGGCTGGAATGTGAATTACAGGTATGGGCGGTGTTGTTTACGTTTACAGTTATCATTATTTCGATATTTAATAGCTGTAAACAACAGGGGGATTCCCTAAGAAAAAGTAATTAAAACCAAAACTCCCAAAAGTGGATATTGATTTAAATAGTAGAAACACTTTTCCCTTCGCTGGTATTAACCGGATCAGGTTCAACGGGTTTTATCTCAGCCGGATTAAAAAAAAACCAGCACCCCTAAAGTTTACCTTTCAAACTTAAAAGAAATTTTTTAGAATAAAAATAAAAAAACAGAATCTTTTTTTGCCCGCTTAATTAATACCTTTGCAGCAAATTGTAGTTATGAACAAGATTAGGATCACCAAACAATTTTCTTTTGAAACCGGGCACGCACTTTATGGCTACGACGGGAAATGCAAGAATGTGCACGGCCATAGTTATAAGCTGAGCGTGACCGTTATTGGATCACCCATAACAGATACTTCCAACGTAAAATATGGGATGGTGATAGATTTTACCGACCTTAAAAAGATCGTGAAATCGGAGATCGTGGATAAATTCGATCATGCTACGGTTTTCAACAAGAACACTCCACATATCCAATTAGCTAAAGAATTGGAGAGCAGGGATCATAATGTGATCCTCGTAGGTTATCAGCCAACCAGCGAAAATATGGTGCTGGACTTTGCCGATAAGATCAAGAATCGGTTGCCACCACAAATCAAGTTGTTCTCCCTTAAACTACAGGAAACAGGCACCTCATTTGCCGAGTGGTTTGCCAGTGATAATTCTTAGGGCGCAACCTTGCGAAAAAGCAAGGTCGGGCTGTACGCTCTATCCCCGATAAAAATCGGGGGATGCCGCTGCCATCCCTTGCGCAGTAATCCAGCTTCTTTCCTAAATTAGTTATATTTACACGTCCAAACCCGAAACATGAACATTCCTGAAGGCAAAAAAATATACTTTTCAAGCGATAATCATTTAGGTGCACCTACTCAAGAAGAAAGCAAACCTAGGGAAGCAAAGTTCGTAAAGTGGCTGGACGAGATCAAGGAAGATGCTGCCGCAATTTTCTTATTGGGAGATCTTTTCGATTTCTGGTTCGAATATAAACATGTGGTCCCAAAAGGTTTTGTACGTACTCTGGGCAAACTTGCCGAAATTAGGGATAGTGGGATCCCTATCTATTTCTTTGTGGGAAATCACGATCTCTGGATGCACGATTATTTTGAGAAAGAACTCAATATCCCCGTGTTTCACGAAGCAAAGGAATTCGAATTCAACACAAAAAAATTCCTGATAGGTCATGGGGATGGGTTAGGTCCAGATGATCTAGGCTATAAACGTATGAAAAAGGTCTTTACCAACCCAGTCTCTAAATGGCTTTATAGATGGTTACATCCAGATATTGGTGTGCCTTTAGCAAAACATTTATCGGTAAAAAATAAAATGATCTCTGGTGTGGAAGATCAAAAATTTTTAGGGGAAGAGAAGGAGTGGCTTATTCAATATTCCAGAAAAAAATTGGAGACCAAACATTATGATTATTTTGTGTTTGGGCATAGGCACCTACCAATGGAAATAGACCTCAACGGGACTTCTAAATATATCAACCTGGGAGACTGGATCTCACATTACACTTTTGGGGTTTTTGATGGGGAAGAATTGAAACTTAAAAAGCTAGATTAAAGTAAATTTTATTGTCTTTAGGATTCATCACCCTGAGCTTGCCGAAAGTTCTTATAGAAAACTCACATTTCGACATCCCGAAGCTTCGCGGAATGTGACAAGTACCATTTGTCACTCCAAGCGGAGTCGAGAAGTCATTTAAACCTTAATATCCTTCAGTTTTAACTGCAAACTCACATTCCCGTTCCACTCATTCTCATCTATGGAATACACAGCATCAAAAGATTGTGAATTTGTGATCAGCTCTTTTTTAGGTCCTAAATTAAAACCGATAGCTCCTATCTGACTCTGATTGTTTTCTTGTTTAATAGTGCATTTTAAATGAAGATCGTCTCCCCCAACACATTTTCCGTATCCAGTATCTTTTAGATTGGTACTTAAGAATACCGGCGACATATTTCCCGGGCCATGGGGTGCAAATTGCTTCAATATCCTATGAAATTTTGGGGTGATGTCTGCTAATTTTATTTCAGCATCTATAGATATTTCAGGGGTTAGCATATATTTTTCGATACTTCCAGATACCACTTCTTCAAATTTTCTCTTGAAATCTTCATACTGATATTCAGCTAAAGTCAGTCCTGCGGCATACATATGTCCGCCAAATTGCTCGATATGATCTGTACAAGCTTCCAAGGCATTGTACACATCGAACCCTTTCACAGATCTAGCCGAGGCCGCTAGTTTATCGCCACTTTTGGTGAACACCAAGGTAGGGCGGTAATAGGTTTCAATCAATCTACTCGCTACAATCCCTATTACCCCTTTATGCCAATCTTCCTGATAGACCACGGTTGTAAAACGCTCTTTTTCATCCAGGTCTTCTACTTGCTGTAGGGCTTCAACGGTAATACTTTTATCGGCTTCCCTCCTTTCTGAATTATAAGCTTCAATTTCTGAAGCGAACTGCCTTGCCTTTTCTATGTCTTCTTCTACTAAAAGGTTTACAGCATGCAACCCATGTTTCATCCTCCCTGCCGCATTGATTCGTGGTGCCAGGATAAAAACCACATCGGTTATTGTTAGGGTTTCTTTTTTTACCTGCTCCAAAATCGCCTTAAAACCAGCTCTGGGCGCAACATTTATAACATGCAAACCATGATAGGCCAAGATCCTGTTCTCACCAGTAATTGGAACAATATCTGCTCCAATTGCCGTTGCAACCAGGTCCAAATAGGGCAATAAATTATCTAAAGGAACGTCATTTTTAATGTTCCAGGCTTGCAGCAATTTAAATCCCACTCCGCACCCACACAATTCTTTATAAGGATAACCGCAATCTTCCCTTTTTGGATCCAAAACTGCGACAGCTTTTGGGATTTCTGCTCCCGGCCGGTGGTGATCGCAAATAATGAAGTCTATTTTTTTCTTTGAAGCGTAAGCCACTTTTTCAATAGCCTTGATTCCGCAGTCCAAAGCAATGATCAGGGAGATATCATTATCTGCCGCAAAATCGATTCCCATATAAGAAACCCCATAACCTTCCTCATATCTGTCTGGGATATAAGAAACCACATTGGGGTAAAAAGTTTTTAAATAGGAAGAAACCAAGGCAACGCTGGTGGTTCCATCTACATCATAATCCCCAAAAACCATGATATTCTCTTCACGTGCTATGGCTCGCTCTATACGCTCTATGGCTTGCTTCATATCCTTCATTAAAAAAGGATCATGCAGGTCTTCCAAAGAAGGCCTAAAGAATTTTTTAGCTTCTTCAAAGGTTTCTATCCCCCGTTGCACCAGCAACGAGGCAATTGGAATTTCTACCCCAAGCTGTGAAGATAGCTTACTTACAGTATCACGATTAGGTTTTGGTTTAAGCGTCCAGCGCATATTTTTTTAATATTGAAAGCTGTTTACAAAGGTATTATTTAAGATTAAAGACCGCTTTGCTGTTAGAGACAAGAAAAAAGATTTGACTACAGTTAACAGGGAAGCATGAAATTTAAGTAATTTATTAAAATGGATCTAATTAAAAAAGTATCACAAGCATATTCTAAATAGGATCACCTAAATGCCATGGTTGGGCAGGTTAACTTCATCTTAATCATTGTTATTAATTAGTTCTGACATATTCTAAAATATTCATTAAACGTAGATTTCAAAAACACCCTTAATAAGAAATCAAGAGGTGCTTTTAGCTTTTAGAATAACTGCTTTTCTAAAATTAAAGCAATTTTTTCCTGAAGCTTTGGTACCACAGTTTCTTCAAACCAAGGGTTTTTCATTCTCCAAAACCTATTTACAGGGGATGGGTGTGGTAAAGTCCAGAATTTAGGAAGATGCTTCTCAAAATCTGCCGCTTTTTCGGTAAGAGTGGATTTTTCCTCAGACAAATAGTAGGCAGAGGCATAGGAACCTATCAATAGAATTAGTTTCAAGCTATTCAGTTCAGAAAAAACCTGATCATGCCAAAGAGGAGCACATTCTTTTCTAGGTGGCATATCCCCTGTCTTTGCTTTGCCCGGATAACAAAATCCCATTGGGAGAATGGCGAAATTTGAGGTGTTGTAAAAAGTGTCTTCATCTACCCCAAGCCATTCCCTTAATTTCTTGCCGCTTTGATCGTTCCAAGCAATCCCCGATTCGTGCACTCTCCTACCCGGCGCCTGGCTAATCAATAATATCTTGGAATCTTTGGAAGCCTCGATAATAGGGCGAGTGCCTTTTGGCAAATGATTTATACAAACTTCACACTTCCTTATGGTGTCTAATAGATTTTGCATTTATGCCTTCCCATTGACCACAATAACAATTTCACCTTTTGGGGGCTTATTGGTATAATATTCCAACACTTCTTTGGCGGTGCCCCTAATAGTTTCTTCATGAAGTTTGGTAATCTCTCTAGAAACGGAAACCAATCTATCTTCCCCAAAATATTCCATAAAACCAGCAAGGGTTTTTAATAATTTATGAGGAGATTCGTAAAATATAATGGTTCTGGTTTCTTCTGCCAACATCTTAAACCGGGTTTGTCGACCTTTTTTTGGAGGTAAGAAACCTTCAAAAACAAATTTGTCATTGGGGAACCCACTGTTCACTAAAGCAGGAACAAAAGCTGTGGCACCTGGCAAACAATCTACCTCCACTCCTTCTTGTACACAAGCGCGAGTGAGCAAAAAACCTGGATCGCTTATTGCAGGAGTTCCTGCGTCACTTATCAGAGCAAAGGTTTCCCCATTTTTAATTCGGTTTACAATGTTTTCCACCGTTCTATGCTCATTGTGCATATGGTGGCTTTGCATTGGGGTCTTAATTTCGAAATGCTTCAACAACTTCCCACTAGTGCGGGTATCCTCTGCAAGTATAACATCTACCTCCTTTAATACACGAATTGCCCTAAGAGTAATATCTTCCAAATTACCAATAGGTGTGGGTACTAAATATAATTTTGCCATAAAGTAAAACCTTGATCCCTCATTGAGGGTTTAATTCCCCGTCCCGATAGTTATCGGAATACCTCGAAATTTGAAAAGTATTTTTTCTCCCGATAATTATAGGGACATAACTCATTTCCCCCGAGATTCCTGATTCTGGAAAAGATCTAGTGATTGAATTTATTTTCTACAAGTGCCATAAATCGCTCTTCATAATCTTCTTTGCCAACCCAGTTTTTATAGTCTGGTTTTACGACTTGCTGAATAAATTTATGTGCATCGTCCAGGTTATCGAAAGTGTTCAATTGCGAGATCACCCGGTTGTAATCGTTTGTGTGCCCTTCAAATAAATGCTTTATAAAAGATAAACGCTCATTAAGTCCGATGTTGATTCCTTTTTTAAGTCGGTCGTTTAGGGATCTTGGCTTTTCTTTTTCCTGATTTTTTACAGATTCAAAACTTGGAAGATTATCATAATCTACTCCAATATCCCTAAAATCGTTCTTTTTAAAATTCGATGAATTCTCAGGGAGCTTACCGTTACTGCTTTTGGAAATTATGCTATCTACCATAGTATCCATATGCTCTGTTTCCGGAGGCATTTGGGCAACGATATCTTTTATTTTTTCGGTATTGGGTTCTGTGATCGCTTCGGAGTCATTGTATTCTGTACCATCAGGTAAATACTCATCTTTAGCGGATTCTTTCTCCTTTTTCGGCTGACTGCTTTTAATTTTTACAGAAGAAGATTCTTCCATTTTAGACAAGTTTTCTTCAGTAAACGCTAGGATAGTCAATTTTTCATAGAGCTTTTTCGCCTTCTTTTTTAAGTTAGCGGTAGAAGACCCAGAAGGAGCTTCCAGTATGTTGGTTGCAAGGTTTTTTAATTCAAATTCCAATTTCTTTTTCATCACAAGTATTATTTTTATTTAGAAGATAGATACTATAAAGTGCAATAATGCTACCAAGTTTAATTTATCTTAGCTTCCATAAGTATTAATTGGTTTACAAATTTACTTTAACCAACGGCCACCTAGGTTGTATTTTTAATAAATTTGTTTCAACTTTATGCCGATTAGGTATAAATCCTAAACTGCACTGAAAATTACAAAATGTTTCTCGAAAATACAGTAAATCATAAGGAGCAATTTGGCTGGATAGAAGTAATTTGTGGCTCGATGTTTTCCGGAAAAACCGAAGAACTGATCCGCCGACTGAAACGAGCCACGTTTGCAAAACAAAAGGTAGAGATCTTTAAACCTGCCATAGATAAACGTTACCATGAAGAAATGGTGGTGTCTCATGATTCCAATGAAATTAGGTCCACTCCCGTTCCCTCTGCGGCGAATATCCGCATTTTGGCCGATGGCTGCGATGTGGTAGGAATAGATGAGGCACAATTTTTTGATGATGAAATAGTGACCGTTTGCAATGATCTCGCAAATAACGGAATTCGGGTGATTGTAGCCGGATTGGACATGGATTTTAAAGGAAACCCATTTGGACCCATGCCTAGTTTGATGGCAACTGCCGAATATGTTACCAAGGTTCATGCGGTGTGCACAAGAACTGGGAACCTTGCCCAGTTTAGTTATAGAAAAGCAGTCAATGACGATTTGGTTTTTTTGGGGGAAAATGAAGAATACGAACCTTTAAGCAGGGCTGCCTATTTTAAGGCGATGCTTAAAGAACGAGTAAAACACTATTCTGTAAAAGATGCAGAAACCATAGACCCGGGAAAATCTGCTACATAATGCCACCAGTACATGAAACTACCCTGGAGATCAATCTAAAATCCCTGGAACATAATTATAATTATCTACGATCTAAACTTGCCAAAGGCTCAAAAATAATGGCCGTTGTGAAGGCGTTTGGATATGGAAGCGAATCTGTTGAAATAGCTAAAAAACTAAGTGAACTAGGGGTTGGTTATTTTGCGGTCGCCTATACCAAAGAAGGGGTTGCTCTTAGGGAGGCAGGAATAACAGCACCTATTTTGGTACTGCACCCGCAATCCATCAATTTTGAAGAAATTATCGAAAGATGTCTGGAACCCAGCATTTATAGTGAATTTGTTCTTAAGGCATTTATTAAAACCGCTGAAAAGCTCGAACAAAACGAGTATCCCATTCATTTAAAATTAAATACAGGACTTAACAGGCTTGGATTTATAGCTCCAGAATTAAATACTGTTTTTGAATATCTGGCAAAATCGGATGCTGTTAAAGTGAAATCCATTTTCTCTCATCTCGCTGCAAGTGAAGATTGGAAGGAACGTGAATTCACACTACAACAATTGGACAAGTTCAGGAAAATGGCATTCAGATCGTTCCAAAACCTGGATTATAGACCGCTGCTTCATATAAGCAATACCTCAGCAATAATAAATTATCCGGAAGCAGCTTTCGACATGGTTAGATGCGGAATTGGCCTTTATGGGTTTGGAAATGATGAAAACATCAATAAGCACCTAAAGCCAATTGGCACCTTAAAAACGATTGTTTCACAAATCCATCAACTTGTACCGGGAGAAAGCGTAGGATATAAAAGGGCCTTTACGGCAACAGAAAAAATGAAGTCCGCTACTTTACCAATTGGGTATGCAGATGGCATTAACAGGCAATATGGAAACGGCAGGGGCGGAGTTTTTATAAACGGAAACTATGCGCCCATCATTGGAAATGTGTGCATGGATATGCTTATGATAGACATCACTGGAATTGACTGTAAAGAAGGTGATGAAGTCATTGTTTTTGGTGGGCCTCATCATGCTACGCAATTTGCTGCTTCAGGAAATACGATTTCGTATGAATTGATTACGGGAATTTCACAAAGGGTAAAACGAGTGATCGTTCAAGAATAAAAACACCCTTGTTTAATTTTTCTGTAAATTGCACTTTCTAACCAAAACCCTAACATTTATGTCGTTTTTCGCCGATTTTAAATCTTTTTTACTAAAAAAGGATATTGTTGCCCTAGCCACTGCTGTAGTAATTGGTGCTGCGTTTAACAAAGTAATATCTTCTGTGGTTGCAGATATATTTATGCCTGTAATAGGCGTGTTAACAGGTGGAACAGATTTCACTCAGAAATTTATCGCTTTGGATGGTCAAAAATATGGCACATTGGAAGCAGCTCAAGAAGCTGAAGCTGCTGTTCTTACCTATGGAAACCTTATTCAGGCAATTATATATTTTATATTAGTTGGACTTTTCGTCTTCCTATTTTTAAAGGCCTACGAAAAGACCAAGAAGAAAGAAGAGGAAGCTGCACCAGCACCAAAAGGACCTTCTCAAGAAGAATTACTTATTGAGATCAGGGATGAATTGAAAAAACAAAATTCTTAAATAAATTTAGCTCGATCACCGCTACATTATATATTCCCAACCTAAACCCTTCACCAAAGTGGAGGGTTCTTTTTTTAACCAATATTAGAAATGTGTGCAATTTGATTTATTTCCTTCAAATTAACCCGCTTAAATTCCCGGGATATTTTTTTGTGTAATACATTTGCAAAAGAATTATAGAATTCAACTTTTTAAAAAATATCAAATGAGAATAGCAGTAGTTGGTGCAACCGGAATGGTAGGACAAGTAATCTTAAAAATTTTGGAAGAACGAAATTTTCCAATTTCAGAATTATACCCTGTAGCTTCCCAAAAATCTATCGGAAATAGCATAACATTCAATAATAAAGAGTTTAAAGTAATCGGTCTGGAAGAGGCAGTGGCCTTAAAACCAGATCTTGCACTCTTTTCAGCAGGTGGGGATACTTCTTTACAATGGGCTCCAAAATTTGCTGCGGTTGGAACTATAGTGATCGATAATTCTTCGGCCTGGAGAATGGATCCTGAAAAAAAATTAATTATTCCGGAGATCAATGCCGAAGAAATTTCTTCAGAAGATCTAATTATAGCAAATCCCAATTGCTCTACTATCCAAATGTTAATGGCGTTAAAGCCATTGCATGATACATATAAAATAAAGCGGGTGGTTGTTTCTACGTATCAGTCTATAACAGGGACTGGTGTAAAAGCTGTACAGCAATTGGAAAATGAATATCAGGATGCAAAAGGAGAAATGGCATATCCCTATCCTATCCATAGAAATGCGATCCCGCATTGCGATGTTTTTACTGAAAATGGTTACACTAAAGAAGAAATGAAACTTTCCAACGAAACCAAAAAGATTCTGGGAGATCAATCTATTCAGGTTTCGGCAACGGCAATCAGGATTCCTGTAGTAGGTGGACATAGCGAGTCCATAAATGTGGAATTTGAAGCTGAGTTTGATGAAAACGATGTTCGCAAATTACTAAGTGATTTCCCTGGGGTGACCGTACAAGACAACCCATCGGTCAACACCTATCCTATGCCGATTTATGCCGAAGGAAAAGATGATGTATTTGTAGGAAGAATAAGAAGGGATTATTCTCAACCAAAAACCTTAAATATGTGGGTGGTAGCCGATAATTTACGTAAAGGAGCTGCTACCAATGCCATTCAGATTGCAGAATACCTAGTGAAAAAAGGTTTTGTAAAATACGCGGTGAACTAAATCATTGAAAAAATGTAACTTAGGGTTCTTATTTGCTACATATATCACATAAAACATCTTGGAATCATTATGAAAAAACTACTAATCGGAATTATCGCAGCTGGAGCCCTTTATCCTTGTGAAGTATATTCCCAACAAGACGAAGCAGAAGTATTGAAATATCCAGAAACCAAAAAGGTAGATACCGTAACCAATTATTTTGGAACCGAAGTAAAAGACCCATATCGATGGTTGGAGGACGACAGAAGCAAGGAAACCGAAGATTGGGTAAAGGCTGAAAACAAGGTTACCTTCGATTATTTAGCTAAAATCCCATACAGGAAAGAACTCAATAAACGATTGACCGAGCTTTGGAACTACGAAAAACTTGGAGCACCTTACACTGAAGGGAATTACGATTATTTCTATAAAAATGATGGGCTTCAAAATCAGTATGTAGTTTATCGAAAAAAAGGAGATGATGGAGATGCCGAAGTGTTTTTGGATCCCAATAAATTCAGCAAAGACGGGACCACGTCTTTAGGGGGATTGAGTTTTTCCAAAGATGGAATGCTGGCCGCTTATTCAATTTCTGAAGGAGGTAGCGATTGGAGAAAAGTAATCCTAATGGATACGGAATCCAAAAAAGCAATTGAGGACACGCTGATAGATGTTAAATTTAGCGGGATTTCTTGGAAAGGGAACGAAGGTTTTTACTATTCCAGCTACGAAAAACCAAAAGGGAGTGAGCTTTCAGCAAAGACAGATCAGCACAGGCTTTTTTATCATAAACTAGGAACCAAGCAAAGCGAGGATAAATTGGTATTTGGTGGAACCCCCGAACAGAAACATAGATATATTGGTGGTTATGTAACCGAGGATGACCATTACTTATTCATTTCTGCTAGGAATTCTACTTCCGGTGGTAAATTGTTCATGATGGATCTCACCAAACCAAATCCAGAATTGGTCAGCATACTGGATAATGAAGATACAGATACGTATGTGATCGAGAATGATGGCAGTAAATTATTTATTGTAACCAATATGGATGCACCAAATAAAAAGATCGTAACGGTAGATGCTTCCAATCCAAGTTCCGATAACTGGAAAGATTTTATCCCTGAAACCGAAAACGTATTAACTCCATCTACGGGTGGTGGCTATTTCTTTACAGAATATATGGTAGATGCCGTTTCCAAAGTAAAACAATACGATTATAAAGGGAAATTGGTCAGGGATGTAGATTTGCCTGGGGTAGGATCGGTTGGTGGTTTTAGCACAAAAAAGGAAAAAGAGCACTTATATTACTCTTTTACCAATTATGTGACTCCGGGAAGTATCTATAAATATGATATCAAGAAAGGGACTTCAGAATTATACAATAAGCCAACTATAGATTTTAATCCTGAAGAGTACGAAAGCAAGCAGGTTTTCTTTGCTTCTAAAGACGGTACAAAAGTTCCAATGATCATCACCCATAAAAAAGGAATCGAGCTAAACGGAAAGAACCCGACCATTCTTTATGGATATGGAGGCTTCAATATCAGTTTAACACCTTCTTTTAGCATCGCAAATGCGGTTTGGATGGAGCAGGGTGGTATTTATGCCGTACCTAGTTTACGTGGAGGTGGGGAATATGGAAAAGAGTGGCACGATGCAGGAATCAAGCTGAAAAAACAAAATGTTTTTGACGACTTTATAGCTGCAGCAGAATATCTGATAAAAGAGAAATATACTTCTAGTGACTACTTAGCAATTCGCGGTGGTTCCAACGGAGGATTATTGGTTGGTGCTACAATGACGCAGCGTCCGGAATTAATGAAGGTAGCATTGCCTGCTGTTGGGGTGATGGATATGTTGCGTTACCACACATTTACTGCCGGAGCAGGATGGGCGTATGATTATGGAACTTCTGAAGATAACAAGGAAATGTTCGAGTATCTATATGGCTATTCTCCCGTTCAAAATGTAAAAGAAGGGGTAAAATATCCTGCAACGATGGTTACTACCGGAGATCATGATGATCGTGTAGTACCAGCGCATTCCTTTAAATTTGCGGCAGAACTGCAAGAAAAACAAGCCGGGAACAATCCCGTGCTTATTAGAATTGAAACCAAAGCAGGTCATGGTGCCGGGAAACCAACTGCGATGATCATAGATGAATATGCCGATATCTTTTCATTTACCCTTTACAACATGGGATTTGAAGTTTTGCCTGAAAAGGTAAGCGACAAAGTGAAAGGATAAATCTCAAAATTATATAATTTTAATAAAGTCGGAAATAATTATTTTTCCGACTTTACTTTTTAAAAAAGTCTGAATTTAAAATATGTTGAAACTAAAAAATATCTCTTTTGGTTACAATGAAAAACCGGTATTAAAGAAAATTTCATTACAAATTGCTGAAGGAGATCACGTTTCACTGATCGGGGAAAGCAGTTGTGGGAAAAGCACCTTGCTTCAATTGATTTACGGGCTTCATCATACCGATGGATCTGTGATCTGGAAAGGAAATAAATTGAAAGGTCCAAATCATAATTTAGTTCCCGGAGAGCCATTTATTAAATATTTAGCCCAGGATTTCGACCTCATGCCACCACTCAGCGTGGTCGAAAATGTTGGGAAACACCTAAGCAATGCATATCCCAGAAAGAAAAAGAAGCGCATAATGGGGCTTCTGGAAGTTGTGGAAATGAAAGAGCTTGCCCATGTAAAAGCGGGACACCTTAGCGGTGGACAACAACAACGAGTGGCTTTGGCCAGAGCTTTGGCAAACACACCGGAACTATTATTACTGGATGAACCTTTTAGCCATATAGATCATTTTAGAAAAAACAATCTTAGACGGAAACTGTTTGCCTATTTAAAAGAGAACAAGATTACCTGTATTATTGCAACCCATGACAGCACCGATGCGTTATCTTTTGCAGATAGAACCATAGTCCTTAAAAATGGGAAAATCTACGCGAATGATACTCCTCAGGAATTATATAATAACCCACCAAATAAGTACATTGCGGCTCTCTTTGGAGATATCAATGAAGTGATGTTAAGATCGATCTCTCCTAAAGAGACAAGCCGAAAAATGATTTTATTATACCCCCATGAAATAAGACTGGTAAAAACTTCGGATATAAAAGTTAAGGTCTTAGCGTCCTATTTTAAAGGATCGAACTTCCTTATAAAAGCATCCTTAAAAAATCAGATTATTTATTTTGAAAATTCTGAAGAAATTGGAATAGGTTACACCGTGAATATTGCAATAGATAAAAACCTGATAGCGTCCAGGACTCGAAACTAATTAATAGAAACGATTGTTCCAGATACTGCATTGAAGCTAAAAGGATCTCCTACAGATTTACCTATTAAAGCCTGCGCGATGGGAGAACCAGCGCCAATTACATATGTTTTTTTATCGCCTATTTCTACCTCCCCTATTGGAATACATATAAAATAAACAGCATTGGTGGCTTTTACCAAACTTCCCATTTTTACTGTGTCGGCAGTTGCACTTCGCTTTGCCACTTCTAAAGTAACCTGTAGTTGTTGAAACTGTTGCAGCTGAGTGGAAAGCTTATGGATTTCGATATTGATCATTTCCCGGCTGGTTTCATATTTATCCCCTGCGCTGCTCTTGGATTCATTGGTTAAAGCCGCTTCCAGATCTTGTATGGAATGGGAGATCCTTGCTATTTTTTCTTCTAAATAGCTTTCACATTTTTTATATAGCTCCTCTTTCATTTACTAATTTTTAATGCTGAAAGGTCCATAATTCTGCATTTGCCCAACGATCCAGGTTTTTCTTTGCGCGATATAACTGCTTGCGGGATTGGCTCTATAAACCCTTGGATTTGGAAGTACCGCCGCAATGGCAGCAGCTTCGTATGTGGTTAATTTTGAAGCAGGTTTTTGAAACCAATATTGGGAAGCGGTTTCCGCTCCATATACACCTTTCCCCATTTCTATGCTGTTTAAATATACTTCCATTATGCGTTCTTTGCTCCACAAAGTCTCTATAAGCAAGGTGAAATATGCTTCCATTCCTTTCCTAAACCAATTACGGTGAGGCCATAAAAACACATTTTTCGCCGTTTGCTGTGAGATCGTACTTGCACCACGAACCCGCTTTCCGTTTTTATTGTTTTCAATGGCCTTTTCTATGGCTTTCATATCGAAACCAGAATGATTCAAAAAATTCTGATCTTCACTGGAAAGCACCGCAAGAGGTAAATATCCCGAGATTTCATTATAAGAAACCCAATCGTGTTTAATGGGTTCTTCAGGATTTTCAAAATATCTTATTACCATAAGCGGCGTAGCAGGAACCGGCACCCATTTATAAAGCAACACTATAAAAATGCTAAAGGCAATTAAACCAAGGATTAGCTTTAAAAGGAACCTGAAAAATTTCTTCATATAATAGTTTAAAGTCAACTCCCTTAATGAGTGATCAAATCTGCTAATTCCCTACCCACCAAACTGCCAATGGCAACACCCATTCCTCCCAACCTAACTCCGCAAAAAGTATTATCGGAAAGTTGTTTTACGATAGGTTTCTTTTGAGTTCCTACCCCCATGATCCCGCTCCAACGCCTATCTATTTCAAAATCCATGTTTGGTAAGATAGTTTCTTTTAGCAACTCTTCTAATTTATCCTGAATAAGTGCTGTTTCACCTAACGTGGTTGTTTCTTCTGTTTTAAGATCCAGATTTCTTCCCCCGCCCAACAAGATACGCTTATCTATATTTCTGAAGTAATAATAGCCCTTATGCAAGTGAAAAGTCCCTTTTATTTGAAGGTTTTCAATCGGTTTGGTAATAAGGACCTGTGCTCTTGCCGGTTTCACCGATTCCAAACCTAACTGAACGGCAAATCCGTTGGTTGCAATTAATAACTTTTTTGTAGTGAATTCAAATTGATCGGTCTTGATTTTTACTGAAGTATTTCCTTCTGAAAACTCTTCAACACTTATATTATTCAAGATCTTGATTCCTGTATTTGCAGCCTTTTTAAGCAAGGCTTCCATCATTTTTCCGGTATTGATCTGGCCTTCAAACTTGTTAAAAATCACCGTTTCCTTGATCTTTTTAAAATTGAATTTATTGGGGCCGGTGCTAAAAACGTTTTCTTTAAAAATTGGAAATAGTAGTTTATTTACATATTCTATTTTAGATTCACACTCCTCCAATAGCGCTTTATCTTCGGGAGTAAAAAGTTCATAACCTCCCCATCGATTAAAATCTATGGTTCCATCTCCTAGAGTCTTGCGCAAAAGTGCCAACCCATCTACTCTTTTTTGAACCAGTTGTACCACTTCTTCTTCTGAATGTGTATTTAGATCGTCCAGCATTTCTGAAAGACTCCCAAAACAAGCAAATCCTGCATTCTTGGTACTTGCACCATTTGGCAGGAAACCACGTTCCAGAATTAGAATATTGGTTTTTGGAAATTTTTCCCTTAATCTGAGAGCAGTATTAAGACCTACAATTCCGCTCCCAATAATAGTATGATCTATATTAGACAGCCAAGACTTATGCTCCCAGTAGGATAAGTTCATGTGATGGATTTAGGGGTGAAATTACGGAAAGTTTTGGAGAAATGTTGGGAATTAAAGGACTTCCAACCCCTAGACTTCTCGACTCCGAAATCGAAGGGACAATTGGCTTTTCTTTGTCATCCCGCCGGCAGGAGGGATCTTTTTTAATAGCAGGAATGTTGCTCCATTGAGATCCTTCACTGCGCCCGATGGCGATCGGGACTGAATGGCATTTAAATACTAAGCTATGGTTATGAAGTAATGGAAGACTTCTCGACTCCGCTCGAAGTGACACATAGGATTGATTAGATTTTAAAAAAGAAAGGGTTAGGGATAGCAGCGGTTAGCTCTCGAGACACTTTTGTGGCTCGGGACTAAAAGCGGATAGCCCGACCGCTCTTTTTGGAGCGGGAACCCCATAAAAAAGCCCCGAAAATTCGAGGCCTATATATTATTCTTCTTTAATGGCATCCATTTTCCAGGACTCCATGAATTTGGTGGTGTAGTTTCCATCCAAATAATCTGGATGATCCATTAATTGCCTATGGAACGGAATCGTGGTTTTAACCCCTTCTATCACGAACTCATCCAAGGCGCGTTTCATTTTATTGATAGCTTCTTCCCTGGTTTGAGCAGTGGTGATCAATTTAGCGATCATGGAATCGTAGTTTGGAGGAATGGAATAGCCGCTGTAAACGTGCGTATCTATTCTTACACCATGCCCTCCTGGAGCGTGTAAATTGGTGATCTTCCCCGGGGAAGGCCTAAAGTCGTTATAAGGATCTTCTGCATTGATCCTGCATTCTATGGAGTGCAGTTTTGGAAAGTAATTCTTTCCCGAAAGCGGAATTCCAGCCGCGACCAAAATCTGCTCGCGAATAAGATCGTAATCTATTACCTGTTCTGTTATTGGATGTTCTACCTGGATACGAGTGTTCATCTCCATAAAGTAGAAATTTCTATGTTTGTCTACCAAGAATTCTATTGTTCCTGCACCTTCATATTTAATGAATTCTGCTGCTTTTACGGCGGCATCTCCCATTTGCTTTCTCAACTTATCTGTCATGAAAGGCGAAGGGGTTTCTTCGGTAAGCTTTTGATGCCTTCTTTGGATTGAGCAATCCCTTTCTGAAAGGTGACATGCTTTTCCTGTGCTATCCCCTACAATTTGGATCTCGATATGGCGTGGCTCCAAAATGAGTTTTTCCATATACATCCCATCATTTCCAAAGGCAGCACCCGCTTCTTGACGAGCAGAATCCCATGCTGCCTGAAGATTTTCCTCCTTCATTACGGCACGCATTCCTTTTCCTCCACCACCGGCAGTAGCTTTAAGCATTACCGGGAAACCCATTTCTTTTGCAGTCTTTAAACAATCTGCATAATCTTTGAGCAGTCCTTCAGATCCTGGGATACAAGGAACACCTGCAGCAGTCATTGTTGCACGGGCAGAAGCTTTATCCCCCATTTTATCTATCATTTCTGGGGATGCACCAATAAATTTGATATTGTGCTCCTGACAGATCTTGGAGAATTTAGAATTCTCTGCTAAAAACCCATATCCTGGATGTATGGCATCTGCATTGGTAATCTCTGCAGCGGCAATGATATTTGATATTTTTAAATATGAAAGGTTACTGGGTGGTGGGCCTATACAAACCGCTTCGTCTGCAAAACGTACATGAAGACTTTCTGCATCGGCAGTAGAATATACCGCTACGGTTTTTATGCCCATTTCCCTACAGGTACGGATAATTCGCAGTGCGATCTCACCCCTGTTGGCAATTAATATTTTTTTAAACATACCTTATATATTTTTTACTGAAACAGCAAAATTAAATCTAATGTGAAGGTCAATTTATGACGGATCTACCAAGAATAATGGCTGATCGAATTCTACAGGGGAAGAATCGTCTACTAATACTTTTACTATTTTTCCTGAAACTTCACTTTCAATTTCGTTGAAAAGTTTCATCGCTTCGATCACGCAAAGAACATCACCTACTTTAATGTTATCTCCCACTTCAACAAAAACATCTTTATCTGGAGATGGTTTACGGTAAAAAGTCCCAATAATTGGAGACTTTACCGTGATGTATTTTGAAGATTCCTCTGGTGCAGATTGTTTAGTATCGCCTGCCGCAGTTTGTGGAGCTTCTTGCCCAACAGCAGGAACTTGTTGTTGTGGGATTGCTTGTTGCATTTGCCCTTGCATCGGGACTTGCTGAATATATGTTGGCTCTGCATCGCCAGATCCTGTTTTAATGGTGATCTTTATATCATCCATTTCAAGTTTTACCTCACTGGCACCAGACTTAGCTACAAACTTGATTAAATTCTGAATTTCTTTTATATCCATAATAAAAATATTAGGGTGTTGGTTTATTAAGAATTATATGCCCATTTAAGATAGATGGATCCCCATGTGAATCCGCCTCCAAATGTCGCAAATATTAAGTTATCTCCTTTTTTAAATTGTTTTTCGTAATCGCTTAGCAATAGTGGTAAGGTTGCAGAAGTGGTATTACCGTATCGCTGAATATTCATCAACACTTTTTCCTCTTCAAGGTTCATTCTACTTGCTGTAGCACCAACGATGCGTTTATTGGCTTGATGTGCAATTAACCAGTTAACATCTTCATTGGTAAGATTATTCTTTTTCATGATTTGTTCACTTACATCGGCCATATTGGAAACTGCATATTTAAATACTGTTTTCCCGTCTTGCTGAACAAAGTGCCTTTTGCTTGCTACAGTTTCTTCGGAAGGTGGCATCAAAGAACCACCGGCTTCGATCTTTAAGGAATGCCTTCCTATCCCGTCACTGCGTAAAATTTCATCCTGGAATCCCAATCCTTCAGTGTTTGGTTCAAATAGAACAGCTCCTGCACCATCTCCAAAGATGATACAAGTGGTCCTATCTGTATAATCAATTATAGAAGACATTTTATCTGCTCCTATAATAAGGACTTTTTTATATCTTCCCGATTCTATGTAGGCGCTCGCTGTAGACATTCCGTAAAGAAATCCAGAACAGGCTGCTTGTAAATCGTAAGCAAAAGCATTTATAGCTCCTATTTCTGTAGCTACATAAACAGCGGTAGCTGCTACCGGCATATCTGGAGAAACAGTGGCCAGTACAACCAGGTCTATTTCTTTGGGATTAATATTTGCTTTGGCAATAAGATCTCGGGCGGCTTTTATAGCCATAAAAGAAGTTCCTAAAGTAGGGTCTTTAAGGATGCGGCGCTCTCTAATTCCTGTACGTGAAAAAATCCATTCATCATTGGTGTCCACCATTTTCTCCAATTCTTTATTGGACAAAATATCGTTAGGGACATAAGCACCTACAGCGGTAATTGCTGCTGTGATTTTATTCATAAAAATCTAATTTTAAACTCTTTGCAATAGTCAAGAACTATTTCTTGGAGGAAGAAAAGTACTGAAAATTCTTTGAATCGGGTTGCAAAATAAGACCTTTTTAGGACTTATTCAACTTAAAACAAAAAACTCCCACAATGTGAGAGTTTGTATTCTAGCAAAGCTCTATAATTAGGCTTGTACCTCTTCAGTATTATCTATTAAAACCTGACCACGATAGTATAATTTACCTTCATGCCAATGAGCCCTGTGGTACACATGTGCCTCTCCTGTAGTAGGATCTTTAGCAATTTGTGGAACAGTAGCTTTATAATGTGTTCTTCTCTTATCTCTTCTCGTTTTGGAGATTTTTCTCTTAGGATGTGCCATTGCTACGTATTATTTATCGTTTAATAAGTTTTTTAATTTATTCCAGCGAGGATCTATATTTTCCCCGTTGTCATTATCTTCATTAGTTCCTTTCGGACTTAATTCTTCTAGTTTATCGAGCACATCAGACTTTAATGTTCCATCTGCTATCCCTGGATGAATCCTTTTTTGTGGAACTGCCAATACGATAATCTCATACACATATTGTGCGATATTTATCTCGTATTCGCCATGGGGCAATATTAGGATTTCCTCATTCTCATCGTTAAATTCATCTCCAAAATTTACCACCAATCTTAAACTACCAGAAATTGGCATATCAAAAGGTTCGTTTGTGAGATCACAATTAACGTTTACGGTTCCCGAAGTTTCAAAAAAAAGCTCCATCATTGTTGCTTTTTTTTCCAGCACCATATCTAAATGCAGATTAGCACTATTGAAATCTTCGTATTCAAAATGGTCAAAGAACTCTTTGTCTATCTCGTATTTAAAGTCGTGGCTTCCAATTTTAAGCCCCACAAAAGGGATTGTGTATGCCGCAAATTTCCTCATAACATCATCGTTTTCATCCGCCTGCCCTCGAGCTAAGGCAGGTGCAAAGATATAAAATATAATGAATTAACTATTCGTTATAAACAATATTTTGTTTATATCTTTTTTCCTTGTTTTTTCAGGGGGTTTCGAGTGATTTTTTGATATTCTTCCCGCGTTTTATAAATTTCCAATGCTTTAAAAACCGCTTCTTTAAACGAATTAATGTTCGCACAATCTTTACCGGCAATTTCAAAAGCTGTTCCATGATCTGGAGATGTCCGAATCTTTCTTAAGCCAGCAGTAAAATTCACACCCTCCCCAAAGGACAAGGTTTTAAAGGGAATTAGCCCTTGGTCGTGGTAGGATGCCACAACAGCATCAAAATTCGCATGGTTTTTTGTGCCAAAGAAACTGTCGGCAGCATAAGGACCATATACCAAATTTCCTTTATCCCTTATTTTTTGAAGCGTAGGCTTTAATATTTCTTCATCCTCATTCCCTATTAATCCATTATCTCCGCTATGTGGGTTTATGCCCAGAACCGCTATTTTTGGTTTTGATATTCTAAAATCCTGCTTTAAGGTTTTGGTTATAGTAGCTATTTTCTTTTCTATCAATTCGGGAGTGATCACGTTTGCTATGTCCTTTAACGGAACATGATCTGTTAACAAACCAACTTTTAAGGTATCGGTGATCATGAACATCAAGCTATCTCCTTTTAGTTGTTTTGCTAAATAATCTGTATGGCCCGGGAATTTAAAATCTTCAGACTGAATGGTATTCTTATTAATAGGTGCTGTTACCAACACGTCTATCTCATCGCCAACCAAGGAATTTGTTGCAGCTTCTAGGGATTTGAAGGCATATTTTCCGCTTTCCATATCTTCTTCCCCAAAGTTTATTGCTACATTCCCTTTCCAAACGTTTACCACATTGATCTTGCCCTCAATCGCATTAGAAACAGATTCCACTCCTTGAAAATTTAAGGAAAGCTTAAAATGTTTTTTATAGAAATTTAAAACTTTAACCGAAGCGAAAATAACTGGGGTACAAAAATCCAGCATTCTGGAATCTTCAAAAGTCTTTAGTACTACTTCTCCCCCAATCCCATTTAGATCCCCTATGCTAATTCCCAGTTTTATCTTTTGAACGGACTTCATAATAATTCCCCTTTTTATTTATATTTTTACACCACAAATGTAACAATAATCTACCACCATGTTTACCGGAATTGTTGAAGAAGTAGGAGAGATCCTCGAAATAAAGAAAGATAAAGGCAATCTTGATATTTTTGTAGCAGCATCCATTACTTCAGAATTAAAAATAGATCAGAGCGTGGCACATAATGGGGTTTGTTTAACAGTGGTTGCTATCAATGACAATTCATATCAGGTGACAGCCATTCAAGAAACTTTGGAGAAATCCAATTTAGGAAATTTGACTATTGGAGACCCTGTAAACTTGGAACGCGGAATGAAGCTGGGAGCAAGATTGGATGGGCATTTAGTTCAAGGCCATGTAGACCAAACCGCGGAATGTCTGTCTGTGAAAGAGGAAAACGGAAGTTGGATCTTTACTTTTAATTATGACCCAGGCTTAGGAAATGTTACTATAGAAAAAGGTTCTATCACCATAAGTGGCGTGAGCCTTACGGTAGTGAATTCTGAAATCAATCGCTTTAGTGTAGCTATTATACCTTATACATACGAGCATACAACATTTAAAAACTTAGAGGAAGGTGATACTGTAAATCTGGAATTTGACGTTATAGGAAAGTACGTAAAGCGATTGACGCAAATGGATTAAGTGGTCTTTTTCGATTTTAAATAATAGATCCCCAGTCCAAGCCCAGCAATTAACAAATAAGGCAATTTAGAATCTATTGGCAGTCCCGGTGGTGGTGATATTGGACCCCGACAATCTCTTGCAGGTCTACAATCACCTCTACAATAACGTTGCCCTGGAGGGCAGTTATTTCCTTGTGCCAAAACCTCAGAATTGAAAGAAGATAAAATGATAAGTGCTACAACAAAAGTGCGCAGCAGAAATTTGGATGGTTTTGAAACAATCTTCCAGAAAGCCTCGCAAAGATTCACTCCGAATAAAAAAACCGCTCTTATTGCTAAGACCATATAAATAAAGGTTTTTCTCATCATAATTGTGTGCAATTTACTTTATATATAAATCACTTAAAAACTTGTGGCGTAATATTAACGTAATAAACGTCCTGTAAGTTTTAAAAATAGTAAAAATCACACCTTCTTAGAAGGTGGCTTTGGATAGCCCCCATAGGGGGCGGCAAGGCGATGGTCAGAAATCAAATCTTTGTTGCTGCTCCTCAACCCGCTTTTCTTCTTTCTCTTGGAACTTGACGTATTTTTTAATCATTTCCTCATCCAGTCCAACTGTGCTCACAAAATAACCTCGAGACCAAAAATGATTGCCCCAATAGGGTTTCTTTTTCAATTTCGGGTAACTCTTAAAAAGTTTTATTGCAATCTTCCCTTTCAATGTACCCATCAATTTTGAAATAGAAACTTTGGGGGGAACAGACACCAGCAAGTGAACATGGTCCTCTTGAACGTTCAGTTCCTCAACCTCACAACTTTTCCATTCACAAAGCATTCTTATATCTTGCTCGACCAATTCCTTCACCGCGCCCTTCAATATCCGGAGGCGATATTTTGGAACCCAAACAATATGATAGTCACACTTATAAACAACGCGACTAAGTTTCTTATATTTACCCATAGTGCAAATATAAGGCACAGCCATCAGAACATTACCACCTGCAAAGCAGGTGGATTTTTAAGGTAAATTAAATTAATCTACTAAAAAATCCAATTACTTATTTCGAAAATCTGGGTAAAAATAGTGAGATTACACTTACAATAGTCAATTCCTAGACTTTTTTATGAGTCAATTTATGTATGTTAATAAAAGTTTAGGGATCTTAATATATTCAACCTTAATAGATAAGGGCAATATAAAATAGGAAAGAATAAAGATACATATCTAAGTGCCATTTCAAAAATTAATTTTAGAACGCCATGGCTTATGGAAGTCTCCTGTAGGGGATCAATGAGAATATGTCGTGAATTTCTTCGAGGCAAGCCATAGAGGTGTTTCGCCCCCTCGATATTCTATCGAGGTCATTTTGGCCTCAGAACCAAAAATTTCAATTTTGTATTTTACCTCACATACGCTTTAATCACTTCTTCATTTGAGTAGTGACCAACTGTATTTGCATAAAAACCACTTGTCCAAAATTTACCACCCCATAGCTTCGCTTTTATCTCTGGGTACCTCATGAATAATTGCTTTGCCGTAATACTTTTCAACATTGTCATCATTTTGGAAACTGAATAACTGGGGACACTTTGAACTAAAAAGTGTATATGGTTAGACTCATAGCCTATCTCAATAAAGTGTACCTCATAACGCTCCGATATTTCAATACAAATTTGTTTTAAACCTTCCCCTATCTCCTCGTCTACAACTGATTTCCTATACTTCAACGGAAAAACCAAATCGTACATCAACAATGTTTTATTATGCCTTTTGAAAATATGCTCTCCCATAAATCGAAAATACACTTTTTCAAAGTGTCATGAAAAACTCTCCGTTTTTCAAACTTTTCAGCATAACCCCGAGGCAGAGCCTCGAGGAATTCTTTAGATTAAACGGATGCTAAACGTATAACTCAATAATTTTAAATCATGATGAAACCAGCTAAGATCTTATCATACCAATATGCGGAATTCCATCTTCCAAATATCCTTCTCCTATTTGTTTAAAATCGTGATTTTCATAAAATTTAGTAAGATATTTTTGAGCAGAAATTTTGATACTGTTTACTTGAAATCTTTCTTCAACCTCCTTAATAGAGGCGTCGAAAATAACATGTCCGTAGCCATATTTTCGTTGGTCTTCTTTTACTAAAACCCTACCGATAGAAGCGTCTTCAAAATACAAGCCTTTATTAAAACATCTGGTATAGGCTACGAGTTGTCCATCTTTATATCCCAAGATATGTAGGGCTTTTTGATCTTTCCCGTCGATATCCTGATAAACACAATCTTGTTCTACCACAAAAACCTCAGACCTAAGAGCCAGCATTTCATATAATTCGTCCAAGTTTAACTCGTGAAATTTCTTTACTTTAATTTGCATAATTTTTATTTTTATTATCCATAAAGCATCATAAACTGATAAAGGATGGCATACTGTCCCGACCGTTCCTATCGTGTGGACACATCTTTATGAATGGTCCACCCTTCCATGGCAGCCTTAAAATATTTCAATCCTATCCATAGGGTCGTTATGCCCGGATGCCTTTTGCTTTCATAGCCTTTCCATCCGCCAAGTCTTGCTATCGCCCAAACATATCTCTTTAGCCCTTTTTCCTTATACGGGTTTTTTTGTTTCTCTGTCCTACCTTCCAGTCTTATTATCTGGTGCTCTAAAAACGTTTGTTCTTCTTCCGTGAAACAGCTATCGGCGCTCATCTCTCCTTCTGGTACCGCATACGCCAGCCGCATCAAGAACAGTTTGATGATGACCTCCATTATCAACAAGCTCAGTTTTCTTACCGATGACCCATACTCCAGCTCTGACGCCTCGATATTGTAGCCCTCTTTTTTTAATATCTTGAACACCTCTTCTATGGTCCACCTCCACTTATACCATTCCACGCACATTTCTGCCATTTCCAGAGTCTCTATGGGCAGGCTTGTCAACAACCTCCAGCACACCCTGTCCGGCCCGGTACGGTTCGCCTCTTTGGCCTCTACCAGGTATAGTTTTATGCTGGGTGCCACTGCTTTGCTTGCCGCCCTGGTCCTTTTAAGTTCCACCTCTTTATATCTGATTTCAATTTTTGCAATCCTTTTTTTTCTTCTGGTCTTTGCACAGGCATCCACCTGTACCTCATAGGATCCTTGATAGGGTTGGTCCGCCAGGCAGCTAAACAATTTTGACCCATCCGCCAAGGTCCTATCCGTACGGGCCCTTATCAATAGATCTGTTTGTGCATCTGGTATGGTTGCAAACTGTTCGTAGATATCGCCTTCCCTATCTTGTACGATCACCATTCCCGCTACCACGCCCCTTAGCGAGGCCTGTGTGTTTTTGGAAACTTCTATCCACTTATAGGACTCTTTTTCTTCTATGGGCAGCTTGCCGTACTGTCTTTCATGCTTTGATGCGAACTCCAAGGGCCTGTTCCAGATCTTTATATCAGAATAGCCGTAGGGGGTGCCGCTCACGGCATCCAAGACCAAACTTGGGTGGATGAAGAACCCCAGTCCCTGGGAATTCTTCGCATTGGTCGTGCCCACAAAGCCATCTTTATTGATCCTATTACCATGGCTGCTTAGGTTGACCTCCGTGGTATCTTGGATACAGACAACAAATTTGCCCGCACAAGCCATCTGGCAATTATGTACCAAGTTCTCTACTATATCTCCTTCACTGACCCTATCGTTCTGCAAAAAACGGTAAACGGCCTTTGCGTCTGATTCGTTCCTGCTGAGCTGACGGATCGAATGGACGCTCTTGCTGAACAGGTCCGATAAAATCTTGTTGCCCCGATAAACCAACCGTTTATCCCCTAAGCCTGTGAACCCCCTTCTCATTTTTTGAGTAAAATTAATGCTAATCCCTTAAAATATTAAATAATTGTGTCCACACGATAGGACCGTTCGGGAGTTTAAGAATCTCATAACACTATAAATTGAGACCCTGAAATAATCCCGAAAGCTTTCGGGACAGGGTGACGAGATAACTATTATGAAAAAAACGTATATATATTTTATTTTTCAATCCTGAACAATTAGATCTTTATTTTCACACTTTCCAAATTCCGGTTGAATGTTCACATGATTGATTCCGAAGGAATGAAAAGCCAATTCTTCAATTTCAGATAAAATAACCTCGAATTTTGAAAGTGATATATCTTCAGTGAAATCCACATGTGCTTCCAGATGGATTTCCGCTTCATTTAATTGCCACACATGGACATGATGTACGTTTTTTATTTTTGGAAGAGAGCAAATTTTTTCAGCTATATCTTCCAATGCAAGATCGCTTGGCGTAAAAAGCATGAGCACCTTGGTAGCCGATTTCAATAAATCGTAGCCAACAATAATAAGATAAACGGCAATGGCCAATGTAAGCACACTATCTACCCAGAAAATTTTATAATATTTCATCAATAAACCTCCGGCCAGTACAGCGACAGAAGCCATCATATCTGTTAACAAGTGTAAATATGCCGAACGCATATTGAGGTTGGCTTTACTGTCTTTTTTTAAAAGCAAGACACTTAAACCATTCCCTGTAATTGCCAAAAGGGATAACCAAATAACAAGATTGGAATCTATGGTTTCTGGATTCTTAAATCTTTGAAAAGCTTCAACAATAAGAATAACAGCAACTACAATAAGGGTAGAAGCATTTACAAATGCCGCAACAACTTCTGCTCTTTTATATCCAAAAGTGTGTTTTAACGAAGCATCCCTTTTAGATAAAATATTGGCAATATAACTTACCAATAAAGAAAGTACATCACTAAAATTATGGAGCGCATCCGATAGCAGCGCAAGACTTCCACTTAACAATCCACCAATTACTTGGGCAAGTGTAATCCCTATATTTAGAAATATAGAAAATAAAAGATTTTTACCTTTTACTATATGGGTGTGATCATGACCGTGGTTATGTGCCATTAATTATTCACCGGTATTTTTTCAACACGATTTTGATGCCGTCCACCTTCAAATTCTGTATTTAGAAAAATATCCACCATATCCACTGCTTGAGTTTGAGATACAAACCTGGCAGGAATGCTTAAAATATTTGCATTATTATGTTGTCTTGCCAATTTGGCAATCTCTCCTGTCCAGCACAGTGCACAACGTACACCTTGGTGCTTATTGGCGGTCATGGAAGCTCCATTCCCGCTACCACATATAATAATTCCTATGTCTACCTTGTTACCTTCCACATCGCTCGCAACAGGGTGCACAAAATCTGGATAATCCACACTTTCTTCACTATTGGTACCATAGTTAATAACTTCTATTCCTTTAGATTCCAGAAAGGCAACAATAGTTTCCTTGTATTCAGTTCCAGCGTGATCATTTCCAATTGCTATTTTCATAAGTTTATTTTTAAGGTTGAACAAAGGTAAAAAATGGCTTGTTAACTATTATAATATCCATTGTTAATTACTATTTCTAAATGTCCTGTTTTTAAAGGGTTAAGATTTTTTATAAAATGTGAATAACAATATGCTGGAATTTAACAAAAAAATTTGCTTTTAAGTTCAGAATTTACAATAGCAATATAAATTCCTTTTCTCCTAATTATAACTATAGAATTTCTAGGGAAGTTATGAGCATAAAAATGTAGATTGTGAACAACGGATTGGGATATAGTTTTTAATAATTTCTATTAACATTTATTTGTTAACCATTGTTAAGTAAATCTTAAAATAACAAGAGTATCAATGGCTTATAAATATATTGAACTGTTAACAAGTCAATCTAAAATGTTGGTATCTCAAAATCCTATTTTTATTGAATAAAGTTATGCTAGAAGTTAACAAGCTATAATAACCAATAGTTTTAATTTTTTAATAAGAAGAAAAAAGATAAATATAATATAAGTGTTTATAACTTCAATTTTTAAAGCCCTCTCCTTAAAAAGTATTATAAATAATTAATTAAATTTGAATAAATTTTTTAGCTATTATTATCTATTTAATAATCTGTAAATAAGATATTTACAATTAATAATCAAATTTTGAAGACAAATAAATAAAGACTGATTTTACTATAAGTATTTGACTTCTAGTCTTTATTGTACGCTATATTAGTTGATATAATCTTGGTGGAATAGTGAAG